>NZ_JACYUY010000009.1 GCF_014842025.1 Massilia sp. CFBP 13721
GCCAGCGTTCAATCTGAGCCAGGATCAAACTCTTCAGTTTAATCTCTGTTTGTCGAAACCAGATTGCTCCGGTTTCGAACCCCTCCCATTGGTCGGGGTTCGCTCACTCAAGATACTGACCGTCATCTCATTGCTGAGACAACGCTTAATACTTTTGTGAACATTTGATAATTTAAGTAATCAGTGACCGAAGTCACTGGCACCTTCATCAAACGCCCACACTTATCGACTGTTAATTTTTAAAGAACTTTATTCGGTACTGCCTACTGTATTCTGCGAATCGTTTTGTTCGTCAGCAGCAGAGGAAGAAGAGTATGAAGCAATTTCTGATTCTCGTCAACTTCTTTTTTGCTACACCGCAGTACTTTGCAGTGCCTTGCTTTAACTTCAACTACTTGATTTCGTTGTCGTTTTTGCGAGGAGGCGAATTATAGCGAAGGCCGGCCGAGGTCTGCAAGTGCTTTCTTGCGGTGCCCCATCGTGCCCGGCTCAGTCGAGCGTTACCCCCATCAGGCCGATCACGACGTCGTTCGCCAGAGTGCGCAACTCCAGTTGCTTCAACGGCTTGTTGCGGTCGAGCGGCATCTCGAGCACCGTCGCCGCGCCGCCGTCGATCCTTCCCTGCGGTGCCTGCGGCAGCGCCGCCGGCTCAAGCACCCGCACCCGCGCCGTCTTCAAATCGACCCGTACCGGCAACGCTGCGCAATAAGGGAACTGGTAATCGTCGATGAAGTAATCCTGCTCGATCGGCCACCAGTTGTCGGGATTGCGCAAGGCCAGGCGCGCGCGCGTGCCGTCGGCGTAGCTGACGACGACCTCGCCGTTGTCGATGCGGCTCTGCATGGCATTGCTCGAACCGGCCATCAGCAGGTAGAGGCGCCCGGCCTTGCCCTGCAGCGGCACGGTGGCCTGTGTTGGATAATTGTCCCACCGGGAGGTAAACAGGACGTTCGGCACGCCAGCCGCCGCCGGCGTGGCGAAGCTCAGGCCGTTCGGTAGGCGCAGCGTGCCGCCCTGCGCACGCAGGCCCCTATCGTCGATCGCGGCCATGGAGTTTACATGTCCGGCCCAGGCGCCGATTCCCTGCGCGGGCAGCGCCAGCGACACGAACGGCGAACGCGGCGACAGGTACTTGTTGGGCTTGAACAGCTCGGTCACGCGGTCGTTGAACAGCGGCGCCAGGTCGACATGGCGCGGCCACACCGGCGCAGCCCGGGTCCACGATGCCGCCTGCGGTTGGCATGCCGTCTGCGCCGCCTGTGGCGCCGCCGCAGGCTGCCACCAGGCGAAATCGCCCTGGCGGCGCTGCCCGAAACCATCGCGCAGCACCGTGTTGCCGACAGTCGGCGCCCGCGTGTCGATGGGCTGGCCACGCCATTCGATGGCGAGCTCGACTTGGCGCGCGAACGGCAGCACGACACGCAGGCGCGGCGCGAATACTTCGTCCGCGCTCATGCTCCAGCGCACCGGCTTGCCGTTCGCCAGCACCGACTTCACCCGGTCGCTTGGCGCCGGCAATTCGAGCACCAGGCGCGTGAAGGTGGCGGCCGGCTGTTCGACGGTCCAGCGCTCCATCATGCCGGCGCGTCTGAACGCTACCGTCACGCCCGGATGACGCAGGCTGGCGTGCTCCCATTCGCGCGGAAGGCCGGGGCGTACCAGCAGCGTCCTGTCGAGGGCGTCCGGACGCACGCCGAACAGGCCTTCCACCAGGGTGCGCGCCATCACGCCCGTGCCGTCGGCGAAATCGCGCTGGGCTTCGCGCCGGTATACGTCGAGGTAATTCATGCTGCCGATGTTCCCCGGCGAGATGCCCATATAGAGGCTGGCCAGCAGCGCGCCCTTGGCCAGCTCGAAGGCGCTGTCGCTGCGTCCGGCCTGCCAACTCGCCAGCGCGGTGTGCAGCACCTCGCCCATCACCACATTATTGATGGACCACGAATACGGCATCCAGTCGGTGCTCGGCAGCACGCGATAGGGCCGGTCGGCCGGCACGCCCGGCCCTTCGACCGGGATCGCCCTGCGGTTGCGCTCCACGTCCAGCGCCATGCGCGCGCCCTCGAGGCGGTTCGGCACCTGCGAATCGAGCGTGTGATAGTACGTCCACAAGCCATAGCTGGGGTGCAGCAGCCCATTCCCGAGCAGGTCGCGGTACTCGGCGAAGGCGCCGCGCTCCGGCATCCACAGATGGGACCGCATGGCGCGCCCGATGCGTTCCGCTTCGAGCTGGTACGGCTTCGGGTCCTTGCCGAGCAGCGCCGCGATGCGCGCCGCCATATGGTTGTGCCAGGCATTGTAGGCCGAGGCATGGGCCGCACCGCCGCCGTTGTAATACAGGTCGTCGCTGGCCCAGATTGCGGCATAGCCTTCGTACAGCGGCAGTTTGGCGGGACCGGGTTGCTGTCCAAATTCGCGCCGGAACAGGCGCCGCTCCCACGCCAGGTGGCGTTCCAGCACCGGCCACACCGCCCGGGCATAGTCGATATCGCCGGTCCACAGCAGGTGGCGCAGCATCGCGTCGATGAAGCCGACGTTCATGTCGTAATGCGAGCGGCTCATGTCGCCATTGCTGTGCAGGCCGCCCTCGTTGCGCGCCAGGTTGCTCGCGGCGTCGGCCGGCGGCAATCGCGCCGGCACGGGTTCGGTATTCTGGCGCGCCGTCCATTCGTCGAGGTTGCGGCGCGCGCGCCCGTGCCAGCCCAGGGCATCGAGTGCATAGGGCCCGCGCCAGCCCAGCAGCTTGGTGCGCCAGGCGATGGCGCCGTGCATGATCGCGCCCTGCTCTTCGTCCCACACGGCGTCGGCGGCGACGTTGAGCGCGCCCATGGCCGCATTGATGTAGGGGTCGGGCGTGTCGATGCGCACCCGGCCGCGCACTGCTGCGAAGTGGTCGAGGGCGTCGGCGAAGCGCGGCGCCAGTTCACCCGGCGCGAAAGCAGGCGCGCCGGCCAGCGCCGTCGCGGCATCGCTGGTACTGCC
The DNA here is from genome assembly GCF_014842025.1 of Massilia sp. CFBP 13721. Lineage (GTDB taxonomy): Bacteria > Pseudomonadota > Gammaproteobacteria > Burkholderiales > Burkholderiaceae_D > Telluria. The sequence continues at coordinate 2,980 of NZ_JACYUY010000009.1, forward strand.
CGCCTCGCGGTAGACGGCCAGTTCGCCCGCCTTTTTGCTCCTGGTGACCTGGAAGGCCAGGTCGATCGCTTGTGCGCCCAGCGGCACGCGCCCAAGCGCCACCTGGCCGTCGCTGCCTCCGTCGGCATCCGCCGCGGCGGCCAGCAATTCCGGCAGGTCGTCCCAGCGGGCGGCGGGGGCGCTGATGACCTGCGGCCGGAAGGAAGCAGTAGCCGTGATGTCGGCGCGCTCGTTGGTGACGATGAAACCGTGCTCGCGCAGGCCGACCCTGCTGCCGCGCGCGTGCGCAGGGGCGAACTGGAAGTACTGGCTGATCGGCACGTCCTCGGTGCCGATGTCGCCGCCGCGCCGGCCGCGCGCGCCGTTGCCGGGCCCGAAAGCGAATACCAGTTCGCTCGACGCGGGCAGCGACTCGCCGCGCACCCGCAGCGCCAGGCCCTCGACCGCCGCGTAGGCCACGGCGGACAGCATGATGCGCCCGCCGGCGCCGAGCAGCGGATCGGCGATTTCGTAATGCAGCTCGCCCGGCCGATAGCGCGTGACGATGCTGCGCGCCCCGTGCAGCCAGAGGGTCCCGGCCGGGGTCCTGATGCCGAGGCGGACGTTGCCGCCGCGTCCGGGGAGGTAGAGCGAGAATTCGGGACGGTCGCCGCCATCGACGCGAAAACCCGTATTCCCTCCGTAGAGCGGCCGGTTGAAGAACTCGGCGCCATTTTCGATCACGAAATCCGCGCCGTCAGGCCGGTAGCGCAAGGGACGCGCCACCTGGCCGGCAAGATTCGGGCGGGCGACCGCGACGCCGGGCTTGTAGGCGGCAGCTTCGGCCACGGCCTGGGCATCGACCTCGCCGCCGGCGAGCATCCCGAGTATCAGCAGCGAAACGGCGAGGGGCGCAGGCTTGTTCGTCATCGGTTCATCCTCCGGTCGTGGTATCGGCAAGTAATATAGAGAAGGCGTTGTTATTTGCCCGATCCGGCGGATAAATACTCATCATGTTGAGCGAGTGAATAATCGACGCAAAATAAAAGCAAAACAAGCCGAGGAAAAAGTTATCGTGCTCGTCTTAACTGATAGCAGTGACATAAAGAGCGCGCTATGGATACTCGGGTCGTCGATTGGCTGACAATAAACTTTCTGCCCCACGAGGCGGAATTGCGGCGCATGCTGCGCCGCGTCTGCACCGGCCCGGCGGAAATCGACGACGTGGTGCAGGAAACCTGTTGCCGGATCCTGTCGATGGCAAGCCTCGACTCAATCCGCGATCCGAAGCCGTTCGTATTTCGCGCCGCGAAAAACATCGTCCTCGACCGCATCAAGCGCGATGCGGTCGTCAGGATCGACACCATCGCCAATCTCGACGAACTCGATATTGCGGACACGGCGCCCACGCCGGAGCGCGTCGTATTTGCGCGCTCGGAACTGAGCTGGGTGATCGGGCTGGTCGCCAAGCTGCCGGACCGCTGCAAATCGGTATTCCGCGCGCGCAGGATACAAGGCATGTCGCAGCAGGAAACCGCCGACGCCCTTGGCCTGACCGATGGCGTGGTCGAACACGAAATGATGAAGGGTATGCGGCTGATGTCGGAAATGATTGCCAGGAATGGAATGGAACCCGGAAACGCCGAGACAGCGGCGGATAACGGGGCCGTTCCCAAAAAACGCACAGCTAAAAAAAGCAATGTCAACGATTGATAACGAAGCCTTCGAATGGGTAGCGCGCAACCATGCGCGCGGCCTGAGCGACCTCGAGACTGCGCAATTTGACGCGTGGTACGCCGCCGATACGCGCCATCGTGGCGCCTATGCCCGCGCCATGGCGATTTACAACGCGATCAACCTGGCGACGGTGCCGCAAGCGGTCGCGGCCGAAGTCCCGCCGGCAGCGCAAGGGCGTCCCCGCTCCACGCGTTCATGGATCATGGCTGGGGCAATGGCGGCCTGTCTTGCGCTGGCGTTCGGGACGTTCAATCTTGTCGCCGTACGCGCAGACAAGGTGCTGACCACGGCGAAAGGCGAGTTCCGCAAGGTGCCGCTGCAGGACAAATCGATCGCGACCATCAACGGCAGCAGCCGGATCGAGGTCGACTTCTCGGACAAACAACGCAGAATCAACCTGCGCAAGGGCGAAGCCTGGTTCGAAGTGGCCAAGGACAAATCCAAACCCTTTGTCGTCGAAGCCGGCGATGCGCGCGTCAGGGCGGTCGGCACCGCTTTCTCGGTGCGCCGCTTCGCGAACGGCACCGAGGTGCTGGTCACCGAAGGCACGGTCGAGGTCTGGAGCCGGCAGCACAAGGCGCAGCGGCGCCGGCTGGTTGCCGGAGAACGCGCCTTCCTGGCGCAGGCGGCAAGCGCCATTGCGCCGATTACCATCACCCGCCAGCCTGCCGAAGTGGATCGGAAACTCGCATGGCGCGAAGGTAATGTGGTCCTGAAAAACCAGACCCTGGACGATGCGGTGGCGGACTTCAACCGTTACAGCCCACGCGCGATCGTCATCGTGGACGCCGCCCTGCGCGAAAAGCGCCTGTTCGGCCAATACAAACTCGATGCCCCGGAATTGTTTGCGCGCGACGTCAGCACGGTGCTCGATGTCCCGATCGTGATTACCGCGGACACGATATACATCGGCCAGGCAAAAGACGGTATTTGAATTACGGTATCCGATGCGCCATGCCTGAACATTCAGTGCTTATTCAATCGGTCAATCCGGACGTATCCAGGCGCGTCCGGATTTTTTTATTCATGGCGCATATTCCAATCCTGCCGCCGGATTCGGGCGATATTGCCAAGGAGAGCGCGTCAATACAATCATATTCTTGAGCGTTTAATTGTTTTATCCGCAAGGCTTGAGGAAGAGGCTTTCGTCGGCAGTCTTTGATATTAACGGGGCAGCATAGCCTCGATCAGATTAGAGGAGATGTGCATGTTTTCCATGCACCCAAGCGCTTTTGCGGCGGGGATGATCCTGGCCGTGAGCGCAGTAGCGCATGCGGGCACGCCGAGTGTCCAGGAATCGCCACGGCCATTCAGTATACGCGCCGGTGCGGCGACCGATTCCATTCCGGAATTCGCGCGCCAGGCCGGCATCAATATATTGACGTCGGCCGATATCCTGGAAGGCGTGCGCACCAATGCATTGACGGGAACATTCGTCATCTCCGAGGCAGTCGAGCGGCTGCTGCAGTGCACTAATCTGGTCGGCAGGGTGAGCAGCAGCGGCACCGTGGTGATGTTAAGGCGTACGCCGGGTTCCTCCGGAAACGACACCAACGACTCGATGATATCGGAAGAGACAATGACGAAGAATAAACTCCCCAGCCAGCGCAAAGCGACATGCGTGGCCGTATCGGCCGCCGTGCTGATCATGGGCGCCCAGGCGCCCGCCGCCCAGGCACAGACACAGACACAGGCACAGGCACAGCCACAGACACAGGCTGGCGCGCAGGGCCCGGCAGCGCCGGATGGCACGGTCAGCGAGGAGGGACAGCCGATCCACCAGGTGAAGGTGGTCGCCACGCGCGCATCGCAGCAATCGAGCATCGATCGCAAGAAGAACGCCGCCACCGCGATCGATTCGATCGTCGCCGAAGACGTCGGCTCGCTCCCGGACCGTAATATCGGCGAAGCGATCTCGCGCATCGCCGGCATTTCGCTCGACCGCGGCGAATTCGGCGAAGGCGTCAGCGTCGCCGTGCGCGGCAATGGCCCCGACCTGACCCGGGTCGAGCTCGATGGCCAGGCCGTGCAGTCTCCCGGCGGCAGCGACTTTGGGGAGACCCCCGGCGAAGGGCGCGCGGTCGAGTTCCGCCAATTGTCGGCCGACCTGATCAAGAGCGTCGACGTGGTGAAGGGTTCAACCGCCGACATGACCGAAGGCGCGCTCGGCGGCGGCATTATCATCAAGACCCGCACCGGCCTTGACTTCAAGAAGCCATTCGCCTCGCTGCGCGTGGCCGCCACCCAGGGCAATCTGAACAAGAAGTGGGAGCCGGACGCCAACCTCATTCTCTCGAATAAATTCATGGACGGCCGGCTCGGCGTCCTGGTCAACGCCTCGTCCACCACGTTGCACAACGAAGGCCACGTGGCCCACGTGTCGGGCGCCAGGCAGGGCTATTACCGCATTTACGACTTCGACAACTCGCCCGAGAAGACGTTCACCTTCCAGCCGGGCACGGTCAATATGGACGACCCATCGGTCCACTTGCCCCTGACCCAATCGGCACTGACCGGCGGCGGCTTTTTCAATTCGGCCACGCCGCTCGACCTGATCACCCGCTCGGCGCAGGCCCAGAGCAAGGAAGCCTGCAACACGACCTTTCCCGCCCTCACCACCGCCGAGCTCAATCGGCTCACCAGCGGGGCCCGCACCGGCGCCCAGAACGCACGCAGCGCCGAGCGCAACACCTGCCTGAACCAGTGGAATGACTACACCCCGTCGGGGCCGCGTTACGCGATCAAGCGCGAAATCGACCGCCGCAAGAACCTGGACTTGCGCGCCGACTTCAAGGTCAACAACGAACTGACCGTGTATGCCAAGGGCAGTTACAACAAGCGCCACAACGACCTCAATCAGCTGGCTTTCTCGATGGGGAATTTCTCGATCCCGAACGGCGTGGTCAACGTCGAGCCGGGCTCGGTGGTCGTCGACGCCAACCACCACGTGACGCAGTACACCTTCAATAACACCGCCACCAACGGCGTGGCCAAGACCGACCAGATGCATGGTATCGGCGAGACCAGCTCGCGCTACCTGCAGTTGGGCGGCAGCTTCAAGCGTGGCGGCCTGAGCGCCGAATTCTTCGTCGGGGATGCCCGGTCGGACTTCAAGCGCGGTGTCAAGAACCTGTCCTTCAACGACTATTACGGTTCCGGGACATTGAACCTGCTGCCGAACGGCCTGTGGGGCTACACCTTCCCGGGCTATGACCCGACCGACAATTCCAGCCTCGAGCGCTTCGCCATGCTGTATCCGCGCGGCGCCAGCGCCGCCCAGACCCCGAACCAGTACCTGACGGCGACCGTTCCGGCCTACACCGCTGCGCAGCAAAACGCCGTCACCTCGTCGCCGAATGTGACCTGGGCGCCGCAGATTCGCGAGTCGGGTGAGCGCACCGCCAAGGTGGACCTGGTCTGGAGAACCGACGTGGTCCCGTTCTTCAAGAGCTTCAAGGGCGGCCTCAACCTGCGCGACACGACCTCCAGCAACTGGTCGCTGAACGGCAGCGGCTACGTCCTGCGCGACCCGATCGGCACTTACGGAAAACCTGGCTATGTGGCACCGCTTGTCCTGCCCTCGCCCACGCTGCGCAGCACGCTGTTCGGCTGCGCCGACACGCCCGGTTCGCTCGCGCCTGGCGGCAATGCCTGCCAGTACGGCTGGATCCCGAAACCGGATATCCGCCAATCGTTCGACGGCTCGGCCGTGATGACGATGGCTCAGTTCGCCGACATGCTCAAGCAAACCATGACCATGCAAGCGACGCCAACGCGCTTCTTCAACGGCGCCAGCGACCGCCCCGAGGGCCTGATCGAAAACTGGACCCAGATCGACCTCGAGAAGATCTTCACGATGCTGAATATCCCGAACGCGAATTTCGACTGCGTCAAGCGTTGCACGGCCAACGACGGCAAGGTGTACGACCAGCCATCCCAGCTTCTGAAAGAGCGCACCGAGTCGTTCTACCTGATGGGTAACTTCGGCCTCGATCACATCCCCTTCACCACGACCCAGCTGCCGTTCGGCCTGGAACTGGAAGGCAATCTGGGCGTGCGCTACGTGCGCACCAAGATCCAGGGCTCCGGCCGCATGCAATTCACCTCGATCCACAAGACCGCCGCCTACAATCCGATCACCCGTGACGATGCGGCCGGCATCGTCACGACCAGGGTGCAGCAGTACACCGAAACCAAAGCCACCACGTCCGACGTGCTGCCCAGCCTGAATCTCGCGACCTGGCTGGTGCCGGACAAGCTGGTCGTGCGCTACAGCGCTGCCAAGACCGTTGCGCGGCCACCGGTGTCACGCCTCCTGGCCTCCGGCGCCTGCGTGTATGACGAACGCCTGGAGGATGAGAACGACGAAGACGCCACCCGCTGCACCAGCGTGGTCGGCAATCCGGCGCTCCAGGCGCAGCGCAACCTCAACCAGAACCTGTCGGTCGAGTGGTATCCAAACAGGGACACCAGTATTTCCATCGCCGGCTTCCGCCAGCAGGGGAAGATCGGCGGCGCGACCACGCAAGCCGTGCCCCGCTCCGCCCTGTTTGCGGGGACCAACCTGACCGACCCCGCCACCGGAGCGTCGCTCGCTGACCTGCTGTTCGACTACTCGACCTGGATCAATGGCGCCGTTACGGGCCGCAAGGGTGTCGAGTACAGCACCAGGACCGCGTTCACCTTCCTGCCATGGCGGTTGCGCTACACCGGCTTCGACGCCAACTACAGCAAGATGCATTCGGCCACCACGACGAAGAACATCGTCGACCTGCTGACCGGTACGCCGCTGCCGCCGCAAAACGAGCCGAAGTACACCTACAACGCGGCCGTGTGGTACGACGACGGCAAGCTGTCGGCGCGCGTCGCCTTGCAGGCAGTGGCCATGACCTTCGATTGCATTGCGAACTGTGGCCAGACGTCGAGCATGAACAACTACCCGAACGTCGGTGGCGGGCGAATCGGCGTCCCCTACAATCCGGGCTCGCCGGTCTTCAAGGATGCGACCCGCTACATCGACGCCAAGATCGCGTACAAGTTCAACCCGAACGTCGAGGTATTCGTCGAAGGCCGTAACCTGGGCAATGCAACGACCACCCTCAGCCAGGGGCCGTACACGCCATTCGCCGATGGCACGCCTGTTCTGCTGAACATGGGTTACTCGGGACGTCGCATGATGGTCGGGGTAAACTTCCGCACCATGTAAGGGCGTTGAGCGTAAACGATGCAACGACAATACCACCGATGAAGCACGCATATTTTATGCTCACCCTCCTGCTGGCGGCGGCATCGACAGCCGCGCCGGCGCCAATCGACCGTGCGGCCGTCGTCGCGCGCCACAACCCGCATCTGACTGCGATCGATCCGATGTCGCCGCTCAGCGTCGGCAACGGGCGCTTTGCCTTCACCGCCGACGTGACGGGCCTGCAGACCCTGCCCGACCTGTACCACGGGCAGGGTACGCCGCTTGAAACCCAGGCGCGCTGGTCGTGGCACCAGGATGCGAATCCGAAGGGCTACGCGCTGGCGGACACGCACCGCGACTACACCGCCCACGGACGCACGGTCGGCTACCCGACGAATGCCAGGACGCCGGCCGGGCAGTGGCTGCGCGAGAATCCGCACCTGCAGCCGCTGCCGCAGATCGGCTTCGCGCTGGTGGGCAAGGAGGCACGTCCCCTGAGCGCCGCCGACGTGTCCGACGTCGACCAGCGCCTCGATATGTGGAACGGCCGGCTCGAGAGCCGCCTGCGCCTGCTGGGCCAGCCGCTGAGCGTCACCAGCGCCGCCAGCCCGGACAGCGACACGCTGGCGCTGCGCATCCGCTCGCCGCTGCTGGCCACGCGCAAGCTGGCGGTCCGCATCGCCCTGCCGCTCGGCTACAAGATGGCGGGCCACCATGCGCCGCCGCTGGACTGGTCCAGCCCGGACGCGCACCGCAGCACGGTGCTGGCACAGGGCGCGCGCAAGCTGGTCGTCGAACACGTGCGCGACGGTGCGCGCTATGCCATGACCGTCGCCGCCGGCGCATCGATGACCATCACCCGGCCCGGCGCCCACGTGTTCGAGATCGCCCCGGCTGCCGGCCAGTCGCTCGACCTGACCATCACCTTCGTCCAGGACGGCGCGCCGGCGCCCCAGGACAGCACGCAGGCGTTCGCCGCCAGCGCCGCCCACTGGCGCGGGTACTGGCGCAGCGGCGCCGCCGTCGATTTCAGCGGCAGCACCGACCCGCGCGCGCACGAACTCGAGCGGCGCGTGGTGCTGTCGCAATACCTGGCGGCGCTGCAGCTGGGCGACACGCTGCCTGCGTCGGAAAGCGGACTGACGCACGCGAGCTGGTACGGCAAGCACCACACCGAAATGGTGTGGTGGCACACGGCCCACTTCGCGCTCTGGGGCCGTCCCGCCTACACCGCGCGCACGCTCGGCTGGTACCAGCGCACGCTGCCGGCCGCGCGGCGCGTGGCCGCGGAGCGCGGCTTGCACGGCGCTCGCTGGATGAAGATGACCGGTCCGGAGGGGCGCGAAAGCCCCGGCGGCAATCCGCTGATCATCTGGAACCAGCCACACCCGATCCACCTGGCCGAACTGCTGTACCGCGCTGACCCGTCGCCCGCCACGCTGGCCACCTACCGCGAACTCGTGTTCGAGACCGCGCAGGGCATGGCCTCGATGCTGCACTGGGACGACAAGGGCAAGCGCTACGTCCTCGGGCCGCCGCTGTGGATCGCGCAGGAGATCTACGACCAGGCCACCAGCATGAACCCGACCTACGAGCTCAGTTACTGGGCGCGCGGCCTCGAAATCGCGCAGCAGTGGCGCGAGCGCCTCGGCCTGGGGCGCGACCCCGGCTGGGAGCAGCGCCGCACCAGCCTGTCGGCCCTGCCCCAGAAGGATGGCAAGTACGTGGCGCTGGAATCGCACCCGGACACCTGGGACAATGCCGACAGCCGCCACGACCACCCGTCCTTCCTGATGGCCTTCGGCCAGCTGCCCGGGGACGGCGTCGACCGCGCCGTCATGCGGCGCACGCTCGACGCCGTGCTCGCGAAATGGGACTGGGCCACCAAGATCTGGGGCTGGGACTATCCGATGATCGCCATGACGGCGGCGCGGCTGGAGGCGCCCGGGCTGGCGGTAAATGTGCTGCTGAAATCCGACGGGCCGAACAACGGCTACACGCGCGCCGGCCACAATCCGAACAAGAAGTTGCCGGTCTACCTGCCGGGTAACGGCGCCCTGCTGGCCGCGGTCGCGATGATGGCCGGCGGCTGGGATGGGGCGCCCGCGCGCAATGCGCCGGGTTTTCCGGCCGACGGCAGCTGGGTGGTGCGCGCGGAAGGATTCCAGAAGCTGCCGTGAGAATGCGCAGACCCGTAGAGTTTGTGAAAAAATCGTCAGGGCAAGGCGCATCGTCGAAGACAGTACGAGGGTACGGCGAGACGATGCAACGCCGCCATGGCGTTTTTTTCACACACTCGTAGGGTGGACGGCTCGACCTCGAGCCCTGAGACCACGGATCGCTTGCGCCGTCCACGCGTTCAACCAGCGGGCGATTCGTCGCGAGGTTTCAGAAGGCGGTTGAACGCGTGGACGGCATTGAGGCAACGGGCAGGCATGTGCCCGGGTACAGCCGTCCACCCTACAAGTATGTGCCTCGTTCTTTCAAAGCGACGGCAAGATCCCTTCGCTCCTGACCTTCCACCCCTTTTTCGGAAAGCCCGGATTGGCGCCCGCCTGTCCATCCCAGCCGCCCGCCATCAAGGCGACCGCCAGCAGCAGCCCGCCATTCGACGGAAAATAGGTCTCGGCGGCGCGCTGGTAGCCCGGGCCGTCGGTCCCGGCGTCCGCCCCTGCGCCGGCCCCGGTGGCGGTCGGCACGAAGGCGGCGGCGTGGGCGTCGAGGTGCACGCGCGGCGTCATGCCGCTGGTGCCGAACTTGTTGTTGCGGGCGTCGAAGAACAGCCAGCCGATCGCTTCGTCGGGCGCGTCCAGGCGCGTGGCGGTCATCGCCATCATCGGGTAATCCCAGCCCCAGGTCTGGCGCAGGTCCCAGTCGCGCCGCATGCGGTCGAACGTGCGGCGCATGGTCGCCTTGTCGACGCCGCGGCCCGGCAGCCAGCCAAGCGGCATCAGGAAGGACATGTGGTCGCGGTTCCGGCAGGTTTCGTCGACCGCGTTCGACTTGCAGGCGCCGGCCGCCTTGTCCCAGAAGCCGGGTTCGGAGCGCACCGGCAGGTACAGGCCGTCCTTCTGCGGCAGCTCCGGCCACTTGGCCAGCACCGCGTCCCAGTCGGCGCGGCGGCCCTTGCCGGCGCGTTCGCGCCAGGCCTGGGCCGTCTCGATCCCCCAGCGGAAATAGGCCAGTTCGAAGGCCGGGTCGAAAGTGCTCAGCGGCGCGAAGTTTTCCTGCACCGGGATGATCGGTGCGCCGAGGCGCATCTTGCCGCTGGCCTCGTCCAGGTGCGCGAACGAGGCCAGCAAGTCCGCGCTCGCCTCGACCAGCCCGGCATAGGCGTTCAATACCCGCTTGCCGTCCTTGTCCTTGCCTGCCCGGTACAGCAGCTCGCTCATGTAGATCGGATGCGGCTGCTGCCACATGATGAAGGGCGAGACCTTGGACGGGCTGTCGGCGCCATCCGGGCCGATCATCTTCGGCCACCAGGCGCCAGTCAGGCCCTGCTCCGCCGCGCGTGCCTGCGCCTGCGGCAGGAAGCCTACATACCAGCCCAGGCTGCGCTCGAGCAGCTGCGGCCGGCCCCACAGCGCGAAGTGCGCCGCGTGCCAGGGGTGCATCTCCAGGTGCGACTTGCCGTTCCAGCTATTCGAGAACAGGCCCTCTTCCTGCGGCGCGAAGCTGCCGGCGGCATTCACCGCCATCAGGTATTGCGACAGGATGACGCGGCGCTCGAGTTCATGGGCGCGCGCATCGAGCGAGCCGGAAAAGTCGACCATGCCGCCGTTCGTCCAGTAATCGACCCAGTGCCGGCGTGTGGCCCGCGCCGCCAGCGCCGGACTCGGGAACGGCTGGCCTGCTCCCGGCGAGAATTGCGCCATGACGCTGAGGGTCTTGTTTTTCGTCGTGGCGCGCCAGGCATGCGCGCCCGTCTGTTCGATCGTTGCGCCGGGCGCCGCAATCGCCGCGTGATAAATCGTGCTGTCGATACGGCGCTGCAGGCGCACTTCACCGGCCTCCCGCGACAGCGCGGTCGTCGTGTGCGCCGCGGGGTTGTTCCAGTCGGACGGATCGGGATTCAGGTTTTTCGACACGCCCGGAAAGCGCACGGCCACGCCGAGGCGTCCCTGCGCCACCAGGTTTGAACGCACCTCGGCCATGATCGTATCCTGGCCCGGCAGCACGCGGGTGACGACCGTGACCGCTTCGCCGTCGTAGACGAAGCGGCTGGTAAGCGTGCCGGTCCACAGGTCGAGCGTCTGGCGCGCGGCGCCGATGTCGGCGAAGCGCGCAGGCGTACCGTCCCGCGCGCGCAGGTCGAGCGCCACCCGGCCGAGCGAAAAGCGGTGCGGGTTTTCGCGGATCCAGGCCACCGCCGGGTTGTGCGCCGCCTCGGCCCAGTCCTTCATGTAGCCGTAGCGGCGCTTTTGCCCGCGCACCTCGATCTCGACCTGGGTGGCGCGCACCGTATGGCCGTTCGGATTCGGGAAGCTGTGCCAGGCCCACTGCGCCTCGACCAGCAGCGGCGCGATGTTCGTATAGGGCTCGGTGAAGGTCTGCAGGCCGGTGATATCCGCCGTGAAGCCGATGTTGCCGTTGCCGAGCATGAGCGGCGCCGACGGATCGACGCGGGTCAGGACTGGATTGTGGCGCGTCACCAGCGCCTTGCGGTCGATGCGCGGGGAAGAAGGGGACGCTGGCTGGGCAGCGCCCGGCAACACCGCAGCCGCGCCGGCGGCAGCGGCACCGAGCATCAAGCGGCGGCGGGAAAAGAGCATCGTACCCATGTCGGCAAGCCTTCCTTGGCGTAGAAATCGGGGGACATCGCGGGGGACATCGCGGGGGAAATCATCGGGATTTCGGCTGGCAATTCAACCATACGGACCAGTGCGAAGTGAAGGTTTGTCTGCCGGCGGATCCGATTTAATCATCTGTTTGCGCGTTTGCGAATTTCACCGCTTTTGATTGAGGAAATCGCGCCGTCGTCAGTCTTAATGGGAAGGGGACAGGCTTGTCCCGACAATAACGACACGGAGACAGCATGAAACTATCCAAAGGGGCCGCCCTGGTCGGCGCCATGTTCGTCGCGCTCGCCGCACCGCTGGCGCCGGCCTGCGCCACGGTCATCGGCACCAATACCCCGGCGCTCGACGTGAACGCGGCGCGCCTGGCCGAGCTGCCCGCGGCCCAGCGCACGGCCTGGGCGCAGTACATCGCACGCTCGTACAAGCAGCACCAGTTCGACCGCGCCAGCCTGGCCGCCGAACTCAAGCCAGGCGAGACGGCGCCGGCCGCCCCCAAGGCCGGCAGCAGCAAGATGCCGCTCGAAAAAGACGCCGCCTGGTACGGCTCGCCAGAAGCACGCGCCATCGCCGACAACATCGTCAGCTACCAGACGCCGTCGGGCGGCTGGAGCAAGAACCAGGACCGCACCGCGCCGCCGCGCCTGCCGGGCCAGCGCTTCAACAACGATGCCGAGACCATGGAGGTCAACACCACCAATTTCGATGCGCCGCGCGACCGCTTCTGGACCTATGTCGGCACCCTCGACAATGGCGCGACCACGACCGAGATGCGCTTCCTCGGCCGCGTGCAGGCGCAGGTGCCCGGCAAGGATGGCGACGCTTACCGCGCCAGCATCGCCAAGGGCGTCAACTACCTGTTGATGGCGCAGTACCCGAATGGCGGCTGGCCGCAGATCTACCCGCTGCAAGGCGGCTACCACGACGGCATCACTTTCAACGACAACGCAGTGGCCGAAGCGGCGATGATCCTCGAGGACATCGCCGAAGGCCACGCCGACTTCGCCTTCCTGCCGAAAGCCGTGCGCGAACAGGCCGGCGCCGCGAGCGAGCGCGCGGTCAGGCCGATCCTGGACGCCCAGGTCGTCGTCGACGGCAAGAAGACGGTCTGGCCGCAGCAGGCCGACGCCATCACGCTCAAGCCGATCTCGGCGCGAAATTATGAGATGCGTTCGCTGGCCAGCGCCGAAAGCGCCGAGGTGCTGATGTTCCTGATGCGCCAGCCGAAGCAGACGCCGGAACTGCGCGCCGCCGTCGACGCCGGCATCGCCTGGCTCAAGGCGCACGCCATCTACGACAAGGCATTCACCAAGGTGAACGAGGAAGAAGGCCGCAAGCTGGTCGACAAGCCGGGCGCCGGCCCGATCTGGTCGCGCAACTACGATATCGTGACCGGTCAACCGATCTTCGGCGACCGCGACAAGTCGATCCACGACGACGTCAACTACATCTCCAAGGGCCGCCGCAACGGCTATTCCTGGTATAACGCGGCGCCACAAAAAGCGCTCGACGCCCATGCGCAGTGGATACAAAAGACTGGCACCACGGCCGCCGGCGCCCAGGCCGCTCCGCACGGCATCGCCGCAGTCAAGCCGCCGGAAAAACGGCAATGAGCGTGCGCCAGACCCGCCTTTCATTCGCGCTGGCCGGCGTGCTGGCGGCATTCTCGGCATCCGCTGCCCCGGAGAATGCCGGCCAGCCCGCGCCGGTGGCCGGCATCGAGGCTGGCTGGCTCACCCCGCCGCCGCGGCCGCAGCTGGAAAGCGCCTTCGCACCCGACCGGCTGCCCGCGCGCGCCGCGGTGCTGCCGGTGCTGGAATACGTCGCCGCCGCCCAGATCGCCGACATGAGCCGCCACCCGATCCAGCTGTCGACCGGATCGAACCTGGCCGAGATCTCGTCCAACTGGGTGGCCGCCACCTTTTACGTGGGCGCGGCGCGCCTGGCGCGCATCTCGGCCAGGCCCGACACGCTGCGCTTCCTCACCGCCACCGCCGAGCACTACAACTATGCCATGCGCGGCGCGCGCGCCGAGCGCCTGCTCCTGAATGCCGACGAACTGGCCATCGGCGACCTGTACCAGGAACTGTATGCGCGGCGCGGCCAGCAAGGTGTGCTCATGCCGCTGCGGCAGCGCCTCGACTTCATGCTGCCGCACCTGAACCGCCCGCAGGAAACGCCGGCCCTGATCTGGTGGTGGTGCGACGCCCTGTTCATGGCGCCGCCGGTGCTGGCGCGCCAGTCGCAACTGACGGGCGACCCGGCCTACCTGCGCGCAATGGACCGCGAATGGCGCCGCACCGCCGCGCGCCTGTGGGTCGAGCGCGACCGCCTGTTCCTGCGCGACGAGCGCTTCAAGGAGCGCGACCACCTGGGCGCCGGCGGCAAGCCGGTGTATTGGGCGCGCGGCAACGGCTGGGTGATGGGCGGGCTGGCGCGCACGCTGGAAAGCATGCCGGCCGGTTTCGAGGGCCGCGCCTTCTATACAAACATCTTCACGAAGATGGCCAGCCGCGTGATCGAACTGCAGCAGCCCGATGGCCTCTGGCGCAGCGACCTGAACGACCCGCAGAGTTTTCCGGAACCCGAGACCTCGGGCTCGGGCTTCTTTGTCTACGCGCTGGCCTGGGGCATCAACCACGGCTTGCTGGACCGCGCGACTTATCTCCCCGCCGCGACGAAAGGCTGGGCGGCGCTGAACCGCCATGTGCTGCCGAATGGCCTGGTCGGCGCGGCGCAGAAGACCGGCGACCGCCCGGTGCCGACGCGGCTTGAGGACGTCGGCCCCTACGCCACCGGCGCCTACCTGCTGGCCGGCCTCGAAGTGATGGACCTGCATGGCCCGGTGCAGGCACTGCCGCAACCGCTGCCTGCACGCGACGACGAAGCCACCATCCTGGCCACCACGCCGCAGCCGATCGCACCGAAGACCGTCGTCGGCGACGCCGAGAAAGCCCGCCGCGAGCAGGAAATGCGCGCGACCCGGGCGCTGGCCTATGACCCGGCCACGTTGAATACGCCTGCAAGGAAAAGCGAATGACGCAAACCAGCCGCCGCACCGTATTGAAACGTGTATTGGGCGCGTCCGCCCTGCTCCCGCTGGCGATGTCGTCCGCGCGGTCACAGGCGCAGCCCCCGGCTGCACCGGCCACCCATACGGGACCGGCGCCGAAAGACTGGATCGACCCCAAGACCGGCCGCCGCATCGTCCGCATCTCGGAAGAAGCCGGCTCCGGCGTGCTCTACTTCTACCGCCATGCCTGCACATCCGAAGGCGACGTCATGGTGATCAAGTCGCCCTCCGGCATTGCCGCCGTGCGCCTGAGGGACTGGAAAACGACCGTGCTGGTGCCGGGCCGGCAGAACGACCTGCTGTTCATGCTGCGCACGACGCGCGAGGCGGTGTATTCGGTGACCGAACCCGGCCCCGGCGAAGCACCGGACCGCCCGAAGACCATCTATGCCGTCCATGTCGACACCAAAAAGGTGCGCACGCTGGCGCGCATCGCGGCGGGCGGCATCACCGCCTCGAATGCCGACGACACCCTGCTGCTGGGCCAGGTCGCGTATGGCGCCAAGCCGCTGCAGCCGAAGGATGCGGCCAGCATCGCCACTTTCGGAACCACCGAATACGCGGCCCTCGGCCCGGACGGCAAGCCGCTCAACTTCGCCAAGGCCAAGGGCGTGCGCATGCTCGAACGCTGGGCCGCGCGCGTGCCGGCCGAGCTGTTTACCATCGCGTTGAAAACCGGCGCGCGCAAGGTGCTGTACAAGACCGAGGAATGGATCGGCCACGCGCAGTTTTCCCCAACCGACCCGAACCTGATCCGCTTCTGCATGGAAGGACCGTGGCACCGGGTCGACCGCATCAAGTTGATCCGCGCCGACGGCAGCGGCCTGCAAAGCGTCCATACCCGCACCATGAACTTCGAGATCTGGGGCCACGAATTCTTCAGCCACGACGGCAAATGGCTATGGTACGACCTGCAAACCCCGCGCGGCCAGGTGTTCTGGGTCGCGGGCCTGGAGCTGGCCACCGGCAAGCGCGTGTGGAAGCGCCTGGAAGCGAATGAATGGGGCGTCCATTTCAACATCGGGCCTGACAACACCACCTTCGCCAGCGACGGCGGCGACGCCGACATGGTGGCGCACGCGCCCGACGGCAAGTGGATCTCGCTGCTGCAAGGCGAAACCATCGTCGACGCCGACCTCGCGTCCTACGACGACAAGCTGGTCACCATCGAAAAATTCAAGTCGACCCGCCTGGTCGACATGGCGGCGCACGACTACCGCCTCGAGCCGAACCTGCGCTTCACGCCGGACGGCAAGTGGCTGGTGTTCGCCTCGAACATGCACGGCGCGAACCACGTGTATGCGGTCGAGGCGCACGCGCCGGCCGGCAAAGCCACACCGTAATCCATAAAAACAAGGAGACAGAATGCACACAACGAGACACGCCAGGGCAGTCCTTCCGGCGGCCAGGCTACGGCACATCGCACTGGGCGCGATGGCGCTGGTCGCGGCGACCCAGGCCCATGCCCAGACTCAGGCCCAGGCCCAGCCGCAAGCGGAAAGCACCGAGGCCGCCGCCGACAACGTGGTGGTCGTCAAGGGCTTCCGCGAGAGCCTGAACAACGCGCTCAACATCAAGAAGAACTCGGACGGCATCATCGACATCATCAAGGCGGAGGACGTGTCCAAGTTCCCGGATGCGAACCTGGCCGAATCGATGCAGCGCGTGCCGGGCGTGTCGGTGGCCCAGGGCGATGGCGGCGAAGGCAAGCAGATCACCGTGCGCGGGCTGAACGCCGGCTTTACCCGCGTGCGCATCAACGGCATCGAGGGCACCACCGCCACCGGCGCGTCGGACATCAACGGCAGCACCAACCGCGGCCGCGCCTTCGACTTCAGCGTCTTCTCGGCCGAATTGTTCAACAGCCTGGCCGTGCGCAAGACCTCCGAGGCGGGCGTGGAAGAAGGTTCGCTCGGCGCCACCGTCGACCTGCGCACCGCCCGTCCCTTCGACTTCAAGGGCCGCACCGCCAGCATCGGCGCCCAGGGACTGTACAACACGATCTCGAAGAAAACCGAGCCGCGCCTGACCGCCCTGTATTCGAACCGCTGGGATACGCCGATCGGCAAGGTCGGCGCGCTGGTGTCGCTGGCCTATGCCAAGCGCAACGCCATCGAAGAAGGCTACGAAGCGGTGGACATCGTCGCCGCCTCGGTCAACGGCGGCTTTTGCTCGCCGCTCGGCGCCGCCACCCAATACCCGCTGAACAACGCCGTCAAGGGCATCGATGCCCGCAACTGCGGCTTCGGCGTGCCGCGCTCGGGCGACCTGGCCGCGTATAGCGCCGTGATGGGCCGCCGCGACGATTTCGGCGGCACGGTCGCCAGCCCGGCCGCGGGTTCCGGCTCCTTCCATCCGCGCATTCCGCGCTACCGCCGCTCGCAGACCGAATACGAGCGTGCCGGCATCACCAGCACCCTGCAATGGCGCCCCGACCGCGCCACCGAATTGAACCTGGACGTGATGGGCGGGCGCTACAGCAACAAGCGCTACGACAACTACATCCAGGCGATCTCGTTCGGGCGCGACATGGTCGAAAATGGCAAGGGACAAACCTCGATCGTCGATGCGCGCTTCGACGACAATGGCCGCTGGACCTACGGTAAATTCAACGGCGTCGATATCCGCAGCGAGGCCCTGGTCGACGTCTACACGACCCTGTTCCGGCAGGGCGTGCTGTCGGCGCGGCGCGACATCACCGAGCGCCTGGCCGTCGACCTGATGCTGGGCGTGTCCGATTCGCGCCTCAACAACCCGCAGCGCACCACGGTCCAGATCGACGCACCGAACGTCAACGGCTTCTCGTGGGAGGATTCGAGCAGCGGCGTGCCCAGGCTGGACTTCGGCATGGACGTGTCGAACCCGAACAACTTCTCATTCGGCCCGCAGGGTGCGGACGGCACCGTGCACGGCAACTTCGTCGGCCGTTACCTGCGCACCGCCAACCGCCTGAAGACCAGCTCGGCCAACGTCAGCTACCAGCTGACCGACAACCTGACCCTGCGCAGCGGCCTGTCGGCGCGCAGGAACCGCTGGTTCAACTACGAAGTGCCGTCGGGCGGCATCCCGACGGAGGGCTTGCCGCCCGGCGTCAGCCTGGCCAGCCTGACGCGCCAGCTGTCCGGCTTCGGCAGCGGCCTGGGAGGCAATGCGCCATCGTCCTGGGCGGCGGTCGACATGGACAAATTCCTCGCCGTGTACAACGTCGAATGCCACTGCGCCGACATCCCGCTGTCGGAATACGTGCTGGCGAACCAGGTCAAGCGCCAGGTCGACGAAAAGATCGATGCCCTCTACCTGTCGGGCGACTTCAAGTTCGATGCATGGGGCCTGCCGCTGCGCGGCAACCTGGGCGTGCGCGGCGCCGAGACCAGGACGGTCGCCATGCAGCTGATCCGCGACCCCGCCGGCCAGCTGGTGCCGCGCGTGGTCGAGCATTCCTATCGCGACTGGCTGCCGGCCTTTAACGTGACGGCGACGCTGCCGAAAGACTTGCTGGTGCGCTTCTCGGCGGGCAAGACCCTGTCGCGCGCGGAATATGTCGACCTGTCGCCGTCGGCGTCGATCAACCTGACCGGGCAGTCGGTCTCGATCGGCAACCCGACGCTGGACCCGATCCGCGCGAATACCGTCGACCTGCAGGCCGAATGGTATTACGCGAAGAACGCGATGATCTCGGCCGGCTTCTTCCACAAGGACATCAAGACCTTCATCCAGCGCACCAACGAGCTGATGACCTATGCCGAGACCGGCCTGTCGAACGCCTACCTGACTTCGACCGGCTGCTCGATCACCGGCGGCACCCCGGTATGCCAGATCCAGCCGGACACCCAGGTCAACGTCAGCCAGATGGTCAATACCAAAGGCGGCCCGCTCGACGGCTTCGAGTTCAACTGGCAGACGCCGTTCAGCTTCCTGCCCGGCGCATGGAGCAATTTCGGCGCGCTGGCCAACTACACCCACGTGAAGTCGAAGATCACCTACATCACCCGGGTCGACAATCCGCGCACGCCGGCCAACGAGCAGCTGACCGAGCAAGCGAACTTCATCGGCCTGTCGCCGGACGCCTACAACCTGACTATCTATTACGAGGACAAGAAGTTCAGCGCGCGCGTCTCGGCCACGCACCGCTCGAGCTTCATCCGCGACGTGCTGCGCAACGCCAACGGCAGCGACCACTCGTTCGCGGTGCCGTCCACCCGGGTCGGCCTGTCGATGTCGTACAACGTCTCGCCGCAGCTGCGCCTGTCCTTCGAAGCGCAGAACCTGACCGACGAGCCGCTACGCTACGGCAAGGACACCGAGCGCGACGATACGCTGCTCTACGGTAAATCGGGCCGGTCCTATGTGCTGGGGGCGAACTACAAGTTCTGAGGATGCAGTGTCTCCATGGCCGCGTACGCGATGCGCGGCTTCCTTTCGTGCGCTTTCGGGCGCACTTTTTTTTGCACGACCGGCTGCCGGCCGGGCAGTCGCTAGAGCCGAGGCAAGGTCACGGTGGGGTCGCCCAGCACGACCAAGGTTTGGAGGTCCATTGCCACCAGCTTGCGGAACAGGGCGCGCCCGGCGGCCCCCGGCATCGCTTCGTTCGCCTGCAGTTGCGCCTCCTGGTGGCTACCGTAGAAGGCGCCGGATTGTTTGTAGATCTCGCGGAAGGCCCAGCCGACCGGGGTCGCCACCCCTTGCCGGTACAGGTTGTCGTACAGGGCGCTCACCAAGGCATCGGTCAGGACCTGGTGGGTCTGGGGCTGGCGCAGGGTCCAGTCGAACGTCGGCTCGACATGGCCGATGAACGCGCGCAGCGGCGCCTTGTGCCCGAGCAGCGCGCGCGGCATCGGCGCAATGCGCGCACCGGCCGCCTGCGCGACGCCGTTCAGGATGCGCCCGACGTCGCTGCCGCTGTCGATGACGTCGGCGTAGCGCGAGCTATGGTCGGAACCGGCGGCGCAGCAGGCGTGCGCGTACCATATCGCGCCGTCCGGGCGCCATTCCTTCATGGCCGCGAGCGGCACGGCTTTCTGGTTGTGGTCGACCAGCAGCCCGAGCTGCGCCACCAGCGTGTCCGGCGCATCCAGCGGGCCGGTCATGCCATGGCTGGTCGTGACCACCAGGCCGGGCCGCTTGTCGTTCAGCGCGGTCATGAGGTTCTGGGCCGTCGCGTCCGCGTTTTTCAGCTGCGTGTACCCGGCGAGATCGGTGTCGCTCGCGAACTCGAGGGCCAGCGGGTTGGCGACCGCGCGCGTCATCAGCCAGGTGATGTCGCCGGCGCCGTGGTCGACGCTCCAGATCAGCGGGGCGCCGACGTCGCTTTGCGCGCCGGCCCAGTCGTTCATCAGGGCGTGTACGTAATTTTCCAGTCCCTCGTCCATGCGGAGGTCGAGCCGGCCCACGCACAGCGACAGGTTCATCGCATACTGCACCGCCCACGGGACCTGGGCCGGCGACGCGTACAGGAGCAGGTAACGCGGAATCTGGCCGCGCCCGGTGCCATACACGGGCGCGGTGGTCAGGATGTCCTGAAAGGTCCCGTCCTCGTAATAGCGGCGCAGGTAGAGCTGTCCGAGTTTGGGCGACCAGCGCAGCACGGGCGCATTGCCCCGCGCGGCCAGCAGCGCGCGCAGCGGCTCGGGCGCGTCTTCCCCGCGCGCCTTCGCTGCTGCCGGTACCGCATCGTCGTCGGGCAGTACCAGCCCCCAGCCGACCCGCGGGTGGCGCCAGTTTTCGGGCGCGGGCGGCTCGTCCGGGCCGAGGAGATAGCCGAAATTGTACAAGTCACCGGGCTTGACATCCAGGCGCAGAGCGAAGGGCAAGGGGTTGCGCAGCGTTCCGAAGTTCCCGCAACCCGGGCTCCACCCGTTGATTTGCAGTTCCGCCGCAAAATCGATGGTCGTCATGCGAAATTCCCCCATAGGTCGGGCCACAGGCTGCGGTCCACTTTCGGTTCGCTCGATTCGAGCAGGTTCCGCAATTGGTCGCGCAGCGGCTCCGGGGTGTCGCTGGGCAGGCTGCGCAGCAGTCCCGAGACCGTCTCGATGCGCTCCTGGACCGCCGCCGGCGGCACGCGCACGATGCTCAAGCCCGTCGAACGCTGGTACATGACGGGAAGGCACCAGCGGCGGTAATTCTGGTCCGCCCCGTTCTGGGCCTCGACGTGCATGCAATGCCGCGCATCCGCGAGCGCCGGGCCGAGGTCGACCGCCGTGGCACGGGTCGCGGACGCCGCCTGCGCGGCATCGGCAACGATGCGCAGCGCGCGTCCGTAGAAGTGCCTGCTGAACAGCGTCGCGTCGCTTGAGTGAATCGGTTCGGCCATGCCGATGGTAACCGGGGCGCCGGTACGGGCCAGGCTCGCGGCCATCGAACCGAGACGCTGGATCGGATGGGCACCGTCGCAACTGTTCAGGACGGTCAGCCAGGTGCTCGGCGCCAGGTTCTGGAGCATCGCCAGGCGGGTGATCGAGAGCGCGACCGAACCCTCCGCTTCATCGCCGACGTGGTCGGCGATCGTCGCGAACTGGAGCAGCCCCACGGTGTCTTTTATCAGTCCATGGCAGAAGCAATGCAGGATTTGCGGCGCCTGGTCGCGCAGCATCTGCTCCAGCGCCGCAGTGGTGGCCGGCATGGGCGCCACCTGCACACCGGGCAAATGGCCCGCGTCGATGTCGCCCTGGATCTCGTCGAGCAGGGCCATCTCGCCGACATAGGCGTGCAGCTCGAACCCGGGAAGCCGTGCCCGCGCCGCAGCGAAGGCGACGGCAATCGCCCTGAACTCGCCCCTGGCCTGTACCCGCGCGGCGCTCAGCAAGGTGACCATGCGCACCCGCCCGTCGAAGCTGCGTGGCTGGGGCTGGCCGGCCAGTCCGCTCGGGATGATGCGCCGGACGCTGCAGAATCCCGTCAGTGCGAGGAACTGGGGCGCGGTGTAAAGCGTCTCCCATCGGAAGCGCTCGGCCTCGGCGGTAGCGATATCGAACTGAAAATTTGCACTCGCAATGCCGACAGCGCCGAAGAACTGCCCCAGCTGCTGTTTCACCGCGCCATGGCGGTTCAGCGCCTGGACGAGTGCGCCGCCGTAGTCTTCCACTTCCTGCCGGCTGCCCATGCCGGGCAATTCCCCCAGCTCGAGCCGCTCGTAGTCGAGCATGCCGTCGATGGCGGTGTTGGCCTCGCGTAAGCGGAACATCAGGTTTCCCTGGCAGCCTGCAATTTCAATGGTCGCAAACATGGTCTCCCCTACTTTTCAGGGCGATAGGCGGCAACAATGGCGCTTGCCTGATCCAGCAGCCTGGCCCTGGCCTCGTCGAAGCCGCTTGCGTTGACCTGCTCCCGAACGCGCGCGGACACCTGCGACAGCAGCACGTCGCCCGATTGGCGGCGGAGCTCGTCGAACACCTCCTTCTCGACGAAGCGCTGGGTCGCGGCAACCCAGCTCGACGACGTGTCCGGCACCGCGCCGCCGGCAGCAGAAAGCACTTTCGTGATCGTGCCCCTGAAGCGTTCCCCGGCCTGCGCCTGGGTTACCAGGCGTGCCGCCTGCGTGCCCGCCCGCAGCGCCGCAGCGCGCAGCGCGCTACGCTTGTTCAGCAAGAAATCCGGGTGGCAGTACAGGAAGCCATGCTCCAGGCGTGGCGCGGCGGTCGTTTCCGCGGTGTACAGCAGGCGTGTCGCCTCCCGTAGCGCCGCCGGATTTTCCCGGCCGAGGTCGGAGAACAGCACGGCGCCATGCCATCGGTGCGCCAGGTCGTCCGCGACGTAGGCCATCGGCATGGCATACTCGAGCCGGGCCGGCACGAGGCTGGCCGACCATGCTCCCGCACGGTTGAGCAGTACCGCAAGGTCGTCCGCGCACAGGTCGACATCGCGCCGCATGTGCGGGCGCTCGCACGGGGAAGCCGAAAGACGGACACAGGCACCGGACTCATCGAACGCGGCACGCCCCAGGATGTGGATCGCATCGGCGCCGCGCCGCTCCATGGCCCCCAGTATCCAGTCGATCCAGGGCGCTATCGGCGACTCGCCGCGCCCCGCCGGCGTGGCCGGCGCCTGCGGCGGCGCGTGCAGCAGAATACGCGGATCGCGCCCGGCGTCCGCGGCAAGCGCCTGCTGCCATGGCGCGCTGGCAAACACGTGGACGCGGGTGCCGCTGCGGGTCGAGCCGGCCAGGATACTCGTGGCGAGCCGCTTCAGCCGGTTCGCAACGTCGATCCGGCCAGCATTTTCCGGCGGGTCCACGAGCACGATGTTCTCGAGCACGCCGGTGCGCTCGGCCGCGCGGTACGGAAAATCGGGCAGCCTCAGCACCGGCCTGCCCATCGCCTCGAACAGGCAAGCTTCCCAAGGCAACAGGCCCAGGTAGCCGCAGGGCCGCACCAGCCGCAGCCAGAGCGGCCCCATTGGCGCGGCAGGACCGATCTTCCGCAGGCCGGCGGCGAGCTCCTCCAGCAAGTTTGCCGGGACGCGGTAGTCCCCGCGCGCGCCGAAGTCCGCGAAAGGCCGTTGCAGTTCGACCGCGGCCGGCGCCGGCAGGTTCGCGTCCAGCCCTTCCACCGCGAGGGAGAGCTTGACCAGGTTGTCGCCGCGCCGGTAAGCGAGGGAGGCCGTCAGGACCAGCCTGCCCTGGCCTGCCCGCTTCTTCAGGGCGACACGCACGCGGTTCAGCACAGCGGAGCGGGCGTTGCGCATGACCGCCTCAGGCCATGTGCAGTTGCAGGTACAGCAACCAGGCCGTCACCGGCTTGACGACGTCGCCATGTCCCATGATCTGCCCCTCGCTGCCGTCGAAGGCGACGGGACTTCCGCCAGTCGGCAACTGCACCGTCATGCCGGGCTGCGGCAAGGGTCCACGCAGGTCCTCGCCCGCCCCGCGAGGGCCATAGCCGCCGAGGGCGGCATAGCGGCTCGGCGGCACGCCGGCCGGGGCGATGATGACGTCACCGAGGTCTTTCTTGCGGCGCAGGGCCAGGTGAAACATCTTGTGGAGGGCGGTGTCGTTGGCGCTGTAGGTCATCACCAGCGACTTCGCAACCCGTCCCGGAATCATGTGGTAGCCACCCGGTTCCTTGGTCTCCGGCAGTGTGGACGCGAACGCCAGGTGGGACACGGCCGGCTGCAGCAGCAGCATACTCCTGGCCTTGGCCACCGTATCCGCGCGCGCCAGTGCCGACAACATGACTTTGCAGCCGTACGAGTGGCCGACCAGGTGGACCGCGCTGCTGCGCTGGAGGATCTGTGCCAGCATCGGCGCCACGCCGCGCGCGCCGACCTTGCCTGCGCGGTCCTTCATCTGATACACGGAAGCGACGCGCAGCGCCCAGCGCGGATCGAGGAAGCTGAGGACACCGGCCATGCCCGGCGTCCCGCCCGCCGGACCGTCGATGCTGCCTCCCTCCGGCAGGATGTCGTCGTCGCCGCCGGTCGGCGCATCCGTGCGCTGCACGGCGTCGAAGGCCGCGAACAGGTCGCCCGGGCCGGGGGCCGCGCCGTCTTCCACGGCGTCGTCCATCGGCTCTGCCTGGCGCATCAGCGAGCCGCTGAGCAGCACCGCCAGTTCCTGCGCGCCGGCCTCGTCCAGCCGCGGCGTTTGCATCAGTTCGTAGAAGCGCGCCCGCCCGGCCGGATCCAGGCTGCTCGCCAGGCCGCTGGCGTAGCTCTGCTCGGCATCGGTGCCTGCCAGTCCGGGCGTCGAGGCGATGCTCATGCCCTCGTCGAACGACAGCCAGATGCTTGGCCAGATTACCCCGACGAACAAGGGCTTCACGCTGCTGTGTTGTGCCGCAAGATGCTTTTCCAGTTCCTTCAACAAGCCGCTGTAGCGCTCCGTGGCCTGGTCGAAGTCGTTGTTCCAGCCGTGCGAGAAAACGATGACAGGTTTGTCCGGCACGGCTTCCAGGCGCTCGAGCAATGCCTCCCGGGTCTTGGGCGAGACACAGTCGCCATGCTTGTCGAATTTGATCAGCCAAGTTTCGGTGTCGACTCCGAGATCAACTGCGCCCTGCGACGATGCTGGCATTTGCGTCTCCTTAATATGATCACAACTGGATGGGCCAAATTGCTGATGCAGATTAATAACGAAAAGCTAATTTTGATCCTACGCCCGCAGAAAGCGCTTGTCACTCAAAATTGAAGACCTCGCTTCCGGCCTGTGCGAACATACAACGGACCCGGAACCGCCCGACTGCGGGTCTTGTCGGCGCCGACACTGTGGCACGATCACCCCCGGTGCACGGGCAAGGCGCAACGCTCGGAGGTACACTTTTTCGAGAGGCAGACGGAGCACTCCATGAGCCGGATCACCCACCGCGCCGGCGCCCGAACTCATGCCTTGGTCGTCCGCAAGCGCCGCGTTGTCACGCGTTTCCGGTACACGATCGGCCTGTCCGCCACGCTCTCGACCCGCCTGCAGCCGAACCACCCCACGGACGACCCGTCGGGCATTGCGGCCAACCTGTTCGACGGCCTGATGACCAGGGCCTGGGCCAGCAAACCTGCGAGGTGCGCGCCTACGGGGTGGCCCGCGCCTTCCAACCGTTGCTGGTCAATTCCGTGGTCGGCCTCATGGGACCGGAATACCTGTACGACGGCAAGCAGATCGCCCGCGCCGGCCTCGAAGACCACTTCTGCGCCAAGCTGCTCGACCTGCCGATGGCGGAGTGAGGCGTCCTGTGTAGTCTAGTGCTCGCGCACCAGCTTGAACTGCCTGGCCTGGCGGCCGTAGCCGGCCACCGCATCTTTCACATAGCGGTTGAGCGCATCGCCGGTCAGCGAAAACGGGTACAGCCCGGCCTGGGCGCGCATTTCCGCGAAGCCGGGGCGCGACTCCATGCGCGCAAAGGCGGCGACCCAGCGCCGGTAATCGGCCGCCGGCACGCCCGGCCCCATCCAGAGCCCGCGAATCACAGGCCAGACGACGTCGTAGCCCTGCTCGCGCGCGGTCGGGACAGCGGCCAGTTCGCCCGGCAGGCGCCGTTCGGACAGCACCGCCAGCACCCGCACCTTGCCGCGCCCGGCGTGCAGCAGGGCTTCGGAGGTGTCGCCCGAGACTGCCTGCACGTGGCCGGCCGCCATCGCGATGAACTGCTCGCCGCCGCCTTCGAGCGCCACGAAGCGCAGCTTGCGCGGGTCGATGCCGGCCAGGCGCGCCAGCAGCGCCATCTTGATCCAGTCCTGGCTGCCGACGGTGCCGGACATACCGATCAGGACGCGGCGCGGATCGTCGCGCAACGCCTTGACCAGGTCGCCCAGCGTGCGGTAGGGGGAGTCGGCCGGCACGGCGATCATGCCGTAGTCGGCGCCAAAGGCCGCAACCCAGCGCACGTCGTCGACCTCGGCCTTGCCGAACTTGCCGAGCGCCAGGTTCAGCACCGAACCGCCGGAAAACGCCACCAGGGTGTTCGGCTCGCTGCGGCGCTGCGACACCAGCGTATGCCATGCCACCGCGCCGACGCCGCCCGGCAGGTAGCTCAGCTTCAGCTCGGGCGCGCCGGGGCTGTCGTGCAGCGCCTTTTGCGCCAGCTTGCAAGTCAGGTCCATGGCGCCGCCCGGCTTGGACGGAATCAGGCATTCGGCCGTGCGCGGCTGGTCCGCGCCGGCTCGCGCTGGCAGCACAAGCGGCAGCGCTGCCACGGCAAGCAGGATGAGGGGAAGTCGTTTCATGGCGCCCATCATAGCGCCACGACGGCCCATTTGCAGCGTCAGAAGCGGCGCTGAATGCCCGCCGTGACGCCGCTTTGCGTGGTGCCGGTGCCCGCATCGTCGCGCGACAGGCCGACGAGCTGGCCGTCGTCCGCGCGCGCATGCGCCGCCGACAGGTAGAGGTCGGTGCGCTTGGACAGGGCCAGCATGGCGCGTACGACCAGCATGGTCGGGTCGGCATCCTGGCCGGCCGGGCGCTCCTTTGTATTGATATGGTAGGCCGCGCCGGTAAGGGTCACGGGGCCGATCGTGCGGGTGATCCCGCCCCAGTACGTGTCGCCGCGCAGGTCGGCGGTCGCTGCCTGGCCGGACGCCAGCTTGTAGCCGCGCATGCCGGCGCTGTAGCGCCAGGGGCCGTGCTTGTAGTCGGCGCCGAGGTGGAAAGCCGTGGTCCTGGCGCGCACGCCGCCGGCCGCGGGCGGGCTGCCGTTGACCTGTTCCCATGCCGCCATCAGGCCCAGGCCGCCGCCGAACCAGGAGCCGCCCAGCGCCAGCTTGCGCCCGTCCGCCGTGCCGCCGCCCTGCTCGCCCAGGCCGACCGTCGCGCCGTAGGTGAAACCGCCGCTCGTGCCCTTGTACTTGACGAGGTTGTCGAAGGACGTCGTCATGCCGTATTTCGACGGTCCGGTGGCGCCGCCGCTGGTGGCCCAGGAATAATGCGGGGCGAAACCCAGCGGGTCGAACTTGATTACCAGGTCATAGGTCGTGGTGAAGGAGCGGCCGATGACCAGGCGTCCGAAATCGCCTTCCAGGCCCACCCAGGCCTGGCGCTTGAACAGGGCGCCGTCGGCGGCGCCGCTATCTATCAGGATGCCGCCTTCCAGGTTGAACACCGCCTTCAGGCCGCCGCCCAGGTCTTCGCTGCCGCGCACGCCCCAGCGCGAGGTGTTCTTGCCGCCCGAGACCACGCGCACCAGGCCGCCGCCATCGGCGCCCGCATGGTTGACGGCTTCGACGCCGGCGTCGACCAGGCCATATAGTTGGACGCTGTCCTGGGCGCGCGCGCTCGTGTGGGAAAGCGCTGCCAGGGCGGCGAGCGCGAGAATCGATTGCTTCATGCTGTCTCCGTGCGTTGTCATTGTTATCGAACTGCTCTGTTTGCGGCGACTATATGCATGGGCAGCTTTCAATTCGCTTTCAGCCATGCCCGGAATCGACCAACCTTCACGCAAGGTGGCCTTTGCGCTTACACTGGCGCGATGAGAATCCTGTTAGTCGAAGACCACGTCGAACTGTCGCACTGGGTGTCGAAAGCCCTGCGCGACGCCCACCTCACCGTCGAATGCGCGGCCACCGGCGCCGACGCCGACGCCCTGCTGCACACCCAGGACTACGCCCTGGTGATCCTCGACCTGACCCTGCCCAAGATGGATGGGCTGGACGTGCTGCGGCGCCTGCGCGCCCGTGGCGGCGCGCGCGGCGGCACGCCGGTGCTGATCCTGACGGCGCGCGGCGGCCTGGAAGAGCGGGTGCAGGGACTGAACCTGGGCGCCGACGACTACCTGGCCAAGCCGTTCGAGCTGGCCGAGCTCGAGGCGCGGGTGAAAGCGCTGCTGCGCCGGCGCGGCGGCGCCAGCGAGACGCTGGTGCACCGCTGCGGCCAGCTCAGCTTCGATACCGTGTCGCGCATGTTTACCTATTGCGGCGAGCCGCTGGCGCTGACGCCGCGCGAGCACGCGGTACTCGAAGCGCTGATCGCCCGTCCGGGCCGCGCAATGTCGAAAGAAAAGCTGTTCGACGAAGTGTTCGCCCTGAACGACGACGTCAACCTCGACGCCATCGAACTGTATATCCACCGCGTGCGCAAGAAGCTCGAACGCCGTCCCGACGGCGGCGCCGCGATCGTGACCCTGCGCGGGATCGGTTACCTGATGCAGGAACGCCCGGCGTCCTGAGCGCCGCCGCCATGGCCCTTCCCGCTTCCCCGCCTTCAAAAGCGCCCGGCAGCCTGCGCGGCCAGCTGCTGCGCTGGCTGATCCTGCCGCTGGTCGCGCTGGTCGCGCTGAACGCCGTGTCGCTCTACCGCGATGCGCTCGAGGCCGCCGACGTGGCCTACGACCGCTCGCTGCTGGCTTCCACCCGCGCGCTGGCCGAACGGGTTTCGGTCCGCGACGGCAAGGTGGTGGCCAACGTGCCCTATGTCGCGCTCGACAGCTTCGAGACCGACACCCTCGGCCGCATCTATTACAAGGTCACC
Organism: Massilia sp. CFBP 13721; assembly: GCF_014842025.1. Taxonomy (GTDB): domain Bacteria; phylum Pseudomonadota; class Gammaproteobacteria; order Burkholderiales; family Burkholderiaceae_D; genus Telluria. The sequence continues at coordinate 31,638 of NZ_JACYUY010000009.1, forward strand.
GGGCTGGAAGGCGAGACCGTCTCCGGTTACGAGGACTTGCCGCCGGTGCCGCAGAACGTGCCGCGCAGCGACCTGTATCCGGCCCTGGTGCGCTTCTACCACGCCGACTACAACGGCGAGCCGGTGCGCATCGCCGCCCTGCTGCAGCCGGTGTACGACGATTCGATGCGCGGCATCGCCCTGATCCAGGTCGGCGAAACGCTGGACGCGCGCAATGCGCTGTCGCGGCGCATCCTGGTGGGCACCCTGTTGCGCCAGGCGCTGCTGGTGCTGGCGGTGGCAAGCCTGGTGTGGTTCGCCGTGCGGCTGGTGCTGCGCCCGCTGATGCGACTGAAGAACGAGGTCGAGACGCGCGCGTTGTCGGACCTGTCGAACATCGACGAGGCGCTGGTGCACAAGGAGGTGCGCCCGCTGGTGGCGGCGATGAACGGCACCATGGCGCGCATGCAGGACCTGATCGCCAGCCAGCGCCGTTTCATCGCCGACGCCTCGCACCAGCTGCGCACGCCGCTGGCCGTGCTCAAGACCCAGGCCGAACTGGCCCTGCGCGAAAACGACGCCGCCGCGATGCGCGCCATCGTCGGCTCGATCGCCGGCACCACCGATTCCGCCATCCACCTGGCCAACCGCCTGCTGACGCTGGCGCGTATCGAACACGGCAGCGGCAGCGCCGACATGGGGCCGGTGTCGCTGGCGGCGGTGGCCAGCCAGGTCGGCCTGGAAATGGCCCTGCCGGCCGTCACGCGCGGCATCGACCTGGCGCTGGAAGCGGCCGAAGGCGAGGACGCGACCGTCAACGGCCAGGAACTGCTGCTGCACGAACTGGTAGCGAACCTGGTCGACAATGCGATCCGCTACACGCCGCCGGGCGGCAGCGTGCTGCTGTGTATAGCCCGCCATGGCGGCGGCGTCCTGCTGGAAGTGCAGGACAGCGGCCCCGGCATCGACGAAGCGGAATACGACAAGGTCTTCATGCCCTTCTATCGCGCCCAGGCCACGCTGGACGCTAATCCCGGCGGCACCGGCCTCGGGCTGGCGATCGTGCGCGACATCGCCACCATGCACGGGGCCACCCTGGCGCTCGCTCCCGGCGCAGCCGGCCTCGGCCTGAAGGTCAGCGTGCTGTTTCCCGCATGCGAAGCCATGCACTGAATTTGATTGATAGCTGTCTGAAAGCTGATTGAAAGCCAAGGGTGCCTATCCTTGGCACAAAAGAGCAATCCATCACGATGACAACAATCGGAGACAGCATGAACACCTACCTTCCACGCCAGCCGTCCCGGCAGCGCACTGCCCCGCAAGTACCCGCCATCCCTGGCACCACGTGACGGCGCACGCCTGATCGACCCGTAAGCCGGACCGGCGCACACCGCGCCGGCCCGGCGGCGTGTCCCGGTGCCATGCCCTGTCCTGCACCACGCAGGCCCGGCTTCGCCAACCCCGACGCGCCTCCCGCAAAGAGCAACGGCGGACCTGCCTCCAAACGGGCGCCGCACTGCAAGGAGAATGATGATGTTGACCGCCCTGGCCTATTCGATGGTCGTAGTGTTCATGTTCCTGATCATGACGAAGCGCCTGCCGGCGCTGGTTGCCCTGATCGTCGTGCCGATCGCCTTCGGGCTGATCGGCGGTTTCGGCGCCGAACTCGGGCCGATGATGCTGGCCGGGATCAAGAGCCTGGCGCCGACCGGCGTCATGCTGATGTTCGCCATTTTGTACTTCGGCGTCATGATCGACGCCGGCCTGTTCGACCCGATCGTGCGCACCATCCTGAAGCTGGTCGGCGGCGACCCGATGAAGATCGTGGTCGGCACGGCGGCGCTGGCGATGTTCGTCTCGCTCGACGGCGACGGCGCCACTACCTACATGATCACGGTGGCGGCGATGCTGCCGCTGTACAAGCGCCTCGGCATGAGCCGGCTGACGCTGGCCTGCGTGATCATGCTCGCCGGGGGCGTCTTCAACATCCTGCCCTGGGGCGGCCCGACGGCGCGTGCGGCCAGCGCCCTGGGCGTGGAAGTGAGCGACATCTTCGTGCCGATGATCCTGCCGATGGCGGTGACCGCGGGCTGGGTGCTGTTCGTTGCCTATGTGCTGGGCATGAAAGAGCGCAAGCGCGTCGGCTTCCTCAGCGAGATCCCACAGGTGAAGGTGAAAAAGGCGGCGCAGGTCAGCGTGCTGCAGCCGGCCTACGCCGCGGTTCCGGTCGCCGGAGAGATGAACGGCACCACCGGCCAGTGGACTGCGCATGCAGGTGCCGCCGCATCGGATAGCAATGTGCACTTCATCGCTGGCACTGCCGATACCAGTATGACTGCCAGCGCCGGCGGTGGCTCCGGCGGTAGCTCCGGTAACAGCGCCGGGCCAGGCTTCGACGGTGGCGACGCTTCCATCAAGCGGCCAAAACTGATCTGGGTGAACTTCGCCCTCACCGCCGCCCTGATGGGATTATTGATCATGGGCGCCCTGCCGCTGCCGGTGCTGTTCATGATCTTCTTCGCCATCGCGATCATGATCAACTACCCCGGGCTGGAAGAGCAGAAGGAGCGCATCGCCTCGCATGCGACCAACGTCTTGCCGGTGGTGTCGCTGATCTTCGCGGCGGGTATTTTCGTCGGCATCCTGCAGGGCACCAAGATGGTCGACGCCATCGCGACCAGCGTGATCGCCGCCGTGCCGGCCTGGATGGGGCCTTACCTGGCCATCGTCACCGGTGTGCTGAGCATTCCGTTCACCTTCTTCATCTCGAACGACGCCTTTTATTTTGGCGTCGTGCCGATCCTGGCCAAGGCCGCCGCCGTCTACGGCATCAGCGCCGCCGAGATCGGCCGCGCCTCGATCATCGGCCAGCCGGTGCACCTGCTCAGCCCCCTGGTGGCGTCGACCTACCTGCTGGTCGGGATGTCGGGCGTCGAATTCGGCGACCACCAGCGCTACACGCTGATCTGGTCGATCAGCGCGGCGCTGGTGATGCTGGTGGCGGCGGTCGTTTTCGGCGTGATTCCGTTCATGGGCAACGCATAACGCTGGATGCATAAAAAAAGCCCCTGGATTCCAGGGGCTTTCGTCATTTCCGGCTGCGTAGAACTCAGATGCCGACCATCGACACCGCCTTGGTGTTCAGGTAGCCTTCCATCGCCTCCGGACCGCCTTCGGTGCCGTAGCCCGAATCCTTGATGCCGCCGAACGGCAGCTCGGCGCTCGGCGTCGCCGGCTGGTTAATCCACAGCATGCCCACTTCCATGCGGTTCATCAGCATCTGCGCGTTCTTGATCGAGCGCGTGAACGCGTAGCCGGCCAGGCCGTACGGCAGGCGGTTGGCTTCCTGGATCGCGTCTTCCAGGCTGTCGAAGCCGCGGATGCCGGCGACCGGGCCGAACGGCTCGTCGTTGAAGATGCTCGCTTCCAGCGGCACGTCGGCCAGGATGGTCGGCGCGAAGAAGTTGCCGGTCTCGCCAATGCGCTTGCCGCCGGTGGCGACGATGGCGCCCCGTGCCTGCGCATCCTCGACCACCTTCGCCATGGCGCTGATACGGCGTGCGTTGGCCAGCGGCCCCAGGGTCGTGCCTTCTTCCAGGCCGTCGCCCAGCTTCAGGCGTTCGGCATGCTCGACAAAGGCGCGCGTGAATTCCTGCTTGATCGCGTTATGCACCAGGAAGCGGGTCGGCGAGATGCACACCTGGCCGGCATTGCGGAACTTGGCGGCACCGGCGGCCTTGACCGCCAGTGCCACGTCCGCGTCTTCGGCGACGATGACCGGCGCATGGCCGCCCAGTTCCATCGTCACGCGCTTCATGTGGGCGCCGGCCAGGGCGGCCAGCTGCTTGCCTACCGGGGTCGAGCCGGTGAAGGTGACCTTGCGGATGACCGGGTGCGGAATCAGGTAGCTGGAAATTTCGGCCGGATCGCCGAACACCAGGCCGACCACGCCGGGTGGCACGCCGGCGTCGACGAAGCACTGCAGCAGCGCCGCCGGCGAGGCCGGGGTCTCTTCCGGCGCCTTGCACAGGAACGAGCAGCCGGTTGCCAGCGCCGCGCCCAGCTTGCGCACGATCTGGTTGATCGGGAAGTTCCAAGGCGTGAAGGCGGCGACCGGGCCGACCGGTTCCTTCAGCACCAGCTGCTGCGCGGCCGGGTTGCGCGACGGGACGATGCGGCCATAGACGCGCATGCCTTCGGCGGCGAACCAGTCGATGATCTCGGCGCCGGCCATGGCTTCGCCCTTGGCTTCGACCAGGGGCTTGCCCTGTTCCTGGGTCAGCAGGCGGGCGATGTCGCCGGCGCGTTCGCGCAGCAGCTGCGCGGCGCGGCGCATGGTGGCGGCGCGTTCGGCCGCGGGCACGGCGCGCCATGCTTCGAAGCCCGCCTGGGCGGCGGCCAGCGCGCGGTCGAGGTCGGCGATCGAGGCGTGGGCGACGGTACCGATCGGCTGGCCGGTGGCCGGGTTCACGACCGGGATCGTCTTGCCGCCGGTGGCGTCGATCCATTCGTTGGCGATCAGGAGGCGGGTGTCTGGGTAGCTGGTGGGGGAACTGGAAGCGGTCATGGCGGCTGGTTTCCTGTGTTGGGTAAAGCGAGATAGTAACCTGTACACGCGCGGCGTGCAGGGAGTGGCCACGGCGACCCGGGCGCGCCGGCGTGCATGCTTGGCCCGTTCCTGTGACGAAAATGCGTCACATTTACAAGCGCCAACAATATGAGCTTGTTGATAAGGCGACAGGCGGTTACCTTGTTGCACCCGCACGAGGCCGTCGCCCGTCAATGCATACCAATCGACACCATGGATAAAAGCGCACGCATCGCCATCATCGGCGCCGGCGTTTCCGGCATTTTCACCGCCATCGAATTGAAAAAGCGTGGCTATGCGAACGTGGTCCTGTACGAACAGGCCGGGCACGTCGCCAGCCTGACGGCCTCGTTCGCCCACGATGGCCACCAGTTCGACCTGTCGACCAAGGTGATTCCCGCGGTGGGCCTGGCGCATGCGGGCGTTTATCCGCCGCTGAAGGCGCTGATCGAGGAAGCTGGACTGACGCTGCGCAGTTTTCCCGAACCTGTGTTCCACGACTTCACGCGCAGGCGTGCGATGAAGGTCCCGCACTTCATGCGTGCGTTCGGCAAGCTGCGCATCCTGCGCGAATTCGCACGCGCCTGCGAGCTGCTGCTGGCAATCCGCCGCAGTCCATTCACCGATGGGGCCTGGCAGACCGACTTGCTGCGCCCGGGCGAAACGGTCGCCGAGTGGGCGGCGCGCCACGATGTGCAATCCTTCGGCGTCTTCACCAAATACCTGGTCGACCTGTTCAACCAGGGGCCGGCGCACACGCTGCCGGCCGGCGTGGTGCTGATGTCGCGCATGCACTTCGCCGCGCCCTTCCTGCACGCCCTGCTCACGCGGCCCGGCCTGCGCCAGTTCCTGAAGTGGACGCGGCGCGGCAACGCGGAGCTGGCCGCCTTCCTCGACCTGGCGCCGGCGGCATCGAGCTATGTCACGATCGAAGAAGGGTACGGGGCGCTGTTTCCGCGGCTGGTGGCGCACTACGGCTTGCGGGTGGAATACGGCAGCCTGGTCTCCGACCTGCGCAAGACGGTGCAGGGACTCACGCTCACGGTCAACGGCGCCAGTACCCACTGTGACGCCCTGATCTTTTGCTGTCCGCCGCCCGCCATCGCCGCGCTCAGCTACCTGCCGGACCCGCGCCGCGTCTTCGGCGCGCTCCGGCTCGAACGCACGATCCGCACCTGGGCGTTCGAGGTCGAGCAGTGGGACGAACGCCGTTTCGGCAAGCAGGCGATCGTGATCGACGGCGAAAATCGCCTGTGCTTCGCCACCTCCGCCATGCTGGTCAACGGCGAACTCAATTACGTGGCCAAGGAATTCGCCGACTCGGATCTCATCTGCAGCGCCGTCTACCTCGACCCGGCCACAAGCGAAGCGCAGCGCATCGAGGCCTTGCGCAGCTCGCTGCGGCGCTTCCACCTGCAACTCAGGCGCGTGGTGAGCTGGCGTGATTTCGCCTGGCCGTACAACTTCACGACCGGCCAGCACAGCGCCGGCGACGTCGCGCAGGTCCAGCAGTACCAGGGCCGCGACGGCATCTATTATTCGGGCGAGCACTGTTTCGGCGTGGGTGTTCCCACCATTCTCGAATATGCCGGCAAGTTTGTCGCCTCCCATTTCCCTACTAACGCGCTGCCCCGATGAAGAACCGACCCGACCAACGCATCGCCATCCTGGGTGCCGGACCGGGCGGCCTGGCCGCCGCCGAAGCCTTGCGCGAAAAAGGCTACCGCCACATCGTCGTCTACGAACGCGCGGGACGCGTCGGCGGCCAGGTACTGACAGGCAGCTACACGACACCGGACGGACGCAGCATCGTCTACGACCTCGGCAGCGTCCAGCCGACCAGTTCGCGCAAGCTCGACGCCCTGTTCGCCCGTTATGGCCTGCATTTCGGGCGCGGCATCCTGCAGGACCAGCCGAAGGCCATCTACGCCTACAGCTACATCCACGCCAGCGAGTTTGCCAACTTCCTCAAGTACTACTTCGGCGCGCCGCTGATCAAGCTGCCCGCCATCGCCGCCGACGTGGCGAAACTGAGCTGGTACCTGTGGCGCTACCGCCGTCTCGCCAGGCCGGGCTTTCACGGTTTTCGCCATTGGGACGAAACCACGGTCAACGTACGGGAATGGGTCGATGCGCGCGGATTCCGCTTCATCGGCGAGCGGCTGCTGGCGATGCTGGTCAGCGCGCTCACGCTCAACAACAAGACCAGGGAAAAGGAGGTACCCGTCTACCTGCTGTTCAAGGCCCTGTATGCGACGCTGGTATTCCCGATGCGGTATATCGACGGCACCTACCGGCCCGTCCGTGAAGGCATGCAGGAATTATGGAAGCGGGTCGCGGCCAACTTCGAGGTCGTCCTGAATGCGGACATCACCGGCATACGCCGGACGGCCGAGTCGGTCGAGATCGTGACCCCTGCCGGTTCGCGCCACTTCGACGCCCTTATCCTGTCATGCGGCTTCGACAAGATTGCCGCGCGCATCGACGCGACCGAGGAAGAGCGCGTGCTGTTCACCGGCGTCGGCTACCGCCCTGGTTATCGCGGCGCCTTTATCGCCAGCGGCGGCCCGGTCGATGGCGTGCATTGGTATCCGGACAGCTTCACCAGCGGCGACGCCCCGCCGCACATGGCCTTTGCGGTACCGGAAGCGCAGGTCGCGCAAGGACACACGCTGTATAGCTGCATGTTCGCCGCCTGTCCGACCGGGGCCGGGGCGGTCGCCACCCTGCAAGCGTCGGCCGAGCGCATGTTCCGCGAACAGTACGGGGCGCGGATCACCGAATGGTTGCGCATGCAGTACTGGCCCGACTTCGGCGCCACTTTCGATCCGGCGCTGGTACGCGGTGGCGTGTTCGACCGGATCGACGCGCTGCAGGGCAAGTCGCGTACCTATCACACGGGCCAGCTGCTCAGCCTGACCGGCAACGCCCTCGGCGTCGAATTCAGCTACGACCTGGTCGAGCGCTTTTTTTGAGGACTTCCGCACCGGCCTGATCCGCTACGGCAAGGGTGCGGGCCGGCAGGCGCGTCAATGCTAGACTCTTCTGTCCGACGCTTTTCGCGGCTGTTCATCCTCAGTCAAAGGACATGTTTTGAGTATGCGTTTCATTTTCCACAGATTGTTCCTCCTGCTGCTGCTCCTGCCCGCGCTTGCCGTGCCGGCAAGTGCGCTCCAGCTCGGCGAACCGGAGGCCGCCCCCGCCGCGCCCGCAGCCTTGCCCGACCCGCTCGGCCGCGAAACCCCGCGCTCGATGGTTTCGAACCTGATCAAGGCGCTGGCCGAGCACGATTATGACCGCGCCGCCCAGTTCTTCGACCTGCCCGGCGACACCAACCGCCAGCGCGTCAACGCTGCCATCCAGGCGCGCGCCTTCCAGACGCTGCTGGACAACGGCGGCTCGCTCGAACCCTACGTCGCCCTGTCGAACGAGGCCGTCGGCAAGATCGACGACGACTTGCCGCTCGACCAGGAAGAAGTCGGCCACATCGCCGTCGGCGACAAGAAGATGCCGGTCATCCTAAGCCGCAGCGAGGAAGCCGGCCAGCAGGTGTGGCGCATCTCGCAGGACACGGCGCGCCAGATCGCCGCCGCGGAAAAGCAGCGCGCCGCGGCGCCGACCCAGGAACCGGACAAATACATCGTCGCCGGCGCGCCCCTGAAGGACTGGGCGCTGCTGGTCGGTCTGGCGGTCGTCATCTTCGGCGGCTTGTGGATGGTGGCGGCCTTGGTGGTTGCGGCGATCCGGCGCATGGTCGCGGATCCGACTGCGAACGGCTTGTACCGCTTCCTGGAGGCGGCGCTGCCGCCGCTGAGCCTCCTGGTCGCCGTGATCGTGTTCCTGAACTGGGTCGAGCGGCTGCCGGTCGCCATCGTCGCGCGCCAGACCCTGCTGCGCTATACCGGCATCGTGTTCGTGATCGCCTTTGTCTGGTTCGGCCTGCGCCTGGTCGACGCGATCGCGGAACTGGCGATCGTGCGCATGCAGCGCCACCAGCGGCGCCAGGTGGTGTCGGTGATTACCCTGCTGCGGCGCACGGCGAAGGTCTTGCTGCTGGTGTTTTCCGGGATCGGCATTCTCGACACTTTCGGCATCGACGTCACCACCGGTATCGCCGCGCTCGGGATCGGTGGTATCGCGCTGGCGCTGGGCGCCCAGAAGACGGTCGAAAACCTGGTCGGCAGCGTCACCGTGATCGCCGACCGCCCGGCCCAGGTGGGCGACTTCATCAAGGTGGGCGACGTGATCGGCACGGTCGAGGACATCGGCATCCGCTCGACCCGCATCCGCACCGGCGAGCGCACCGTGGTCACCATTCCCAACGGCGACTTGTCGGCGCGCCAGATCGAGAACTTCGCGCCGCGCGAGCGCTTCCTATTCAATCCGGTCATCGCGGTGGACTATGGCGTCTCGTCGACCAAGCTGCGGGAAGCGATCGCCATCGTGCAGGGCGTGCTGGCAGGACACGAGAAGATCGCCGAGGGCGCGCGCGCCAACCTGGCCAAGATCACCGAGCGCGCGTTCAACATCGATGTGTTCTCGTACATCGACGTGCGTGAATTCGATGCCAGCGTGCTGATTCGCGAAGAACTGCTGCTGACGATCTACGAACGGCTGGAGGCGGCCGACATCAAGCTGGCCTTCCAGACCCAGACGATCGTGTTTTCGCCTGACCAGTTGGAAGCGCTCGCCTCCCGTCCGCCTGCGCAGGCCGGCCAGGATGTTCCTCAGCGCCGCTCAGCTTAACAATCCGGCGCCTTTCGCCAGCCTGAGCCAGCCCGGATACTCGGTCATCAGGAGGTCGTACAAGGCGTCGTCCGAATGTTCGTCGGGACTGGCGACCGCGAAGAAGTCGGCGTTGTCGACCAGGCGGCCATCGAGTTCGTCGAGTTTTTCGAGGAAGGGAAAATCGGAGTCGGCGAAGTTGGCCAGCCGCTTGCTCTTCGACTTCTTGCCCTTGCCGATCCCCATGAACTGCCAGAAGATCGGTTCGCGGCTCGACCAGCGCAGCTGGCGCTCGGTCAGCGGCTTGTCCGAGGTGGTGCCGTCGGTGACGAACATCACGTACACCGGCAGCGCCGCCTTGCAGGGCGTCTTGCGCTCGCCGCCGCCGGCATCGGGGAAGTAATGGCGGCGCACCGCCTCCATCGCCGCGCCGTAGCGGGTATCGCCCTCGAGCGGATGGCGCTCGATCATCTGGCCGACGTAGCGCGACCAGTTACTCAGGCCCATCGGCTCGCCCTTGTGGACGCTGCGCCCGAACAGGAAGACATCGATTGCGCCGTCGTCGTCGAAGCGGCAGCCCAGCGCCAGGATCCGTTCGGCGAAGGCCTGCACCAGTCCCTTGCGGTACAAACTGCTCATCGAGCCGGAGATGTCGAGCACCAGGCAGACCCGGGCGCGGTGCTGCGCGAGGCCAACCTTGGCCAGCGACACGCCGGCCGACTTGACCAGGCTGACCAGTTGCGGCGCTGCCTGCTCGACGCGCTTCTCCAGGCTGACCGCGGGCGCCTTCGCCTGCACCGGCGCCGGGGTCACGGCCTGCGCCACATCCGCCCCGAAATGCCCGACCAGCGCCGCCAGCCCGCCATTGAAACCCTGGCCGACGGCCATGAAACGCCAGCCGCCATCCTTGCGGTACAGCTCGCCCAGCATCACGGCCTGCTCGGCCGCGAAGTCCTGTCCGGCGAAATCGAAGCGCGCAAATTCACCCGAGCCGTTCGCCAGGCGCAGCGTCCCCGCCTGCAGTTGCGACATGACGCCGCCGCCATCGATGCTGGCGGTGATCACCACCCGTTCGACCGTCGCCGGCAGCCGCCCCAACTGGAACACGAAGCCGTCCTCCTCGACAGCGACGCCGCCGCAGGGCGTGCACGGCTGGTTGAAGAAGGTCATGTAAGGCTCGCCGGCCAGCTTGCCGGTCGCATCGAGCCCGAAACAGGCAAAGTCGAGCGCCAGTCCGCGCGCGGACAAGCCGGCCTGCACCACGCCATCGGCGGCAAAGGCGCCCAGCGGCAGGCGCTCCCCGCGTGTCATTTGCTTCATCGTGTCTCCTCGGTCAGAACAGCTCCAGGTTGGGCGATGGTTCCACCGGCTTGTGCACACCCGGCGCCGGCCAGTCGCGCATGCCGGATGCCGGATAGTGGCGCAGGAAACCGCGCGCGGTGTCGATGCTGCGGCAGCCGAGCCAGGCGCCGACATCCTCGTGCGGCAGGATCACGAGCGAGCGCTTTTCGTCGCCGGGCCGGTGCATGCGCCGCATCAGCGGATGCTCGTCGGCGTTGATGGTGATCTGGGTGAACGAGGTGGCGACGCGCCCGTCCTCTTCCTGCCAGTCGCGCCACAGTCCGGCGACGTAGAAGAGAGATTCGTCGCGCATGCCGATCGCATGGCGCACGGCGCGGCCGCTCTCGTAGCAGGGTTCGTAGAACCAGGCCATCGGCACCGCGCACAATTGCAGGCGGTGCCAGGCCGTGGCGAACGAGCGCCGTTCGTGCAGCGATTCGGCGCGCGCGTTCATGGTGTCGAAGGCCTTGATCCCGGGTCCGATCTGGTGCCGCGGGACCATGCCGTAGCTCGCCAGGCGCGCGGCCGGGCGGCGCCCGGGGCGGGCGCGCAGGATCGGGGCCAGATAATCCTTCCAGGTTTCTTCCGGCCAGTGCCAGTCACGCGGCAGGTCGGTGAACGCCTCGAGCGTGGCCAATTGCCCGGGCGTGGGAGGCTGGTAATTGACGCACATGGCCTGGCTCAGAAACCTTCGAACACCGTTTCCAGGTGGCTGACGTTCGGTGCGCCATCGAAGCAGTGGCCGACCAGGCGGCGCCACTCCTGGAAATCGGCGCTGCCCCGGAAATGGACGTTATGGTCCTCGACGGTGTCCCAGCGTACCAGGAGGCGGTAGGCTTGCGGGTTCTCGACGCCGCGCTGCAGCTGCATGCCGGCGCAGCCGCGGGCGCGCTGGAACAGCGGCGTCGCCTGGCGTACGCCGGCTTCGAATTCGGCTTCCATGCCGGGTTTGATCAACAGTTCCGCACTCTCGAGTACCATCGCCGTCCTTTGTTTGCGTGCGCACCGTGCGCATCGGATGACGATTATGCCACGGCTCGGCGGCGTGCTTACTCCGCCGCGTCCAGGAAGAAAATGGCCCAGGCTTTGGCAGGCGTGTCGACCGTCGGCTTGTCGATCTGGAGCTGGGCGCAGTCTTCCGCCACCAGGCTGCGCCAGTTGCGCATGCCGGCGTTGGCGAACAGGGGATTGGCCTTGGCGCCCAGGCTGAGGTCCAGCGCCAGGCGCGCGTTGCGCGCTTCGCCCTTGACGTAGCTGACGCCGCGCAGTTCGATGCCGAAGGCGGCCAGCCACGGTTCCCACAGGCCCGATTCGGTTCCCGCGACGATCCGCGCCAACATGTCGTCCAGGGACACGCCTTTTTTCACGACGCCGCGCAGCAGTTCCAGCGATGGCGCGAAGCGCGCGTCGGTGCTCGCCTTGCCGGCGCCGCGGTCGGCGATCGCTTTCAGCTCTTTCGAGAAGGTGGCGTCGCGCTCGGTATAGTCGCGCACGCGGTCATAGAACCCGACGTCGAGGAAGGGGTTCTCCGGGCGCCCGGCCGGGTTGTCCGAGCGGGATGGTTTTTTGTTGGTCATGGCATGCGACACTTCGAGGTAAGGGCGGCAGTGTAACACCCTCCTCCGCCGGCGCCACCAGCAGCAGGTCGCAGGACGTGGCCGCGAGCGCTTCGTGGGTGGCCGAGATGCCGGGCAGCCCGCCTGGAATGCCCCATGGCCGCCCGCTCACCACGATCAGGTCGGGCGCCGCGCCAACGGCATGGACGGACAATGCCACGCGCTCCGGGTGCGGCGTCATCAGGAGCGAAAAGCGCGTACCCGGCAATTCCAGCCGCTCGACGAAGCGCCCGAACGCGGCGCGGGCGGCCGTGCGTGCCTTCTGTCGGTGCCGCTCGATGACGTGGCTGGCCACGCCGGCGCGGCGCATGGTGCCTTCGATCCCGGTGTCGAGCGCGTGCAGCAGTGTGAAGTGCGCACCGGGTGCGCAACGCAGCGCGACCTGCACGGCGCCGAGCGCGGCCTCGGAAAAGTCGGTTACCACCAGCACCCGCGCATAGGGCCGCAGCGCCGGGTTACGCACCACCAGCACCGGGCGCCGGCTGCGGCGGGCCACCGTGGCGAAGGTCCAGGCATTGCGCAGGCGACCCAGCCAGGATGGCGCATGCCAGCCCAGCACCACCAGGCAGGGCCGGGTCGCATCGACCCGCGCCATGGCTTGCCGCGCCAGGCTGCCCGCGCCCAGCAGCGGCTTGCAGCGCACGCCGAAGGCGCTGCGCAGGCGCGTGGCCTGGTGCATCAGGTGGCGCCTGGCCCGCTGCCATAGCGTCCGGCCGGCGCTGGACAGCTGCCACAGCCGGCCCATCGCGCCTGGTGCGACGACGGACAGGACCTCGAACGATTCCGATGCGTGCGCCGCGGCCAGCATGGCGGCGCGGCGCTGCGGGTCGGCGGACCGGTCGGAAAAAGCGGTCGCCACCAGGATGCCGTATAACACAAGCGTACTCCTTCATGATTGATGGATGATTTTCGGCGCGGCCCAAGCGGCGCCGCCTGCCGTGCGTCCCGCTGCATCAGCCGTCTGCCTCGGCCAGGGCCGGCACCGGCGCGCGTCTTGTCCTGGCCGGGCTGCGATGGCCCCAACGTTCCAGGTAGCGCCGCTGCGCCACCATCTGGCGCACCTTGTAGGCGGCGCGCTTGACGGCGCGGTCGATCGCGGTGTACAGGTCGCCATGGACGTCGCGCACCACCAGCGTCGGCCGTCCGGGCACGGCGACCAGGATGTGGCACAGCATGTCCTGTCCGCCGCGCGGGCCATTGAGGTCTCCTAGGCGCACCACGACGTCACCGATCCGGTCGCGCGCAAACGCGAACCCGGCGCGCAGGCGCCGTTCGGCATAGCCGCGCAGGGCCGGGGTCAAGGGAAACGGTTTAGCAAGCAGATGGACTTCCATGGCATTCTCCTGTCTCGTTCGTTGGACGGGACCACATCCGTGGCCAGGCTCAAGTCTCGCCCATCCGGCGGCGCTTGGCCATTCGCCACTCCCCGTAAGGGTTTCGCTTAGTGCGCTCATGGGCTAACTACGGCGATAATGCGGGCATCCACCTTTGACGAAAGAAGCCATGGCCGGCCTGCCCGCCCTCCGCTCGATCTGGTACGGTTGCGCCTTCGTGGCGGCGTACGTCGCCTGCGACATGCTGAGCGGGCCGGAAGCCCGTTACCAGGCTATCGCCCCGGTCTGGCATCCGGCCGCCGGCCTGGCGCTGTATGCGCTGGTCCGCCATGGCAGGCAGGTGCTGGCGCCCTTGCTGGTCGCTGCACTGCTGGCCGCGAGCATCACGCCGGCATTGCCGGCGCAGCCGGGGCTGTCGCTACTGGCGGGGCTGCTGCCGTTGCCGGTGTACCTGGCGCTGGCCGCATTCACGCGCAGCCGCCTGCCGGGCAGCGCCTTGTTTGCCAGCCACCGCGGCATGCTGCTCTGGGCCGGCATGGTGGCGCTGGGCAGCCTGACCAGCGCCCTGCTGTATGCGGCCACCGTGCGCGGCACGGGCACGCAACTGCACTGGATCGACGTGCTGACGCGTTACGCCATCGCCGAGACCGCGGGCATGCTGGCCCTGGTGCCGGCCGCCTGCTGCCTGTTCGACCCCGACCTGCGCGCCGATTTCCTGGCGCGGGTGCGTACCCGCGAAACGCTCGCCTACACGGCCGTCATCGCGCTGGTGCTGGCGATCGCGCTGCAAAGCCCGGCCCCGGCCTCGCTGGCCTACTACCTGCTGATGCTGCCGCTGGCCTGGGCCGCCTCGCGCCAGGGCATGGCCGGCGCGGTCACCGCCGCGGTCGTGCTCGAAGCCGGTGTGACGGTCGCGGCGCTGTGGCCGGTGGCCCACCTCGAGCAGATGCCGAACCTGCAGATGCTGGTGCTGACCCTGATCCTGTCGGGCTTCCTGATCGGCATCGCGGTCGACCTGGCCCGCCGCGCCAGCGACGAGCTGCGCCACTCGCTGCGCCTGGCCGCGGCCGGCGAAATGGCGGCCGCCGTGGCGCACGAGCTGAACCAGCCCCTGACCGCGCTCTCGGCCTATGGCAGCGCCTGCCAGCGGCTGGTGCTGCGCGACGGCGGCGACCCGCTGCTGCACAAGACCATCGATGCGATGGCGGCAGAATCGCAGCGCGCCGCCAACGTGCTCAGGCGCCTGCGCGAATTCTTCCGCAGCGGCGCGATCGCGCTCGAAGCGCTGTCGCTGGCTCAGCTGGTAGAGGACAGCGTCGGCGCGTTTGCCGAACAGGCGCGCGCCGCCGGAGTCGCCCTGGAAGTGCAGCCGCTTCCGGATGCGCCGCTGCTGGGCGACCGCATCCAGCTCGACATCGTGCTGCGCAACCTGCTGGCGAATGCCTTGCAGGCGCTCGAGCAAACGCCTGCCGAGGCGCCGCGCCGCATCACGGTCGATGCGGGCACGGGGGGTGACCTGGTCTGGATCCGCGTCGCCGACAACGGTCCTGGCATCGCCGACAAGGTGCGCGAGCGGCTGTTCGAACCTTTCGTCTCGCTCAAGTCGAGCGGCCTCGGACTCGGGCTGGCGATCAGCCGCTCGATCGTCGAAGCCCACGGCGGTGCCCTGGTGGCGGAACCGGGGCACCAGGCCGCATTCAAACTGACATTGCCGGCGCGCGCGGACAAGGAACCGATTGGGAAAGGAACGCCATGACCACTGAAAACACCGTCTACATCGTCGACGACGACGCCGCCGTACGCGATGCGCTGGGCCTGCTATTGAGCCTGCATGGCTACCGCACGGCCTTCTTTGCCGACGCCGAAGCCTTCCTGCGCGCGTGGTCGCCGGCCATGTGTGGCTGCATGCTGCTCGACATCCGCATGCCGGGCATGGATGGCCTGACCCTGCAAAAGACGCTGCGCGAACGCGGCTGCCGCCTGCCGGTGCTGGTCATCACCGGGCATGGCGACGTCGACTCGGCACGCGAAGCGTTTCGGGCCGACGCGGTCGATTTCCTGGAAAAGCCGCTGCGCGAAGCGCAACTGGTGGCGGCGATCGAGGAAGCCTTCCTGCGCCAGGCCAGCGACAGCCGCGCCGGCCCGGCCCATGCCGACTATGCGCGGCGCCACGCCAGCCTGACCCCGCGCGAAGGCGAAGTCATGCAACTGGTGGTGGCCGGCCGCCATAACCGCGAGATCGCGCGCGACCTCGGCATCAGCGTGCGCACTGTCGAGGTGCACAAGGCGCGCATGATGGAAAAGCTGCAAGCGCCGACAGTCGCCGACCTGGTGCGCCAGCACCTGCAGTACGGCGCGGGATAGGCGCTTTAGCGCAGGTAATCGCCCTCGCGCTCGGGCTGCGCCACCACTTCGAGGACGTCCAGGCGCAGCTTGCCGCCGCGCGGGGTCGGCCATTCGATCGTGTCCCCCGCCGCCAGGCCCAGCAGCGCGCTGCCGACCGGCGCCAGCACCGAGATGCGGTCCGCGCAACCGGCATCTTGCGGGTACACCAGGGTCAGGCAGAATTCCTTGCGCGGCAGCGCCATTGCAAAGCGCACCGTCGAATTCATCGTGACGACGTCGGGCGGCATCTCGTGCGGCGGCCGGATGTCGGCGCGGTCGAGTTCATCGACCAGCGCCTCCTTGCCGGGCAGCGTGCGCGCGGGCATGGCATCGAGCAGCGCCTCGATTCGTTCGAGGTCGCGCGAGGACACGATCGGGTTTGGTTGGCGCATAAGAAACTCCATCACGGGATTAGAGCGTGGCTTCGTACAGCGTCGCCATGGTGGCGATTGCAGCGGCCACGCCGCCCGACAGCACGGCGCGTGCCAGGCCCCGGCGCCGGCGCAGGCCGCGTGCGACGATGGTCTTGGCGATGCGGCGCTTGCTGCGGCGTTCCATGCGTGACTTTGCATGCAGCGCCGCGTCGCGTTCGAGTGTTGTGCTTTCGCGTTTCATCGGACTTTCCCTTCTTGCAGTAAAGCGGCTTGTTCATCGTGCATTATGACGATGTGCCCGGCCGCTGCCATCCGTGTCGCGCGTAAGGGAAACCCTGAGCGCCGCCGCCAAACGCTGCCTTGTCTCGCTCCTCCCGCCGCCCAGGCCGCGCTTGCAATTACTTAACGCTCAACCAATAATCGATGACGCATGCATCGGCTCATGAATCGGCTCATGTAGCGGCGCATGCAGGACCAACGATCGTCCGGCGCCGGCCTTCCGGCTTCATCTCATGAAAGGTGTTTCATGTCCTCTGTCTGCTCCCCCAAAATCGTCGCCGAATCGCTAGCGGAACTGTGGTCGCCCCGTGTCGTTGCCGAGCTCGACGATTCCTTCGTCAAGGTGGCGAAACTGAAAGGCACGCTGGCGTGGCACAGCCATGACGAACAGGACGAGCTGTTCTACATCCTCAAGGGCAGGCTGCGCATCGAAATGAAGGCGGGGAATGTCGAACTGGCCGAAGGCGACACTTTCGTGGTCCCCAAAGGGGTGCAACACAATCCGGTGGCCGACGAAGAGTGCCTGGTCATGCTGATCGAAAAGAAGTCGACCTTGCATACGGGTACTGTACAGACCGCGCGCACCCGCTCCCTCGAAGAACAGCTGCGCCCGCTCTAACAGGGCTTGCCGCCGCTGCCGTCGCTTTCCCTCCTGCCGGGCGCCGCAGGGGCGACGCATGCCGCCCGCGGTAATCGTACGCACTTAGCCGTATGGCTATCCGTACAAGATGCATTATTTGGCAATGATAATATAAATGCATTCAGCTCTGCCATTGCCCAGCGATTAATATTTACAAAATATACTTGTTAATAAACTTGCCAATCGCGGCCTTTCATTCAATCATAGATATGATACCGCAGAGCACTATTTGAATATACCGGGATAATCAGCGGCAGGTTTCCAATAGTTTCCGTTTCCGACACCGGAACCGCCTTATTAACTGACGATTAAGATTAACAAGTTATAATCTCTTGATAAAACGTCAGTGACGGGATTTAATTCAATTGTTAAGACTTATTGCAGTAGAGAATCAAGTAAATACATCGAATTAATTGCGCTTTTATTCCTAATAGTTTCTATTAGTGGTACCGGTGAGCGGGAGCAGCAGCCGCCCATCCCTTCATAGCCCCGCGCGATCGCGACAATCGCTCGCTTTGCGTATGGATGAGTTGTTTTATCGCACTCTCCAATACTCACACTTAGTAAGCCGACGCGCCGTCGCAATAGGCGCCGCCGGACCCGTCATTTCATCCTATTCACACTCTATATGACAGGTATGCGCCTTGGTTTATTTCGCTGCGCGGATGGCTGGCGAATACACGCCAGTTAATAAAACCAATGGCGTGCGAATTCCATTTTGTTTGTTCCAGCCGAAATATCTTCGTAACATATCGTTGCTACGCTGAGTTCTCCCCGCATTGAGAAAAATCAAAGCCATGAAAAATATCTTGTTAGTCGATGCCTCCGAAGAAGTCCGTTCCATGGCCCCAGCGCTGGAAATAGCGGGCTACAGTGCGGCGCACATTTCCTTGAACCGGGTGCTGGAAACGGTTCAATCGAAGCGGCCCGCGATCATGATGTTCAGTGTATTCGGAGCGCAAAACACCGCGGGCATCCGCACGCTCTTGAAATCGGAACAAATGCCTGGCGGCATCGCCGCAATCGGGTTGACCGCCAGCCCGCAGCTGCCCAGTTTCGACTTTTCCATGGGCCTGGACGACTTCATCGTCTATCCGGCGCCGTTCGACGAAGTGAACGCCCGCATGCGGCGCGCCATCTTCCAGAAGACCGGCTTCCAGAGCGATAACAAACTAGTTGCCGGCAACCTGCGGATCAATCTCGGCGTGCACAAGGCCTACATCGACGATGAACCGGTCGACCTGACGTTCAAGGAATACGAGATCCTGCGCTTCCTGGCCGCGCATCCGGACAAGGTGTTTACCCGCGAAGCCCTGCTCAACCGTATCTGGGGCTACGAGTTCGACGGCGGGGCACGCACGGTCGACGTCCACATCCGGCGCCTGCGCGCCAAGATCGAACACCGCGGGCAAACCTTCATCCAGACCGTCCACAACGTCGGTTACCGCTTCCACATCCTCAAGCAACCCGCCAAGGCGCCGGCCCTGTCCCGCGAGCTGGAGCACTGCTGATTCCCCGGCGGGGCGCCCGTACGGCGCCGCGCCCGCCTGCGCATTGAAAACCGGACCTGCTCCACCGGGCGCCCACGCGCCCAGCTGGAGCAGGTCCGCTTCCATTCGCGCCAGTAAAACCCGCACGGCAACACGCGGGTCCGCGGCGGTTGCGCCGCCGCGGACCCCGCGCATCAGCCTTCGGGCCCTGCCTCCAGTGCCCGCGACATGGCCGCGGCCAGCACCTGCACCTGGGGTTCCTGGATCACGCCCTGGTGCGTGCCTCCCACCGGCACCGTGCGCAAGCCCGGGCCCAGCAAGCCGGTCCAGTCGCGCTCGCCGGTCGGCGCCAGGTCGGCCGCCGTGAAATGCCAGGCAGGCACCGCCAGCGGCGCCGGCCGGTACGCGGCGGCCATGGCCATGACGGCGTTCATGTTGGCGGCCCAGCGCTTCACTTCGTCCAGGCCCAGCTCGCGCGGGAACAGCGCCATGTCCTGGCACAGCGCCAGTGCCTGCTCGGCGTCGCCCGATGCGGCCAGCCTTTCCAGCACCGCGCCGTCGATTGCCGGATGCTGGATGCGCACGTACAGCATCAGCGTCTGCAGCGTGCCGACGGCGCCGCCCCAGTCGTCACGGTCCGGACGGTAGCTGTCGACCAGGCCGAGGAAGCCGATCTCCTCGCCGGCGGCCGCCAGCTGGGCCGCAATTTCGTAGGCCAGCACGCCGCCGAAGGAATGGCCGGCGATGCGGTAGGGTCCGTGCGCCTGGACGGCGCGGATCGACCGGACGTGGTGCGCCGCCAGTTGCGCGACCGTCCGGTAGCGGGCGCCGTCGTCCATCGACAAGCCATGGACGGCAATGCCCGCGGCGATCCTGCGCGCGAGCGGGAACAGCGGGAAGATATCGCCCGTGATCTCGTGTACCAGGAACAGCGGCGCGGCGCCGTCCCCTTCGCGCATGGCCAGCACGCCATCGGCGCCGCTGCCGGCCCCGATGGCCGGTCCGGCGTCCGCGTCCAGCGAGCGCGCCATCGCTTCCACCGTCGGGAAGCGGAAGAACGCGTCGAGCCCGACCTCGATGCCGGCCTGGCGCAGGCGATTGGCCGCGACCACGGCCAGCAGCGAATGGCCGCCCAGTTCGAAGAAGTTGTCCTGCCGCCCCACCTGGCCGCGCTGCAGCAGCTCGGCCCAGACCGTGGCGATGGTGTGCTCGCTCGCACCCTGCGGCCGCTGGTAGGCGTGCGCCGGCCAGGCCTGCGCCGCATGGGCATGCGCTTCGGTCGCGGCCAGCGCCTTGCGATCGACCTTGCCGCTGACCGTCAGGGGCAGCGTGTCCAGGCGGACGAATGCGGCCGGCACCATGTAGGGCGGCAGCAGCGCGCCCAGCCAGGCGCGCAGTTGCGCGACGTCGGTGCCGGCGTGTGCGCCGGCGCGCGCGTCTTCGACCAGGTAGGCCACCAGGCGCTTGTCGCCGGGGCTGTCCTCGCGCGCGACGACCACCGCCTCGCGCAGCGCCGGATGGCGGTTCAGGTGCGCTTCGATTTCGCCCAGTTCGATGCGAAAGCCGCGGATCTTGACCTGTTCGTCGTTGCGCCCCAGGTACTCGACGCTGCCGTCGGCGCGGAATCGTCCCAGGTCGCCGCTCCGGTACAGGCGCGCGCCGGGCGTGGCGCCAAACGGGTCGGGCACGAAACGCGCCGCGCTCAGGCCCGGGCGGCCGAGGTAGCCGCGGCTCACGCCCGTCCCGCCGATGAAGATCTCGCCGGCCACCCCGACCGGCACCGCGGCGCCATGCGCGTCCAGGATGTGGATCCGGGAATTGCACAGCGGACGCCCGATCAGGGCGGCGTCCAGGCCGGCGTCTTCCAGCACGCACATGGCCGCCGTCACCGTGGTTTCGGTCGGTCCGTAGGCGTTGACCAGGCGCGGCAGCGTGCCGCCGTGCGCGAACCAGCGCGCCACGAATGCGGGATTGACCTTCTCGCCGCCGATGATCACCTGGCGCACCGCCGGCGCGGAAGTCGGCGCGGAAGTCGGCGCGGCAGCCGGGCCGGCGTCGATCACCAGCTGCTGCCAGAACGCGGTCGGCAGGTTCAGCACCGTGACCTCGGCATCCTGGCAATGGCGCCAGAAGCGCATGCCGCCATCGAGCCAGGCGTCGGTTCGCAGCACCAGCGCCGCGCCCGAACACAGCGCGCCGAAGCATTCCTCGACCCATACGTCGAAGCTGGGCGCGGCGAACTGCAGCACGCGGTCGCCGGCAGTCAGCGCATAGGCGCGCCGCGCCGCGCCCACCAGCGCCACCGCCTGGCGGTGTTCGACCATCACGCCTTTCGGCTTGCCGGTCGAGCCCGAGGTATAGATCACGTAGGCCAGCCCCTGCGGCGCCGGGGCCGCCGGCGCGGGGCCGCACCAGGCCGCGCCCGCGGCAACGGCCTGCGCCAGGGTCAGCGCGGCCGGGCCGCCCGCGGGCAGGGCGTCGGCCAGGCCCGCTTCGCTCAGCACCAGCGCCGGACGGGCGTCGTCCAGCATCCAGGCCAGGCGCTCCGGCGGACTGTTGGGATCGAGCGGCAGGTAGGCCGCACCCGCCTTGAGCACGCCCAGCACCGCGGCCACCAGTTCGATGCCGGGCGCGAGATACAGCGCCACCAGCTGGCCGGGCCCGATGCCGCGCGCGCGCAGGCCGGCCGCCAGCCGCCGCGCCTGCGCATCGAGCGCCGCGTAGCCGAGCTGCCTGCCTTCCTGCACCAATGCGACCGCGTCCGGCGCCTGCGCCGCCACCGCTTCGAACCAGCCGTGCAGGCTGGCGTGCGTCGCCGGCGCGGCATCGAAGCCGCCGTTGAAGCCTTGGGTCACGCAGGCGCGCTGGGCTTCGTCGAGCAGGCTGATCGCGTCCAGCGCCGGCGCCTCGTCGCCCACCATGGTGTCGAGCACCTGGATGAAATGGGCGACCCAGCGTTCGATCGTCGCGCGCTCGAACAGGTCGCTGGCATAGCCCATGGCGCCGGCGATCTGCTCGCCGGCTTCCTGCAGCGACAGCGACAGGTCGAACTGTTCGGTGTCGCCCGCCATCCCCTCGGCGCTCAGTTCCAGGCCGGGCAAGCCACCGGCGCCCTGCGGTGTGTTGTCGAGCGTGAGCATGACCTGGAATACCGGGCTGCTGCCCAGGCTGCGCTCGGGCCGCAGCGCTTCCACCAGCTTCTCGAACGGCAGGTCCTGGTGGGCATAAGCCGAGAGGGTCGTCTCCTTGACCTGGCGCAGCAGTGCCGCCACGCTCATGCCTTCGTCCAGCCGCGCCGGCAGCGCCAGCGTGTTGACGAAGAAGCCGATCAGGCCCTCCAGTTCGGCGCGGTTGCGGTTCGCCACGGGGGTGCCGATCGCGAACTGGCGCTGTCCGCCGAGACGGTACAGCAGGATCGCCAGGCCCGCGAACAGGGTCATGAACAGGGTCGCGTCGTGGCGCCGTGCGAACGCGCGCAAGCGCGCGCTCAGCTCGGCCGTCAGGGCAAACCCGACGCTGCCGCCGCGATAGCTTTGCACCGGCGGACGGGCGTGGTCGGCCGGCAGTTCGAGCAGCGCCGGGATGCCGTCCAGCTGCGCCTTCCAGAAGTCGACCTGGCGCTGCAGCACCTCGCCCTGCAGCCATGCGCGCTGCCACAGCGCGTAGTCGGCATACTGGACCGGCAGCGGCGCCAGCGGGCTGGCCTGCCCTGCGCGCAGGGCCTGGTAGAGTGCGCCGAATTCGCGCAGCAGCAAGCCGATCGACCAGCCGTCGGAGACGATGTGGTGGATCACGAGCATGAACACATGCTCGTCCTCGTCCACGCGCAGCAGCCTGGCGCGCAGCAGCGGACCGGCCGCCAGGTCGAACGGCGCCTGCGCTTCCTGCGCGCAGTAGCGCCGCAGCGCCGCCTCGCGCTCGTCCGGCGCCAGCGCGCGCAGGTCGTCGCTGCGCAGCGCGCAAGGCGCCGCCGGCACGACCACCTGCACCGGCGCGCCGCCGGACTCGGTGAACACGGTACGCAGGCTTTCGTGGCGCGCGACCAGGGCGTCGAGCGCTCCCTGGAAGGCGCGATGATCGATGGCGCCGCGGATGCGCAGCGGCAGCGACATGTGATAGGCGGCGCTGGCGCCGTCGAGCTGGCACAGGAACCACAGCCGCTGCTGTGCGAACGACAGCGGCAAGGCGGCGGCATCGGGTGCGCGCGCGGGAATCGCTTCCTGCACGGCGCCCCCGGCGCGCGTCAGCTGGCGCGCCAGCGCGTGGATGGTCGGATGTTCGAACAGCGTGCGCAGGGCCAGCTCGCGCCCCAGGCCGCGGCGCACGCGGGTGATCAGTTGCAGCGCCAGCAGCGAGTGGCCGCCCAGTGCGAAGAAATCATCGTGCCTGCCGACAGGCCCGGTGCGCAGCAGTTCCTGCCACCAGCCGGCCAGCATGATTTCCATTTCGCCCTGCGGCGCCTGGCCGGCACCAGGACCGGCGCCGGCGTCGAAGCCGGGCGCCGGCAGCGCCTTGCGGTCCAGCTTGCCGTTCGGCGTGAGCGGGAAAGCATCTAGCAGGACGAACGCGGCCGGCACCATGTACTCGGGCAGCGCCGCCTGCAGGTGGGCGCGCAGCTGGGCGGCATCAGGAGCGGCCGTGCCCGGCGCATCGGCCGCGGTCACATAGGCCACCAGGCGCGCGGCGCCGCCCTCGTCGGTGCGCGCCATGACGCTGGCGGCGCCGACCGCCGGGTGCTTCGCCAGCTGGGCTTCGATGTCGCCGAGCTCGATGCGGAAGCCGCGTATCTTCACTTGCTGATCGTTGCGGCCCAGGCAGGCGATGCTGCCATCCTCGCGCCAGCATCCGAGGTCGCCGGTGGCGTACATGCGCGCGCCCGGCACCGCGCTCAGCGCATCGGGCACGAAGCGCTGCGCGGTCAAGGCCGGCTGCCCGAAGTAGCCGCGCCCCACCGGGGTGCCGCCGATGTAGATTTCGCCGGCCACGCCGACCGGCACCGGCCGCATGCGCCCGTCGAGCACGTACAGCCTGGTGTTCGAGAGCGGCCGCCCGATCGGCACCGACGGCTCGCCGCCGCGGCAGGTCCAGTGGCTGACCTCGATCGCCGTTTCGGTCGGGCCGTACATATTGTTCAGCGTCGCCCGCGGCAACGCCGCCATGCAGCGCGCCGCCACCTCGGCCGGCAGCATCTCGCCGCTGCACACGATCGTGCGCAGGCTGGCGCAGCCGCCTTCCACGCCGTGGTCGAGGAAGACCTGCAGCATCGAGGGCACGAAGTGCAGCGCGTCGATCGACGCCGCTTCGATCAGGGCGCGCAGGTAGGCCGGGTCCTTGTGGCCCTCGGGACGGGCCAGCACCAGGGTCGCGCCGCAGGTGAGCGCCCAGAACAGCTCCCAGACCGAGACGTCGAAACTGTACGGGGTCTTCTGCAGCAGCCTGTCGTGCGGCGCCAGCGGCAGCTTGTGCTGCATCCAGCGCAGCCGGTTGACGATGGCGCGCTGCTCGTTCATGGCGCCTTTCGGCTTGCCCGTCGAACCGGAGGTGTAGATGACGTACATCAGGCTCGCCGGCGCCTGGACAGCCGGCGCCGCCGTCGTGGCCGCGGCTTGCGCCGCGATCGCGTCCCAACCCGCGTCGAGCACCAGCGCTTCCACGCCCAGCCCGGCCAGCGCCGGCGCGAAGCGCTCCTGGGTGAGGACGATGCGCGCGCCCGAATCGGCCAGCATCTGCGCCAGCCGCGCGCGCGGATTGGTCGGGTCGAGCGGCACGTAGGCGGCGCCTGCCTTCAGGATGCCCAGCAGGCCGATCGTCATCTCGAGGCTGCGTTCGACGCACACCGCGACCAGCTGGTCGGTCCCGACGCCGCGTGCGCGCAGGCAGGCCGCCAGCTGGTTCGCACGGTGGTCCAGCTCCGCATAGCTCAGCTGGGCGCCTTCGAATGCCAGCGCCACGACGTCGGGGGTGGCGCGCGCCTGCGCTTCGAACATGGCGTGCACCGACGGCGCCGGCGGCGCGCTGTCGGCGCCGTGGCCAAAGGCCGCGATGCGCGCCAGCTCGTCGCCCAGCAGGCGTGCGCGCTCGAGCGGGGCGGCCGGATCGGCCGTCATCGCGGCGAGGATATTGCGCACGAACTGGCCGATGCGCTGTTGGAAGGCGGCATCGAACACGGTCGGGTCGAGCGCCACGCGCAGCACGTGGCGGTTCGACGCATCGTTCTTCTGCACGTCGACGCTGAACTTGTAGTTGGTCTGGTCCAGGCCCAGGCTGCCGCTGCCGATCACGCCCGAGTCGGCCCCGGCGTTGCTGATGACGTGGAAGTTGGTGAAGTTGAACAGCGATGCCGAGCAATCCAGGCGCAGGTCGGCCTGGATCTGCGCCAGCGGATAGTGGCGGTGCGCCTGGTGCTGGGCCAGCAGCGTGTTCACCTCGACGATCAGCGCGTTCCAGCTGGCCGCGCCGGTATCCACCTGCAGCGGCAGCGAATTGAGGAACAGGCCGACGGTCTTGTCGGCGCCGGCGATTTCGGGACGGCCGTGCGTGACCACCGAGCCGAGGATGCGGTCATGCCCGTCCAGCAGCGCCGTCAGCGCCAGGTAGACGGTGCACCAGGCGCTCTTTTCCTGCACGCCCAGGCGCTCGGCCACGGCGATGACGGCCGCGCTGGTCGCGGCGTCGATCTCGCAGAAGAAGTGGCGGCACTGGCGCTGCGGACTGGCCCCCCACCAGGGCTGGCGCGCGCCTTCGAGCGCGCGCGCCCAGTACTGGCGGTGCGTGTCGTCGGCCAGCGCGGCCAGCTCCAGCGCCATGTAGGCGCTGTACGGCGGCGGCGCCGCCTCGGCTTGCGGCGCCTGGCCCTGCAGCAGCGCTCGATAGGCGGCGAACAGCTCGGCCACCAGGGCGGCATCGCTCCAGCCATCCCACAGCGCGTGGTGAAAACTGAGGCCGAACTGCAGGTGCCGTTCGTCCAGCACCAGCACCCCGATGCGCCACGGATCTTCGATGCGCAGGCCCCTGACTTTTTCCGCCAGCACCCACGCTTCGATCGCGGCCTCGGCCGACAGCGCGGGCTCGCCGCGCAGGTCATGCACCTGGAGCGCCGGCGTGCGCCCGGCGCTGACGAATTGCAGCGGGCGCCCGCCGTGCAGGAAAAATTCGGTGCGCAGCACCGGATGGCGCGCGATCACGTGCCGCAGCGCCTGCTCGAAGCAGGCCGGCTGCCACGCCGCCTCGACGGCGAAGGTGATCACGCAGTGGTAGACGGGCGAATCGGGATGCTGCATCGAATGGAACAGCATGCCCTGCTGCAGCATCGACAGCGGATAGCCGTCGACCACCGCATGGCCCTTGTGCCGCGCCGGCAAGGCGGCCCGTTCCTCGGCGCTCAGCAGCGCGAACGGGGCGACGAATGGGGTTTCGGGCGGCGCGCCGCCCTCCACCACCACCCTGGCCAGTTCGGCCACCGTCGGGTGCGCGAACAGGTCCTTGATGGAAAACTGCAGCTGTTCGGCCCGCGCCGCCGACACCAGCGCGATCGAGCGGATCGAATCGCCGCCGATGGCGAAGTAGTTGTCGCCGGTGCCCACCGGGGTGGTGCTGCCGAGATTGGCCTGCCACAGCGCCGCCAGGCGCGTTTCGAGCGCGCTGGCCGGCGCCGTGTACTGCGCGCGGGCATACGCCGCCGCATCCGGTTGCGGCAGCCGGGCACGGTCGATCTTGCCGTTATTATTGAGCGGGAAGCTGTCGAGCATGACAAAGGCGCCTGGCACCGCGTACTCCGGAATGCGGCCCCTGAGGTGGCGCACCAGTTCGGCGGCCGCGGGCGCGCCGCCCTGCGGCGTGACGTAGGCGACCAGGCTGCGCTCGCCGGGACGCTCCTCGCGCGCCAGCACCAAGACCTCGCCCACGTCCGCGTGCAGGCGCAATGCTTCCTCGACTTCGCCGAGCTCGATGCGAAAACCGCGGATCTTGACCTGGTGGTCGGCGCGGCCGATGAAATCGATGGCGCCGTCGGCGCGCAGGCGCACCAGGTCGCCGGTACGGTACATGCGCGCGCCCGGCGTGGGCGAGAACGGATCGGGCACGAATTTCTGCGCGCTCAGGCGGGGGTCGCCCAGGTAGCCGCGCGCCAGGCCGGCCCCGCCCAGGTGCAGTTCGCCGACCGCGCCCAGCGGCGCCAGCTGGCCGTCCTGCAGCACGTACGCGCGCGTGTTCGCCAGCGGCATGCCGATCGGCGCCTGGCGCCCGGCCAGGAAGCGCGCGCGCTCGAGTGCGAAGCCGGTGGCGAAGGTGGTGCATTCGGTCGGACCATACACGTGCAGCAGCTGGCGCGGCGCGCCGTGTTCGAGCACGCGCGCGATCGCGTCGGGCGAACAGGCTTCGCCGCCGAAGAGCAGCTGGTCGAGCGCGGCAAACGCCTGCGGTATCTCGTGGCTGATGCGGTTGAACAGCGCCGTGGTGATGAACAGCGACGTCACCTGCTGGGCGCGCAGGCAGTGCGCCAGCGCCTCGGGCGCCAGCAGCGTCTCCTTGTCGACCAGCAGCACGCGCGCACCCGCCAGCAGCGGCGACCACAATTCGTAGGTGATGGCATCGAAAGCGCAGCTGGCCGCCTGCGCCACCACGGCGTCGGCGCCAACCGTGACGGCGTCGCCGCTCGCGACCAGGCTGACGATGTTGGCATGGCTGACCGGCACGCCCTTGGGCACGCCGGTACTGCCGGAGGTGAAGATGACATAGGCGAGCCGGTCCGGCGTGACCGCCAGCGCGGGCGCCGTGGCGGAATCGTGCGCGCCGGCCGCAGCGTCGTCGGCGCCGTCGTCGGCACCGTCCAGCGCCAGGGTGCGGCAGCCGTCGAGGAACGCCAGTTCGCCGATCAGGTGGCGCTGGCTCAGGATCACGCCGCAGGCGGCGGCGCCGACCATCTGGCGCAGGCGCGGCTCCGGATAGGCCGGATCGAGCGGCACGTAGGCGGCGCCGGCCTTCAGGATGGCGAGCATGCCGACCACCATGTCGAACGAGCGCTCCACGCACAGTCCGACGCAGCTGTCCGGCGCGACGCCCAGCGCCAGCAGGCGCTGCGCGACCCGGTTGGCGCGCCGTTCCAGCGCGCCGTAGCTCAGGTGCGCGCCGCCCGCGACCAGGGCCACCGCGTCGGGCCGGGCGGCGGCGCGGGCGGCGAACAGCGCGTGCACGCTGGCGTCGGGAAAGGCGCGCGCGGTAGCGTTCCACCCGTCCAGCTGCAGGCGGCGCTCGTCGCGGCCCAGGAAGTCGAGTTCGGCCAGCGCCAGGTCGGGCTGGCGCGCCACCGCCGCGAGCAGGCCCTGGAAATGACCCAGCATGCGCTCGATCGTGGCCGCGTCGAACAGGTCGCTGCTGTACTCCATGCTGCCCAGCAGGCCGCCGTCGCCCAGCGACGACAGGATCAGGCTCAGGTCGTAGCGCGCCACGCCCGCCTCCCCCTCGCACTGGGCGAACTGCAGGGGTTCGAGCGCGATGCCGGGAAAGGCGGCGGCCTGCACCGGCGTGTCGACCAACGAGATCGAGGCCTGGAACAGCGGCGCGTAGGCCAGGCTGCGCACCGGGTTGAGGCGCTCGACCAGGTGTTCGAAGGGCACATCCTGGTTCGCATACGCCTGCAGCGCCATCGCGCGGGTGGCGCCCAGCAGGGTGCGGAAGGTGGATGCGCCGCCCTCGGCGGACAAGTCGAAGCGCAGCACCAGGTTGTTCAGGAAGAAGCCGATCATGGCCTCGGTTTCGCTGCGCTGGCGGTTGGCCACCGGGGTGCCGATGGCGACGTCGTGCTGGCGCGCATAGCGGCCCAGCAGCAGTGCGAAGGCCGCTCCCAGGCACATGAACAGGGTGCTGCCGCAGCTGCGGTTCAGTTCCTGCAGGCGTGCGACGAGTTCCGCGCCGACCACGAAATTGATGGTGGCGCCGCGGAAGCTCTGCTCGGCCGGACGCGGGCGGTCGGTGGGCAGTTCCAGCAGCGGCGGCAGGCCGGCCAGCTGCCGCTCCCAATAGGCCAGCTGGCCGGCCATCAGTTCCCCGTCCAGGTGGCGCCGCTGCCAGCGCGCGTAGTCGGCGAACTGGATCGGCAGCGGCGCCGGCGGCGCGCACTCGGCGGCGCCGGTCGCGGCGCCATAGAATTGCGCCAGCTCCCTGAAAAAGACGCCCATCGACCAGCCGTCGAAGACGATGTGGTGAAAGCTCGCCAGCAGCACCAGTTGGCCGTCGAAGGCGGTGCGCAGCAGGCGCAGGCGCGTCAGCGGTTCGCCCGCGAGGTCATAGCAATACCCGCGTTCGGCCAGGTGGCGCGCGCGCAGCTGCGCTTCGCTGGCGATGTCTTCGACGACCACCCAGCCGCCGCCGGGAGGATCGGCCAGTTGTACCGCCTGGCCGTCGATCTCGGCGAAGCGGGTGCGCAGGATGGCGTGGCGGTCGACGATCGCGTCCAGGCTGCGCACCAGCGCGTCCTCGTCGACCGAGCCGCGCAGGCGCAGGGCGAGCGGAATCGTGTACACCGCGTTGGGCGCCATCATGCGGCTCAGGAACCACAGGCGCTGCTGCGAAAACGCCAGCGGCGCGCCGACGGCCGACGCCGCCGCATCCGCTGCGAGCGGCGCCGGCGCGGCGGCGCTGCCGTCGATGCGGCCATCGATGCGATTATCAATAAAACGTGCCTGGGCCTGCAAGGTCTGCTGCTCGAACACGTCGCGCAGCGACAGTTCCACCCCGAAGGCGTCGCGGATGCGCGCCACCAGCTGGGCCCCGATCAGCGAATAGCCGCCGACCAGGAAAAAATTATCGTCGCGCCCTACCCGGCGGCCGGGAATCAGCGCTTCCCAGAGCGCGGCCAGCAGTGCTTCGGTGCGTCCCTGGGGCGGCGCACTGTCGGGTACGACGGTGTCGCCGCGCAGCGCGAGCGCGCGCCGGTCCACTTCGCCGTCGGCCAGCGCGGGCAGCTGGTCCAGCACGCGCAGGCGCGCCGGCAGCAATTGCGGCGCCGGGTCCTGCTTGAGCCGCGCCAGCAGTTCGCCCAGCGTGGCGCCGGCCGCGTCGGCGCCGCCGCGGACGAACACGGTCCACTGGCCGCCGGCCGCCACCATGGTCGGCTGCTGCGAGGGCGCGGCCGCGCGCAGCAAGGCTTCGCTGGCGGCGGCCAGGAAGGCGGCGACGCGGGCGCGGCGCCGCTGCCTTGCCGTCGGCGGCGCGATGCGGCAGCTGCCATCCTTTTCCATCACCGCGCGCACGCCGGTGCGCACCAGGCGCTCTCCCTGGGCGAGCGGATGCTCGGCGTGGAAGGCGGCGGCGACGCCGGCCAGGCGCACGTTCGCCAGGCACAGTTCGCCGGCGGTGCCGAGCGGCGCCAGCGCGGCGCCGTCGAGCACCGCCATCGGCAGCCCCGGGCACAGCTTGCCGTCGTATTGCGGGCCCTGGAGACTGGCCTGCCAATCCCACACCTGCCCCTTGCCGAAGGCGCCGGCCATCGACGCCAGCACCGGGCTGAACCACCAGGCCAGCGCCGCCGCGGCCGAGTGCACGGCCGACTGGCATTCGGCCATGCGCAGCAGGCAGTCGAGGAAAGCCGGTTCGTCCAGTTCGGCTTCGAGCAGCTTGCCCGAGCCGTGCACCATGTGAAAGCGCAGCGCCGGCGGCGGCGACAGCGGCGCCGCGTAACGGATGCGCGGGCCGCCCGGCAGCCAGGCGAACGCGCTCGGGTCGGACGCGTCGATCACCAGCGAGACCCCGGCCGAGGCCAGCAGGTGGCGCCGGCGCAGCGCGCTCCGGGTCGGCGCGATGAAGTACACGGTGGCGCCGATCTTGTGGATCGCCAGCACGGCGACGAGCAGGTCGGCCCCGGGGTGCTCGATCACGCCGATGCATTGCGGGCCGGTGCCGTCGTCGCAGGCGAGCAGGCTGGCCAGCGCATCGGCGCGCCGCAGGATGCTCGCGAAGTCGTGTTCGCCGTGGCGGTCGCGCACCACGATCGTGCGCTGCGGCTGCGCCGCGACGAAATCGAGGAAGCTCGCGTGCGTTCCGGCCTTGCTGCCGGAACGCTGCGCGGCGCGGTACGGCAGGCGGTCCCACGGGGTGACCAGCGCATATTCCTGGATTGGCAGTTCGGGCTGCTCGACGATCTGCTCGAGCAGCAGCAGATACTGGGCCAGCAGGTTGTCGATGGTGTCGCGCTCGAACAGGTCGCTGCTGTACTCCATCACGCCGAGGATGCCGCCCGCGGTTTCGGTCAGGTTGAAGGTCAGGTCGTAGCGCGCCACGGCCTGCTGCGATGCCGGCACCAGGGCCGACAGTTGCAGCGCGCCCGACTGCGTCGACTCGACCGGGGCGTTCTGCAGGGCGAACATGACCTGGAACAGGGGCGACTTGTTGAGGTCGCGTTCGGGCTCGATCGTCTCGACCAGGTATTCGAACGGGATATCCTGGCGCGCGTAGGCCTCGAGCACGGTGTCGCGGGTACGGCGCAGCACCTCGTCGAAGGTCGGATCCTGGCCCAGGTCGCAGCGCAGCACCAGGATGTTGACGAAAAAGCCGATCAGGCCCTCGGTCTCGCGCCGGGTGCGGTTGGCCACCGGGGTGCCGATCGGGATGTCTTCTTCGCCGCAGCGGCGCGCCAGCAGGACGCTGAACGCCGCGAACAGGCACATGAACAGGGTGGAATCGGACCGCAGGCCGAGCAGGCGGATCCGTTCGGTGAGCGCCCGCGGCACCTCGAGATAGGCCAGGCCGCCGCGAAAGCTTTGCTGCGGCGGACGCGGCGCGTCGAACGGCAGCGCGATCTCCGGCGGCAGGCCGCGCAGCTGGTTGCGCCAGTAATCGGCCTGGCGCGCCAGCACGTCGCGCCCCAGGCTCTCCTGCTGCCAGTGGGCGTAGTCGGCATACTGGATCGGCAGTGGCGCCAGTTCCGGCGCGCGCCCCTCGCTGGCGGCGCAATAGGCCGCGATCAGTTCGTTGAAGAATACGCCCAGCGACCAGGCGTCGGAAACAATATGGTGCATCGTCACGACCAGCACGTGCTGCTCCGGCCCTTCGCGCAGCAGGCGCACCCGGATCAGGCGCTCTTCGGCCAGGCGAAACACGTGGCGCCGCTCGGCTTCCCAGATCGCCTGCACTTCCTGTTCGCCGGCCACGTTTTCCGGCGCCGGCGCCAGCGGCGTGGGTGGATCGAGCACCGGCACCGGGCTGCCGTCCCGGTTGGCGAAGCGGGTACGCAGCACCGCGTGCCGCGCCAGGATCGCGTCCAGGCTCTGCCCCAGGCAGGCGACGTCGAGCGCGCCATGCAAGCGCACCGCCAGCGACATGTTGTAGGCGTGGTGGGCGCCCATGATCTGGTCGAGCAGCCATAGCCGCTGCTGCGAGAACGACAGGCGGGTGGCCGGCCCGGCAAGCGGGACGATGGCCTCGGCGGCGGACCTGGCGCTGGCCTGGTGTTTGCGTAATCGCGCTTTCAGCAAGTCCTTCGCCGAGCCAGGAGCGGGAACCAGGGGACCACCGTCGAAATGTATCATTCTCTATCCAAACCAGTTGAGCACAATCAGTCGAGGCCCCGGCGACACCGGGGCGCGCGCGGCCTTTCTTCCGCGCGCACGTAGCAAGATTGGTCAGGATAGGGGAGAGATATTACGTTCAGATGTCGGTGGCGCCGAAAACCGGCGCCCTGTCAAGACGGGCGGGAAGGCCGCCGCCGCAGCCTTCCCGCGCAGGCAGTGCTCAGCCCGTCAGCGCCGCGCCATGCGCCTCCTCCACTGCAAGCACATCGGCCAGCGCGGCCGCATCGGTCGTGGCCCGGGTGCCGGCCGCGATCGCCGCCGACATGGCCTGTGCCAGCGCCTCGACCTGCGGCTCCTGCGTGATGTTGAGGTGGCTGCCGCCGACATGCACTTCGCGCAGCGATTCGCCCAGCAGCGGCGTCCAGTCGCGGTCTCCGTACGGGACGCCGTCGGCGGTGAACTGGTATGCCGGCACGCGCAAGGGCTTGGGCGCGTAATTGGCGCCCATGACCAGGATCGAGCCCATGTTTTCGGCCCAGCGCATCACCTCCGCCAGCCCCAGCTCGTGCGGGAACAGGCCCATCGCCTTGCAGTGATCGAGCGCCTCGCCGGCGTCGGCCGCGCCGTGCAGGATGGCCCAGTTTTCCGGCGCCAGCGTCGGGTGCAGGATCTCGACGTAGATCAGGAGCACCTTGATGTCGGTGACCTCGTCGGCCCAGCTCTCCTGGTAGTACGGACGGTAGGTGTCGATCATGCCCAGGAACTCGACCCGCTCGCCGGCCTCGGCCAGCTGGCTGGCGATCTCGAAGGCGAGCACGCCGCCGAACGAGTGGCCGGCGACCCGGTACGGTCCCTGCGGCTGCACCTTGCGCATGGCGCGCAGGTGCGACGCGGCCAGCTGCGGCACCGATTCGCGGCTCGACTCTTTGGTGAGCGGCAGGCCGTACACCGGGATGCCGTCGGCCAGGTGGCGCGACAGCGGGAACAGCGGGAAGATGTCGCCCGTGATTTCATGCACCAGGAATAGCGGGCGCTGGTCGCCCTGCTCGCGCATCACCACCGCCCCGCCCTTCCAGAGCGCGGTCTCGTCGCCGAACTGCATGAAGTCGGCCATGGCCTTGACCGTCGGATGCTTGAAAAAGGCGTCGAGCGCGATGTTCAGGCCAACCTGGCGCATGCGGCTCACGGCCACCACCGCGATCAGCGAATGCCCGCCGAGCGCAAAGAAGTTGTCCTGGCGCCCGATGAGCTTACGCTGCAGCAGTTCCTCCCAGACCGCGACGATGCGTTCCTCGATGTCGCCGACCGGCGCTTCGTAGGCCTGCGCGGTATCGCTGCCGTCCGGCGCCGGCAGCGCCTTGCGGTCCAGCTTGCCGTTCGGCGTGAGCGGCAACTGCGCCAGCACCAGCACCGCCGACGGCATCATGAAGCCCGGCAGCGACCCCTTCAGGCGTGCGCGCAATCCTTCCACCAGCAGCGCGGCCTGGCGCGCGGGATGCCCGTCCGCGTCCGCCGCCGCAGCCACCGGCGCAGGCAGCGGATCGGGGACGACGTAGGCGACGATCTGGCGCAGGTCCGGACTGTCCTCGCGCACGATCACCACCGCTTCCTTGATGCCGGGATGGCGCAGGCAGGCGCTTTCGATTTCGCCCAGCTCGATGCGGAAGCCGCGCACCTTGACCTGGTGGTCGGCGCGGCCCAGGTATTCGAGGTCGCCGCCGGCGCGGTAGCGCACCAGGTCGCCGGTGCGGTACATGCGTGCGCCGGGCTCCTCCCCGAACGGGTTGGGCAGGAACTTCTCCGCGCTCAGCGCCGGGCGCTGCAGGTAGCCGCGCGCCAGCCCGGTGGCGCCGATATACAGTTCGCCGACGGCGCCGAACGGGGCCAGCCGCCCGCCCTTGTCGAGCACATAGAACTGGTTGTTGGCCACCGGGCGGCCGATCGTTTCCGGCGCATGCGCATGGCGCCGCGCGAAGCTCGAATACGTGGTCGCTTCCGACGGTCCGTACAGGTCGTAGATGCTGCCGATCGTGGTCTCCGCATGCAGCCGGTCGACCAGGGCGGCGCGCAGCGGCTCGCCGGCCAGGTTCAGCACCCGCACCGACGGCGGGAAGGCATTCCGCTCGAGCAGCGCCTTGGCCGCCGACGGCACCGTATTGACCAGCGTGACCTGCTCGCGCGTGGCCGCATCGAGGTTTTCCAGTCCCAGGATGTTGTCGACCAGGATGCAGGTGGCGCCGGTGCTGAGCGAGAGGAACAGCTCGTAGATCGACAGGTCGAAACACAGCGAGGTGCCGGCCAGGATGCCGCTGCGGTCCTCGAACGGCAGCAGCCGGCACGCCCATTCCAGCAGCGAGACCCCGCCCTGGTGCGTCAGCGGCACGCCTTTCGGGCGGCCGGTCGAGCCGGAGGTATAGATCACGTAGGCCAGCTGGCTCGACGCGATCGGCAGCGCCGGGTCGGTGCACGCCGCCGACCAGCCGCCCTCGGCGTCGACGAACAGGCAGCGCGCGGCGTCGATCGCCAGCGCGTCGCGCAGGCCGCTGGTGGTGACCAGGGCCGCCATGTCGGCGTCGCCCAGCAGGTACTGGACGCGGTCGGCCGGATAGGCCGGATCGATCGGCACGTAGCAGGCGCCGGCCTTGAGCACGCCCAGCAGCGCGCCGACGCAGGCGGGCGTGCGCGGCAGGCAGATGCCGACGCAGGCTTCGGCACCGATGCCGCGTGCGAGCAGCGTGTGGGCGACCCGGTTGGCCTGGCGGTTCAGTTCGGCGTAGCTGATGCGCTGGCCGTCATGGACCAGCGCCACCGCATCCGGCGT
Source organism: Massilia sp. CFBP 13721 (assembly GCF_014842025.1). Taxonomy (GTDB): domain Bacteria; phylum Pseudomonadota; class Gammaproteobacteria; order Burkholderiales; family Burkholderiaceae_D; genus Telluria. The sequence goes on from NZ_JACYUY010000009.1 coordinate 66,715, forward strand.
GCGCGCCACCTGTTCCTCGAACAGCCCGTGCAGCAGGGCGTCGCGGCGGAAGGCCATGGCGCTGTCGTTCAGGCCATCGACCAGGCAGGCGCGTTCCGCCGCGCCGAGCATGTCGATGTCGTGCACCCGCTGCTGCGGATCGCGCACCATGGCCGCCAGCACGCTCTTGAAGTAGCCGACCCAGCGCACGATGGTGTCGCGTTCGAACAGGTCGGCCGCGTAACTGAAGCGGCCCACCAGGTCGCCGCCCACTTCCTGCAAGGTCAGGCTAAGGTCGAACTTCTCGATGTCGTAGGGGATGTCGCGCGGGGCCACCTGCAGGCCCGGCAGCGCCAGATCGCCCTGGGCGCTGTTCTGCAGCACCAGCATCGCCTGGAACAGCGGGCTGTGGCCGAGGCTGCGCGGCGGCTGCAGGGCGTCCACCACCTGTTCGAACGGCAGGTCGGGATGGCTGTAGGCGTCCAGGGTCATGCCCTTGACCTGCGCCAGCAGCGCGGCCACGCTCGGGTTGCCCGACAGGTCGGCGCGCAGGGCCAGGGTATTAACGAAGAAGCCGATCAGGCCCTCCACTTCGGTACGCTGGCGGTTCGCGCTCGGGGTGCCGATCACCAGGTCGTCCTGGCCGCTGAGCGCCGACAGCACGATCGCAAAGCCGGTGTACAGGCTGGCGAACAGGGTCGTGTCGTGGCCCTGCGCCAGCGCCTTGAGCCCGGCCGCCAGTTCCGGCCCGGCGGTGAACACCACATGGCCGCCGCGGTGGCTCTGGGTGGAAGGACGGGCGCGGTCGAGCGGCAGTTCGAGCAGCGGCGGCGCGCCGGCCAGGTGGGTTTTCCAGTAGTCGAGCTGGGCCTGCAGCAATTCGCCCTGCAGCCACTGGCGCTGCCATACCGCGAAGTCGGGATACTGGATCGGCAGCGGCGCCAGCGCCGGCGCGCGCCCCTGCACCAGCGCCGCGTACAGCGCCGCCAGTTCGGCCACCATGATGCCGGACGAGACACCGTCGGACACGATGTGGTGCGTGGTGACCAGGAATACGTGCTCCTGTGCGGACAGGCACAGCAGGCGCGCCCGGATCAGGGGCCCGGTTTCGAGGTCGAACGGCGCCAGCGCTTCCTCTTCGGTATGGCGCAGGATCCCGGCCTCGCGCGCCTCGCCATCGAGGTGTTCCAGGCTGATGACGCGCAAGTCGAACGGCGCCGCCGGGACCACGATCTGCGCCGGCGCGCCGTCGCCCTCGGCGAACACGGTGCGCAAGGCTTCGTGGCGTTCAACCAGCGCATCGAGCGCGCCCTGCAGCGCGGCGCGCTCGAGGCTGCCGCGCAGGTGCAGCGCCTCGGGCATGTTGTATACCGCCCCGCCGCCGCCTTCTAGCCGGTCGATGAACCACAGGCGCTGCTGGGCCCACGACAGCGGCAAGGGCTGGGTGCGGTCGGCACGGCCGATGGCGCTCAAGCTGATGGCACGGGCGCCGGCCAGGTGCAGCGCCAGGCTGTGGATGGTCGGGTATTCGAACAGCTGGCGCAACGTGATCTCGCGCCCCAGCACCTGGCGGATGCGGGTCATCAGGCGCACCGCCAGCAGCGAATGCCCGCCCAGTTCGAAGAAGTTATCGTTGCGTCCCACCCGCTCGCGCCCCAGCAGTTCGCACCAGACGGCGGCGAGCATGCTTTCGATGCCTTCGCGCGGCGCCTCGAACGCTTGCAGCGCGCCGGCGTCGATGCCGGGCGCCGGCAGCGCCTTGCGGTCGAGTTTACCGTTCGGCAGCAGCGGGAAGGCGTCCAGCACGACGAACGCGGCCGGCAGCATGAACGGCGGCAGCGCCCTGGCCAGGTCGGCGCGCAACTGCGCCTCGAGTGGCGCCGACTGTGCCGGCTGTGCCGACTGCGCGTCATCGTGCGCGAGCACGTAGGCCACCAGGCGCGGATCGCCCGGACCGTCGCTGCGCGCCAGCACCAGCGCTTCGCGCACGGCCGGATGGCGGTTGAGGACCGCCTCGATCTCGCCGAGCTCGATGCGGAAGCCGCGGATCTTGACCTGGTGGTCGTTGCGGCCCAGGTATTCGATGCTGCCGTCGGCCATGAAGCGTCCCAGGTCGCCGCTGCGGTACAGGCGCGCGCCGGGAACGGCGCTGAACGGATCGGGACGGAAGCGCTCGGCCGTCAGGGCGGGCCGGTTCAGGTAACCGCGCGCGACGCCGGCGCCGCCGATGCACACTTCGGCCGCGACCCCGAGCGGGGCCACCTCGCCATGCCGGTCCAGCAGGTAGATGCGGGTGTTCGGCAGCGCCCGGCCGATCAGGCGCGCCGACCGTCCGGCGTCGTCGATCACGCAGGTGGCCGCATTCACGGTGGTCTCGGTCGGACCGTAGGCATTCACCAGGCGCGGCAAGTCGCCGTCGCGCCGGAACCAGCGCGCCACCAGCTCGGCGCTGACCTTTTCGCCGCCGATCATCACCTGGCGCAGGGTCGGCGCGACCGGGCCGTCGTCGTCGCTCACCAGCCCGTGCCAGAACGCGGTCGGCAGGTTGGCGACGGTCACGCCCGCATCGACGCAGCGGCGCCAGAACACGGGCGCGCCGCCGTCGAGCCAGTCGGCGCCGCGCAGCACCAGCGCGGCGCCGGCGCACAGCGCCCCGAAGATCTCTTCGACCGACATGTCGAAGCTGAGCGCGGCGAACTGCAGCACGCGGTCGTGCGCCGTGAAACCGTAGGCGTCCTGCAGCGCCGCCACCAGGCTGACCAGCTGGCGGTGCTCGACCATGACCCCTTTCGGCCGGCCGGTCGATCCCGAGGTGTACATGACGTAGGCCAGCCGGCCGCCATCGAAGCCGGGGTTGTCGGCGCTGAACCCGGCCAGGCGTACATCGCAGCCGTCGAGCGCGAAGACGGGCGCGCCCGGCGGCAGGACGCCGGCGTGCGCGCCGTGCGCCAGTACCAGGGCCGGCGTCGCGTCCTCGACCATGAAGGCCAGGCGCTCGCGCGGATAGGACGGGTCGAGCGGCAGGTAGGCGGCGCCCGCCTTGAGCACGCCCAGCAGCGCCACCAGCGCCTCGGGGCAGCTGGGGCTGCAGATGCCGACCACGTGTTCCGCGCCGATCCCCTGCGCATGCAGGTAATGGGCGAGGCGGTTGGCGCGCGCGTTCAGTTCGCCGTAGGTCAGTTTGCCGAAGGTCAGCTCACCATCGGCGCCGATCACGGCCGGCGCCTGCGGCCGGCGCGCGGCCTGGGCTTCGATCCAGCGGTGCGCCAGCGCATATGGCGGCGCCGCCGCGGCCGGGTCGTAGCCGGCATTGAAGCCGTCGGTCAGGGCGGACCGCTCCCCATCGTCGAGCAGGCTGATCGCGCGCAGCGGCTGCTGCGCGTCGTCGGCCATGGCGCCGAGGATGGTGCGCAAGTGGCCGGCCCAGCGCGCCACCGTGGTCTCGTCGAACAGGTCGCTGGCATAGCTGAAGGCGCCGGCGATGCCCTCGCCCGCCTCGTGCAGCGACAGCGACAGGTCGAACTGCTCGGTGCAGCCCGCGAGCGGATGCGGCGCCACGCGCAGCCCGGGCAGGCCCTGGGCGCTGTGCGGCGTATTGTCGAGCACCAGCATCACCTGGAACACCGGGCTGCTGGCCAGGCTGCGCACCGGCTGCAGCACTTCCACCAGCTGCTCGAAGGGCAGGTCCTGGTGGCCGTAGGCGGCCAGCGTGGTTTCCTTGACCTGCGCCAGCAGCGCGCCCACGCTCATACGCTCGTCCAGGCGCGCCGGCAGGGCCAGCGTATTGACGAACAGGCCGATCAGTCCTTCCAGTTCGGTGCGGTCGCGGTTGGCCACCGGGGTGCCGATCACCACCTGGTCCTGCCCGGCGAGGCGCGACAACAGCAGCGACAGGCCGGCGAACAGCGTCATAAACAGGGTGGCGTCATGGCGCCGCGCCAGCGTGCGCAGCTTGTTGCCGAGTTCCGCGCCGAGGGCGAAGCCGACGCTGCCGCCGCGGTAGCTCTGCACCGGCGGGCGCGGACGGTCGAGCGGCAGTTCGAGCAGCGCCGGCGCGCCGGCCAGCTGGCCGGTCCAGAAATCGGCCTGCGCCTGGCGCGCTTCTCCCTGCAGCCGGCCGCGCTGCCACAGCGCATAGTCGGCATACTGCAGCGGCAGCGGCGCCAGCGCCACGGCATCGGCCGCGCCCGCGGCGTACGCGCCGTACAGGGCCGCCAGTTCGCGCAGCAGCACGCCGATCGACCAGCCGTCGGAGACGATGTGGTGGACGACGGCGACCAGCACGTGCTCGTCGTCGGCGATGCGCAGCAGGCGCACGCGCAGCAGCGGCGGCGCGCCCAGGTCGAACGGCGCCAGGCTCGCTTCCTCGGCGCGGCGCGCTGCTTCGGCCGCGCGCTCGGCCGCCGGCCAGGCGCGCAGGTCGATCTGCTCGACCGGGCATGCCACCTGCGCCAGCACCAGCTGCACCGGCTCGTCCCCAAGGGCGCGGAAGGCCGTGCGCAGGCTGTCGTGGCGCGCGACGATGGTGTCGAACGCCGCCTGCAGGGCGCCGGGGTCGAGCGCGCCGTGCAGGTGCAGCGGCAGCGTCATGTGGTACGCGGCGCCGGCGCCTTCGAGCTGGTCCAGGAACCACAGGCGCTGCTGGGCGAACGAGAGCGGGACCGCGGCGCCGGCGTCGGCGCGCACGGCGATCGCACCCTGGTCGCTGGCGCCGGCCGTGTTGAGCGCCACCGCCAGCGCCTGGATCGTCGGATGGTCGAACAGCTGGCGCAGCGCGAACTCGCGCCCGAGCCCCTGGCGCACCCGCGCCATCAGCTGCAGGGCAAGCAGCGAATGGCCGCCCAGCTCGAAGAAGTTGTCGTGGCGCCCGATGCGCTCGACCCGCAGCAGTTCCTGCCACATGGCCGCCAGCAGCAGTTCGGTCTCGCCCTGCGGCGCCGCATACGCCTGCATGCCGTAGGCGTCCTGTGCCGGCGCCGGCAAGGCCTTGCGATCGAGCTTGCCGTTGACCGACAGCGGCAGCGCGTCGAGCTGCACGAAGGCGGCCGGCACCATGTAGTCGGGCAGCGCCGCCTTCAGGTGGCCGCGCAGCGCCTCGACGTCGAGCGCGCCGGCGCCAACCAGGTAGGCCACCAGGCGCAGGTCGCCGTCCGCGCCGGGGCGCGCCACCACCACCGCTTCGCGCACCGCCGCGTGGCTGGCCAGGCAGGCTTCGATTTCGCCCAGCTCGATGCGCAGGCCGCGCAGCTTGACCTGGTGATCGTTGCGGCCCAGGTAGTCGAGCGCGCCGTCCGCGCGCCAGCGGCCCAGGTCCCCGGTGCGGTACAGGCGCGCGCCGGGCGCGCTGCTGAACGGATCGGGGACGAAGCGCGCCGCCGTCAGCGCCGGCCGCGCCAGGTAGCCGCGGCCGACGCCGGTGCCGCCGATGTACACCTCGCCCGCCACGCCGCCGGGCACCGGCTGCAGCGCGGCGTCGAGCACGTGCATGCGGATGCCCGCGATCGGGCGTCCGATCGGCACGCGCGCGGCGCCCTCTTCGCTGCGGCATTCCCAGAAGGTGACGTCGATGGCCGCTTCGGTCGGCCCGTACAGGTTATGCAGGCGCGCCTGCGGCAAGGCCGCCAGGCAGCGCTGGCGCAGCGCGGCCGGCAGCTCTTCGCCGCTGCACACGATGGTCGCCAGGCTGGGGCAGCGGCCGGCGCGGTCGCTCTGGTTGCCCTGGCCGAACTGATCCAGGAAGACCTGCAGCATCGACGGCACGAAGTGCAGCGTGTCGATGGCGGCGGCGTCGACCAGGCCGGCCAGGTAGGCCGGATCCTGGTGACCGCCGGGCCGCGCGAATACCAGCGTGGCGCCGCTGATGAGCGGCCAGAACAGCTCCCACACCGAGACGTCGAAGGTGTACGGGGTTTTTTGCAGCACCATGCGGCCGGGTTCGAGCTGGTATTCGGACTGCATCCAGCGCAGGCGGTTGAGCACCGCGCGCTGTTCGTTCATCGCGCCCTTGGGCTGTCCGGTCGAGCCGGACGTGTAGATGACGTACATCAGGCCGGCGCCGGGTACGTCGGCGCACGGCGCCGGCTGCCCGGCGGCGATTTCGTCCCACCCGGCGTCGAGCACGACCAGCCTGGCCGCCACCCCGTCCAGCGTCGTGGTGAAGCGCTGCTGGGTCAGCACCAGCGGCGCCGCCGAATCGGCCAGCATGTGCTCGATGCGCGCGCGCGGGCTGCAGGGGTCGAGCGGCACATAGGCCGCGCCGGCCTTGAGCACGCCGAGCAGGCCGACCAGCATGTCGAGGCTGCGCTCGAGGCAGAGGGCCACCAGGTCTTCCGGCCCCACGCCCTGGCGGCGCAGGTAGCCCGCCAGCAGTCCCGCCCTGCGCTCGAGTTCCGCGTAGGTGATCGCCGCGCCCTCGCAGACGGCGGCGATGGCGTCGGGCGCCGCGCGCGCATGCGCTTCGAACAGCGCCTGCACGGATTCGCCCGGTTCGTCGGCGGCGGCGACCAGCGGCGCCGGTCCGGCGCCGAAGCCGAGCGTGCGCGGGTAGTCCTCGCCCAGCAGGGCGGCGCGCCGCGGCACCAGGGCGGCGTCGCCCGCCAGCGCCGCCAGGATGTTGTGCATGTAGTGCACGATGCGTTGCTGGAACGCGGCGTCGAACACCGACGGATCGAGCGCGATGCGCAGCACGTGGCGCCGCGCGGCATCGTTCTTCTGGACGTCGACGCTGAAGCGGTAGTTGGTCTGGTCGAGGCCCGCGCCGCCGCTGCCGGTCACGCCGGACGCCGCTTCGGCATTGCCGACCACGTGGAAGTTGGTGAAATTGAACAGCGAGGCCGAGAAATCGAGCCCGAGGTCGGCCTGGATCCGGGCCAGCGGATAATGGCGGTGCGCCTGCTGGCGCACCAGCTGCGCGTCGACCTGCGCGACCAGTTCGGCGCAGCTGCGCCCGGCCGTATCGACCTGCAGCGGCAGGCAATTCAGGAACAGGCCGAGCATCTCGTCGGCGCCCGCGAGCGCCGGACGGCCGTGCGTGACCACAGAGCCGAGCACGGCCTGCTCGCCGTCGAGCAGCGCGGTGAGCATCACGTAGGCCGTGCACCACACGCTTTTCTCCTGCACCCCGAGGCGCTCGGCCAGCGCGATCATGGCCGCGCTGGTGGCGCCGTCGACCTCGCAGAAGACGTGCGCGCTGGGCTGCGGCGGATGGGCGGCCCACCATGGCTGGCGCGCGCCGGCCAGCGTGGAACGCCAGTACTCGCCGTGCACGGGCGAAGCCAGCGCCTCCTGCTCCAGCGCGATATAGGCGCTGTACGGCGGCGGAGGCGGCGCCTGCTCCGGCGCGGCGCCCTGCAACAGCGCCTTGTAATGGCCGAACAGTTCGGCCACCAGCGCCGCGTCGCTCCAGCCGTCCCACAGCGCGTGGTGGAAACTCAGGCCGAACTGCAGGCGCTCCTCGTCCAGCAGCAGGATGGCGATGCGCCACGGGTCGTCCAGCTGCAGGCCGCGCGCCTGCTCCTCGCGCACCCAGCCGGCGATCGCCGCCTCGGCGTCGCGGCCGGGTTCGGTGCGCAGGTCGCGCAGGTCGCGCACCTCGAGTGCCGGGCTGCGCGCGGCGGTGACGAATTGCAGCGGCCGTGCGCCCGCGAGCAGGAACTCGGTGCGCAGCACCGGATGGCGTGCGACGACGGCGTCGAGCGCCTGGCGGAACAGCTGCGCATCCCAGCGCGCGGCCACCGCGAAGGTGATGACGCAATGGTAGACCGACGATTCCGGATGCTGCAGCGAATGGAACCACATGCCCTGCTGCAGCTGCGACAGCGGATAGGCGTCGACCACCTCGTGCCCGCGGTACAGCGCGGGCAGCGCCGCACGCTCGGCCGTGTCGAGCAGGGCAAAGGGCGCGGGCACGGTCGGCATATCGGCCTCGGCTTCGGCGTCGCCCACCACAAGCACCCGGGCCAGCTCGGCGATGGTCGGATGGGCGAACAGATCCTTGATGGCGAAGCGCAGCCCCGCGGCGCGCGCCGCCGACACCAGGCCGATCGAGCGGATCGAGTCGCCGCCGACGGCAAAATAATTGTCGTCGGCGCCGACCGGCGCGGCGCTTCCCAGGTTGGCCTGCCACAGGGCCGCCAGGCGCAGTTCCAGCGCGCCGGCCGGGGCCACGAACTGCTTGCGGGCATAGGCGGTGGCGTCCGGCGCCGGCAGGCGCGCGCGGTCGATCTTGCCGTTGCCGTTGAGCGGCCAGGCGTCCAGCAATACGAAGGCGGACGGCAGCGCGTAGTCGGGAATGCGGCCCTTCAGGTGCTCGGCCAGGGCGGCGGCGCTAGGCGTGGCGCCCGCTTTTGCGCTCAGGTAGGCGACCAGGCGCCGCTCGCCCTGCCCTTCCGCGCGCGCCAGCACCAGCACCTCGGCCACGCCGGGGTGCAGGCGCAGCGCCTGCTCGACTTCGCCCGGCTCGATGCGAAAACCGCGGATCTTGACCTGGTGGTCGACCCGTCCGGCAAATTCGATGGCGCCGTCGGCGCGCATGCGCACCAGGTCGCCGGTGCGGTAGAGGCGCTCGCCCGGCGTCGCGGCGAACGGATGGGGCACGAACTTGTGCGCGCTCATGGCCGCGTCGCCCAGGTAGCCGCGTGCCAGTCCCGCGCCGCCCAGGCAAAGTTCGCCCAGGGTGCCCAGCGGGGCCAGCTGGTCGCCCTGCAGCACGTAGGCGCCGGTATTGGCCAGCGGCCGGCCGATCGGCGCCTGGCGCTCGGCCAGGAATGGCGCGGCCTCGATCTCGAACGCGGTGGCGAAGGTGGTGCACTCGGTCGGGCCATACACGTGCAGCAGCCGGCGCGGCGCACCGTGCTCGAGCACGCGCGCGATGGCGTCGGGCGAACACGCTTCGCCGCCGAACAGCAGCCGGTCCAGGCCCGCGAATGCGGCGGGCGCCTCCTGGCTGATGCGGTTGAACAGCGCGGTGGTGACGAACAGCGCCGTCGCCGCGTGCTGTTCCAGGCTGGCGGCAAGCGCCGGCGGCGACAGCAAGGTGTCCTTGTCGAGCATGAGGACGCGCGCGCCGTTCAGGAGCGGCGCCCACAGCTCCCAGGTGATGGCGTCGAAGGCGCAGCTGGCCGCCTGCGCCACCACCGCGTCGGCAGCGACGGCGGCGGCATCGCCGCCCGTGACCAGGCTGACGATGTTCGCATGGCTGACCTGCACGCCCTTCGGTACGCCGGTACTGCCGGAAGTGAAGATCACGTAGGCCAGCTGGCCGGGCGCCACAGCGACCGGCGGCGCGCTTTCGGGGAAGCCGCCCAGCAGGGCCGCATGCCAGCGGCCGTCGAGCGGCAGCGTCGGGTAGTCGCTGAGGAAGGCGAGTTCCTCCAGCAGGTGCCGCTCCGACAGGATCAGGCGGCAGCCGCTGGCATCGGCCATCTGGCGCAGGCGCCCCTCGGGGTAGCCCGGGTCGAGCGGTACGTAGGCGGCGCCGGCCTTCAGGATGCCCAGCATCCCCACCACCATGTCGGCCGCGCGTTCCACGCACAGGCCGACGCAGGCATCCGCGGTCACGCCCTGCGCGAGCAGGTAGTGGGCCAGGCGGTTGGCGCGCCGTTCGAGTTCGCCGTAACTGAGCTGCGCGCCGCCGTGGCTGAGCGCCACCGCGTCGGGCTGGCGCAGCGCCTGGGCCGCGAACAGGGCGGGCACGCTCTGCTGCGGGAATTCGCGCCCGGTGCGGTTCCAGTCGACCAGTTGGGCCAGGCGCTCCTCTTCGCCCAGGAAATCGAGGTCGGCGAGCGCCGTGTCGGGCGCCGCCACGGCCTCGGCCAGCAGGCGCTGGTAATGGCCGAGCATGCGCTCGACCGTGGCGCGGTCGAACAGGTCGGTGTTGTATTCCATGCTGCCGAGCAGGGTGCCGTCGGGCAGCGACGAGAAATTCATGGTCAGGTCGTAGCGCGCCACGCCATCCTCGGCGCCGAAGTGCAGCGGTTCGGCATCCAGGCCCGGCAATGCGCCGGCGCCCTGCGGCGTATCGACCAGCGAGCACGATACCTGGAACAGCGGCGCGTAGGCCAGGCTGCGCGTCGGGTTGAGGCGTTCGACCAGGTGCTCGAAGGGCACGTCCTGGTGCGCGTACGCCTGCAGCGCGGTCTCGCGCGTGGCGCCGAGCAGGCTGCGGAACGTGGGCGCCGCGCCGCTGCCGGCCAGGTCGAAACGCATCACCAGGCTGTTGAGGAAGAAGCCGATCAGGCCCTCGGTCTCGCCCTGCTGGCGGTTCGCGACCGGAGTGCCGATGGCGACGTCGTGCTGGTGCGCATAGCGCCCGAGCAGCGTGGCGAAGGCCGCGATCAGGCCCATGAACAGGGTCGTGCCGCAGTCGCGGTTGAGTTCTCCCAGCGCGCCGACGACGCCGGCATCGACGACGAAGTTGCGGGTGGCGCCCAGGTAGCGCTGCTGCGCGGGACGCGGACGGTCGGTCGGCAGGGCCAGCAGCGGCGGCAGGCCGGCCAGCTGCCCTTCCCAGTAGGCCAGCTGGCCGGCGATGCGTTCCTCGCTGAGCTGCCCGCGCTGCCAGTGGGCGAAATCGGCGAACTGGATCGGCAGCGGCGCCGGCGGCGTGCCTGCGCCGGTCTCGGCCTGGTACAGCTGCCCCAGCTCCCTGAAGAACAGGCCCATCGACCAGCCGTCGAACACGATATGGTGGAAGCAGGCCAGCAGTACCAGTTGGCCGTCGAAGGCGGTGCGCAACAGGCGCAAGCGCACCAGCGGCTCGCCGGCCAGGTCGAAACAATAGCCGCGTTCGGCCAGGAAGCGCGCGCGCAGCCGCTCCTCGCTGGCGCAGTCCTCGGCCACCACGCATCCACGCCCGGGCGGATCGATGATGGCCAGCGGCTGCCCGCCGGCTTCGCCGAAGCGCGTGCGCAAGACTTCGTGGCGGTCGACGATGGCGTCCAGGCTGCGCACCAGCGCCGCCGCGTCGATCGCGCCGCGCAGGCGCAGGGCGACCGAAATGTTGTAGACCGCGTTGGGCGGCATCATGCGGCTCAGGAACCAGAGGCGCTGCTGCGAGAACGACAGCGGGCCCGCGTCCGCGCGCCCGGCGGGTGCAGCCTGCGCATTGCGCGGCACGATGCGTTCCTGCGCCGGCGGCGCCGCCGCCCGCAGGTGCTCCACCAGCGCGGCTTGCGCGCACAGTGTCTGCTGCTCGAACACGTCGCGCAGCGACGGCGCCACGCCGAAGGCGTCGCGGATGCGCGCCACCAGCTGGGCGCCGATCAGCGAATACCCGCCCACCGCGAAGAAATTGTCGGTGCGGCCGATGCGGCGTCCGGGAATCAGGTCGGCCCAGATCGCGGCCAGCTCCTGCTCGACCTCGCCCTGCGGCGGATCGAAGGGCTTGGCGGGACCGTCACACAATGCGCGCAGCGCTGCGCGGTCGACCTCGCCGTTGCCCAGCACGGGCAAGCAGTCGAGCACCCGCAGCGCGCCGGGCAGCAGGCATGCGCGCTCGCTTTTCCTCAGTTGCGCCAGCAAGTGGCCGAGCACCGGTTCCGGTGCGGCGTGCCCCGGTGTGCGCTGCACGAAGGCGACCCAGCGGCCGCCGTGCGCGACCAGCGTCGCCAGCTGGGCCGGGGCGGCGGCGCGCAGCAGCGCCTCGCTGTCGCGCGCCAGCCTGGCCGCGGCGTGCGCCGCATGCGCGGGATCGCACGGCGCTGCGACGCAACTGCCGTCGGCGCGCATGATGGCGCGCCGGCCGGTGCGCAGCAGCGGCACGCGCGCGTCAAACGGGTGGCGCGCGCCATAGGCCACGGACTCGCCCAGCGGCTGCACGCCCGCCAGGCACAGTTCGCCGGGGGTGCCGAGCGGCGCCAGCGCGTCGCCCTCGAGCACCACCCGCGCCAGGTCGCAGGCAAACGGGTCGAGCCGGCCAACGGCGGCCGCGCTGCCTGTGGCCGGCTGCGCCACTAACCGTCCGTGCAGCCGCTTGCCGCCGGCATGCACCAGTTCGACGCACGGCCGCTGCGCCGCGGCCGGCGCCGCCAGGCAGGGCGCCTGCGGCTTGCGGTCCCAATCGGTCAGCAGCGCGAACTGGCGCACGGTCAAGTCCGGCTGCGCTGCGATCTGGCCGAGCAGGGCCAGGTACTGCGCCAGCAAATTGTCGATGGTCTCGGGGGCGAACAGCTCGAGCCTGTACTCCATCACGCCCAGGATGCCGGCCCCGGTCTCGCTGAGGTTGAAGGTCAGGTCGTAGCGCGCCACCGACTCGGGCGTTTCCGGCACCAGCGGCGTCATGGCCAGGCCGGCCACGCCGCCCTCTTCCACCGGCGCGTTCTGCAGCGCGAACATCACCTGGAACAGCGGCGACTGGTTCAGGTCGCGCTCGGGTTCGATCACCTCGACCACCTGTTCGAACGGGATGTCCTGGTGCGCGTAGGCGCCCAGCACCGATTCGCGCGTGCGCCGCAAGACTTCGCCGAAATCCGGATCGCCCGCCAGGTCGCAGCGCAGCACCAGCAGGTTGACGAAAAATCCGATCAGGCCCTCGGTGCCGCGCCGTGCGCGGTTGGCCACCGGCGTGCCGATCGCGAAATCGTGCTGGCCGCAGCGGCGCGCCAGCAGGATGCTGAACGCCGCCAGCAGGCTCATGAACAGGGTCGAATCGGTCTGCAGTCCGAGCTGGCGCAGGCGCACCGCCAGCTCCCTGGGAATCTGCAGATAGGCGGCGCCGCCGCGCAGGCCCGGTTCGGCGGCGCGCACAGGGTCGGGCTGTTGCTCCGGCTGCAGCGCGAACGGCAGCGCGAGCGCGGCCGGCATGCCGTGCAGGCGGCAGCGCCAGTAGTCGGCCTGGCCGGCCAGCACGCTGCGCTGCGCGCTTTCCTGCTGCCAGTGCGCATAGTCGGCGTACTGGAATGGCAGCGGCGCCGGCGCCGGCGCCACGCCTGCGCTGAAGGCGCGGTAGCCGGCGGTCAGCTCGTTGACGAACACGCCCAGCGACCAGGCGTCCGACACGATATGGTGCATCGTCACCACCAGCACGTGGCGCGTGCCGCGGGTGCGCAGCAGCCGCACGCGCAGCAGGCTTTCGCGGTCCAGCTGGAAAGCGTGGCGGCGCTCGTCGCGCCAGATCGCCTGTATTTCGCTGTCGCCCGCCACCTCCTGCGCGTCGAGCGCGAAGCCCGCGGCCGGGTCGCGCTCGAGCACGGGCTGGCCCTTGCGGTTGACGACGCGGGTGCGCAGCACTTCGTGGCGCTCGACGATGAGCGCCAGGCTGGCGCGCAGGGCCGCGGCGTCGAGCGCGCCGGCGATCTCGATCGCGAGCGACATGTTGTTGGCGTGCGCGGCGCCCATCAGCTGGTCCAGCAGCCACAGGCGCTGCTGCGACGACGACAGGCGCGTGGCCGCCGCGCCCTGCGGCGTGATGGCGGTGAAGGTCGGCAGGGCATCGGCCTTGTGCAGGCGCAGGCGTGCCTTCAGGCGTTCCTTGGCGGACAGGGACGCCGGAGTTGCGGGCGCTGCAGGTGCTGCTGGTGCGACGATATCGTTGATCATGTTATATGCTCCGTCGGATTGTTCTAGTTGTTTTCGGAAGCGTCGAGTTCGCTCAGCAGCTCGGCCAGTTCTTCCTCGCTCATCAGGTCCATCGCATCCTCGTCCATGGTCGCGATGGCGACCTTTTTCTCGATGCGCAGCGCCAGGTCCTGCAGGGCCGGATGCTCGTAGAAGGTCTTGATGTGCAGCGTGATGCCGAACACTTCCTCGATGCGCGAGGCGAGCTGGGTCACCAGCAGCGAATGCCCGCCCAGTTCGAAGAAGTTGTCGGCGCGGCCCACCTGGCGGCGCCGCAGCAAGGCTTGCCACACCTCGGCCAGCGCCGTTTCCGTCGCCCCCTCGGGCGCGGCGAAAGCGGCGCCGCCGCTTGCCGCCGGCCCGTCCGGCAACGGCAGCGCCGCGCGGTCGAGCTTGCCGTTGGGCGTGAGCGGCAACGCCTCCAGGCGCACGAATGCCGACGGCGTCATGTAGCCCGCCAGGCGCAGGCGCAGGTCGGCCTTGAGCGCGTCCGCCAGCCCGGCGTCCTGCCCGGTCGCGGCGGCCTGGGACACGACATACACGACGATGCGGCGTTCGCCCGGCTGGTCTTCGCGCACGATCGCGACGGCCTCCTTCACGCCCGGATGCTGCAGGCAGGCGTTCTCGATTTCGCCCAGCTCGATGCGGAAGCCGCGCACCTTGACCTGGTGGTCGGCCCGGCCCAGGTAGTCGAGCTGGCCGTCGGCGCGGTGGCGCACCAGGTCGCCGGTGCGGTACAGGCGTTCGCCCGGCTCGGCGCTGAAGCGGTTCGGTACGAACTTCTCGGCCGTGAGGCCGGGACGCTGCAGGTAGCCGCGCGCCACGCCGACGCCGCCGATATACAGTTCGCCCGTGACGCCCTGCGGCAGCAACTGCCCGCCTTCGCTCAGCACGTAGAACTGGGTGTTCGCCACCGGACGCCCGATGGTCTCGGCGCCGCCCGCCTGGCGCTGCGCCCAGCTCGAGTAGGTGGTGCCTTCGGACGGGCCATACAGGTCGACCACCTGGCCGACCGCGGTTTCCGCATACACGCGGTCGACCAGGGCCGCCTTGAGCGGCTCGCCCGCCAGGTTCAGCACCCGTGCCGACGCCGGGAACAGTTTGCGGTCGAGCAGCACGCGCGCCGCCGAGGGCACGGTGTTGACGAGGGTGACCAGCGCCCGGCTTTCCGCGTCCAGCGTGTCGAGCGCGAGGATGTGGTCGACCAGGATGCAGGTGTGGCCGGTGGTCAGCGGCAGGAACAGTTCGTAGATCGACAGGTCGAAGCAGAACGAGGTGCCGGCCAGCACGCCGGTGCGGTCGGCCTCGGCCACCTTGCTGCCGGCCCAGTGCAGCAGCGAGCTGGCGCCGCGGTGGTTGATCGCCACGCCTTTCGGACGCCCGGTGCTGCCCGAGGTGTAGATGATGTAGGCGAGCCGGTTCGAATCGATCGCCCGGCCCGGGTCGGCCGCTGGAAAATCGCCGCCCTCCTCTTCCACGCACCAGCGCTTGTCCACGGCGATGCCCAGCTGGTGCGCCAGCTCCGCGGTGGTGATCACCACCGGCATGTCGGCGTCGCCCAGCAGGTACTGCACGCGCGCCGCCGGATAGGCCGGATCGATCGGCACGTAGCAGGCGCCCGCCTTGAGCACCGCCAGCAGGCTGACCACGCTCTCGGCCGAGCGCGGCAGGCAGATGCCGACACAGGCTTCCGGCGCCAGGCCGCGCGCGATCAGCGCATGGGCGCGCCGGTTGGCGCGTGCATTCAGTTCGGCATAGCTGACCGACTGGCCGCCGCAGCGCAGCGCGGTGCGCTGCGGATGGCGCGCGGCCTGCCGTTCGAACTGGGCATGCAGGGTGAGCGCCTGCGGATAGTCCATCGCGGTCGCGTTCCAGTCGACCAGCTGCAGCGCCAGGTCGGCCCCGCGCACGACGCGCAGGTCTTCGATGACGGCCTGGGGCTGGGCCACGACCTGCTCGAGCAGGTATTCGTAGGCCGCCGCGAAGCGCAGCATGGTGGCGCGGTCGAACAGGTCGGTGTTGTATTCCAGGCTGCCGATCAGGCCTTGCGGCGTTTCCTTCATGCCCAGCGTGAGGTCGAAACGGGCGCTGCCGGCGCTGCTCTCGAACGCCACCGGCGCCACGTCGATATCGCTGAACGCGGCGCTCTGCAGCGGCGTATTCTGCAGCACGAACATGACCTGGAACAGCGGCGAGTGGCTCAGGCTGCGCTGCGGATTGAGCGCCTCGACCAGGCATTCGAACGGCAGGTCCTGGTGCGCATACGCGTCCAGGCAGCTCTCGCGGGTGCTTTTCAGGAAGTCGGCGAAGCGCGCCTTGCCCGGCACCTGGTTGCGCAGCACCAGGGTATTGACGAAGAAGCCGATCAGGTCCTCGGCTTCGCGGCGGTCGCGGTTGGCCACCGGGGTGCCGATCACGATGTCGGACTGGCGCGCATAGCGTGCCAGCAGCACCGCGTACACCGACATCAGGGTCATGAACAGGGTCGCGCCCTGCTTGCGGCCAAGCTGCTGCAAGCCTTCGGACAGCGCCAGTGGGAAGCGCAGCGCCACGCTGTCGCCGTTGAAAGTCTGCTCGGCCGGACGCGGCCGGTCGAACGGCAGGTCGAGGCTGGCCGGCAGGCCGGCCAGGCGTTCGCGCCAGTAGTGCAGCTGCCCGTCCAGCACGGCCGCGTCGAGATGCTTGCGCTGCCAGGCGGCGAAGTCCTGGTACTGGATGCGCAGCGGGGCGCGCTCGATGGCGCCGCCGGCGGCCAGCGCCTGGTAGTTTTCCACCAGCTCGCGGAAGAAGATCGCCATCGACCAGCCATCCGAGACGATGTGGTGGAACACCGCGAACAGCACGCAGGACGGCTCGGCCTGCGACAGGTCGCGCACGACGTGGAAGCGCACCAGCAAGTCACGCGCCAGGTCGAAGCGGAAGTTCTTTTCTTCCAGCCAGACCCGTTCGAGGGCCGCCGCGCCGGCGGCCTCGGAGAACACCGGTTTGACTGCTTCGAACGGACGGATGTCCTGCACCGCCTCGCCCTTGTTCTTCGAAAAGCGCGCGCGCAGGATGTCGTGGCGGCGCACGATGGCGTTCAGGCTCTCGACCAGCAGGTCGAGGCGCAGCGCGCCCGACAGGCGCAGCGCCAGCGGAATGTTGTAGGTCGGCGCCGCACCCATCAGCTGGTCGAGGAACCACAGGCGCTGCTGGGCGTACGACAGCGGCAGCGGCGCGTCGCGCCCGGCCGCTTCGATCGTGTCGGACGGGCTGGCGGCGGCCACGCTGCGCAGCGCGTCGATGGCGCGCGCCTGTCCTTCCAGGCTCTGGTGCTCGAACAGCTGGCGCATCGGCAGCGCGCAGGCGAACACGTCGCGGATGCGCGAGAGCAGCTGGGTGGCGATCAGCGAGTGTCCGCCCAGTTCGAAGAAATTGTCGTCGCGGCCGACGCGTTCGCGCCGCAGCAGTTCGCACCACAGACCCGCCAGCAGCTCTTCGGTGGCGCCCGTCGGCGCCACGAATTCGCTGTCGCCGGCGTCGCCGGCCGGCAGCGGCAAGGCGCGCCGGTCGAGCTTGCCGCTCGGGGTCAGCGGCAGCTTGTCGAGCAGCGTCACCGAGGCCGGCCACATGTAGTCGGGCAGCGCCTGGCGCAGCTGCGCGCGCACGCTGCGTTTCAGCGCGGCGCCCGCCTCCGTGTCCAGCGCGGCGCTCAGTGCGGTCAGGTACAGGGCAATCTGCAGTTCCCCCGGCTGCTGGCCGTCCCACAGCTTGACCACCGCCTGGGCCACGCCGGCCACGCCGGCGGCGGCCAGTTCGATTTCGCCGGCTTCGATACGGAAGCCGCGGATCTTGAACTGGTGGTCGCGGCGGCCGGCGTAGTCGAGCGTGCCGCTGGCGTCCATGCGCACCAGGTCGCCGGTGTTATAGAGGCGCTCGCCCGGCTGCGCCGCGAACGGATGGGGCACGAAACCGGCCGCGGTCGCCGCGGCCTTGCCGAGATAGCCGCGCGCCAGGCCGGCGCCGCCGATGTAGAGCTGGCCGACCACGCCCAGGGGCACCCGGTTCATCTGTTCGTCCAGCACCCAGGCGTCGGTATTGGCGATGACGCGGCCGATCGGCACCGGCCCCGCCGCCAAGGCATCGGCGCCGGCGGCGCGGTGGCAGCTGACGTCGGCGCCGACTTCTGTCGAGCCGTACACGTTCGCCAGGCGCGCGTTCGGGAAGCTGCGCGCGAATGCGGCACGCTCCTCGCCCAGCACCAGCGCTTCGCCGCTGCAGAACACGTGGCGCAGCGCCGGCAGCGGACGCTCCAGCGCCAGCATCGCCTTGAGCAACGACGGCACCAGCGTGATCCGGGTCACGCCGCCCGCCGCCAGTGCGTCGGCCAGCCCGGCCGGGGAGCCGGCCTGCTCGCGCCCCACGATCAGCAGCGGCCGGCCCGACAGCAATGCCTGGAAGATTTCGGCGGCATGGTCGACGAAGCCGATGCGGGTTTTCTGGCACAGTACCTCGTCCGGCTCCACGCCGAACTCGGCCTCGGCCCACAGCAGGCGGTTCATCAGCGCGCGGTGGGTGCCGAGCACGCCCTTCGGCTGGCCGGTCGAGCCCGAGGTGTAGATCACGTACACGGCATTGGCCGGCACGGCGCCGGCGCCGGGGTCGGTGTCCGGGCAGGCGGCGAAGCGGCGCTCGTCCACTTCCAGCAGGCGCGCCGGATCGAGATGGCCGAGCGCCGAGGCGGCCAGCGCCTTGTCGGTCAGGATCAGCGCCACGCCGGAATCGGCGATCACGAAATCGCGTCGCGCGGCCGGGTAGTCGGGATCGACCGGCACGTAGCAGGCGCCGGCCTTGAGCACCGCCAGCATCGACAGCACCAGGTCGAACGATGGCGGCAGGCAGATGCCGACCCGGGTCTCGCGGCCGACGCCCTGCGCACGCAGGTAGTGGGCCAGGCGGTTGGCGCGCGCATTCAGTTCGCCGTACGACAGGCGGCGCCCCTCGTGCACCAGCGCGGTGGCGCCGGGCTGCGCCGCGGCCTGGCGCGCGAAGCGCTCGTGGACGCACGGCGGCGCGGCCGGGACCAGGCAGGCCGGCGCGTCATTCACGGCGGCTTCGTTCGCCAGCAGCAGCGACTTGTCGATCGGCGCGGCGGCGTCGGCCGTCATCTGCACCAGGATCGCCTCGACATAGCCGGCCATGCGTTCGCGCATGGCCGCATCGAACACGCTCGGCTCGGCGTTCACCAGGAACATGTGGCGGCCACTGGTTTCGTTCTTGCGCACGTTGACCAGCAGGCGGTAGTTGGTTTCGTCGAAGCCGCCGCCGACGTCCAGTTCCGCGCCCGCATTCGCGGTCTTGTAGACGTGGAAGTTGGTGTAGTTGAAGGCGGCGCCCGAGAAATCGAGGCCGCTGTCGGCCTGGACGGCGGCCAGCGGATAGTGGCGGATGGTGTAGTACTCGGCCAGGCGCGCGTCGGTCTGCGCGATCAGGTCGCGCCAGCGCATGCCGCGCAGGTCGCACGCGAGCGGCACCGCATTCAGGAACAGGCCGAGCATCTGGTCGGCGCCGGCCATCTCGGGCCGGCCGTGGGTGACCACCGAGCCGACCGTGCGGGCGCTGCCGTCGAGCAGACTCAGGAATGCCAGGTAGGCCGCGGCCCAGATCGATTTTTCCTGCACCCCGAGCGTGGCGGCCAGGTGCCCGACCCGCTCGCTCACCTGCGCCGAGACCGGGCAGGCGAAGCGCACGCTCGGCGTCTTGGCGCTGGCGGTCCACCATGGCACCCGCACCCCGTCGAGCAGCTCGGTCCAGTACTGCTTGCAGCGCGGCGAGGCCAGCGCGTCCTGCTCGAGGGTGATGAAATTGCTGTAGCGCGGCGGCGGCGTGAGCGGCGCCGGCGTCTCGCCGCGCAGCAGCGGGCCGTACACCTGCAGCACCTGCTTGATCAGGATGGCGTCGCTCCAGCCATCCATCAGCGCGTGGTGGACCACGAAGTTCAGGCGCACCATGCGCTCGGGCAGCAGGCAGACGAAGGTGCGCCATGGCGCGGCCGTGTCGATGCCCTGCGCCAGCACCCCGTCCTGGATGCCCAGCACCCGCGCCCGCAAGTCTTCCTGCCGCTCGCCGCGCAGGTCGAACACGTCGATCTGTTGCGGCGCGTCGGGCAGGACCAGCTGCAGCGGACGTTCGCCGTCGAGGTGGAAGGCGGTGCGCAGCACCGGGTGCAGCGCGGCCACCTTTTCCAGTGCGCGGCGGAAGCAGGTTTCATCCCATTCCAGGTCGAGCATGAACGACAGCACGTTCTGGTACAGGTTCAGTTCCGGATCGCGCAGCGAATGGAACAGCATGCCCTGCTGGAGCAGCGACAGCGGATAGGCATCCTGCACGGGGCGGCCATGCACCTGCGCCGGCAAGTGCGCGCGCTCGACCTCGGACAGCAGCGCGAACGGCGCCACTTCGTCCTCGCCGCCCTGCGCCGCGCCCTCGCGCACCACGCCGGCCAGGCCGGCGATGGTCGGATGGGCGAACAGGTCGCGGATGGCGAACTGGAGACCGGCCTGCCTGGCGTCGGCCACCAGCGACATCGAGCGGATCGAGTCGCCGCCGACGGCAAAATAGTTGTCGTCGATGCCGACCTGCGCCACGCCGAGGTTCTGCTGCCACAGCTGCGCCAGTTTCTCCTCCAGTGCATTCGTCGGCGCCGCGTANGCCACGTTGCGGTGTTCGACCAGGACGCCCTTGGGCTTGCCGGTCGAGCCGGAGGTATAGATCACGTAGGCCAGGTGGTCCGGCGTCAGCCCGGCAGGCGCCGGGTTGTCGCCGCGCTCGCCCTCGAGTCCGGCCAGGTCGGCGGCCGTCAACACCAATTCGGCGCCGCAGTCGGCCAGCATGTAGTCGATCCGGTCCTGGGGCGATGCCGGGTCGATCGGCACGTAGGCGCCACCGGCTTTCAGGATGCCGAGGATGGCCACCACCATTTCGGTCGAGCGTTCGATGACCAGCGCGACTAGGCAGTCGGGGCGGTCGGGACCGACGCCGCGGGCGCGCAGGCGGTGCGCCAGCTGGTTCGCGCGGCGATTGAGTTCGCCATACGTCGTCTCGCTACCCTCGAAGCTCAGCGCCACCGCGTCCGGGTTGCGCGCGGCCTGCGCTTCGAACAGCTGGTGCAGGCACCGATTCGTCTCGAAAGTATGGGGGCCGTCGTTCCAGCCGGTGAGGAGTTGCTGCCGCTCGGCCTGGCCCAGCAGCGCATAGTCGGCGATGGCGGCGTCGGGGCGCGCCACGATCTCCTGCAGCAGGTGCTCGTAATGGCCGAGGAAGCGCTCGATGGTGGGGCGGTCGAACAGGTCGGTGTTGTATTCCATGTTGCCGCGCAGGCTGCCGTCGGCCTGGGCGGAGAAGTTGAAGGTCAGGTCGTAGCGCGCCACGCCTTCGTCCTCGGCATACTGCAGCGGCGCGATCTCCAGTCCCGGGAAGGCACTGGCGGCGACCGGCGTATTGACCAGCGAGCAGGACACCTGGAACAAGGGTGCGTGGCTCAGGCTGCGTGCCGGATTGAGGCGCTCGACCAGGTGCTCGAACGGGACGTCCTGGTGCGCATACGCCTGCAGCGACATCTCGCGCGCCGCCACCAGCAGCTTGCGGAAGCTCGGCTGGCCGGACAGGTCGAAGCGCAGCACCAGGCTGTTGAGGAAGAAGCCGATCAGGCCCTCGGTTTCGCTGTGGCGGCGGTTCGCCACCGGCGTGCCGATCGCGACGTCTTCCTGGCGCGCGTAGCGTCCCAGCAGCAGCGCGAAGGCCGAGGCCAGGCTCATGAACAGGGTACTGCCGCAGCTGCGGTTGAGCGCCTGCAGCGACGCCACCAGGCCGGCGTCGAGCCGGCATTCGGCCATCGCGCCGCAGTAGCGCTGCTCCGCCGGCCGCGGCCGGTCGGTGGGCAGCTCCAGCAACGGCGGCAGGCCGGCCAGCTGGCGCTCCCAATACGCCATCTGGGCCGCGATCACCTCGCCGGTGAGCTGCTCGCGCTGCCAGTGCGCGTAATCGGCGAACTGGATCGGCAGCGGCGCCAGCGGCTGCGTCCCGGCGGCGCCGCTCTCGCGCTGGTACAGCTGGGCCAGGTCCTTGAAGAAGATCCCCATCGACCAGCCGTCGAAGACGATGTGGTGGAAGCTGGCGAGCAGCACCACCTTGCCGTCGAAGGCGGTGCGCAGCAAGCGCAGCCGCACCAGCGGCTCGTTCGAGAGATCGTAGCAGTAGCCGCGCTCGGCCAGGTAGCGCGCGTGCAGTTCCTCTTCGGTGGCGACGTCTTCGACCACCACGCAGGCGCGCCCGGCCGGATCGATCACCTGCAGCGCCTGGCCGTCGACTTCGGCGAAGCGCGTGCGCAGGGCTTCGTGGCGGTCGACGACCGCGTTCAGCGCGCGTTCCAGTGCGCCTTCGTCGAGCGCGCCGCCCAGGCGCAGCGCCAGCGGAATGTTGTAGACGGCGTTCGGCGCCATCATGCGGCTCAGGAACCACAGGCGCTGCTGCGAGAACGACAGCGGCAAGGCGCGCTCGCGCGCGACCGGGGCGAGCGCCGGCAGCGCCGCGCCCTGGTCCTGGGCCTCTTCGATCAGGCGCGCCTGCGCCGCCAGGTCGCTGTGCTCGAAGACCTGGCGCAGCGGCAGCTCGACGCCGAACACGTTGCGGATGCGCGCGACCAGCTGCATGCCGACCAGCGAGTAGCCGCCCAGGGCGAAGAAGTTATCGTTGCGGCCGACCCGCTCGCACTTGAGTAATTCCATCCAGATGTCGGCCAGCAGTTCCTCGCAGGCGCCGAGCGGCCATTCGAAGCGGGCGTCGCGGCTGCGCAGGAAGGGGCTGTCCAGCTGGGAGAAATCGACGTCGCCGTTGGGCATGCGCGCAATCTTCGCCACCGGCACCAGCGCCGCCGGCAGCAGGCAAGGCGCGGCGCCGGCGCGCAAAGCGACGCCAATGTCGGCGCCCGCCATGGCGTCCTCGTCTTCCGGCACGCAGTAGGCCACGGCCATGCCGGGTCCGCCGAAGCTGTCTTCCATTTCGAAGGCGACGTCGGCGACGCCGGGCTGCAGGCGCAGCAACTGCTCGGCGTCGCGCAGCAGGCGGCGCCGGATCGCCTTCCAGCCGTCCTTGCGGGCCGGCAGGACTTCGAGGTCGCCGTTCGACAGTAGCCGGGCGCGCACGCCGGTCGCCAGCAAGTGGCGCCCCGGCGCGGGCGCGAACGGATGCGGCACCAGGCGCGCGGCCGACTGGCCGCTGGCGCCCTGCAGCGTGCTTACCTGCACCGGACCGCCCACCAGCAGTTCGCCGACCGTGCCGACCGGCACCAGGGAACCGCCGTCCATCACATGAAACTCGCTGGCATCGGCACGCGCCAGCACCAGCGGCAAGTCCGGCAGCGGAGCGCCGCCCTGGCCGGGGCCGTCGAGGTCGACCGCCACGCCGGCCAGCAGGCCGCGCCACAGCTGCGGCCAGGCACCGTCGATGCCCTTGAAACGGTCGAGCATGCAGGCGGCGTCGCCTTGCTGCGCGCTGGCGGCATACAGCAGGCTGGCATGGCTGAAGCCGGCCGCCATGGCGGCGTCGCCGCAGGGATAGGCGCTGCCATAGGCAAGCGCGGCAAGCGCCTGCGGATCGATGGCGACGGCCGGATCCTGTGCGCCGGCCTGCAGGTAGCCGTCGTGGCCGGCGCGCAGGTCGAGGATGTGGGCGCCGACGCCGGGCAGGCGCGCGGCGCCGGGCGCGCGGCCCAGCACGGCGCGGGCGCCGGCGTTACGGATCGTCCACGACTGGCGCTGCACCGGCGCGGCCGCGTCGACCAGCACGTAGCTGCCGCCCAGCTTGAGCGCGGCGAGCATGGCGACGACGGTATCGAAGCTGGCATCCATCTGGACGGCGACCACGCTGCCCTGCCCGAGGCCGGCCGCGGCCAGGAAATTGGCGAGCTGGTTCGAACGGCGGTCCAGCGCGCCGTAACTCAGGCTGGCGCCGCCGGCCACCAGCGCCGGCGCCGCGCCGCGTCCCTGCAGCGCGCGCGCAAAGGCCCGGGGCAGGCTCGCCCCGGCGGCATCTACACCCTCGGCGGCGGCCGGCTGCGGCCATTGCTGCAGCTCGCGCTCGCCCGCGCCGATCAAGGCGTCGAGGCGGATCGGCTGGTCGTCGGCCGCGGTCATGGCGTCGACGATGTTGGTCACGTAGGCGCGGATCCGTTCCTGGCAGGGAGCGTCGAACAGCGCGCCGTCGCCGTTCACGCGCAGCACGTGGCGGCGTGCGGCGTCGAGTTTTTCGACGCTGACCACCATCGAATAATTGGTCTCCTCGAAGCCCTGGCCGCCCAGGATCTTCGACTTCACGCCCGACTCGCCGTAGACGTGGAAATTCAGGTAGCCGAACATCGAGCCGGAGAAATCGAGGCCGGTCTGGTTCTGCACGTCCACCAGCGGGTGGTGGCGGTAGGCGTACTGTCCGCGCAGTTCGGCGTCCACTTCGCGGATCAGTTCGCGCCAGCGGCGGTTGCGCAGGTCGACGCGCAGCGGCAGCGTGTTCAGGAACAGGCCGAGCATCCGGTCGGAGCCGGGCAGTTCCGGGCGCCCGTGGGTGGCAATCGAGCCCACCACGTCGGGCGAACCGTCGAGTAGCGCGACCAGGCTGACGTACACCGCCGTCCACAGGCTTTTTTCGGCCACGCCCAGCGCGGCGGCCAGCCCGATCATCTGTTCGCTTTGCGGCGCCGTGATGTCGCAGGCGAAAAACGTGCTCTGGCGCGAGCGCGAACCGGTCCACCAGGGCGTTTTGGCGTCGCGCATCTTGGCCGCCCAGTAGGCCTTGTTGGCGGCCGAATTCAGCGCTTGCTGCTCGAGCGCGACGAAGGTGCGGTAAGAAGGCGGCTTGGCCCTGCCGAAGCTGGTGTTCTCGCGCCCTTCGAGCGCCGCCGTGTAGCCGGAGAACAGTTCGGAGACGAAGTTCGCCACGCTCCAGCCATCCCACAGCGCGTGGTGGAAGGACAGGCCGAACTGGATGCGGCTGTCGTCGAGCACGTGCACGAAGGCTTTCCAGACATCCTTGGCCGGATCGATGGGGGTCGCCTTTTCGCTTTCGACCCAGGCGGCCAGCAGCGCCAGCTGCGCGCCGGCATCGACCCCGCGCAGGTCCTCGACCACCAGGCACGGCGCCTTGTGCTTCAGGACCACCTGCAGCGGACGGCCGGCATCGAGCTTGTAGACGGTGCGCAGCACGCCGTGCTTGGCGACGATCGCCTCCAGGGTGGCGCAGAACTTCTGCGCATCCCAGGCGGTGTCGATTTCATACGAAAACACGTCGTGGTAGACGCTCAGGTGGGCGTCCAGGGTGGAGTGGAACAGCATGCCTTGCTGCAGCATGGACAGGGGGAAGGCATCTTCGATGAGGCCAGCTGCTACGGTATTCTTGGTCATGGTCCTTCAATCCTTCGCGTCAATCCGCATGAAATTGGTCGGTGTGCGTACGTGTGTGTGAATGTGCTGTGTGCTGATGCCGCCGTCAGGAGAACTGGTCGAGCAACGCTTGCCGCTCTTCGTCGCTGATCAGGTCGAATGCTTCGGTTTCCGTTGCCATGTCCGTGTCCGGTGCCTCCACCGCGACGTCGCCGGCCGCCATGGCGCGGGCCAGGCCGGCAATGGTCGGGTTGACGAACAGGTCGCGCACCATGAACGGGATGCCCATCGCCTTGGCCTGCGCGGCCAGCGCGATCGAACGGATCGAGTCGCCGCCGACGGCAAAATAGTTGTCGTCGATGCCGACCTGCGCCACGCCGAGGTTCTGCTGCCACAACTGCGCCAGCTTCGCTTCCAGTGCATTCGTCGGCGCCGCGTACTGGCGGCGCGCATAGGCCTCGGTGTCCGGCCGCGGCAGGCGGCGCGTGTCGAGCTTGCCGTTGTTGGTCAGCGGCAGGCTCTCGAGCACGACATAGGCGCCCGGCAGCATGTAGTCGGGCAGCGTCGCCGCCAGGTGCGCGCGCAGCGCCCCGGCCGCGTCAAACGGCGCCTCGGCGCTCGGGTCGAACACCAGGTAGGCGGCCAGGCGCTTGTCGCCCGGCGTGTCTTCGCGCACCAGCACCACGGCCGACTGCACCGCCGCGTGGCCCATCAGCTGCGCTTCGATTTCGCCCAGCTCGATGCGGAAACCGCGAATCTTGACCTGGTTGTCGATGCGGCCGATGAATTCGATTTCGCCGTTCGCCAGGCGCCGCGCCAGGTCGCCGCTGCGGTACAGGCGTGGCGACGGGTCGTCCGCGAACGGATTGGCCACGAACTTCTGCGCGGTCAGTTCCGGCTGGTTCAGGTAGCCGCGCGCCACCCCGCTGCCGCCGACGAACAGCTCGCCGGCCACGCCCAGCGGCGCCGGCTGCATGGTCGTGCCGTCGAGGATGTACAGCGTCAGGTGCGCCAGCTGTGGCCCGATCAGGCTGCAGGCGCCTTCCAGGTCGGCCTGGCGCAGGCGGCGGTAGGTGACGTGGACGGTGGTTTCGGTGATGCCGTACATGTTGACCAGGGCGATCGCCTCGTCGCCATGGCGCGCCGTCCACGGCAGCAGCGAAGCGGGTTTCAGCTTTTCGCCGCCGAACACCACCGCGCGCAGCGACAGCGTCCCGCGCAGCTGGGCGTCCGCCTCGATGAAGCCGGCAAAGGCCGAGGGCGTCTGGTTCAGGACCGTGACCTTCTCGCGGCAGGCCAGTTCGTAGAAGTCGAGCGGCGACTGCGCCACCGCCTTCGGCACCACCACCAGCTTGCCGCCGTAGGCCAGCGCGCCCCAGATTTCCCAGACCGAGAAATCGAAGGCGAACGAGTGGAACAGGGTCCAGGTATCGTGCTCGTCAAAGGAAAAGTCGACCTCGGTGGCGGCCATCAGCTGGGCCACGTTGCGGTGTTCGACCAGCACGCCCTTGGGCTTGCCGGTCGAGCCGGAGGTATAGATCACGTAGGCCAGGTGGTCGGGCGTCAGCCCGGCAGGCGCCGGATCGTCGTCGCGCTCGCCCTCGAGCCCGGCCAGGTCGGCCGCCGTCAACACCAGTTCGGCGCCGCAGTCGTCCAGCATGTAGTCGATCCGGTCCTGGGGCGAGGCCGGATCGATCGGCACGTAGGCGCCGCCGGCTTTCAGGATGCCGAGGATGGCCACCACCATCTCGGTCGAGCGTTCGATGACCAAGGCCACCAGGCGGTCCGGGCCGACGCCGCGGGCGCGCAGGCGGTGCGCGAGCTGGTTGGCGCGGCGATTGAGTTCGCCGTAGGTCGTCTCGCTACCCTCGAAGCTCAGCGCCACCGCCTGCGGGTTGCGCGCGGCCTGCGCTTCGAACAGCTGGTGCAGGCACCGATTCGTCTCGAAAGTATGGGGGCCGTCGTTCCAGCCGGTGAGCAGTTGCTGCCGTTCGGCCTCGCCCAGCAACGCGTAGTCGGCGATGGCGGCGTCCGGGCGCGCCACGATCTCCTGCAGCAGGCGCTCGTAATGGCCGAGGAAGCGCTCGATGGTGGCGCGGTCGAACAGGTCGGTGTTGTATTCCATGCGCCCCGACAGCGCGCCGCCCACTTCGCCCATCGCCAGGTTCAGGTCGAAGCGCGAGATGCCCTCCTCGGCTTCCGGCAGCGCCAGCGGCGCGATCGCCAGCCCCTCGACCCGCTCGACATGCAGCGGTGCGTTCTGCAGCACGAACATCACCTGGAACAGGGGGCTGTAGCGCATGCTGCGTTCGGGATTGAGCGCGTCGACCAGGCGTTCGAACGGCAGGTCCTGGTTGGCGTAGGCGTCGAGCGCCATGCGCCGGGTACGCCCGAGCAGTTCGGCGAAGGTGGGCGCGCCCGACAGGTCGTGGCGCGTCACCAGTGTATTGGCGAAGAAGCCGATCAGGCGCTCGGCGTCGCCGCTGGTACGGTTGGCGATCGGGGTGCCGATGGCGATGTCTTCCTGGCCCGAATAGCGGCGCAGCAGCAGCGCATAGGCGGCCAGCAGCACCATGTACAGCGTCACGCCCTGGCTGCGGCAAACCTCCTTCAGCCCGGCCAGCAGCTGCGGGCTGAAGGTGAAGGCCGCGCCGGCGCCATGGAAACGCTGCTCGGCCGGACGCGGACGGTCGGTCGGCAGCTCCAGCACCGGCGGCAAGCCGTCGAGCTGGCCGCGCCAGTAGTCGAGTTGCCGGTCGAGCACGCCGTCCTCCAGCCAGGCTTTCTGCCACACCGCGAAATCGGCGTACTGCACCTGCAGTTCGGGCAGCGCGGCGCGCTCGCCGGCCAGTTCGGCGCGGTACAGCGCCACCAGTTCGCGGAACAGGATGCCGAGCGACCAGCCGTCGGCCACGATGTGGTGGATCGTCAGCAGCAGCAGGTGCTCGCCGCCGTTCCCGCCGCAGCGCAGCAGGCGCACCCGCAGCAGGCTGTCGCCGCGCAGATCGAAGCAGTGCATGCGCTCCTCGTGCGCCGCGCGCTGCAATGCCGCCTCGTCGGGCGCCAGTTCCAGCGCCAGCGCCACGTGGCGGTGCGGCCTGACCAGCTGCGCCGCCGCGCCCTCGCTGTCGACGAAGCGGGTGCGCAGCGCCTCGTGGCGCTCGATCACCAGGTTCAGGCTGCGTTCCAGCGCGGCGATGTCGAGCTTGCCGGACAGGCGCAGCGCCAGCGGGATGTTGTAGCTCGGGTTGGCGCCGGCCAGCTTGTCGAGGAACCACAGGCGCTGCTGCGAGAACGACAGCGGCAGCGGCAATGCGCGCGCCGCCGTGCCCAGGCGCGGGATGGCCGCATGCACGCCGGCGCCGCCGGCCTTGGTGGCGGCGATCAGGCGCGCCTGCTGCTCCAGCGTCTGGTGTTCGAAGATCGACACCAGCGGCAGTTCGACCTGGAAGCGTTCGCGGATGCGCGAGATCAGCTGGGTCACCAGCAGGGAGTGGCCGCCCAGGTCGAAGAAATTCTGGTGCCGCCCCACGTCCGCGCACTTGAGCAGGTCGCACCACAGCGCCGCCAGCAGGCGTTCGTATTCGGACTCCGGCTCCTCGTGCAGCGTGCCCGGCGCTTCGCGCACGGGCAAGGCGCGGCGATCGATCTTGCCGGTGGCGGTGAGCGGAAACGCGTCCAGGAACTGGAATCCGGACGGCACCATGTAGTGCGGCAGCGCCGCCTTCAGGTGCGCCTTGAGCTGTCCGGTGCCGGGGCGGGCCTGGCCCGCGGCCGCCACTAGGTAGGCAACCAGGTGGTCGCTGCCGTTGGCGCTGCGGCGCACCACGGTGACCGCGCCGGCCACGCCCGGGCAGGCGCGCAGGGCCGCGTCGACTTCGCCCAGTTCGATGCGAAAGCCGCGGATCTTGACCTGCTGGTCGCTTCGTCCCAGGTAGTCGAGCGCGCCATCGGCACGGTAGCGCACCAGGTCGCCGGTACGGAACATGCGCGCGCCGGGACGGCCGCTGAACGGATCGGGCAGGAAGCGCTCGCCGGTGAGGCCCGCCCCCTTCAGGTAGCCGCCGGCCAGGCCGTCGCCGGCCACGAACAGTTCGCCCGCCGCCCCGCGCGGCAGCAACCTGCCTTGCGGGCACAGCACGTACAACCGGGTGTTGGCGATCGGACGGCCGATCGGAACCGCGCCCGCTGCCTCGGCGCCGCCTTCCTCCATGCCGACCTCGTGCCAGGTGACGTCGGCGCCGATTTCGGTCGAGCCATACAGGTTGACCAGGCGCGCATTCGGGAAGCAGGCGCGCAGCGGGGCGCGCTCGCCCAGCACCAGGGTCTCGCCGCTGGTGACGAGCAGGCGCAGCGAGGGGCAGGCGCCTACTCCTGAATCAGCCAGCAGCGCCTGCAGCAGCGAGGGCACCACGGTCAGGCGCGTGACGCCGTGCCGGCGCAGCGCGCGCATGAAGTCAGGGGGCGACTGCACCGCCGCCGCCGGCACGATCGCCAGCGCCGCGCCGCAGGTGAGCGGCTGGAAGATCTCGGCGACGTGGTCGACGAAGCTGACGCCCGTCTTCTGGGCGAACACTTCGCCGGGGGCGACCGGCCAGGCGCCGGCCATCCACTGCAGGCGGTTCATGATGCTGCGGTGGCAGCCGACCACGCCTTTCGGCAGGCCAGTCGAGCCGGAGGTGTAGACCACGTTGGCGGCATGCGCGCCGCCGACGCCGGCCGGCAGCAGCGCGGCATCGGCGGCGCCCGCCAGGTCGAGCGCGGCCACGTGCCACCAGTCGAGCGCGGCCAGGATGTCGAGCACCTCGCCGACGCTGGCGGCGGCGCGGCGCAACTGGGCGTGCACGGCTTCCTGGCTCAGCATGCGGGTGATGCCGGCATGGCGCACGATGTAGCCGATGCGCGCCTGCGGATAGGCCGGGTCGATCGCGACGTAGGCGGCGCCGGCCTTGAGGACGGCGAGCATGGCGACCACCATGTCGATCGAGCGCTCCATGCACACGCCGACGCGCTCGCCGGTCTGGACGCCGTCGCGGCGCAGCAGGACCGCCAGCGCCGTCGCGCGCCGGTCGAGTTCGGCGAAGCCGATGACGGCGTCGCCGTCGACCACGGCCGGCGCGTGCGGCGTGCGCGCGGCTTGCGCGGCCACCGCTTCGTGCACCGAGTCGAGCGCGTAGCCGGCCGCGGTGTCGTTCCAGTCGCCCTGCTGCCGGGTTTCCTGTTCGCTCAGGAAGTCGAGGTCGGCGATCCGGCGCTGCGGCGCCGCCACCACCGCCCGCAACAGCCGGATGAAATGGTCCGACATGCGCGCCATGGTGGCATGGTCGAACAGGTCGGTGTTGTATTCGAACACGCCTTTCAAGCCATCCTTGCCTTCGGCCAGGCTGAGGGTGATGTCGAAGCGCGAAAAGCCGTCCATGCGCTCGCCGTCCAGGGTCGAGACCTTGACGCCTTCGAAGGCGACCGACTCCATCGGCGCGTTCTGCAGGACGAACATGACCTGGAACAGCGGGCTGTGGGCCAGGCTGCGCTCCGGGTTGAGCGCCTCGACCAGGTATTCGAAGGGCAGGTCCTGGTGCGCGTAGGCCTGCAGGGCAGTGTCGCGCACCCGCCCCAGCAGCTCGGCGAAGCCGGGGTTGCCCGACAGGTCAGTGCGCATCACCAGCGTATTGACGAAGAAGCCGATCAGGTCTTCGGCTTCGCGGCGGCGGCGGTTGGCGACCGGCGCGCCGACGACGACGTCGCTCTGGCCGGCGTTGCGGCCCAGCAGGACCGAGAACGCCGACAGCAGGGTCATGAACAGGGTGGCGCCGTGCGCCTTGCTCAGCTGCTGCAGGGCCTCGCCCAGGTCGCGCGGAATATGGATGGCGGCGACGGCGCCGTTGAAGCGCTGTTCGAGCGGGCGCGGACGGTCGGTCGGCAGCATCAGCAGCGGCGGCAGGTCGGCCAGCTGGCGCTTCCAGTAGCGCGTCTGTTCGGCCAGCACGGCCTCGCTCATCGCGTCGCGCTGCCACGCCGCGTAATCGGAAAACTGGATCGGCAGTTCCGCCAGCGACGTCGGCCGGCCCTGGCTGAAGTCGCGGTACAGGCTGACCAGCTCCTTGAAGAACACGCCCAGCGACCACGCGTCCGAGACGATGTGGTGCATGGTGACCACCAGCACATGCGAGGCCGCCGATTCGCGCAGCAGGCGCGCCCGGAACAGCGCTTCGGCGCCGATGTCGAACCGGTAATCGCGCTCGGCGCGCCAGATCGCCTGCACCTGTTCCGGCGTCGGCGCGTCTTCGACCGCCATGGCGAATGCCGAGGGCGGATCGACCACGATGGCGGCGTCGCCGTCGCGGGCGACGAAGCGGGTGCGCAGCGCATCGTGGCGCGCGACGATCGTTTGCAGGCAGCGCCGCAGGATGTCGACGTCGAGCCGTTCCTGCAGCCGGATCGCAAACGAGATGTTGTACACGGCCGAGGCGCCCATCAACTGGTCGAGCAGCCACAGGCGCTGTTGCGAGAATGACAGCGCCTGCCCTTCCCCGCCGCGGCGCGCGATTTTCGATGCCAGCGGCGCGGCGGCGGCCTTGCGCTGCATCAATTTGGCCTTCAGCTGGTCCCTGGCGGACAGCGCGCCGGCTGCTGGAGTTGGTGCTGCTACTTGGTCTTGTTCAATCACGATAAGTCCGCCATCGGTTGGTTGTCATGGGAGGCGCGCGGCGTCGCCGCGCGGCCCTGGTGGAGTGGTGCTTCGTAGCCCGCGAGTTCGCTGAGCATGCTGTCGACTTCGGCGTCCGACAGGGCGCCGATGCCGCTTTCGTCCATCTGGTCGACCATGCGCAGGTAGTCGATGCGCGCGGCCAGTTCGCGCAAGGTCGCGAAGTCGTACAGGTCCTTGAGTGCCACCGGCACCGCGAATGCGTCTTCGATGCGGGCGGCAAGCCGGGTGACGAGCAGCGAATGGCCACCGAGCTCGAAGAAGTTGTCGGTGCGGCGCACCCCGTCGCGCTTGAGGATCTCGGCCCAGATCGCCGCGATCGCCACTTCCATCGCGCCTTGCGGTGCGGCGCCGGCGCCTGGTGCCGATGCCTGCGGCGCCGGCAGCGCCTTGCGGTCGATCTTGCCGTTCGGCGTGAGCGGGAACACGTCCAGCGCCACGAAGGCGGACGGCAGCATGTAGTGCGGCAGCGATTCGCGCAGCAGGCCGCGGACCTGGTGCACCAGCGACGCGTCGCGTTCATCTTCGCCCGCCCCCGGCACCAGCAGGTAGGCGGCGATGAAGCGGCCGTCCTGCTCGTCGCCGCGCAGGGCCACGGCCGCATCAAGCACCAGGCCGGTGGCCAGGATCGCCGCCTCGATCTCCTTGAGTTCGACGCGGTAGCCGCGCACCTTGACTTGCTGGTCGGCGCGCCCGACGTATTCGACGTTGCCGCCGTCGAGGTAGCGCACCAGGTCGCCCGTGCGGTACAGGCGGCTGCCGACGCTGTCGGGGTCGGCGGCATTGGCGAACGGGTTGGGCACGAAGCGCTCGGCGCTGAGGCCCGGGCGGTTGACGTAACCGTTGGCCACGCCGCGCCCGCCGATGAACAGCTCGCCGACGACGCCGGTCGGCAGCAATTCCATGCCGGCGCTGAGGACGTACAGCGTGTTGTTGCGCAGCGGCCGGCCGATGTCGACCGGTGCGCCGTGCACCTGGCGCGAAGTCGACCAGATCGTGGTCTCGGTCGGGCCATACATGTTCCACAGCTGGCGCACGCGCGGCGCCAGCCTGGCGGCGAGCGCGTCCGACAGGGCTTCGCCGCCGACCAGCGCGGTCAACTCCGGCGCACCCTGCCAGCCGGCGTCGAACATCAGCTTCCAGCTCGACGGCGTGGCCTGCATGCAGGTGATCGACTGCGCCGCCAGCGTGTCGGCCAGGCGGCGCCCGTCGGCGACGTCGTCGGTCCGGGCGATGCGCACGCCGGCGCCGGCGGCCAGCGGCACGAACAGCTCGAGGAAGGCGATGTCGAAGGACAGCGTCGTCACCGCCAGCAGCCGGTCGTGCGCCGCCACCCGCTCCTGGCCGGCGATCGCCTTGACGAAATTGAGCAGGTTGGCATGGGTGACGCCGACGCCCTTCGGATTGCCGGTCGAGCCCGAGGTATAGATCACGTAGGCCAGCTGGGCCGGATGCACGCGCCGGGCCGGCGCGGCGCCGCCGCGCACGGCCTGGCGCAGTTGCGCCGTTGCCAGCCGCGCCACCGCGCTGGCGCCGGCGTCGCCGACGTCGGCATCGCCCACCAGCAGGTCGAGGCGGATGTCGCCGGCGATGTAGGCCAGGCGCGCCGGCGGCAGGCGCGGGTCGAGCGGCACGTAGGGCACGCCCGCCTGCAGGCATCCCAGCAGCGTGGCCAGCATCTCGAACGAACGCTCGAGGGCGATGCCGACCGAGGCCGCCGGACCCAGGCCGCGCGCGGCCAGTTCCGCCGCGACGGCGCCGGCCGCCGCCTCGAGGGCGCGGTAGCTGTAATGCTCGTCCTCGAACGAGACCGCGATCGAATCCGGCGCGGCGGCGAACGATGCGTCGAGCAGCGCCATGACGTTGGCTTCGGCGTCGGCCTGCGCCTCCAGCGGATTCCAGTCGAGCAGCTGCGTGCGCACTTCGTCCGCGCACAGGATCGCGCCCAGGTCGGCCCTGGCCCCGGGCGTGCGCAGCGCAGCGAGGATATTGCCGACATAGCCCTGGATGCGGGCCGCGAACGCGGCGTCGAACAGGGTCGGCTCCAGGTTGACGGCGCAGTGGAAGCGCTGGCGGGTCTCGTCCTTGCGCACGTTCACCGACAGCAGGAAGTTGTTTTCGTCGAAGCCGCCGTCCTGGCTGGCGTCGACCGCATTCTGCACGTGGAAATTGGTGTAGTTGAACAGCGTGGCCGAGAAGTCCAGGCCGGTGTCGGCCTGCACCTGGGCCAGCGGATAGTGGCGGTGCTGGTACAGGCGTTCCAGTTCGGCGTTGGTATCGAGGATCAGCTGTTCCCAGCTCGATTCCAAGTTCACCCGCAGCGGCAGCGTGTTGAGGAACAGGCCGATGGTTTCCTCGGCCGCGGCGATTTCCGGGCGGCCGTGCGTCACCACGCCGCCGGTCACGTCGCGCGCACCGGCCAGCGTGGCGACCAGCGCCAGGTAGACCGCGCACCAGATGCTGCGTTCGCTCACCTGCAGCCGGTGGCACAGCGCGCCGATGCAGGCCGCGTCGGCGGCGGAGACTTCGCAGAACACGCGCACGCTCGGCGTTTTCGGCGCGCCGGTCCACCACGGCAGGCGGGCGTCGCCGAACCTGTCCTTCCAGTAGGCGCCGCCAGCCTGCAGCGCCGCGTGTTCCAGCGCCACGAAATGCTGGTGGGCGGGCGGCGTAACAATGGCGGGCAAGTCCTGGCCGGCGGCGCACAGCGCCACCAGTTCGCACAGTTCCGCATACAGGGCCGCCACGCTCCAGCCGTCCATGATGGCGTGGTGCACCACGAAGGTCAGCTGGACGGTCGCATCGTCGAATTGGTGGGCCGTCATGCGCCACAGCCCGTCGGGCGCGCCGATGCCGCTCCGTTTCTCCGCCTCGATCCAGCGCGCGACAACGGCCTGGCGCTCTCCCTGGGGGGTGGCGCTTGCGTCGATGTGCCGCAGCGGGGCCTGGTGGGCGGCCTTGACCAGCTGGCGGTACTCACCGCCCTGCCTGGCGAACACGGTGCGCAGCACGGCGTGCTTGCGCACCAGATAGTCGAGGCAGGTCTGGAAGACGGCGGCATCCCAGCGCAGCGCCAGGCGGTAGGTGACCACGTCGATGTACAGCGACAGGCTCGGGTCCTGCTGCGAGTGGACCCACATGGCCTGCTGTAGCATCGACAGCGGATAGGCGTCTTCGACCGCTTCGTCCTGGTAGCGCGCCGGCAGGCGTGCCCGCTCGGCCGCGTCCAGCAGCGCGAACGGCGCGATCGTGCCCGTCGCGGTCCCGCGCTCGCAGGGCACCACCACCGCGGCCAGCGCGGCGACCGTCGGATGGGCGAACAAGTCCTTGATGGCGAATTGCAGGCCCGCGGCGCGCGCCGCCGACACCAGCCCGATCGAGCGGATCGAATCGCCGCCGATGGCGAAATAATTGTCGTGCGCGCCGATCGGGGCTTCCCTGCCCAGGTTGGCCTGCCACAGCTGCGCCAACTGCGTTTCCAGCGCGCCGGCGGGGGCGACGAACCGTTCGTGCGCGTACGCCGCCTCGTCCGCGGCCGGCAGGCGGGCACGGTCGATCTTGCCGTTCTGGTTGAGCGGGAATGCCTCCAGCAACACGAATGCGCCCGGCACCGCGTAGTCCGGCACGCGCTCCTTCAGGTGCGCCGCCAGCTGCGCCGCCTGCGGTTTTGCTCCGGGCGCGGCGACCAGGTAGGCCACCATCCGCCCGTCGCGCGCCAGCACCAGCACCTGGTCGACGTCCTCGTGCAGCTGCAGTGCCTGCTCCACTTCGCCCAGCTCGATGCGAAAACCCCGGATCTTGACCTGGTGGTCGACCCGCCCGGCGAACTCGATGGCGCCGTCGGCGCGCAGGCGCACCAGGTCGCCGGTACGGTACAGGCGCTCGCCCGGCGTCGCGGCGAACGGATTGGGCACGAATTTGCGCGCGCTCATGGCCGCATCGGCCAGGTAACCGCGCGCCAGGCCGGCGCCGCCCAGGCACAGTTCGCCCAGGGCGCCCAGCGGCGCCAGCTGGTCGCCCTGCAGCACGTAGGCGGTGGTGTTCGCCAGCGGCATGCCGATCGGGGCGCGGCGCTCGGCCAGGAAGCGCGCGCCATCGAGTTCGAAGCCGGTGGCGAAGGTGGTGCACTCGGTCGGGCCGTAGACGTGCAGCAGCTGGCGCGGCGCGCCGTGTTCCAGTACGCGCGCAATCGCGTCGGCCGAATGCGCCTCGCCGCCGAACAGCAACTGCTCCAGGCCGGCGAAGGCCGCGGGAATCTCCTGGCTGATGCGGTTGAACAGCGCGGTGGTGATGAACAGCGTCGTCACCGCGTGCTGCGCCAGGCGGGCGGCGAGCGCCGGCGGCGACAGCAGGGTGTCCTTGTCGATCATCAGCACGCGCGCGCCGTTGACCAGCGGCGACCACAGTTCGTAGGTAATCGCATCGAAGGCGCAGCTGGCCGCCTGCGCCACGACGGCGTCGGGGCGCACCGTGACGGCGTCGCCGCTGGCCACCAGGCTGGCGATGTTCGCGTGGCTGACCAGCACGCCCTTGGGCACGCCGGTGCTGCCCGAGGTGAAGATGACGTAGGCCAGCTGGGCCGGCGCAGTCGCCAGCTGCGGCGCGCTGTCGGCGAAACGCCCGAGCAGGGCCGCGTGCCAGCGGCCGTCGAGCGGCAGCGTCGGATAGTCGCTCAGGAAGGCGAGTTCTTCCAGCAGGTGCTGCTCGGACAGGATCAGGCGGCAGGCGCTGGTGTCGACCATGCGGCGCAGGCGCGCTTCCGGATAGGCCGGGTCGAGCGGCACGTAGGCCCCGCCCGCCTTCAGGATGCCGAGCATGCCGACCACCATGTCGAGCGAACGCTCGACGCACAGGCCGACGCAGGAATCCGGCGTGACGCCCTGCTCCACCAGGTAGTGGGCGAGGCGGTTGGCGCGCCGGTCGAGTTCGCCGTAGCTCAGGTGCGCACCGCCGTCGACCAGCGCCACGGCATTGGGCTGCGCCGCGGCCTGTGCCGCGACCAGCGCGTGCACGCTCTGTTCGGGGAAGGCGCGCGCGGTGTCGTTGAAGGTGGCCAGCTGGCGGTGCCGTTCGCCCTCGCCAAGGAAGTCGATCTCGCCGAGCGCGCGTTCCGGCGCCGCCAGCACTGCCTCGAGCAGGCGCAGGTAATGGCCCAGCAGGCGCTCGATGGTGGCCGCTTCGAACAGCGCGGTGTTGTACTCCATGGTGCCGACGATGCGCTCACCCACCTCGGCCAGGTTGAAAGTGATGTCGTAGTGCGCCACGCCTGCGCTCTCGGCCTGGTCGAACAGCGCCATCTCGAGGTCGTGGAAGGCGGCCCCGCGCACGGGGTTGTCGACCAGCGAGAACGACACCTGGAACAACGGCGTGTGGCCCAGGCTGCGCTCCGGCTTGAGCTGCTCGACCAGGCTGTCGAACTGCACGTCCTGGTTGCGGTAGGCGTCGACGGCGCGCTGGCGCGTGCTCTCCAGCAGCGTCACGAACGACTGCGACAGGTCGAGGCCGAAGCGCAGCACCAGCGAGTTGAGGAACAGGCCGATCAGATGCTCGCTGCCGGGCGCGTCGCGCCGCGCCACCGGCGTGCCGATGGCGAAATCGTCCTGGCGTGCATGGCGCCCGAGCAGCACCGCGAACGCCGAGACCAGCGTCATGAACAGGGTCGCGCCATGTTTGCGGCTCAATTCGTTCAGGCGGCGCGCGGTGTCCGCGGCGATCGCGATCTTTTGCGTCGCGCCGGCCCAGGTCTGGCTGCGCGGACGCTCGAAGTCGAGCGGCAGCTCGAGCGCCAGCGGCAGTCCCGCCAGCGCCTCGGCCCAGTAGGCGAGCTGGCGCTCCAGCATGGCGGGGTCGACGCTGCGCTCCTGCCAGGCCGCGTAGTCTGCATACTGGAACGGCAAGGCCGGCATGGCGTCGCCGGCGCCGTTGTAGAAAGCGCTCAGTTCGCGCAGCAGGATGGCGATCGACTGGCCGTCGGCCACGATGTGGTGCAGGGTGATGTGCAGCACCTGGGACGGCGAACCTGCACTGGCGCCGGCGCCGTCGTCCAGCGTGAACAGGCGGAAGCGGTACAGGGGATCGGCGCCGAGGTCGAAGCAGGCGGCCCGCTCCTGCCGGCACAGCGCGCGCAGTTCGGCCTCGCTGCGCGCCGTCTGTTCCGGCAGCGCGAACGGCGCCGGCGCATCGACCACCGGGCGCACGCCGCCGTCGGCCTGCACGAAGCGGGTGCGCAGCGCATCGTGGCGCGCCAGCACGGCGCCGATCGCCGCGCCCAGGCGTGCGCGGTCGAGCACGCCCTTCAGTTCGAGCGCGACCGGGATGTTGAAGATCGGATTGCGGCCGATGTAGCGGTCCATGAACCACAGGCGCTGCTGCGCCGGCGACAGCACCAGCGCCGCCCGGCCGCTGCCCGCTACCGGGCCGGCTGCGGGCACGGCGGCGCCGCTGCAGCGCTCTTCCACCAGCGCGGTAAAGGCGTCCAGGGTCTGGTGCTCGAACAGGTCGCGCACGCCGACGCCGGCGGCGCCCTGGTAGCGCTCGCGCACCCGGGCAACGAGCCGGGTGGCCAGCAGCGAGTGGCCGCCCAGTTCGAAGAAATTGTCGCAGCGGCCGACCTGGCCGGCGCCGAGCAGTTCGCGCCACAGCTGCGCCATCTGCTGTTCGCCCGCGCTGTCGGGGGCCTGCGCCGGCGCCGTTGCCAATGCTTCGGCCGCCAGCGCCGGCAGCGCCTTGCGGTCGACCTTGCCGTTCGGCGTCAGCGGGAAGCGCTCGAGCCGCGCGAAAGCGGCCGGCACCATGTAGGCCGGCAGGCTGCGCTGGGCGAAGGCGCGCAGTTCGGCGTTGCCGACCGGCGCCGCGGCGGCGTCGTGCATCAGGTAGTGCAGCGCCAGCCTGCGCTCGCTGCCCTCGCCCTGGACGCTGGCGGCGGCGGCCTTGATGGCCGGATGGCCGGCGAAGCAGGCCTCGATTTCGCCCAGCTCGATGCGGTAGCCGCGCAGCTTGACCTGCTGGTCCTTGCGGCCGATGAATTCGAGCTTGCCGTCCCTGCGGTAGCGCACCAGGTCGCCGGTCCGGTACATGCGCGCGCCCGGCTGGTGCGAGAACGGGTCGGGGATGAACTTCGCGGCCGTCAGGCCGGCGGCGTTGGCATAGCCGCGCGCCAGGCAGGCGCCGGCCACGTGCAGTTCGCCTGCCACGCCGGTCGGCACCAGCTGCAGCGCCGCGTCCAGCACATAGCCATGGACGTTGGCGATGAAGTTGCCGATCGAGACCTGGTCGCCGCCATCGAGCGTGCCCGAGGTGCAGGCGATCGTGCATTCGGTCGGGCCGTAGGCGTTGGTCAGGGTCGTCACTTGCGCCCACTGGCGCGCGATCTCCGTCGGAATGGCTTCGCCGCCCACGCTCAGCGAGCGGTAGGCCGCGAAGTCGTTCCTGTCGAGCACCGAGAGGAAGGCCGGCGGGATATAGCCGCGGTTGATGCCGTGGCGCTTGCTGTAGGCGCCAAAGGCTTCGGCGTCGGTCAGCACCTCCACGGTCGGGATATGCAGGATGCTGCCCGACAGCAGCGAATTGAAGATCTCGGCGCTGGCGGCGTCGAAGCTCAGCGGCGCGAAATTGAGGTTGCGGCATTCGCCGTCGAACCCGCGCCGCGCGATCGCATCCTGGCACAGGTTGCTCAGGGCGGCATGGCGCACCAGCACCGCCTTCGGCTGGCCCGAGGTGCCCGAGGTGTACAGGCAATACGCCAGGTTCTCGGCGCACAGGCCCACGCGCAGGCGCGCCACGTTCGGATAGGACAGGCCGGCCTGGTAGCCGCCACCGGCCAGCAGCGCCGCCACGTCCAGGTGGCGCGCCGTTGCACCGGCCGGCGGCGCGGTGTTGGTCAGCACCAGGCCGATGCGCGCATCGGCCAGGATATAGGCCAGGCGCTCGCGCGGCAGGCCGGTGTCGAGCGGCACGTAGCAGGCGCCCGCCTTGACCACGGCCAGCAGCGCGGCGATGCTGTCGAACGAGCGCTCGAAGTACAGCCCGACCCGCTCTTCCAGCGCCACGCCGTCCTCGATCAGCCGTGCGGCGAGGAAGTTGGCGCGGTTGTTCAGCTCGCGAAACGACAGGCTGGCGTCTTCGAAGACCAGCGCGACGGCGTCGGGGGTGGCGCCCGCCTGGCGCTCGAACAGCTCGTGCACGCACGCGTCCGGCTCGATGGCGGCAATGGCCTGGCCGGCCGCCGCCAGCTGTGCGCGGCGGTCGCGCGCACCGATGAATTCGCAGGACGCCAGCGGCGCCGCGGGCGCGGCGGCTACCGTGTCGAGCACGCTCCTGAAGGTTTCCAGCATGGCTTCGGCGGTGGCGGCCTCGAACAGGTCGCGGGCATATTCGAGGCGGCAATGCAGGCCGCCCGGCCCGGCCTTGACCAGCAGGGTCAGGTCGAAGTGGGCGACGCCGGCGCCACCGCTGCGGCCGGAAGCCAGGCGCGCGGCGCCGTCCGCTTCCTCGATGCGGGCCCAGTCGGCGCCGTCGTCCTCGTCGTCGACCAGCACGAACATCACCTGGAACAGCGGCGTCGTGCCCAGGCTGCGCGCCGGTTTCAGCTTTTCCACCAGCAGGTCGAACGGGATGTCCTGGTGCGCCATGGCGCCCAGCACCGTGTCGCGGGTTTGCGCCAGCACCTCGGCGAAGGACAGGTGTCCGGCCGCCGTGCAGCGCATCACCACCGTATTGACGAAGAAGCCGATCACGCTTTCCAGGTCGCGGTGCGGCCGGTTGGCGATCGGGCTGCCGATGGCGACGTCGTGCTGGTTGCCGTAACGGCCCAGCAGGACGGCGAAGGCCGACAGCAGCACCATGTAGACGGTGGCGTCGTGCGCGCGCGCCAGCCCGGCCAGGCGCGCCGCCGTGGCGGCGTCGACGTCGATTGCCACCCAGGCGCCATGATGGCTGCGCACCGGGGGGCGCGGATGGTCGAGCGGCAGGTCGAGCGCCGGCGCCAACCCGGCCAGGCGCTCGCGCCAGTAGTCCTCGTGGCCGGCGAACTCGCCGCCCTGCAGGCGCGCCTGCTGCCAGCCGGCGTAGTCGGCATACTGCAGCGGCAATGGCGCCGGCTGCAGCGGCCGGCCCGCCTCCAGCGCCGCATATAGCGCACCCAGTTCGCGCACGAAGATGGCCACCGACATGGCGTCGAACACGCTGTGGTGGAAGGTCGCCAGCAGGCACCAGCGGTCGGATGCGGCGTAGGCCTGCCTGACCGCCTTGAAGCGGTACAGGCGGTCCTGGCCCAGGTCGAAACAATAGCTGCGTTCTTCCTCGGCCAGCGCCTGCCAGCGCGCATCGTCCTCGACGTCGATCACCGGCAGGATCAGCTGGTGCGCCGCTTCGACCAGCAGGAAAGGCTGGCCGTCGGCGGCGCCGAAGGACGTGCGCAGCGCTTCGTGGCGCGCGACGATCGTTTGCAGCGCCTCCTTGAGCAGCGCGATATCGGGTTCGCCGCGCAGGCGCAGGATCTTCGGAATGTTGTAGGTCGGGTTGGCGCCTTCGAGCTGGCCCAGGAACCACAGGCGCTGCTGCGAGTACGACAGCGGCTTGACCGCGCCGGCGGGCAGCGCCGCCAGCACGGTACCGGTGCCGTGCGCGCCGGCTCCCTCGATGCAGGAGGCCATCGCCGCCAGTTCGCGGTTGGCCAGCGCCTGCTCCAGGCCGAGCTCGACGCCGAAGCGTTCGCGGATCTTCGACAGCAGCTGCATGAGCAGCAGCGAGTGTCCGCCCAGTTCGAAGAAATTGGCGCCGCGGCCAATCCCCTGCTGGCCGAGCAGCGTTTGCCACAGTGCGGCCAGCGCGCTTTCGACGGCGCTAACCGGGGCCGCGTGGCCGCCTGCCTGCGCCAGGCCCTGCGCCAGACCTAGCGGCGGCGGCAAGGCGGCGCGGTCGAGCTTGCCGTTCGGCGTGAGCGGCAGCGCGGCCAGGCGCACGAAGGCGGCCGGCACCATGTAGGCCGGCAGCCGCTCCAACAGCTCGGCCTTGAGCGCGGCCGCCAACGCGGCGTCGCCGGCCGCCCCGGCCGCAGCCGCAGGGGCGACGACATACGCGACGACCTGGCGCTGCTCCGGCGTGTCTTCGCGCACGATGACCGCCGCGTCCGTCACGCCGGGATGGCGCAGGCAGGCGCTTTCGATTTCGCCCAGCTCGATACGAAAGCCGCGCACCTTGACCTGGTGGTCGGCGCGGCCCAGGTATTCGAGCTGGCCGTCGTCGCGGTAGCGTACCAGGTCGCCGGTGCGGTAGAGCCGCGAACCGGGCGCGCCGAAGCGGTTCGGCACGAATTTTTCGGCGCTCAGGCCAGGGCGCTGCAGGTAGCCGCGGGCCAGTCCGGCGCCGCCGATGTACAGTTCGCCGACGACGCCTTGCGGCAGCAGTTCGCCGGCAGCGCCGAGCACGTAAAACTGGGTATTGGCCACAGGACGCCCGATGGTCTCGATCCCGTGCGCCTGGCGCATGGCGAAACTCGAATAGGTCGTGCCCTCGGACGGTCCGTACAGGTCGACCACCTGGCCGATGCCGGTCTCGGCGTACACCCGGTCGACCAGCGCCGCCTTGAGCGGTTCGCCGGCCAGGTTGAGTACCCGCACCGACGGCGGAAACGCCTTGCGGTCGAGCAGGACGCGGGCTGCCGACGGCACCGTATTGACCAGCGTGACCCGCGCGCGGCTGTCCGCGTCGAGCGTTTCCAGGGCGAGGATGTTCTCGACCAGGATGCAGGTCTGCCCGGTGGTCAGCGGCAGGAACAGTTCGTAGACCGACAGGTCGAAGCAGAACGAGGTGCCGGCCAGCACGCCGCGGCGGTCGGCTTCGGGCACGGTGCCGGCCGCCCACTGCAGCAGCGACACCCCGCCCTCGTGGCTGATCGCCACGCCTTTCGGGCGCCCGGTGCTGCCGGAGGTATAAATGATGTACGCGAGCTGCGCCTGCGCGGCGCCGATGGCGGGATCGGTGGCGGGCCATGCGCCACATTCACTATCCACGCACCAGCTGCGCACCGGGTCGATGCCTAGGCGCGCGGCCAGTTCGCCGCTGGTGATCACCACCGCCATGTCGGCGTCGCCCAGCAGGTAGGCCACGCGCGCGGCCGGATAGGCCGGGTCGATCGGCACGTAGCAGCCGCCGGCCTTCAGCACGGCGAGGATGCTGACGACGCTCTCCGCGCCGCGCTCGAGGCAGACGCCGACGCGGGTTTCGGGCCGCACGCCGCGGGCGATCAGCGCGTGGGCGCGGCGGTTGGCGCGGACATTGAGTTCGGCGTAGCTGATGTCGGCGCCGGCCACGCGCAATGCCACGCGCTGCGGATGGCGCGCGGCCTGGCGTTCGAACAGGCCGTGCAGCGTGGCGTCGGCGGAAAAGGCCATCGGCGCCGGGTTGAAGGCCTCCAGCGCCGCCGTTTCGCTGCGCTCGAGGATCGCTTCGATGGAAAAGCGCGCTCCCGTATCTGTCCCATGATCGGCACCAT
Organism: Massilia sp. CFBP 13721; assembly: GCF_014842025.1. Classification (GTDB taxonomy): domain Bacteria; phylum Pseudomonadota; class Gammaproteobacteria; order Burkholderiales; family Burkholderiaceae_D; genus Telluria. The sequence continues at coordinate 109,859 of NZ_JACYUY010000009.1, forward strand.
CGGCGTCCGCGATCAGCGCCAGTATCCTGCCCACGTACGGGATCAGGCGTTCGCGCAGGGCGGCCGGCAGCAGGCCGGCGTCGACGTCCAGTTCGATGCGGACCTGGCCGGCGCCGCGGCGCAGCGCAAAGGTCAACGGGTAGCTGGTCGCCTCGCGGCCGAACGGCGAGACCGCATACGGCAGGCTGGCCGCTTCGGCTTCGTTGTCGACGTAGTTGAACAGCGAGCCGGACAAATCCAGCGCGCTATCGATGCCGATCTGCGCGGCCGGATAGAAGCGCTGGCCGAACTGCTGCTGCAAGCTGCGGTTCAGCGTGGCCGCGATCGACGCCCAGGACTTGCCGCCCAGGTCGACCGCCAGCGGCAGCGAATTGAGGTACACGCCAAGCGACTGCTCCACGTGCTCGAGCGCCGGCCGCGCATGCGTCACCACGATGCCGAGCACACGGTCGGCGCCGGTCAGCACCGCCAGCAAGGCGGCGTAGACAGTGCACCACACGCTCTTTTCCTGCACCCGCCATGCGCCTGCCAGCGCCGCGATGCGCGCGCCGACGTCGGCCGGCACCGCATACTGCAGCTTGAGCGGGCGCGTCAGCCGGGCGCCGGTCCACCAGGGCATGGCGGCGCCGTCCAGTTGCGCGCGCCAGAAGTCGCGCGCGGACGCGTCGGCCAGCGCCCTGGCCTCGAGCTCGAGGAAGGCGCGGTACGGCGGCGGCGCGCCCGCGTTGTCCGGATAGCGGCCGTCGAGGAAGGCGGCATAGGTGGCGCTCAGCTCGGCCATGAAGCGTTCGTTGCTCCAGCCGTCGAACAAGGCGTGGTGCACCACCAGGGCGATGTGCAGGGAATCATCATCGACGTGCACGCCGAGGCGCCATGGGGCCACCGCGAGGTCGATGCCGCGTTCGTTCTGGGCGGCGACCCAGGCCTCGATGCGCTCGGCGCGCAGGTGCGGCGCCAGCCCGCGCAGGTCGACGCACTCGAGCACGGCGGCGGCATCGCGCCGCACCACCTGCAGCGGGCGCTCGCCCAGGTCGAGCACGAACGCCGTGCGCAGCGCCGCGTGGCGCAGCTGCAGCGCGCGCAGCGCGCGCCCGAAAGCCTTTTCGTTCCAGGGCGCCGCCAGCTTCCAGCACAGGATGTTCTGGTAGAGGTTGAGGGCGCGGTCCTTGAGCGAGTGGTAGATCATGCCCTGCTGCAGGGCCGCGAGCGGCGCCGCGTCTTCCAGTTCGAGCAGGTCGAAGCGCTCGTCGACCAGCGCCTTCTCGGCCGCGCCCAGGAGCGCGAACGGGGCGATGGCCACCGGCGCCGCCGGCGCCTCTCCCACCACCGCCCGCGCCGCCAGCTCGCCCAGGGTATCGCTGCCGATCACGTCGTCCAGCGACAGCAGCAAGCCTTCCTTGCGCGCCGCGACCACCAGGCCGACCGCGCGCAGCGAATCGCCGCCCAGGCTGAAGTAGTTTTCCTGCGCCGCCACCGCGCGTTCGCAGGCCAGGTTCAGGCGCACCAGGCGCGCCAGCTGCGGCCAGCAGGCCGCCAGGGGCGCTGCATCGATGGCAGCGCCGGCGCCGGCGGGCGCCTGCAGCGGCGCCGGCGCCAGCGTCGTGCTGTCGCGTACCTCGATCGATTCGAGCCGGTCGAGCTGCACCAGGTCCGCGGGCGCCAGCGTGTAGGCGCTGGTGGCGGCGTCGAAGTACGGCGTGAAGTAACGCTCGAGGAACTGGCGCAGCGGGACGTTGCGCGGCGACTCCACCAGCGGCAGGCGCAGTTGCGTGCAGCCGAGCGCCTGCGCCAGTTCGCCCAGCTTGTGCAGCAGGCAGTATTCGACGTGGCGGCCCAGTACCCGGCAGCTCAGCAGCATGGTGTCGACCACCAGCGTGCGCGCGCCGCGCTCGTGCCGCGCGACGACCAGGCCGGTGAGGCCGTAGTCGCCGAACTTGTCCTGCACGTGCACCATGAATCCATGCACGCCGTCCTGCGCCAGCAGCGCGCGCAGTTGCCCCTCGCTGCGCGCGGTCTTGCGCAGGTTGAACTGGTTGGTGCGCCCCGTCAGCTGCGCCGCGCGCGCCAGGTTGTCCTCGCATACCGGAAGAAACGCGATCTGGATGCCGAGCCGGCGCAGGTAGCCGCGCAGGTCGCCGGCGCCGCTGCGCAGTTGCTGGCGCCGCCGTTCGTCCTCGTACATGGCGCTGCGGCGCGTATCTTCGGCCGAACTGGCGCGGCGCTCGAACAGCCATGAACGGCCGAGCATGGCCGACAGCTGATGCGCCTGGCCCGGCACCGGAAACAGCACCACGTCCGGATGGGCGCAGCCGACGTCGGCCAGTTCGACCAGGTTGTCGTCGACGAACACGAAGGAATCGGTCGACAGGTTCAGTTCGGCGGCGATGGCGGCCAGGTTGGCCGACTTCGGTTCCCAGTTGATGCGCGTGGCGGCGAAGTCTGCCAGGCCGAGCAGCATGTCCGGATGCGCGGCGAACACGCGCTCGACGTCGGCCGGGTTGTTCTTGCTGACCAGGGCCAGCAGCATGCCCTGGGCGCGTGCCGCTTGCGCGCGCCGCTGCAGCTCGGCCATGGCGGGCGTGACCACCAGCGCGGCCGTGTCCTGCTCGCCGCACACGCCCTGCCACAGCGTGTTGTCGGCGTCGAGCACCACCACCTTGGGGCCGAAGCCGGCCAGCGCGGCGATGCGCGAAGCCAGCATGCGCGCCATCAGGGCATAAAAGGCGTCGGTATACGGAATGCGTGCGATGTCGTCGCGCTCGCGGTCGAACAGCTCCGCCCGGCCGCCGATCCAGAAGTCGCGCATGACCACGGGAGCGAGCGGCAGCTGCGCGGCCAGCACCGCGACCAGCGCGGCCTCGAATTCGCCCAGGAAGGCACGCGAGCGGTCGTCCAGGTCGGCCAGCTCCAGCAGCGACGGACAGACCGCGGCCACCAGCGTCCCCGGCTGGGCGGCGGCGGCCGCGGCCAGGCGCCGCTGCAGCTCGGCCGCGGCCGCCGTGCCGACCTCGCCGATGCGCCCGGCCTTGATCGCCAGCGCGTCGGCGGCGGTGAGGAAGTCCTCGGCGCGCAGCAGCACGAGGTTGACGCCGGCGCCGCCGCGCAACAGGGAGCCGCCATCGCCCAGCAGTTCCTGGAACACCTGGCCGAAGGGCGCGAAGTCGACCTGCGGGACCAGGCCGTGGCCGGCGAGCCGGCCATGCAATGCCTCATGCAGCGGTTCCGCGGTAAAGCTCGCGATGACGTAGACACCGCCGGCCTGGCTGGAATCGGTGGCGGTATGCGTTTCGTTGACTGTCAGGTGTGTCATGCTGGACTTCGCCTTGTTTGCTCGTAGTTCGAAGAATTTCGGGATGCAAGGGTCCACCCGGCCCCGAAGCCGGTGAAAAAACGATACGGGGCCGGGTGCGGCGTGCGTGCTGCTTACTGGTGGGCGCCACCCAGTGCGCGGTCGACCAGGCCGACGATGGCGTCGACGTGGACCGGCTTGAGCAACTCGTTGTGCTGGCCGGCGACGCGGTGCACTTCGAAGTCGTTGCCCACGAAATCACCCCACGAGTACTTCTCGTCGCGCATCGTCGCGTCGTCGAGGAAGCCGTCCAGCTGCGCGAACGACATGCTGCGCGGGTAGCTGCCGGCCCTGACGTAGGTGATCTTCACGCCGTCGATGTTCTTCGGCGGCGCGTAGGTCGCCAGCGAACGCTTCTTGCCCGCTTCGGCGATGTTGCTGAACAGGTCGATGTTGACCCGGGCGCCGGGCGTGCCGCCGGTGTCGAATTGCCGCATCAGTTCGCCCATCCGGTCGCCCGGGGTGTGCATGATCTGGGTCGCCAGCCGCTCGTAGGTCGCCTCGTCGAACTTCATCGGGGTCAGGATCGAATCGACGATCAGGGCCGACATGAAGCTCATGAAGCGTTCGTCGAGGCGGTAATGGAAGTGCGGGAACGAATCGAGCATCATCAGCATGTCGACGTCGTCGCCGGCGCCGCGCAGCTGGTGCGCCACTTCGAGCGACACCACGCCGCCGTACGAGTAGCCCAGCAATGCATACGGTCCGGCCGGCTGGATGCGCTTGATCTGCGCCACCGCATCGGCCGCGATGGTGGCGATGTCGGTCTCCAGGGTGGCCAGCTCGCTGCTGATTTCGCCGACCATCACGCGGTATTTGTGCTTGACGGTGGCGGCGAAATCGTTGAAGTCGAAGATGTTGCCGTTCAGGCCAGGCAGGCAGAAGATCGGGCGCTCGCTGGCGCCGCCGCCCATGGCGACGAAGTCGATGCTCGGGATCCGGGCCGTGGCTTCAGCTTCTGCCGCCGCGGCCGGCGCGGCCGAAGAAGGAGCAGATGCGGCAGCAGCGCCGCCCTTGCCCGCGAACAGGTCGCCATATTCCCTGGCCAGGTGTTTGGAGAGGTGCCCCACCGTCGGATTGGCGAAGAAGGTCGCCATCTTGAGCGGCTTGCCCATGCCGTGCTCGACGGCGTTCTTGAGTTCCGTCATCGACAGCGAATCGACGCCCAGCGCCACGAATTCGGTATCGGCATCGACCTCGTCGCGCGCATCGGCGCCCAGCACCCGGTTGACCTGGCTCTTGAGGAACAGCGCGAAATTCTCGGCCACGCCGTTGCCCGGATGCTGGGCGAATACCCGCTCCAGGTCGCCCATCGCCGCGCCCTCGCCATCGTTGGCGGCGGCTTTTTCGACCAGCTCGAGCAGCAGGCGCGAGCGGGTGTCCGGCGCCAGGCGCGCGCCCAGCTTGCAGACCACGCCCTGCACCGCCTGCCCCGCCATCAGGCGTTCGAGCGCCAGGAAGCCTTCTTCGCGGCTGATGAAGTGGCTCATGTCCATCGTGCGCTTTTGCGCCAGGCGCGCCGCCATGCCCACGTCGGCCCAGGCGCCCCAGTTGACCGACAGGCCCGCCAGGCCCTGGCTGCGGCGCAGGCTCATCAGGCGGTCCATGAAGGCGTTCGCGGCCGCATAATTGCCCTGGCCGCCGCCGTCGAGGATGGCCGACACCGACGAGAAGCACACGAAGAAGTCGAGCGCCATGCTGGCGGTGAGGTGGTGCAGGTGCAGGGTGCCCATCACTTTCGGGCCGAACACCTTGGCGAATTTCTCCGGCGTCTGCTGTGCCAGCACGCCGTCTTCGAGCACGCCGGCGCAATGCAGGATGCCGCCCAGCGGCGCCGGGCCGGCCGCGATGGTGTCGATGATGCGCGCCGCGTCGGCCTGCACGCCGATGTCGCCGCGCACCGCAAAGGCGTTCACGCCGATCTTGGCGAGGTCGGCGATCCGGCGTGCGACTTCCTCCGTCGGGGCGCTGCGTCCGGCCAGCGCGATGTGGCGCGCGCCCTGGCCGATGAGCCAGTTGGCGCATTCGAAGCCGAGGCCGCCCAGGCCGCCCGTCACCAGGTAGGTGCGGTCCGGCCGCACCAGGGTGGCGCCGGCGGCCGTCGCCAGGTGCTTGTCGAAGTTGACGACCACCTTGCCGACGTTCTTGCCGGCGGCCAGGTAGCGGTAGGCTTGCTGCAGGTCGCTGACCGCGTACTCGGTCATCGGCAGCGGCGCCAGCTTGCCCGACTCAAAGTCGTCGAGGATCTGCTGCATCAGGTCGTGGATGATGGTGTCGCCGCCGATGCCGCCGCTGGTGTCGTTTTCGCCGATCTCGAAGAAGGTGTAGTCGACGTCGGGGCGATAGGCCGCGGCGCGCTCGTTCGACCAGATGTCCTTCTTGCCGATTTCGACGAAGCGGCCATTGGTGGCCATGGCGTCGAAGCTGCGCTCGATGAATTCGCCGTTGAGGCTGTTGAACACGATGTCGACGCCGGCGCCGCCGGTCGCTTCCATGACCTGGCGCGAGAATTCGAGGGTGCGCGAATCGAACACGTGGCGCACGCCCTGCGCACGCAGGTGCTCCCACTTGCCCTGGCTGGCGGTGGCGAAGACCTCGGCGCCGACGGCCCTGGCGATCTGGATCGCCACCTGCCCCACCCCGCCGGCGGCGGCGTGGATCAGCACCTTGTCGCCGCGCTTGATGCCGGCGATGTTGTACAGGGCGTGGTAGGCGGTCATGAACACGGTCGGCAGGCAGGCCGCTTCGGCGTAGGACAGTGCGGCCGGCTTCCTGATCACCTTGTCGACGTTGACCACGAAGTCGCTCGACAGGCAGCCGTTGTGCCAGACGATGACGTCGTCGCCCTTCTTCAGGTGGGTAACGCCGGGGCCGACGCGCTTGATGCGGCCGGCGCCTTCCATGCCGAAGTCGAAGTTCGCGGCGTGGCGCTTGTTCGGGTTGAGGAAGCCCAGCACGTACAGCGTTTCCTTGAAGTTCAGGGCGGCGCTGTGCATTTCGACCAGCACTTCGTTCTCGCCGACCAGGTCGGGGATGAATTCGCGTGCGGCGAAGTTGTCGAAGGTGCCGAAGCGCATCAGGCGCACTTCGAACGGGCCGTTCGGCAGCCGCAGCGCGCTGTCGGTGCCGGCCGCGCCACCGTGGCGCTGCAGGCGCGGCGCCAGGCGCTGGCCGTCGCGGTAGGCCAGCTGGTTTTCCAGCGTGTCGCCGGCCACCAGGTCGGCCACGAACGCGTCCAGCGAGGTCGGCGCGGCGTCGAGGTCGGCGCGCAGGCAGCGCAGTTCCGGATGTTCGGCGGTCAAGGTATTGCCGATGCCCCACAGCGCGGCCTGGTGCGCCTGTTGTTCGCCGCCGTCGCCGGCGCCGCCGGCCGCCTGGGCGCCGCGGGTGCCGATGACGATGCGCGGCGGCGCGTCGGCCTCGCAGGCATTCACCTGCTGCACCATACGGAGCAGGTCCAGGCTCAGGTCCATCGCGTCCGCCGCGCCGCCGCCGTCGGCCAGGGCGCGGGCAAAGACGATGGTGTCCACCTGCGAGCGCTTGACCAGCTCGAGCGCAGCGGCGCCGGCCAGCCCGCCGTCGAGCTGCAGCACCTGGCGGCCGGCCCCTTCCAGCGCCGCCGCCAGCTTGTTGGTAAAGGCGCTCGGCGCGCCGGCCACGATCCAGGCGCCGGCCGTGGCCGGGCGGGCGATGCTTTGTCCGGTCTGTTGCCAGTCGATGTCGAACAGCACGTCGGCCAGCTGGTCGCGCGCCACGACCGAGTCGGCGATCTCCTTCTGCAGGTAGTGTTCGATGCGGGCGATGACGCTGCCCTTCTCGGAAAACACGGTGATTTCGCCGATCGAGTATTCCTCGTCGGTCTGTTCGCGGCGCACGGCGTGCACGTAGAACGCGTTCGGCACCGCTTCGTACACGGTGAAGTTGCGCAGGCCCACCGGCAAGGTGCCGGTCTGCGAGATCTTCGGTCCGTCGATGATCTGGAAGGCGGCGTCGAGCAGCACCGGGTGGAAGCTGTAGCGGTCGACCTCGCCGTACAGGTGCTGCGGCAGTTCGACCAGGCCCAGGCTTTCGAGCTGGCCGGCGGCGTTCTCGCCGATCCAGAGGCGCTTGATGCAGCGGAACGAGGGGCCGAAGGTGATGAACTTGAGCGCGTCGTAGTAGCGCGACAGCGGCACCAGTTCGCGCTCGGGCTGGGCGGCCAGGGCCGGCATGGCGATCGACGGCGCGTTCACCGAGTGCGGCGAAATCTTGCCCTTGGCATGCAGCACCCAGGGCGCGTCGGCCTGCTCGCCGGCGTTGCGGCTCAGGATCTCGAAGGTGCAGCCGTCGCCGCTGGCGGTGGCCACGACCTGCACGACCTTTTGGGCGCCGTCGTGCAGCATCATGACCTGGGCGAAGCGGATCTCGTCGATCCTGACCTTCTTGTTCTTGATGAAGTACTTGCCGGCTTCGAGCGCCATCTGGGTATAGCCGGCGCCCGGGAAGATCACGGTCTCGATCAGGCGGTGGTCGGCCAGGAACTTCGGCGTGTCCTTGTCGATGAGGTTCTCGAATACCACCACCTTCGACGAGGTGGCGACGCGGCGTCCGAGCAGCGGATGCTCGAGCGGGCCCAGGTCGGCCGTCACCGTCTTCGGCTTGAGCATCTCGTCGTCGAGCCAGAAGCTCTTGCGCTCGAACGGATAGGTCGGCAGCGACACGCGGCGCGCGCCGCTGCCGGCATACACGGCTTCCCAGTCGATCTCGACGCCATGGCAGCAGGCCGTGCCGAGCGCGGCGGCCAGGAAATCGGCGGCCGAAACCTCGTCGACGGCGCGCGGCAGCGTCGCCACCGTATGGCAGGCGGCGTCGAAGTCGTGCTGTCCGAGCAGCGCGCACAGGGATGCGCCCGGGCCCATCTCGAGGCACACCGAGTCCTGCTGCACCACGCACGCGAGGCCGCGCGAGAACAGCACCGGCGCGCGCAGCTGGGCCGACCAGTAGCCGGGATCGGTGGCCTGGTCGGCCGTGATCCAGGTCCCGGTCAGGTTCGAGATGAACGGGGTGCGCGGCGCCTGCAGCGCGACCGAGCGCACCACGTCCTCGAACTGTTCCAGGATCGGGTCCATCATGTGCGAGTGGAAGGCGTGCGAGGTATGCAGCACGGTGCTCTTGATGCCGGCCGCGGCCAGCGTCGCGCCCAGGCCTTCGATGGCGGCGTCGGTGCCCGACACCACGCACGAAGCCGGGCTGTTGATGCCGGCGATCGACAGGTCCTGGCCGAGGTAGCGCGCCAGGTCGGCCGCCGGGCGCTGCACCGACAGCATGCTGCCCTTCGGCATCGACTGCATCAGGCGGCCGCGGTGGGCCACCAGCTTCAGGCCATCCTCGAGCGAGAACACGCCGGCCACGCAGGCGGCGGCGTATTCGCCGATGCTGTGGCCGACCATCGCGTCGGGACGCACCCCGAACTCGATCCACAGGCGCGCCATGGCGACCGACACCACGAACAGGCAGATTTGGGTGAACTCGGTCTGGTTGATACGCGCATGGGCATCAGCGGCGCCGGCCGCGCTGGCCGTGCCGCAGAGGGTCGGGAACAGGACCGGGAAGATGTCGATGCCGAGCGCTTCGCTGGTCTCGGCGCAGCAGGCGTCCACGTGGGCCTTGAAGCGCGGCTCCTGCAGGTACAGCTGCAGCCCCATGTCGGGATACTGCGCGCCCTGCCCCGGGAACATGAACACGGTCTGGCGCATCGCGCCCGGCGAGACGGTGTGCGTCTTCTGGCCGCCGGCGCGGCAGGCCTGGATCAGCTGCTCGCGGTTCGATGCGCGCAGCGCCAGGCGGTGCTCGAACTTCTGGCGGCCGGCGTTGAGGGTAAAGGCGATGTCGCCCGGCGCCGTTTCCGGATGGCGCTCGACGAAATCGGCCAGGCGCGTCCTGACGTCGGCCAGCGCCTTGTCGGAGCGGGCGCCCAGCACGAACACCTGGTCGTAGGGCGACCCCTGGCCGGCGCGTTCCTGCGCCGGCGCTTCTTCCAGCACCGCGTGCACGTTGGTGCCGCCCACGCCGAAGGCGCTGATGCCGGCGATGCGGCGGCCGTTGTACGGCGTCCAGTCGGACAGCTCGCGCGCCACCTTGAACGGGCTGTTTTCGAAATCGATGGCCGGGTTGGCTTCGTTGAAGTGCAGGATTTTCGGGATCTTGCGGTGGTAGAGCATCAGCGAGGTCTTGATCAGGCCGGCGATGCCGGCGGCGATGCTGAGGTGGCCGACGTTGGTCTTGACCGAGCCGATGGTGCAGTACTGCTTGTCGTCCGTGTACTTGCGGTACACCTTGCTGATCGATTCGATCTCGATCGGGTCGCCGACGTTGGTGCCGGTGCCGTGCGCCTCGACGTAGCTGATGTCGCGCGCGGACACGCCTGCCCGTTCGATCGCCTCGTGGATGACGCTCATCTGGCCCTTGACGCCCGGCGCCATGTAGCCGACCTTCTGGTTGCCGTCGTTGTTGACGGCGGTGCTGCGGATGACCGCGTAGATCTTGTCGCCGTCGCGCACGGCGTCTTCGAGGCGGCGCAGCATGACCATGCCGACGCCGCTGCCGAACACCGTGCCCGAGGCATCCTTGTCGAAAGCGCGCAGGTAGCCGCCCTTGGCCGACAGGCCGCCGTCGAAGTACTGGTAGCCGACGCCTTTCAGGATTTCGCAGCCGCCGGCGAGCGCATAGTCGCAGTCGTACATCAGCAGGTGGTTGCAGGCTTCGTGGGTGGCCAGCAGGCCGGTCGAGCAGGCGCTGTTGAGCGAAATGCTGGGGCCGGTCAGGCCGAGCTTGTGCGACAGCTGGGTGGCGAAGAAGTCCTTCACCGCGATGATGCGCTTGGCCACTTCATTCTGCTCTTCCAGCGGCGACTGGAACAGGTTGTAGTACATCCAGTACTTGTGGTCGGCGACGCCGAAGTACATGCCGGTCTTGGTGCCGTTGACGACGTGGCCGGAATCCTCGATGCATTCCTGGGCCGCTTCGAGCATGATGCGCAGCTGCGGATCGGCCATGCGCGCCTCGCGCGGCGAGAAGCCGAAGAACTTGGCGTCGAACATGTCGATATCGTCCAGGTCGTAGCTGCGGTAGACGTATTCCGCGCTGTCGAGCTTTTCGCGGGCGACGCCCAGTTTGGCCAGCTCTTCCTTGTCGAGCATCCTGGCGCAATCGCGCCCTTCGAGCAGGTTGTTCCAGAATTCTTCCTGCGTATTCGCTTTCGGGAACCGCAGGGACATGCCGACAATCGCAATCGCACCATTCATTTCGCTCATAATTCCACCCGTATTTTCCTGTTTCGACCCAAGCTGACTTGGCTTAAATATTGCGCACGCCGGCCTGCATTGGCGCCGCTGCTGGATTGGCCTTGCTCGTCATTCGTAGCTGCAAGAAATTTCGACAACTCGTTGATGTTCGAATGAACGAACAAATCGCTTGTCTTCATGTTTTTGGAAAAACTCTTGTTGATGTATTCGATCAACTTCACAGACAGCAAGGAGTTGCCGCCGACATCGAAAAAGTTACTGTCGAGCGCGATGTCCGCGCTCGGCGTATCGAGCACGCCGGACCAGATCGACAGCAGTTGCCGCGCCACGCCCTGGCTGGCGCCCGGCGCCGCCACTGGAATCGCCTGCGCGGCCGGCGCCGCCGCCTTCAGGGCGGCGTAATCGATCTTGTGGCGGCTGTTGAGCGGCATCCGCTCCAGCACCACGTAGCGGTCGGGCATCATGTAGGTCGGCAAGGCGTCCACCAGGGCCTGCTTGATGGCCGGCACGCCGATGGCCGCGCCCGGCGCCGCCTGCAGGTAGCACACCAGCTTGCCGGCGGCGTCGGCGCCCTCGCCGGCCTCGAACACCACGGCGGCGGCGGCCACCAGGGACAGCGCCTGCAAGGCCAGCTCGACTTCCTCGAGCTGGATGCGGTAGCCGCGCAGCTTGACCTGGCGGTCCTTGCGGCCGACGTAGTGCAGCTGGCCGCCGCCGTCGACGAAGCCGAGGTCGCCGGTGCGGTAGGCGCGGCCCAGGCCCGGCAGGTCGACGAATTTTTGCGCCGTCAGCGCCGCGTCGCCGTAGTAGCCGAGCGCCAGGTGCGGCGTGGCGATGAATATCTCGCCGACGTCGTCCGTGGCGCAGCGCTCTCCGGCCTCGTCGAGCACGGCGATGTCGACCCCGGCGATCGGCTTGCCGACGGCGACCTTGCCGTTCGCGCCATCCGATGGTCCGGCGCCGCGCACCACCTGGTGCCAGGCCATGACCTGCGGCGTTTCGCTGGCGCCGTACACGTTGAGCAGCACGCCGCCGTCCAGCAGCGCCGCCACGTGCTGCGCCAGCGCGTGGCCGAGGCCGGCGCCACCGACGGCCATCACGCGCACCGCGGGCAGCGCTTCACGCTGTTCCTTGTCGAAGATGAGCTGGGCCAGCTGCGGCGTGGCGTGGATCACCGTGACGCCGCGCCCGGCGGCCCAGGCATGCAGGCCGCGGCGCCGGCCTAGCACGTCCGCTTCGGGGATGCTGACGCAGGCGCCCAGGCACAGGGCGGTGAAGACGTCGCGGATCAGCGGGTCGTAGCCCAGGCCGGAGAGCATGCTGAATTTGTCTTCGTGGTTCAGCGCGAAGGCGGCGCCGTACCAGTCGAGGAAGTTCAGGATGGCCGCCTCGCCGGTCAGCACCAGTTTCGGCTTGCCGGTGGTGCCGGAGGTGGCGACCAGGTACAGCCCGGCTGCGGGCGCCTGGGTTTCTGCGGCGAACGGGGCGCAGGCGGCGGACGTATCGAGGTCCCGCGGCCCCAGCATCAGGCAGGCCTGCAGGCGCGCACCGGCGATGCGGGCGGCCCTGGCCGGGTCGGACAAGCCCTCGGCGCCGAGCCAGGCGATGGCGCCAACGCCGTCGAGGGCGCGCGCGACGTACGACTCGGGCTGGTTTTCGCCGACGACGAAGAACAGGCGCCCCGCCTTGACGCAGGCAAGCAGCGCCAGCACCAGCAAGGGACCGCGTTCGCAGTGGACGACGACGACGTGCGCGGGGTCGACCTGCCGCTGCAGGCGTGCCGCCAGGTTGTCGCTCAGGATATCGATGTCGCGGTAGGACCAGCTGCGGGTCCCGAATTCGATCGCGGCGCGCCCGGGGTGGGCGCGTACCGCGCGATCGAAGCGGGCCGCCAGCGCCGGTGGCTGGGATGACTCTTCAATGCTCGTCATGGATGGATTCCTCTTGTCGGAAGCGGCCGGTTGCGCGTGTTGACACGCGTCTTGTCATGCGTGCCGCGCCGTTACGGGCGCAGCACTGACCTGGAGAAATATATCGGAACGTTATTACGAAGAAGTTACGCTGGACGCCGTTTTACGGGCCGCGCTGCCACACATTGTTCGGCGCTTGCGACAGTTGCGAAATGCAAAAAGCCGCGGGTCGCGCGACGCGCCCGCGGCTCCTCGAAACGCCCTGCCCTACTCGTAGCGCAGCGCCGTAACCGGATTGCGCAGCGCCGTGCGCCCAGCCTGGAGCGCCACCGACAAAAAGGCCAGCACCGCGATCAGGGTAGCGGCGGCGACAAAAATGGCCGGGTGCATGCTGGTCTTGTAGGCGAAGGTCTGCAGCCAGTGGTCCATCACGAACCAGGTCAGCAGCGAGGCGCAGGCCGCCGCCGCCCCGACCCAGGTCAGCAGGCCGCGCGTGAGCATCCACACGATGTTGGCCGGACTGGCCCCCAGCACCTTGCGCACCCCGATCTCCTTGGTGCGCTGCTGGGTGGTGAACGCGGCCAGGCCGAACAGGCCAAGGCAGGAAATGGCGATGCAGATCAGGGCGAAACTGCCGGTCAGGCGCATGATGCCGGTCTCGCTGGCGTACTGGCGCTGCAGCAGGTCTTCGAAGAAGGCGAATTCGAACGGATGCTTCGGGTTGGCCGCCGACACCGCGGCGCGGATCGCCGCCAGCGCCCCCTCCACGTTCTCGCCCGAGAGCGCGATCACCATCGAGCGCGTGATCAGGTTGCGCTCGTTGGGCGGCACGTTGTCGAGTTCGGTCTTCTGGAACTGGCGCAGCATCATCGGCCCCACCCGTGCGTGCAGCGAGCTGAAATGAAAGTCGCGCAGCACGCCGATGACGTGGCCGTCGTTCTGGACGCGCTTGCCGATCGGATCCTTCCAGCCCATCAGGCGCACGAAGGATTCGTTGACCAGCACCGAGGCGCCGACATCGGTGAGCATGCGTTTGGAGAAATCGCGCCCGGCCACCACCTCGATGCCGACGTTGGCGACGAAGTCGCGGTCCACCGCGATCTGGTTGACGATCACTTCCTGCATGTCGCCGTCGTTGGTGGCCACCTTGATCAGGTTGGCCGCCACCTCGTCGCCCGGCACGAACGAGGTTTCGGTGACGCTGACGATGTCCGGATGGCGTTCCAGCTCCACCTTCAGCAGCGGGATCTTCCGGATCGCATCGACCCCGTGCATCAGCACCGCCACCTTGTTGCCCCGTTCGAAGCCGAGCGGCTTGTCGGCGATGAACTGCATCTGGCGGCCCATGATCAGCGTACTGGCAACGATGCCGACCGACACCACCAGTTGGACGAACACCAGGATCTCGCGCAGCGAAAAGCGCGCGCGGCGCATGTTGCGGTTGTTGTTGAGGGCGGCCAGGGTACCGATCGAGGACAGGTACAGGGCCGGATACAGGCCGGCGGCGATGCCGATCGCAACCGTGCCGAGCAGGACCCAGAGCACGATCGCCGGTTCGCGCAGGACGTCGAGCTCGACGCTGGCGCCGAGCAGCCGGTCGAGCCCGACCGTGAAGTTCAACAGCAGCAGCAAGCCGATCCCGAGCACGGCCGCGATCAGGGTCAGGCAGACCGATTCGCCCAGGAACTGGGCCACCAGTTGCTCGCGGGTGGCGCCGATCACGCGGCGCATGCCGATTTCCTTGGAGCGGCCGATGGCGCGCGCGGTTGCCAGGTTGGTGTAGTTGATGCACGCGACGATCACCAGGAACAGCGCCACCGCGACGAAGCCGTACACGTACAGGATGTTGCCCACCGGCTGGTCGTAGCGGTAGCCATCGTCGAAGTGGATGTCGCCCAGGCCCTGGGCGCTGTAGTAGATCTTCGAGTGCATGCGCTCGCCCACGGCGGCGGTGGTGTCGTCGCCGAAGCGCGTCAGCAATTGCTCGAAGGACTGGCGGCCCATGCCCGGCTTGAGCTTGAAATAGGTGTAGTTCTCGATGTCGAACAGCTGGTCGGGCGAGGACATGGTGTCGTCCAGGCCGAAGTCGCGCAGGCGCTTCATCGACAGCACCGCGTCGTAGCGCATGTGGCTATTCTTCGGCAAATCCTTGAACACGGCCGCGATGCGGTACGAAAAGGTATCGGTGGCGATGGTTTCGCCGACCGGATTGCGGTCGCCGAAATAGCTCCTGGCAAAGCTCTGGCTGACGGCGATCCAGGACGGATCCTTCAGCGCATCCTTCAGGTCGCCGAACACCGCCTCGTGCGTGAAGACGCTGAAGATGTTCTCGTCGGCGATCTTGACGTCGTCCCAGTACTTGACCGTGTCCTTGTAGCGGAACACGGCACGCGCGACGGCGAAGTTACGGATGCGGACGAACTCGCCCACCTGCGGATACTGTTTGGTGAGCAGCGGCCCGAGCGCGCGCGAGGTCATCGCGTAGCGGTTCGGTTCGCCATTGGTGGCGATCTCGTTGACCACGCGCACGATCGATGGGTGGTTGGTGTGGTGTTTGTCGTAGGTCAGCTGGTTGCTGACGTACAGCGACAAGGTGATGGCGCAGGCGATCGCCAGGGATAGGCTCAGCAGGTTGATCGCCGAATAGACCCGATCCTTGAGCAGGTTGCGCACCGCAATTTTAAAATAATGGATAAACACTGCTTCGCTCCCTTTCCGGAACTGTGATGGGCGCCGGCGGCGCCCGCTAAGCTGGCCCGGCCTCAATCGCCCTCGGCCAGCGCCAGTTCCTGGACGGCAGCGATGGCGGGAACGACCGGGACGGATGCACCCGGCCGGCGCGGCTGCTCGACCACCTTGCCGTCCAGCAGGCGGCAGACACGGCTGCAGTGGCCGGCATCGTGCTCGGAGTGGGTCACCATCACGATCGTGCTGCCCTCGGCATTGAGCTGCTTGAGGATGCCCATCACTTCGCTGCCGTGGCGCGAATCGAGGTTGCCGGTCGGCTCGTCGGCGAGGATCAGGCGCGGCGCGGTGACGATGGCGCGCGCCACCGCCACGCGCTGCTGCTGGCCGCCCGACAGCTGCAGCGGATAGTGGTTCTTGCGGTGCACGATATCGAGCTTGGCCAGCACCGCTTCCACCTTCGGGCGGCGCTCGGCGACCGGCACGCCGGCATAGATCAGCGGCAGTTCGACGTTCTCGAACACGGTCAGTTCGTCGATCAGGTTGAAGCTCTGGAAGATGAAGCCGATGTTCTTCTTGCGAAAGGTCGAGCGCTGGCGTTCGCTCATGGACGCGACTTCCTCGCCCAGGAAGCGGTAGCTGCCGCTGGTGGCGTTGTCGAGCAGGCCGATGATGTGCATCAGCGTCGACTTGCCGCAGCCCGACGGGCCCATCAGCGCGACGAATTCGCCCTCGCGTACTTCGAGGTCGATGCTGTCGACCGCAGCGGTCTCGACTTCGTCGGTTCGGAAAATTTTGGACAAGGCACTGGTCTGGATGATCATGATGAAGTTCCGGTCGTGGGAGCCGGACGCGGCCTGCGTCCGGTGTTGCAAAGAGTGGATTGCGCAGGCGTCAGGCGGCCACGCATTCGCTGCGCCGGCGCACGCTGGCGCAAATGACGTCGAGCACGGCGCTGCGGTTCTCATCCATGAAGAAATGACCGCCGGGGAAGGTGCGGAAGTCGACCTTGCGCGCGAAATGCGCCTGCCAGCCCAGCATGTCTTCTTCCAGCACCTTGTCGTCCCGGGCGCCGTTGAAGACCGAGACCTCGCACTCGAGCTTGATGGCCGGTTCGCGCCGGTAGTTGTAGGCGGCCTTGAAATCGGTGCGCAGGATCGGCACGAAGATATCCATCAGGTCGGCGTTGTTGAGGATGATCTCGGGCGTGCCGTTGAGGGTCCTGAGCTCGGCCTTGAATTCCTCGAGCGGATAGTTGTGGATCGGGGCGATGCGCGGCGGCACGTGCGGCGCCCGGCGCGCGCCGCAGAAATAGCGGAACGGCAGCGGCAGGCCGCGTGCGCGCAGCGAATGGAGCAGTTCGAAGCTGACGATCGACCCCAGGCTGTGGCCATAAATCATGTAGGGGCGGTCCAGCCAGGGGCCGATGGCGTCGGCGACGCCGTCGGCCATGTCGTGCACCGACGTCAGCAGCGCTTCGCCCAGGCGGTTGGCGCGCCCCGGCGGCTGGATCGCTACCAGCTCGACGTTGTCGGGCAGGAGCTCGGCCCAGGCCGAGTAGGCGGTGGCGCTGCCGCCGGCGTATGGGAAGCAGAACAAGCGGAATTCGGCCTGCGGTCGTGGCTTGACGACCAAAAACCATTTGGAGGAAGGCGTGCTGTTGTTCATGGCGATAAGTCCTGTCGAGGTCGTGAGGCGGGGGTCACAGCGGGTCAAAGACGATGGTTTTCTTGCCGAACATGCATTCGGCCTCGATGCCCATCGCCTCGCATGCGGCGATCATCTTTCCCGATTCGACGATCTGCCTGGAGTCGTCGTGGTAGTCGATGCCGGTGATGTACTTGTAGCAAGGCTCGGCGCCAAGGGCGTAGACGTAGACGCGGCGCGGCGTGAATACCTCGGCCATGGGCAGCGCGCGTTCGAAGTCGCTGCCGTTCAGGCGGCGCGACGCCTTGATGTTCTTGGCCACCGGGCGCGTCGTCAGCGCCCCGTACAGCCAGGTATAGGGCGCGCCGACACACTCCATGCCGACGGCCAGGATGTCGAAATCCTTGTAATGCTCGCTCAGGCGCCCGTACAGGCGCGGCTCGAGGTTGGCCGAGTCGGCGCCGAAGAAGAAGGTGCGGCCTTCCAGCGCGACGTACCAGGCGGCCTTGGAACGGATGTGCAGGTCGCCGTGCTCGCCCAGGAAAGGCATGGCGACGATGCGGCCGCCGGGCAGCGCGACCTCGTCCAGGTCGTCCATCTCGATCACGTCGAACCCCAGGTTTGCCAGCATCAGCTTGATGGACGGGTCGAACAGGCCGCCGCCGTTATTCTTCGGCACCACGACCTTGCCGGTCTTGTAGCGCAGCTGCAGCAGCGTTTCCAGGTTGACGTGGTCCTGGTGGCTGTGCGTCAGGCAGATGTAGTCGATCCGCGGCGGCAGTTCGCTGAAGCTGACCAGGTTGTCGGTATCGTCCGCGCCCCGGCTGGGAATTACCGGGTCGACCAGGATCGTCACCTGCGCCGTCTCCAGCATGAAGCCGGCGTGCCCGGTATAGGTCACGCGCACGCCCCGCTCCAGCCGCTGGTGGCGGCGCGCCGGCGCCTCGCGCGTGAACAGCTCGGCCATCGCCAGCCCGCCGGCGGCGGGACTGTTGGTGATCAGGGCATCGAGCTCGGCGTCCGTGAGCGGGCGTTCGCGCGCGGCGAACAGGCGGTCGACCTTGGGGTGGCAGAAATCGAGCGCCAGCTGCAGGTGGTTGGCGTCGGCCAGGCGCGGCGTGCTGAACACAAAAGGCCGCCCCTGCACGCGCGCCAGCAGGCCGAAGCCGAGCCGCTGCAGGTCGCGCCGGTAATACGGGCTGCGGTACAGCATCGCCTCGATCAGGCGGTAGGAGGGATGGTGCTCGGCATCCATGAACAGCTCGACGTAGCCCTTGAGCGGCTCGGGCACCCTGGCATACAGCGGCTCGATCGACTCGCCGCTGGTGTGGCCGCGTAGCAGTTCCTCGAGTTCGTCGATGGCGGCGGACAGGCCGACCAGGTCGGCGCAATCGCGCTCCAGTGCGGCCACCAGCGCGCGGATCTCGGCCACCTGGTCGGCGCGGCAATCGAGGTAGTCGCCGCCGGCGAGGTCGCGCTCCTGGTTGGCCAGGATGTGCATCTGGAAGTTGTTGACGAACGACTTCATGATGCGGCGGTGGGTGTGCACGGTGTGGCGCGCCGCGGTTGCCGGCTGCATCAGGTAGGGCCAGGCGTACCAGCCGTTGAACAGCGGCTCGAAGTAGGCATCGGGCCTCAGGTACCAGGTGCTCATTGTTCGGCCGCCGCCAGCGTGTCGCCGGCCTGCTTGCGCTCGACCATGGCCTGGAAGGTGCAGATCGCCGCCACGCAGGCGGCCGCCATGGCGCCCAGCAGGAAGGCCGCGGTGCCGGCCGCGCCGGCGCCGAGGCTGCCCGCGTTCCACAGCAGGAGGGTGCCGCCGCAGCCCAGCGCAAAGGCGAGCGCGAGGGCGAAGAAGGTGCGCACGCGCGGGTTGTTGCCGCGCCAGGCTTTGGCAAGGGTGGAGACGATAGGAATGTTCATGTTCGGACCCGGTCAAGTGATGTGATTGGAAACGTTGCACCCGCTCAGCGCCTGGGCGCTTCCGAAAACTTCAGTTCGTCGACGTCGCCGAAGCCTTCGTAATCGGAGGTGATGATGCGCTCGCCCACGGCGAGCCCTTCGAGCACTTCGACCGACTGCGGATTCTGCCGGCCGAGCACGATGTTGCTGCGCCGCGCGGAGCGGCCGTCGGCCGCCAGCACATAGGCCCAGCGTCCGTTGGTGTGGCGGTAGAAGCCGCCCTTGTCGACCACCCGGGTCATGCGCGACTCCGACAGGCTAAGGTCGATCTGCAGGGTCTGGCCGCGTTTCAGGCCCTCGGGCGCCGCGCCGACGAAATTCAGGTCGGCCTGGAACACGCTGTTCTTGACGTCCGGGTAGATCTTGGCCACGACCACCTCATAGGGCTTGCCGTTGAACTCGAACTTGCCCTTCTGCCCCGGAGCGACCTTGGAAATGTAGAACTGGTCGATGTCGGCGCGCACCATGAAGCTGCCGAGCTGGTCGATCTGGGCGATGCGCTGCCAGCGCAGGATGCTCTGCCCGACCTCGACGTTCAGGCTCGAGAGCTGGCCGTCGATCGGCGCGCGCACCTTCAGGCTCTCGATGATCTGGGTGAGCATTTCCATGTTGCGGTCCACGCTCGCGATCGAGGAATCGATCTGTTTGATCTGCTGGTGCTCGAGCGCCGTCTCCTGGCGGATGCGCTCGCGCAGCAAGTCGCGCTTTTCCTTGTAGTGCGTCAGCTGGTCGCGCTGGGTCGCGAAGGCTTCCTTCGACAGGAAGGGCGTCGGGTTGTTGGCCAGCTTCTCGTAGCGGGCGAACTTGGCTTCGGCGTCGGCGATCTTGTATTCCAGGTCGAGCAGCTGGTCCTTGAGGATCAGGTTCGACTGCGTCAGGCTGATCTTCGAATTGCGCAGCTGGTTCAGGTTTTCCAGCAGGCGCGTTTCGGCATCGATGTTTTCCTTTTGCGCGCCGTTGTTGGAAAACGCCAGGATCAGGTCGCCCTTCTTCACCATGTCGCCGCTGCGCAGGTAGATCTTGTCGACGATGCCGCCTTCCTGCACGTCGAGAAACACCGTATTCTTCGGCAGCGCGCTGCCGTTGATGGCGGCGTATTCCTGGAACTGGCTGTTGCGCACCTGCGCCGTGCTCAGGCGGCTGGCGTCGATGCTGAGCCGGCTCTTGCTGGCGTTGGCGGCGGCCATGCTCACGGCCGCCCCGACACTGATCACCCCTGCGGCAACCGCCGCGATCTTGCGGCCGGGCCACTTCTTCTTTTCGATTACACGGTCCATGATGGTCGTTCAGGCTGGTTCAGTTTTCGGCCGGCACGAAGCCGACGGGAGCGGGACGGCGGTCGAGCAGCGACAGCAAGGGGCCCGCCATGACGGTCGTGGCGATCGCCATGACGAGGAACATGGTGAACAGGTCGGCCCCGATCAGGCCGGCGTCGAGCCCGATCTTGAGCACGATGACTTCCATCAGGCCGCGCGCATTCATCAGCGCGCCGATCGACATCGACATGCGCGGCGCGCAGCCGCCCAGGCGGGCGCCGACGAAGCCGCCGGCGATCTTGCCGACCACGGCGGTGACCAGGATCAGGGCGAACACCCAGGCCGTTTCGTCGCCGAAGGCGCCGGCGCTGGTCTTCAGGCCGGCCAGCGCGAAGAAGACCGGCATCAGCACCACGACCGCGACCGGTTCGACGCGTTCGCTGAACCACTTGACGAGGCGGTCGTCGCGCGGCAGGCACAGGCCGAACAGGAAGGCGCCGAACACCGCGTCGATGTGGATGCGCTTGGTGAAGTAGCCGGCGACGAAGACGCCGATGACGATCACCGTGAAGATCTCGTTGCTCGGCTTGCCGTTGGGCGGCAGCATGCGCGCGACCAGGGGCCGCACCACGCCGAACAGCACGGCCACCAGCAGCGTCAGGCCGGTGAGCAGTTCCACCGCATTGTTCCAGTTGCCCTGGGCGCTGGCGACGATGACGACCAGGCCGACCATGACCCAGGCCAGCAGGTCGGAAAACGCGGCCGACGACAGCGCCAGCTGGCCCAGCTCGGTGTGGGCGATGGCGCGGTCCTTCAGGATGCGCGCCAGTACCGGAAACGCGGTGATCGAGAACGCGACCGCGATGAACGCGCCGAACGCGAAGAACGGCACGCCCGGCGGCGCGAAACGCTCGAACAGCAGCGGCGAGATGGCCGCGCCCAGCAGCAGCGGCAGCAGCACCGAGATGGTGCCGATCGAGACCACCGGCACCATCATGGTTTTCGGGCCGCTGGGCGCGCGCATCTCGAGGCCGACGATGAACATGAACAGCACCACCCCGACCTGGACCAGGCCTTCGAGGCCGGCCAGCGTGTGCACGGCGAAGAGCTGGGCGTGGATCTCGGGGAACAGCGCGCCGCAGATGCCGGGCCCCAGCAGCAGGCCGGCGAACATTTCGCTGACGACGGAGGGCTGGCCGAAACGGCTCAGGACCAGCCCGACCAGTTTGGCCGTGCCGAGGATGACGACGAGTTGAATCAGGACGGGATGATCGAGCATGACGGATACCTGTTCTTGATGAAAAGTTGAACTGCCGTGCCGCCAACGGAGCCAGTAAAACCCTGGGCTCCTGCAGCTGGATCGCTTCGCTCGGGATGCGCTGAAGCAGGTCGAGAATAGCGAAAGCTTATTACGACGATGTAACGGTCTTTCAAAATAAATGCGTGCCTGAAACCATGTCCGGCGCCGGCAATATCTGGCGCAGGTACCGCTCGACGCCGCCCGCTTCCACGTGGCGCTGGTGCGGATACCCATACGACACTTCCTCGAAGCGCACGCCGTCGATGCGGCAGGTCGACGGCATGTGCAGGTGGCCCGACACCACCACGCGCACTGAAGCCGGTATGCCAGTGGTGCGTGGCCGCGCTGCCGCCCCACAGGCAAAAGCGCGGATGCGCCGGCAAGCGCACTTACGCCGCCTTGCCGAGCGCATCGTCGCCCGGCTCGGGAATCACCTGGCGCATGCTGACGCTGAAATCGGGTCCGCCGCCGCGTTCGACGCTGACCGCCAGCGTATGGTCCGGCCCCAGGTGCTCCAGCACGAACTGCCAGTGCGCCGCGTCCTGCGCCATCCCGGCGGCGAAGGCGATGCCGATCCTGGGCGCGCCGACGTCGAACGAGAACTGCTGCAGCGGCAGCGACAGGCCCATGCCGCGCGCCTTGATGTAGGACTCCTTCAGCGTCCACAGGTCGAAGAAGCGCTGGCGCCGCAATTCCGGCGGCAGCGCCAGCAGCTGGGCGCGTTCGTAGGGCGAGAACACCGTGTCGGCAATGCTCAGCAGGTCGCCGCCGTGGTTCGATTCCTCGACGTCGATGCCGGCATCGACGTCGCGCGTGACCACGCAGGCCACCAGGCTGCGCGCATTCGACAGGTTGAAGCGCAGGCCGGTCGCCCCGGCCGGGCCGGCGATCTCGGGCCGCCCGTAGCGGTTGGTGCAGAAGGTCCAGTCGGCCGGATGCACGTCGGCATAGCGCGACAAGGTGGTGCGGCACAGCGCGCGCGTGAGCAGGTACTCGCGCTTGAGGTAGTCGAACACGTAGCGGCCCAGGCGCTCGCGCTCCTCGCGGCTGAGCAGCGCGCGGTAGCGTTCGAGCAGGCGCGGGTCCGCGCATTGTTCGACCCAGGCGTACCAGACGTGCGCCTCGTGCGCACCGGGCAGCAGGTCAGGTGGCCGAATGATCATGCCCGGCTCCCGCGAGTATGCCGTGCGATCGGGTGGCGGGACCGACGAAACCGGAAAACGCCGATTCGACCCTGCCGTAGCCGTTCCAGACCTTGTAGCCGAGCCGGGCCCTGAGCCGCTCCGGCATCGTTTCCCACAGGCTGTCGTCGAGCCCGAGCATCATGTTCTCCTGTTGACGGAACTGGGGCGCGCAAAAGGTCGACAGGATGCCGATGCGATCCGGCGCGCCCAGGTTGGCGCCGTTGCCGTGCCACAGGCGGCCGTCGAACACCAGCAAGGTGCCGGCCGGCGCTTCCGGCTGCACGAGCGCGTAGTCCTGCGCCGCGTCCTTGCGCGGGTAAGCGCCCGACAGGTGGGTGCCCGGCACGATTTCGGTGGCGCCGTTTTCACGCGTGAAATCGGTCAGCAGCCATACCGCCGTCACCGTGACGGGCGGCGCGATCCCCAGCGCCGGATCGGGACTGGTGAATTCCGGCGCCGGATGGCGCGAGATGTTCGCCGCGCGCCGGTGCGCGCTGTCCGCGCGGGCCGGCTGCGGCATCCACCACTGGTCGGTGTGCAGGCCCATCCTGACCGAGCCGGCGCGCACGATGTTGGCCGACAGTGTCGAGAGCAGGAAGTCCTCGCCCAGCACGTGGCCGACCAGTTCGTCGATGAGCGGATGCACCACCAGGTCGCGGAACACCTGGCCCTTGTTGACCAGCATGAACAGGCGCTGGTTGACGCCACCGTCCTTTTCCTGGAAGGCCGCGGCCTCGCGGAACTGGCCGCGCGCATTCAGCACTTCCTGGTTGAAGCCGCCGTCGCGGAAAGCGACGCCGCGCTCCTGCTCGGCCCTGGCCTGTTCGACCACCCGGCTGCGGGCGGCCTCGATCTCGCGCGCCGAGAGCGCGCCGTCGACCATGCAAAAGCCGTGCACGTCGAGGTCCCGCCTGGCCTGGGCCAGGTCGCGTGTCGCCTTGAATTCCTGCTGCATGAAGTGCTCCTGTTCTTGTTGTCGTCGCGGGCGGCGCGGGTCGTCAGACCAGCGCCGCCTGCAATTCGTCGATCATTCCCGCGATGTCGGCCAGGCAGGGCTGCACGTAGAAGGACTGGTAGCTGAGTTCGACCGCGAACTCGCTGCGGATCTCCTGCTGCAGGCTGGCCGCGGCCATCGAGTGCCCGCCGATATCGAAGAAGTTGTCGCCGATGGCCAGCTGCTCGCGCCCGAGCACCTTGCGGCACAGGCGCAGCAGCCGTTCCTCGGTGGCGCTCGGCGGTGCGCCGGCGGCGGCCGCGGGGGTGGCCGGCAGCTGCGCGGCCAGCGCCCCGCGGTCGACCTTGCCGCTGGCCGCCAGCGGCAGCGACGCCACCAGGTGCAGGCGCTGCGGCACCATCGGCGCCGGCAGCACGGCCAGCAGCTGGCGCCGGATCGCCTGGCGCACCGCGCCGGCCTGGGCGCGCCCGGCGCGCGGCACCACCCAGGCTTCCAGCGTGGCGTCGCCGGCGCGCTGCCCGGCCACCACCGCGCACTGCGCCACCTCGGGCAGGCGCGCCAGGCAGGCTTCGACCTCGGCCAGCTGCACCTTCACGCCGCGCACCTTGACCTGGCGGTCGCGCCGCCCGCTGTAGGCAAGCTCGCCGCCGGCCAGGCGCAGGCCGAAGTCGCCGGTGCGGTACAGCCGCTGGCCGGGCCTGAACGGATGCGCGACGAACGCGTCGCCGGCGTCCTCGCCGTGCAGGTAGCCCAGCGCCAGCCCGGCGCCGCCGACGTACAGTTCGCCCTCGGCGCCGTCCGGCAGCAAGCGTCCGGCGCCGTCGAGCACCAGGATTTCGGTATTCGCGATCGGGCGCCCGATCGGCACCAGGTGGCGCTCGGCGCCCGCGCCTGCGCGCTCGCCGGCCAGCGCCGGGGCGATCGACTGGCGCGCCTGGCCGTCGGCCGCGCGGCCCTCGACCAGCGCGTCGGCAATCTCGAGCTGGTTGGCTAGGTTGTCGAGCAGGTCCTGGTCGCCCGTCAGCGGGTTCGAGATGACCACCCGGAACACGGTGATCTTTTCAAGCCCGTGGCGCTGGCTGCGCACGTCGGTCTTCGACACGAAGGTTTTACCCTGCAAGAACTGCTGCTGCTGGATGGCGGCGACGGCGCGGCTGATCTCGGCGTTGTCGGCGGCGCTCAGCACCTCCTTGTGACGCAGGCGCATGGGGATGTAGCGGTAGTTCAGGATGTTGATCTGCGGCGAACCGACCAGCTCGAAAGCCGGGTGGGCGGCCACCAGGCCGGCGAAATAGGCGGCGGCGTCGATGCCCTGGTCGACCAGCGCGCCGATGCCGCGCCCGGTCATGATGTGCAGCATGGCGTGCAGCGCCAGGAAGATGGCCGGACGCGAGCCTTCGATGGTGTACTGCCCCATGTCGAAGCTGCCCGACTGGCCCTGGTAGACCGCCTGCACCGAGCTGGCATGGATCGCCTTCGGGTCGCGCAGCAGGCAGACGCTGATCCCCTGCGGCACGAACAGCTGCTTGTGCGGGCACAGCGTGATCGAGTCGGCGCGCTCGATGCCGTCGAGCAGGCCGCGGTAGCGCTCGGAAAAGATCATCGCGCCGCCCCAGGCCGCATCGACGTGGAAGTGCACGCCGTGGCGCGCCGCCACCTCCGCCATCGCGGCGATCGGATCGATCGTGCCGGTTTCGGTGGCGCCGGCGATCGCGATGACCGCCACCGGCAGCAGCTTGCGCTCGCCGCACAGGCGCAGGCTGGCCTCGAGGTCGGCCAGGTCGGCTTTCTGCTGGGCGTCCTGCTTCAGCACCAGGATGTTGCGCTCGCCGATGCCGAGGATGGCCGCGGCCTTGCGGATCGAATAATGGGCCAGGCCGGATGCGATGATGGCGAAGCCCTCGTAGCCGCGGCGGCGCGCCAGTTCGAAGGCGCCCTGCTCGCTGATCTCGGCCTTGCTGAAGCCGAGCTCCAGCAAGGCGGCATTGCGCGCATTCCACATCGCCGTGATGTTGGCGCTGCTGCCGCCGCTGACCACCAGTCCGAACACGTTGTGCGGGTCCTGGATGCGTCCTGTGTAGTCGCTCTCGCCGTAGAACTCGCGGTGCAGCATGGCCAGCGTCTGGCGCTCGAGGAAGGTGAGCGACTTCGAGGTTTCGATCTTGACCATGTTCTGGTTCAGGCGCGCCACCAATGCGCTGATCTCGGGCATGAAGTCCGGCAGCGCCGAGGTCATGTGCCCGATGAACTTGCGGGACGCGACGTTGACGCTGTAGGGCACGATGTCGCGCTCCATCCAGGCGAAATATTCCTGCGCCGAGACCGGCGTGGCCGGCACGCGCGGGTCGAGGAAGCGTTCCTTGAGCTGGTCGAGGCTGACGCCCGGCAGCGTGATCCGCTCGCCGTCGCCGCCGCGGGCCGTGCGTGCGGCCGCTGCCGTCGCGGCCGCGGCGGCACTGCGGAAATGGTCGGGCAAGCCGTGGCGCGGCTCGTCGGGCACCTCGTAGCAGCTGCTGTCGGCGCCGGTCTCGGTCAGGCCGTAGATATTGAACAGGCGCACGCCCGGCAACAGGTTGAAAAAGCGCCGCGCCAGCACCGCGTCGAGCGCGTCGCCGCTGCAGGCGACCGAGCGCAGCGCGCGCAGGCGGGCGAAGCCGGGCTGCTCGGCCAGGCGCGCCAGCACGAAGGGCGCCACGGTCAGGCGGGTCACGCCGTACTGCGCCAGACGCTCGACCATGGCGCGCGCGTCGCGCACCGTGTCCTCGGACAGGATGACCAGCGCGCGGCCGGTCAGCAGCGGCTGGAACATTTCGGCCACGTGGTCGACGAAGCCGGTCGCGCTCTTCATGCAGAACAGGTCGTCGGGCTCCTGGCCCAGCGCCTGCCCGGCCCAGCGCACGCGGTTGACCGCGCCGGCATGGCCGCCGATGACGCCCTTGGGCGCACCGCTGGAACCGGAGGTATACATGACGTAGGCGGCGGCCTGCGCGGCGCCGCTCGGGGCGGCGCCGGCCGTGGCGGCGGGGAGCTGGTCGATCCGCTTCCAGTGCCCGCCGCTGATGGCGGCGCCGGCGTGCAGCACCAGCGCCAGGCCGGCGCCGCCGTCGATGGCGTGGATGCGGGCCAGCGGCAAGCCGGTGTCGAGCGGTACGAACAGCGCGCCGCAGCGCAGCACGGCGAGCACGCACACGACATAGTCGGCCGAGCGCGGCAGGTACAGGCCGATGCGGTCGCCGGGGCGGATGCCGGCTTGCGCGAGGCGCGCCGCCAGGCTGGCGGCGGCCTGCTCGAGCGCGCCGTAGCCGAGGTGCAGCGCGCCGTCGATCAGGGCGACCGCGTCGGGCGCGGCCAGGGCCTGGGCGCGGAACAGCCCGTCCAGGGTGTCAAGCGGCGCACCAGGCGTGGAAGCAGCATCCGGCGCGTCCGCCGCTTCCAGTTCGGCCAGGGCGCGGTAGGGATTGGCCAGCACGCTGCCGAGCAAGCGGTCGAGCTCGTGAGCGAAGCGGACCATGGTGGCGCGTTCGAACAGCGCGCTGGCATACTCGAGCGCGAAGTGCAGGCCGCCGCCGAGGCTGGCGCGTACCTTCAGCTCGATATCGCTGTGCGACACCGAGCTGGCCGGCTCGCGCGGATAGCGGCGGCTCGGTGCGCCACCGTCGTTGCAGATGGCCGACAGGTCGGGATGGCGGTATTCGAAGGCGAGCTGGCAGAACGGTGCGCAGGCGCTGGCGCCCTCGTGGCCATCATGCTCCCCGCCTTCGAGCAGGGTCTCCAGCGGCACGGCGCCGCGGGCGGCGTAGGCGTTTTCCAGCGCGGCGGCCAGGCCGAGGAAGGTGACGCCGTCGTCGAGCCGGGCCTGCACCGGATAATGGTCGAAC
This sequence comes from Massilia sp. CFBP 13721, assembly GCF_014842025.1. Lineage (GTDB taxonomy): Bacteria > Pseudomonadota > Gammaproteobacteria > Burkholderiales > Burkholderiaceae_D > Telluria. Next base: position 137,268 of record NZ_JACYUY010000009.1, read on the forward strand.
AGGGTCTCGACGGCGAGCGCGCCGGCCACGGCGCGCGGCAGGTGCGCCACGCCGATCTGGACGCTCTGGCGGCGCGCCAGGCGCGCCGCGCCGATCGCGAACAGCGCCATGATGCCGAATTGCTGCGGCAGGCAGGCGCCGTTGAGCAAGGCGCGCAGGCGCCCGATCTTGTGGCGGTCGATCGCAAATTCGTAGCGCGCGCTGGCGAAGTCCCGCGGCGCGCCGCGCGGGCGGTCGGTCGGCAGCGGCTGCGCGGATGGCCGCGGCGGCGCGCCGGAGGCGGCGGCCGCGGACGCAGCGGCGGCCGCGCGTCCCGGCGCCGCCGGAGCGCGTTCGGCGCGGCCGGTCAGCGCCGACTTGAGGCGCTCGAACACCAGCTCGAGCTGGGCGCGCGTCATGACGAAGCGGTGGAAGGTCAGCACCAGGCAGGTCGTGTCCGAGGCGGCCTGGCGTGCGATCGTGATCCTGAGCGGGAATTCGGTGGCAAGGTCGAAGGCATGGGCGCGCTCGGACTGGTACAGCCTGTCCATGAAGGCGCCCAGCTCGTCGTGGCGGGGTTCGGGCAAGGCGTCCGGGCCGATGGCCGCCTCGAAGACCGGCACGGCGCTGCGCGCGCCGGGGCGCCAGCAAGGCAGGCCGCCCTGCACGTCCAGGGTCGAATGGTATTGCGGATTGTCGTCGAGGATGGGGTCCAGCAGCGCCACCAGCGCGGCGCGCGAAGGCGCGCCTTCCAGGTCGACGCAAAGGACCTCGTTCGGTTTCGATGGGGCGCCGGCGCCCTGCTCGATGCGCCACAGGCGGCGCTGGGCCGGATGGAACGCAGGCGCCGCGGGGGTGCAAGTGCTGGCGCAACTGCTGGCGCTACTGAAAACGCAGCTGGTGAGTGAGTCGGACATGATAGCCAATCGGACGCTGTTGCCGTTAACACTACGAAAGCCGCTTCGGAACGCCGCACGGGCGTTCCCGAAGCGCCGGTTACATCAGGCGGCGAAGGCCGTGCCGCGGGCGTTCTGCGTCAGCACCTTGTTGTGCCTGAACTTGTCTTCGCCCGACACCACGACGACGCCGTACTTGTCCAGCGACAGGGTGCTGCCGTATTCCTGGATGCTGTCGGTGCCCGGATAGATGCGCACGCTGGACGGCACGTAGCGCGCGGTGAATCCCAGGCGGGTGCGGTTCTTGGTCGTGTTGGCGTACGAGGCATGCATCAGCGTCGACCAGAACATCACGCTCTGGCCAGGCTTCATCACCATCGACACCGCCTTCGAATCGTCCGGCACCCAGTCGGGGTCCTTCTGCAGGTTGCGGTAGTCGTAGCCGAAGAAGCCCTGCTTCTGGCCATTCTTCTCGAGCTGGTTGATCTGTTCCGGCGAGTACTTCATTTCCTTGGTCTCGTCGTAGAACATTTCCTCGTGGGTGCCCGGGATGAAGCGCAGGCAGCCGTTGTCGAGATCGGAGTCGGTCACCGCGGTCCACACCGTCAGCGCGCCGCCGAAGTCGGCGTCGGGCCACACCACTTGCGGGTTGCCGGAAGCGTGGCCGAAGGTGTCGGCCTGGTGCCAGTCGGTGCCTTCGTCGCCCGGATATTTCGGGAACATCTCCGAACGCCAGCACAGCAGGTCCGGGCCCAGCACGCTCTCGACCTTGTCGAGAATGCGGCGCTGCATGATGTGGCGGCTGAAGAAATCGATGTCGAGGTGGCGGTCGTAGCCGGCCAGCAGGCTGGTGTGCTCGAGGTCGTAGATGGCATGCTTGCGGTCGAAAATCTCGGCGCGCAGCTGCTTGTAGTTCGCGGTCATCTCTTCGGGATCATATACGTCGAACGGACCGTGGAACCCGTTTTCCCTGAACGCCTTCAGTTCGTCTTCGGTCAAACTAAATGTCTTTTTCATTATCAAAAACTCCGACTAGATGGAACGTATTCCAGTTGTTTGAATTGGCGGGATGTCCGGCATCCGCCTACGCCTGCTCGACCAGGTCGTGCAACCTGGCGGTGTACGCTTCGATCCATTCGTTGATGGTCGAAAACGACATCAGCTCGCGCGTTTCGAGGGCGACGTCCACCTTCTCTTCGACGCGGATCTGCAATCCGATCACCGTCAGCGACGACACGCCGAGCGTGTAGTAGTCGTCGTCGAGTCCGATACTCCTGAAACTTTCGCTCTCCTTGAACAGCGATACGATCAGTTCCTTCACCTCTGCTGCGTTCATGCTCACCTCCGAGTTAAGCCGCTGTGGAAAATAGCTTCTTGCTGTCGATCTTGCCGTTCTTGTTGATAGGCAAAGCCGTTCCGACCGCTATCTGGTCAGGAATCATGTAGGGCGGGACCGTGCCGCGTAGCTGCTTGCGCACCGACCTGGCATCCAGCCCCTGCCCCTCGTTCACTTGCAGGTAGGCCACCAGCAACTGGTCGCCTCCGTCCTGTTTCTGGCAGCTCACCACCGCCTCGCGCACGCCGGCCAGCGCCAGCAGGTTCGAGCGGACTTCGCCCAGCGATATGCGGTAGCCCCTGAGCTTGATTTCGTTGTCCTGGCGGCCGAGGAATTCGACCTGGCCGTCTTCGTTCATGCGCACCAGGTCGCCGGTGCGGTAGATCAGCCCGGCGGCCAGTGCGGGATCGCGAAAGAACGCCCCGCCGCGCCCGCCGCTGTTCAGGTAGCCAAGCGCCACCCCCTGCCCGGCCGTGTACAGTTCGCCGGTCGCGCCGGCCGCCACCGGGCGCCGCTCGGGGTCGAGGATGAAGACCTCGGTGCCGCTGACCGGGCGCCCGATCGGCACCGTCGCACCGGGCGGGTTGGCGCGGGTCATCACGTGGCAGCAGGTAAACGTGGTGTTTTCGGTCGGCCCATAGCCGTTGACCAGGGTGATGCCCTCGATCCCGTCGAGCACCTTGCGCACCGCCGCCGGGCGCAGCACGTCGCCGCCGGCCAGCAATACCTTGAGCGGGCGCAGGGCGTCCAGGCAGCTCTCGGCGAACAGGTGGAACACGGCCGCGGTGAGCCAGGCGATGGTGACCCCGTGCTCGACGATATGGCGCCGGAACAGGTTCGGATCGAGCACCGCCCCGGTGTACAGCACCAGCGTCGCGCCGTTGAGCAGGGCGCCCCAGATCTCCAGGGTCGAGGCGTCGAAGCTGGGCGTCGAACACTGCAGGATGGCGTCGGCCGGTGCGATGGCGATGTAATTGGTGTCGATCACCAGCCGCGTCACGCCGCGGTGCGGCACGACGACACCCTTGGGTTCCGACGTGGTGCCCGAGGTGAACATGATGTAGGCCGGGGCGTCCGCATCCACTTCCGCATCCACTTCGCGCGCCGCGCGCAGCGGGACCGGGGCCGCGGCCAGCTCTTGCGCCTGGAAGCGCAAGGTCTTCCTGAAGGCGCCGGACAGCGCGCGGCAGTCGCGGTCGGTGATGACCAGGTCGACCCCGGCGGCGTCGAGGCAAAACATGGCGCGCGCCGGCGGCGTGTTCGGCTCGAGCGGGAGGTAGGCGGCGCCGCATTTCAGGATCGCCAGCATGCCGATGAACATTTCGGGTGCGCGGTCCATGATCAGGGCGACCGTGGCGCCGGCGCCCACGCCGGCGTCTTCCAGGCGCCCCGCCAGCGTTTGCGACAAGCGGTCGAGTTCGGCGTAGCTGAAGCGCGCCGCGCCCCAGGTCAGCGCGACGGCGTCCGGACTGGCCGCCGCGCGGCGCCGGAACAGCTCATGAATAGTGACTGTGGAATTCGCGTGCATGGCTGTGCTCCAGAATGTGGTTCCAGATGGCGATCAGGGTGCCCGAATCGGGCGTCAGCACGCCGTAGTGATCGGCGTCCGGATCGACGAAGATGCTGCTGTTGCGGATGTGGCCGCGGATCTTTTCCGAACTGGCGACGTTGACCTGGACGTCGCGCCCGCCGGCCATCAGCAGGGTCGGGTGGAACACTTCGGCCGCCAGCTGCTGGTAATCGGTGGCCTTGTAGGCCAGGTAGTTGCTGGCATAGCGCTTCAGGTAGCGCACGTCGCCGAAGGGCTGGTCGAGGCCGGCCGGACGCGGCAGGTTGGCGTCGTAGCGTTCGCTCTGGATCTTTTCGAACACCAGCTGGGCGCGCTCGTCGCTGCTGGCCGCGAGCGTCAGCAGCACGTCCATGTCGGCCGCGAACTGGGTGACGCAGTCCTTTTCGCCGAGCATGGTGTACTCGCCGTGCGCCAGCACCAGCTGGCTGAAGCGGTTCGGTTCCTGGTTGATGGCCGCCAGCGCCACGCCGGCGCCGGAGCAGTAGCCCACCAGGATCGCCTCCTTGATCTTCAGGGTGTCGATGACGGCGATCAGGTCGGCCACGTGCTGGTCGATCGAAAACTCGGCGGCGCCGCAGGCACGGTCCGAATTTTCCAGCACCGAGCGGCTTTCCCAGGTGCAGACGTTGTAATGCGTCTTGAAGAAATCGAAAAACGGGGTGGCGATGGCGACGTCCAGGCCGAACGGAATGACCAGCACGATCCACGGTTTCCTGAGATCGCTGACGGCATAGCCATACCGTAGTTCGATGTTATCGGACGTCGTCAGTGAGCTGGTTTTCATAAGGCGTTTCGCTTTGGCAGAATTTGTCTGGACCCGCGCCCCGGAAGCGGTCGGCGCGGAAGTGTTTTTTGGGTGCTGCGCTGGTACGTCGATGCGGTGTTGCTCTCTGGCGGCCTGCCCTTTTTTTCGCTTCGGACAACAGATGCCGCCTAGAAAAGGTAATCAAAAGTTATTACGAAGTTGTTACGTTTTAGAATTAATTTCGGCCATCAAAAACCCTGTCGCATGGCCGCGCAGCCGGGAAAAGCGGGCTGCACGGGGCCCTCCGCGCGCCGTGCGCGGACGGTCCCTGCGAGTAAACGAAAGACTGTGCCGGCTACAGCGTGGCGCGGTTCAGCTTGAGCGGGAATTGCAGGCTCGGCATGGTCCAGTCGCCGCTGATCTGGCTGTCCGACACCCTGCCCCTGAATTCGGCCGCGATGCCCCTGACCTTCAGGCTCAGCGCGCCATCCTTCATCGTCACCTCCGATACGGGCAGGCCGAACAGCTGGCGGTTGGGGATGTCCTGCAGCGCGATCAGTTCGCCCTTGTCGTTGAGCTTGAAGCGCAGGATCATGTAGGTATTCGCGGTCTTGCCCTCCCACTTGCCCACCAGCTTTCCGGCCAGGTCGGCGGGCACCCGCACCGCTTCCGGCACGTACTCGGCGCGCGCCATGGTCAGGTCGTTGCCCTGCCCGCCGGCAGAGAAGCGCCCGCTGATCGCATCCGGCGCCAGGGTGCCGCTGAAGGCGGCGCCGACGCCGTCGACGCGGATCCTGAGCTTGTCGCCGTCGAGCGTCACGGCGCTGACCGGAATGCCGTTGCGGCCTTCGTGCGGGCTGTCCATGGTCGCGACCAGGTTGCCGGCCTTGTTTTCCTTGAAGCGGAACGCGATCCCGATGCCGCTGCCGAACTTGCCGTACCAGTTGCCCTCGAGCCGGTCGCGCGTGGTCTTGTCGACCACCAGGCCGGCCGCCTCGAACTTGCCCTTGCTGAAGGTGAGCGGCGCGGCGCCGCCCTGGGTCCATTTGCCCACCAGCTGGCCGCCTTCGAGCTTGCCGGCAAAGCTCATCAGCGGACGCAGCACCTTCACCTGCACGGTGCCGTCCTTGATCGACACGCTTTCGGCGGGGATGCCGAAGGCCGACTGGTCGGGGCTGTCGACGGTGGCGCTCATGCCGCTGCCGGCCTGGGCGTCGGCCTTGAAGTTGAGCACCAGGTTGATCTTGCGCTCGCTCTGGGGAATGCTGAGCACGCCATGCCAGGGACCGTTCAATTGCGCCACGACCGGCGCCGCAATCCTTTGCGCGACGAAGGGCTTGAGCGCCAGGTCGAAGGCGGCGCCGTTCTGCTTCCACTTGCCGCTCATCCTGCCGTTCCTGAGCACGCCTTCGTAGCGGCCGTTGACTTCGTCGACGACGAACACGACCTTCTCGCCGGCCTGGCTGACGGCGCTCACGGCCACGTTTTGCAGGTTGGCTTCGGCCGGCGCGTTCAGTACCGCGACCAGCTTGTTCTGGGGGTTGCGGCTGACGATGAACTGGATATCGAGCCGGGTAGCAGGATTGATGACCAGGTTGCCTTCCCAGGTGCCCGGCAGCGCGTCGGCCGCGGGCGCCGCGCCCTGGGCGATGGTGCCGGACAGCGCCATGGTGAAGGCGCAGACGAATGCCCGGTAGCTTGGCCAGGCGCGGTGAGGCAGGTACATGGTGACTTCTCCATCTTGTTATCGAAACTGCATACGGGGTGCGCTGGAGCCGGGACCGACGGCCGCGGGCGCTGCCGGCGGTCGTCGGTGCATGCTCCGGCGCGGCGCGGTGCTCAGGCCGGTTCCACGACCTTCAGGCAACCGAAACCGGTCAGCGTGGCCAGCGCGATCGTGGCGCTGCAGGCGACCGGCTGGTAATCGAGCGTCAGCGAACCGCTCAGCTCGTACTCGCCGGCGGCCTCGTCGAGTTCCCGGACCGGCTGGTCGAGCTGGACCGCCAGCTCGGTGCCGCCCTGGGTACCGGTGAACTTGACCAGCACCACGCCGCGTGCGAGCGCCGCGCGCAGTTCGGCGCTGCTCTTGTAACGGATCAGCGAAAGGGGATGCTGGGCCTGCGAGAGTTTTTCAACCAGTGGGCTCACGGTGCTCTCCTCAGTGTCCGGCCTGGGCCATCTGTTTTTGCAGGCTGAGCGGGCGCATGTCGGTCCACACGGTATCGATGTGGTCGAGGCATTCCTGCTTCAGGCCGAACTTGCCTTCGTCGAACCAGCCGAGCGCGTTCTCGCGTTCCTTTGGCCAGATCGAGTACTGCTTCTCGTGGTTCAGCACGACTTTGTAGATGGTCTTGTCTTCTTCGTCGAAACTCGACATGGTAGTTCTCCTTGAAACGTCGTTGAGGTGGGTTAAAAAGCGTGGCGGCAGCCGCGCCGCCGGCGCCGGTTCAGTCGCGGAAGATCACGCCTTCGCGCCGGAACCAGGCGATCGAAAAGGCCAGCGCCGCGGCGCCGATCACGATGGTGGTCCCGAAGATCGATCCGATCATCAGGTAGTTGCTCAGGCTTCCCTTGATCAGCTCGCGGATCACCAGGCCCACGTTCGAGACCGGAATCATCGACCAGAACCAGGTCAGGCCGACACCGGGCACGAAGATGGCCGTGGCCAGCACCACCACCAGCAAATTGGCGATGCTGCTGAACGAATTGGCTTCGCGGTAGCTGCGGGCATACACCGAAATGGCGAGCAGGACCGCCGAGAACACGGCCGTCACCGGCACCAGCATCAGCCACACCAGCAGCATGTCGCCGACCCCGATTTGGGACAGCACGGTCTTGAAGGTCTCCGAGGCCTGCATGCCTTCCACCACCAGCCAGCTGGCCAGGCTGACCATGCTGATGGTCGAATACAGCAGGCCGAGCACGAACACCACCAGGAATTTCCCCAGCAGGATGAAGGTCCGCGCCACCGGCATCATCACCAGGATTTCCATCGTGCCCTTCTCGCGTTCGCCCGTCGCCAGTTCCACCGCGGTGAAGGCGCAGCCCATGAAGCAGATGATGAACAGGGGGTACGCGATGATCGTGCCAAGGTTATGGCCGATGCGCTCCTGGTCGGTGGCGATGTTGCGCACCTCGAAGGTGAGCGGCGTGAGCAGGGAGTTGCGCGCCGCTTCGCTGGCGCTGCCGAGGAAGGCCAGGCGCCAGTCGCGCTGCTTCTCGCTGAAGGCGGCCAGCGGCGCGGTGCCGCGCTCCTTGACCAGGGCGTGGCTCGGGGCCGACTGGTAGTAGACGAAGGAGACGCCGAGCTGGCCGCCGCTGCCCAGCTGGCGGCGCGCGTCGGCCGGAATCTTGACGGCGAAGCGGATCGTCTTGTCGCGGATGGCCTGGTCGATCTTCGCTTCCGGGACGTCGACCCGGCGCAGGCTGCTGTCGTCGGCGTACAGCTTTGCCAGCTCGGGCAGGTGGGCGGCGCCGACGATGGTATAAGTCAGCTCGGTCTTGTCCAGCTGCTCGCTGTTCTTTTCGGCGAACTGCAGGAAGAAATGGCCCAGCAGCGGAATCAGGAAGCACGGCATGACGAACATGCGCACGATGTTGCGGCGGTCGCGCAGGGTTTCGCGCAAGTCCTTCCAGAAAATGGCGGCGATTGTATTCATCATGCTTCGACGACCTCCAGTGCTTGCGCATGCGCGAACACGTTCGCGTGCGCCTTGGCGGGCGCGCTGCGTTCGCCCGTGATCGACAGATAGGCGTCGTCCAGGTGCATGCAGCCGGTCTGCGCCTTCATCTGCGCCGGCGTGCCGTGGAAGCGCACCAGTCCCTTGTGGATGAGCAGCACCTGGTCGCACAGCTTTTCGACCTCGTGCATGTGGTGGGTGGAAAAGATCACCGACTTGTGCGCCTGGCGGCAGCGCTCGATGTGGTTCAGCACGATCTGCGCGGTGGGCACGTCCAGGCCGGTGGTGGGCTCGTCGAAAATGATGAAGTCCGGCGAGTGCACCAGGCTGCGGGCGATCGACACGCGCTGCTTCATCCCGGCCGACAGGGTGCCGATGCGGCGGTGCGCGAACTCGCCGATTTCCAGTTCGTCGAACAGCGCGCCGATCCGCGCCTCGAGCGCGGCGCCGGACAGGCCATACATGCGGCCGCAAAAGCGCAGCAGCTCGTGCGCGTCGAGGTTGTTGTACAGGCCCGTGGTGCCGGACAAGAAGCCGACGCGCTTGCGCACTTCGTTGGCATCGCGCACGCTGTCGAAGCCGGCCAGCTTCACCGACCCCGCGCTCGGCTTGAGCGAGGTGCCGAGGATGCGCATCAGCGTGGTCTTGCCGGCGCCGTTGGCGCCCAGCAGGCCGAGGATGGTTCCCTGCGGTACGCTGAAGTCGACCTTGCGCAAGGCATGGAACTGGCTGCCCTCCTCGCGCGGGTCGAGCGGTCCGGGGGTCTTTTTCTTGCTGTGTTTCAGGTCGAACGTCTTCCTGACGCCGCTGACTGCTAACATGATCGCTCCGTGGTGGTTGAAGACTATTCGATGGAAAAGGCGAGCAGCACGTTGCCCGCGCGGCCGCCGTTGGTGCCGTAGCCGGAATTGACGAACACCATGCCGGCGCCGACCGTCGGACCCGAGCCGATCAGCGAGCCGCCGGCCGCGGCGACGCCGTTGACCGTCTCGAAATCGCGGTTGGTGTCGAACTCCCACAGCAGCCTGCCGTCGCCGCTGGCATGGGCGCGGAAGCCGCCGTCGACGCTGCCGGCGAAGACCAGCCCGGGCACGACGCTGATGCCGACCGGCTGCGCGCCGTTGCAGCCGTAGCGCACCGAACCGCACAGCGGCGCGCCCGGCGCCGTCGTCCACAGGCGCCGGCCGCTGGCGGCGTCCACCGCATGCAGGCCGCCCGGCGCCGTGGAGGCGATGTCCGAGAGCGGGAAGAACACCGTCTCGCCGAGGGCGGCCGACCCCCATACGATGCCGCCCGCGGCGCCGCCGCTGCCGGCGCGGTACTGCCACACGAGGGCGCCTTCGCGCTCCGGATCGAGGGCATACGCCACGCCCGATTTCTGGCCGACCACGATCAGCTCGCGCCCGCCGGCCCTGACCATCATGGGCGGGCTGGCGATATCGAGGTTCGGTCCGCTCTGGAACTGGCAGGCCGCGCGCTCGGCTTGCGCGCAGCCCGGCACCCAGACGTCGTCCGGCGTCAGCTGCACCGCCCAGCGCAGGGCGCCGCTGTCCAGGTCGAAGGCGAGCACCGAATCGGAATGGATCGCCTCCCCCGTATAACTGTTGCCGGTGCCGACATACACCAGCCGGCGCCGTTCGTCGACCAGCGGCGGCGCCCAGATCGCCGCGCCGGACGGACCCCAGATCGGGCGCCCTTCCTCGGTGACGCTCTCGAGCAGGCGCGCTTTCTCGGCGATCGTGTGGCTCTGCCACAGCAGCTTGCCGCTGGCGACGTCGAGCGCACTGAGGCTGCCGCGGAAGGTGCAGCAGTTTTCGCCCGGGGCGGCCACCGTGCTCCAGGACGACATCGGCACCAGGTAGCGCCCGCCCGCCAGCACGGGCGAGCCGGTAATGCGCGCCTTGGGCTGGGCGTCGACCTTGGTTTTCCACAGCAGCCTGCCGCTGTTGGCGTCGAGCGCATAGGCATTGCCGGCCATGTCGCCGAACAGCACGCCGTAGCGGGTGCGGTGGCGCTTGCTGGCGGCGGCGTCGAAGGTGACGACGCTGGCCGCGCCGCGCACGCCGGCTTCGGCCGCGAATTGCCAGTAGGTACAGCCGCTTTGCGCCGACAGCGAATACATCATGCCGCCCTGGCTGCCGACGAACAGCCGGTCCGCCGCGAACACGGGCTGCGACCAGGCCGAGAACGAATCGGGAAAGCCGAAGGCCCAGCGCAGCTTGAGGCGCTTGACGTTGTCGGGATCGACGCCGGCGCTGGCGGCGGACTGGAAGCTGGCGTTGTCGGCGCCGTTGCCCCAGCCGTTCCAGCGCGGCGCCGCATCGGGGTCGCCCATCGGCGGATTGGCATCGCAGCGGCCGCGCCCGGGCGCCGCGCTGGCGGCGAGCTTCTTGCCGGTGACGTATTCGGCGATCAGGCGCCGCTCGCTGCCGCTCAGGGGATAGCCCTGCGCACGCATCACGCCCACCGTCAGCGCATGCACGATCGTCGATGGCGGGAAGGTCGCCAGCACCTGTTTGGAAGGCGCGCGGCTGCCGAGGAAGCCGCTGTGGCACGCGGCGCAATGCTGGGTAAACAGTTTATCCGCCGCGTTGCGCGCCGGCGCCGCTGCGGTCGCCGAGGTGTTTGCCGAGGTAGTCGCCGCATAGGCCTCGCCCAGGCACCAGAACACGATCGCACACAGTACCGGCAAGGCGGCGCGGCCGCGCCGTGCGGCCCGCGAACGGGGTGCCGATCTGGACATGCTTGCAAGACGGGACATGCGCTGCTCCTGGGATGTGCGCTACAAAACAAGCCTTCGCAGGCCTCTGGCGGTACCGGCGGCGGCCGCGTGAAAGCGCCCTCCCCGAGATCAAAATATATAGAAAGCTTGTTACGATCATGTAACGCTGTGGCGATTAATTCGACGCGGGCCGAGCCAGTGCGGGGAGAGGACAAATGGACGGCGCACGGGTTTTCTTGCGGCGCGCCGGGGCGAAAAAAAGCCACCGGTCATTCGAACGAATGAGCGGTGGCTGCGGGAATGGGTGTCCGGTCGCCCGGGACGGTATTACAAGGTGCTGGCGCGCGCCTTGTGCAGCTTGCGGTAGCTGTCGATCAGGCGATGATGGCGGTCCAGCCCTTCCAGCTTCATGCTGGTCGGCGCCAGACCGAAGAAGCGCACGCTGCCGTCGACCGAGCCGAGCGCCGCGTCCATGCGCACGTCGCCGTACATGCGACGGAAGTTGTGGACGTAATCGTCCAGCGCCAGCTCGTCGTCCAGAACCACTTCCAGCACCACGTTCAGTGCCTGGTAGAACAGGCGCCGCTCGACCGTGTTGTCGTTGTACTGCAAGAAGGCGCCGACCAGGTCGTGGGCGGCTTCGAACTCGTTCAGCGCCAGGTTGATCAGGAGGCGCAATTCGAGCACGGTCAGCTGGCCCCACTCGGTGTTCTCGTCGAACTCGATGCCGATCAGGCTGGCGATGTCGGAGTGTTCGTCCAGCTCGTTGTTTTCCAGGCGATCCAGCAAATCCGACAGCTGCTCGTCGTCGAGGCGGTGCAGGTTCAGGATGTCTTCGCGGAACAGCAGCGACTTGTTGGTGTTGTCCCAGACCAGGTCTTCGACCGGGTAGACTTCCGAATAGCCCGGCACCAGGATGCGGCAGGCGATGGCGCCCAGTTCGTCGTACACGGCCGTGTAGACTTCCTTGCCCATCTCTTCGAGGATGCCGAGCAGGGTCGCCGCTTCCTGCGCATTCGAGTCCTTGCCCTCGCCGGAGAAATCCCATTCGACGAAGTCGTAGTCGGACCTGGCGCTGAAGAAGCGCCACGACACCACGCCGCTGGAATCGATGAAGTGCTCGACGAAGTTGTACGGCTCGGTCACGGCTTCGCTGGCGAAGGTCGGCTGCGGCAAGTCGTTCAAGCCTTCGAAGCTGCGGCCCTGCAGCAGTTCGGTCAGGCTGCGTTCCAGCGCCACCTCGAAGCTCGGGTGTGCACCAAACGAGGCGAACACGCCGCCGGTGCGCGGATTCATCAGGGTGACGCACATCACCGGATACAGGCCGCCGAGCGACGCATCCTTGACGAGCACCGGGAAGCCCTGCTCTTCCAGGCCTTTGATGCCGGCCACAATGCCGGGGTACTTCGCCAGCACTTCCTGCGGCACGTCCGGCAAGGCGAATTCGCCTTCGAGGATCTCGCGTTTGACGGCGCGCTCGAAAATCTCGGACAGGCACTGCACCTGCGCCTCGGCCAGCGTATTCCCGGCGCTCATGCCGTTGCTGGCGTAGAGGTTCTCGATCAGGTTCGACGGGAAGTAGACGGTTGCGCCATCGGACTCGCGTTTGAACGGCAGCGAGACGATGCCACGTTTGGCGTTGCCGGAATTGGTGTCGACCAGGTGCGAGCCGCGCAGTTCGCCGTCCGGGTCATAGATGCCGCGGGTGTATTCGTCGAGGATTTCCTTCGGCAGCTTGTCGCTCCGCCCCGGCTTGAACCAGCGCTCGCTCGGGTAATGCACGAAGTCGGCGTTGGCGATGTCTTCGCCCCAGAACACGCCGGCGTAGAAGTGGTTGTTGTTCAGGCGTTCGATGTATTCGCCCAGCGCCGAGGCCAACGCGCTTTCCTTGGTCGCGCCCTTGCCGTTGGTGAAGCACATCGGCGAATGGGCGTCGCGGATGTGCAGCGACCACACGTTCGGCACGATGTTGCGCCACGACGCGATCTCGATCTTGATGCCCCAGCTGGCCAGCTGCGCCGACATGTTGGCGATGGTTTCTTCGAGGGCCAGGTCCTTGCCCGGAATGTAAGTGCGCGCCGCGGCATCGGGCCGCAGCGTCAGCAGCGCCTGGGCGTCGGCGTCCAGGCTTTCGACTTCCTCGATCACGAACTGCGGCCCTTCCTGCACCACTTTCTTGACGGTGCAGCGCTCGATCGAGCGCAGGATGCCCTGGCGGTCCTTGTCCGAGATATCGGCCGGCAGCTCGACCTGGATCTTGAAGATCTGCTTGTAGCGGTTTTCCGGGTCGACGATATTATTTTGCGACAGGCGGATGTTCTCGGTCGGGATGTCGCGGGTATTGCAGTACAACTTCACGAAATAGGCCGCGCACAGGGCCGACGAAGCCAGGAAGTAATCGAAGGGACCCGGCGCCGAGCCGTCGCCCTTGTAGCGGATCGGCTGGTCGGCGATGACGGTGAAGTCGTCGAACTTGGCCTCCAGGCGCAGTTTGTCGAGGAAGTTGACTTTGATTTCCATGGAAGTGTTCCAGTTGGTGGCGGCGACGGTCCGGCGTGATGCGTCGTCCCAGCCATATAACATTATGCAAAATATAAAGCCCTGCAAGGCAGGGCTGAACAGGTCAATGACTGAGCGAGATGCACGTCATTGCGGGAAGCCGCGATTGTCTCACATAGCAACCGGCGATGTCTCGGGACGAGCGCTTACCGTCGTAGCTCCGCCATGATCTTCTCGGCCAAAAAGTCGCAGGGCGGGCGGCGCGACTTGGTGCTGCGCGCGAGGATCATCTCCAGCGGGTCGATGTCGGGCAAGCCCTGGGCGGCGTCCAGCAGGGCGAAGTGGGCCGGGACCGCGCAGCGCGCCAGCGGCGCCACCGCTAGTCCCGCCTCGACCATGCTCAGCAGCCCGAGGATGCTGGGGCTTTCGTACGAGGTGCGGTAAGGGATTTTGGCCTGCTCCAGGCTGCGGATGGCGTTTTCGCGCGCCACGCTGCCGGGCAGGAAGACCGCGATCGGCAGCGGCCGTTCGCGCCACAGCTCGCCGGCGCTCGCGTTGGCGGCCCAGACCATGGGTTCGAAGCGGATGAACTCTCCGGATAAACCTTTCACGCGCGTGGCGCAGGCCAGGTCGACCGAGCCATCCTTGACAAGCGGCGCCAGCTGCACGCTCGGCAGCCCGACCACCTGGATCTCGACCTTCGGGTAGGTGGCGGAAAACTTTTTCAGGATCGACGGCAGCAGCGACGACGCGTAATCGTCGGGCACGCCGATGACGACGCGGCCAGTGACGTCGGGCCGCACCACGGCCGCCCAGGCCTCTTCGCGCAGCGCCAGCATGCGCCGCGCGTACACTAGCAGCGTCTCGCCATCCTGGGTCGGCGTCACGCTGCGCGGCCGGCGCACGAACAGCGGCTTGCCGAGCGCGCCTTCCAGGGTCTTGATCTGCATGCTGACCGCCGATTGCGAGCGATGCACCAGTTCGGCGGCGCGGCTGATGTTGCCGGTGTCGGCCACGGCGACGATCATGGCCAGCACATCCAGGTCGAGTGCTTTCATAAGGTCTTTGCAGGTATCAGAAAATCAGATGGATATGATCAATATTATGCGATTTTCTTAATGCTCGCACAGGAGCATAGTAGCGACAAGGAGGCCGACTATGAACGCCCGTGTGAATTCCCCCATCTTTGCCGTACCCGAACCCAGTTTCGCCTCGCTGCCATCCGGCCAGCGCATGGCCTATGTCGCCTCGGGCGCAGGCGAGCCGCTCGTGTTCGTGCACGGGTCGCTGTGCGACTACCGCTACTGGAACGCCCAGACGGCGGCCCTGTCGAAGCACTTCCTGTGCGTGTCGGTCAGCCTGGGCCATTATTGGCCAAATGACGCAGCCGACGCACAGGGCGCGTTCAGTTGGGAGGCGCACGTGGCCGAACTCGCGGAATTCATCGGCGTCCTGCATAGCGGTCCGGTGCACCTGGTCGGCCATTCGCGCGGCGCCTGCGTCGCCTTCCAGCTGGCGCGCGCCCATCCGGCGCTGGTGAAGACGCTGACCCTCGCCGATCCCGGCGGCCCGCTCGACGCCGGCGATGGCGTGGAAGCCGCGCTGCCGCCGGCCACGCTGGCGCTGCGCGAGCAGGTCGCCACCCTGATCGACGATGGCGCGCTAGAGGCGGGGCTGGAAATGTTCGTCGACTCGGTCAGCATGCCCGGCATCTGGCGCCGCAGCAGCCCGGCGTTTCGCGGCATGGCCCTGGCCAACGCGGCCACGCTGCCGAAGCAGTTCCGCGACCCGCTGCCGGCCTATTCGCGCGCCGCGGCCGGCGCCATCGCCTACCCGACCCTGCTGATCGCCGGCGAAAAAAGCCCGCGCATGTACCGCGACAACGTGGAAAGGCTGGCCGGCTGGATCGGGCAGGTCGACAAGCGCACGGTCGCCGGCGCCTCGCACGGGATGAACGTCACCCATCCGGCGAGCTTCAACCGGCTGGTGCAGGCGTTCGCGGGCGCGGCGCGCTAGGCGCCGGTGTTGCAGCGGAGCGCTCGTGCCGGATCAGCGCCACCGCAATCGTCGCCACCACCGCGGGAATCGCAATCGCAATGAAGTTCTGCTGCAGCGGCAGCGCCATGCCGACCAGGGTGCCGATCACGATCGGCGCCAGGATCGCGCCGCTGCGGCCCACGCCCGAGGCCCAGCCGATGCCGGTCGAGCGGATCGCCGAAGGATAGAACTGGCCGGCATAGGCGTAGGTGACGATCTGGGTGCCGATGGTCGAGGCGCCGGCCAGGCCGACCAGCAGGAACAGCAGCGGCGTCGGCACCGGATAGCCGAGCAGCGAAATCGACACTGCCGCCAGCGCGTACATCGCCACCAGCACGTACTTGATGTGGAAGCGGTCCGCCAGCCAGCCGCCGCCGACGGCGCCGATCACTGCGCCGAAGTTCAGCACCAGCACGAAGGTCAGGGCCGAACCGAGGCTGTAGCCGGCGCCCGCCATCAGCTTGGTTAGCCAGGAACTGAGCGCATACACCATGAACAGGCACATGAAAAAGGCGATCCAGAACATCGCGGTGGAAAACGCCCTGCCATCCTGGAACAGCTGGCCGACCGGGGCGCCAGACGCGCGATCGGCCGCCGGCAGGTCGAAGCGGTCGCCCGGTTGGGCGCGATAGGCCGGGTCGAGGCGCAGCAGCGTGGCCTGCAGTTCGTCCAGGCGGCCTTGCTTCAGCAGGAAAGGCATCGATTCCGGCATTGACTTCAGCACGAACGGGATCAGGAGCACCGGCACGCCGGCGGCCAGGAACACCGATTGCCAGCCGTACTGTTCGATCAAGCCCTTGCCGAGCACGGCGGCGAGCATGCCGCCGGCGGCATAGCCGCTGAACATCAGCGTCACCATCGTGGCGCGGATCTTGCGCGGCGAATATTCGGTCATCTGCGCCACCACGTTCGGCATCACGCCGCCGATGCCCAGGCCCGCCAGGAAGCGCAGCGCGCTGAACACATACGGGTCGTTCGTGAGTCCGGCCGCGGCCGTGAACACGCTGAACAGGCCGATGCAAAGCGCGATCGCCGCGCGCCGGCCGATGCGGTCGGCCAGGGTGCCGAGGCTGATCGCGCCGAACATCATGCCGAACAGGGCCGAACTGACCATGAAGCCGGCGTCGCGCGCGCTGACGCCCATGTCCTGCATGATCGAGGGCAGCGCGATGCCGGCCACGGCCAGGTCGTAGCCGTCGCAGATGATGATGAGGGCGCACCACAACAGCAGCCCTGCGTGGAAGCGGTTGAACCTGGCCGCGTCGGCGGTCTGGTGGATGTCGATGTGTCGCATGATACGTGTCTCCGTAATCGTTGATGTTTGAATTGCGAGCGGTCGTCCCTAATTGGCTGGCTGTCTTGGCGCCCTCCTTCCATGCAGGATCCACCAGGCCAGCATGCCGATGACGATGCCCCAGAAGGCCGAGCCGAAGCCGAGGAAGCGCATGCCGGATGCGGTGGCGAGGAAAGTGATGACGGCCGCTTCGCGGTGATCGTCGGCGGCGACGACGCCGGCCAGGTTGGCCGCGATCGGCCCGACCAGCGCCAGGCCCGCCAGCGTGACCACCAGTTCCTTCGGCAAGGCCCCGAACAGCATCACGATCGAGCCGCCGCACAGGCCGGCCAGCAGGTAGAAGACGCCGTTGGCGAGGCCGGCCACGTAGCGCCGGCGCGGATCTTCGTGAGCATCCGGGCCGGTGCACATGGCGGCCGTGATGGCGGCGATTGCGATGGTGATCCCGCCGCTGACCGCCACCGCCAGCGAGGCCAGGCTGCCAATGGTCATAATGGGACGCACGTTGACGTCGTAACCGGAGGTTTTCAGCACCGCCATGCCCGGCAGGTACTGGCCGGCGAGCGTGACCAGCACCAGCGGCAGCGCCAGGCTGAAGGTGCTCGACCACGACCAGGCCGGCGCAATGACTTGTGGCGCCACCAGCTGCAGCGTGACGCTTGAGAAATGGGTGGCGTCGAGCAGCAGCGCCAGCGCCACGCCGACGACCAGCAACAGCATGACGCTGTAGCGCGCCGCCCAGCGCCGGCACACGAGGTAGGCCAGGATCATGCCGCAGGCCAGCAGCGGCAGCGTGGCGGTGGCGCGGAACGCGTCCAGGCCGAACGGCAGCAGGATGCCCGCCATCATGCCGCTGGCGACGCCGCGCGGCACCTGCGCCATCAGCCGGTCGAAGCTGCCCGAGAGGCCGATCGCCAGCAGTATCACGGCGGCGGTCAGGTAGGCGCCGACCGCTTCGTTCAGCGACAAACCCGGAAACAGCGTGATCAGCAAGGCGGTGCCGGGCGCCGACCAGGCCGTGATGATGGGCGCGCGCAGCATCCAGCTCAGGACGATGCCGGAGACGGCGGCGCCGATCGAGATACCCCAGACCCAGGAAGCAAAGGCGGCGCTGTCGACCCGCGCCGCCTGCGCCGCCTGGTAGAAAATGGCCAGGGGCCCGGTGAACGACACCAGCACCGCGAGGAAGCCGGCGCTGACGCTCGATACCGACCAGTCGGCCCAGGAGCGGCCGCCGGCGCCGGCAAGCACTTTTGTGTCGTAACGCGTCTGTAGCATCTTCTTCTCCGGTTGCGCTTCAGGCCAGCAGGAAGGAAACCACGGCGTCGCTGAACCGGTCCGGCGCCTCGACGTTCGACAGGTGCGACGCCGGCAGCGTGGCCAGCTGCGCGCGTTTGACGGCGCCGGCCAGTGCCCGTGCATCGGCGACCGTGGTCACCGGATCGTCGGCGCCGGCGATCACCAGCGTGGCGGCGCCGATGCGGCCCAGGTCCGCGCTCAGGTCGGCCGCGCCCAGCGCTTCGCAGCAGGCCGCATACCCTTCCGGGTCGAGCGCGCGCACGGTCTTTTGCATGGTGCCGACGACGACCGGCTGGCGCGCCACGAAACCGGGCGTGAACCAGCGCGCCGGCGAACCCGCGGCGATGTCGTGCATGCCGCCCGCGCGCACCGCCGCCGCCCGCGCCAGCCAGGCTTCACGGGTGCCGATCTGCGCCGCCGTATTCGCCAGCACCAGCTTGTGCACGCGCCCCGGCGCATGGATGGCCAGCCACTGGGCGACGACGCCGCCCATCGACAGGCCGAGCACGTGCGCGCGTTCGATGTCGAGGTGATCGAGCAGGCCGAGCGCGTCGGCGCCGAGCTGGGCGACCGTGTACGGTCCGGACGGGCTGCTCGATCCGCCATGTCCGCGCGTGTCGTAGCGCACCACGTAAAAGCGCGTCGCCAGCACGGCCACTTGCGCGTCCCACATCGACAGGTCGGTGCCGAGCGAATTCGACAGCAGCACGGCCGGGCGGCTACGCTCGCCGTCGCAGCGTACGTTCAGGGTGATGCCGTTGACAGGAATGCGCGCCATGCTCACCCCTGGTCGCCGCCACCAACCGGCAGCACGGTGCCGGTGATGTAGGACGCTTCGTTCGAGGCCAGGAACAGGATCGCCGCCACCTGCTCGTCGATGCTGCCGTAGCGATGCATGGGGCTCGAGGCGATGGTCTGGTCGACGATGCCCTGGTACCAGGTTTGCTCCTGCTCGCTCAAGGGATGCGGGTTGCGCGGCACCACGCGCGGCGGCGCTTCGGTGCCGCCGGTGGCGACCGCATTCACGCGGATGCCGTCCCGGGCGTGCTCGAAGGCGAGGCTGGCGGTAAGCGCATTCACGCCGCCCTTGGCCGCCGAATACGGAATGCGGTGGATGCCGCGCGTGGCGACCGAGGAGACATTCACGATCGCGCCGCCGCGCCGGGCGATCATGGTCGGCAGCACCGCACGGCAGCACCACAGGGTCGGAAACAGCGAGCGCCTGATTTCGGCCTCGATCTGCGCTTCCTCGTATTCCTGGTAGGGCTTGGCCCAGATGGTGCCGCCGACGTTATTCACCAGCACGTCGATGCGGCCGAAGGCGTGCAAGGCCGTCTCCACCAGCGCGTGCGCGCCGGCCCAGGTTTCGAGGTCGACCTGCGCCAGCGTCACCAGCGCGCCCAGCGCCTGCGCCTCGGCGCCGGTTTCCTCCAGCACCTGCGCGCGGTCGGCCAATACCAGCTGCGCACCCTCGCGCGCCGCCGCCAATGCCACGCCGCGCCCGATGCCCTGGGCCGCGCCGGTGACGACGACGACCTTGTCTTCAAAACGTCTGCGGTCCATGCTCATGTTTATGCTCCTGCATTTGGTGAGAACTTCTCGTAATGGAAACTGGGGGGATTCACGC
The DNA here is from genome assembly GCF_014842025.1 of Massilia sp. CFBP 13721. Classification (GTDB taxonomy): domain Bacteria; phylum Pseudomonadota; class Gammaproteobacteria; order Burkholderiales; family Burkholderiaceae_D; genus Telluria. Next base: position 156,952 of record NZ_JACYUY010000009.1, read on the forward strand.
CGGTCTCCTGCAGCCAGGCGCGCACCGCATCGACCATCGGCGGCGGGCCGCACAGGTAGACGTCGACCTCGCCACCGTTCATCCAGCCCGGCTCCACGTGGGCGGTGGCATAGCCCTTGCGCGGATGCGCGCTGTCGGGCGCCGCCACGCAGGTGACGTAGCTGAAATTCGGATGCGCCGCGGCGATGCGCGCGAGTTCATCGAGTCCGATCAGGTCGCAGTCGTTGGTGACCGCGTAGACCAGCCGCACCGGGTGCGCGAAGCCGCCCGCGTCCAGGCTGCGCAGCATCGACAGGAAAGGCGCGATGCCGGTGCCGCCGGCGAGGAACAGCACCGGCCGCGCGACCGGGCGCAGATAAAAGCTGCCGAAGGGACCGAGGAAGGTGACGGCGTCGCCCGCGCCGGCTCGGTTGGCGAGGTAATCGCTCATGCGCCCGTTGGGTACGTTGCGCACCACGAATTCGACGCGGCCGGCGCCGGGGGCCGAGCTGAACGAGTAGGAACGCGTCAGTTCGGTGCCCGGCACCTGCACGTTCACGTACTGGCCGGGCAGGAAGCCCGGCGCCGCGCCCTCTTCCATGTCGATGGCGAAGCGGATGGTCGAGGGCGAGAACTGTTCGACGGCGGCGATCGTGCCTTGGTAACTGTGGGCGCCGGACTTGCAGGCTTGCGAAGTCGCCAGGATCTTGACCACGCAATCGGAGGTCGGACGCATCTGGCAGGCCAGCACGAAGCCTCTGGCGGCATCGTCCGCTTCGAGCGCGTCTTCGATGTAGCTCGATTCCGGCATGTCGTAACGGCCCGATTCGCAATGCGCGCGGCAAGTACCGCAGGCGCCATCGCGGCAGTCGAGCGGGATGTTGACGCGCTGGCGGTAGGCGGCGTCGGACAGGGTTTCCTTGTCGTTGCAGGCGATGAAGCGGGTGATCCCGTCTTCGAACTGCAGGGCGATGTGGTAGCTCATGATGCGTCTCCTGGCTGCTTGAATGTACTTTAGATGTGATACACGTCGATCACCTGGTGGATGTAGTCGTTCTTGAGGACGACGTACTTGTCCAGGATGCGCGGCTGTTCCGCGCCGGCGCCGAAGTCGATGACGTAGCGCGACATGCCGAAGTAGGAAAAATCGGTCTTGTAGCGGTGGCTCAGCGTGTGCCAGTTGAAGCGCACCGTGACCGTGCCGCCCTCCTGCTGTTCGATCTCGACGTTGGCGATGTTGTGGCTGGTACGCGTGTCGGGCACGGTGGCGCTCGAGCGCTCGGTCTTGATGCGGAACACGCGGTCTTCCAGGCCCTGGCGCGTCGGGTAGTAGATCAGCGAGATCTCGCGCTGCGGGTCGCTCACCAGCTTGCCGTCGTCGTCCCAGGACGGCATCCAGAACTGCGCGTCCGGGTGGTAGCAATCGAGCCACTCGTCCCACGCTTCGTCGTCGAGCAGGCGCGCCTCGCGGTAGAGGAAGGCGGCGACCTGGTGGATGTCGATGGCGTTCATGATTGTTCCCCTCCTGCCGTCCCGGCGGCCTGGGCCTTGCGCATCACGTCGAGCCAGTAGCGGTGCTGCACCGTGTACAGGCCTTCGTCCTCGGTGCGCTCGCCGCTCAGCACCGGCGCCAGGCCGATTTCGCGCGCCGCTTCGTCCGGCCCCTGGATCCAGTGGGTGGCGCCGCGGCACATGTCGTTCCAGGCGGCCGCACCGCCGGCATAGCCGGCCTGGCAGGCGCGGAATTCTTCCAGGTCGTCGGGCGTGGCCATGCCGCTGACGTTGAAGAAGTCTTCGTACTGGCGGATGCGGCGCGCACGTGCCTCGTCGGATTCGCCCTTCGGCGCGATGCAGTAGATCGTCACTTCGGTCTTGTCGACCGAGATCGGGCGCAGCAGGCGGATCTGCGACCCGAACTGGTCCATCAGGTAGACGTTCGGGTACAGGCACAGGTTACGCGAGCGCTCGACCATCCAGTCCGCGGTCGGCTTGCCGTACTGCGCCGCATACTCGGCGTGGCGCGGGTAGTTGGGCCGGTCTTCGGGATTGGCCCAGCGCGTCCAGAGCAGCATGTGGCCGTGGTCGAAAGCGTAGAAACCACCGCCCTGGCGCCCCCACTTGCCGGCATCCATGGCGCGGATCTTGTCCTCGCGCTCGGCCGCCTGTTCCTTGCGCCGATTGGTCGTCGCCGCATAGTTCCAGTGCACCGCCGAGACGTGGTAGCCGTCGGCGCCGTTTTCCGCCTGAAGCTTCCAGTTGCCCTCGAAGGTATAGGTCGAGGCGCCGCGCAGCACTTCCAGGCCGTCGGGCGACTGGTTGACGATCATGTCGATGATCTTGCCGGCCTCGCCCAGGAATTCGTCGAGCGGCGGTACGTCGGGATTCAGGCTGCCGAACAGGAAGCCCTTGTAGTTGGCGAAGCGCGCGATCTTCTTGAGGTCGTGCGAGCCTTCCTTGTTGAAGCAATCCGGATAGCCGGCGTCTTCCGGATCCTTCACTTTCAGCAGCTTGCCGCTGTTGTTGAAGGTCCAGCCGTGGAACGGACAGGTATAGGTCGCCTTGTTGCCGCGCTTGAGGCGGCACAGCTGGGCGCCGCGGTGGCTGCAGGCATTCACGAAGGCGTTCAGTTCGCCCTGGCGGTTGCGCGCGATGAAGACCGGCTGGCGGCCCATGTGCAGCGTGTAGTAGTCGTTGTTGTTCGGGACCTGGCTCTCGTGCGCCATGTAGATCCAGTTCCCCTCGAAGATGTGCTTCATCTCGAGTTCGAACAGGGCCGGGTCGGTGAAGGCGCTGCGGTGCAGGCGGTGGTCGCCGGTGTCGTTGTTTTCCACCAGCAGCGCATCGAGGTCGATGCCGGCGGCAGATCTGCGTGCGGGCGCGGGATGAATCGGAATCATGATGGTCTCCTCTCGAGCCTGGATTCAGGCGGCGGCGCGCATGCGCTCGACCTGGGCGGAAGGCACTTGCGCGGCTTCGCGGTGCAGGTGGAAATCGAAATCGATCGAGGCGAACGGCTTGTCCTGGCCGCGCGCGGCCAGCGCGGCGGCATCCTCGACCAGCATCACCGGCGGCACCAATCCCTCGCGGCTGGCAAAGGCGAAGTCGTCCCACAGGTATTCGTCGCCGTCGATGTTGATCTGCGTGGTCAGCTTGCGCTGGCCGGGAGCGCTCACAAAGAAGTGGATGTGGGCCGGACGCTGGCCGTGGCGGCCCAGCTGCTCGAGCAGCGTGGCGGTGCTGCCGCCCGGCGGACAGCCGTACCCCTTGGGCATGATCGACTGGAAGCCATAGCGGCCCTGCTCATCGGTCACGATGGTGCGGCGCAGGTTGAAATGCGACTGGGTCGCGTCGAAAAAGGAGTAATTCCCCATCAGGTTGGCGTGCCAGACTTCGACCTTCGCGCCCGCGACCGGCTTGCCGTCGGCGTCGAACACGGTGCCCTGCATGAACAGGGTTTGCGCCTGGCCGGATTCGGTGCCGTCGTCGAGGCGCGCGAAGCCCTGGCATTCCGGCGCGCCGGCCACGTAGAGCGGACCCTCGATGGTGCGCGGCGTGCCGCCTTCGATGCCGGCGCGCGCCTCGGCTTCGTCGGCACGGATGTCCATGAAGCGCTCCAGCCCCAGGCCCGGCATCAAGAGGCCGAGTTCGTTGTTCTTGCCGGCGGTGGTGAGGAATTCGACGCCCTTCCAGAACTCGCTCGGCTGGATGTCGAGGTCTTCCATCGCCTTGCACAGGTCGGCGACCAGGCGCAGCACGATGGCTTGCACGCGCGGGTTGGCCGGGCGGTCGGCGGCGTCGACGATCCATTGCTTGGCCAGGTTGTCGATGTCTTGATGGTTCATTTTTTGTCTCCTGATGTCATGTTGAAAGGTCAAAGATCGCCGGCGCGGGTCGAAGATGGATGCCGGCACAGGGGTGTCACCTCGATGCGCATGTAGGGGAACAGCGGCAGCGACAGCAAGAGCGCGTGCAGCTCCTCGTTGCCGGGCACGTCGAAAATGCTGACGTTGGCGTAGCGGCCGGCGACGCGCCACAGGTGGCGCCAACTGCCCTCTTCCTGCAGGCGCTGCGCGAGCGCCTTTTCTTCCAGCTTGAGTGCATCGGCCTGCGCCGGCGGCATGCCGGGCGGCAGCTGGACTTCCATGGTTACGTGGAACAGCATTGGTATCTCCTTTGCTCTGAACTCATTTGCGGCGCATGCGGCGCAGCTTGGCGGCGTCGACGCGCACGCCCAAGCCCGGCCTGGAGGGCACCTGCAGCCCGAAGTCGCGGTAGACCAGTGGTTCTTCCAGCACTTCCTCGGTCAGCAGCAAGGGGCCGAACAGTTCGGTGTCCCAGGCCAGCGAGGGGAAGGTGGAACACAGGTGCGCGGTGGCCGCGGTGCCGACGCCGCCCTCGAGCATCGTGCCGCCGTACAGGCCGATGCCGGCGAGCTGGGCGACGGTGGCGACCTGCTGCGCCGGGAACAGGCCGCCGGACTGGGCGATCTTCACCGCGAAGACGTCGGCGCCGTCGTTGCGGGCGATCTCGAAGGCATCGAACGGGCCATGCAGCGCCTCGTCGGCCATGACGGCGACGTCGAAACGTGCGGCGAGGCGGCGCAGCGCGGCGCGGTTGGCGGCCGCCACCGGCTGCTCGACCAGGTCGATGCCGCCTTCCTCCAGCTGGGCGATGCCGCGCACGGCCTCGAGTTCGCTCCAGGCCCCGTTGACGTCGACCCGCACGCTGGCGCGGTCGCCGAGGGCGCGCTTGATCGCAAGCACGTGCTCGACGTCCTGCTGCAGGCTGCGTGCGCCGATCTTGAGTTTGAAGATGCGGTGGCGGCGCCGTTCCAGCATGGTCTCGGCTTCCAGGATGTCCTTGGCGGTGTCGCCGCTGGCCAGGGTCCAGGCCACCGGCAGCGTGTCGCGCACGCGCCCGCCGAGCAGCTCGGAGAGCGGCAGGCCCAGGCGCTGGCCGTGCGCGTCGAGCAGCGCGGTCTCGATGGCGCACTTGGCGAAGCGGTTGCCCTGGATCGTCTTGCGCAGCTTGTGCATCACGGCGGCGACCCCGGCGGCGTGCATGCCGAGGATGAGCGGCGCGATGTGGGCGTCGACGTTCGCCTTGATGCTCTCCGGGCTTTCCTCGCCGTAGTTCAGGCCGCCGATGGTGGTGGCTTCGCCCCAACCTTCGATGCCGTCGTCGCACAGGACGCGCACCAGCACCAGGGTCTGCGTGTTCATGGTCGCGACCGACAGCTTGTGCGGCCGGATGGTCGGGACGTCGACGAGCGTGGTTTCGATTTCGCGGATCATATTCGGTTCGTATAATGTGTGAAGACGAATACACGATATGCCCGTTGGCGACCCCGGTCCAACACCGATTTAGTATCACTTCGATACCCTGGAGGTATGAACATGGAATTGCGCCACCTGCGCTATTTCGTCGCCGTTGCCGACGAGAAGAACTTCACGCGCGCGGCCGAGCGCCTGCACATCGCGCAGCCGCCGCTATCGCGCCAGATCCAGCAGCTCGAAGAAGAGTTGGGTGTGGTGCTGATCGAAAAGGGCTCGCGCCCCTTGCGCCTGACCGAGGCCGGCAAGTTCTTCCACGCGCACGCGCAGGAACTGCTGGACAAGGCGGCCGACCTGAAGGCGATGACCCAGCGCGTCGGCAAGATCGACCGCAAGTTCGCGATCGGTTTCGTCGCCTCGACCCTGTATGGCCTGCTGCCGGAAATCGTGCGGCGCTTTCGCAACCGCTACCAGTCGCTGGAAATCACCTTCCATGAGCTGACCACGATGGAGCAGCTGGAGGCGCTCAAGGAAGGCCGGATCGACGTCGGTTTCGGCCGCCTGAAAAGCGAGGATTCCGCCATCCGCCGCATCGTGCTGCGCGAGGAAGCGCTGATCGTGGCGCTGCCGGTGGGCCATCGCCTGAGCACGGTCGACGGTCCGCTCACGCTGTCGCAGGTGGCGCAGGAGACGCTGCTGGTCTACCCCAAGCACCCGCGCCCGAGCTTCGCCGACCAGGTGCTGGCGACCTTCAAGGAACGCAACCTGGTGCCGCAAACCGTGCAGGAAGTGCGCGAACTGCAGATCGCCATCGGCCTGGTCGGCGCCGGCCAGGGCATCGCCGTGGTGCCGCAAAGCCTGCAAGGCATGATCCGCACCGACGTCGTCTACCGCCCGCTCGACGACCTGCGCGCGGTGTCACCGATCATCTTCAGCACGCGCCACATGGACCGCTCGCCGGAACTGAGCAACATGCTGGAGGTGATCTACGAGATTTACGACGAACTGGGGATCGCGCACGTGAAGCAGGTGTTGTAGACGAATGCGTCAGAGCCTATCCCAGTAGACCGGGCGAAGGTGCGAGTGACATGCGCGTAGGCGATGCATGGCAAGCGCGGGCAAGGCGCGAGGATGGCGCATGGCGGGCCATGAATTTTCCAATGCGCTGACGAGCAACGCAGCACCCCGCTTGTCAGGCGCGCTCGCGGCGACTCCGGGCTACTGGGATAGGCTCTTAGTGCTTGCGCGCGGGCTGCTCGGCAGCGGTTGAAGGCGATGCATCCTGCTCCGGCGCCAGCATACGGGTCGATGGCCCGCCGTCGGCGTTGTGCTGCACGATGCGCAGCGGCCGGCCTTGGGCGTCGAGCCACACCTGGCCGATGCCGGCGCCGTTCCAGACGCGCTCGCCCTGCTGGCGCCGGTCGGGCAGGCGTGGCGTGATGGCCAGGTCGCGGCGCTGGGTGAACCAGTTCAGCGGCGAGCGCGGCGAGTACAGCCAGCGGTTGAGGCGGTCGAGCCATTCGAGCAGGCGCGGCGGGAATTCGTTCTTGATGCCGCTGCTGGTGATCTGCCAGATGTGCGGCGTGCTGTCCGACTCGCGCACCTCCACGTCGTACGCGAACGAATAGTGCACGTCGCCGGACAGGATCACGTAATTGGCCGGGGTGCGCGAATGGCGGAAGATATTGAGCATGCTGCTGGCCGCGCCGCGGTGCGCCATCCAGTTCTCGGCGTCGACCATCAGGGCCAGGCCGGCGAAGGTGGCCAGCCGCTGCACCACCTCGATCAGCTTGACCCCGAACATCGGCGCCGGCGAGACGATGACGGCGGCGGTTTCGTCCAGCAGCGCGTGCTGCAGCTCGGTCAGCGATTCCCAATCCATCAGGCCCGACGGATGGCCGGGCCGGCGCCGGTTGCGCCAGCGCCGGGTACGGGTGTCGAGCACGATCACCGTGGGCTGCGTGCGGACGACGAAATCCCACTGGCGAAAGGACAGCAGGCGCTTGACCAGCGCGTCCTGCAGCGGCGTGTCCAGGCGATCGTCACGTTGCGCGGTGGCGGCCAGCGCCGTCATGTCGTCCAGCACCGCCGCGAACACGTCGGGGCGGTTGCCCCAGCCCTGGCACAGCATGTAGGCGATCAGCGCATTGCCGACGATGCGGCGCGAGAACGGGTGCCCGTAGGCGGTGCTTTCCCATTTGGCCGACAGGTTCCAGTCGTCGGTGATGTCGTGGTCGTCGAAGATCATCAGGGTCTGCACGTGCGCCAGCAGGCGCGCGGCGCGCGGCAGGTCGCGGCGGAAACCGGCCAGCGCTTGTGACTCGCGCCGCCAGCGCTCGGCGTATTTCGGCGCCAGCGGCGGCGCCGGCGCATCCGCCACCAGCCGCCATGGCAGCGGCGACCAGACCAGCAGGTACATGGCCATCATCTCGGCCAGGGTCACCAGGTGGTTGTGCGCATTCGCGGTGGTGAAGATCGGCTTTTCGCTGCCGCCGAAGAAGCGGTCGCGCAGCGCGTCGTTGGACCTGAACGCAGGCAGCAGCTCTTCGCGCCGGTAGTAACTGGCCGGGTGGCGGTAGAGCGCCTCGCTGTCGTCGACCACCGCGCCGTCCAGGCATTCGGCATACAGGCCCAGGCGCCGGATCAGCGCATGGATCGCCGCCAGCATCGGCCCGGCGACGTCGTCGGCATACACCTGGTCGCCGCACAGCATGAGCATGGCGGGCCGCTCGTCGGCGCGTTCGAGATGGTCGGCCAGCAGGGCGTCGGCGCGCGCCAGGCCGTCCGGCGCGGGATGATGCGGCTTGCGGCACGAGCCGAACAGGATATTGTCGCTGCGGCTGCGCAGGACGAAGTTCGGCCGCGTCGCCCCGGCATGCAGCAGATGTGGCGCCCAGTGCGCGATGCCGGCCGCGGTGCCATCGCCTTGCGCGACCAGCAGGTCGTACTCGATGAGCGTGTCCTGCGGCAGCGCTTCCGGCAGCACGACGTCGATCAGGTGGACGCAGGCGTGGCGGCCGATGCGCACAACCCGACAGTTGCGCGCATCCAGCGCCAGCCGCCGCGGCGCGCCGTCCCCCGGCGCCAATACCAGCGTCAGGTCGAGCTGCGCGCTGCCAACCAGCCACAGCACCAGGCGGCCCGGTTCGAGGCGGCGCAGGACAGGACCGGCAAGCACGGGCGGCAAGTCCTCGGGAGCGGGAGTCTGGATCAATCGGGTGCGCTATGCTGGTTGAGTGAACGAATCAGTGTAGCAGAGGCCTGCCTGGAGATAGGTCTTCAGCCGCTGCACATTCGCGATTGCGCTTTGCTCAACGCCCGCTTTTCGCCGAAGCAGTCTGTCGATCGTGAAAGAACACGCCGTGGAAATCTTCCTTGGCCAAGGCCTTTTGAGCCTGCCTACCTGATGCGGGTAAGCGTCGGCCTCGGCCTGAACGCGGTGAACGTGGGGCGCACGTTCGTGACCGCCCCGGTGGTGGAATCGTAGTCGTACGGAACATGCACGTCGATGCCCTCCCACTGAAAGTCCTTTGGGTTGCGGGTGACAATGGGCATTCTGTAGGTTGCAGCAGTCGCACCGATGATCGCATCAGGCAGCTTTATCCTGGGACCGGTGACGAGGCTTGTACCGCGAATCTCGATCGCACGCTCCATCACCATCTGGTCGATCTGGATGACCTGGAACTCGGCCAGCAGCACGTAGAGGATGGGTTTTTCATTCGGTCTGACGATGGCGCCGGCGAGCAGTTCCATGTAGGTCACTGCACTAATGGCGGGGAAGTCATAGCTGGAAAGCTCGGTGGTCGCCTGCTTGCAGCCACCAAGCATGTCGATGAAGATGTTGGTGTCAAACAGGATCAGTGCCATTCAGCCCTCAGTTGCTCCTGGGCCTTGACGCCGTCCAAAGGGATGTCCGTCCGGTCTGCCCACATACCCTCTGCTGCCTTCAGCGCAGCCAGGCGGCGCGCGCGCGCCTGGGCCAGCGCTTCTTCGGGACGCGGGGCTGTTTCGATCGATTCGCCGGTCGTGCCTTCTTTGATGATGGGGTTCATATCACACCCTCCCTTGCTCAAATATGGTCAATGCAACCAGTTTAGCGCATTCGCTTCGGACTGTGGTTGTGGCCCCAGGCTGTGTTGACAAAAGCAGAAGATGCCCGCTGCTATGCTGCTGTTATGGACTGTAGTTGCAGGAGGAAATATCCATGCCACCATGCGATTGCTGTTAAAGGCGTATGGCCAAGTCGACGAGACTGCTCCCATCCGGGCAAGCAACAGGTTTCGCAGGCCCCCTAAATCGTCCGCTTCAACTCCTGCACCCCACTCCCCTTGCGCCGGTACAGATCCGGCGCCCGGTGCTGCCCCCCTGTGCGCCGCTCGCCGGTCGGCTCGATGATGTCCTCGTCCAGCACCTTCTTGCGAAACGCGGCGATGTTGGTCGCCGAACCGGTCACCTGTTCGTACACCGCATGCAGTTCGGGAATCGTGAACGCCGGCGGCAGGAGGAAGGTCAGCAGCGACGAATAGGTCGACTTGTTGCGCAGGCGGCGAATGGCCATGTCGGCAATGGCATTGTGGTCGAACGGCAGTTGCGGGATGCTGTCGGCCGCCACGAATTCCAGCCCTGCGATACGCGTTTCGGCGAGCACGCCTTCCGGCACCAGCGAGTAATAGGCGACCGACAGCGACCAGCGGCGCGGGTCGCGCAGGCGGCCGGAGAAGGTGTAGAGCTGCTCCAGGTAAGGCGGATCGAAGCCGAGCTTGGTGCGCACGACGCGCCGCGCCGCCGCCTGCGCATCCTCGTCCTCGTCCGTATGGATGACGCCGCCCGGCAGCGCCAGCGCACCGCAATACGGCTCGTCCGGGTTCTTGCGCGTGGCAAGCAGCAGCGACAGGCGCCCTTCCTGGATGGTGAAAAGCGCCACATCGACCAGCGCCAGCGGGTCTTCATATTGATTCATGATCATTGTCAGCAGACATTAACGTCAGGATCATACGATAGCTTGACGTAGTTGCACACAGGACAGAATTTTCATGGTCCAATTTTTGTTTGTTGTTAGTTGCATTTTACGCGAAACATGCTACGATGGCCTTATCGATGGAGGAAACGAGCATGATCACTGACCTTGCAAGCCTGTCTGCCGCCGCATTGCTGGCGATTCCCGAGGACCAGCCCGAGCGCCTGTTCCAAGGCGGCATCGAGGACGTCAAGAAAGCCTACCGCCTGCTGGCGATGCGGTGGCATCCGGACCGCAGTGCCGATGCGGACGCGCTGGCCGTGTTCCAGCATATCGGACGCATGTTCGATCAAGCGGCGGAACGGATTGCGCTCGGCGACTGGCCCTGCGGCGGCACGCTGCGGTTTGCCGCGATCGATGGCAAGGCCTGGGAGATCAATTACCTGCGCCGCCACCGCTTCGAGCTGGGCGGCATGTATGTGGCCGCGAGCGTCGTCGCTTTCGAGGTCGACGCTGCCCATGCCGACCTGGTCGGGCGTGCCGAGCGCACGATCAGGGACCTGCGCTACGCCGACGCCGGCATGCGCGAACAGATTGCGCGCCACCTGCCGGCCTTCCCTTTCGCCGGCGCCTTCCAGACCGGGACCGCGTATGTCGTCGTCATGCGCAAGGCGCCCGAGCTCCTGCTGCTGCGCGACGTGCTTGACCACTTCGGCGGGCGCATGGACCCGCGCCACGTCGCCTGGGTGGTCAGCGCGCTCCTGAACCTGTGCTGCTATTTCCAGTACGCGGGCATCACCCACAACGCCTTATCGCCCGATACCTGCTTCATCTCGCCGGTCGAACACAGCGTGGCCGTGCTGGGCGGCTGGTGGTATGCCGCGCGCAACGGCGAGCGCATGGCCGCGGCGCCGGCACGCACGCTCGAGTGGGCGCCGCACGACCTGCTCGATATGCGGCAGGCCGACATCCGCACCGACTTGGAGCTGGTACGCGCGATTGGCCGCGAGCTGCTGGGTGACATCAGCGGCATGCGCCTGGCACGGGAAAGCGGCGCCAGGGCCGCCATGACCGATTGGCTGCGGCTGCCCGCGTCGAACGATCCCATCGAAGAATACCGGACCTGGCGTACCCAGGTCCTGCATGACAGTTTCGGCGCACGTCGCTTCGCCGAACTGCCGCTCACACAAAGCGATATCTATCAGTGACATCTATTTAGGAGAACACCATGGGTGGAATGCGTTGGGATGCGGACGACTGGAAACGGGCCTCCAAGGCGACGGTCGGCAAACGCACCGAAGAAATCTTTACCTCGTCGGGCATGCACCCGACCCTGAATCCGTACGGGGTCAATCGCGAGTCGCGCGACTCGCTCGCCAATCCGGCGTCGAACGCGATCATCATCGCGCTGGACGTGACCGGCTCGATGGGCGTGATCGCCGACACGATGGCGCGCGAGGGACTGGGCACGCTGGTCGAGGAAATCCTCAAGCGCAAACCGGTGTCCGATCCGCACATCCTCGCCTGCGGCGTCGGCGACTCCTACTGCGACGCGGCGCCGCTGCAGACCACGCAGTTCGAAGCCGATATCCGCATCGCCGACCAGCTCAAGATGATCTGGCTGGAGAAAGGCGGCGGCGGCAACAGCCATGAGGGCTATCACCTGCCCTGGTATTTCGCCGCCCAGCACACGCAGATCGACTGCTTCGAAAAGCGCAACAAGAAGGGCTACCTGTTCACCGTCGGCGACGAGGAACCGCCGGAAGAACTGCTGGCCTCGCACGCGCGGGCCGTCTTCGGCGACTCGCTGCAGCGCGACCTGTCGGTGCATGAACTGCTGACGCTGGTCTCGCGCATGTACCACGTGTTCCACGTCGTGGTCGAGGAAGGCAACCATGCGCGCGCCTACCTGCCGAAGGTGCTGAAGAAGTGGAACGCCCTGCTCGGGCAGCGCGTGCTGCGGCTCAAAGATTACCGCCGGCTGGCCGAAGTCGTGGTCTCGGCGATCGAAGTCAACGAGGGGCGCGACCGCGACACGGTGGCGAAGAGCTGGTCGGGCGACACCTCGGTGGTGGTCGCGCATGCGCTCGGGGCGCTGCCGGCCAGCCCGGCCAGGAAACTGCTCGGCCTGGTGCGGTTCTGACGATGATGCAGCGAACCGCGAACGCCGTCATCGGCGCCAACTACGGCGACGAAGGCAAGGGCTTGATGACCGACTACCACGTCGCCCCGGCGGGAGAGGACGGCATCGTGGTGCGCTTCAACGGCGGCGCCCAGGCCGGCCATACCGTTGTTACGCCCGGCGGCAGGCGCCATGTGTTCTCGCACGTCGGCAGCGGCGCGCTGGCCGGCGCAGCCACCTTCCTGTCGCGCCACTTCGTGTGCAACCCGGCGCTGTTTTTCAAGGAAGCGGCCATCCTGCCCGCGCCGCCACGCGTGTTCGTGGATGAACGGGCGCCGCTGTCGACGCTCTACGACATCCTCATCAACCAGGCCGTCGAGCGCCACCGCGGCAAGGGCCGCCACGGCAGTTGCGGCATGGGCATCGGCGAGACCATCGAGCGCAATCTCGACCCCGATTTCGCCTTGACGATGGCCGACCTGCGCCAGGGCGCCGGCTACCTGCTGCACCGGCTCGGCGCGATCCGGCGCGGCTACGTGCCGCGGCGCCTGGCCAGCCTCGGCATCGCCGCCCTGGACGGCCACAGCGCCGAATGGCTCGCCAGCGACAGCGCCCTGCAGCACTATGCCCACGCCGCCATGCAGTTTTCCCGCGCGACGCAGCTGGCGCGCCCTGGCCTGCTGGCCGATTTCGGGCACGTCGTCTTCGAGGGCGCGCAAGGCCTGCTGCTCGACCAGGACCGCGGCGCATTCCCGTATGTGACGCGGTCGCACACCGGTATCCGCAATGCACTGGACGTCGCCGCCGAAGCCGGCATCGCCGCGCTCGACGTCACCTACGTCAGCCGCGCCTACCTGACGCGCCATGGCGCCGGCCCATTGGCCAACGAGCTTCCCGCCAAACCCTATCCGGGCATTCGCGACGACACCAACATTCCGAACGAATTCCAGGGAAACCTGCGCTTCGCCCATCTCGACCTGGACGTGCTGGAGCAGTCCGTGCGCGCCGACTACGCCGATGCCCTGCTCCAGCCCAGCGTCGCAGTGAGCTTGAACCTGGCTTTCACCTGCCTGGACCAGATCGGGCCGGCGCTATCGTATTTCGAGAGCGGGGAGCGCAAGACGGCGGCGCCCGACGTACTGGCCGCGCATCTGGCGGGACGTCTTGGTGCGCGTGTTTTATACACGGCGTGGGGGCCGGCCCGAAATGCCGTCAAGATCGCTGCCAACGTTCGAGAGCGCCTGGCAAAACCTCTTGCTTGCAGCCGCGCTAATACAGCAGCCAATCCGTCGTCAAAAGAACTTGTGGTTCACTGCCGGGAACGCGGTCTCGATGGGATTATTCGCGGTACCCGGGCGAGTGCTGCCGATCCAGACTTTGTACCCGTTGATGGCTGCCAGACCAACCCAGCTTAAATTGTATGCGGCTGCCAGTTCGGCATACACCACCGAGTCGGGCGAGTAAATCTTGTTGTCGCGCCAGGCTTCGGTAACGGCAGCGTGAATGCCGGCCCAATTCATCGTGGCGGGGAAAAATGAACTACGTTTTGGCGCTTTTCCCGGTCTCAGGTTGACATCGGAAGCATGGATGAGGGGAACCCTGGCGTCGGCGGCGACCAGCGTCTGGACCAGCGTCGGATACTGTGCAGCGGCTGTATTGAGACTGTGCAGGCCGGAATGCGCGCCGGCGCCGGGGACATGATCGCCTTGCATCATATGCGTTTGAAAACTTGCGACAAAATGAGGACCGCCGGCCGTGCGGGCCAGAATGGTTGCGGCAGAGGGTGTGCGTTTAGCCATTGAGCACCTCGCATCGTTATGAAAGATGGATTCGCATGCCATCGAGGCAATGCATCTATTCTGCTACGTCAGCGATCAGCTTGGCGCTTGTGGACCAATAAAAATCCAACGCTTACCACACATTCATGCCTGTAGGATGAGCGCCGATCATGACGGTAATGCTGGGATGGTTTCACGACGCGCGATGGGTCAGGTTGCAGCACCCGTGACGGCAGGCGTACCAGCGGGCAGGTGCAATGCCGCATACAGCGATGCGTTCTCCACATACGCGGCGCCATCGATACGCCAGAATTTCCTGCCCTGCGCGGACTGCAGGAAGGCGCGCCGCCGTTGCAGGCGTTCGCCGCCGGCTGCGCTCTTCGAGATCAGGTAGCGGATCTCGCCTTTCGGGCCGAGGATGACGGTGGCGCCGCCGACCAGGGTATAACCCGGCTCGCCCGGCGTCGGCCGGATCGTCACGCGCTGCGTGATCTCGGCGACCAGGTCGCAGGCGATCTGCCCATCGGGACCCGCGCGGCGCGCGCTGCGCAACGATTCCACCATCGGCAAGTCGGCCGTGCCGCCGAGCGCCGCAGCTTCGCCCTGTGAGACGAGGCCGAACTCGTGCAGGTGCTGCGATCGCGTGGCGAACTCGCCCAGCGCGCGCGCCTGCCTGGTCAACTCCGCAGGCGACGCGCCGGCGGCCATGTCGCCGTCGAACATCAGGTGCGCGGCTGCGAGCCCGGCGACCGGCGGCATGGCGCGCCGCGGCGGGCGCCACAGCAGCGCATCCTCGGCCAGCGTGGGCACGTGGCGCGGGTAGATGTCGCGCCGCGCGAAGGCATCGATCAGGGCTTCGCGGTAGCCCCAGGGATCGTCGGGGACGAGGTCGTAATCGGCCGTCACCAGCGCGCGCAGGAATTCGCCGAAGGTGATGTTCACCGGCGGGCAGTAATCGATGGCGCGAATGACGAGCGACTGGAAGTGGCCGGCCAGCGCGCTGGCCGCATGCGCGAGCAGGTCGACCAGGTCGGCCGGCAGGTCGCCCGGCGGGCAGATCCCGGTGCCGTTGCTGGCCAGGCGCAGGAAGGGCGCGGCCTTGCGCCCGAACACGACCAGGTAGGCCTCGAACACGGCGCACAGCAGGACCTGGCCCAGCCTGTGCGGTTCGGCGTCCGGGTCGTAGCCGTCCGGCGGCTCTCGCGACAGCGCGCTGCGCAGGGCCGCCTCCAGTTCCAGCGCATGGCCCAGCTGGTGCGCCAGGTTGGTCAGCAACGGCGCCTGGTCGAGCCGTCCGCGCGCCTTGCGCAACGCCGTTTTCACCAGTTCGCGGTAGCTCAGGCGCTGGAAGATCGCGACCAGGTCGGCGAACCCTTCGTGAAAGGCCGCGACGTCGGGACCGGTGGGGCTGCTGAAATGCGCGCGCAGGCCGTCCAGCAGCGCGTGCGTTACCTCATGCGCGATGATGTCGTGCGACAGGCAGGTGAAGACGTAACCGCCGGGCAGCGTGCGGTTTCCCACATTGCGCTGCGGCGCCACGTCGTAACCGAAGCACAATGCGCCTTCGTCCTTGTCGTACCAGGCATTCGCGCCCTTGAAGGCGAAGGGCCGCAGTTCGAGCCGCGCCGGATCGTGCGCGCGCCGGAAGCCCCAGGCGACATGGCGCCCGAGCGCCCCGCGAAAGACCGCATACACGCTGCTGCAGACGGCATACACCATCTGCTGGTGAAAACGCGGCTCCGACGGCGAAGGCGCGTAGCCGCCGGCCATCAATACGCAGGAATCGTTCAGGTCGGCGGCCTGATACTGAACATTCTGTTGAGGATCATCGCTGCTGACCTTGAAGAAGCTGCCGACCGGCCCCGGCGCCAGCGGTTCGTAGGGCACGTTGATCTGGGCCACGGCCGCCTCCATGCGCGACGCGGCCGGGTCGCTGGTGAAGACCTTCAGCGGACGGTACAGCGGGTCGCCGCCCTTGCGTGCGAACGGGGTGGCGACTTCGCGCGTCACCGCGGGCGCCACGCCAAAGCGCACCCCGAACCCATCGTCTTCACCAGGCACCGAACTTGGCGCAGATTCGGGCACGGGCAGGCGCGGTCCGGCCGCGCCGTCGCGGCTTTGCGCTTGCGCGGCCGCGGCCTGCGTGGTCGAACTGTCGTGCTCCGCCTGGCCGCTCGCCATGCGCGCTTACCGGTTTTGCTCGCCGCTGCTCTGCAGCGACTGCGGCGGCGGCACCTGCAGGCCGCCGTTCGGGCGCCCCCAGCCCTTCACGCGCGACAGTTGCGGCTGCGCCTGTTGCAGCAGCTGTTCGACCCGCTGCAACAGCTCCACCAGCTGGCCGACGCTGGTACCAGCATCGGCTCCGACTTCGGCTCCCACTTCGGCTCCAACGTCGGTGTCGACCCGGCTTGCTTCCGTTACGGGCGCGTCGGCCAGGGGCTGCAACAACAATCGCTTGGGCGCGCCGCGGTGACTGCTGTCGAGCTGGACGTGCTGGCGCGCGTCGTCGCCGAAGTCGGCCCGCACCCGCTCGATGAACTGGCCGTTGCTCAGCCCATCGAATCCCTGTGCCAGGATCGCGGTCGCCTTCACTGTGAACGCCCCCTGCCCCTGGCTTTCCCAGGCGGACTCGGTCGGGCTGCAGGCGGCGAAGCTCACTTCGAAGGTCGGTTTCGCCTCGAGACCAGCCGCAAAAGCACGCTTGCCGTCGCCGGACGTCTTTTCGCGATAGCGGCGATGGGCATCGATCATCGCCGCGCTGGGCGGCAGGAAGCGCGGGCGCTCGTCGCCCTCGGCAAAGAGAAGGCGCGCGTTGTCGCCCGAGTGGCAGCAATCCATGAAGCAGGACAGGTTCACGCCATCGGGCAGGCGCGCGTAGATCTGGCCGAGGTCGTCGTCGAGCAGGAATGCGCCGGTTTCGTAATCGTAGGGAACCAGGGCTTCGTCCAGCGCGTCCATTTCGTCCGCGTTCTGGTCCGGCAGCCGCGTGCCGTGTCCGGCATACTGGAACACGATGACGTCGCCCTTGCGGCTAGCCGCGATCATGCTCTCGAGCCGGGCCACGATGTTGGCGCGCGTGGCCTCCGCGTCGAGCAGGCGCGCGACGGCAAACCCGGCCTCGCCCAGCACCCGGCTCCAGGATTCGACGTCCGCCAGGCAGCCCGCCAGCGGACGCTCGGCGTAGGCATTGATGCCGACGCACAGCGCCCGTCGCGTGCCCTGCTCCGCGCCGCTGCGGATGTCGTCGTCGCGCCGGCCATGCTGCGCCATGCTGACCATGATCGGGCCGGAGGTATCGGGCACTGCCGGCCCCCACTGCGCGCCGCGCGCCGCATCTCCAGCCGGCGTGTACTCGACGATGGCTTCGTGGTCCTGCCGGCCCAGGATGCGGCGCGCGATGCTGCCCATGGTCGCCGCATCGTCGTCGAAGCCGCCGTGCGAGGTGGCATTGCTGGCGCTGGCGCCCTTGACCGCCTGCGTGCGCGACCAGATGACCCCGGCCCTGCCGGCGCCGCCGCTCAGCCCGAACAAGCGGCTCAAGTCGCTGTCGGCGCGCAGGTTCTCTTCCAGGCCGAGGATCGGCGTCTTGCGCTGCGGCTCGAGCGCATGGAAGATCAGGTACAGCAGGGACTTGCGGTAGATCCGCGCGCAGTCGTCGCGCGCCTCGAGTTCGTCGCGCATCGTGTACACGGTCAGGTCGCCGATGCCGGCCTGCTGGCCCAACAGCGGGGCCAGCTTTTCCTTGAACAGGTCGACCCGGAGCGCCGGCGCCATCAGGTGCAGCGAACGGAAGCGCGGCACCCCCAGCTGCAGCGCGCAAGGGATGAACCACGCATGGAAGATCGCGCCCGCACTGTGCCCGACGGCGTGCAGTTCCACGTCCTGGCCATGGCGCCGGCAAAACGCGGCGAGCTGCTGGGCCACCAGGTGAGCGCCGCCCTGGCGCTCGGGATGCACCTGCCGCGCGCTTCCCAGCGTGTCGGGCCAGGACGCCGCCTGCGCGTTCTGCTTCATCACGCCCCAGATCTTGGGCGCCCCGAGCAGGCGCACGGTCTCCTGGATCAGCGGGTCGCTGGTGAAGTCGGCGAAGTCGCGCTTGCCGGACACCGCCCGCCGCAGCAACTGGCCGATGCTCTCGAACAGCCCCGTCTCCCAGGCAAAATAAACCGGATAGATGCCGTTCTCCAGCCACCAGGCCACGCTCTTGCGGGCAATCGCCAGGCCGGTCGCCTCGTCGTTCAGGCCGCCATGCGCCTGGAACATCAGCCGCAAGGGTTTTCCCGCGGCACGGGCGCGCTCTAGCGCGCGCGGCAGATGCTCGTCGAACATCGCGGCGACGTCGGCGCGGGTGGTGGTCCAGGCGCCGCCGCCCGAGAGTTCGCCCATCGACAGGTTGATTAGGTGCGGGCGCAGGTCCAGTTGCTGCGCCCGCACCGCCGCCGGCGCCGCAACCGAACCCGCAACCGAACCGCGCCCGGCGTGTGGATCGCCCGCCGCGCCGTCATGGTAATGATGGGTGCAGGCATCGGCATCGGCCTCGAAGGCGGTCATGACGCAGCGCTCGCCACGCGGCGCGTCGAACATCGCGGCGATGTCGAAGCCGGTTTCCTGGAAATCGCGGTGGAAGGGCGGCGCGGTGTCGGGCAAGGCCCGGTTGCGGCGCGCCAGCGCGCGGCGTTCGCGCCCGACCTCCTCCAGCACCTGCGCGTAGTCGATGCTGCTGCCCGGGCAGGTCTTCCCCGACAACATGTTGTGGAATTTCAGGCTGTCCGGCGCCAGGTCGAAGCATTGCTGCACCAGCGCCACGACCGCAATCGCCGTCGCGCGCTGTGCGCCTTCGAAGCGGTCGCGGCCAACGTCGAAGTCGCCGATCATCTCGAACATGAACGGTCCGGCACGGTGGTCGCCGTTATGGCCCCTGGCGCTGGCCGGCGGCATGTTCCAGTCGCGGCCCAGCCAAATGCCGCCTTCGGGGTCGATGGTGATGTGCTGGGCGATGTCGGACCAGCCGTTGTGCTCCGTATGGAATTTCCACATGCCGACAATCGAGTCGTGGCCGGCGAACTGGCGGTGGTCGGGCCGCCACGTATGGTGCATGTGGACGGCGTCGATCGCGCGGGAGAATGGAAAGCGGTCGAGCAATGCGGAGAATTGCTCGAGGCTGATGCGTTTGAACGGGGCGGGCATGATGATCCTCCACATCGTCGTCGATCGGCGCCCGGCCTGATCGACATGATTCGGAAACACATCCGGTGACCGCGGTCTTTACGCGAGCGCAGGTCTACCCATGAAAAAAAATCATTCTGAGCGCATTTTGGCGGGAATACACGCACAATTTATGAAATCGCGGGGCGCGCAGTAAATACAACAATGTTGCAAAAACGACCCGCCGCCCCTTTGTCACCGCGCCAGCAACTCCGGTCCGATCTCGGCCACCGACTTCACCCCGGTCAGCACCATGTTGGTGCGGATATCCTTTTCCATGATCGCCAGCAGCTTTTCCACGCCCGCCTGCCCGGCGGTCGCCAGCGCATACACGAAGGCGCGCCCGATCAGTACGCTGTCGGCGCCCAGCGCCAGCATGCGGAACACGTCGGTGCCGGTGCGTACGCCGCCGTCGGCGAAGATGGTCAGCTTGCCCTTCAGGGCCGCGGCGATCGCCGGCAGCACCTCGGCCGTCGACATGGCGCCGTCGAGCTGGCGCCCGCCATGGTTCGAGACCACGATGCCGTCGGCGCCGAAAGCGAGCGCGTCACGGGCGTCGTCCGGGTCGAGGATGCCCTTGATGATCATCTTGCCCTTCCACTCGTCGCGGATCCATTGCAGGTCGCGCCAGGCGATTTCGGGATCGAAGTTGGCGCCCAGCCAGCCGATGTAGTCGGCCAGGCCGGTCGCATGGCCGCGGTAGGCCGAGATGTTGCCGAGGTCGTGCGGACGGCCGAACACGCCGACGTCGAGCGCCCATTGCGGATGCAGCAGCGACTGCACCACGCGCCGCAGCGGGCCGTAGGGTCCGCTCATGCCGCTGTGGGCGTCGCGATAGCGTGCGCCCGGCACCGGCATGTCGACCGTGAACACCAGGTTGGTCGCGCCCAGCTCCCAGGCACGGCGCATGACGTCGCGCATGAAGGCGCGGTCCTTCAATACGTACAGCTGGAACCAGATCGGGTGCGAGGCTTGCGCCGCCACTTCGGCCAGCGGGCAGACCGAGACCGTCGACTGGATGAAGGGGATGTTGGCGCGGCAGGCGGCGCGCACCGCCTGCACCTCGCCGCGGCGGGCGTACATGCCGGCCAGGCCGATCGGCGCCAGCGCGATCGGCAAGCCGTAGTGTTCGCCGAACAGGTTGACGCCGAGGTCGAGCTGCTCGGCGCCGCGCAGCACGCGCTGGCGCAACTTGACCGCCTGCAGGTCGCCGACGTTGGCGCGCAGGGTCTGCTCGGCGCCGGCGCCGCCATCGAGGTAATGGAACAGGAAAGGCGGCAGCTTGCGGCGGGCGGCTTCGCGGAAATCGGTGGCGGACGAGATGATCATGGATTGCGCAGCTGGTGATTGGGTTGACTGACCGTCGAGTAGAAAGCAGCGCGGCCGTTCGTGTCAACGCCGTGGCGCCCGGGATGCCGCTACGCGCCGCGAATAATCACCCGCTTGATCGCCGCAGCCGTATTGACGCCCGCGCCGAACGCTCAAGCGCCTGATTAAATGGCCGGGCCGGGGCGGCAAATGTTGACACCATCCAGCCCCTAAATGAATACTCGACCGGAATAACCTGCCACCCTCCCCGCCTCCATGAAGATTGCAACCATCGCAGGACTCGGCCTGCTCACCCTGGCCTCCAGTGCCTGCGCCGCGCCCGCACCCGCCAGGCAACTCGAAAAACTGGACCGCGGCCTGGTCGCAATCCACACCGAGGCCGGCAACTTCGTCAGCTGGCGCGCCCTCGGCAGCGAACCCGCCACCCTCGCCTTCAACCTGTACCGCGACGGCGTGCGCGTCAACAAGGCGCCGCTGGGCGTCACCAACTTCGTCGACGCCGGCGCCAACGCGGCGGCCAGCTACAGCCTGCGGCCCGTGCGCGACGGCGTCGAAACCCAGGAAGCGGGCAAGCCGGCGGCGGCCTGGAACCAGCCCTTCCTGCGCATCCCCTTGCGCAAACCGGCCGGCGGCACCACGCCGGACGGCCAAGCCTACACCTATGTCGTCAACGACGGCTCGACCGCGGACCTCGACGGCGACGGCAGCTACGAGCTGCTGGTCAAATGGCAGCCGACCAACGCCCACGACAATTCGCACCGCGGCCATACCGGCCCCACCCTGGTCGACGCCTACCGCCTCGACGGCACGTTCATGTGGCGCATCGACCTCGGCCCCAACATCCGCGCCGGCGCCCACTACACGACCTATCTCGCCTACGATTTCGACGGCGACGGCCGCGCCGAAGTCATGATGAAGACGGCCGACGGCAGCGTCGACGGCGGCGGCAAAGTGATCGGCACGGCCGGCGCCGACCACCGCAACAAGGATGGCTACGTGCTCGCCGGTCCCGAATACCTCACCGTGTTCGACGGCCGCAGCGGCGCCGCCCTGGCCAGCACCGACTACACGCCGCCGCGCGGCGAGGTGCAGAGCTGGGGCGACGCCTACGGCAACCGGGTCGACCGCTTCCTCGGCGGCGTCGCCTACCTCGACGGCACGCGCCCGAGCGCGGTCTTCGCGCGCGGCTACTACACGCGCGCCGTGCTGGCGGCCTGGGACTGGCGCGACGGCAAACTCACGCGGCGCTGGGTCTTCGACAGCAAGGACGAAGGCAATGGCGCCGCCGCCGGCCAGGGCGCGCACTGGATGGCGGTGGCCGATGCCGACGGCGATGGCCGCGACGACATCGTCTACGGCGCCGCCACCATTGCCAGCACCGGCCGCCTGCTGTACAGCACGGGCCTGTGCCATGGCGACGCCCTGCACGTCGGCCGCCACGATCCGGGTAAAGCAGGGCTGCAGGTCTTCATGGTGCACGAGTCGCCGGCCTGCTACCGCGGCCACGGCGCCGAGATGCACGACGCCGCCAGCGGCCGCGTGCTGTGGCGCGTCGATGGCCAGGGTAGCGACGTCGGCCGCGGCGCCTGCATGGATATCGATCCCGCCTGGCCCGGCAACGAGTGCTGGGCCAGCGTCGGCGGCCTGATGAGCGCCACCGGCGTGCAGATTTCGCCGAAGCGTCCGCGCTCGCTGAACTTCGGCCTCTGGTGGGATGGCGACCTGCTGCGCGAATCGCTCGACGGTACCCGCATCGACAAGTGGAGTCCGCAGGCGCAGCGCCTCGAACCGGTGCTCGACGGCGCGCGCTTCGGCGCGGCCTCGAACAACGGCACCAAGTCGAACCCGGTGCTGTCGGCCGACCTGTTCGGCGACTGGCGCGAGGAAGTCGTCTGGCGCAGCAGCGCCGACGACGCCCTGCTGGTATTTTCCACCACCACGCCCACGACGCACCGCATCCCGACCCTGATGCACGACCCGCAGTACCGCGTGCAGGTGGCCGCCCAGAACGCCGGCTACAACCAGCCGCCCCACCCCAGCTTCTTCCTCGGCGAAGGCATGGCCCCAGGCAGCCCCGCATCCGTTCAATCTTCAACCGCACAATGAACATGAATCCACGCTTCTCGTTGCCCATCCTCGCCGCCGCCCTGCTGGCAGCCAACGCCACCGTGCCTGCGCATGCGGCCGAACGCCTGGCCGTCAGCGCCAGCCACACCCTCGACATCGCCCGTCCCGGCGAAATCATCGCTATCCCCTGGAGCCAGGTGGCGGCGGGCCTGCCGCGCGCGCTGGCGCAGCAGATCGTCGTCAAGGACGGCGCCGGCCGCACGATTCCCTACCAGGTCACCAACCTGTCGCCGATGGCCAAGGACCCGACCATGGCCGGCGCGGCCTATGGCGAACTGCTGTTCCAGCACGACTTCGCGCCGGGCGAAAAGATCGCCACGTTCACGATCGAAAAGGCCGGCGCCACCGTGCCGCCGTTCCCGCCCAAGACCTATGCGCGCTTCGTGCAGGAACGCCTCGACGACTTCGCCTGGGAAAACGACAAATTCGCGCACCGCACCTACGGCCCCGCCCTGGCCGCCCCGGCGCCGCCGGGCAGCGACAAGGAAGTGCTGTCCACCAGCGGCCTCGATATCTGGTTCAAGCGGGTGCCCTACCCGATCGTCGACCGCTGGTACAACATCGGCCACGACCACTACCACGTCGACGAAGGCGAAGGCATCGACATGTACAACGTCGGCCCGACCCGCGGCGCCGGCGGCACCGGCATCTGGGACGGCAAGCGCCTGTTCGTCGGCACCAATTTCAAGAGCTGGAAGATCCTCGCCAACGGCCCGGTGCGCACCGTCTTCGAACTGCACTACGACGCCTGGGACGCCGCCGGCACCAAGGTGGCCGAAGTAAAACGCTTCACCGTCGACGCCGGCCGCTACTTCGACCGCATCGACAGCACCTTCACCTTTACCGGTCCGGCGCAGCTGACGGCGGCCGTGGGCCTGAACAAGAAGCCGAGCGACAAGGGCCAGGAAGTGAAAGTCGATTTCAGCGACAAGCGCGCCGACGGCAGTCTGGTGCAGTGGGTAACGCAGCGCAGCTTCGGCGACTTCGGCGTGGCCGTGATCGTGCCGACTGCCAGCGGCATCACCAGCGACGAGCGCAATGGCCTGGTGACGGCGCCGGTCGTCTCCGGCCAGCCGCTGCGCTACCACGTCGGTGCCGCCTGGACCCGCGGCAGCCCGTTCGCCACCCGCGCCGACTGGGAGCGCCACGTGGCCGAGGAAGCGGCGCGCCTGCGCGCGCCGCTGAGCGTCAGCGTCAAGGCCGGCAGCTGAGATGGCGCCACTGTCCCGCCGCAGTTTCTTCAAGACCGGCGCGCTGGCCGCGGCGCTGCCGCTGGGCGGCCTCGCCGCCACCGCGCCCGCATCCGCCGCGCCGGCTGACCCGGGCGCGGTCGCCCTCGGCTGGCTGGACGGCGCGCCCGCGCTTGGCACCGGCAGCACCTTCGGCGTGCCCTGGCCGCGCGGCGCGCTGCGGCGCGACCAGGCTTTCGTGTTGTCAGCCGCCGGCGGCGCCGAAATTCCCTGCCAGAGCTGGCCGACCGCATTCTGGCCCGACGGCTCGCTGAAATGGACCGCCCATGCGCTACCGTCGCGCGACGGCTTGCCCGCACAGTTGTCGCTGAAACCGGGCACGCCGGCGCGCGCCAAGGCGGGCCAGACCGTCACGCTCGACGAGCGGCCTGACGCCATCGTCGTCGATACCGGCGTCATCGCCTGCACGGTGCCGCGCAAGGGCGCCGACATCATTGGCGCCATCCGCCGTGGTGGACAGGTCATCGCCCGCAACGGCCACCTGGTGGCCCTGTGCGACGACCAGCCGGACGGCACGAACGGCAGCACGCGCCAGAGCGCTTTCCAGAGCGAAGTCGCGCGCGTGACGGTCGAGCAGCGCGGCCCGGTGCGCAGCGTGCTCAAGGTCGAAGGCCGCCATCGCGCCGCCGATGGCGGGAGAAGCTGGCTGCCCTTCACGCTGCGCCTGTATTTCTACGCCGGCGCCGAATCGGTGCGCATCATGCACACCTTCGTCTTCGACGGTGACGAAGCGAAGGATTTCGTGCGCGGCATCGGCCTGCGCCTGGCGGTACCGCTGGCCGACGAGCCGCACAACCGCCACGTGCGCTTCGGCGGCGAGGATGGCGGCCTCTGGGCCGAAGGCGTACGCAACCTCACCGGCCTGCGCCGCGATCCGGGCGAGGCGGTGCGCAAGGCGCAGCTGGCCGGGCTGGCCACGCCGGAAATCGCCGAGCGCGTACGCAAGAACCTGCACCTGGTGCCGGCCTGGGGCGACTATTCGCTGTCGCAGCTGTCGGCCGACAGCTTCCGCATCCGCAAGCGCACCAAGGCCGGCCATGGCTGGGTCGACGCGGCCTGGGGCCGGCGCGCACCGGGCCTGGGCTACATCGGCGGCACCCGCGGCGGCGTCGCCTTTGGCCTGCGCGACTTCTGGCAGCGCCACCCGACCGGGCTCGACGTGCGCAACGCCCATACGGATGCGGCCCAGGTCACGCTCTGGATGTATTCGCCCGACGCGCCGGCGATGGACCTGCGCTTCTACCACGACGGCATGGGCATGGATACCCACGCCGAAGAGCTGCAGGGCCTCGACATCACCTACGAGGATTACGAAAAAGGCTTCGGCACCCCGGTGGGCGTGGCGCGCAGCAGCGAAATCACCCTGTGGGCGCTGGGCGCCACCCCGCCGCGCGAACGCCTGGCGCAGATGGCGGCGGCGGTGCAGACCCCGCCGCAGGCGGTGGCCACGCCGGCGCACATCCTGGCCACGCGCGTGTTCGGCAACCTGTGGTCGCTGCCCGACCGTTCGACGCCGGCGCGCGCGCAGATCGAGGACCGCCTCGACGCCCAGTTCGATTTCTACCGCAAGGAAGTCGACCAGCGCCGCTGGTACGGTTTCTGGGACTACGGCGACGTGCGCCATACCTACGACGCCGACCGCCACGAATGGCGCTACGACGTCGGCGGCTACGCCTGGGCCAACTCCGAGCTCTCGCCCGACCTGTGGCTGTGGTACTCGTTCCTGCGCACGGGGCGCGCCGACATCTTCCGCATGGGCGAGGCGATGGTGCGCCACACCAGCGAGGTCGACACCTATCACCTGGGCCGCTTCGCCGGCCTCGGCACGCGCCACAACGTCCAGCACTGGGGCTGCAGCGCCAAGCAGGTGCGCATCAGCACCTCGGTCTACCGGCGCATGTACTACTACCTCACCGCCGACGAGCGCACCAGGGACGTCATGCGCGAGACGCTCGACGCCGACCGCCGCCTCGGCGCAGTCGACCCGGTGCGCAAGCTGGCGAACCAGCCGCCCAAGGGCCCCTACCCGGTGCTGGCCAGCTTTGGCACCGACTGGGCGTCGCTGGTGGCCAACTGGCTCACCGAATGGGAACGCACCGGCAGCGCGCAGTGGCGCGACCGCATCCTGGGCGGCATGCGCGACATCGCCGCCATGCCGCACGGTTTCTTCAACGCCGAGCGCATGGGTTACGAGCCCGATACCGGGCGCCTGCACAACATGATCGGCACCGGCGCGGCCGCTTCGCACCTGAACGCCGTGTTTGGCGCGGTCGAGATCTTCGACGAACTGATTGCACTGACGGGCGACCGCGATTTCGAGCGCGCCTGGCTCGAGTACTGCGAGCTGTATAACGCGCCTGTCGACGAACAGCGGCGCCGGCTTGGCAAGCCGCATGGCGGCGCCGACGCCCTCTACCTGGGCAATTCGCGCCTGACGGCCTACGCCGCCTGGAAGCGCAAGGATCCGGCGCTGGCGCAGCGCGCCTGGAAGGAGTTCACCGGCGGCGCCCGGCCGTATCCGCCATTGACGCCAAAACGCGTTGGCGGCACGGCGGTGCTCAATCCGGTGAACGAAGTACCCTGGGTCACCACCAACGACTCGGCGCAGTGGGGGCTGGCGGCGATCCAGAACCTGGCGCTGGTCGGCGACGCGCTGCCGCGGTCATGAGCATGAAGGAATCCGGCATGACTTCATCCATTCTGCGCGCCGCCTGCGCGCTGCTCGTCCTGGGCGCAGGTCCGCTGCAGGCCGCCACCTGGTATGTGGCGCCGAACGGCAGCGATACGGCCAGCGGCACGATCGACGCCCCCTGGCGCAGCGCCGCGCGCGCGCAGGCCGCCGCCCAGCCGGGCGACACCGTCTACTTCCGCGGCGGGCTGTATGCCTTCACGCAGGCGACGGCAAGCTGCGCCAATCGCCGCGCGACCGTCTCCGGCATCGTCTTCGACAAGAGCGGCAGCGCCGGACAACCGATCCGCTACTGGGCCTACCCCGGCGAGCGACCCGTGTTCGACTTCTCGCGCATGCTCGACGATTGCCGCGTCAAGGGCGTCGAGGTGGCGGCCGACTGGCTGCACCTGAAAGGCCTGGAAGTGACGGGCGCGCCGCAGCAGCCGCAGAACCGCCTGAACCACGAATCCTGGGGCGTCTGGGTCAAGGGCAGCCACAACGTGTTCGAGCTGCTCGACCTGCACCATAACATGGGGCCGGGCCTGTTCATCAAGGATGGCGCCCACAACCTGGTCCTGAACAGCGACGCGCACCACAACTACGACCCCTACACCTCGAACGGCGCCGGCCAGAGCGCGGACGGCTTCGGCGCCCACGTCGGCCCCAACCAGCCCGGCAACGTGTTCCGCGGCTGCCGCGCCTGGGCCAATACCGACGACGGCTTCGACCTGATCAACGCCTTTTCCCCGGTCACGATCGAATCGTCCTGGGCCTGGGGCCACGGCTACCTGCCCGGCACCCACACGCCGCTGGCCGCGGGCAACGGCAACGGCATCAAGGCCGGCGGCTATGGCGGCAAGTACGTGGCCAACGCCGTGAAGCACACGGTGCGCAACTCGGTCGCCTTCGACAACAAGGTGGCCGGCTTCTACGCCAACCACCACCCGCTCGCGCTCGATTTTACCGGCAATATCGCCTTCGGCAACGGCGTCGAATTCAACATGCGCGGCATCGCGGCGGACGGCTCGCTCGTCTATCTCGGCACGCTGCGCAACAACCTGGCGCTGGGCAGCGCACCGAAATTGCTGGTGGCGGGCGCGGACAGCGCCGGCAACAGCTGGGACCCTGGGCGCAGCACACCCGCCGCGGATGTCGCCGCCCTGATGGCGGCGGGTTGGGATGCCCCGCGCCAGGCCGACGGCAGCCTGCCGGCGGCGCCGCTGGCGCGCCTGCCCGCCGTCGCGCAGTGAGCATCTTCACTTACATCATCTGATACAGTTTTTCGAGGATTCTGCCATGGATGTATCATATCGCCGCCTGCTCGGCGCCGCCCTGGTCGCGACAGCGGCGCTGCCGCTGCACGCGGCCACCAACGCCGCCGCTGGACGCTATCAGCTTGCCTTCGGTCCGGGCAAGGCGCCAGCCGGCTTCACCCGGGTTGCGCCGGACGCGATCTATAGCGCCGAACGCGGCTACGGCTTCGAGCCGGGCGCCGCCGAAGCGTCGTATTTTTCGCTCGATCTCCCCGAGGGCAACTACAAGGTGACCGTTACGCTGGGCGACGACAAGGCGCCCGCCACGACCACGATCAAATCCGAGCTGCGCCGCCTGATGCTCGAGAACGTGACGACCCAGCCCGGCGAAAGCACGACCCGCAGCTTCATCGTCAACGTCAAGACGCCGCGCATCGCGCCGGTCCCGGGCATCGCCGCCGGCGAAGTCAAGCTGAAGGTGCCGCGCGAAACCGTGCAGGAAGCCTGGAACTGGGATGGGCGCCTGACCCTCGAATTCAACGGCGCCCGCCCGGCCGTGCGTGCGCTGCAGGTCGAGCCGGCCGAGGTGCCGACGCTGTTCCTGCTGGGCGACTCGACCGTCTGCGACCAGCCGGGCGAGCCCTATAACAGCTGGGGGCAAATGCTGCCGCGCTTCTTCAAGTCGGGCGTGGCCGTGTCCAACCACGGCGAATCCGGCGAAACCTACCGCGATTCGCTCGGCCGGCGCCGCATCGACAAGATCGCCAGCAGCATGAAGCCGGGCGACACCATCCTGATGCAGTTCGGGCACAACGACCAGAAGCAGATCAAGGATGGCAAGGGCGGCCCGTTCACGACCTACAAGGCCGAAATCAAGGCCCACGTCGACATGGTGCGTGCACGCGGCGGCCTGCCGGTGCTGGTGTCGTCGATGGAACGGCGCGCCTTTGACGCGCAGGGCAAGGTGGTCCCGTCGCTGGTCGACTATGCCGAAGCGACGCGCCAGTCGGCGCAGGAACTGAACCTGCCCTTCATCGACCTGAACGCGATGAGCAAGACCCTGTATGCCGCGCTCGGCCCGGAAGGCTCGAAAGCGGCCTTCGCCGAACCGACGCCCGGCCGCCTCGACAACACTCACCACAACAGCTACGGCAGCTACCAGCTGGCCAAGGCGGTCGTCGTCGGCCTGCGCCAGGCGGGCGTGCCCGTGGCCGCGCAAGTGGTCGACGGCTTCCGTTTCGATCCGGCCCAGCCCGACCCGGCGAGCGCCTTCGCCGTGCCGCCGAGCCCGCGCCGCACCGAAGAACGCCCTCTCGGCGACGAGGGACGCAAATGAAGCGCACCGCACTGACACTGGCGGCATTGCTGCTGGCCGGCTGCGCCGCGCCATCGGTCCAGCAGGACGCCGCACGCGACGCCTACCTGTTCGCCTACTTCATCAAGAACGGCGAGGACGGCCTGCACCTGGCGGCCAGTACCGACGGCTACCGCTGGGAGAAACTCGGCGGCGGCGCCAGCTACCTGAAACCCACCGTCGGCAAGGCCAAGCTGATGCGCGACCCCTGCATCGTGCGCGGGCCGGACGGCGTGTATCACATGGTCTGGACCAGCGGCTGGAACGAAAACGGCATCGGCTACGCCTCGTCGACCGACCTGGTCAACTGGTCGGCGCAGCGCGAACTGCCGGTGATGGCGCACGAACCCGGTGTGCTCAACGCCTGGGCGCCGGAGATCGCCTGGGATGCCGACGCCGGCCACTACCTGATCTACTGGTCCTCGACCATTCCGGGACGCTTCAAGGAAGGCGAAGGCGTCGGCGACGACAAGTACAACCACCGCATCTACGCCACCACCACGAAGGACTTCGCCAGCTTCACGCCGACCACCCTGTTCTACGACCCGGGTTTCTCGGTGATCGACGCCACGCTCCTGCACGCGCAAGGCAAGGACTGGCTGCTGGTCAAGGATGAAACGCGCCACCCGCCAAAGAAACACCTGCAACTGGCGGCACGCAGCGCCGATGGCGGCTACGGCGCGCCCGCAGCCCCCTTCACCCCGCCCGGCCTCTGGACCGAAGGCCCGACCGCGCTGCAGATCGGCGCCGACACGATCGTGTACTACGACGCCTACACCTCGAAACACTACGGCGCCATGCGCTCGCGCGACCTGGTGCAGTGGGAAGACGTGACGGCGCAGATGCAGTTCCCGGACGAGGGAACGCCGCAGCGGATGCGGCACGGGACGGCGTTCAGGGTGCCTGCGGGGTTGCTGGAGCGGTTACGCCGCAATTGATGAATGGTGAACGGTGGGCATGCCCACCCTACGGGTGCACCGTAACGTAGGGCGGGCATGCCCGCCGATCTTGATGCGCGCATGACGAAACCGCTACGCGTGGTGGAAAATCGGCACCTTTGGCTGTCGATCAACGCCAGCGCTGATCGGCGGGTGAACCGCGTGGGCACAGAGTGCCCACCCTACGGTTACGCGACTGTTCCATGAACTTGCTATGGACGGTGGTGCACCGTAGGGTGGGCACTTGTGCCCACGCGGTACGGCATCCGCATGGCGTCGACGCCATGCGGAGCCAAACAATCAGCGCACGCCCTGATACATCAAGCCACTGTCATTCAACCCGAACTTGAACTTCTTGTTCATCTCGATCACCTCCGCCCCCGCCAGCAGCGCCGGGCCGTAGCCGTGGGCCGCCTTGACGCTGGTCGGGCGGTAGGCGTAGAAGGCGGGGTCGAAGGCCATGCCGGTGCCGACGCAGATGCCCTCGATCTGGCCGTTGTCCAGCACCTTGCTGGCAACCGCGTTCCAGGCGAAGTTGGCCATCGGGCCGTACATCTCGGCTTCGACGTAGCCGCGGTTGACGGCGCGCGCGATGGCGTAGGCGTAGATCGCGGTGGCCGAGGTTTCCTGGTAGGTGTCGTTGCGGTCGATCAGCTGGTGCCAGAAGCCGTCCTTGGTCTGGTAGGACGCGAGCCCCTTGATGTGGGCGCGCAGTTGGGCCAGCACCGGCTGGTAACCCTTGTGATCCTTCGGCAGCACTTCCAGCACCTCGACCATCGACATCACCGCCCAGCCGTTGGCGCGCGCCCAGTGGAATTCCGGATGGTCGCGCATGCCTTCGACGTAACCGTGCATGTAGATGCCCAGCTTCGGATTGAACATGCGCTTCGAGAATTGCAGCACCTGGCGCACGGCGTCGTCGTAGTGGGCGCGCTTGCCGGTGTCCTTGCCCAGGTAAGCCATGGTCGGCACGCCCATGAACATGTCGTCCAGCCAGAGCGTGTCGACCAGCGGACGCATCTTGCGGCCGCCCTTGCCGTCCGGGCCGCCGCGCGCGAGCGTGCCGTCCTTCAGGCGGTATTCGTGCTTGGTCACGAACTCGCCGCAGATGCCGATCATCTGGCCGTAGTCGACCGGGGAACCGGCCATCTTCGCCTTCAGGAAGCTGTGGCAGAGCGCGCCGGCGTCGTCGAGCGCGTGCGGGTTGAGGAAGCTCTTGATCGGCGCGGCCGCGTTGGCGGTGTCGGCTTTCACGACCGGGTAATACGTCTTGGTCAGGTCGGCCAGCAGCTGGTGGCGCTTCATCACATAGTCGGTATAGCGCTTGTCGCCGGTGGCGGCGCCGGCGGCCAGCATGCCGGTGTAGGTGACGCCCCATTCGTAGCTGGTCAGGCGGAAGTCGCCCGGCTTCAGCACCGCTTCCGGGTTCGCGCGCGACAGGTCGGTGATCGGCGCGCCGCTGGTCTTGTCGATCACTTCGGCCGGCGTGGTACGTTCCAGGTAGGCCAGCACGCGGTCGAGCACCGCCTTGGTTTCGGCCGCTTCCATGGCGCGGTACGGCGTCGGGTATTTCACCGTCAGCGCGTGCAGCATGGCGTCGGCCGCGGCCGGGCCTTTTTCCTGGGGCGGCGGCGCGTCCTGCGCCGACACGGCCAGCGGCAGGGTGGCGGCGATGAGCAGGCCGATCAGGGTACGGCGCGGCAGTGCGGATGGGTTCAAGGGCGTCTCCTTCTTTATTTAAGCTGATGAATCGTGAAGTGGTCGATGCTCTGGCGCGACCAGGTGGTGCGAAAACCGAAATGACCCGACGCGAGCGGGCGCGGGTCGCGGTAGTTGAAGATCTCTGCGCCGTCGACCAGCATGCGCGTGCAGCCGTCGAACACGGCGATCTCGACCCGGTAGTCGCGGTTCGGCTGCAGCAGGTGGCGCGCGTCGAGGTGCTCGGCCAGCAGCACCCGCGCGCCGTCGCCGTAGCGGCGCAGGCGCGTGGTCGTATTCGTGTTGCCGCCGACGCCGGCATAATACAGGTCGAGATTGTCGTACTCCTCGAACTTGCCGCCGCGAGTGAAGAGATCGGGATTGCGCGGGTCGCGCGCCATCCAGAAATGGTTGAAGTCGGACAGGCGGTCGTTCTTGCCGCCGTCGACGATCACGCGCCGCGTGTAGCTGATCAGGACGTTCCCCGCCAGCGGCTTGCCAAACCAGACAGTGGCGCCGGAGTCGACGTCGATCAGCAGGCGGCCGTCGCGGTTCTCGACCGTGTTGCCGGGCTTGCGCGCGTATTCGGCTACATAGCCGCTCAGCCGGCCGTCGAACTCGTCCTGGTGCAGCAAGGCGCCGCGGGTGCCCCATTCGGTGCACGCCGGAGCGGCATGCGCGAAGCCGGCTGCCAGCCCGGTGAGCGCCATCGCCATGCGCGCAAGCCTCATTGCGCGGCCACCACCGGCTGCGCCGCGAAATACGCGCCCAGCGGATTGCCCGGCAGCGTCTTGAGGCCTTCCACCACGCGCGCGGCGTTGAAGGCGGCGCCGGCGTCGTTGGTGTGGGTGCGCGCGTCCGAGAAGAAGGTGTCGACTTTGGCGGCGCCGACCTTGCGGTAGCCGTCCGCCACCAGCATGGTGAGATCGATGAAGTGGGCGCCGCCACTGCCCGCCACCTGGCGGCCCCAGTCGGCGTGCGCCGCGAAATCGCGCTCGCCCTGCCAGCGGTCGCGGTGCGGGATCGGCGCCGCCACGATCACGGTGGCGCCGCGCGCGCGCGCATCGGCGATATAGCGCGCCATGTACCAGCCGAAGCTGTGCACCTGCTCCTTGCTGCCGTCGGGGCGGGTATCTTCCACGGTCTCGGCGCCGATACCGGGCGCCGAGGCGCGGTTCTTGTTGGCCGGGTCGCCGATGCGCCCGCCGTCGTTGTGGCCGAACTGGATCAGCACGAAATCGCCGCGCTTCATCTGCGCCAGCACCCGGTCCCAGCGCCCCTCGGTGAAAAAGGTGCGGCTGCTGCGCCCGCCGATGGCGGCATTCACGACGTTGATCCTGTCTGCATCGAAATACGGCGCGATGCGCTCGCCCCAGCCGATGGCGCCGTTCTGGCCGCCGCTCTTGACGGTCGAATCGCCGACCAGGAACAGGGTCGGCAAGGCGGCATCGCGCGGCGCTTCGTCGCGCACGCTGCGCGCGTCGACCACGGGGCGCGCGTCTTCGCGCGGCTTCAGCCACGAGGCGATGCGCTTGTCGCCGAGCGCCTGCAGGCCGGATGCGACCAGCTGGGCATTGAGTTCGGCGCCGGCCCAGTTGGTGTGGATGCGCTCGTCGGGCGTGGTGAGCGGGAACAACCCCATGACGGCTTCGCGCCCGAGTTCGTCGTAGCGGCGCGCGGCCATGCCGTTCAGGTCGATGAAGCCGGCGCCTTCGCTGCGCGCCACCGCTTCGGCCCAACCGGCATAGCTGTCCTTGTCGCGCCGCGCGCGGCCGGCGTCGTCCCAGGCCTTGCGCGGAATGAGCGAGACCACCACCGGCGTCGCCCCCTTGGCGCGGGTCTCGGCGATGAACTTGCGCAGGTACCAGCCGTAGCTGTGCACCGTCTCGCGCTTGCCGGTCAGGAGGTTGTCGATGTCCTGCGCTTCGTCGCCGACGCCGCGGATGGTGCCGCGCGCGCGCTTGTCGTCGTTCAGCGCCGAGGCGTCGTTGTGGCCGAACTGCATCAGCACGACGTCGCCCGGCTTGACCAGGGCGAGCGTGCGCTCCCAGTGGCCGCTGGTGACGTAGGTGCGGCTCGACAGCCCGCCGACGGCGCGGTTGACCAGATTGACCTTGTTCGGATCGACGTGGATGGCGAGCGGATTGCCCCAGCCCCACTGCCCCGCCGCGCCCTTGCCCTGGCCATCGTCGCGGCCATTGCGCACCGTGGAGTCGCCGATCAGGATCAGCGAGGGCAAGGCCCGGTTGGCCGGTTCCGGCAGCACGACCTGGGCGCGTGCCGGGTCGGTGTTCACGGCCGCTGCCAATGCGGGCACAACGGCCGGCGCCGAGGTAGACGTCCCAGCGGGCGCCTGCGCGCAGCCGACCAGCGCGACGCCGGCCAGGACCACCATCACCAGCAGCGTCAGCATCGGCATGAAAAATCTGCGCAGTGAGTTGGCGAATGAAGGCATGGGATCGGTCTCCGGTTGAGCTGTGGTCTGTGCGGATTTTATGCGGCGCGGCTCGGCGTGGCCGGTCCTGATCAGAAAGAATCAGCAAAATGATCGGAGTCGAGCGGCGCCGGCTGTGAGAATACCGCATCCCCCCTGGAGACCGACCAATGAACTTGCGCTACCCCGTGACCTTTTCCCTGTGCGCGGCCCTGCTGCTGTGCGCCGATGCCTCCGCCCAGATCGGCAAGCGCTTTCCTTCCGAGCGCAAGCTGGTCAAGGACCCGGTGACCGGCACCACCCTCACCTTCCTGACCAGCAAACCGCACGGCGACTCGAAGATCTACCCGACCCACCCGCAGTGGACGGCCGACGGCAAGTGGGTCGTGTTCCGCTCGCGCCTGGCCGGCGGCGAGGCGCTCGCGGTGAACGAACAAACGGGCGACATCGTGCAGGTGACCGAGGGCGGTTACACCGGTATGCTGAACCTGGCGCGCAAGTCGATGAAGCTGGTCTTCATGCGCCGCGCCGACGCCGGCCTGCAGGTGGTCGAGGTCGACCTGGCGCGCCTGCTGGCCGACAGCGCCGCCGGCCGCATGGCGCCGGCCGTTAGTTACCAGCGCGTGGCCGCCACCCTGCCCGCCGCGCTGGAAGCGGGCGGCGACCTGGCGCTCGACGCCGACGAGGAACGGGCCTATTTCAAGGTCGGCAAGAACGAGGCGGCGCGCCACCTGGCGCCGGGAACGAAAATCGAACCCGCCTTTGGTCCGCGCAAGATGGGCGCCGGCCCGGAAGGCATCGCCAGCCTGAACCTGCGCACCGGCGAAGTGAAACACGTGGTCTCGGTGCCGTTCCAGGTCGGCCACATCCAGGCCAACCTGTTCAATCCGGGCGAACTGGTCTTCTGCTGGGAAACCGGCGGCAAGTCGCCGCAGCGCACCTGGACCGTGCAGGCCGACGGCAGCGGCCTGCGTCCGCTGTATCCGGAAGCGCCTTACGAATGGGTGACCCACGAAGCCGTGATCTCGAAGGATGAAGTGGCGATGGCGATCATGGGCCACCGCGCGATTCCCGGCGCGGCCCAGGCCGTGGCAGGGCCGGCCACCGACGTCGGCGGCGCCAATCCCGGCCAGGACGACGGCTGGGGCCAGACCGGCACCCGCGAAAAGCCGAGCGGCCTGGCGATCGTCAACCTGCGCACGCGCCAGATGAAGATCGCCGGCCAGACGCCCTCGGGCAGCGGCTTCTGGCACGTGCACGGCTCGAGCGACGGCCGCTTCGCCGTCGGCGACGATTTCTCGCGCAGCCTGCACCTGATCGACCGCCGCACTGGCGAGATGATGCTGCTCACCACCGGCCACAAGACCACCGCCGCCGACCACCCGCACCCGACCTTCAATGCCGACGGCACCCGCATCCAGATCCAGTCGGCGATGCTGTCGGAGGATGGCCGCACGATGAACATCGCCATCGTGCCAGTGCCGCAGGCCTGGCTGGACCGGCGTTAAACCTAGTCCAGCGGCGTGATGCTCACGTTGCGCAGCTCGTAGGCGGCGCCTTCGAGCTGGAAGCCGATGCGCCCGGCCGCGGGCGCGGCGGCGCTGACGCGGTTCTGCGCCACGCCGTTGACGGTGACGTCGACCACGCCGTCGCGGCTCAGGATGTCGGCGCTGTTCCATTCGCCGGGCGGACGTTCGCTGTCCGGGCTAGTCTTCCCCTTGATCGCCGGATAGGCACCGGCCAGGCTGGTGAGCGGTTCGGCAAACGTGGCGCCGGCCATCGGCAGTACGTCGCCGGCGAAGCCGTGCTTGGTCTGCACTTGCACGCTCAGCGGCCAGACGCCATCCTTCGGGCCGGACGCCACATGCAGCAGCACGCCGGCATTGCCCGGCTTGCCGGGCCAGCGCCATTCCACATGCATGCGGTAGTTCGTGTAGCTGGCGCGGGTCGCGATGTAGCCGGACGGTTTGCCAGCGACCGCGATCACACCGTCCGGCATGCGCGACCACACCGCCGCGGGTTCGGCCGCAGGTGTGGTAACGAGTTCCAGGGCGCCTTCCTGATCGAAGGGACGCACGACGGATTGCGTGCCCGGACTGGCGCAAGCGGCCAGCACGGCGCCCACGGCCAAAAGAGTGCAAAGACGAGAAAGCTTTAACATGATAAGGAGTTCCAATGAATGAAAACAGGAGACGCTCGATGATGCAGATCGGCGCGGGTGTACTGCTTGCGGCGGCCGGGCCGTTCGCCAGCGCGGAGGCTGGACCGCTTGTGCTGCCATTGTGGCCCGAAGGCGTGCCCGGCGCCAAACCCGGCCTCGGGCCGGAGCGGATCGACGACGGCCGCATCGCGAATGTCGGCGAGCCGACGTTGACCGTGTTCACGCCGGCCGTCGACCGTGCCAACGGCAGCGCCGTCATCGTCTGTCCCGGCGGCGGCTACGTGCGGCTGTCCACCGCGCGCGAGGGCGAGCAGTACGCGCACTGGCTCAGCACCCTCGGCATCACCGCCTTCGTGCTGAAATACCGCATGGCAGAATTCGGCCACCCGGCGCCGTTGCAGGACGTGCTGCGCGCCGTGCGCCTGGTGCGTTCGCAGGCGGCGCGCTTCAAGCTGCGCGAAGACCGCATCGGCGTGATGGGCAGTTCGGCCGGCGGCCACCTGGCGGCAGCGGCCGGCACGCTGTTCGCGCATCCGCTCGGACGCACCGGCGCCCAGCTCGACGCGGTCAGCGCGCGGCCCGATTTCCTGATGCTGATGTACCCGGTGATCACGATGGAAGGCCCCAGCGTGCACGCCGGTTCGCGCAAGGCCCTGCTCGGCGCCAATCCTTCGGCCGAAGCGCTGGCCCTGATGTCGGTCGAGCGCCAGGTGACGAATGCGACGCCGCCGACGCTGCTGGTGCATACCCAGGAAGATGC
This sequence comes from Massilia sp. CFBP 13721, assembly GCF_014842025.1. Taxonomy (GTDB): domain Bacteria; phylum Pseudomonadota; class Gammaproteobacteria; order Burkholderiales; family Burkholderiaceae_D; genus Telluria. Next base: position 194,241 of record NZ_JACYUY010000009.1, read on the forward strand.
GGCGGTGCCGGTCGAGAACAGCATCCTGTTCTACCAGGCGCTGGTGCGCAACAAGGTGCCGGCGGAGATGTATCTGTTCGAGCATGGGTCGCATGGGATGGGGATGCGCGCTGGATTGGGGACGGCGTCGGAGTGGCCGAAGCGGGCGGAGGAATGGTTGCGCGGACGGGGGTTGCTCGAACGGGCGAAGTGATTGGGGCGCGGCGGGCGTGCATGCGTCGATGGCGGGCATGCCCGCCCTACGTTAGACGACGCCATGCCCACCGGGGTATTGTGACGTCGCAGGCACGCACAGGGTGGACCGCGTGGGCACGAGTGCCCACCCTACGGTGCACTGCAGCTATCAGTACTTTCACCGTTGGCGGTCGTGTCACGTAGGGTGGGCACTCGTGCCCACGCGGATACACGGCACGCACGTGGCAAGGCAACCGAAGCCGCCCGCCCGCACCATCACGTTCCACGGCCGCCAACGGTAAAAGCACCGATAGCCGCGGTGCACCGTAGGGTGGGCACTTGTGCCCACGCGGATACACGGCATGCACATGGCAAGGCAACCGAAGCCGCCCACCCGCGCCCTCACGCCATATAAAACACCTGCGTCAACGGCCACTCCTTCGGCTGGTTGCCCGGCTCGACTTCCATCAATTCCGCCATAAAGTCCCACCAGCGCCGCATGATCGGATGCTCGGGCAAGGCGGCGCTGGTCTCGCCCGGCTGCAGCTTGAGCACCGCGAACAGGTCGAGCGTCGCTTCGTCGAGGAAGATCGCGTAGTCGAAAATCCCGGCGTCATGCAGCAACGCCGACAGCTCGGGCCAGATCTCGTCGTGGCGGCGCCGGTATTCGTCGACCGTGCCGGGCTTGAGCTTCATCCGAAATGCGCGCGCGCTCATCGTCCACCCCGCGCTGCCAGCGCCTTGACTTCGGACGCCGCCAGCATGAAGGCGCCGACGCCGTAGTTGAAGCTCGACGCCGGCCGGTAGAAGGCCGGCTCGGCCCCGGTCTGCTGGATGTTCCCCAGGCGCCCGTCGGCGTACACGTTCTTCAGGATGCCGGCCCAGGCCTTGGCGATCACCGGCTTATAGGTCTTCTCGTCGAGGATGCCGCGATTCACGCCATACGCCATCGCATATACGAACAGCGCCGACCCCGAGACTTCCGGCAGCGGATAGCTCTGCGGATCGAGCAGGCCGGCGTGCCACATGCCGTCGGCGCCCTGGATCGACGCCACCTTCGCCGACATCTCGCGCAGCTGCTGCACGTAGAAGCCGCGCTGCGGATCATCCATCGGGATGTCGTCGAGGATCAGCGCGATGCCGCCCATTACCCAGCCTTCGCCGCGCGACCAGAACATCTTCTTGCCGTTCGGCTCGCGTTTGTCGATGTAGCTGGCGTCGCGCGCGTACAGGTGCTCGGTCTTGTCGTACAGGAGGTCCGAGGTGCGCTTCCAGTTCAGGTGCACGTAGTCGAGGTATTTGCGGTCGCCCGTCGCCTTGTACATCTTGACCCAGACCGGCGGCGCCATGAACAGCGCATCGCACCACCACCAGGGAATGCGCGCATCGTTCGGCTTGACGGTCGCCAGCGGCAGCAGGTCATTCAGCTCGGCGCGCGTCAGGTTGATCAGCGACGGCCGCTTCTCTTCCAGGTAGAGGTCGAGGTAGACCTGGCCGATCGACAGGTCGTCGGCATTCGGCAGGCGGTCGCGCAGCTGGTAATCGAAATGCTTGGCCATGTCCTGCATCGCCTTGCGGTATTTCGGGTCGCCGGTGGCGCGCGAGGCGGCCAGGAAGCCGACATACATCACGCTCGAGGTCCAGATGCGATCCCAGTGCGGTTGCGAACGCGCCAGCTGCCAGTCGGCCACCTTGCGCAAGACCTTGTCGACCGCGGCCGGTTCCAGCGCGCTCGAGAGGTCGGTGGCGTACGGGCCGCCGTCGACAGGGGCGTCGCCGAAGTGGCGGCTGGTGTCCTTGTCGACGATCGCTTGCATGGCCGGCGTCGGCAGCGGATAATTCTGCGCGGCGGCCGGCAAGGCAGCCAGGGCGAATGCTGCCGCGATGGCCGCGGCGCCAAGTCGTAAAGTCATGGTCATCACGTTTTGTCCTGTTCCTCGAAACTCTTCTTGATCGGGTCTTCCTTCGGCCGCGGCGGGCGCACCTCGAAGCTGCCGGCCGGCAGGCCGCTGACGCTGCTCGCGGTCGACACCTCGACCGGGGCCTGCAAACGCAGGCTGGTGTTGGCGAAGGTCCAGTCCCTGGCGTCGTTGATATGCCCGCCCTTGGCCGCCTCGATGTCGAGCCGGTCGAAGGCGAAGCGCAGCAGCGGCGCTTCCGGATAGCCGTCGACTTCGAACGCGGTGCTGGCACCGGTCGCCTTGATGTTCCAGATTTTGACGTCGTGGAAGTGGGCGATACCCTTCTCGCGCGGCACCGGCGTGGCCAGCACGCGCCACACCGGCGGCACATCCTTGGCGTCGGTGGGAATCGTGGCGTAGCTGTAGGCCGGGTTCCAGTTCATGGTCGCGCGCATCACGACCGGGATGCCGACCATCGTGAAGTCGTGCAGGCGCAGGTTCTCGCCCCAGCCGCCGCGCGTATGCGCCGACTTGAACAGGATCCCGACCGGCACCTTGCCCTCGACGCGGATGTTGTAGGCTTCGATGTTGCGGAAACCGCCCGAGGTTTCGCTGCCGAAGGTGAAGCCGGCCGCGCCTTCGCGCACCACCGAATCGCGCACCACCACGTCCTCGGTCGGACGGCCGACGCGCAGGCCATCCGAATCGCGCCCGGCCTTCATCACCAGCGCATCGTCGTTGACGGCGATGTCGGCATTCGCCACCAGGATACGGCGCGAGGAATCGATGTCGATGCCGTCGGTCGATGGGCCGTGGCCATCCTCGTTGTTGCGGATGGTAACGCCGTCGATGGCGACGTCGCTCGAATAGCAGACGTGCACGGTCCAGAAGCCGGCGCGGCGCATCAGCAAGCCGCCGCCGATCTTCACCTCGCTGGAATCGAACACCTGCACCAGGCGCGGCCGGCGCGCGTCGTAGTCCGAGGCCCAGCGCAGGCCGCGCGGTTCGTATTCCTTGCGCAGCGTCCAGTAACTGTCCCAGAACACCTTGCCGTCGCCATCGATGGTGCCGGCGCCGGTAATGGCCGCGTTCTTCTGCTTGTAGACGTTGACTAGGGCCGCCGGCCAGCTCATCTCGATGCCGGCGATCCGGGTCGGCATCATCGGATAGTCGGCGATGTCGCGCGAGCCGCGCAGGGTCACGCCCTTGTCGAGGCGCAGGGTGACGCCGCTCTTGACGAAAATCGAGCCGGTCAGGTAGGTCCCGGCCGGGAACACGACCGTGCCGCCCTTCTTCGCGGCGGCGTCGATCGTCTTCTGGATCGCGGCCGTGTTCATCGTGCTGCCGTCGCCGCGCGCGCCGTACTTCGCTACGCTGAAGTCGGCGGCGAAGGCGGCGCCGGAACACAGGGCCATGGCCAGCACCAGCGTTTGCAGGGCCGGTTTGTTCGCAAAGGCGATCATAAGATTTTCTCTCCCATCAGTGTGACCGGTCCCAGCATGCCCGCAGGCCGCGGCGCGATCAGTTCGGTATCCTGCGGCACGAAGCGCTGCCCATAACGCGCCGAGAGCAGGCGGTAGTCGGGCAAGGCATGGCCGGCCAGCGTGTTCACGGCCAGGTTGGCGACGCGCACTTCGATGCGGTTGGCGCCCGCCGTCAGGTAATCGGTGACATCGACGCGGTAGGGCGGATGCCAGACCGCGCCGGCGCGCTTGCCGTTGACCCAGACCTGGGCCGCTTCGCGCAGCGGACTGTCATACATAGCGCGCATGCCGGCCGGGACCTTGGGCGTGGCTGCCAAGGGCGTGCCGCGGCCGAAGTCGAGCACCACGCGCTGGCCGGCCAGTTGCGCCGGCGCCAGCTTGACCTCTTTCGTATAGACGCCGACGCCCGAGAAGTAGCGCGTCGCTTCCTTGTTGGTCCACGAAGACAGCTGGGCCATGTCGTGCGATCCCGCACCCTGCCCCGCCGCCGCCGGGAAGCTCAGCTTCCAGTCGCGTCCGAGGTCGGCCAGCACGCTTGGCGTCGCCAGGCGCGGCGCCTCGGCGGCGGCCAGCGGCGCGTCGCTCAGCATCAGCACGCGCGACTCGTAAGGCGCCAGCGCCAGGACGAATTCACCGCCGGCGGCGCGCGTGAGCTTGCCGCTGTCCGGATCGAGCCAGGCCGCATGCGCGCGCTTCGCGCCGACGGTGGCGTTGGCATTCACGTCGCCATTGCCGGTATTGGCGATGAAGTAGATGTCGGCATCCGCCAGCTTGCGGCGCACGAAGCCGACTTCCGACGCCTGGGCCGACAGTTTCAGGTCGGGCGCCAGCGCGGCGCCGAGGGCGGCGCCGACGGCGCCGTCATCGGCGACGACGCGCACGTTCGGACCGGATGCGAACAGCGCCTTCGAGGCCGCCGCCACCCGCGCCGAGATGCGCGCGGCATCCACGAAGCCCGGCGCCAGCGATGGCGTGCTGCCGACGGCGATGATCTTGCCGCCGCCGCGCACATAGGCCGCCAGCTTGTCGAGCACTTCCGGCGCCAGGCGCGTCACGTGCGGCATCACCAGCACCGGGTGCTTGACGCCCAGCGCCAGCACCGATTCGGCGTCGACGTAATCGAGGTTGTGGCCGGCGTCGAGGATCTGCTCGGTCAACTTGGGCGTCACGTGTTTGTGCATCTCGGCCGACAGCGACACCTTGCCCGGCACCAGCGCCGCGTACACGTCGTCGTTGGGCAGGAACACCGCGACCTGGTTGGCCGGTTCGCCCTGGCGCATCAGGTAGCTCATGCGCGTCAGGTAGGCGTTCACGTCGGGCATGACGTTCCACCACGGGTTGTGGTCGTTGAAGACGGCGGCGGCGTAGAAGGCATAGCCCGGTTCGACCGTGCCGGGCGGCGTGTAGGGCCAGCCGTGGCCGACGAACTGGTTCACGCCCGAGAGCAGCATGCGGTCCGCTTCCGACTTCATGTCGAGCGGGGTCGCGCTGAAGGCGGGGGAATTGAGCCAGGTCCAGGTTTCGGCCGAGATCACCGGGCGCCCGTACAGGTGGCCGGCGGAAGTGGCCAGGCGCGTGAACGAGAATTCGCGGTGCTGCGGGCCCTCGCCTTCGGGCAGCGCGACCAGGCGGTTGCTCGACATCGATACCGCCGGCTCGCCATAGGTCTGCGAGCGGAACAGGGTGTTGTGCTCCTTGGCCCAGTCGTTCATCGGCGTCAGGTAGCGCTCGTTGACCAGTTCCGTCTGCGTCAGCGCCCAGTCGCGGCGTACCGCGCCGGCGGTCGCGGAAATTGGTTCGCCCTTGGCGCGGAAGATGCTCGGCAGGTGCGGCGCGATGTCGTAGCCGCGGCGGCGCTTGAACTCTTCGAGGAAGTCGTCGGTCCAGTCGGTGCCGTAGACTTCCAGGCTGTCCGAGAACACGGCATGCGGCGGTGTGTCGCCGAAGGCTTTCAGCAGCGGCTCGGCGACCGTGCGCAGGTGATGGTCGACCGCGCTGCGGCTCAGGTGATCGAGCACGAAGCCTTCGGCGCCGAGCGCGGCGCGCTTGACCTGCTGGCCGGTGCGGGTGGCGATGTAGAACACCATCACGCGCGGCGCGCCTGCGGCGGCGATGGCCGCGCGGCCGTTCGGCAGCGCATCCGGTTTCACCAGCTTCAGCGCGTTGCCGTCGTATTGTTTGGCGTTGCCGGCGCCGACAAAGGCGGCGACCAGCTTCTCGCCGTTCATCACCACCGGCGGCGCATAGCTGGCGGCGCCGGCCGGCACTTCGACCGTGGCCACGCGCAGGCGGCTCGCGCTCTGGGTGATGCCGATGTGCGGACCGCCGTAGGGCCAGCCGCTGGCCAGCGTCATGTCGACGCGCAGGCCGTTGGCGCGGCCGGTCCGGTTGGCGAAGCTGACCGCGTCGAGGAATTCGGGCGACAGGTAGGGAACGTTCTTGATGCCGCGCGTGGGCTCGTCGAGCTCCATCGGGTACACGGGCTGGATTTCGAAGCCGCCGAAACCGCCCTGCTTCATGGCGACGATTTCGCGTTCGAGCTCGGGTTTGACGACGGCGGGACCGAACCACCACCAGCGCATCAGCGGGCGGGCGTCCGCCGGCGGCGTGGCCAGGTTGGCGGCGACGTCGGCCAGTTTGTTCGAGATGACGGGGGCATTGCTGTCGGCGCGGGCGGCGGACATGGCGAGCGTGGCGGCGGCGCAGGCGACAGCCAGCGCGCGCGCGCGAATGAATGGGCGGCGCGGGGAGCGCTTGCTCATAGGAGACTCCTGTAAGCGGTGAAACCGGGAACGGCGCGCGCCCGCGCCGGCTGGTCACCAAAGGGCAACCAGCCAGGCACAGGCGCGTGCGTACTCTCTTTAGACGATGCCGCTGCTGCTGGCGCCGGCCTTGGCCGGACGTGCGCTGGCAACGCGGTCGCGGTAGCCGCTGGCGCGGTAGGCCGCGACCGGATCGGCGGCGCCGCCGGCGCGCACGCGCGCCATCGCCAGGATCGGGCTGACGTCGGTGCGGAAGGCGCGCTTGAGGAGCTGGGCCGAATTGAGCACGTCGTTGGCTTGCTGCAGGCCGGCCAGTTCGGCGCGGTCGACCATGGCCGACTGCACGAAGGCGCGCTGCACTTCGACCGCGCTGCTCATCAGGCTTTCGATCGGATCGGTCACGTTGTGCGACTGGTCCAGCATGTAGGCCGGCTTGAAGGCCGGGCCGTCGCGCAGGGCGGCGTCGGCCAGTTCGTTAAAGACCAGGAACAGCTGGAACGGGTTGATCGAACCGGAGTCGAGGTCGTCGTCGCCGTACTTGCTGTCGTTGAAGTGGAAGCCGCCGAGCTTGCCGAACTGCGCCAGGCGCGCGACGATCATCTCGATGTTGGTATTCGGCGCGTGGTGGCCGAGGTCGACCAGGCATTTCGCTTTCGGACCGAGTTCGGTGGCGGCGGCAAAGCTGGTGCCCCAGTCGGCGATCACGGTGGCGTAGAACGCCGGTTCGAACAGCTTGTGCTCGATGAAGACGTTCCAGTCGTCGGGCAGCGCGGCGTAGATTTCGCGCATGCTCTCTAAGTAGCGCTCGAGCGAACCGCGCAGGTTGTTCTGGCCCGGGAAGTTGGCGCCGTCGCCGACCCAGACGGTGAGCGCGTTCGAACCGAGCGCGCGGCCCAGTTCGATGCATTCGATGTTGTGGGCGATCGCCTGGGCGCGCACTTCGCGGCTTTGCGCGGTCAGGCTGCCGAATTTATAGGTCTGTTCCTGGTTCAGCTGGTCCTGGAAGGTGTTCGAGTTGACGGCGTCGAAGGCCAGGCCCAGGCTTGCTGCCGTCTCGCGCAGTTCGCGCGCGTCGGTTGGTTTGTCCCATGGGAAGTGCGGCGACACGGCGCCAGTGGCGCGCGTCAGCTGGTTGATCACGGCGCAATCCTCGATCTTCTCGAAGACGTTGCGCGGCTCGCCGCGGCCGGCGAAGCGCGCGAAACGGGTGCCGCCGGTGCCGGCGCCCCAGCTTGGCACGGCAACCTGGAAGGTCTGGGCCAGCTTGGTGAGTTCTTCGATGTCCAGCCCGCGGCGCGCGAGCATCCCGCCCAGCGCTTCGTAATCGGCCTGCAGGCCCGCTTCCAGCCTGGTGTTCTGGTCCGCGACCAGTGCCGCGTCGATCATGTTCGTCATTCCTGTCTCCTTGTTTCGGACAAGGCGGCCCGCAGGCCGCCCGTCTTTTTTATCGTCTTGCAGTACGCGAGTTTAACTTACACCGCTTAGCGCGCGAGGTTAGCGTGTGAACGCACCCGCATTACCGGCATCCACGTTCAGAATGTTGCCGGTGCTCTTGCCCGATTTGTCGCTGGCGAAGAAATACACCGCCTCGGCGATATCTTCCGGGAAGACGCTCAGCTTCAGCATGCTGCGCTTGCGGTAGAACTCTTCGACGTCGTCGGCGCCGATCTTGTTCGAGGCTGCGCGCTCTTCCTTCCACTTGCCGTCCCAGATGCGCGAACCGCGGATCACGGCGTCCGGATTGACGGTATTCACGCGGATGCCGTGCTCGGCGCCTTCGAGCGCGATGCAGCGCGCCAGGTGCAGTTCGGCCGCCTTGGCGGTGCAGTAGGCCGATGCGCCGGCCGATGCGACCAGGCCGTTCTTGCTGCCCACGAAGACCATGCTGCCGCCCAGCGCCTGCTGCTTCATGATCTGGAAGGCGCGTCGCGCCACCAGGAAGTAGCCGGTGACCAGGATGTCCTGGTTGCGCTTCCAGATTTCGAGCGTGGTCTCGTCCAGCGGCGCCGCCGAGGCGATGCCGGCGTTCGACACCAGCAGGTCGACGCCGCCGAAGCGCAGGGCCGCCGCTTCCAGGATCGAGGCCACCGCATTTTCATCGGTGATGTTGGCCTGCACGGTGCCGATGTTGTCCTTGCCGCCGACCTTGGTCAGCGCGGCCTGTGCCGACGCCAGCGCTTCCTGGTCGATATCGGTCAGCATGACGCAAGCGCCTTCCTGCAGCAGCTGGCGTGCAACCGCCTGGCCGATGCCGCCGGCGCCGCCGGTGACGAGTGCGATGCGGCCGGCCAGCGATTTCGGCTTCGGCATGCGCTGCAGCTTGGCTTCTTCGAGCAGCCAGTATTCGATGTCGAAGGCTTCCTGTTCCGGCAGGCCGACGTAGCTGTCGACGCCGTTCGCGCCGCGCATCACGTTGATCGCATTGACGTAGAACTCGCCGGCGATGCGCGCGGTGGCCTTGTCTTTCGCGAACGAGAGCATGCCCACGCCCGGGATCAGGTAGATGATCGGGTTGGCGTCGCGCACTTTCGGGCTGTTGGAACGCTTGCAGCGCTCGTAGTAGGCGGTGTAGTCGGCGCGGTAGTCGACCAGGGCCTGGTCGAGGCCTGCGACCAGGCGGTCGAAATCAGGCGCGGTCGGGTCGAAATCGAGCACCAGCGGACGGATTTTCGTGCGCAGGAAGTGGTCGGGGCAGGAGGTGCCGAGCGCGGCCAGCGGCGCCAGGTCGGCGCTGCAGACGAATTCGAGCACGGTGTCGCTGTCCTCGAAGTGGCCCAGCTTGTATTCTTCCTTGCTGATCTTGCCGCGCAGGAGCGGCATCAGCTTGGCGGCGATGTCGGCGCGGTCGGCGGCCGGCAGCGCTTCGACGGCCTGGCCGCCGAACACCGGTTGCTGGATGTTCTGGGCCAGCCAGTCTTCGGCGCGCTTGATGATCGCCAGCGTCGTTTCGTAGCACGACTTGGCGTCGTCGCCCCAGGTGAACAGGCCGTGGCCTTCGAGGATGATGCCCTTCAGGTTCGGGTTCGCCTGCGAGACCTGTTCCAGCTTCAGGCCGAGGTCGTAGCCTGGACGCTGCCATGGCAGCCAACCCAGTTCGCCTTCGAAGATCCTGGCGGTCAGTTCCTTGCTGTTCTTGCAGGCGGCAATCGCGATGCACGAATCCGGGTGCATGTGGTCGACGTGCTTGTGCGCGATGTAGGCGTGCAGCGGGGTGTCGATGCTGGCGGCGCGCGGGTTCAGGTTGAAGGTGGCGTGCGGCAGGTAGGCGACCATCTCGTCCTCGTGCTCGAGGCCGCGGTAGCGGTTCTTCAGCGCGTGCAGCTTGTCCATGTACAGGGTCGAGAAGCCGTCGAGCTTGATGCTGCCCAGGTCGCCGCCCGAACCCTTGACCCACAGGACTTCGACGGTGTCGCCCGAGAGCGGATCGACCATGTCGATCTTGGCGGAGGTATTGCCGCCGCCGAAATTGGTGATGCGCAGGTCGGACCCGAGCAGGTTGGAGCGGTACAGCAGCAGCTCCGGTTCGCTCATGGTGGCTGCCGCGGCATCGTCCCAGCGGGAAGTGATCGGTTCGGCCTGTTTCGTTTCGCTCATCGCGCCCATCTAAGTCTCCATTCGTTGTGTGCCATCGCTCGATGGCGATTGGTGTGTACTTCTGGTCCGGGCAATCCTTGCCTGGACATCCCGACACAGTAGAAATCAGCGGCCCGACTGGTGTCAACGCTCAAGCGGTCAACTTCGTGAGCGAGATTCGAATAATCATCGGCTTGATCGGATTGCGCGTTTGTGCGTTGCAACGAAGCCAAACAATCACCCGTTTGATCAATTAATGATTGACGTTATTGCACAGAATAACTACTCTTTTCGTACACACCGCGACCGCACCGAGTCGACGGCAGTGACGCCGCATAAAAAACAGACGGCTCATGGAGGAGACAAACATGGTGAATCACAAACGCCGCAAGCGTTTGCTGAAGCTGCTTGCCGATCATCAGACGGCGACGGTCCAGCAGCTTGTCGAATGGCTCAACGCGTCCCCGGCAACGGTCCGGCGCGATATCAGCTGGCTCGCAGCACGCAACCTGCTCACCCGCACCCGCGGCGGCGCGGAGAACCTGCTACAGAAGAAGCGCCAGTTCCCGCTCACGAGCGAAACGTTCCAGAACAATATCCAGTGCTTCGCCGCCGGCAAGCGCGCCATCGCGCGCCACGCCGCGTCGATGTGCACCGACGGCGAAACGATCATCATCAACGGCGGCACGACCACCTTCATGATGGCCGAGTTCCTGACCGAGAAGCAGCTCAAGATCCTGACCAATTCGTTCCTGATGGCCGAGCGCCTGCTGGTGACGAGCCAGAACGAGATCATCGTCCCGGGCGGCAAGGTCTACCGCGAGCAGAACGTGATCCTCTCGCCCTTCGACAACGACATCACCCAGCACCACTACGCCAGCAAGATGTTCATGAGCGTGTACGGGCTGTCGCTGCTCGGACTGATGGAAGCGGACCCGCTGCTGATCCAGGCCGAGAAGCGCCTGATCAGCCAGGCCGAGGAACTGGTGGTGCTGGCCGACAGCTCCAAGTTCTGCCGCAAGGCCGGCCTGATCCTGTGCGGCCTGGACCGCGTATCGACCGTGATCACCGACACCGGCGCCTCCGACAAGGCGGTACAGCTGCTCGAGCAGTACGGCGTCAAGGTCGTCACCGTCGAACCGGACGAACTCGCCCCCGACGTCAGCTCTTCCTATTTCAACCCGCAATACGACCTGCAGTCCGCAGCCCTGTTCCAGACGGAGACATCGCATTGAAGATCAAGAAACTCCTCCTCGCGGCCGCGGCCGTTGGCCTGCTGGCCGGCCTGTCGGCCTGCGGCGACAAGAAGGCTGACGCGGGCGCAGCGGGTGCACCCCAGCAGACCCGCATTGCCATGGTCGTGAAAAGCCTCGGCAACGGCTTCTTCGACGCCGCCCACACCGGCGCCAACGAAGCGGCGAAACAGATCGGCGGCGTCGAAGTCATCTACACCGGCCCGACCACGCCCAGCGCCGAAGGCCAGATCGAGATCATCAATTCGCTGATCAGCCAGAAGGTCGATGCGATCGTGATCTCGGCGAACGACCCGAACGCGCTGGTGCCGATCACCAAGAAGGCGATGCAGCGCGGGATCAAGGTCATTTCCTTCGACAGCGGCCTGGCCCAGGAAGGCCGCCAGATGCAGCTGAACCCTTCCAACGCGCAGCTGATCGGCGAAAAGCAGATCCAGATGGCGACCAAGGAAATCGGCGGCGCCGGTGACATCGCCATTCTTTCGGCCTCGGCCCAGGCGACCAACCAGAACCTGTGGATCGGCGTGATGAAGAAGGTGCTGGAGCAGCCCCAGTACGCGAAGGTCAAGCTGGTGGCCACCGTGTATGGCGACGACCAGTCCGACAAGAGCTACCGCGAAGCGATCGGCCTGCTGCGCAGCCATCCGAACCTGAAGGCGATCATCGCCCCGACCACGGTCGGCATCGTCGCCGCCAGCAAGGCGGTCGCCGACGAAAACCTGGTGGGTAAAGTGTTCGTCACGGGCCTGGGCCTGCCGTCCGAGATGGCCGGCCACGTCAAGAGCGGCGCCGTCAAGGAATTCGCGATCTGGAACCCGATCGACCTCGGTTACGCGGCCACCTTCGCCGCCAACGAATTCGTCAAGGGCAAGGCCGAAGCCAAGGCCGGCGCCACCGTCTCGGTCGGCCGTTTGGGGCAGGTCACGCTCGACGCCGCCGGTGAAGCCGCCCTCGGGCCGCCGTTCACCTACAACGCCGCGAACATCGACGAATTCGCCAAGCTGTTCTGATCCAGGCAGGGCCGCGGCCCTGCATCGATTCCGATCCTGAACTCCGTGCGCGGCCGCGAGGCCGCGTTCCATCACTTCGTACGCCTATCCTATGCCAGTCACCCCACTGTCAAGCCCTTCCCCGCGCGGCGCCGACGGCACGCTCGATGCCCCGGTGCTGGAACTGAACGGCATCTGCAAGCGCTTCAGCGGCGTGCATGCCCTGAACAACGTGCACCTGACGATCCGTCCCGGCGAAGTCATGGCCCTGATCGGCGAGAACGGCGCCGGCAAGTCGACCATGGTGAAAACCCTGACCGGCATCTACCGCCCCGACGCCGGCACCATCAGCCTCGACGGCAAGCAGGTCTCGTTTGCCAGCCCGCAGGCGGCGATGGCCGCCGGGATCACGGCCGTGCACCAGGAAACCGTGATGTTCGACGAACTCTCGGTGGCCGAGAACATCTACGTCGGGCGCCAGCCGCGCGGCCGCTTCGGCCGCGTCGACTGGGCGCGCATCGAGGCCGAAGCCGAAGCGCTGTTCGCGCGCCTGGAAGTGGCGCTGCCGGTACGTGCGCGCGTCAAAGACCTGTCGGTGGCGCAGCGCCATTTCGTCGAGATCGCCCGCGCGCTGTCGCAGGATGCGCGCGTGGTCATCATGGACGAACCGACCGCCGCCCTGTCGCAGCGCGAGATCCGCGAGCTGTACCGCATCATCGCCCAGCTGCGCGCGGCCGGCACCGCCGTCATCTTCATCTCGCACAAGTTCGACGAAATCTTCGAAGTCGCCGACCGCTACACGGTGCTGCGCGACGGCCAGTTCGTCGCCGAAGGCGCGCTGGCCGACATCACCGAACCCGAACTGGTGGCGCTGATGGTCGGCCGCGCCGTGCACCAGGCCTACCCGAAAGCGCAAGTCGAGATCGGCGCACCACTGCTGGAAGTGCGCAATTACTGCCACCCGACCGAATTCAAGGACGTCAACTTCACGCTGAAGAAAGGCGAGATCCTCGGCTTCTACGGCCTGGTCGGCGCCGGCCGCTCGGAAGTCATGCAGGCGCTGTTCGGATTGACGAAGGGCGTCTCGGGCAGCGTGCACCTCGAAGGCAAGGCGGTCGCGATCGACTGCCCGGCCACCGCGATCGCGCACGGCATCGCCTACGTGCCGGAAGACCGCCAGCACCACGGCGCCCACCTGACGCTGCCGATCATGCACAACATCACGCTGCCGATCCTGTCCCAGATCGGCTTCTTCCTGCGCGGACGCGGCGCCAAGGAAGCGGCGATCGCACGCCACTTCTCGGAGCAACTCGAACTCAAGGCCGGCTACCTGACCCAGAACGTGACCGAACTCTCGGGCGGCAACCAGCAGAAGGTCGTGCTCGGCAAGTGGCTCGCCACCAATCCGAAAGTGATCATCCTGGACGAGCCGACCAAGGGCATCGACATCGGCTCGAAAGCCGCGGTGCACCGCTTCGTGAGCGAACTGGTGACGCGCGGGCTGTCGGTGATCCTGGTGTCGTCCGAACTGCCGGAGGTGCTGGGCCTGGCCGACCGCGTGGTGGTGATGCACCACGGCGAGATGGTACGCGAATTCAAACGCGGCGAAGCGACACCGGAGACGGTGGTCGCGGCCGCATCGGGCCTGGACCTGGCAGAGGTGGCGGCATGAACGCAGTAATGAAATTATTCAAACAGCGCGAGCCGCTGCTCGCCCTGATGGTGGTGGCGCTGGTGCTGCTGGTCGGCCTGCGCGCACCGGTGTTCCTCACCAGCGCTTCGCTCGCCAACCTGCTCACCGACAGCACCCTGCTGATCATGCTGGCGCTGACGCAAATGCTGGTGATCGTCACGCGCGGCATCGACCTCTCGGTGGCGTCGAACCTGGCGCTGTCGGGGATGGTCGCAGCCATGCTGGCCGCCGCCAATCCGGGCCTGCCGCTGCCGCTGGTGGTGCTGGCGGCGATGCTGGTCGGCCTGGCGCTCGGCCTGGTCAACGGCTGGCTGATCGGCTACCTGGCATTGCCGCCGATCGTCATCACGCTCGGCACCATGAGCGTCTACCGCGGCCTGGTGTTCGTGATCTCGAACGGCGCCTGGGTCTCGGCGCACCAGATGCCGAAGGAATTCGTCGCCTTTCCGCTGACGCGCGTGCTCGGCCTGCCGCACCTGGTGTGGATCGCGATCGGCGCGCTGCTGGTCATGGCCTTCATCGCCCGTTACACCCGCTTCGGACGCGACCTGTACGCGATCGGCAATGCGCCCCAGTGCGCCGGCTACATCGGCATCCCGACGCGCCAGCGCCTGCTCTGGACCTATGGCCTGTCCGGCCTGGTGGCCGGCCTGTGCGGCTACCTGTGGGTGGCGCGCTACGCGGTGGCCTATACCGAAATCGCCTATGGCTTCGAATTCACCGTGATCGCCGCCTGCGTGATCGGCGGCGTCAGCATCGCCGGCGGCGTCGGCTCGGTACTGGGCGCCATGCTCGGTGCGCTGTTCCTGTCGGTGATCGGCAATGCGCTGCCGGTACTGCAGGTATCGCCCTTCTGGCAAAGCGCCCTCACCGGCCTGGTTATCCTGGTCGCGGTGCTGGTCAATGCCCAGGGCAAGCGCCGCAGCCGCCAGATCCTGCCGCTGCATACGCCCGCTACCGCTTCCGCTACTACTCAATCCCTGAAGAGCGCCGCATGAACGCCCCGATCCTGTCCTCGCTCGAGAAAACCTCGCGCTACACCATCCTCGACCGCCAGCCGCTCGGCCTGCGCCACGCCCTCGGGCGCTGGGAAAGCCTGCTGGCGCTGCTGCTGATCGCGCTGTTCGTCTGCGGCGGCGCCGTGCTGCCGCACTTCCTCGATCCGTACAACCTGCTCGACGGTACCTCGAACTTCAGCGAAAAGGCGTTGATCGCGCTGCCGATGGCCTTGCTGATCATCTGCCGCGAGATCGACATCTCGGTGGCCGGCACCCTGGCCCTGTGTTCGGTGGCGATGGGCCTGGCCATGAATGCCGGCTTCCCGCCGGCGACGCTGCTGCTCGTCGCACTGGCGACCGGCACCCTGTGCGGCTTCCTGAACGGCTACCTGGTCACGCGCTTCGCGCTGCCCTCGATCGTGGTCACGATCGGCACCGTGTCGCTGTACCGCGGCCTGGCCAGCGTCGTCCTTGGCGACAAGGCGTTTACGGGCTACCCGCAGCTGATGGCCGACTGGGGCCAGGGCTACTTCTTCGGCATGGTGCCGCGTGAATTCGTGGTGCTGCTGGTGTTCGCCGCCATCTTCGCCGTGGTGCTGCACACCACCGCCTGGGGCCGCCGCATCTACGCGATCGGCAACAACCCGGAAGCGGCGCGCTTTTCCGGCATCGCCGTCGACCGCTACCGCCTGGTGCTGTTCATGCTGACCGGCGCCGTCGCCGGCCTGGCGGCCTGGCTGCTGACCGGCCGCATCGGCAGCACCCGCCCGAACATCGCCACCGGCTGGGAACTCGAAATCATCACGATGGTGATCCTGGGGGGCGTGAGCATCTCGGGCGGCGCCGGCACCATCGGCGGCGTGCTGCTGGCGGTGCTGACCATGGGCACCGTCACCTACGGCATGGCGCTGGCCAACGTGCCGGGCATTTACATGACGATCGTGATCGGTATCCTGCTGCTGGTGACCATCGCGCTGCCACGCCTGCTGCGCGCACGCCAGGGTCGGAAGTGAGCACGGCGATGAATGACGCTTTGATTGTCCTCGACATCGGCAAGACCAACGTCAAGCTGGCCCTGATCGATGCGGAAGGCCGTTCGCTGGCCGAGGAACGGCGCCCGAATGCGATCCTGAACGACGGGCCGTATCCGCACCACGACGTCGACGGCATCTGGGACTGGATGCTGGCCACCTGCCGCCGCTTCGCCGCCCTCGCCCACGTGTCGGCCATCGTCCCGGTGACCCATGGCGCCACCGCCGCCCTGGTCGACCGCGACGGCCTGGTGCTGCCGGTGCTCGATTACGAGGCGTCGCTGCCGGGCGTCGATTACGCCGCGGTGCGTCCGCCGTATGCCGAAACGTACTCGCCGGCGCTGCCGGTGGGCCTGAACCTGGGCCGCCAGCTGGTCTGGCTGGCGCAGCGCTTCCCGGCCGAATTCGCCCGCACGCGCCACATCCTGATGTATCCGCAGTACTGGGCCTGGCGCCTGTGCGGCGCGGCCACCTCGGAGGCGACCTCGCTCGGCTGCCATACCGACCTGTGGGACCCGCTGCACCAGCGCTACTCGCAGCTGGTCTCGACCATGGGCTGGACCGCGCTGATGCCGCCCCTGTGCGCGCCCTCGGCCTCGCTCGGCACGATCAAGCCGGAACTGGCGGCGCTGACCGGCCTGCCGGCATCGTGCCAGGTCCTGTGCGGCATCCACGACAGCAATGCCTCGCTGGTGCGCTACCTCGAGCGCGACGGTTCGTCCGCGCCGCGCACGGTGCTCTCCACCGGCACCTGGGTGATCGCCGCCGCCTTTGGCGTCGCCCTCGACGGCTTGCGCGAAGAGCAGGACATGCTGGCCAATACCAATGCGCTCGGGCAGCCGGTCGCCTGCATGCGCTTCATGGGTGGACGCGAATTCGCGGCGCTGGCGGGAACGGCGCCGACCCCATGCACCTTCGCGCAGATCGAACAACTGGTCACGCGCGGGACCATGGCCCTGCCCTGCTTCGCCGAGGCCGGGCCGTTTGCCGGCCGTGCGGGGGAGATCGTCGGGCCGGCGCCTGTCGACGCCGCCGAACGCTTCGCGCTGGCGACGCTGTATTGCGTGCTGATGACGGATTACTGCCTCGATGCGCTGGGCGCGCGCGGGCCGATCGCGGTCGAGGGGAGCTTTACGGCCAATCCGTGGTTCGGGCCTTTACTCGCCGCGCTCAGGCCGGAGCAGGCGGTGAGCTATTCGGAGGATGCGAGCGGGACGACTTGCGGGGGGTGGATGCTGCGCTATCGGGATGGCATTCATCCGGGCGCCAGTACGACCACGCCGGCACGCGCATTGCATGGACTCGACGCCTATCGCCGGAAATGGTTGGCTGAGCTCACCGTCGCTGCACAGTGAGGCTGTCGGGCTGCCGCACCTGAACGCGTGGGCGGCATTTGCGCAGCGTGAATGCCAGCGCTCGGGTGGTGCCGACCACCCTACCCTTGCTGCGTAGGGTGGTCGGCTCCGCCCGACGGCGCCCACGCGTCCAACGCACATCTGCCACCCACGGCGCAATGTCGAGGCTGCGCCAAGGCGGGACTCCAAAGATCAGACCTGTCCCTAGCCCCTAAACACTCACATTGTTGAGTAATCGCCACCCGCACTGAGATCCTAGTCGACAGTAAGATGTGACACCTCCCACCCGACGTGCACATCGATGATGACATTCCGCCTGACCGCCCTCGCCGCCCTGCTGGCGAGCGGCATCGTCCACGCCCAGCCGTTCGCCCTCGATTCCGCGGGCCGCCTGCCCACCATCGTCACCGACGGCGCCGTCACCACCCGGCTGGCGGGTGAACTGCTGGGGCGCGACCTGCAGCGGCTGACCGGCCTGCAAGGCACGCAGGGCGCGGCGCTGGCCGACTGCGCGGCGCGCTGCATCGTGATCGGCACCGCGGATTCGGCGCTGGTGCGGCACGTAGCAAGCGCCATGAAGATCGACCTCGCGCCCCTGAGCGGCCAGACCGAACGCTACGTGCGCGCGGCCGGCCAGGTGGGCGGGCGCAGCGTCCTGCTGGTGGCCGGCGCCGATCGCCGCGGCGCCGTGTACGGCGTCGTCGACGCCACGCGCGAACTGGGCGTGTCGGCCTGGGAATGGTGGGCCGACGTGACGCCGGCGCGCCGCACCAATCTGACCCTCGACGGCGCCCTGCGCCTGTCGAACGCGCCCTCGGTGGCCTGGCGCGGCATCTTCATCAACGACGAGGACTGGGGCCTGCAGCCATGGGCGGCCAAGACCTACGATCCGGCGAAGGACATCGGGCCGCGCACCTACGCGCGCGTGTTCGAACTGATGTGGCGCCTGAAGGCGAACCTGATCTGGCCCGCGATGCACGATTCGACCAAAGCATTCTATTCGATGCCGGGCAATGCGCAGGTGGCGGAAGAGTATGCGATCCTGGCCGGCACCTCGCATGCCGAGCCGATGATGCGCAATAACGTCGGCGAGTGGCGCAAGTCCGACGGCGCCTTCAACTTCTTCACCAACCGCGAGCGGATGCTCGGCTACTGGCAGGAGCGCGTCGACCAGGTCAAAGGCTTCGGCAACGTGTACACGCTCGGCCTGCGCGGCGTCCACGATTCGGCCATGGAAGGCGCGACCAGCCCCGAACATGCGCGCGACACCGTGGAACAGGTGGTCGACCTGCAGCGCGCCATGCTCAGCCGCAGCCTGGGCAAGCCGGCCACGCAGATCCCGCAAGTGTTCACGATGTACAAGGAAGTGCTGGACTATTACAACCAGGGCCTGAAGGTGCCCGACGACGTGACCCTGGTCTGGCCCGAAGATAACTACGGCTATCTGAACCAGCTCGGCACCGGCAAGGAACGGGCGCGCAGCGGCGGCAACGGCATCTATTACCACATCTCGTACTGGGGCCGGCCGCACGACTACCTGTGGCTGGGCACCACCCACCCGGCCCTGATGCGCGACCAGCTCGACCGCGCCTGGACCATGGGCGCGCGCCGCCTGTGGATGGTCAACGTCGGCGACATCAAGCCCGGCGAATACCTGACCCAATAATTCCTCGACGCCGCTTTTGACGCCACCGTGCTGCGCCAGGACCCGGCGCGTCATCTCGCCGCCTGGGCCGCGCGCCAGTTCGGCGCCGCCCATGGCGACGAGATCGCGGCGATCCAGATGGAATACTACCGCCTCGCCTGGGAGCGCCGCCCGGAATTCATGGGCTGGAGTCAGACCGAACCCACGCGCCAGGTGCGCACGACCGACTACGTGCGCAGCGGCGGCGAAGAAGCGGAACTGCGGCTGGCGCGCTACCAGGACATCGTACGCCGCGCCGAAGCGCTGGAAAAAAAGCTGCCGGCCGCACTGCGCGATGCCTACTTCCAGCTGGTGCTGTACCCGGTGCGTTCCAGCGCCAACATCAACACCCGCATCCTGAAGCTCGACCTGGCGGCGGAATACGCGAAACAGGGACGCTCCTCGCCCAACCTGTACGCGCGCCAGGCGAAGGAAGCGCACGCGGCGCTGGTGGCCGACGCCGCGACCTACAACACGCTCGGCAACGGCAAGTGGGAGCACATGATGGACATCGCCCCGCGCCGCCTACCGGTCTTTGCCGAACCGGCGTATCCGACCTGGGGCGCGTCGGCGCGGCGCGGCTGCGGCCTGGTGTATCCGGCGCCGCATTCGCTCGAAGCGGACCGGCTGCCGCTGCCGGCCGGACGCAGCTCGAGCCGTAGCCTGACCCTGGTCAGCTATGGCGAACAGGCCGCCGCCTGGTCGGTGCGGCCGGATGCGCGCCGCGTACGCGCCAGCGTGCAGGCGGGCGAACTGAATGCGGCCAACGGCTACGAGCAGCGCATCACGCTGCAGGCCGATGGCAGCAAGGGCGCCGCCCTGTCGCTCGACTGCGGCGGGCGCACGCTCAAGGTCAACCTGCAGGTTCAGCCGGCGAGCGCGCTGCCGGGCGAGCGCGAGCGGATCGTGGTCCTGCCGGCAGCCAATGCACTCACCGGCACCGGCGCCCCCGACTGGGAAGTCCAGCCCGGCCTGGGCACCTCGAACGCGGCCCTGCGCGCGCGCCTCGACCTGCCCGCGCGCACGGCCGCCAAACTCGGGACGGCCACGCCGCTCGAATACCGCTTCCAGACCCGCAGCGACGGCGGCGCCACCTTGCGCTTCGTGGCGGTGCCGGTGCATGCGCTCACGTCCGAACACCGGCTGCGCATCGCCGTGCAGCTCGACGACGGCCCGCTCGACACCCTCGACTACACGACGGTCGGGCGCAGCGACGAATGGAAGCAGAACGTACTCGGTAACATGGCGCTGCGCACAATCACCACGGCGCAGCTCAAGCCGGGTGCGCATACCGTGCGCGTGTACGCCCTCGACCCGGGCGTGGTGCTGGACCGCATCGACGTCGTGATGGATGGCGCGCCGGCGTATTACGGGATGCCGCCGAAGGATTGAGGCTGGACTGTTGGCCGAGGCGTAACGTACGCGGTCCAATGCCGGTCAGCCAGGCTAGACCTGTAGGGTGGACGGCTTCACCCAGTAACGAGCATCGACGCTCCGCAGATCTGTAGGGTGGACTCTCGAGTCCACGCGGTGCTACGTACGCATATCGAAATGAGACTCTCAGGCCTCGGTGCATCTGCAATGGGCCGTTGCGAATTCTGTGGTTTGCAGAGGTTCGACCGCGTGGACTCAAGAGTCCACCCTACGAACTGCACAGACCCGTACGGGTTCATCAAGGCCAATGGCCTTGATGACGGGTTCGCCGGGCGGCGGCAAGTCACGGGGCGACCGGGCACCCGGCTGTTGAACGCGTGGGCGGCGCCGCGGGCGCAGGAGTGCTACGTCCCGGGTGTAGCCGACCACCCTACGCCGATGCTCAAGGACTGACCAGGTACGTACGTCCCTCCCGCGCATCGAAGCGCAGGGTATAGCCGCCCGCATCGCGTCTGGCACGCGCTTTCACGCCGCGCACCGTCACCGGTTCGCGCGTGCGGATCACGCAGCTGCCGTCGCGCGTCGCCACGATGCGCGCGGCCTTCAGGCGGCCGCCCTGCCAGTCGATGTCGACGACATAGCCGCCGCGTCCGACGATGCCCTTGACGGCGCCGTCGCGCCAGGCGTCCGGCAGGGCCGGCAACAGGTGCAGTTCGTCGTCCTGGCTTTGCAGCAGCATCTCGATGACGCCGGCGGTGCCGGCGAAATTGCCGTCGATCTGGAACGGCGGATGGGCGTCGAACAGGTTGGCGTAGGCGCCGCCATGCTTGTCGCCCGGTTTGGTCAGGCGCAGCAGGTTGCGAAACAGCGCGTACGCATGGTTGCCGTCGTACAGGCGCGCCCACATGTTCACTTTCCAGGCCAGGCTCCACCCGGTGCCCTCGTCGCCGCGCAATTCCAGCGTGCGGCGCGCGGCGGCCGCCAGGTCGGGCGTGCGCAGGGGCGAAATCAGGCGCGCCGGGTGCAGCGCATACAGGTGCGACACGTGCCGGTGGTGCGGATCGACGTCCTCGAAATCCTGGTCCCATTCCTGCAGCTGGCCCTTGGCGCCGACCTGGAACGGCAACAGCCGGTTCGCCGCCGCCTTCAGTTCGGCGCGAAACGCCGTGTCCACGCCCAGCTCGCGCGCGGCGGCGTCGACGTTCTCGAACAGGTCGCGCGCGATGCCCATGTCCATGGTCGAGGCGACGCTGACGATGCCCTTCTGGCGTTCGCCGAAATAGAACTCGTTTTCGGGCGAGGTCGAGGGCGCCGTGACCAGGCGTCCGCGCGCATCCGGCTGCAGCCAGGCCAGCATGAAACGCGCCGCCTCCTTCATGATCGGGTAGGTGGCGGCGAGGTAGGCGCGGTCGCCCGTGTAGCGGTAATGCTCCCACAGGTGGCGGCTCAGCCAGGCGCTGCCCATCGACCAGTTGGCCCACTTCGGGTCGCCCTTGCCGAAGTCGCCCACCGGATTACTCGTGGCCCAGATATCCGAATTGTGGTGCACCGCCCAGCCGGGCGCATGGTAGAAGGAGCTGGCCGTCTCCCTGCCGGTCACCGATAGATTGCGGATCAAGTCATCCAGCGGCGTGAACAATTCGGCCAGGTTGGCGCTCTCCACCGGCCAGTAGTTCATCTGCACGTTGATGTTGGTGGTGTAGTTGCTGCTCCAGGACGGGCGCAGCGACGCATTCCAGATCCCCTGCAGGTTGGCCGGTGCGCCACGGGTGCGCGACGACGACATCAGCAGGTAGCGCCCGAACTGCACGTACAGCGCTTCGAGGCCGGCATCAGGCTGGCCGGCCGTGTGCGCGGCCAGGCGGCGGTCGGTGGGAATGTCGCTGCGGTCGGGCGCCGCCGGGTTGATCGACAGCGACACCCGGTCGAACAGGCGCCGGAAATCGGCCACGTGGGCGGCGCGCAGCGCGGCATAGCCACGCGTGGCGGCGCGCGCGAGATGGCCGCGCGCCAGCGCGTCCTCGTCCTTGCCGGCGCTGTCCGGGCACTGGTCGTAGCCATTGAAGCTGGTCGCCGCCGACAGCAGCAGCACGACGTCCGAGGCGCCGCGGATGAGGATCCGCTTGTCCACCGTTTGCACCGTGCCGCCGGTGACCTGCGGCTGCACGACCAGCTCGAAACGCATGCCCTTGCAGCCGCTGCTGTCCTCATAGACGATCGGCTCGGCGTTGTATTTCACGTAGTTGGGGTCGACGTGGGCCGGCGCCTTCCCCCGCAGGACCAGCGCGCCCGCGGCGGGCGCCACGTCGGCGCGCAGCTGGCTCGACGCTTCCAGCGCCAGGTTCAGCTGCCCCGGCCGGTCGGCGCTGAGCCGCATCACAATCACCTGGTCGGGCGCGGAAGCGAACACCTCGCGCCGGTAATGGACGCCGCCGGCACTGAAGCTGGTGCTGGCGACGCCGTCGCGGATGTCGAGGCTGCGCCGATAATCGCTGGTCTGCCGGCCCTGCAGGTCCTGGCGGATGCGCAGGTCGCCCAGCGGCATGAAGCTTTCGGTGTAGCGGCCCTGCATCTTGCGCGACAGGGCGTAGGCCGCCTTGTAGTCGCCGCCGGCCAGCGCCTGGCGCACCTGGCCCAGGGCCGCATGGGCGCCCGGGTTGATGTCGGTGCCGACCGGACCGCCACTCCAGAGGGTGGCTTCGTTCAACTGCAACAGCTCGTCCTCGGGGCGGCCGAAGACCATGGCGCCGAGCCTGCCGTTCCCGATCGGCAGCGCCTCGGTCCAGGCGGCGGCCGGCTGTTCGTAGTGCAGCGTCAGCGCGGCGGCCGCGTCGCGGGCCGCGGCGGCGCTGCCGGCCATGCCGGCGGCCAGCAGGACGACGGCGATGGCCCGGGCGCTCATTGCCGGGTTCCGGCTTCCAGGGCCTGCGCACTGGCACTGGCTTCCATCATTTCCAGCGGCACGCCACCGCGCGCGGCACGCAAGGTCACCAGCGCGACCGGTTCGAGCGCATTGGCCGCCTTGCCGTCGGTCGTCACCGCCAGCGCGATCGTGTTCTCGCCGTTCGGGTTCAGGATGCCGGGCGGGATCACGAAGGTGCGCTGCGGGCCGATGTGGGCGATGAACTGGCCCATGTTCCAGCCGTTCACGAAGATCAGTACGCGGTTTTCGCGGTCCGAGCGCGGCTGGGTGGTGTCGCCGAACGCCAGGCCGAGCTGGACGTCGTGCCCGCGCGGCAGGTCGAGTGCGAAGCGCGTGCGCAGCCAGTAGGTGCCGGGCTTGGGCGGCGCGGCGGTCGGTTTCGCCTTTTCCCAGCCGCCGGCGTCGACGAGCGGCAGGTGCCAGCCGGCGCGTTCGCCGAACAGGCCGCCGTTGTTGACCGGCCCGCGCATGGTATCGACCAGGGTCTCGCCGCCCTGCCGGCCCTGCAGGCGCCAGTCGATCGGCACCGCGAAGCGCTTCCCGCCGCGCGACGTCAGGGAAGCGGAGATCAACCCGCGCGCCTCGCGGTGGAAATCGTCGGCCATCAGGTTCCAGTTGTGCGAATTGTTGCGCACCATGACGGCGATGACGTGCTTGCCCGGCGTGAGCGCACCGAGCGCGAACTTGACGCTGTCGGTGGTCTCGGGGAAGGAGCGGCCGACGTCGAGTTCGTGCTGGCCGACGTAACGGCCGTCGATCCAGACCTGGATCATGCCGGCGCCGCCGGCGCCATAGAACAGTTCCAGCTGATTCGTCTTGCCTTCCTTGATGTCGACGTGCCCGCGGTACCAGACGTCACCATGGTGGAAGCCGTAGTCGCTCATCGCCAGCGTCGGCTGGCCGCGCTCGGGCATGGTCCAGGTCTGCGCCGCCGAGGCGCGCTTGTCGGCACGGACCCAGCTGCTGTCGTCGAACGCCGGTTGCGCTTCGAGGCTGTCCATGCGCCGTGTCCAGGCCAGCTTGCCCAGATCCGGCAGCTTCACCGCATCGGGTCCCTTGACCGGGGCGGTGCGCACGCTGCCGTCCGGCTGCGCCGTCAAGGCCAGCTCCGCGCCGTTGAAACTGGCGGCCGAGAAGGCTGGCCCCCAGATCTGCAGGTCCGTCGTTTCCTGAGTGTCGCCTTGCAGCGCCAGCGTGGTGCCCGTGAAGGTACTCGATCGCACCAGCGCCGCGCTCTGCTGCAGCACCTTGCCGCGCGGGGTGTCCTGCGCCCAGAAGCGCAGGCTGTTCTCTTCATCGGCCAGCAGCAGGAGCAGCGGCGCGCGCCCGCCGCCGCTGATGCGCACCCGCGCCAGGCCATCGTGCAGGTAGCTCAGCTTCAGGTCGCCGCGGACGGCGTCCCAGCTGGAGGTGACCTGCCCTGCCAGTACCTCCACGCGTGGCGCCGAGGCGAAGCGCAGCACGGTCTCGCCCTCTTCGCCGCCGCGCCCATGCAACAGCGCGACGTCGCGCTCGCCGTTGGCGAAGTGGGTTTGCAGTTCCGAGGTCGAGTAGACCAGGTGCTGGCGCTCGAGCGCATACGAGGCCAGCAGCATCTTGCCGTCCTGGCCCTTCAGGCGCAGCGGCAGCGTGTAGGCGCCGTCGCGGGTGCTCAGGTCGACCGTGAAGCGGTCATCGCTCAAGCCGTCGGACGGGCTGTGCACGGCGAACAGCACGTGGGTGCCGAGGCGCTTGTTGACGTTATGGTAGACCTTGACCTTGTTCGACGACGGCGTGAGCGGCGGCCCCTTGTCCATTTCAGCCAGCACCGCTTCGGCGGCGCCGACGAACATGCCCTGCTGCTTGAGCGCATAAGCCTTGCGGCGCAGGCCGCGGTCTTCGGAAATCGCCGCCCCATAGTCGTAGGAGGTGTACACGACCGGGCCGGGCAGCCAGCCCCAGGAGGTGCCGCCGAAGACCATGTAGATGTTGTGGATGGTCAGCCGGTTGATCAGGTTGGTGCCGTAGAAGACGCGCTGGTAGCCCGCGCCCTGGCGCTCGGCCGTGCATCCGTAGGTGCCGTTCGAGCCCCAGTAGTCGAACCAGCCGCCCCCGAGTTCGGCGGCGAAGCCCGGCGTGCCGGGCGAGGACAGCGCGCCGGTCTTCGGTCCGCCGAGGCCGTAGATGCCCCAGTCGGGCGCCTTGTTCGGACCGGCCGGGCTGGCGTGGACGTCGCAGCTGCCGCCCGGGTAGCCGTCGAAGGCGTACAGGTCGGTCGGGCCGGGATTGGCCCAGGGCGCGCTCGACCCCGGCGGCGTCCAGTCGGGCAGGCGTCCGGCCGCGTTGTGGAAGAACGGCACGCTGATGCCATCCTGGCGCGCCTTTTTCGCCAGGTGCGCCATCTGGCGCACGTGTTTCGGCTCGACCTTCATCAGTTCGTTTTCGATCTGGTAGGCGATGACGTTGCCGCCGCCGGTGGTGACCTGGTGGCGCGCGATGATGGCGTTCACCTGGGTCATCCACTCGTCCACCGCGGCCAGGTACACCGGGTCGTCGGTGCGCGCCTCGGCGCGGCTCCTGAACATCCAGCCCGGATAGCCGCCGCCCGAGAGTTCGGAATTGATGTAGGGTCCGGTGCGGGCGATGATGTACATGCCCTCTTCCTCGGCCATCTCGAGCGCGCGCTCGACGTTGCGGATGCCGGAAAAGTCGTAGACGCCGGGCGCCGGCGAATGGTAGCCCCAGTCGAAGTAATAGGCGATGCCGTTGAAGCCGAGCGCCTTCATCTTCTGGATCACGTCGCGCCAGAGCGATGGATTGGGCATGCGGAACGGGTGCATTTCGCCGGACCAGACCACCACGCGCTTGCCGTCGATCTTCAGCGATTGCGCATCCCACTCGACCTTTTTCGGGCGGCCCTGCGGCGCGCTGGCCGCGGTAAAGTCCTTGCGCTCGTCGACGACGACGCTGAAGGCGCCGGCCATGGCGGCGCTGCCGGCCAGCGGCTGCTTCGGCTGCCAGCTGCGCAGCGCATCCGTACTGTCGGCATACCAGCCGCGGGTGCCGTTGGCACCGCCGGCATACAGGCGCCAGCGGCCATCGGCCAGGCGCGCCAGCGCCGGTGCGCCCGCCTGGCCGGCCCAGTCGCCTAGCGGCGTGACCGTCCAAGGACCGGCCAGCGACGCGGCGCGCGCCACCTCGATCGCACCGCTGCGCAGGTTGCGCGCGGCGGCGACATAGCCGGCGCCATCGACCGCGACAAAGGCATCGGCGTGCGCGGCGTCGAGCCCGCGCAGCGCAACCGGGGCCGACCATTGCGCGAAACCGGCGCCAGGGGTCAGCACGTGCGCGCCCTGGCCGGCCGCCGTCGTCAAGGTCAGCACCACCTTCAATGTGCCGTCGCGCTCGCGCAGCCATTCCGGCGCGCTGGCCGCCGTGGCAGACCCGCTCAGGCGCACGTCGCGCACGAATTCCCAGCGCCGCAGGTTTTTCGAACGGGCCAGGCCGAAGCCGGGTTCGCGCGCGCCGTTGGTGTAGACCAGGTAATACCAGCCATCGCCGTGGCGCGCGATCGACGGGTCGCGCAAGGCGCCGGCCGGCGGCGTGAACGTCTCGGACGCATGCGACACGAAGGTGACGCCGTCGTCCGAGCTCAGGACGCTCAGGGCGTTCGCCATGCCGGCGCTCAGGGCCGGCATGACCCAGACCGGGCCGGTGCCGGGTGCGGCCGTTGCCTGCTGCGTACCAGTGCTGGCGCCGGAAGCTTGCGGGATGCCGAGTTCCTGGGCTGACAAGACAGGCGCGGCCAGCGTGCTGGTGGCGGCGACGGCGAGGCGGATCAGGAGGGATGCATGTGCACGTGCTGCTGGGGATGAAGTCAACGAAATACCCGATCGAAAAGGTGAAGAAAAGCGCCGGCTCATGCCGGCTTGCGCAGGTCGGCTTTATTATCGAAGCCCTGCACGTTCTGCGTCACAAAAGGCGTACTGCGTACGCTGCGCACGCGCACGTCGCGCAGGCGCACGTCGCGCACCGGCATCTCGGCTTCGGCCTTGATGTGGCAGACGAAGCCGGCGTCGGCCACTTCGATGCCGCTCACGTGCAGCCCCTGGATCGGCGTCAGGCGCCGCTCGATGGTCGGCATCAGCGTCTTCCACTGGTACAGGACGTCGGTTTCGACACTCAGCACGCCGCCGGCGATGCGCGTGGCGCTGACGTTCGACATGTGGATGTTGCGCACGTAGCCGCCACGGCGTTCGTTGGTCTTCACGAACAGCAGGTTGTTGATGGTGCTTTTCGCCGCCGAATCGGCGGCGTCGAAATGGCAGTTATCGACGAACACGTTCTCGATGCCGCCCGAGAGTTCGCTGCCGATGGCCATCAGCTGGTGGCCGTTCTTCACGCGGCAGTTGCGCATGACGATATTCCGGCACGGCGCATCCAGGCGCCAGGCGTCGCGGTCGCGGCCGGACTTGACCGAGATCGCATCGTCGCCCTGGTCGAACACGCAGTCCTCGATCAACACGTTCTGGCTCATTTCCGGATCGACGCCGTCGTTGTTGTGGCCATGGGCGCGGATCTGCACGCGGCGGATGACGACGTCGCGGCACAGGTAGGGATGCAGCACCCAGAACGGGCTGTTCTCGATGCGCACGTCTTCGACCAGCACGTTGCGGCAGCGGTTGAACTGGATGAATTGCGGGCGCAGGTTGGCCTCGCCTTTTGTCATGTCGCGCTGCGGCACCGGCACGCCGGCGTCGGCCATCTTGTACAGCGCCACCAGCGCATCCATGTGCGGCTTGGGGCGCCCGTACCAGATGCGCCAGGTGTCGAGCTGCGCGCGCAGCAGTCCCTGGCCGGAGATCGCCACGTTCTCGCAGTCGTGGGCATACACCAGCGGCGAATAATTGGTGCACTCGAGCCCTTCCCAGGTCGTCGCCACGGCCGGCAGGTAGTCGGCCGGGCGGGGCGAGAACAGCAGCGTCGCGCCCTTTTCCAGGTGCAGGTTGACGTTGCTGCGCAGGTGTACCGGGCCGGTCGGCCAGACGCCCGGCGGCACCACCACCACGCCCGAGCCGGCGGCATGGGCCGCGGCGATCGCGCGGGCGATGGCGGTGCTGGTTTTTTGCTGGTCGTCCGGAGTGGCGCCGAAGTCGGTGATCGGGAAGCGCGCGCTGGCGGAAAAGTCGGGGATCGAAATCGCCGGCATGTCGAACGGCGCGGCCGCGCGCACCTGGCGCTGCGGATGGCTGCCGATGCGCGGCACCACGCCGCAGCCGGCCAGCAGGGGTACGGCGAAACCGGCGAACAGCACGCTGCGCCGGGTCAGGGATGTCGTGTCCAATGCGTCTCCTTGGGTATGCACGTCGGGTGCGCGCTCGTGGTCTGCGCGTATTGTCGCCGCTGTGGCGCATCTGTTGTCGGGATGCCATGCAAGCGCTCAACAACATGATTATTCGTGCGCGCGTGGCGGGCGTGCGTTATTCGTTCGTCGCCCGGCGCTACCATCGACTCGTCAATACTGCCGCCAGCCGACGCGCGGCCGACGACACCCACAACAAAAACGGAGACAAGGACAATGAGAACAAGGCAAACGCCATCCCTTCCTGCCGCACCCTGCCGGCCCCGATCGATCAGCCTGGGCGTGCTCGCGCTGCTGGCCAGCCTGCAGGCGCAGGCGCAGGAGCAAGCCCAAACGCAGGCCGAACCTCAGGCCCAGACTCAGGCTCAAACCCAGCCCCAAACACAAGCCCAGGAAAGCGCCGACCCCGCCGCCGAGAACGTGGTCGTGGTCACCGGCTTTCGCGCCAGTCTGAACAGCGCCCTCGCCACCAAGAAGAATTCGGACGGCATCGTCGATTCCATCAAGGCCGAGGACATCGCCAAGTTCCCCGACGCGAACCTGGCCGAATCGCTGCAGCGCGTGCCCGGCGTGGCGCTGGCGCGCGGCGATGGCGGCGAGGGAAAGCAGATTACCGTACGCGGCCTGAACGCGGGATTCACGCGCGTACGCATCAACGGCATCGAAGGCGTGGCCGCCACCGGCGCCTCCGACATCAACGGCAGCACCAACCGCGGGCGCGGCTTCGATTTCTCGGTGTTCGCCTCGGAGCTGTTCAACAGCCTGGAAGTGCGCAAGACCTCGGAAGCGGCGATCGAGGAAGGCTCGCTCGGCGCCACCGTCGACCTGCGCACGGCGCGCCCCTTCGACTACAAGGGCCGCACCGCCAGCATCGGCGGCCAGGGGTTTTACAACGAGCTCTCGCGCAAGACCCAGCCGCGCGTCACCGGCCTGTTCTCGGAACGCTGGGACACCGACTACGGCAAGTTCGGCGCGCTGGTCTCGGGCGCGTTTTCCAAGCGCCGCGCGACCGAGGAAGGCTACGAGGCGGTCGAAGTGCTCAGCGCCAGCAACGACGGCGGCTTCTGCTCGCCGCTGGGCGCCACGCCGCAAAATCCGGCCAACAATGCCGTCAAGGGCATCACGGCGGCCAACTGCGGTTTCGGCGTGCCGCGCACCTCGGACCCGGCCGCCTACAATGCCGTCGTCGGCCGCACCGACAATTTCGGCGGCACGGTGGCGTCCCCGGCCGCCGGCTCGGGCGCGTTCCACCCGCGCATCCCGCGCTTTCGCCGCTCGCAAACCGATTACGAACGCACCGGCCTGACCAGCGCCTTCCAGTGGCGCCCGCAAAGCGGCACCGAGGTCAACCTCGACCTCATGTACGGCAAGTTCGCCAACGAGCGCTACGACAACTACATCAGCGCGATCTCGTTCGGACGCACCCTGGCGCAGGCCAACGGCAAGCCGCAGACCTCGATCCTGGAATCGCATTTCAACGACAACGGCAGCTGGGACTACGGCCGCTTCAACGGCGTCGACGTGCGCACCGAAGGCCTGCTCGACGTCTACACGACCAAGTTCCGCCAGCACGTGCTGTCGGGCAGCCACAAGTTCAGCGACACGGTCAAGGTCAACTTCCTGCACGGGATCTCGAACTCGAACCTGAACGAGCCGATGCGCGCCACGGTGCAGTTCGACGCGCCCAACGTGAACGGCTTCTCCTGGGACTTCCGCAACAACCGCAACGTGCCGGCGCTGAACTTCGGCATCGACGTCAGCGACCCGAACAACTTCAGCTTCGGCCCGCAGGAGGCCGACGGCACGGTGCACGGCCAGTTCGTCGGCCGCTACCTCGACACCACCAACAAGCTGAAAACGACCGAGGCCAACATCAGCTGGGAGCTGAGCGACCGCCTCACGCTGCGTTCGGGCTATTCGAGCCGCACCAACGACTGGCGCAGCGTGGAGATCGGCTCGGGCGGCAACGGCCTGGCACTGCCGGCCGGCGTGACGATGGCCGACATCTCGCGCCAGATCAGCGGCTTCGGGCGCGGCCTGGGCGGCAGCGGCGTGCCGACGTCGTGGGCGGCCGTCGACCTCGACAAGTTCCGCGCCGTGTACGACATCGAATGCCACTGCGCGCGCGTGCCGGGCTCGGAATATGCGGTGCTGAACCAGGCCAACCGCGGCGTCGAGGAAAAGATCAACGCCGCCTTCGGCATGCTCGACTTTAACTACGACCTGCTCGGCATCGGCTGGCGCGGCAACGTCGGCGTGCGCGGCGTGGAGACCACCGCCACCTCGACCGCGCTGATCAACGTCAACGGCGTCCTGCAGCCGAACACCGGCGTGAAAAAATACCGCGACTGGCTGCCGGCGCTGAACCTGACCGCCCAGCTGCCGAAGGACGTCTACCTGCGCTTCTCGGCCGGCAAGACGCTGTCGCGCCCGGAGTACGTGGACCTGGCGCCATCGGCCACCGTCTCGCAGATTTCGCAATCGGTCTCGATCGGCAATCCGAACCTCGATCCGATCCGCGCCAAGACCTACGACCTGCAGGCCGAGTGGTACTACGGGAAGAACGCGATGGTCTCGCTTGGGCACTTCCGGAAGGACATCAACAGCTTCATCCAGACCGTGTCGGAACGCGCCCCGTATTCCTCGCTCGGCCTGCCGAACGCGCTGCTGGTGTTCGGCGGCTGCTCGCTGACCGGCACCCCGGTCTGTCCGACCCTGCCCGATACCACCGTCGTCGTCAGCCGCAAGGTGAACACCCCGGGCGGCCCGCTGCGCGGCCTGGAATTCAACCTGCAAGCGCCGTTCAGCTTCCTGCCGGGGATCTGGAGCAATTTCGGACTGCTGGCCAACTACACGCAGGTGAAGTCGAAGATCACCTACATCACGCGCGTCGACAATCCGAACACGCCGGCCAACGAGCGCTTGACCCAGACCGCCAACTTCACTGGCCTGTCGCCGCGCGCGCACAACCTGACCCTGTTCTACGAAGATCCGAAGTTCAGCGCCCGCGTCTCGGCCGCGCGCCGCTCGAGCTACCTGCTGGCGGTGCTGGGCGACGTCAACGGCCACGACTACACGGTCGTCGACGGCGCCACCAACGTCGACCTCAGCATCTCGTACAACCTGACGCCCAACCTGCGCCTGAGCTTCGAAGGCCAGAACCTGCGCGACACGCCGCTGCGCTATGGGCGCGATACGCAGCGCAACGACACGCTGCTGTATGTGCATTCGGGGCGCTCGTATGTGGTGGGGATGAATTACAAGTATTAAGGTGGCAGCGCATTGGGTGAAATATTCTTTCACCCAATGCATGTTTGTGAAAGATTATTTCATGTTTGCCGCGTCGGCACGTTCCGTCGCATTCGCGGTGAAAACGATGCCGATGGTTTCTCTGGGCGGTTGGATCGGCTGCGGTGTCACGTAGGGTGGGCTCCGCCCACGCGGTCTCCCCTTTGAACAGTAGCTGCCCTTCCGAAGCCCGCCCCATCGCATTCACGATAAAGACGGTGCCGGCGGTTCCTCGACGCCGCATCCGCGTGGGCGGAGCCCACCCTACGGTACGCAACCAACGGTGGCCGGTCCGGATTGGCCGCGGCCTCACGTAGGGTGGGCTCCGCCCACGCGGTCTCCCCTTCGCACTGTAGCTGCCCTCGAAGCGGCCCGACCCATCGCATTCACGATAAACACGGCGCCGGCGGTCCCTCCACGCCGCATCCGCGTGGGCGGAGCCCACCCTACGGTACGCAACCGACGGTGGTCGGTCCAGACGCACCGCGGTGTCACGTAGATACTGTTATGGCTGTCAAGCGGCGTGCAGCATCGGATTGAACTTTTCGCCAGTTTTCAGCACA
>NZ_JACYUY010000010.1 GCF_014842025.1 Massilia sp. CFBP 13721
TGATTCCTCGGGTTAAAGTGAGCAATAAGCTCAGAAAGCATAATACAAGGGTGGGCTTCGCCCACGCGGTGATACGCGACGGTGGCATCATCGTGCGGGTAATCGGAGCCTTTAATGATCCCAACTAGATCATCGGGCGCGACATCGGAGCCTGCAGCGATCACGCGTGGAGTCATGAGTCCGGGGGACTCAATGACGCGTCCACCCTACATTAACGCAATGCCGGACCTACCTCAGGGCGTGACGGCGGCGCGCTCTTCTCGCGTCAGCACGCGCACCGTGCGCACCGGCGCGCCGTTGGCGTCAAAGAAGGGATTGTCGCGGTAGCCGCCGTCGAGCCGCGCCTTGATTAGCATGGTGCCGATCTTCGCCACCGCAACCAGCGTCGCGACCGGCGTCGTCTTCGTCGGCCCATGCGCCGAGCCGGTATTGGCGGTGATGTGCGAGCGCCCAAGCTGGCGGTCTAGCTCTTCCGGCGAAGCCGCGAAGCAGGTGCGCACCAGGCCGACGTAGGATGCTTTCGGATTACGCGGCGTGTTGCCGACCGGCGTATCGCAGCAGGACGCATACCAGCGGTAGATGCCCTTCGGGCTGAGCGACATGCAGGCCAGGTGTTCGAGGCCGCCCGTCAAACGCACGGCCGCCGGCAGCGCCGCCTCGACCTCGGTGCCGCCGGATGCATCGAGCACCCGGTCCTCGGCCTTCAGGAAGCGCGCAAAGGCCTGGCAATCCTTGCAATAGCAGATCGCCCGCGCTTTTACACGCGTTGCATCGACTTCGCCCTGCAGCTTGCCGCAACGGCAGCGCAACTGAATTCCCATCGTTCCTCCGTGAAGTTCGATACAAAAAGCAGCAGCTACGACAGTTCAGAAAAAATGGCGCCAGTCTTCCAGCCAGCCGGGGAAGGCGGACGCCTCCATCGGATTGGCGATGTGATAGCCCTGCGCATAGGTGCAGCCCAGCCCCTGCAGGAAGTCCCAGTCCTGGCGCGTCTCCACGCCGACGGCCACCGACATCCGGTCCAGGCTGTGCGCCAGGCTGAGGCAGGAGCGCAGCACGGTGCCGAGCGGGCGCCGTTTCGAGGCGCCATCGACGAAGCTGCGGTCGATCTTCAGCTCCGTGAACGGAATGCGCGCCAGCAGCTGCAGGTTCGAGCGGCCGGTGCCGTAGTCGTCGATGGCGAGGCCGAAGCCCATCATGCGCAGGCGCACCAGGCGTTCGATGAAGTTCGGGTCGGTATTCAGCACCGAGGATTCCGGCATCTCGAAGGTGATGTAGTCGGGCAGCAGCGCGTGGCGGCCGAGGCAGGCGCCGATCTGGCGCAGGAAAGCCGGGTGCGCCAGCGTCTCGGGCGCCAGGTTGATCGAAATCGAGATCGGCGTGCCCTGGTCGTGCAGCCAGCGGCAGCGTTCGACCGACAGCTCGATCATGCTCCAGTCGAGGAAATCGATGCGGTTGTTCTGCTCGAGCGCGTCGATGAAGGCGGACGGGCCGAGGGTGCCGTGTTCCGGATGGCGCCAGCGCGCAAAGGCTTCCAGGCCCTTGACCTGGCCGGTGGCCAGTTCGATCTTGGGCTGGAAGAAGGGTTCGAACTGGCGCTGTTGCAGGCCGCTGCCGATTTCGGCGAAGGTGAAGCGCGGCGTGTCGTCGACCGTTGGCGGCACTGGGGCCGGCGCGTAGTTGTCGATCAGCGGTTTGAGCTTGGCGGCGGTGACCGGCTTGGAGATCGACCCGAGCAGGTCGATGCCGTAGACCTGGGCCAGGGTCTCGACCGAGAACAGCAGGTTGGCCGGCTGGGCGCCGGTGACGATCAGGCTGACGCCGGCGTCCATGGTGGCCAGGTTGCGGATCAGTTCCAGCCCGTCCATGCCGGGCAGCGCCAGGTCGACGATGGCGATGTGCACGCGCGGCGTGAAGCCGGCCTGGAAGGTGCGCAGCGCCATGTGCCCGTCGGGCACGTCGGTGACGCGGCTGGCGCCGAGACGCCCCAGCATCTCGACCAGCGCGGCGCGCTGCGCGCCGTCGCCTTCGGCTACCAGAAAATGCAAGTGCGGCAAGTGCGCGATGTCCATCTCTGCTCCACGAATTATTAGCCGGAGCTTACCCTACCGGCGGCCCTACCGTCCATGTCGATCGACTAAGCGCGCTGGCGCAGCTGTTCGAAGAAGCAGATGGCGGCGGCGGCGGCTACGTTCAGCGACTCGACCTGGCCCGCGTGCGGGATCACCACCTGGTGGGTGGCGCGCGCCATCAGGTCATCCGCCACGCCCTGCCCTTCGTGGCCGAGCAGCCAGGCCACCGGACCGCGCAGGTCGACGTCATACAGCTTCTGTTCGGCATAGCCGCTCATCGCCAGCACGGCGATGCCCGAGTTGTCGATCAGGGCGCCGAGGTCGACGTTCTCGAAAATCTCGAGCACGAAGTGCGCGCCCATCGCCGCGCGCAGCACCTTGGGCGACCAGCAAAAGGCGGTGCCGGCGCTGCAGAACACTTGCGTGATGCCGGCGGCGCCGGCGCTCCTCAGGATCGAGCCGACGTTGCCCGGGTCCTGCACGCCGTCGAGCAGCACGGCCGACACCGTGAGCGCCGGCGGCTGGACCGGGGCCGGCGTTTCGACCAGGAACAGCAGGTTGACGCCATGCTCGACCTGGCTGACGGCGCCGAACAGCGCATCCGGCAAGGCGGTCACGTGGGCGCGCAGGCTTTCGCAGCGGGCGACGATGTCGGCCACTTCCGGATTATGCAGGGCGCCTTCGGACACCACGCAATGCGCCGGGGCGCCGCGCAGGTCCAGCCAGGACTGGCACAGGTGCACGCCGTCGAGCAGCGTGCGCCCGGCCTTGCGCCGCGCCTGCGAACTGGCGGCGAGCGCCTTGAGGTCTTTATAAAACGGATTGTCGCGCGAGGTGACCGACTTCATGCGAGGGCCACGCTTTCTTCGACAGGAGCGGCGAACAGGTCGACCTGCAGCAGGTTGCGCACCGGGGCGAACGAGCGGCGGTGCACGGGAGACGGGCCGTGCAGGCGCAGGCGCTCCAGGTGCAGCGCGGTCGAATAGCCCTTGTGCTGGTCGAAGCAGTATTCCGGATACTGCGCGTGCAGGCGCACAAGTTCGGCGTCGCGCGCGGTCTTGGCCAGGATCGAGGCGGCCGAAATCGCGTGGCACTTGTCGTCGCCCTCGATCACGGCATGGGCGCGGATGTCCATCGGCGGGCAGCGATTGCCGTCGATCAGGGCGATGGTCGGCAGCATCGAGAGCGCTTCCACGGCGCGGCGCATGGCCAGCATGGTGGCGTGCAGGATGTTGAGGGTGTCGATTTCCTCGCACGAGGCTTCGCAAATCGCCCAGGCCAGCGCGTATTCGCGGATCTGCGGCGCCAGCTCGTCGCGACGTGCCTCGGTCAGCTTCTTGGAATCGCGCAGCCCCTCGATCGGCCGCTTGGGGTCGAGGATGACGGCGGCGGCGAACACCGGCCCCGCCAGCGGGCCGCGGCCGGCCTCGTCGACGCCGCAGACGATGTCGAGGTCGGTGAAGGGGCGCAGGCGCGGCGGCAGGCCGGGGTAAAAGTTGACGCGTTTTTTGCTCATGGTGCCTGTGTTTTTGATTCGGTGGTCAAGGGATGCGATTCGATCGGGATGCGTTCGTAACGCGGGCATGCCCGCCCTACGGTGAACATCAGTCCGTGACTGCGATGTACCGTAGGGCGGGCATGCCCGCCGATTTTAACGGATGATCCGCAATACGGCTTCGGCACTCACCGCGGCGCTGTCGCGCAGGAGGCTATGATGCATCTCCGTGAAGCGCACTGCAAGCCGGTCGCGTCCCGCGGCGTCATTCAGTTGTTTCCACACCGCATCGGTCAGGGTGTCCGGGGTCACCGCGTGCTGCAGCAGCTCCGGCACCAGGAATTCGCGCGCCAGGATGTTGGGCAGGCCGATCCAAGGCTGGTAACCCATGTGGCGCATGATTTCCCATGACGCGCGCATGACCTTGTAGGCGATCACCATCGGCTTCTTGAACAGCGCCACTTCGAGCGTGGCCGTGCCCGAGGCCACCAGCACGGCGTCGGCGGCGGCGATCGCGGTGTGCGAATTGTCCACCAGGTGCAGGGCGATGTCCTTCAGGCCGGCCTGGGCCACGATTTCGCTGAAATAGGCGCGCTGCTTCGCGCCCGCCATCGGCACGACGAAATGCAGGCCGGGATCGCGTTTTGCAAGCAGGCCGGCGGCGCGCACGAAGGGCTCGGCCAGGTATTTCAGTTCGCCCATGCGGCTGCCGGGCATGACCGTCACCACGCGCGCATCCGGCGCCAGGCCGAGCGCCGCGCGGGCCGCCGCCACGTCCGGCACCAGCGGAATGGTTTCCGCCAGCGGATGGCCGATATAGGTCACCGGCACGCCGGCATCCTGGTAGATTTTTTCCTCGAACGGGAAGATCACCAGCATGTGCGACACCGCGCGCTGGATCTTCTTGATGCGCCCGCCGCGCCAGGCCCAGATTTGCGGGCCGACGAAGTGCACGGTCGGGATGCCGGCGGCGCGCAGCTGTTCTTCGAGGCCGAGGTTGAAGCCGGGGTAGTCGGCGCCGATGAAGGCGGCCGGCCGTTCTTCCAGCAAGCGATCCCGCAGGCGATTCTGGATGCCCTTGATTTCGCGATAGCGCGGAATGATCTCGAACAGGCCGCGCACGGTCAGGGTGTCGATCGGCACGTCCGACACGAGGCCCTGCTCGATCATGCGCGGCCCGCCGATGCCGTGGAACCGTGCGTGCGGCAGGTGCGGACGCAGTCCGGCCAGCAGGCGCGCAGCGAGCATGTCGCCCGAGACCTCGCCGGCGACCAGGGCCAGCGAAATCTCCCCGCCGGCTCCTTTAGCGGACGATGCCACGGGTGGCGCTGCCGAGGAAGTCGCGCATGGCGCGGATGTCCGCTGCCGCTTCCGGCATCGCCTCTTCCTCGCGTGCCAGCGCCGCCTTGGCTTCTTCCAGCGTCAGGTTCGAGCGGTAGATGTGCTTGTAGGCGGCGCGGATGCCGTCGATCTGGGCGCGCGTGAAACCGCGCCGCTTGAGGCCTTCGATGTTGACGCCGCGCGCGCCGGCCGGGTTACCCGATACCAGCACGAAGGGCGGCACGTCCTGGGTCAGGCTGGTGTACATGCCGATGAAGGCATGGGCGCCGATCTTGCAGAACTGGTGCACGCCGGCGTAGCCCGACAGGATCGCATGGTCGCCGACGATGACGTGGCCGGCCAGCTGGGCGTTGTTCGAAAAGATCGTGTGGCTGCCGACCTGGCAGTCGTGCGCCAGGTGCACGTAGGCCGAGATCCAGTTGTCGTCGCCCAGGCGCGTCACGCCCTCGTCCTGGGCGGTACCCAGGTTGAAGGTGACGAATTCGCGGATGGTGTTGCCGTCGCCGATCTCCAGGCGCGTCGGTTCGCCCTGCCATTTCTTGTCTTGCGGCGCGGCGCCGATCGACCCGAACTGGAAGAATTTGTTGTCCTTGCCGATCGTCGTGTGGCCTTCGATCACCACGTGCGGACCGACCACCGTGCCGGCGTCGATGCGTACATTCGGACCGATGATCGAGTACGGGCCGACTTCGACCGAGCTGTCCAGCTCGGCCTTCGGGTCGACGATCGCAGTGGCGTGAATCCTGGTCATTACTGCCCCGCGTTGTTCTCGTTCGCGCGGATGGTGCACATCAGTTCACCTTCCACCGCAACCTTGCCGTCGACGCTCGCCGTCGCCTTGTACTTCCAGATGCCGCGCGAGACGCGCAGGATCTCGACGTCCATCACCAGCTGGTCGCCAGGGCCGACCGGGCGCTTGAAACGCGCGTTGTCGATGCCGACGAAATACACGACCGAGTTCTCGTCCGGCTTTACATCCATCGTCATGAACGACAGGATGGCGGCGCTCTGCGCCATCGCTTCGATCATCAGCACGCCCGGCATCACCGGCTGGTGCGGGAAGTGGCCGTTGAAGAATTCTTCGTTGACGGTCACGTTCTTGATGGCGGTGATACGCTTGCCCACTTCGACGTCGAGCACGCGGTCGACCAGCAGCAGCGGATAGCGGTGCGGCAGGTATTCCTTGATCTCGGTGATGTTCAGGGTGCGCTTTGGGGTCGTCGTTTCGGTCATTTCGGTTCCGTAATCGTTTTAATTGTTTTTTCCAATGCGCGGATCTTGTCGCGCATGGTGTTCAGGTTGCGCACGATCGCGGCCGACTTCTCCCATTCGGCGTTT
Source organism: Massilia sp. CFBP 13721 (assembly GCF_014842025.1). Classification (GTDB taxonomy): domain Bacteria; phylum Pseudomonadota; class Gammaproteobacteria; order Burkholderiales; family Burkholderiaceae_D; genus Telluria. The sequence continues at coordinate 6,247 of NZ_JACYUY010000010.1, forward strand.
TTCGCGAGCGGATAGAAACCCGTGTACTGCCCGGGTTCGAGCACCGAGCGCGAGACCATGCTGCCCGACGAGATGTGCACGTTGTCGGCGATCTCGAGGTGGCCCAGCACCATCGCCGCGCCCCCGAAGGTACAGCGGCTGCCGATCTTCGCGCTGCCGGCGACGCCGACGCAGCCGGCCATCGCCGTGTGCTTGCCGATGTGGCAGTTGTGGCCGATCTGGATCTGGTTGTCCAGCTTGACGCCGTCTTCGATGACGGTGTCGGCCAGCGCGCCGCGGTCGATCGAGGTGTTCGAGCCGATGTCGACGTCGTCGCCGATCACCACGCGCCCGGTCTGCGGGATCTTGATGTAGACGCCGGCCTCGTTGGCGAAGCCGAAGCCGTCGCCGCCGATCACAGCGCCCGAGTGCACGATGCCGCGCGCGCCGATGATGCAGCCGCGGTGGAAGGTGACGTTGGCGAAGAAGTGCGTGCCCTCGCCTACCACGGCGCCCTTGCCGACGAAGCAGCCATGGTCGATGACGGCGCCGGCCTTGACGATGGCCCCGGCCTCGATCGTGACGTGCGGGCCGACGTGGGCCGATGCGTCGATCTCGGCCGACGGGTCGACCACGGCGCTCGGGTGGATGCCGGGCGCCGGCGGCGCTTCTTCGAGCGCCACGAAATACTGCGCGGCGCGGGCGAAATAGGCGTAGGGATTGGTCGTGACGATGCGCGCGCCGCCATAGGTGGCGGCGACCGACGGGTCGTCCAGCGGCGACAGGATCAGCGCCGCGGCCTCGCTTTGCGCGGCCAGCGCGCGCAGCTTGCTGTTGCTGAGGAAGCTGATCTGGGCCGGGCCGGCGCTGTCGAGCGGTGCAATCGATGCCACCACCAGGTCGGGGTCACCCGTCAGCTGGCCGCCGAAGCGCTCGACCAGGTCGCCGAGGCGTACGCCCGGCCGTGTGTGTTCGCGATGTTCCAAGTTACTTGTCCAGCAGTTTCAGGATCCTGTCGGTGATGTCGATGCGCGGGCTCGACCATGCGGCTTCCTGCAAGACGGCGTCGAGCTTTTCCTGCTCGGCGATCTGTTCGATCAGTTTATACGCCTTGGTGGCGATCGCCGCGCGCTCTTCGCTCTTGCGCTGCATGAGGTCTTCGGTGAACTCGCGGTTCATGCGCTGCACGTCTTTTTCCATGTCGAACAGTTCGCGCGCACGGCGGGTGCGCTCGACGTCGGTCAGGCGCGGCGCATCGGCGTCGAACTTCTCGCTCATCTGCTTGAACTTGGCGACCATCTCTTCGTTCGTCTTCTGGCGCTTCGAAAATTCGGCCTGGATCTTGGCGTCGGCCGCCTTGGCCATTTTTGATTCCGTCATCAGGCGCTCGGTGGTCACGAAGCCGATGCGGCTAGGCGCCGTCTGCGCCGCGACGAGCGGCGCGGCGATGCACAGGGCTGCCAGCACCAGCACGTGGGGGACCATGCGTGGCAGGGAGGCTATCGGATTTTTCAACATAGTTCTCCGCGGTGAATAAGGTAAAGCAGCCGGGCGCCGGATCAGAAGCCCGTGCCCATCTGGAACTGGAAGCGCTCGAGCTGGTCGCCCGGTTTCGCATTCAGGGGCTTAGCATAACTCAAGCGCAGCGGACCGACCGGCGAAATCCAGGACAGGCCGATACCGGCCGAGTAGCGCAGCTCGCCCAGGAAGATCTTCGACTTTTCCTGGTACACCTGGCCGCCGTCGGCGAAGGTGAACCAGCGCAGGCTGCGGTCCTTGGTATTGCCCGGGAACGGGAACTGCAGCTCGACGCTGCCGAGCACGCGCTTGGAGCCGCCGATGGCGTCGCCATAGACCGGGTCGACCACGCCCAGGGTCGAACTCTCGTAGCCGCGCACCGAACCGATGCCGCCGGCATAGAAGTTCTTGAAGACCGGGTAGGCGTTGCCGCCGATGCCCTTGCCGTAATCGAATTCGCCGCGCAGGGCCAGCGTCATCCACGAGGTCACCGGACGATACCACTGGTGCTCGTAGACCACGCGGAAGTACTTGGCGTCGCCGATCGCGTCGATCTCGAAGTTGGCGCGCTGGTAGCGGCCGATGCTCGGCGTGAGCGCGCTGTCGCGGCTGTCGCGGCCCCAGGCCACGGTCAGCGGGATCGAAATGCTCTTGCCGGTACCGATACCGAAGGTGTCCGGATTGCTCGCGTCGTTCGGTCCGCCGTTCTGGGCGACGAAGTTACGGTACAGGGCCGGACTGGTGGCATCGGTCTCGAGCAGCGTGCGCTCCAGGCCGGCGCCGAAGTAGACGGTGTCGGTCTCGGAGAACGGCACGCCGAAGGTCATGTTGCCGCCGGTCTGGCGCACCGTGTACGAACCGATGTTTTCCAGCGGCGGACGGGTCGTGCGCAGGTAGAGCTGGAAGGCGCGCGAAATGCCGTCGTCGGTGAAGTACGGATTGGTGTTCGAGAACGCGATCGTCTTGCTGTATTTCGAGGTATTCAGGTCGATGCCGACGGTCTGGCCGCTACCGGCGAAGTTGGCCTGCTGGACCGATGCCGTGAAGGTGAACTTCTCGGCCTGCGAGAACGAGCCGCCGATCATGAAGTTACCGGTCGGCTTTTCCTCGACGCTCAGGTTGATGTCGACCTGGTCGCTGGTGCCCGGCGACTCCGGGGTATCGACCTTGACTTCCTTGAAGTAGCCGAGGCGGTCGACGCGGTCGCGCGAGAGCTTGACCTTGTCGGCGTCGTACCAGCTGCTTTCGAACTGGCGGAATTCGCGCCGGATCACCTCGTCGCGGGTGACGGTATTGCCCGAGATGTTCACGTGGCGCACGTAGGCGCGCTTGCCCGGATCGACGACGAAGGTGAAGGCGACTTCGCGCTTTTCGCGGTCGATCTGCGGGTCGGCATTGACGTTGGCAAAGGCGTAGCCGAACTGGCCGAGGCGCGCGGCGATGCGCTTGTTCGAGGCTTCCTGCAGGGCGCCCGAATAGGTTTTGCCCGGCTGCAGCAGGATCAGCTGGCGCAGTTCGTCCTCGCGGCCGAAGGTTTCGCCTTCCAGCTTGACGCCCGAGACGGTGTATTTCTCGCCTTCGGTGATGTTGATGGTGAGGTAGATGTCCTTCTTGTCCGGCGTGATCGCGACTTGCGTCGATTCGACGGTCGCTTCCAGGTAGCCGCGGTCCAGGTAGAACGACTTGATCGCTTCCAGGTCGCCGGTCAGCTTGGTCTTCGAGTACTGGTCGGCCTTCGAATACCAGGTCAGCCAACCCGAGGTGGACAGCTGGAATACTTCGCGCAATTCCTTGTCCGAGAAAGCCTTGTTGCCGACGATGTTGATCTGGCGAATGCGCGCCATGTCGCCTTCGTCGACGTTAAACATGACGTTGACGCGGTTACGTTCGATCGGCGTGATGGTGGTCGTGATCTTCACGCCGTACAGGCCGTGCGACAGGTACTGGCGCTTGAGTTCCTGCTCGGCGCGGTCGACCGCGGCCTTGTCGTAGATCTTGGCCTCGCCGACGCCGATGTCGCGCAGCGCCTTGACCAGCATGTCCTTCTCGAATTCCTTGGTGCCGGTGAAATCGACGGTGTTGATGGCCGGACGTTCCTCGACCAGCACCACCAGCACGCCCTTCTCTTCTTCCAGGCGGATGTCTTTGAAGAAGCCGGTCGCGTACAGCGCCTTGATCGCGGCGACGCTCTTGTCGTCGTCGAAGGTTTCGCCCACGCGCACCGGCAGATAGCTGAACACGGTGCCGGCTTCGGTGCGCTGGATGCCTTCGATGCGGATGTCCTTGACGACGAACGGATTGACGGCAAGCGCGGGAGCGGCGCACAGCGCCAGCACGGCCGCGCCGATCAGGCTGCGGCGAATGAACGGCAGGGCAAAACGATCTGGTTGTGATTTCATTGGCTAGTCAGTCATTGGACAACGTAATATTCTTGTTTGACGGTGGCGCAGTGCCGCAGCTTCGGTTACAACCGCTGCGACAGGTCATTGAAGATGGCGAGCGCCATCAGCATGAACAGCAGGGCCACCCCTGCGCGCTGCGCGAATCCCTGGATTCGCTCGGACAGGGGACGCCCGGTCAAAACTTCCAGCGAATAATACAACAAATGCCCCCCATCCAGCACGGGGATTGGTAACAGATTCATGACACCGAGGCTCACGCTGACGACCGCGATGAAGCCCAAAAAGGTCGCCAGGCCCATGCGCGCGGTCTGTCCGGCGTAGTCCGCGATGGCGATCGGACCGGTGATGTTCTTCAGCGAAGCCTGCCCCGTGACGATCTTGCCGATCATCTTGAAGGTCAGCGCCGTCATCTCCCAGGTGCGGCGCGCGCCTTTCACGAACGCCTCGGCCGGGCCGGATTGCACCATGACCCGCTCCAGCGCCGGCGCCAGCGCGACGGCGGCCAGGCCCTGTCCTTTGGCGTCCGTCGATGGCGTCAGCGGCAGCACCAGTTCCTGGCTGCCGCGGCGTACCTGCAGCTGCAGGGTACGCCCGGGCGCGGCGCGCACCGCCTGCACGAATTCGGCCGCATGGGCGAACGGCTTGCCATCGGCGCCGAGCACGACGTCGCCCGGCAGCAAGCCGGCGCGCGCACCGGCGCCGCCCTCGACCGACTTTTCCACGACCGGCATGCCGATCCAGACATCCAGGCCCAGCGTCGACATCGGGTCGGCATCCGGCCCCGGCTCGCGCATGGCGGCGGCCGGAATCGTGGCCGCATACTGGCTGCCGTTGGCGCCGCGCACGTCGAGGTGGGCATCCTGCCGCTCCACCGCCAGGTGCGTGACCTGCCAGCGCAGGTCGGACCAGCCGGCTACAGGCTCGCCGTTGACGGCGACGATGCTGTCGCCGCCACGCAGGCCGGCGACGTAGGCCGGAGTGTTCGACGCCATCGGGCGCAGTTTGGTTCCCGGCTCTTCCAGGCCATGCATGAAGAGCGCGGCGAACAGCGCGATCGCCAGCAGCAGGTTGGCGGCCGGTCCGGCGGCGACGATGGCGATGCGCTTCCAGACGTTCTGGCGCATGAAGTCGCGCGCGCGCTCGGACTCTTCCGTCGGCGCGGTGGCCGGGTCGCGGCTGTCGAGGAACTGGACGTAACCGCCCAGCGGCAGCGCCGAGACGGCCCACTCCGTTTGATCCTTGCCGAAACGGCGCGACCAGACCACCTTGCCCATGCCGACCGAGAAGCGCAGCACCTTCACGCCGCAGGCGCGTGCGACCCAGTAGTGGCCGAGTTCATGGAAGATGATGAGCGGCCCCAACGCCAGCAGGAAGGCGACCGCGGTGTAGAGGAAGCTCATGCTCAGTTCCGGGCGATCGTGGCGACGATGCCGGAGGCGGCGGCGCGCGCACGCGCATCCTGGGCCATCACGGCGGCGATGTCGCTGGCGGCGCCATGTTCGTTCTCGTCCATCACGCGGCGTACGACGCGGTCGATGTCGCGGAAACCGATGCGCTCCTCCAGAAAGGCTTCGACCGCGATCTCGTTGGCCGCGTTCAGCAGCGCCGGGGCGGTGCCGCCGGCGCGCAGGGCGTCGAAGGCAAGCGCCAGGCAGGGGAAGCGGGCATAGTCGGGCTGGTGGAAATGCAGCGCGCTCATGCTGGTGAGGTCGAGCTGGGCCACGCCGGAAGCGATGCGCTCGGGATAGGCCAGCGCGTGCGCGATCGGCGTGCGCATGTCCGGGTTGCCGAGCTGGGCCAGCACCGAGCCGTCGACGTAGGACACCATCGAGTGGATCACGCTTTGCGGGTGAATGACCACCTCGATCTGGTCGGCCGGGGCACCAAACAGCCAGTGCGCCTCGATTACTTCCAGGCCCTTGTTCATCATTGTCGCCGAATCGACCGAGATCTTGCGACCCATCGACCAGTTCGGATGCTTGCAAGCCTCGGCCGGCGTCACGCTTTCCAGCGTCTCGACCGCGCGGTTCAGGAAGGGACCACCCGATGCGGTCAGCAGGATCTTCGCCACGCCGGCCGCTTCGGGGGCGCGCCCATAATGCGCGGGCAAGGACTGGAAGATCGCATTGTGTTCGCTGTCGATCGGCAGCAGGGTCGCCTTGTGCTCGCGCACGGCGTCCATGAACAGCTGGCCCGACATGACCAGGGCTTCCTTGTTCGCCAGCAGGATTTTCTTGCCGGTACGGGCGGCGGCCAGGGTCGGCGCCAGGCCGGCGGCGCCGACGATGGCGGCCATCACGGTGTCGGTGTCGGGACTGGCGGCGATCTCGCACAGGGCCGCTTCGCCGTACGACACGTCGACCGGCAGGCCGGCCAGCAGGCGCGTCAGTTCGGCGGCCGCTTCCGGCGTGCCGACGACGGCGCGTTGCGGACGGAACTGGCGGCATTGCACCGCCAGTTCGGCAACGCGGCTGTGCGCCGACAGCGCATACACCTGGTATTGCTCGGGATGACGCGCGAGCACGTCGAGGGTCGAGACGCCGATCGAGCCGGTGGCGCCGAGGATGGTGATGCGTTGCATGTTTAAATTCCTTACAGCGTACAGCCTACAGCCAGGCGCCGATCAGTGCCGCCAGCGGCAATACCGGGACCAGGCCGTCGACCCGGTCGAGCACGCCGCCATGGCCGGGCAACAGGTTGCTGCTGTCTTTCATGCCGGCGCGGCGCTTGAGCTGGGATTCGAAGAGGTCGCCGACGATGCTGGCGGCGACCATCAGGGCCAGCACCAGCCAGGTTGCAGCCCAGCCGAGGCTGGCCTGGACGCGGACCGGGAACGTGTTGGCAAGCTGTTCGCCGCCGAAGGCGATGACCAGCGTGGCGACCACCAGGGTGACGATGCCGCCGCCGATCGCGCCTTCCCAGGATTTACCGGGCGAGATCGTCGGTGCGATTTTACGCTTGCCGAAGGTCTTGCCGCAGACGTAGGCGAAGATGTCGGCCGACCAGACGATGGCCAGCACCGACAGCAGGTACAGCGGCGAATACGCGTACAGCGCGACGATCGCGGCGAAGCAGCCGACCAGCGACACCGCGTAGGTCAGGCTGAGCAATGTGTTGGCGACGCCGTCGAGCGGCGGCAGGCCCGTTTTCAGCGAGGGCACGAAACACAGCACCCAGACCAGCACGCTGATCACGAACCAGAAGGTCTGGGCCGCACCGCTATTGTTGAAGAAGAAGGTCCAGGCAAAGGCCGCGGTCCAGGCGGCCGCCACCACGATCGCCTTGTTCGACTTCGGGTTGAACAGGCGGAAGGTTTCCCAGACGGCGGCGCCGAAGAAGGCGGTCGCCACCACCGCGAACGCCGTGAAGTTGTTGGAATACAGGACTGGCAGCAGCACTGCCAGCAGCACAAGCGCGGTGAGGATCCGGGTTTTGAGCATCAGCTTTTTTTCGTGGCCACTTGTTCGCCGGTGCGGCCAAAACGGCGCTCGCGGCTCTGGTAAGACGCGATCGCCGCGTCCAGCGACTCGACCGAGAAATCCGGCCAGTAGGTGTCGGTAAAATACAGTTCGGAATAGGCCAGCTGCCACAGCAGGAAGTTGGAGATGCGCTCTTCCCCGCCGGTGCGGATGAACAGGTCGGGCTCGGGTGCATACGCCATCGCCAGGTGCGGCGCCAGCATCTCTTCGGTGAAGTCCGTGACACCCGGATTGCTTGCCACCATCTTGCTGGTGGCTTGCATGATGTCCCAGCGTCCACCGTAGTTGGCGCAGACCGTCACCGTCAGGCGCGTGTTGCCCGCCGTGCGGCGCTCGGCGTTGGCGATCATCTCGCGCAGCTTGGCGTCGAAGCGCGACAGGTCGCCGACGACTTTCAGGCGGATGTTATTGGCATGCATCTTCGCCACTTCGCGCTCGAGCGCGGTGACGAACAGGCGCATCAGGAGCGAGACTTCTTCTTGCGGACGGCGCCAGTTTTCCGAGGAAAAGGCAAACAGGGTCAGGTATTCGACCCCGCGCAGCACGCAGGCTTCGACCACGCCGCGCACGGCTTCCACACCCTTGACGTGCCCCGCGACGCGGGGCAGCAGGCGCTTCGTCGCCCAGCGGCCATTGCCATCCATGATGACGGCAATATGGCGCGGGACGGCCGGCACATCGGGAACTACGGTCGTGGAACTCTTAAAGATCATAAATCGATTGCCATCATGGCGTGTGCGGTAAAAACGCGAACAATGCGCGGACAATGCGCAAAGCGCAGACCCTCGCGCGATTGTGCGCGCGAATGGCCTGCATGCTGCTGCCGGTTACTTCTGCTTACGTATTGCTGGGTTGCCGGGTACGGGAAAGCGCCCTCTTCGGGCGCCCCTGGCCGGGCGCCCCTGGCCGGGCGCCCATATCTTACACGGTCAGGACTTCTTTTTCCTTCTCGGCCACCATCTTGTCGATGTCGGCGACGAACTTGTCGGTCAGCTTCTGGATTCCGTCCGACTCGCGGCGTTCGTCGTCTTCCGATGCCGTCTTGTCCTTGACCATCTTCTTGAGCTGCTCATTGGCATCGCGGCGGATGTTACGCACGGCGATCTTCGCGTCTTCCGCTTCCGACTTGACCAGCTTGACCATTTCCTTGCGGCGCTCTTCGGTCAGCGCCGGCGTCGGCACGCGCACCAGTTCGCCAAAGGTCGACGGGTTCAGGCCCAGGTCGGAATCGCGGATCGCCTTTTCGATCGTGCTCAGCATCTTCTTTTCGTAGGGCTGGACGCCGATCGTGCGCGCGTCGATCAGGGTGACGTTGGCCACGCCCGACAGCGGCGTCGGCGCACCGTAGTAGTCGACCGTGATGTGGTCGAGGATGCCGGTGTGGGCGCGGCCGGTACGCACCTTGGCCAGGTCGGCACGCAGGGTTTCGATCGACTTGTTCATGCGCTCTTGCGCATTCTTTTTTACGTCAGCTAAGGACATGCTGCTCTCCTGTCAGTCAGTGTTGCTGTTTATTGTTAAACGTGTACCAGGGTACCTTCGTCTTCGCCCATGATCACGCGCTTGAGGGCGCCGGGCTTGACGATCGAAAACACCTTGATCGGGAGTTTCTGGTCACGGCAGAGGGCGAACGCGGTGGCGTCCATCACCTGCAGCTGCTTCGAGATCGCCTCGTCGAACGAAATCGACTCGTAGCGGGTCGCGCTCGGGTCCTTCTGCGGGTCCGCAGTATAAACGCCATCGACCTTGGTTGCCTTCAGCACGATCTGGGCGCCCACTTCGGCGCCGCGCAGGGCGGCCGCGGTATCGGTGGTGAAGAAGGGGTTGCCGGTGCCGGCGGCGAAGACGACGACCTTGCCCTCTTCCAGGTATTGCAACGCTTTCGGGCGCACGTAGGGCTCGACCACCTGGTCGATGCCGATGGCCGACATCACGCGCGCGGTGATGCCGACGTGGCGCATGGCATCGGCCAGGGCCAGCGCGTTCATGACGGTGGCCAGCATGCCCATGTAGTCGGCGGTGGCGCGGTCCATGCCCTGCGCACCCGGCGCGACGCCGCGGAAGATGTTGCCGCCGCCAATCACGACCGCCAGCTCGACACCCAGCTTCGCCACTTCCGCGACGTCGGCGACCATGCGGTCGATGGTCACGCGGTTGATGCCGAACTGATCGTCGCCCATCAGCGCTTCGCCAGACAGTTTAAGGAGGACTCGTTGGTAGGCTGGTTTTGTCATGATGAAGCGCTCTCCTAAGTGTTTGGTTCGAATTCGGGTCTGGCCGCAGGCTGTGCCTGGAGCCTCATCTGCAAATGTACAGATGGCGGCGAAACTGGCGCGCACGCTCGGACGTGTGGCATCTCGCTTCGTAGGGTGGACTCCCGAGTCCACGCGGTGATACGCGACAGCGAGATCGTCGTGCACGAAAGCGGAGCCGCCAGGTATCACCGCGTGGGCGGAGCCTCTCGCGGCCCGGCCCACCCTACGCAACCCGGCACAATAAAGTGTCGGGTCAAAAAAACGGGCCTTGCGGCCCGCTTTCACATTACTGCTTGTTGGCAGCCATCTGTGCCGCAACTTCTGCTGCGAAGTCGTCGACCTTCTTCTCGATGCCCTCGCCCACGACGTACATCGTGAAGCCCTTCACCGTGGTGTTGGCGGCTTTCAGCATCTGCTCGATCGACTGCTTGTCGTTCTTGACGAAGGTCTGGTTCAGCAGCGAGACTTCCTTCAGGTACTTCTGGACCGAACCTTCGAGGCGCTTGGCCAGGATTTCCGGCGACTGCGCAGGCTTGCCGGCGGCAGCGGCCGCGTCGGCATCTTCCTGGGCCTTCAGCTGGGCGACCGAACGCTCTTTCTCGATCATTTCCGCTGGCACGCCTTCGGCCGACAGGGCGACCGGCTTCATGGCGGCGATGTGCATCGCGACATCCTTGCCGACTTGCTCGTCCGCGCCTTCGTAGTCGACCACGACGCCGATACGGGTGCCGTGCAGGTACGAGGCCAGCTTGCCGGTGGTCTCGAAACGCTGGAAGCGGCGCACGGTCATGTTCTCGCCGATCTTGCCGATCAGCGCCGAGCGCAGTTCGTCGAAGGTCTGGCCGCCGGCGTCGAGCGCCGACAGGGCTGCCACGTCGGCAGGGTTCTGCTCGGCGACCAGCTTGGCTGCCAGGTTGGCCATGGCCAGGAAGTCGTCGTTCTTGGCGACGAAGTCGGTTTCGCTGTTGATTTCGACCAGCGCGCCGACGTTGCCGGCGATGTAGGTCGCGACCACGCCTTCAGCGGTCACGCGTGCCGACGCCTTCGATGCCTTGCCGCCCAGCTTGACGCGCAGGATCTCTTCGGCACGGCCCATGTCGCCTTCGGCTTCGGTCAGTGCTTTTTTGCATTCCATCATCGGCGCATCGGTCTTCGCGCGCAGTTCGCCTACCATCGCTGCAGTAATCGCTGCCATGTTTCTCTCCTAAATGTGATTCAGAGTTGCAGGCGCCATCGGATGGCGCCCACTCGATAATTTCTTAATAATTCTGTGCTTAAAAAAAGGGGTGCGCAGCCACGGCCCAGCACCCCTTTTCAATCGCGGCAGGCGTCAAGCCGACCTTACGATTTATGCCTGCTCGGAGACTTCGACGAAGTCGTCGCCGCCAGCCTTGACCATCTCGACGACGTCGTTGGTGGCGCTGGCACGGCCTTCCAGGATCGCATCGGCGACGCCGCGTGCGTACAGGGTGATGGCCTTCGACGAGTCATCGTTGCCAGGGATCACGTGGGTGACGCCTTCTGGCGAGTGGTTGGTATCGACGATGCCGATGACCGGGATGCCCAGCTTGCCGGCTTCGGTGATGGCGCCTTTGTGGTAGCCGACGTCGACGACGAAGATTGCGTCAGGAACGCCGCCCAGGTCCTTGATGCCGCCGATCGATTTCTGCAGCTTGACCATTTCGCGCGAGAACATCAGCGCTTCTTTCTTCGACAGCTTCTCGACCGAACCGTCTTCGACTTGCGCTTCCATGTCTTTCAGGCGCTTGATCGAGGTCTTGATGGTCTTGAAGTTGGTCAGCATGCCGCCCAGCCAGCGCTGGTCGACGTAAGGAACGCCAGCGCGCGCTGCTTCAGCGGCGATGATGTCGCGCGCCTGGCGCTTGGTGCCGACCATCAGGATGGTGCCGCGGTTGGCCGAGATCTGCTTGATGGTCTTCATCGCATCCTGGTACATCGCCATGGTTTTTTCCAGGTTGATGATGTGGATCTTGTTGCGATGACCGAAGATGAACGGTGCCATCTTTGGGTTCCAGAAACGGGTCTGGTGGCCGAAGTGAATACCGGCTTCCAGCATTTCGCGCATAGTAACGGACATGTAATTCTCCAGGGTTAAATTCTTGAATATCGGCCAGTCACCCTTTGGGGCACCCTTGGCGGCCGACTTCGCGATTTTGAACAAATAAAATAGATATCTCAGTAAGCAACTGAGCAACATTGCTGAACCTCAGTTCAAGCAACCCGAGATTCTAGCGGAATTCGGGCATTATTTCAAGCGTTGCGTGCCTTTTGGCTCTGTAGCGGCGGGCATGCCCGCCCTACGGCTGCAAGATGCCGGACACCGTACGGTGGGCATGCCCACCGCTGCGGCGCATGAACATCGCAGCCGCATCCCCTGCCCCGCAACGCCCGGGCACATCCCTTATAATGCAAAGAATACTTACCGTTCGTTTGAACTGCTCATCCATGTCCATCTCCATCAAAACCCCGGAAGAAATCGAAGGCATGCGCCTGGCCGGCCGCCTCGGCGCCGAAGTGCTCGATTACATCACCCCCTTCGTCAAGGCGGGCGTCACCACCGGCGAACTCGACCGCCTGTGCCACGAATACATGACCAACGTGCAAGGCACCGTGCCGGCGCCCCTGAACTACGCGCCGCCGGGCTACCCGCCCTTCCCGAAGGCGGTCTGCACCTCGGTCAACGACGTCATCTGCCACGGCATCCCGGGCGACAAGGTGCTGAAGAACGGCGACGCTCTCAACATCGACGTCACCATCATCACCAAGGATGGTTTTCATGGCGATAACAGCCGCATGTTCCTGATCGGCGAACCGTCGATCCTGGCACGTCGCCTGGCGGAAGTGACCTATGAATGCATGTGGCTCGGCATCTCGAAAGTCAAACCCGGCGCGCACCTGGGCGATATTGGCCACGTGATCCAGCAGCACGCGGAAAAGAACGGCTACAGCGTGGTGCGCGAATTCTGCGGCCATGGCATCGGCCGCGTGTTCCACGAAGAGCCGCAGGTACTCCACTACGGCAAGCCGGGCACGCTCGACAAGCTGGAAGCGGGCATGATCTTCACGATCGAGCCGATGATCAATGCCGGCCGCCGCGAAATCAAGGAAATGCCGGACGGCTGGACCATCAAGACGCGCGACCGCAGCATGTCGGCCCAGTGGGAACACATGATCCTCGTCACCGAAACCGGCTACGAGATCCTGACCCAGTCGGCCGGCACCCCGCCGCCGCCGGCCATCGTCCTGCCTGCGCGGCCCGCCCATAAAGAAGCCGTCCAGGCATAAAGGAAGCGATGTCCGCCGCCCTCGATGACGCCCGCCCCGAACTGAAAAGCCGGCTGAAAGCCGAACGCCAGGTCCTGTTCGCGGCCTTCCACGAGGACGGCAAGCCGGAAAAACTGCTGCGCGGGCTGCGCCAGTGCGTCGACGACATCCTTGCCGAAGCCTGGGTGGCGGCACGCCTGCCGGTCAACACGGCGCTGGTCGGCGTCGGCGGCTACGGCCGCGGCGAACTCTTCCCCTATTCCGACGTCGACCTGCTGATCCTGCTGGGCGCCCGGCCCGACGCCATCACCGAGGCCAAGCTGGAAGGCCTGGTCCAGCTGCTGTGGGACCTGGGCCTGGAAATCGGGCACAGCATCCGCACGGTCGACGAATGCATGACCGAATCGGCGGCCGACATCACGGTGCAGACCAGCCTCCTGGAAGCGCGCCTGGTCACCGGCGACGCGGCGCTGTTCGAACAGCTGCAAACGCGCTACCAGGAAGCGCTCGATCCGCAAGCCTTTTTCCAGGACAAGACCGCGGAAATGCGCCTGCGCCATGCCAAGTACGAGTACACCGCCTTTGCGCTCGAGCCGAACTGCAAGGAGAGCCCCGGCGCGCTGCGCGACCTGCAGGTGATCCTGTGGGTGGCCAAGGCGGCCGGTCTCGCCAACTCCTGGGGCCAGCTCGCCGTGCGCGAACTGATCACCCAGGACGAAGCGCGCCAGCTGATGGAAAAGGAACGCGCCTTCAAGGACATCCGCGTGCGCCTGCACCTGCACACGGGCCGCCGCGAAGACCGCCTGCTGTTCGACGTGCAGACGGCGATCGCCGAATCCTTTGGCCTGGAATCGGACCCGCCCGGGCCCGGCGCCCGCCGCGCCAGCGAATACCTGATGCAGCGCTACTACTGGGCGGCGAAAACCGTGACCCAGCTGAACACGATCCTGCTGCAGAACATCGAGGCGCGCCTGTTCCCGCAGGCCACCGTCCCGGTACCGATCGACGCGTCCTTCAACAACGTCAATGGTTTCATCGACATCGTGCGCGACGATACCTTCGAGACCACGCCGTCGGCGATACTCGCCATTTTCGTCGTCATGACCGAACGCCCCGAGCTGCGCGGCATGACGGCGCGCACCACGCGCGCGCTCTGGCATGCGCGCAACCTGATCGACGAGGCCTTCCGCGCCGACCCGGGCAACCGCGCCAACTTCCTGCGCATCCTGAAGGCGCCGATCGGCCTGGTGCACGCGCTGCGCCGCATGAACGACTTCGGCGTGCTGGGGCGCTACCTGCCCAACTTCCGCAACATCGTCGGCCAGATGCAGCACGACCTGTTCCACGTCTACACCGTCGACCAGCACATCATGATGGTGGTGCGTAACCTGCGCCGCTTCACGATGGCCGAACACGCGCACGAATACCCGTTCTGCAGCCAGCTGATCGCCAACTTCCGCGACCGCTGGCTGCTGTACGTGGCGGCGCTGTTCCACGATATCGCCAAGGGGCGCGGCGGCGACCACTCCGAACTGGGCAAGATCGACGCCGAAGAATTCTGCCGCGACCATGGCATCTCGGAGCGCGACACCGAACTGGTGGTGTTCCTGGTCGAACGCCACCTGACCATGTCGCACGTCGCCCAAAAGCAGGACCTGTCCGACCCGGACGTGGTGCAGGCCTTTGCCGCGGTGATGAAGGACGAGCGCCACCTGACCGCCCTGTACCTGCTGACGGTGGCCGACATCCGCGGCACCAGTCCCAAGGTGTGGAATGCCTGGAAGGCCAAGCTGCTGGAAGATTTGTACCGCATCACGCTGCGCGTGCTCGGCGGCGAGGAGCACTCGGCCGACCGCGAACTGCGCACGCGCCAGCAGGAAGCCCTGGCGACCTTGCGCCTGTTCGGGCTGGAAGCCAATGCGCACGAGGCGCTGTGGAACCAGCTCGACGTGGTCTATTTCCTGCGCCACGACGCCTCCGACATCGCCTGGCAGACACGCTGCCTGTACGACAGGGTCGACAGCGCCAGGCCGGTAGTGAAAGCGCGCCTGGCGCCGGTCGGCGAAGGCTTGCAGGTGGCCGTCTACGTGAAGGACCAGCCCGACCTGTTCGCGCGCATCTGCAGCTATTTCGACCGCCAGAATTTTTCCATCCTGGACGCCAAGATCCACACCACCCAGGGCGGCTACGCGCTCGACAGCTTCCTCGTCACCCAGGAAAACTTCGCCCGCAACTACCGCGACATCATCAGCCTGATCGAGCACGAACTGTGCGAACTGCTGATCTCGCAAACGCCGCTGCCCGCCCCCACGCGCGGGCGCCTGTCGCGCCTGTCGCGCCACTTCCCGGTGGCGCCGAACGTGGAAGTGCGTCCCGACGAGCGCGGCCAGCATTACCTGCTCTCGATCACCGCCAACGACCGCACCGGCCTGCTATATGCGATCGCGAACGTGCTCACGCGCTACCGCATCAACCTGCATACCGCGAAAATCATGACTCTGGGCGAGCGCGTCGAGGACGTGTTCCTCGTCGACGGCCCCAACCTGAACAACCCGCGTGTGCTGGTGCAGCTGGAAAAAGAGCTGCTGGCCGCGCTGGCGATCTGAATCAGACGATCTGATACAACCTATCTCACTTAATAAGTAGTTACCAATGACCGAACCGCTCCGCCTCTCCAAACGAATGTCCGAACTGGGCCTGTGCTCGCGCCGCGAAGCCGATGAATGGATCGCGCGCGGCTGGGTGCGGGTGGACGGCAAGGTCGTCGCGGAGCTGGGCAGCAAGGTACTGCCGGACCAGCGCATCACGGTCGAGCGCCAGGCCGCGGCCGAGCAATCGAAGCGCGTCACGATCCTGATCAACAAGCCGATGGGCTACGTGTCCGGCCAGGCCGAAGACGGCTACACCCCGGCCGTCGCCCTGATCAAGCCGGAAAACCGCTGGCCGGACGATCCGGCGCCGGAACAGTTCCACCCGACCCAGCTGCGTTCGCTGGTGCCGGCCGGACGACTCGACATCGACTCGGTGGGCCTCCTGGTGCTGACCCAGGACGGGCGCATCGCCAAGCAGCTGATCGGCGAAACCACTTCGGTCGACAAGGAATACCTGGTGCGGGTCGAGTACACCAAACCGGGCAAGCTGCCCGAATCCGACCTCAAGAAACTCAACCACGGCCTCTGGATGGACGGCAAGCCGCTGCTGCCGGCCAAGGTGCGCTGGCAAAACGACGACCAGCTCAGCTTCACCCTGAAAGAAGGCAAGAAGCGCCAGATCCGCCGCATGTGCGACATGGTCGGGCTGAAAGTGGTGGGCCTC
The DNA here is from genome assembly GCF_014842025.1 of Massilia sp. CFBP 13721. GTDB lineage: Bacteria > Pseudomonadota > Gammaproteobacteria > Burkholderiales > Burkholderiaceae_D > Telluria. The sequence goes on from NZ_JACYUY010000010.1 coordinate 22,480, forward strand.
AAGCGCGTGCGCATCGGCCGCGTCAAGCTGGGCGACTTGCCGGTCGGGCAGTGGCGCTATTTGCGGGCGGACGAGCAGTTCTGACGGGCGCGGCGACTTTACAACAGGAAACAGTTGCTAAAAGGAACTTTTAGCTGAACTCTGCTATAGTTCCTTTCCCCGCGTTCGCCGAGCGCCCTCCTTCCGTTCCCCATCATGCGCAAGACCCTCCGGGCCGGCTTCGCCGCGCTCCTGGCTGTTTCGTCCGCCGGCCCCGCCGTGGCCGCCGATCATCCCGCCTATAACTTCTCGCCCGTCAACCAGTACAACCTGCAGGTATCGGCCAGCTTCTGGAACCCGATCATCCGCTACGTCTCGAACAAGAGCGGGGTGCGGCTGAACCTGAAACTCGGCCGTACCTCGGCCGACACCACCAGTTTCATCCTGGCGCGTGAAGTCGATTTCGCCTTTACCAACCACCTGTTCAGCCCGGAGCGGGCCAAGATGGGCTGGAGCGTGTTCGGGCGGCGCGACGCCGACCCGGTGCGCGCGCAGATCGTGGTGCCGGCCGACTCGCCCGTGCAGCGGCTGGAAGAACTGGCCGGCAGCACCGTCGCCTTTCCCGGTCCGGAAGCGCTGGTCGCCTACAAGGTCACGTACGCCGAGCTGCTGCGCCGTAAGATTCCGGTGACGGTGGCATTCGCCGGCAACATGGACGCCGCCTTTACCCAGCTCGCGAGCGGCCGCGCCCGGGCCGCCGGCGCCAATTCGCAACTGGTGCAGAATTATGGCGGGCGCGAGGACCAGTCCTTCCGCGTGCTGTGGAGTTCGGCGCCGTTCAATGACCTGGCGCTGATGGCCTCAAGCCGCGTGCCGGCGGCGCAGGTGCGCGCCGTGGCCGCGGCTTTCCTCGGCATGGGGCGCGATCCGGAGGGCCGCCGCATCCTCGACGCGGCGACGGCGCTGATCCACGCGCCGCAGCCGGTGGGCTTCGTCGCCGCCACGGAGGCCGACTATGCGGCCTACCGCCTCTTCTACCAGGCCGCCCCGGCCGAGCTGCGCTAGGCGGCCCGGCACCCCATGCTGAAACTGGTCACCCTGCTGCTTCCGCGCACCCTGGTCGGGCGCGTCTTCACCCTGTTCGCGCTCAGCATGCTGGTGTTCGTCGGGGTCGGACTGGGCATGTTCTATCGCCACCAGTACCTCGCGCACATCGAAGAAACCCAGGATGCGGCGAATACCCTGATCGAAGTGGCGGCACGCGCGGTCGAGGACAGCGCGGTGATCGGCGACTACGACACAGTGCGGCGCACCCTGGCGACGATGATGCTGCGCTCGCCGTTCCAGAGCGCGGTCTTCATCGACCTGGACGGCGGCACCATCCAGGTGCGGGCCGCGCCCGACCAGGCGCTGGCACCAGCCCCCGCCTGGCTCAGCGAACACGTGGCGCATGAACTCTACGACGTCAACCGGGTCGTCAACGTCGGCGGCACGGATTACGGCGTGCTGCGCCTGCATTTCGACGAACACCGGCTGGCCTCGCAATTGTGGCTGCTGCTGGTGCAGTCGGCCCTGCTGGCCGGGGTGATCCTCGCGCTCAGCCTGGCGCTGGCGCGCGCGCTGCTGGCACGCTGGCTGAAAAACCTAGGCCGCCTGCGCTTCGACGCCGGCGACGGCGAAGGCGGCGCTGCGATCTCCTCCGATACGCCGCTCGAGATCCGCGAAGCCATCCTGGCCGTGAACCGCAGCGCCGCCAGCATGCGCGACCAGTATGGCCAGCGCATCGACATCCTGATGGATTCCCTGGTCCAGCACAAGAGCGCGCTCGACCAGGCGGCGATCGTCTGCGAAGTCGACCGTGCCGGGCTGGTCATCGCCGTCAACGACCAGTTCGTGGCGCAGTCCGGCTACGCGCGCGAGGAACTGGTCGGGCGGCCGCTGCCCCAGGCCGGCAACGGCTGGACGCCGGCACGCACGGTCTGGCGCGGCGAAGTCGCGGTCGCAACGCGCACTGGCGAGCGCCAGTGGTACCGCACCATCGTGCCGATCTTCGATACTGCCGCCCAGGTCGAAAAATACATTTGCATCGATGTCGACATCAGCGAGCGCAAGCAATTCGAGGATGCGATCGTCTGGAACGCCATGCGCCAGGGCCTGCTCGCACGCCTCGGGCGCAAGGCGCTGGAAGGCGGTCCGCTGGCCGGCCTGTTCGACATGGCCGCGGCGGTCGCCTGCGAAGGTCTCAACGTACGCCACGCCGCGCTGTTCGGCTTCGACCCGGCGGCCGGCAGCGCCACCCTGCGGGCAGCGCACGGCTTCCCGGCCGCTGCCCTCGGCACGGCCTTTCCCTGCGCCCCCGACGCCGGCGCGGCGCTGGCCCACTGGAGCGCCGCCGTGCTCGGCTTCGAGGGCGCCAGCATCGAGTCGGCCGTCGCCGGCGGCGGCCGCGCCTTTGGCGCGCTGGCCGTCTACGCGCACGCCGCACGCACCTTCCAGGAAGACGAGGATGCCTTCCTGGGCAGCCTGGCCAACATCCTGGCCAGCGCCGTCGAGCGCGAGGAGGCACGCAAGCGCCTGACCTGGCTGGCGCAGTTCGACACCCTCACCGGCCTGCCGAACCGCCATCGCCTCGGCACCTGCCTGGAGGAAGCGATCGCCGGCGCGGCGCTGTCGGGGGAACGCGCCGGCGTCATGTTCATCGACCTCGACCGCTTCAAGAGCGTCAACGACATGCTCGGCCACAGTGCCGGCGATGCCCTGCTGGCGCAGGCCGGCGCGCGCCTGCAGGCCTGCGTCGGCGCCGTCGACGTGGTGGCGCGCCTGGGCGGCGACGAGTTTGCCGTCGTGCTGCCGCAGCTCGCGGCAAGCGGCCAGGCCGAAGCCATCGCGCAATCCATCGTCGAGGCGCTGGCCCAGCCTTTCCTGCTGCAAGGCCAGCAGCTGTTCGTCTCGGCCAGCGTCGGCATCGCCGCCTGGCCCGAGGATGGGATCGACGCGGCCACCCTGCTGAAAAACGCCGACACGGCGATGTACAGCGCCAAGCAGGACGGCCGCAACAATTACCGCTTCTACCGCGCCGAGATGAACGCGAATGCCGCATTGCGCCTGCAGACCGAATCCCAGCTGCACCTGGCGCTCGAGCGCGGCGAGTTCGAACTGCATTACCAGCCGAAGGTGAAGTTGGCCGGCAACTCACTGAGCGGCTTCGAAGCCCTGCTGCGCTGGCACCATCCCGAACGCGGCCTGGTGGCACCGATCGAGTTCATCTCGATCCTCGAAGAGACCGGCCTGATCCTGCCGGTGGGCGAATGGATCATCACCGAAGTCTGCCGCCAGGTGCAGGCCTGGTCCGCCCTGCATGCATCGGTGCCGCCGGTGGCGATCAACCTGTCGGCGCGCCAGTTGGCGCAGGCCGGTTTTGCCGGCACCGTGCGCGGCATCGTCGCCGACGCCGGCATCGACCCGTGCCTGCTCGAATTCGAGCTGACCGAATCGATGCTGATGGCGGACCCGGAAAGCGCCGTGCGCATCCTGTCCAGCCTGAAGGCGCAGGGCATGCGCCTGTCGGTCGACGATTTCGGCACCGGCTACTCGAGCCTGGCCTACCTGAAGCGCTTCCCGCTCGACGCTCTCAAGATCGACCGCACGTTCGTGCGCGACCTGCCCGACGACGCCGACGATGCCGCCATCACCAAGGCCGTGATCAGCCTCGCGCACAGCCTGAACCTGAAGGTGGTGGCCGAGGGTGTCGAGACGATCGCGCACCTGGACGCATTGCGCGCCTACGGCTGCGACGAGATCCAGGGCTACTACATCAGCAAGCCGCTGCCGGCGGATAAGTGTGGAGCCTTGCTGAACGAAGCCGCGCCGCTGGTGGCTTGAGCGATTCGTAGGGTGGACTCCTGAGTCCACGCGTATTCGCACGGCCACCATCGGTGTTTCGACACGCGGCGGCGCAACCCCGTGGACTCGGGAGTCCACCCTACATTATCTCGATTCGACCATCGCGACCAGATCAGCAGCCCTAGGGTGGATGGCCGTCCACGCGTCCCGCAACACAATTCGCGGGCAATTCGTCGAAATCGGCCGAGCCGTCCAGCCTGCGCCATCGGCAAGCACATGTGCGAAATACGGAACACGACTGCGCCGCCACTGTCAGGATTGCTTCTTGCGTTGTCGTGGCGTAGCATGCAACGGCTTGCCGCTGGTCATGAGCCGGAGGTAACGATTTATCCAACAAGGAGAGAAATTGAAAACGGAAATCCTGCCGACCAGCCAGACCCGCTCGTTCATGACGGTGGCGCTGATCGAACTCTGGGAGCGCTTCGGCTATTACGGCATGCAGGCGCTGATCGTCTACTTCATGGTCCAGCGCATGGGCTTCGACGACAGCCGCGCCAACCTGGTCTGGGGCGCCGCCGCCGCGCTGATCTACGTCGCGCCGGCCATCGGCGGCTGGATCGGCGACAAGGTCCTCGGCACGCGCCGCAGCATGGTGCTCGGCGCCATGATCCTGACCCTCGGCTACATGCTGATGGCGGTGCCGACCGCGAACTCGTGGTTCCTGTTTTCGGCGCTGGGCGTGATCGTGGTCGGCAACGGCCTGTTCAAGCCGAACACCGCCAACCTGGTGCGCAAGATCTACGAAGGCGACGATTCGAAAATCGACAGCGCCTTTACCATCTACTACATGGCCGTCAACGTCGGCTCGACCTTCTCGATGCTGGCCACACCCGCCATCAAGGACCACATCAACGCTGCCTACGGCAATGAATTGGGCTGGCACGTCGCGTTCGGCGTGTGCAGCGTCGGCCTGATCGTCGGCCTGCTGACCGTGATGATGATGCGCGCCACCATCCGCCACGTCGGCTCGCTGCCGGACGAGCTGCCGCTCGACAAGGGCAAACTGGCCATGGTGCTGGCCGGCGGCGTGGTCGCGGTCGGCCTCTCCGCCGTCATCCTGCAATACCAGAGCCTGGCGCGCATGTTCGTCTACCTGGCCGGCTTCGTGGTGCTGGGCATCTTCGTGCACCTGATCCGCAAGAGCGAGCCGAGCGAGCGCGCCGGCCTGATCGCGGCGCTGGTGCTGACGCTGCAGACCGTGTTCTTCTTCATCTTCTACCAGCAGATGAGCACCTCGCTGTCGCTGTTTGCGCTGCGTAACGTCGACCTCGAATTCAACGTGCTGGGCACCCACCTGTGGACCTGGTCGCCGGCGCAGTTCCAGGCCCTGAACGCGATCTGGATCATGGTGCTCTCGCCCGTGCTGGCCTGGATCTACACCCGCGCCGGCCGCGCCGGCACCGACCTCTCGATCGCCGGCAAGTTCGCGCTCGGCTTCTCGGTGGTGGCCGCCGGCTTCTTCACCTACGGCTTCGCTGGCGCCTTTGCCGTCAACGGCCTGACCTCGTCGTGGATCATGATCGCCGGCTATGGCCTGTATTCGCTGGGCGAACTGCTGGTGTCGGGCCTGGGCCTGGCGATGGTCGCGCGCTACGTGCCGGCGCGCATGGGCGGCTTCATGATGGGCGCCTATTTCGTCGCGGTCGGCATCTCGCAATACCTGGGTGGCGTGGTGGCGAACTACGCCAGCGTCCCGCAAGGCATGACCGACCCGCTGCAGACGCTGCCGATCTACACCAGCCTGTTCAACAAGCTCGGCATCGCCGCCGTGGTCTGCACCCTGATCGCGCTGTCGGTGCTGCCGCTGATGCGCAGGCTGACGGCGACGCACCACGCGCACCAGTAAGCGCGTGTTGTAGATGGAGGGCCGGTTCGCCGGCCCTTTTTCATATTCACCGCTCTTGTTCTCTGCGTTGACCGTCGTGTAACGTAGGGTGGACTCCGTCCACGCGGTGCATAGATCGCATCACGGCAACGTGGACCGTAGTACGCGGCAGCCGCGTTGAGAAATGGGCAGGCGACATGCATGCGCCGGACCGCGTGGACGGAGTCCACCCTACGGTGCACCGCTGCGAACGATATTGGAAAAGGTCGTGGCCGTTTTGGCCATCACGTGATTAAACCCGCGCGGCCACCAGCGCCAGTAGCGCGTCGGGATCGACCGGCTTGACCAGGTAGTGATCGAAACCCGCGCTGGCCGCGCGGGCGCGGTCCTCGGCCTGGCCGTAGCCGGACAGGCCGATCGTCACCGGATGGGCGCCGCGCGCCGAGGCGCGCAGGCGGCGCATGACTTCGAGGCCGTCCATGCCGGGCAGGCCGATGTCGCAGACGACGACGTCGAAACGCTCGTTCAACAGCAGGTCGAGACCGGCCTGGCCGTCGTGGGCGATGCTGACCGTGTGGCCTTCCATGTCGAAGAAGGCCTTCAGGGTGTCGCAGGCGTCGGCATTGTCTTCGATGATCAGCACGCGGCAGCAGTCGCCGGCGGGGGCTTGCTGCTCTACCCGCGGCGGGGCGGCTTCGGGCAGCGCGCAGGCCGGCAGGCGCAGGGTGAAGCGGCTGCCCTGGCCGACGCCAGCGCTGTCGGCCGTGATGGTGCCGCCGTGCATGCCGACCAGGTTGCGCACCACGTTCAGGCCGACGCCGAGGCCGCCCTCGGAGCGCGCCAGCGAGCGCGGCCCCTGGGTGAACAAGTCGAAGATATGCGGCAGCACCTCGGGCGCGATGCCGGTGCCGTTGTCGATCACGGTGGCGACGACCTCATTCCCTTCGAGCCTGACCTGCAGGACGATGCGCCCGCCGTCGCCGGTGTACTTGGAGGCGTTGCCGATCAGATTCGTCAACACCTGGGTCAGGCGTACGCGGTCGGCGCGCACCCCCAGCGCTTGCTTCTTCAGGTCGGCCGGCAAGTCGAGTTCGAAGTGCTGGCTGCGCTCGACGATGCGCGGCAGTACGGTTTCCAGGGCCTGGTCGATGGTGGCGACGACCGACAGCGGTTCCGGATTCAGGGTAATTTTGCCGCTGCTGATGCGGGCGGCGTCGAGCAGGTCGTCGAGCAGGTGCGCCATGTGGTCGACCTGGCGCCGGATCACCTTGGTGAAATTGAGCAATTGCGGCGTGGCGTTGGCCGAGCGCTCCAGCATCATCGACGACATGCTGATCGGTACCAGGGGATTACGCAGTTCGTGCGCCAGCATGGCCAGGAATTCGTTCTGGCGCCGGTTGGTCGCCTCGGCATCGTCGCGCAGGCCCTGGGCGCTGACGGCGGCGACGACCAAGTGCTCGTTCGCCTCGCGCAGGCGGGCCACGCTTTGCTCGAGCGCTTCCTTCTCCCGCAGGGCCGCGCGCAGGCGCGCCACTTCGTCTTCCAGCCCGCCGATGTGGCGCAGCAGCGCGCCGGTGTAGGCGTCCGTCTGGACGCGCGCATCCTGGGTGTCATGGGAACGCTGCATCGAACTCGTATCGTCGTTGTCGAACATTCCCTGTCTCCCTCAGCTTGGCGCCAGGTTGCGCGCCGCACCGCCGCCCAGCACCCCGCCCACTTCGGTGGGGAGTTCATCCACCTCGAGGCCGGCGTCGGTGATGCGGTAGCTGCGCAGGTCGGTACTATGGCTACTGCCGCGCACTTTTACCACCGACATGAATTTTTCGATCCTGCCGTCCACCTCGGCATAACGCAAGGCAAGAACGGCGTCGCACAGGTAGGAAATATTTGCCTGTCCAAAGCTCAACTCGGTGAATGAATCGTCCGTGCCGATCGTCACCATGGCGCTCACGCCGTGCTTGGCCACGACGGTCAGCAGGCGAAACACCGCCAGGCGCAGGTCGGCATGGAATTCCGGCGCCATGTACAGGGTGAGCTCGGACAGGGAATCGATGACCAGGCGCTTGGCCCCGGTGCGTCGCAAGGTGGCGCCCAGGTCGTCGATCAGTTCGTCCACCGTCAGGTCGAGCAGGCGGCTTTCGACCACGGACACTGCGCCGCTTTGCACCATCTCCGCCAGTTCGGCGTTGCGCAGGCGCGGCGTGCCCTTCTCGAAATACACGGCGACGCCCTTCTCGCCCAGGCGCTCCCCTTCCTGCAGGAAGCGGGTGGCGATGATCGTCTTGCCGGAGCCGGTCGGACCGACAACCAGCATGGTATGCCCTTGCGGTATGCCACCATGCATCAGTGCGTCGAGTCCGGTCACGCCAGTCGAGATGCGCCGCGGGTCGCGGTCGATGTCGACCCCCGGCTGGAGGTCGGGGGCCAGCGGCGGCAGGATGCGCGGGTAGGCACGCAGGCCGTCGTCGGTGATGCGGAAATTGTGCGAGCCGGACAGGTGAGCGCGGCCACGCATTTTCATGACGCGCATCTTGCGCACCACGGTATTGTGCTCGTGCACCTGGGTCAGCGACAGCATGCCGTCAGCCACGGTCATGATCGGATTGGCTTCCGGGTCGGAATTGAGGTACTCGCCGATCAGGAAGGTCGTGGCCTGCCAGCTGGTCATGCGCGTGCCGAGTTCCTGGATGAAGTACTGGAGGTCGGCCACGCCCTCGTTGCCCGCCTTGGCGGTCTGCACCACCGAACGGAACGAGTCGACGAACACCAGCGCGGGCGAAAACGTCTCGACTTCCAGCATGATGCGTTCCAGTACGCCGCTGAAGTCACCGGTGCGCAGGCTCTCGCCCAGGTTCACGTAGCGGATCGCCGGTCCAACCTTGCTAACGTCGAAGAAGGAAAACTGCTGCTGGTAACGCAGCATCTTCAGCGGCGGTTCACCCAGCACCGTGAAGAACAGCGCGCGCCGCTCGGGCGTGGCGAGCGTGAACATGATCTGGTGCGCGAGCGTGGTCTTGCCGCTGCCGGGCGGACCGGCCACGAGGTTGAACGAGAATTCGGGCAATCCTCCTCCGAGAAGGATGTCCAGTCCCGGTACACCGGTTTGCAAGAGCCCGAGGGCTACTTTATCGCTCATTTACTTCTGCTCCTGTCCATGCGTCTGCCCGTCCCCGCCTACCTGTGCGACGTGTAACAGCTGTTTCGTTAGCGCTTCGCCGATCAAGGTGCCCAGCAGCGTGGTGAATGTCTCGAGCAAGGCGCCATTCGCGGCGCTCGCTTGCCCGGGTCCTATCTCGTTCAGGGTTCTGGTCAGGGACATGAACAGGTCGGCCGCGGGCCGGGCGCTGTCGCAGGACGACAACCCTTCGAAACGCGGGCTCGACAGGCGCAGTGCGCGTCCAAACAGCGCACAGAAGCCACTCTCGCCAATCAGGGGCACGAGCTGCTCGCTCAGGCGCAGCCAGGGCAATACCAATACCGCGGCATCATCCTTGCTCGTCGTATCTGCCTCTGAAGGCGAACGGGGCCGCTGCCCCTGGGTGTGTTCCATGCTCGCTGTCGGGCTGTCGTTCGTTATAAGTTTTAGATGCCGTGTGGCCGGCTGAAGCGCAATTATAAAGGTTAAATGAACAATTTTAACTAGCTCACATGAAGACGGCATCCACTCCTACGCCTGGCCTCTTGTTTTTCCGAGAAAGTTTCTGACGTTCATTGCTCCTCGGGACATAATGCAGAATTGAACTCGCGGCGAGGAATGGAAGATGATGAGACAGACCCTGGCGGGCGCGCTGTGCGCGGCCGGAATGGCGCTGTGCGCAGCAGCGCAGGCCGCCGACCGGCCCGCGCCGGCGGCATTATCGGTAGCAACAGCGGCGGCGGCAGCGGCGGACGCACGCTTTGCCGCGCTCCACCGCGCCGAATGGCAATGGCGCGTGGCGCAGGGCCTGGCCGACGACGAGTCCGAACGCGGCCAGGTCGACGCCGATTTCGCCCGGGTCGACGCCGCCTCCCAGGCCGTGCGCCTGGCCTACTGGGAAGGCGTGCTGCGCCAGCTCGGCGCCCTCGACCCGGCCGCCCTGTCGGCGCCGCAGCGTATCGATTACCAGGTCTACCGGGCTCAGATCGCGGCCTTCGTCGAGGCGTTGCGCTTTCGCGAATACGAGCAGCCGGTCAATGCCGACAGCGCCTTCTGGACCGACGTCACCTATGGCGCGCGCCAGCCCTTCGCCCGGCTCGAGGATTACCGCAACTACCTGGCGCGCCTCGGCAAGATGCCGCGTTATTTCGCCGAGCAGGTCGAAAACATGCGCGCCGGCCTGGCGCGCGGCTTCACGCCGCCGCGCGTGACCCTGCAGGGGCGCGACGCGGCGCTGGCGTCGGTGGCCGAGGCCCAACCGGAAGACACGGTGTTCTACACGCCCTTCAAGACGATGCCGGCGGCGATTCCCGCCGCCGAACAGGCGGCCCTGCGCGCCCAGGCCGTCAGCGCGATCCGCACCCACGTGCAGCCGGCGTATGCGCGCGTGCTCGCCTTCGTGCGCAACGAATACATTCCCAACGCGCGCACCGCGCTGGCCGCGCACAGCCTGCCCGACGGCGCCGCCTATTACCAGTCGAAGATCGTCGAGTTCACCACCACCACCCTGCGCGCGGACGAGATCCACCGCATCGGCCTGGCCGAGATGGCCAAGATCCGCGCCGAGATGATGGCGACCATCGCCAAGGCGGGTTTTCAAGGCGACCTGCCCGCCTTCTTGCGTTTCTTGCGCACCGATCCGCAGTTCTATGCGAAGACGCCCGACGAACTGCTGATGCGCGCGGCCTGGATCGCCAAGAAATTCGACGCCAGGGCCGGCCAGTATTTCGGCTACCTGCCGCGCCAGCGCTTCGCGATCCGCCCGGTGCCGCCCGACCAGGCGCCCTACTACACGGCCGGGCGCGGCGGGCCCGGCGTCTACCTGGTCAACACCTGGAACCTGCCGGCGCGCGCCCTCTACAGCCTGCCGGCGCTGACCCTGCACGAGTCGGCCCCGGGCCACGCCTTCCAGATGCCGATCGCGCTCGAACAGAAGGGCGTGGCGCCGTTCCGCCGCGCCTACATCTCGGCCTTCGGCGAAGGCTGGGCGCTCTACACCGAGCGCCTCGGCACCGAAATGGGCATCTATGAAACGCCGTACGAGGAATTCGGCATGCTCAGCTACCAGGCCTGGCGCGCGGCCCGCCTGGTGGTCGACACCGGCATCCACGCCATGGGCTGGACGCGCGAGCAGGCGCAGGCCTACCTGCGCGAGAACACGGCCTTGTCAAGCCACGAAGTGACGACCGAAGTCGACCGCTACATCTCGTGGCCGGGCCAGGCACTGTCGTATTACCTGGGGCAGATGGCGATCATGGAGGCGCGCGCGAAAGCCGAAAAGGCGCTCGGGTCGCGCTTCGACATCCGCGCGTTCCACGACACCGTGCTGCAGCTGGGGTCGGTGCCGCTGCCGGTGCTGGCGGCGCGGATCGATGCGTTCATTGCCGAAGGTGGGAAGAGTCCGTATCCGCGCGATTGAACGTGATCGACGTAGGGCGGGATGCCCGCGTGATACGTGGCGGCGAGATCGTCGGGCACGACATCGGAGCCATTACGTATCCACGCGGGCATGCCCGCCCTACGTTGCCTCAAGGTTCCGGGCGGCGAACAGACACGTTGGCCGCCCTACGTTACCTCAACGTTCCGGGCTGCGAACAGACACGTTGGCCGCTGAGTACCGTAGGGCGGGCATGCCCGCCTGATACGTGGTGGCGAGATCGTCGGGCACGACAGCGGAGCCGGTGCCTATCGACGCGGGCATGCCCGCCCTACGTTGCCTCACGGTTCCGGGCGGCGAACAGACCGATCAATCGTCGGCGTTCGGATCGAGGTCCGGGAACATCACTTCGGTAAACCCGAAGCGCGAAAAATCGGTGATGCGCATCGGGTACAGGATGCCGAGCAGGTGGTCGACCTCGTGCTGGACGACGCGGGCGTGGAAGCCCTCGGCCTCGACCCGGATCGGCTTGCCGTACTGGTCGACGCCCTCGTAGCGCAGGCGCGTGAAGCGCGGGACGCTGCCGCGCAGGCCGGGTACCGACAGGCAGCCTTCGAAGCCCTCTTCGATCTCGTCCGACAGGGGCATCAGCACGGGGTTGAGCAGCACTGTTTCCGGCACCTGGGGCGCGTCCGGATAGCGCGCGTTATGCGCGAAGCCGAAGATCACCAGCTGCAGGTTGACGCCGATCTGCGGCGCGGCCAGGCCGGCGCCGTTGGCGGCGTGCATGGTGTCGAACATGTCGGCGATCAGCGCCTCCAGCTGCGGCGTGCCGAATTCGCGCACCGGTTCGGCCACGCGCAACAGGCGCGGGTCGCCCATCTTGAGGATTTCACGTATTGCCATAGCCCTTCTCCTTTGCCAGCCCTGCCAGGAAGGCCTGGAAGCCGGCCGCCGTTTCCGGGTGCTTCAGGCCCATCGCGGCGGTCGCCTGCAGGTAGCCCAGTTTCGAACCGCAATCGTAGCGCCGTCCGGCGTAGCGGTACGCCAGCACGCGCTCGGCCTGCATCAGGGCGGCGATGCCGTCGGTGAGCTGGATCTCGCCGCCGGCGCCGGTGCCGAGGTTTTCCAGGTGGTCGAAGATGGCGCCAGTGAGAATATAGCGTCCGACGACAGCCGATGTCGACGGCGCTTCTTCCGGCAGCGGTTTTTCGACGATGTTCGACACCAGCTCCAGAGTATCGCGGTAAGGCGCGGCCTTGACGATGCCGTACTGGCGCGTGTGCTCGCGCGCGACTTCCTGCACCGCCAGCACGCTGCATTTCTCGTAGCCGTAGACTTCGGTCATCTGGGCCAGCACCGGCGCGGTGCCGGGGTCGGTGTCCATGAAGTCGTCGGCCAGCAGCACGGCGAAGGGCTCGTTGCCGACCACCGGGCGCGCGCACAGCACCGCATGGCCCAGGCCCAGCGGCGCCGACTGGCGGATGTAGATGCAGGTGACGTTCTTCGGAATGACCCCGCGCACCAGTTCGAGCAGCGCCTGCTTGTTGGCCGCTTCCAGCTCGGCCTCGAGCTCGTAGGCCTTGTCGAAATGGTCTTCGATGGCGCGCTTGTTGCGGCCGGTGATGAAGATCATTTCGGTGATGCCGGCGGCGACCGCTTCCTCGACCGCGTACTGGATCAGCGGCTTGTCGACGATCGGCAGCATCTCCTTCGGCTGCGCCTTGGTGGCGGGGAGGAAGCGGCTGCCGAGGCCAGCGACCGGAAAGACGGCCTTGCGAATTTTATTCATCTTGTGTTCTCTGGGTTTCGGGATTCGTCATGACCGCGCTGCGGCCAGCAGGGCCAGCAGGCCGGCTTCGTCGAGCACGGTCACGCCGAGCGACTCGGCCTTGGCCAGCTTGCTGCCGGCATCGGCGCCAGCCACCACGTAGGAGGTTTTCTTCGATACCGAACCGGACACCTTGCCGCCGGCCGCCTCGATCAACTCGCCCGCCGCATCGCGCGACATGGTCGGCAGCGTGCCGGTCAGGACGAACGTCTGCCCGCTCAGCGCGCCCTCCTCGGCTTCGGCTTCCTGTGGCAACTGGGACAGCAGTTCGGCGCGCAGGTTCGCGAGCAGCGTCAAGTCCTCGCGATTGCCGGGCACCGCCATCCAGGCCTCGAGCGCGGCGACGACCGTGTCGGGCAAGCCGAACACGCTGAACACTTTCAGGTGCGCCAGGTCATCGAGCGTGCGCCCGGCCAGCAGCTGGCGCGCGCGCGGTTCGGTCAGTTTCGGGATGCCGAGCGCGGCCAGCAGCGCCACCTCGTCCAGGCGTTCGCGCAGCGCGGCCTTGGGCGCGTGTTCGCCCTGGGGCGCGACGCCGGTGGCCAACAGCGCGTCGAGCGCGGCCTGGTTCTTCGGCTCGGCGAAGAAGTCGGCAATCGACTCGGCCACGGTGCCGCCGATGTCGGGCAGCACGCGCAGCAAGGCTGCGGGGGCACGCCGCACCAGCGCCAGGCTGCCGAGCCAGTCGGCCAGGGTCTTGGCGGTCGATTCGCCGACGTGGCGGATGCCGAGCGCGAACAGCAGGCGTTCCAGCGGCGGCTGCCGGCTGGCGGCGATCGCATTCAGGAGGTTGTCGGCCCATTTGGTCGGCACCTTGCCGCCCTTGACCGTCTCCGGGGTCGCGTTGTTTTCCCCTGCGTCACGTTCGTCGGCGAGGCGCTTCATCCTGAGCAGGTCGTCCAGCGTCAGCGTGTACAGGTCGGCCACGCCGTGAATCAGGCTGCACTCGACCAGGCTGTCGATGTAGCGGTCGCCCAGGCCTTCGATGTCCATCATGCGGCGGCCGGCGAAATGGCGGATCGCTTCCTTGCGCTGGGCCGCGCACGACAGGCCGCCCGAACAGCGCGCCACCGATTCGCCTTCTTCGCGCACCACGTGCGAGCCGCAGACCGGGCAGGTCGCCGGCAGCGTGTAGACCAGCGGCTCCGGCGTCGGGCGCCGTTCCAGCACCACCGACAGCACTTCCGGGATCACGTCGCCGGCGCGGCGCACGACCACGGTGTCGCCCACGCGCACGTCCTTGCGCCGCACTTCGTCTTCGTTGTGCAAGGTGGCGTTGGTGACGGTCACGCCGCCCACCGACACCGGCACCAGGCGCGCCACCGGCGTGATGGCGCCGGTGCGTCCGACCTGCACGTCGATGGCCGACACCACGGTCAGCGCCTCTTCGGCGGGGAATTTATGGGCCAGCGCGAAGCGCGGCGCGCGCGACACGAAGCCGAGCGCGCGCTGGTCGGTGAGGCGGTCGACTTTATACACCACACCATCAATTTCGTAAGGTAGCGAGCCGCGCTTTTCTCCTATATCGCGGTAATAGCCGAGCAAGCCGTCGCGGCCGGTGACGACCGCACGCTCCTTCGACACCGGCAGGCCGAGGCGGTCGAACCAGTCGAGCACCTTCGAATGCGATTCCGGCATCTCGGCGCCTTCCAGCAGGCCGATGCCGTAAGCGAAGAAGCGCAGCTTGCGCTGGGCCGTGATGCGGGCGTCGAGCTGGCGCAGGCTGCCGGCGGCGGCGTTACGGGGATTGGCGAATTCCTTCTGGCCGGCGTCGCGCTGGCGCCCGTTCAGTTTCGCGAAGTCGTCCTTGAACATCAGCACTTCGCCGCGCACTTCCAGCACGGCGGGAATGTTCTCCCCATGTAAACGCAGCGGAATCACGCGCACGGTGCGGATATTCGCCGTCACGTCTTCGCCGGTATAGCCGTCGCCGCGGGTGGCAGCCTGCACGAAGACGCCGTTCTCGTAGCGCAGGCTCATCGCCAGGCCATCGAATTTCAGTTCGGCCGCATACGCGACTTCGCCGTTGGCGCTCAGGTCGAGGCCGTCGCGCACGCGGCGGTCGAAATTGTCGACGTCTTCATCCTGGAAGCCGTTGTTCAGCGACAGCATCGGCACCGCATGGGTCACCTGTTTGAACTCGGGGATGGGCGCGGCGCCCACGCGCGAGGTCGGGGTGTCGGGCGTCACCGCTTCCGGGTGCGCCGCTTCCAGCGCCTGCAGTTCGCGGAACATGCTGTCGTACTCGGCGTCGGGAATCGTCGGCGCGTCGAGTACGTGGTAGTTGTAGATGTGGCGGTTCAGTTCCTCGACCAGCGCCTGCATGCGGGCCAGATCATCTGCTTGTTCACTCATCCAGGCCTCAGCTGAACAGGCGCAGCGCGCGGGTCGAACCGGCCGGGATGTCGGCCGCTTCCATCTCGGTATAGAACTCCTTGACCTGCTCGGCGATCTCGGCCAGGGTCGAATCGAGCAGCGGCTGCTCGAAGTCGTCGACCATCAAGGCGTCCAGGCGCAGCATCAGGTCCTTGGCGCATTTCACCATGGCGCCGAAGCCGTCGCGGCTCGGGGCCACGCAGGGCACGTCGAGCAGCAGGGTCAGGCGGTCGGTGGTATCGGCGCCCAGGGTGACGTTGGTCGAGAGCGTGAACAGCTCGCCGCCGGCGCCGTCGGGCATGGCGAAGCGTCCGCTCGGACCGACGTCGAAGCCGGCGTTTTCGAGTGCGCCGATCAGGGTCGACATCGCCCATGGCGCGCCGTTCGATTTCAGGTTGACGCCCAACTGCGCGTCGTGGCCGGCGACGAACTTGTGCAGGGTACGCGCTTCGCTCATCACCTCGATCATGTCCGGCACTTCCGGCTCGGCGCCGATTTCGTCGGCCACCGCGCGCAGACGCGTGACCAGTTCCGAGTATTCGAGTTCGTTCAGCGCCGTCGTGCGCGTGGCCATCTGCACGCCGGCCTGCAGCTTGGTATAGACGCCGCCATGGGTGATCGGCGCCCACGCGCCGCCCTCGGCCTGGCCGATGTAGTGGATCGGCTTGTTGCCGACGCGGCGCAGTTTCTGCAGCGCCGGCAGGATCCTGTCGCCGCGCGTCGCGCCCTCGAGCGCCAGCGGAATCATGCAGTCGATCAGCGGGTCGACCAGGTTCTCGGCCAGTTCGCTCGGCTCGGTGTCGGCGGGGGCCTGGGGACCGGCCGGCGCCAGCGCGGCCGGCGCATCCGCGTCGCCGCCAGTGGCAGCCCCGGCAGCGCCGGCAACGGTTGCACCGGTGGCGGGCGCACCCGCGGCCGGCGCACCGGCGGCGGGCGCTCCCGTGCCGAAGCCCGGCTCGACCGGCCCGAGCGGCGGCGTCGCGCCGATGTCGAGCACCGGTTCGCTGCGCTCAGCGGGTGTGCCGTCGGGACGCATCAGCACGTCGTCATGGTCGGAGGCAAAGGCGCGCTCGACGCTTTTACGCGCCTTGTGCTCCTGCCACTTGTTATAGGAGATGACG
This sequence comes from Massilia sp. CFBP 13721, assembly GCF_014842025.1. Classification (GTDB taxonomy): domain Bacteria; phylum Pseudomonadota; class Gammaproteobacteria; order Burkholderiales; family Burkholderiaceae_D; genus Telluria. Next base: position 39,028 of record NZ_JACYUY010000010.1, read on the forward strand.
CCGACGACGAAGACGCCGCCCGCCGCGATCAGGCTCATTTGAAGGTCTGTCATGCTGCTTGTGCCTCTTGTGCGAAGTTGGCGGCGGACTCCATGTCCACCGCAACGATGCGCGATACGCCCTGCTCCTGCATCGTCACACCGATCAGTTGATTGGCCATTTCCATCGCTATCTTATTGTGGCTGATGAAAAGGAATTGGGTATGTTCGGACATGCGCTTGACCATGCGGCAAAAGCGCTCGGTATTGGCGTCGTCCAGCGGCGCGTCGACCTCGTCGAGCAGGCAGAACGGCGCCGGGTTCAGGCGGAACATCGAGAATACCAGCGCCGTCGCGGTCAAGGCCTTCTCTCCGCCCGACAGCAGGTGGATGGTGGCGTTCTTCTTGCCCGGCGGCTGCGCCATCACCTGCACGCCGGCGTCGAGGATCTCGTCGCCGGTCATCACCAGCCGCGCCTGGCCGCCGCCGAACAGGATCGGGAACAGTTCCGAGAAATGCGTATTCACGCGCTCGAAGGTGTCCTGTAGCAGCTCGCGCGTTTCCTTGTCGATGCGGCGGATTGCGTCTTCGAGCGTGGCGATGGCTTCGTTCAGGTCGGCGTTCTGCGCGTCGAGGAAGCGCTTGCGTTCGGACGCGGTCGCCAGTTCCTCGACCGCGGCCAGGTTGACCGCGCCCAGCGCGGCGATCGCATTCGTCAGGCGCGTGACCTCGCCCTGCAGGTACTGCGGTTTCAGGTCCGGGTCGAGCTTGGTCGCCAGCGCCGCCTCGTCGGCGCCGGTGGCGGCCAGGGCTTCGGCGAACTGTTCCTGGTTCAGGCGCGCGGCCTGTTCCTTCAGCTGCATCTCGGTGATGCGGTCGCGCTGCGGCTGCAGGCTGCGCTCGGAACCCATGCGCGACTCTTCGGCATGGCGCAGCTGCTGCGCCACCTGGTCGAGTTCATGGCGCGCATCGGACAGCGCCTTTTCCTGCGCCGTGCGCCGCTCCAGCAAGTCCTGCAAGCCTTCGTGGGCACTGCCGGACTCCAGCGCCGCCAGTTCGGACTGGCCGCCGGCCAGCGCCGCCGCCACCTGCGCCGCCTGCTGCTGGGCGGTGGCGATGCTGCGGCGCAGTTCCTCGATGCGCGCGCGGCCTGTCTTCTCGGCGAACAGCGCTTCCTGGGCGCCGCGCTCGAGTTCGCGCAGCTTGTCGCGCGCCTCGGCCAGCGCCGCTTCGCGCTGCAGGAACAGGGTCTGTCCATCCTCGAAGCCGCCCTGCAGTTCGGCCAGTTCCATGTCCAGCTGCTCGAACTGCTGTTCGGCCTCCTGCTGGACCATGCGCTGCTCTTCTTCCTGGGCCGCGATCTCGGCCAGGTCGACGTCGATCTGGCTGCTGCGCTGGTTGAAGCGCGACTCGACTTCGTTCTGGCGCACGACCTCGATCTGCAGCGCATGGGTTTCGCGCTGCAGCGTGGCGATGCGCGCGCGCGCATCCTGCAGCCGGCGCGTGAGTTCGGTGACGGCCGCGTCGGCGCGGGTGGCGCGGGTGCGCGCTTCGTCGGTCAGCAGGGCCTGGGCGCGCAACTGTTTGCCAATGTTGTCGATGTCGTGCTGGCGTGCCAGCATGCCGTCCTGCTCGGCGTCGGCGGCGTAGAAGCGCACGCTCGACGCGGTGATGACGTGGCCCTGGCGCGTGACGAACGACCCGCCCTGCGGCAGGCGCGCGCGCTCGGCAAAGGCGTCGGTCGCCGTCTCGGCGGTGAACACCAGGTGCAGCCAGTCGTTGAGCACCCCGCGCAGGCCCGGATCGTTCAGTTTCAGCAGGCTGGCGAAGGATTTCAGGCCCATGACTTCGATCGCGGCCGGCGCACTCGGGGATGGCGCATACAGGGCCAGGCGCGCCGGCGGGGCATCGCCGACGAAGGCCTTGGCCCAGTCGATATTCGACAGCTCGAGCGCGCCGGCGCGCTCGCGCAGCACCGCTTCCAGCGCGGTCTCCCAGCCCTCCTCGACCTGTACCTTTTGCCACAGGCGCGGCAGCGTATCGAGTTCGTGCTTTTTCAGCCAGGGCGCCACCTTGCCCTGGGTTTGCACGCGCTCCTGCAGCTGTTTTAATGCAGACAGGCGCGCTTCGAGTTGCGCATTGGTGGTCGACTCGCGCTGGGATTGAGCGTGGGCTTCGCGGCGTTCGGTCTCGGCCGCATCCTGCAGCGCCGACGCTTCTTCCTGGAGCAGGGTCTGCTCTTCCAGCGCCTGCTGCTTTTCCTCGAGCTGCATGCGCAGGTTGGCCAGGTGCGCGCTGTCGGGCGGGGCCAGCGTCTTCTTTTCGGCTTGCAGCCGTTCGCGCCGGGTAGCCAGGCCGCTGAGGATGTTGCCGGCGTTGCGGCCGTGGGCGGCGGCCAGCTCGATGCGCTGGCGTACCTCGCCGATGCGCGCGCGCGCTTCGTCGCCGCGGCGCTGGGCGTCGCGCCAGGCGGCGTCGAGTTCGGGCAGGCGATCGCTTTGCGCCTCCACCGCGATCTGGGCGCCCTCGGCGCGCGCGGCCAGTTCCTCGACCTGGTAGCTCGCTTCCTCGATCTGTTCTTCGTATTCCTGCGCCTGCGCCAGCCAGCCGTCGCGCTGGGCGGTGAGCGTGCCGAGCTGGTTCTGCAAACGGGTGCGCGACTCGATCACGAACTTGATCTGCGCTTCCAGGCTGCCGATCTCGGAATTGGTCCCGTACAGCGCGCCTTGCGCCGTGTGCAGGCGGTCGCCGACGGCGAAGTGATGCTGGCGCAGGTGTTCTAGTTCGAGTTCGACGTTGCGCAGCGTCGCGGTTTGCGCTTCGAGGCTGTTCTGCGCTTCTTCCATCTCGCGGAACCAGCGCGCCTGTTCGGCCTTGGCTTCGTTCCTGCGCAAGAGCCAGAGCAGCTTCTGCTTTTCTTCCTGGTCCGCTTGCAGCTGGTGGAAACGGTTGGCGACCGCCGCCTGCGCTTCGAGTTTCTCGAGGTTGGCGTTCAGTTCGCGCAGGATGTCTTCGACGCGCAGCAGGTTTTCCCGGGTATCGGATAAACGGTTTTCGGTTTCGCGGCGGCGTTCCTTGTACTTCGAGACGCCGGCCGCTTCTTCCAGGAAGACGCGCAATTCTTCCGGACGCGATTCGATGATGCGCGCGATCATGCCCTGGCCGATGATGGCATAGGCGCGCGGCCCCAGGCCGGTGCCGAGGAAGATGTCCTGGATGTCGCGCCGGCGCACCGGCTGGCCGTTGATGTAATAGGTCGAGGTGCCGTCGCGCGTGAGCGTGCGTTTCACGGCGATCTCGCCGTACTGGCCCCACTGGCCTGCGGCCTTGCCAAGGCTGTTGTCGAACACCAGTTCGACCGAGGCCCGCCCCGAGGGCTTGCGGTGGGTGGAGCCGTTGAAGATCACGTCCTGCATCGACTCGCCGCGCAGCTCCGACGCTTTCGATTCGCCCAGCACCCAGCGCACGGCGTCGATGATGTTCGACTTGCCGCAGCCGTTCGGACCGACCACGCCAACCAGCTGCCCAGGCACCTGGAAATTGGTGGGATCGACGAAAGACTTAAATCCCGACAATTTGATGGAAGATAGTCGCACGTTGCTTCGGTGACTTGTGGAGCAATAAAGGACGCATCATACCATCTGTTGCTTGCTTTTCGGCTAAGTTTGCGGCACGCGGGCGGGCGTCAGGAAGCGGGTGTCAGGCGCTGTCGGCCCCGGCGGTGGCGCCGCAGGCCAGTGGCGAAGGCGGCAGCGCGGCGATTGCCCATGTCGAGCAGACTTACACCTGCTTGCAAAATGGCAAATGATGGGACGGGGCAGCGTGTGGCTCAGCCGGCGGCGTACAGCGGCGCCGGATCGTTCACCGCCTGCAGCGCCTCGGTCAGCACGCGCCCGACCACGCCTTCCGCCGCCACCACGCGCACGCTGCCGCTGCGCAGCGAGGCGACCAGTTTCTCGAACGGCAGCGAGAACGATTCCTGGCGCCCGCTGTGCGAGAAGATGAACAGCGTGCGCAGCGGGCTGACCCAGGCCAGCTTGACCTTGCGTACGCTGCGGTCGGGCTGGGTGAATTCGAGGCGCATGCCGCGCTCCAGGGCATCCACAGTGCGAGCGGCATCGTCTTGCGGCGGCGTCTCCTGCGCGGCGTCCTCTCCCTGCGCTTCCTCGATGGCGATGCGGCGCAGCGCATCCTGTCGGGCCGCCTCGACGGCAAGCTCGAGCTGGCGCTCGGGCGACAGATCCAGCGGCGCGCGCACGATCGAGAGGTGGCACTTCGCCAGGTCGGCGAAGAACTGCAGGCGTTCGGCATCCTGCCACTTGATCGCATCCAGCCATTTGTTCAGCGCGGCCAGCAGGCCGGGCAGCTTGGCGATCAGGGTCTTGCGCTGCTCCTGGGTCGCCTTGGGCTTCACGGTCCAGACCAGTTCGTCCATGGTGCGGGTGGCGTTCGCCAGGGCGCCGGGGCGCTCGTCCTCGATCAGCCAGGCGAAGGTGAGCACGTCGACCCAGCGCTGCTCGAGGAAGCCCGAGACGGTGGCGGTCAGTTCGCCGTCGGCCACGCGCACGCGCACCGCCTGGCGCGCCGAGCGGGCGGCGACGGCTTGCCGCTGCTGCTGTTTTTCCTGCTGCGTCGCGCGGGCGATCGGGGCGGCGATCGCTTCCTCGGCCGCGCGTGCTTCGAGCGCCAGCTGCGCCTCGAGGTCCGCCACCGCTGCGGCAAACGCGGCCGGGCCGGCGTCGGCCTTGCCCTCGCCTTCGCCATCGCCCGCACGCCCGATGCGCTCGACGCCGCGCTGCATGGCCTGCACCACCGGATCGTCCGCGCCCTTGCGCCCTTCCCAGCCCATGTGCGAGAGCAGGTCGATCATGCGCCGCGCCGGGTGCGCTTCCTCGAAGAAGAAGTTCTGGTCGCGCAGCGCCGCTTTCAGCACCGGCACCTGCAGGAAGCGGATCAGTTCGCGCGTCTCGGGCGGAATGCTGTCGTCGAGCAGCACCGTTTCGAAAACCCGCGCCAGCAGGTCGAGCGTGTTTTCTTCGCCGCGCGACAGCGAACCCTGGGGCAGGCTCTGCTTGAAGCGCGGCAGGTAGAAGACCTGATGCGCGAGCGCCGCCGGATCGATGGGGGCGCCGGGGCTGGATACGGCAGCGGCTGCCGCCGGCAGTTGCAGGCCGGCCAGCAGGGCCAGCAGCGAGGCCTGCGGCACCCCTGGCGGATGGGCCGCGCCTGGTGCGGCCGGCGCCGCCATGCCGGCGCCAACAGGGGTGGCCTCGCCGGGCAGGACCAGGAAGCCGGCGGCCGGGACGCTCGCCGGCCCCTGCCCGGCAACGAAGCCCGGATACGCGTGCGCGGCTGCCGCGCCGGCAACGGGGTGCGGACTCGCCGCCGCGGCAGCGCCGCCGGCGCCCTGCGGCGCCACGCCAAATCCGGCCGCCGCGCTCGGACGCCAGCCATTACCCTGCGGCATATTCGGCAGATCCGGTACCAGGGTCGCGGCAGCCTCGCCATCCCCGGCGCCAAGCAGGCTGCGCAGTTGCCGGGCCAGGGCGGCGTCCATGCCGGATTGACGCGGACGCGCGGCGTCCACCGTCTTGCTGATGTGGAAGCGTTCGCGCGCCCGCTTGCTGCGGGTGCGCAGGGCGGCGTCGAGGGCATCGAGGAGCGGCCCCAGGTCGAGGAAGAGTTCGGGACGCAGCAAGGGCGCCAGCAGCGGGTGGTCTTCCTCTTCCGGCGCAAAGGCGCGCCAGGCATCGTGGATCGCGGCCAGGAAGACGTCGGGGCGGAACGGATTCTGCTCGGGCCGCAGCAGGGAGCGCCCGAGCAGTTGGCCGATGCGCACGCACAGGCTGGCCAGCACCTCGGAATGGGCGATCTCGAAGGGACGGCACAGGGTGCCGAAGGCGACGCGGTTATCCATCACTTCCAGCGGCACCAGCGACAGCGAAACGGCGTCGGCCCGGGTTTTCGCACCCGGCACCAGCGCGTCTACCGCTTCGCGCAGCGCGCGCTCGACCGCTTCCCCGGCCAGGTGGACGAAGGCGTAGGTATTGTTTTTCAGGAGATTGCTGGCGCGGGCGCGGCGGTAGGCGGCTTGCGCATCGATGCCGGCCGTGGTCATGTCGGCCATCGCCGCCACTAGCCGCTCGACCATGGGCGTCAATTGCCCGTTGACCGCGCCGCAGGCATCGCGGACGAGTTCGGCCAGCACCTCGCGCGGGAGCGCGGGCGGCTTCGAACTTGCCTCATGCTTGGCGGTGGTGGCCATGGTGAATTCATCCTGTGGCGCGCTGCGCCGACACGTCATTGTTGCACATTATTTCCGAAAGGCAATAGTCTGCTCGGGTTTGTGGTGACACCTGCGGCTTTTTCGCCGCACCGGGCGAAAGTGCTCCACCCCTCGTTCATTCACGGCATATCTGGCGGCATCTTTAACTTTGCGATGACGCAAACGCCGCATATTTTTCTTTCCATAACATAACAAGGTCCCCTTTCCCCTATCCCGTCCGAGAAAGCTCTTATGAAACAGATTCGTCAACTGGGCATCAGGTTCAAGATCGCCGGCGCATTCGCGCTGCTGTTCGTACTCGGCGCCGCCAGCTCCCTGTGGCTGCTGGCGCAGACGGGAGAGGCCGCCGCAGCGCTGCGCGGCAGTGCCCTGCTCTGCCTCGGCGCCGGCTTTGCCGTCACGGTGCTGCTGGCCGGCTGGGTCGCACGCGAAGCGGCGCGGCCCCTGCGCGAGGCGCTGGCGGTGGCGCAACGGGTGGCCGAGGGCGACCTGCGCCTGCGCGCGGCATCCGTCGACGCCGCTGCCGGCGCCGGCGACGCCGCCGCGCTGATGGTGGCGCTGGGCACGCTGGCCGGCAAACTGGCCGGCATGATCGGCGAGGTACGCAGCGGCGCCGCCGGCATCGCCACCGGCACCACGGAAATCGCCAGCGGCAACATGGACCTGTCCAAACGCACCGAGCAGCAGGCCGCCTCGCTCGAAGAAACCGCTTCCTCGATGGAAGAACTGACCGCCACCGTGCGCCAGAACGCCGATTCGGCGCACACGGCCAGCAAGCTGGCGCTGTCGGCCTCGGAAGTGGCGGTCAAGGGCGGCGCGGTGGTAACCGACGTGGTCGGCACCATGGCCTCGATCAACGATTCCTCGAAACGCATCGCCGAGATCATCGGCGTCATCGACGGCATCGCCTTCCAGACCAACATCCTGGCCTTGAACGCGGCCGTGGAAGCGGCCCGCGCCGGCGAACAGGGACGCGGTTTCGCCGTCGTCGCCTCGGAAGTGCGCAGCCTGGCCCAGCGCTCGGCGGCGGCGGCCAAGGAAATCAAGGCCCTGATCGACGACTCGGTGGCCAAGGTCGATGCCGGCACCCTGCTGGTCGACAAGGCCGGGCGCACGATGGACGAGGTGGTCACCAGCGTCAAGCGCGTGACCGACATCATCGGCGAAATCGCCGCCGCCAGCGCCGAGCAGACCGCCGGCATCGAACAGGTGAACGGCGCGATCACCGCCATGGACCAGGCGACCCAGCAGAACGCCGCCCTGGTCGAGGAATCGGCCGCCGCCGCCGCCACGGTGCGCGAGCAGGCGGCAGCCCTGGGCCGCGCCACGACCGGCTTCGTGCTGGCGGGCGACACGGCGCCGGAACCGGCTCCCGCGGGCAGCGTGCGCCAGTTGCCGCCGGTGAAGAAAGCATCGGCCGCGCCGCGCAAGGCGGCGCCCAAATCGGTGGTCGCGGCGGCCGCGGCGGCAAAAACGGTCACGCCGATCCGCCGCGTGGCCACCAAGCCGGACGTGGATTGGGAGGAATTCTAAAAACTGATTCAAAAATCGTCATCGAAAAACATTGACGAATTCGAGGCATGGTTTATTTTCAATACGTAGGAGCCTTTCCTACACGGGCTCAGGCGATTATCCGATTCCGGTTCAACAGTCCGGCTCGCATGATTGCAGCACCGAAAAATACTGCTGAAATAATCAGTCATTCGGCGAGCAGGCAACTATTCCCCCTATTGAAAGGAAATAATCATGGCCTCGAATCAGAAAAAAGGTAAGCAGGGCGGCACCCCGGAACAGCACGCGGAAGCGGGCCGCCAGAGCCACAAGAACGACGCGAACAAACAGTCCGGTTCGGGCTCGGGTTCGCGCTCGGGCTCGTCGGGCTCATCGGCATCCCGTAGCGGCGCCCAGGAAGAGAACCTCGAGCTGGGCCGCCAGGGCGGCAACAAGCAGTCGGGTGCGGGCGCTGGTTCGCGTTCCGGCTCGGGTGGCGGCACCCGTGGCGGCACGCCCGAGCAGCATGCCGCTGCCGGCCGTCAAAGCCACAAGAACGACGCAAAGAAGTAATGTTGAATACGCCGCCCTCCCGGGCGGCAATATAGAAGAGCCTGGCGCCCGATTCGGCCCGGCTTTTTTATTATGCGGCGCAAATAATATCGGCGCTGCCCGGCATATTCTTATTGATTGCCGAACCGCCTGGCCTGCAAATATTCTTTGCAAGCGCAGCCTTATTTGCAAATACTATTTGCACGCGTTTTTCGATATATAAACAGGGCGGCTCAGATATTGCGCAGGATGGCGCCTTTCGGCGGCATGAAATCGGCGACGTCGTTGATCATGCCGGCCGCCTTGGCATCGCGCGAATTGAGGTGCAGGTCGGAATACTGGTGGATCGCCCATTGCTCGGGCGCCAGCTCGACGTGCTTGCGCAGGATCGATTCGGTGCGCGCGTCGTCGGCGCGCAAGCCTTCGACAATGATGTTGAGCGCATCCGGCCGTGAACCCGGCGAAGCGGTCGCGTGCGACTTGTGCACCATGAAACGCGCCGTTTCGCTGGCGTAGCGGCGCGTGCCCGCCAGGTACATGACGACCGCGATCGAGGCCACCGCCCCGGCGTTGTACATCACGAATTCGATCGGCGACTTCGACATGAAGTTGTACAGGCACAGGCCGTCGCTGACGTAGCCGCCGTTCGACTGCACCAGCACGTGCGCCGTCTCGATGCCATCCTCGGTCATGTGGCCGACCGCCTCGAATACCCGGTGCACCATGTCGCTGTTGACGTCGCCTGACAGGGTGAACCAGGCTTCCTTGCTGTGTTTCGCTTGATCTTCGCTCATGGTCTGTCTTTGTCCGCAAAGTGTGTATCCCAGTTTATCAAATCGAGGAAAAAGCTTGCGCGCACATCCTCGAACAGTGCGCCAACGTTGCGCGAGGTCAAGGTGAACACGGCATTTCGTTGCGTAGCAGCCTATGCCCCCGAGATTGACAGGGACACGAGGGTGACATATTCTCCACAGTCTTGATCGGGAGAGCGCAGCGCAAGTTGCCGCCGAAGGGGCATCACCCAAAAACTCTCAGGCAAAAGGACCGGTCAGGGGTCGGCGCGCACGGCGTGTCCGGTCAACTCTGGAGAGCGGCCCCGGCAACCACCCGGGCCCACCGAAGGGGCAGGCGATGGTAGTTTTTCACCTCATCGCTATCTCTCAGGTACCAAGGACAGAGGGGCGCGCAGCCCACGTTTGGCCATCGGCCACCGTGGCAGCTCTCCTATATTCTGCCCTGAGGATTCCATGACGCTCAAAGCGACCCCGCTCAATTCCGCACACCGCGCACTCGGCGCCAAGATGGTCGATTTCGGCGGCTGGGACATGCCCGTCAATTACGGCTCGCAGATCGAGGAACACAACGCCGTACGTACCGACGCCGGCATGTTCGACGTCTCGCACATGTGCGTGGTCGACCTCGAAGGCGAGCAGGTTCGCCCCTTCCTGCGCGGCCTGCTGGCCAACAACGTCGACAAGCTGCAGGTCCCGGGCAAGGCGCTCTACTCGTGCATGCTCAATCCCGAGGGCGGCGTCATCGACGACCTGATCGTCTACTTCTTCCGCGAAGACTGGTTCCGCCTGGTCGTCAACGCCGGCACCGCCGAGAAGGACGTGGCCTGGATGCGCCAGCAGAACGACGCCACCAACAGCGGCTTGAGCATCACTCCACGTCGCGACGGTGACAACGCGATTGCCCTGGTCGCGGTGCAAGGGCCGAACGCGCGCGCGAAAGTATGGGAAGTGCTGCCGACCGCGCAAGCCGCATCGCAGGACATGAAACCCTTCAACGTCGTGATCGTCCCCGACACCGCCTTTGGCGAAGCGATGGTGGCGCGCACCGGCTATACCGGCGAAGACGGTTTCGAGATCGGCGTGCCGGCCACGCACGTCGAGGCGCTGTGGAATGCGCTGGTTGCCGCCGGCGTCAAGCCGGCCGGCCTCGGTGCGCGCGACACGCTGCGCCTGGAAGCGGGCATGAACCTGTACGGCATGGACATGGACGACAATGTCAACCCGCTCGACGCCGGCCTGGCCTGGACCATCGACCTGGTGTCGGAGCGCGATTTCGTCGGCAAGGCGGCATTGCAGGCCAAGGGCCAGAATGCCCAGTTCCTCGGCCTGATCCTGCGCGAAAAAGGCGGCATCCTGCGCTCGCACCAGAAAGTCATCGCCGCCTCCGGCGCGACGGGCGAGATCACCAGCGGCACCTTCAGCCCGTCGATGCAGCAGGCGATTGCCCTCGCCCGCGTACCGCTGGACGTCGCCGTCGGCGACACCGTGCACGTCGAGATCCGCGACAAGAAGCTGGCCGCCACCGTGGTCAAGCTGCCGTTCGTCCGCAACGGCAAAGTTTTGGCTAGCTAAGATTTATAATAACGCCACCATCCACCCTGGAGTCTTTTACATGAACATCCCTACCGACCTGAAATACACCGAGTCCCACGAGTGGGTCCGCCTCGAAGAAGACGGCACCCTGACCGTCGGCATCACCGAGTACGCGCAGGACGCACTCGGCGACATCGTGTTCGTCGAACTGCCGCAGGTCGGCAAGGCTTTGACGGCGGGCCAGGACGCCGCCGTGGTCGAGTCGGTGAAAGCCGCCAGCGACATCTACGCGCCGGTCGCCGGCACCGTCGTCGCCGTCAACCAGCCGACCGCCGACGCGCCGGACTCGATCAACGAAGATGCCTACAGCGCCTGGCTGTTCAAGCTGCAGCCGACCGATCCGAACGCGATCAACGGCCTGCTCGACGCCGACGCCTACGGCAAGACGACCGACAATTAATGTTGTAATGCCTTGCGGTGTCCCCATCTGCACCGCAAGGCTGCTTTACGCACAAAGCTGCATCAGCGCCTGAATTCCCTACCATCGACCGGCCGGCCCCGCCAGCCACCGTCACTCATTTGGCCACCACCATGACCCGCTCCAGCCTCACCCAACTCGAAGCCCGCGATTCCTTCATCCCGCGCCACATCGGCCCATCGACCGCCGAAGAAGCGGCGATGCTGGCCACGCTCGGCTACCCGTCGCGCGCCGCGCTGATCGATGCCGTCGTTCCCGCCAACATCCGCCGCAAGGACAAGCTCGACCTGGGCGAATTCTTCGAGCCGCTGCCGGAGCAGGCAGCACTCGCCAAGCTGAAAGCCATCGCGGCGCAGAACAAGGTGATGAAGTCGGTCATCGGCCAGGGCTATTACGGCACCCACACGCCGCCGGTCATCCTGCGCAACATCTTCGAAAACCCGGCCTGGTACACCGCCTACACCCCGTACCAGCCCGAGATCTCGCAAGGCCGCCTGGAAGCGATCCTGAACTTCCAGCAGATGATCACCGACCTCACCGGCATGGGCATCGCCAACTCGTCGATGCTCGACGAAGGCACCGCCGCTGCCGAAGCCATGACGCTGATCCAGCGCGTCGGCAAGTCGGCGTCAAAAGTATTCTACGTGGCCGACGACGTGCTGCCGCAGACGCTGGAAGTGATCCGCACGCGCGCCGAACCGATCGGCGTCGAAGTGCGCACCATCGCCGCCGCCGAGATCGAATCGCTGGAAGAGACTTGCTTCGGCGTGCTGCTGCAATACCCGGGCGTGAACGGCGAAGTGCGCGACTACCGCGTCGCCTGCGAAAAGCTGCATGCGGCCGGCGCCATGGTCATCGTCGCCGCCGACCTGCTGTCGCTCACCATGCTCACGCCACCGGGCGAATGGGGCGCGGACGTGGTCGTCGGTAACAGCCAGCGCTTCGGCGTGCCGCTCGGTTTCGGCGGTCCGCACGCCGGCTACCTGTCCACGCGCGACGAATTCAAGCGCTCGATGGCCGGCCGCCTGGTCGGCGTCACCGTCGACGCGCAAGGCCAGTCGGCCCTGCGCCTGGCGCTGCAGACGCGCGAACAGCACATCCGCCGCGAAAAGGCGACCTCGAACATCTGTACCGCGCAGGTACTGCTGGCCGTGATGGCCGGCATGTACGCGGTCTACCACGGCCCGCAAGGCTTGAGCCGCATCGCCCGGCGCGTGCACCGCATGACCGGCATCGTCGCAAATGGCCTGCAGCAGCTGGGTTACAAGCTGGCCAACGCGACGTACTTCGACACGCTGACGGTTGCCACCGACCGCGCCGCAGAGTTGCACACTGCCGCTACCGATGCCGGCGTCAACCTGCGCCGCGTCGACGACAACCACGTCGGCCTGTCGCTCGACGAAACCACCACCCGCGAAGACATCGCCCTGCTGTTCTCGATCTTCGCCAACGGCCAACCGGTCCCGGACGTCGAGTCGCTGGACAAGGATGCGGCTGACGCTTTTCCTTCGACTTTGGCCCGCACCAGCGCCTTCCTGACCCACCCGACCTTCAACCGCTACCACGCCGAGCACGAAATGCTGCGCTACCTGCGCGGCCTGGCCGACAAGGACCTGGCGCTCGACCGCACCATGATCCCGCTCGGTTCGTGCACGATGAAGCTGAACTCGACCTCGGAAATGATCCCGGTCACCTGGCCCGAGTTCTCGAACATCCACCCGTTCGCCCCGGATGACCAGACCGTCGGCTACCGCGAGATGATCAGCCAGCTCGAAGCGATGCTGTGCGCCGTCACCGGCTACGCCGCCATTTCGCTGCAGCCGAACGCCGGCTCGCAGGGCGAATACGCCGGCCTGCTGGTCATCCAGAAATACCACCAGGCGCGCGGCGAAGGCCACCGCAACATCTGCCTGATCCCGTCGTCGGCGCACGGCACCAACCCGGCCTCGGCCAACATGGTCGGCATGCAGGTGGTCGTCACCGCCTGCGACGAGAACGGCAACGTCGATCTGGCTGACCTGAAGAAGAAGGCCGAGCTGCACAGCGCGAACCTGGCCTGCGTGATGGTGACCTACCCGTCGACCCACGGCGTGTTCGAAGAAGGCATCCAGGAACTGTGCGAGATCATCCACTCGCACGGCGGCCAGGTCTACATCGACGGCGCCAACATGAACGCGCTGGTCGGCGTGGCCGCGCCCGGCGCATTCGGCGGCGACGTCAGCCACCTGAACCTGCACAAGACCTTCTGCATCCCGCACGGCGGCGGCGGCCCCGGCGTCGGTCCGATCGGCGTCGGCGCCCACCTGGCCCCGTTCCTGCCGAACCAGCGTTCGACCGGCTACGTGCGCAGCGAAGACGGCATCGGCGCGGTCAGCGCGGCGGCCTACGGCTCGGCTTCGATCCTGCCGATCTCGTGGATGTACATCGCGATGATGGGCGCGGAAGGCCTGACCAACGCCACCGAGACCGCGATCCTGAACGCCAACTACATCGCGCGCCGCCTGGCCCCGCACTACCCGGTGCTGTACACCGGCCACGACGGCCTGGTCGCGCACGAGTGCATCATCGACCTGCGTCCGCTGCAGGACAAGACCGGCATCTCGAACGAAGACGTCGCCAAGCGCCTGATGGACTTCGGCTTCCACGCCCCGACCATGAGCTTCCCGGTGCCGGGCACCTTGATGATCGAGCCGACCGAGTCGGAGTCGAAGATCGAGATCGACCGCTTCATCGAGGCGATGATCACGATCCACGCCGAGATCGTCAAGGTCGAGCGCGGCGAGTACGACAAGATGGACAACCCGCTGAAAGGCGCGCCGCACACGGCGGAAGTGGTGACGGCGGACGATTGGCAGCACACCTATTCGCGCGAAGTGGCAGCCTTCCCGGTGGCCTCGCTGCGCAAGAAGAAGTACTGGCCGCCGGTGGGGCGTGCGGACAATGTGTATGGTGACCGCAACCTGTTCTGTGGATGTGCGCCGATCAGCGATTACGAATAATCGTCGGTAGGTGAATGAAACGGCGGCGCAGAGTTGTTCTCTGCGCCGCCGTTGTGTTTTTGCGGGCTGTGCGTCTGTGCACGCTTCACGCTGNATCGCAAATGCGGCCTTGGCGTTTTGCGCCGCTCCACCTTGGGCGCGCTGGCGTCGCGCCGGCCGTCCTTCAATACTTCGCGCATGTCGGGTTCGGCCACGCTCGACGAGCGCGGCGGCGGTTCGGGCGGCAGCACCGCCTCGTCGAGGCGGAAGGTCGCCACCGCGCGCGACAGGGTCAGGGCCTGCATCTGCAGGGTGCGCGCGGCGTCGGCCGCCTCTTCCACCAGCGAGGAATTGCGCTGCGTGACCTGGTCCATCTGCACGATCGCCTCGTTCACTTCCGACAGCCCGCTGGCCTGCTCGGCATTCGCGGAACTGATCTGGCTGATGATGTCGCCCACCTGCTGCACCGACATCGCAATCGTCGCCATGCTGCTGCCGGCCTGCGCGGCATACGCCGTGCCGCCCTCGATCTCGGCCACCGACTGGTTGATCAATTCGCGGATTTCGCGCGCGGCGCTGCCGGTGCGCAGCGCCAGCGAGCGCACTTCGCCCGCCACCAGCGCGAAGTCGCGGCCATGTTCGCCGGCGCGCGCGGCGTCGAGCGCCGCGTTCAGGGCCAGCGTGCCTGTCTCCACCGCGATCGCATCGATCTGCTGGGTGATCTCGCCGACCCGGCAGGCGCTGCCCTTGACCGACGCCATCGTCGTCACCAGCCGGTCGGCCACGTTCTCGCCCTGCTGGGCGACGCTCGATGCCGATTCGGCGAGCCGGTTGGCGGCTTGCGCGCTGTCCGCGGTGAGGTGGACGGTGGCGGCCAGTTCCTGCATCGAGGACGCCGTGTGTTCGAGCGAACTGGCGCGGAACACGGCGCGCGTAGTCAGGTTCAGGTTGCCGAGGGCGAGGTCGCGCGAGGCCGAACCGATCGAGCGCGCCGATTCGAGGATGGTGCGCAGCGTGCCGTTCAGGTTGCGGATGCTGGCGTTCAGGGCGCGCGAGGTTTCCGCGATCTCGTCGTTGCCATAGACCCGCTCCTTGACCGTCAGGTCGCCGCTGGCCAGGTCGACCGCGGCGGCGCCGATGCTGCGGATCTCGTCGAGCAGCGCACGCCGCACCGCCACCGTGATGCGCAGCGAGACCGCGCTGGCCAGCACGATCACCAGCGGCATCAGCCAGGTCATGGCGCGAAACTCGGCGGCGGCATTGTTCGACGCTTCCTGCGAGAGCTGTTGTTCGAGCTGGGCCAGCGCGTTCAGGCGCTGGGCGACGTCGGCAAACGCCGATTCCGCCTTGCTCATCGCATTCGCGCTGATCGACTGGTCGTCGCGCGCCAGTTCGATCACGTCGACCACGGCCTGCACGTAGCGGGCATAGGCGGACGCGGCGCCGTCGACGAAGCGGCGTTCGTCGCCGTTCAGGGGCGTCATGCGCGCCAGCTGCTGCAGGCCGGTGGTGGTCAGCGCATGCTGGCGGTGGATGTCGTGGATCAGCGGCTCGATCCGGCTTTTCGGGAAGCTGCCGCCGATCCAGGTTTGCAGCTGGTAGATTTCGGCGTGCCCGCGCTGGGCGCTGAACACCAGCGCGTTGGCGGCGCGCATGTGGCCCGCGCGGCGCCCGACGATGTCTTCCAGCGAGGCGTTCTGGCGCACCATCGCATACCAGGCGCCGCAGGACAGCAACACCAGCAGCACCAGCACGACACCCGGGGCCAGCAGCAGTTTGGGGCCGATCTTCAGGCGCGAGAGCATGTCAGCGCTCCTCGGACGGGACAGGATGTACGGCGCTGGCGGGCGCCACAGGGGAATGCAGGTGCTGGAACATGAGAGCCTCGCAAGTCGAGAATGCGCGATATTTCCTTAACGCATTTGACGAATCTACGGCATCGGCCCGGCGCCGCCCTTGCGCTAAATCAACACCGTCCCGTGGGTGGACAATTGCAGACAGGTCGGTACACTAGCGCCATGAACATTGCCGTCCACCTGGCCCGGCACCGGCGCCTGGCGGCGTGGGTCGGGCTTTCCCTGCTGTTGCACCTGCTCGCACTGGCCCTGATCGACACCCTGGTCCGTTCTCCTGCGCCGCCGGAGATCGGCACGCCGCTGGCGCTGCGCCTCGCCGCCACGCACGCGGCCGCCCCGCCGGCGGATATGCAGCCGACGCCGGAAGCGCCTGCATCGGCACCCACGGCGGCGCCCACCGAAGCGCCGACCGAGCTGCCGCCGACGCCGGTTGCCGTGCACCCGCGCACGCCTGTCGAGGATAGCGCCCCGGAAGCGCCATTGCCAGCGCCGGCCGGTCCCGCTGGCATTGCAGCGATGCCGATGCCCGGCCGCTACCAGGTCCGCCCGCCGCCTTCGGCGCGCCTGTCCTACGCGGTCACGCGCAGCGCACCCGGCCAGCCGGGCCTCGCCCGCGACAGCGCCAGCTTGGTCTGGGAAAAGAGCGGCGGCGCCTACCGCCTGCGCCTCGACGGCGTGCTGGGCAGCCTGCGCAGCGAAGGCGGCGAGGACGACGCCGGCATCGCCCCCAGCCAGGCAAGCCAGGAGCTGGCCGCCAGCGCGCAGACCACGCGCTTCGACCGCGAAGCGCAGCGCATCGAACACGGCGCCGCCAGTTCGCCGCTGCAGCTGGGCAGCCAGGACCGCGCCTCGGTACTGCTGCAACTGGCCGGCATGGGCCTGGCCGATCCGGACCAGCTGCAGGACGTGGTCGAGATCGTGGTCGCCGGCCCCGGCGGCGCGCGCATCGCGCGCTGGCAGGTCGTCGGCAAGGAAGCGCTGGATACCCCTGCCGGCGCACTGGCCACCGTGCACCTGGCGCAGCTGGCCGAACCCGGCGAAGCGCGCATCGAAGTCTGGCTGGCGCCGCAGCGCAATTGGCTGCCGGTGCAGCT
Source organism: Massilia sp. CFBP 13721 (assembly GCF_014842025.1). Lineage (GTDB taxonomy): Bacteria > Pseudomonadota > Gammaproteobacteria > Burkholderiales > Burkholderiaceae_D > Telluria. The sequence continues at coordinate 56,068 of NZ_JACYUY010000010.1, forward strand.
GCGCGTCACCGGGGTTGACGGCAGCGTGGCCAACCAGGTCGTCACCGGCATCGAGACCGCATCGGTTGACGCTGCGCCCGCGTCCTAGAGCGTCATTTCGAGCGTGGTGCGCAGTTTGACACCCTCCGGATAAAGCCAGCCGCGCTTCTCGATGCCGCCCGCCGGATCGCTGTAACTCGGCTCGAAGAAGTTGTCCTCGCCGAGCAGGTTCGACAGGGCCACGCGCAGCTGCAGCTTCAGCGTGAACTTCCAGACCGCATAGGTCTCGAGGTCGGTGCGCGCATGCGAATAGAAGCCGCGGTTGGCCGCCACCCGCACCGGGCCGCCGCGCCGGTGCGCCAGGCTGGCGCCGGCCGACAGCGCCCCTTTCTGATAGTCGATCCCGAGGTTCGCGCTGAGCGGCGTCTGCTGCTCAGCGCGGTTATGCGGGCCGGGCACCGAGGCTACGCGCGACCAGTTGCGGCTGACGCTGGCGCGCAGGTCGATCGCCGGCAAGCCATCGCCGAGCGCCGACAGCGGGAATTTGGTCTCCAGATCGAGGCTGCGCATGAGCGCGCGGTCCTCGTTGAAGGGCGTGTAAATCCAGCGCAGGCCGTCGAAATAGATGCGGTTGCTGGTGTAGTTGTCGATGCGCCGCAGCGCTGTGCTGGCCGAGACCATCGCGCCTTGCGCCCAGTAATGCTCCCATGCCGCGTCGACGCCCCAGGCCAGTTCCGGCTTCAAGGCCGGATTGCCCTGGTAGTCGGCTTCGGTCGGACTGTTGTTCTCCCATTCCGCGCGCCGCGGCACCAGGCTGTACAGGTCGGGCGCCTTGTAGGTGCGGCTGACGGCGAGGCGGAACTGGTGGCCGGTCTGTTCGCCTTTTTCATCCGCCAGCTTCCACAATGACTGCACGATCGGGCTGAGGACACTCGACCGCACCCGGGTTGGCGCGATGGTATTGCCGTTGACGTGGGTGCGCACGCCTTCCCAGCGCGCGCCGAGATACACGGACCAGCGTGGCGTCACTGTCCATTCGTCCTGCGCGTAGGCGGCGGCGCGCAGCACGCGCGCGGCGAAGGTCTCGACCTCCGGCTGGCCCGGCGGCAGCACCCGTACCGCGTCGCGCTCGGTGCGCAGGTCCTGGCTCTCGTTGAAGCCGGCATCCCAGCCGATGGCCAGCACGTGCCGGGCGCCCGCCTGGCGCGCGAACTTGCCGGTGCTGGTCGCGCCCTTGGCACGCGTCCCGGTGCCGACGCTGCCATGCGTCGCCAGGCGTCCCGCCGCATCGAACCCGGTGCGCCGCACCAGCGTCTGTGCGCGTGTGCGCTCGACGCCGAGTTTGGTCTCGAACTTGGCGCCGGAGGCCAGCGCCCGGCTCCAGCGCAGGTCGGACTTGAGCATGCGGTCGTCGAACTTGCCGTAGGTGTGCAGGTCGGGAACCGGCGGCGCGCTGCCGATCGAGGTCGTGACCAGCCCGTCGGCCGCGTTGCGGAAGCTGCTGCCGTTGACCAGGCTTTCCCATTCGAGGCTGTCGCCGTTCTCCAGCGTCCACTTGAACTGGGGCGCGAGGTTGAGACGATTCATGCGGCCGTTTTCCCCGGTCGCCGTGGCCCGGTCCAGGTCGACCACGCCGTCGGGCCGGGTATTGAGCTGGTAGCCGGTCCAGGTGCGGGACAGGCCATCGTGGTTGCCGCTGGCCACGAACGACCAGGACGAACGCTCGCCGCGGTCGGCCAGCTGGGTGCTGAAGGTCGGCCCGCGGAAGTCTTCCGACAGCAGGTAGCCGAGCTTGGCCTCGCGCTCGCGCTTGCGCACCTTCTTGCGCAGCACGAGGTTGATGGTGCCGGCCACCGACTCGGTCGAGAATTCGGCCGTGGCCGTGCGCAGCACTTCGATGCGCTCGATCATTTCGGGTGGCAGGCTGTCGAGCGTGAAGCCGGCCGGGGCGCGCACGCCGTTCACCAGCACCTGGGTATAGCCGCCGCCCAGCCCGCGCATGCGCACTTCCATACTGCGGCCGGAACCCGTGGTGACCGTCACGCCCGGGATGCGCTTGAAGACATCGAACACGCTGGCGTCGCCATGGCGTTCGATCTCTTCGCGGCCAATCAAGAATTTCGAGGCCGTATCGTCGCGGCGCGGATCGTAGGCCGCTCCCTTGACGTCGACCCGGGCAATGGCACCGTCAGCGGTTTGCTGGGCCAGGGCCGGGGCAGACAATCCGGCAAGGAGAATGACGAGATAACGGCGCTGCGGCAGCTTCATGCTCCAGTGCTCCAGTAAAGTTGTTCGACTTGTCAGAACAACTATATGCCACTAATGAGCAACATGTAAACTTGATTTGGAACTTTTTATTGCTATTAAATAGCAATTTAATCTTCCCAATGGGAGAATAAAAAGTCGCTGTCACCGTTCGCTATGGATGAGGATTGAACTGCTGAGCTGTTTCGTGGTCGAACCCGTATCGCCATCGATAGGGATCTGCCATGAAAGCGCCAGGGTTCAAGAAGTGGTTCGCGGCTTTACCGACACTGAATCAGCCGCAGCGGCTACGGGTACTTGAGGCCTTGCGGCCGGCGGCCGGGCTGCACCAGCTGCTCGCGCTGATCGACCAAGTGCGCGGCCCCGTGCGCCGCTGCCCGCATTGCTGCTGTTCCGGCTGGCACCGTCATGGCCACGCGAACGGCCTGCAGCGTTATCGCTGCCGCCAGTGCCGGCGCACCTTCAACGACCTCACCGGCACGCCGCTGGCAAGGCTGCGGCTGCGCACCAAATGGCTGGACTACCTCTCTGCGCTGCTCGCGTCGCGCCCGGTGCGTGCAGCGGCAGAGCAGCTGCAAGTGCACCGCAATACCGCATTCAGATGTCGCCACCGTTTTCTCGAGCGGGTCAAGGACGACCGGCCCGTGTGCCTGAACGGCATCGCCGAGGCCGACGAAATGTTCCTGCTCGAATCACAGAAAGGGTCGCGCAAGCTCGACCGGGCACCGCGCAAGCGCGGCGGCGCAGCGGGCAGGCGCGGCATCTCGCGCGAGCTCGACTGCATCCTGGTGGCGCGCGACCGCAGCGGCCGGACAATCGACGCCGCCACCGGGCGCGGCGCCCTGAACAAGGCGCAGCTCGAACGCCATTTGCTGCCTTACCTCGACCGGCAAGTGCTGCTGGTCACCGACGCGCATGCGGCCTACCGCGCCTTCGCACGTGCGCACGGCATTGCGCACCAGGCCGTCAATCTGCGCGCCGGCGAACGCATCCGGCGCGAGGCCGCGGGCGCTATCCACGTTCAGAATGTGAATGCCTATCACCGCCGCTTGCGTGAATGGCTGGCGCGGTTCCACGGCATCGCGTCGCGCTACCTGCCGAATTACTTGGGCTGGCGGCGGGCGCTCGATGGCGGCAAAGTGACTTCTGCAGGTCAATTGTTGCGCCTGGCGATCGGACCCATCCACAGCGAACGGTGACAGCGCCAATAAAAAAGGACCCACGTTTTACCATGAGTCCTTTCTGGCACCGGCGGCGAAGTTGCCGCCACAGTGAACGTTTTTAGCCCAGCTTGGCCGCGTGCTCGCGCGTCGCGTGGAAGGTCAGCTTCGGCCAGCGCTCCTGGGTCAGGCGCAGGTTCACGCCCGAGGTGGCCAGGTAGGCCAGGTTGCCGGCCGCATCGTAGGCGACGTTGTGGCCGAGCTGCGTCTCGAAGTCGGCCAGCGACTTCTTGTCGTCGCTCGACACCCAGCGCGCGCTGCTGATGCTGGAACCCTCGAACACGGCATCGACGCCGTATTCGTTCAACAGGCGGCTCGCCACCACTTCGAACTGGAGCACGCCGACCGCGCCCAGGATCAGGTCGGAACCGAGCACCGGCTTGAACACCTGCACCGCGCCCTCCTCACCCAGCTGCTGTAAACCCTTGTGCAGCTGCTTCATTTTCAGCGGATTCCGGATGCGCACCGTGCGGAACAGGTCCGGCGCGAAGTACGGGATGCCGGTGAAGGTCAGCATCTCGCCTTCGCTGAAGCTGTCGCCGATCTGCATGTTGCCGTGGTTCGGCAAGCCGATGATGTCGCCCGCGTAGGCTTCCTCGACCTGCTCGCGCGAGGAAGCCATGAAGGTCACCACCGACGACAATTTCACTTCTCTGCCCAGCCGCAGGTGCTTGACCTTCATGCCCTTCTCGAAGCGCCCCGAACACACGCGCAGGAAAGCGATGCGGTCGCGGTGGGCCGGGTCCATGTTAGCCTGGATCTTGAAGACGAAGCCCGAGAACTTCGGCTCGGCCGGCTCGACGGCGCGCACCGTGGCGTCGCGCTCGCGCGGACCCGGGGCCCAGTCGACCAGCGCCGACAGGATCTCGCGCACGCCGAAGTTGTTGATCGCCGAACCGAAGAACACCGGCGTCTGGATGCCGGCCAGGAAGCGCTCGAGGTCGAACGGGTGGCTGGCGCCGTGCACCAGCTCGACTTCCATTTTCAGCTGCTCGATCTCGAGCGGGAACATCGCGGCCAGCTTCGGGTTGTCGATGCCCTTGAGGATCTCGAAAGCGCCGTCGGCTTTCTCTTCGCCGGCCTTGAACAGCATGATCTCGTCGCGCAGCAGGTGGTAGACGCCGCGGAAGTTCTTGCCCATGCCGATCGGCCAGGTCACCGGCGCGCATTCGATCTTCAGCACCGATTCCAGCTCGTCGAGCAGTTCGAGCGGGTCGCGCGTTTCGCGGTCGAGCTTGTTCATGAAGGTGACGATCGGCGTGTTGCGCATGCGGCAGACGTCGAGCAGCTTGATCGTCTGCGCTTCCACACCCTTGGCGGCGTCGATCACCATCAGCGCCGAGTCGACCGCGGTCAGCACGCGGTAGGTATCTTCCGAGAAATCCTGGTGGCCCGGCGTATCGAGCAGGTTGATCACGTGGTCGCGGAACTCGAACTGCATCACCGAGGAGGCGACCGAAATGCCGCGCTGCTTCTCGATGTCCATCCAGTCGGAGGTGGCATGGCGGCCGCTCTTGCGGCCCTTGACGGTACCGGCGAGCTGGATCGCGCCCGAGAACAGCAGCAGCTTCTCGGTCAGCGTGGTTTTACCGGCGTCGGGGTGGGAAATGATGCCGAAGGTGCGGCGGCGTTCCACTTCGCGCGTGATTGCGGCGGCGGCGGTTGTGGATACAGGCGTGCTGGTAGCAGCGTCGGGCGTGTCGTCGCCAGGGACGCTTGCGGCGAGGATGTCAGGATCGTTGGACATAGTCGAGCCCCATTGGCCCAGATAAAGAAAACCCTCGATTTTACCGATTCCGGGGCGCATCGTGTGAAGAGAATGTAGCGCGCCAAAGCAAAAGCGCGGCTGCATTGAAGCAGCCGCGCCTGGAGAGCTTACCTATGGGTACAAGTTATTCGCGCACCCGGCGCCAGCCAGCGCGCGAGGCGCCCTCCGAATTGGCGGCCGCCACCTGGGTCGTGATCATGGTGCCGTCGGCATTCGTGGTGATCTGCTTGAGTTCACCCGACGGCAGGCTGATCACGATCGAGCCGACCGCCGCCGCAGTGTTCGACAGTGCCTGTCCTGCCACCATCATCATCTTGACGCCGTCGGTATCGTCGGTATCGACCGCCACCAGCGGTTCGCCGGTGCAGACATTGACCTGGTAGACGTTGCTGGTGCCGCCGACTTCGCAGGCCGATGAGCTGCTCGGCATGTTGGTGACGACGTTGAGCGAACCGGCGACGATCTTCGGGTCGAGGTTGACGCGCTCGCCGGCGTTCTGGTCGAAGTCGATGAACCAGCCGTTCTGGGTCGCGAGATCGACCTTGACGCCGTTGATCGTATAGATCGACGTCTTTGCAATCCGGCTCAGCTTCTGCTGCGCCATGCTCGAGGTCGCGCGCAGGTCCGGAATCGTCTGGCCCTTGTCGACCAGGACATAGGCGCTCTGGGTCGCCAGGTTGCCGATGTCTTCGATCGCCAGCAGGCGCCCGGTGCCGAAGGCGACCACGCGCTTCAGTTCACCCGTCTCGGTCCCGGTAGCGGCGTTGCCGCTCGGACGGCACTGGGTCACGTCGGGGCGCGTCGTCACCGGACGGCTGCTGCCGGCGTCGCCCATCTTCAGAAGCTTCGGTGCGCCGCCGGCGGTGAAGTCGAAGCGCCACATGCGGCCCAGGTTGTCGCCGCCGTAGATGTAGGTCACCAGCGGATCGGTGTTCGGGTTGGCGCTGATCGCCGTGATGCGCGCCAGGCCCGAAGGCGTGGTCGCGGTGACGTCCTTGGTGCCGGTGCCGCTGCCCTCGTACACGCGGCCGGTGCTGGTCTTCGAGAGCACCGCGCCGGTGGCCACGTCGACCACGTACAGGTAGCCTTCGCCGCTGCCGTTGTCGATCTCGTCGGTGCCCTTGATGTTGTTGTAGCCCGAGGTCAGGAACACCACCCAGCGCTCGACGCCGCTGCCATCCTTCCAGGTGCCGAACTGCGGATTGCCAAAGGAGAGGCCGATGTCGGCGTCGAAGTTGACGCCGCTGCACACGGCCGCGTCGGCGCACAGTTCCCACAGCGCCTTGGGCGCGGCCGGGTCGGTGACGTCGAGCGCATAGTAGCCGCGCCCGCCTGCATTCAGGCCGCCCACCAGCACCGAGCGCCACGCGCCGCCGATCTTCACGTCCGCCACTTCGGGCGAGCCGTCGACCGTGAACTGGTGGCTGCTGGCATAGGTGGTGCTGGCCTGCCGGTACAGTTTTTTCATGGTGATGCGCGGCGCATAGGCCCAGAGTTCGTCGCCGTCGGCGGCATCGAACGCATGCAGCATGCCGTCGTTGGCGCCCACGAACACGGTCGCCTTGCGGCCTGCATTGGCGGTCCTGAAGTCGAGATAGTCCCGGTCCGGGTAGGCCTTGCGCGGGTCGCGCAGGTAAGCGGGCTTGGACGAGGCGACGTCGCCCAGCACCAGCGGCAAGGGCACCGCTGGGCCGCCCTTGCTGGCGTCGGTCATGGTGTAGGCGCGCAGCAGCTTGTCGTCAGCGTGCTGCTGCTGGCCGCGCAACCAGTTGACGATGTTGGCGCCGTCGTTGACCTTGGCGCGATCGAGGGCGGTCAGGGTCACGCACTGCGCCAGCTGCGCGCATTTGTCGTCGAACCAGGCCTGCTCGGCAGCGGTCATCTCGTCGAACTTGAAGTTCTTGAGGACACGCGCGGCCGAATCAAACATCAGGATGGTGCGGCTATCGGCGGCGGCAGCGACCTTCTTGCCGAGCGTTTTCGACGAGGTCCACTCTGGCTCCGCGTTGACGACGCCGTCGACCGGATTGATCTTCTTGCCCTGCAGTTCGCCGAACCAGCGCACCGTGGTGAAGGTGGCCGCGAAGATGTCGTTGTCTTCGGCCGAGATGTTCGGGGTCGAGGTCGCGGCCGCCGCCGCGGCGCCGAGCGTGACCTCGATGTCCGAGAGCGCCTTGCCCAGGCCGTCGATCACCTGCAGCGGATCGGAGGCGCTGAAATACTTGCCATGGCCGTTGATGGCGGCATGCCACAGGTCGTCCACGCGCGACTGGTAGGCCGCGCTGCCGGAATCGTCGCCGGTGGACGGGTTCGGCCAGATCCAGGGGCCGTTGTTGTTCCACGGGCAGCCACTGGCGACGCCGGTGATCAGCTTGTGGAAGTCGCTGCCCGACTCGGGTTGTTTGTCGTAGTCCTTGTCATAGGTCATGAGACCGTCCACGCCGAGGCCGAGCGCATAGGTGTTCATGTGCAGGCGCGTGTTGCCGCCGGCGCCGGCGGCGACGTTGCCGTTCGGCGCGTCCCAGTTCTCGAGCGTGGGCCGCAACGAGCTCACCTTGTCGTTCGAGCCGCCGTTGTACCAGTACAGGGCGACGTCGGCCAGCGAATTGGCAGTCTGCGCGCTGGGGTCGACGCAGCCGGTGGCGCGCGAGCAGAAGCGCGCCACGCTCTCCTTGTTGTCGTTGTTGACCACGTCCGCGGCGGCGGCGCCGTTCCAGTAGCCGTCGGTGGTGACGAAGGTGAAGTTCTGCTGGCACGGGAACTGGATCACCTCCTTGCCCGACGCGTAGTTGTACGGCGCGCGGTTCGCATACATCTTGCCAACCGAATGCAGCGCCTGGCGGATCGGGGTCGAGCTGGTGCCGGTCATCGCGTACAGCGCGCTGTACCAGCTGCTGCGCGCGGCGCCGGTGAACGGCTTCGGTCCGGTCATGGCGCCTTCGGCGGCGGCCACCGACAGCGCGACGATGCCGACGTTGTAGTTGTCGCCGATCGGCCGGAAGGCCTGGCCGACGGCCGTCTTCATCATCTGGTTGCGCGTCTTGTAATAGGCATACCAGTTGGCGAAGTTGGTCATCTCTTCGTCGTAGGTGCAGGTGGCGCCGGCGCAGTCTTCGCGGGCCGCGTCGCGCGGATAGCTGTCGCGACTGGCGACGATGTCGGTGCGCACGAAGACCGAGGCGCCGAGCGGCGTCACCGTGGTCGGGATGCCGTTGCTGACCGCGGCCTGGGCGGTGAAGCTCAGGTAGACACTCTTGCCGTTGGCGTTGTTGGTCAGCGTGCCGAGCGTGATGTTCTGGCCTTCGCGCGACAGGCTGTCGGCGACGAGGCAGACCGTATTCTTGGCGGCGTCGGCGCAGGCGAGCGATTCGGTGGTTTTGCCGACATAGGCCCTGACGGCGTTCTTGGTGCCGATCTGGCCGGCGATCGCGGCCGCCACCGCCTCGGCGTTGATGCCGCGGCCAAATTGCAGTTTGCTGCCGAACAGCTGGGTGCCGCCCAGCGCGACGCCGCCCAGTTCCTGGTTCTTGCCGCTGTTGTTGTTCGCCGTGCCCGACACGGTGAGGAGCGCCGTCACGTTGGTGGCGCCCGAGACGATCAGGCTGCGGCCGGCGCGGCTGCCGTCGGTCACGAGATCGCATTGGCTCTTGTTGCTGACACCGGTCGCACAGTTGATCGGCACCACCGCCACCACGTTGTTGGTGTCGAGGGTGATGCCGTAGCTGGAGCAGGCCGGCACGCCGGCCAGCGTCGGCACGCGCACGCAGGCGGTGTACTGCTCGCCGGTGTTTTTCTTGGCGACGATCGACAGCGCCAGCGCGTTGGCGGCGGCGGCCTGGCGCGTGGCGGTGTTGGTACCGTCGTTGGCGACGACCTCGCCGTTGGTCAGCACCTGGGTTCCGCTCGGCGTCACGACCTGCACCTGGCTGATGCGCGTCCTGCTGTCGGAACTCGAGGCGCCGATCGTGATGGTGCCGTAGAAATCGGGATTGCGGGCGGGGTCGGAATAACGCGGGTACTTGTAGTTGCCAACGTACTTGGCCTGGCAATTGGTCAACGCGCGGGTGTCGCACCAGCGTACCGGCGCCGCCACCGGATAGCCGCTTGGCGCCGGTGCGCCGACGGCGGTCACCTTGCAGTTGGTGAGCGTGGCGTTGGTGCAGTATTCGGCGACGTTGATCGTGTAGTAATACGGATTGGCGAAGAAGTACTGGGCCGCGGTGTGGGTGGCGTCCGGATAGGCGTAGCCGGCCGTGTTATAGCCGCAGTTGTTGCTGCTGTCGCACCAGCGCAGGTCGGGGAAGCCGGCCACTAGATTGGTCGCGACGACGGCGTTGCCGAGCAGGTCGACCCGGTCGACGTTGAAAGCGTCGGTCGGCACCCATTTCCATTCCAGCGTCTCGGCGCTCGTCATCGACTTGAACGGATTGCCGGCGGCGTCGACCGGCGGCAGGTAGCGCACCTTCGGGTTGTAATACTGCTTGTTGAAATCGGCGCTGGCGAAGGGCGGGTCGCCGATGCGGCAGCCGCGCGAACTGGCCATCGTGTCCTTGGCGCGGCAGCTGGTGGTGTCGTCGACGTAGTCGGGCGTAAAGGCGCTCTTCATCGAGCCCGAGTTATCGTACAGGAGCATCAGGTTCGGCTTGACCGTGCCGGTGCCAGTGATGTTCAGCAGCGGCAGCGTGGCGATCGCGGTCGGGGCGGCCTGCGCGCCGGGGACCAGAAGCAGGGAAAAAAGCGGGGAAAGTAGCGGGGAAATAAGCAGCGGCGCAATGGCGGCGAGCACTCGGTTCATCATGCGTGTTTTCATTTTCATTGTGCGGGACGCCATCAGGCGCCGATCTGCACCACCAGCTGGTTGACGACATTGCCACCGCGCGCGCCGGCGACGCGGGCGGTGACGACGTAATGCACTTTCGGGATCGCCGCGAAGCGCGGCGCGTCCATGGCCAGGCTCTCGCCGGCCTTGACCGACGAGCCCATGGCCGACGGATTGTCCGAGGTCTGGACGCAGGCGTTGTCCTTGTGGTCGTACGGCAGGTTGCGCGAGCACATGCGGTGGATCACGTACTCGATGCGCTGGTTGTTGACCGTGACCACGCGCCCGCCTTCCCAGAACGCGTCCGAGCGCGTGCTCTGCCCGGCGATCAGGAAGGAAACGTAGCCGTTGGCGGAAGAGTCGCTGTTGAGCAGGGCGCGGTTGCTCTTCGCGGTATCGCTCAGCCACTGGAAGCCCTGGTGCAGGCCGGCGTCGACCGCCCTGCCCTGGGCCGAATCGTAGGCCAGGTTGGCGGCCGTGAGCGTGGTCGAATTGCTCGACTTGAGCAGGTAGATGCTGGAGACGAGCATCACCAGCAGGATGATCAGCACCACGGGCAGCGCGATGCCGCGCTGGGCGCGGCGCGCCGTCGTCGATCGGTTCAGGACTCGGTTCATGTCACGGTCTCCACAACGCATTCTTCAGCGGCACGATGGTTTCGAACACGCGGTAGCGGTAGCAGCGCCAGCCCTCGCTGTCGCCCTCGCCGGCCACGGCCACGTCGACCTTGATCGGCACGGGCGTGACGTCGAAGGGCTCGGCGCTGGCGAACACGGTCGGCAGTACGGCGGTGGCGCCGCAGGCGCCGGCCGCGTTCGGCCGTTCGCGTGTCTTGCTGCGCGCGACCACGGCAATGCGCAGCGCGGCCATGTGTTCGTAGTCGCCGGCGCCGCCGACCTCGCCGTCGCCGTCGGCATCGATCATCGTCGCCGACCATTTGCCGACCCGCAGGCCATCCTTGGGCGCGAAGGCGCCGCCGGTACGCGTGTCGAAGCCGTACTGCGCCTTGATCGAGACGATGTTGTCGGCCACCGTCGCCGGCGCGGCGGCGGCGCCGGCCATGTCGGTCGCGCGCAGCCGCAGGAAGCCGTTGGCGACCGACCAGGTATGCAGCGACAGCCCGGCCGCCGGACCCAGGTTGAAGACGCGCGTGGTGCCGCCACTGAAGTTGCGGCCCAGCGAACCGGTGGCGTAGCGCAAGCCCGAACCGCCGGCCACCGACAGTTTCGCCTTGGTGCCGGGCGCTTCCGACACCTGCGTCAGCGCGCACTTGCCGACCCTGTCCTCGGGCGCCACCACGACCACGTCGCCATTCGCGAAGCCGTACGCTTGCCGGTCGAGGTCGAGGTTGGTGCCGCCGATGTAGTTGGTGATCATGCGTACGGTGCCGGTGCCGCTGAGCGAACTGCCGGAATACAGGCTGATGCGGTCGGAGCCGGTGCCGCCGGACTCGATGATGGCGGCGGCAAGCGGCTTGACCGTGGCGGCGCCGCGCGGCGCGTCGGCCAGCACGAAGCCCTCGTTGTCGACGAACCGGGTATCGCAGCCGAGCAGGATCGGGTCGTTCAGGCCGAAGCCCGCCTGCTGGGCGTCGCCGCTGATCGAGAACATCGCCAGCATCCCGTTCTGCATCGAGTCCGAGCTGCCCAGGGCCGCCGACTTGGCCTGCTCGGACCCGGTAACCAGGCGCGTGGCAAAGCCCAGCGCCAGCAGGCCGATGACCAGGCTGACCAGCAGTTCGACGACCGAAAAGCCGCCGGTGCGCGGATTGGTTCGCATGCGCCCTCTCCTAGATCCAGGCGCGCACGGCGTGGCGGTTGGCCGGCGCGTCGGCCTTGCGTTGCCAGCCGATCGTGATCGCCACCAGGCTGGGCGCGCCGGCGCCGCTGCCGGCGCTGACGGTCACGCTGACGGTCGCGCCGGGAATGTTCTTGCGGGTCGCGCTGTACCACGGCGCCAGGCGCTCGCCCGGCTGGCCGCCGGCGGCCAGCACATAATCGTTCAGGTGGCCGGCGTCGGTCGTCATCACGCCGATCAGGCGCTCGGCGGCGATGGTTGCTTCGGAGCGCATGCCGGCATCGGACAGGGCCGAGTAGGCGCGCGCCTGCAGGCCGATGGTGCCGAGCAGGCCGATCGCTAGCAGCACGGCGGCGAGCAGGGCTTCGAGCAGGGCGACGCCCTGCTGGTGATGAGGCAGATGGCGTGACGGGATCATGGTGGGCACCTTTGAGGATCGGTAACGGCGACGCCGGGCTTGCAGCGGGTGGCGATGCCAGCCAGCGTCAGCACCAGCGCGGAGGCCGGCGCCTGGCCAGCCATCTTCGTGGTCGGTTGCAGGTCGATGCGTTGCAGGCGCGGGCCGATGGCCGGATTGACCCAGCCGAGCGGCGTGAAATACACGGCGCGGGCATTCTCCGCGCCGGTCGATATCGCCAGTTCGCCGCTGGGGGGCAGCGCGTCGGCCACGCGCACCACCGACCTGAAACCGACAGTGGCGCCTTCGGGGTCGGCGCCGGCGGCGGCGAGCGGCGTGGACCAGTTGCTGCTGCTGTCATTGCACGGCGTCTCCGGGCTCGGGAAGCAGACGTCGACGCGCCAGTCGAACTGGCCGTTGCCCGCATTCTTGCTCAGCACCAGCCGGCTGGCGCCGTTGTGGGTCAGCGCCTGGTTGCGCGCCAGCGTGAAGCCTTCGGCATAGAACTGGCCGGCGGCGGCGACCTTGCCGGCGTAGATCCAGGCGTTCATGCGCGGCATGCCGATCGACAGCACGATGGCGAGGATGGCCAGCGCGATCATGGCTTCGATCAGGGTGAAGCCGCGGGTGGGGCCGCAGTGCCTCATTGACTACACTTCCCGCTCTTGTCGCGCACCCAGCAGGTGGCGTTCGCGGTCCAGCCGGTTGGCACCTTGGTCGTGGCGCGCTGGCCGTTCTGGTCGATCGTGAAGACGAAGTTGCTGGTGACATTCTTGCCGGTGGCGGTGATCAGGTAGGCGGTCTCGCTGGCGCTGGCCACGGCAAAGGTGAAGTTCTCGGTATTGGCCGGCAGCCGATTGAAGTCGACGTAGGAATTCGTGTTCGACCAGTGCTGTTCCGCCTGCGGCTGCACGCCTGCAAGGCCGGCATAGGCATCGGTCAGGCGCGCGCGCAGCACATAGCTGCCGTATTGCGGCACCGCGATCGCGGACAGGATGCCGATGATCGCGACCGTGATCATGAGTTCGATGAGCGTGAAGCCAGCCTGAGGTTTCATGTCGGTTCCGAAGGTGAAGGGCACGTAGGAAATCGCCGCGCCGGAAAGAATAGTTGCCGTGGAGAATAATACCGACCGAAGCTTGCATTACCCTGAGGAAATGCTGACGGGAAGCTGACAACCAGATGCTACCGGGTGATTTGTGTCTCAGGGAAATGCAATTGTGAATACTGCGCCGCCGCCGGGCGCGTCGGCAAGGCTCAGTTCGGCGCCATGCAGATTGGCGATGTCACGCACGATCGCCAGGCCCAGGCCGCTGCCATGCGTGCCTTCGTCAAGGCGCACGAAGCGCTCGAAGACCTGCTCGCGCAGGTGCGCCGGGATGCCGGGGCCGTTGTCTTCGACGCGCAGCATGCTGCCGCCTTCGGCCAGCCCGGCGCACCCGACGGTGACGCGTCCGCCGTGCGGGGTATAGCGCAAGGCGTTGTCGACCAGGTTGTCGACCAGGTCGCGCAGCAGGAAGCGGTCGCCCTGCACGGGCGCCTCCCCGAGTTCGAAACCGAGATCGATGTCGCGCTGCGCCGCCTGCTCGACGAAATGCTGGACGCTGCCCGCCACCAGCTCGGCCAGGTCGAGCGGCGCCAGGCGGGCGCGCGCAAACCGGTTCGGTTCGGCGCGCTCGAGCGAAAGCAGCTGGTTGGTCTGGCGGATCATGCGCTCGTTCGCGCCCAGCATCAATTCGACCGAACGGCGGGTATCGGGATCGTGCGCGTGGCGCGCCGCCAGCCATTCCAGTTGCAGGCGCAACCCGGCCAGCGGCGTGCGCAGCTGGTGCGCGACGTTCGCGCGGAACTCGTCCTGGGCACGGGCGCCGGCATCGATGCGGCCCAGCAAGGCGTTGAAGGCGTCGACCACCGGCACCAGTTCGCGTGCCATGCCGTCGTCGTCGAGCGGCGCCAGGTCGCCGCTGCCGCGCGCATCGAGACGGGCGCGCAGGCGCGCCAGCGGCGCCAGGCCATTGCCGACCGAAAACCAGACCAGCCCGACCAGCGCCAGGCTGAACAGCACTTCGAGCAGCACCAGCGAGCGCACGATGGCGGCTTGCACCCCCTGGCGCGCGCGCGTGGTGCGCGCCAAGCTGAGGTGCTGACCGTTCGATCCGGGCACCACGGCCACCGCCACGCGGACCGGCTCGCCGTCCAGCTGCACATCGTGCATGCCTGGGCGCCGCCGTCCTTCCAGCTGGGCCGTGCCGGCCAGCAGCTTGCCGCGACCATCGTGCAGGGCGGCCCAGCTGGCCTCGCCCGCGCCGCTGTCGGCAAGGGCGTTCGCCAGCACGGGTGCGCCGCCGACACGGACACGGGCGGCCAACGCGGCGGCGTCGCCCTGCAAGCCCTCGTCGAAGGCAAGCTGGGCCGGGGTCCAGGCCAGCAGGTAAGTCAGTGCGGCCGCGCCCAGGTTGACGACCAGGATCGGGCCGACCAGCCACTTGAGCAGGCGGATGCGGATGCTGGAAATACTGCTCATCTCAGGCGGCGGGCGCGGCGGCTTCCAAGAGGTAGCCGAAGCCGCGGATGGTGCGCAGGGCGATGCCGGCGCCTTCGAGCTTGATGCGCAGGCGCGAGACGTAGACTTCGACCGCGTTCAGGGTCAGGTCTTCGCCCCAGGGCGCGATGGTATCGATGATCTGCTGTTTGGACACCACCCGCCCCGCCTGCTGCAGCAGGTATTCGAGCACGGCCCATTCGCGTGCCGACAATTCCAGTGGGCGCTCGCCGATGCGTGCGCGCCGTGCGCCGGAATCGAAGACCAGGTTGCCGAGGACGAGGATGCCGGTCTTGGGCGCATTGCGCCGGCCCAGCGCGCGGATGCGCGCCACCAGTTCCGGCGTCGCGAAGGGCTTGATGAGGTAGTCGTCGGCGCCGAGTTCGAGGCCGCGCACGCGGTCTTCGATGGCGTCGCGCGCGGTGAGCAGTAGCACCGGCGTCGTGTCGCCGCGCGCGCGCAGGCGGCGCACGACCTCGTAGCCGTCGATGCCGGGCAAGCCGATGTCGAGCACGGCGACCTGGGGCGGATTGCGCTGTAGTTGGGCGTCGGCTTGCAGGCCGTCGGTCGCCAGTTCGACCTGAATGCCGTGACCCTGCAGGGTACGGGTCAGGCCATCGGCCAGGACGGCGTCGTCTTCGACGAGTAGGACATGCATGCGCGGGCCGGAAGAAATATGGTTACAGGAGCAATCATTATGCGGCAATTCCCTGCGCCACCTGAACAAAAAGCCCGTAAAAAGCCTGATCTACAGCATTTTTCCCAGTAGGACTGGGCTGACACGACACCATGCATAGTGCCTACACAGGGGCAACCCCAAGTCTTATGTTCGCCAACAGACGGAAGCCGTATCGTACACACATCGCGATTAAGACATTGTCAACTTCTAGCAGGTGGCAAGAAAGTCTCGGTAATCGCACTCCATGCAGCAAGTCAGATAAGAGGACAGAAAATGAACAACGCTCAACTCGGTGGTGTCACGCAAAAAGCACAATCGGTCAACCAGCTCCTTTCGACCAAAGACGATATCAAAGCGGCGTCCCGTCCAGTTGTCAGTTTCTCCGGTACCCAGCAAAACGAATTGCTGGGCGCCCTTCCCCGCCAGGACCTGGAAACCCTGTTCGAGCACCTCGAGCTGGTTCCTATGCCTTTCGGCAAGGAACTCTTTGAGTATGGCAGCAAATTGGAATACGTGTATTTCCCTACGACTTCAATCGTGTCGCTGCTGTATGTGATGGAAGACGGCGCCACCACCGAGATCGCCGTCGTCGGCCACGAAGGCGTGGTGGGCGTGTCGCTGTTCATGGGTGAACGCGCCATGTGCAGCGCCGTGGTCCAGAGCGCCGGCTACGGCTATCGCCTGAAAACCCAATACCTGCGCGACGCCTTCATGAAGGGCGGCGCCCTGCCCCAGCTGCTGATGCGCTACACCAACGCCCTGTTCGCCCAGATGGCCCAGAACGCCGTCGGCGGCCGCCACAGCTCGATCGAGCAAAAGCTGTGCCGCTGGCTGCTGGATCGCCTGGACCGTTCGCCAGGCAACGAGCTGAAAGTGACCCAGGAACTGATTTCGATCATGCTCGGCGTGCGCCGCGAGAGCATCACCGCAGCGGCCGGCAAGCTGCAGGACGAAGGCTTGATCCAGTACCGCCGCGGCAACATCACGGTGCTCGACCGCGCCGGCCTGGAAGAATATGCGGGCGAATGCTACAAGGTCGCCAAGACCGAATATGACCGCCTGCTGATGGACGTCGCGGCGCGCTAATACCGTCGGGTGGCGGCTCCACCCGCCACCGCATCACGTTGTTGTTCCATGTTCCGCCCGCGCATTCAAGCGGCGCACTTCCCCAGATCGCCACTACCCACCGCCGGCATGACCGGCGATGGGTCCGGCGGCATCAACGCCAGGCTGCCCGCCTGGGACCCAATTGCCGGAATCCGGGCGCGCACGCACGTGCCCACCCCGTTCACGCCGCGCTCGACGTCGAGTTTCCCGCCCAACAGCAGCGCGCGCTCGCGCATGCCCAGCAAGCCGTGCGACTTCGACCGTGCCAACGCATCCGGTGCGATGCCGACGCCATCGTCGGTCACCTCCAGCGCCAGGCTGTCGTCTTCGCGCGCCAGGTGCACGATCACGCTGCGCGCCCGCGCATACTTGGCGATGTTGTTGAGCGACTCTTGCACGATGCGGAACAGCGCGATCGCATGCATCGGCCCGGCGGAATCGACATCGCCGTCGATCAGCACGTCGCAATCGAGCCCTGTGATGCGCGCGTAATCCTCGCAATAACTCTGCAGGGCCGCGCTCAGCCCCAGGTTGTCGAGCAGGCTCGGGCGCAGGTCTTCGACGATGCGGCGCTTGAGTTGCACCGTGTCGACCAGGGTCGCACGGGCACGCCCCAGCATCGCCGCCAGGTCGGGGCGGCTGGTACGCAACTGCTCGCCGACGGTAGCGAGATCCATGCCGATCGCCGTCAGGTTGGCGCCCATTTCGTCGTGCAGTTCGCGTGCGAGGCGCGATTTCTCTTCTTCCGAAACATGGATCAGGTGACGAGACAGCACCGACAACTGCTCGGTACGGCGCGTAACCGTCGATTCAAGTTGTTCGTTGGCCGCCTGCAAGGCTTCCTCGGCACGCGCACGCGCAGCAAAACTGCGCTGCACCAGCTGGTAGAACAGCAAGAGCACGGCAATCGCCGCGGCATTGATGCCCAGCCCCAGGATCACTGCGTGACGGTACTGGTCGTAAAAGGCGGCGCTGCGCGCATTCAGCAATTCGTTCTGTTCTTTCAGCATGATCACCACCTGCAGGCGGATCTCGTCGCTGTCGCCCTCGGACGGAGCGCCGGTGATGGTCAGGATTTCCTTCAGGCCGCCATCGCGGTAGATCGTCAGCGCCTCGTTCATCATCTGCAGCTGGTGCTCGACCAGCGTGCGCAGCTGGGCCAGGTTCTTTTGCTGCGACGGATTGTCGGCCAGCAGCGCACTGAGTTTGCGCAGCTGGCTGTCGATCTGGGCCGGCGCCCCGTTCACGGTGCCCAGGTAGAGCGGCGAACCGGAGAGGAAATAGCCGCGCAGACTGCTCTCGGCATCGGTGACGAGCAGGTTCAGGTGCTGCAATTCCTCGGTCACCCTGGTGGTCTGGTCTTGCAGGGAGTTGGCCGCCTTGATCGCATCGAGGTTGCGCAACAGGCTGATGCCGTTCGCCAGCAGGATCGCCACGCAGGCGAAGCACAGCAGCGTCTTATAAAGAGGCAAGGAGCGGGGGCGCTTCGGGACGGGGTCGGTGGAGAGATACATCTGCTGGGTTCCTTTCGCGGAACTTGCCGCACCGAGCTGATTATAGTGCTTACAGGCCATTAATGCAGCCTGGCAATCTTACTGTGGTGGTGGGATCAGACAGATGTGCGGCAGTGATCGGCGCCGTGCACAGTCGCTCGGGACAGTATGGCACGGTGCGGACTAGCGCGGTGACGCTCTTGCGGCCGAGCCCGCAGGCCGGCTGTTAGATGCCGGCAAAGGGCGAGCGCCGGGCGGCGCTCGCAAGCCTGCGTGGATCGAGGTTTAGTCAAGCAGGTTGTTCTTCATGGCGTAGTAGGTCAGGTCGCTGTTCGACTGCAGGCCCATCTTTTCCATGATGCGGGTACGGTAGGTCGACACGGTCTTGATCGACAGCGACAGCGCATTCCCGATATCGGACACGGTGGCGCCTTTGGCCAGGCGCAGGAACACTTGGAACTCGCGGTCCGACAGCTCGGTATGCAGCGCCGTGTTCGGATCGCGGTCGAAGCTCTGCGCCAGCAGTTCGCCGACGGTCGAGCTCACGTAGCGGCGCCCCTGGAACACAGTCCGTACGGCCGTCTTCAGCTCATCGGCATCGCATTCCTTGTTCAGGTAGCCGTTGGCACCCATCTTGAACAGGTTCAGTGCGTACTGTTGCGCAGGGTAGCCGGAGAGAATCAAGACCGGCAGGTTCGGCTGACCCTGGCGAATGGTACGCAAAATGTCGATCCCGCTCTGGTCGGGCATGGCGATGTCGAGCAACAGCACGTCGCAAATTTCGCGACGGGCAATGTCCAGTGCCTCGCGGCCGGTGGCGCCTTCAGCGACGACTTCGAAATCGCCGGACGAGGAGAAAATCTGTTTGAAACCTGCTCGAACTATCTGGTGATCGTCACAAATGGCAACGCGTATCATTATCTTCCCTTAAATTTTCCTGGCACAGGAAAGTGCCGGGATAGCGCATCCCGGCTGTCGTGCGTTGGTATCCAAGCCGCATGTAACATTTTAGCACTCATGCGCCCTACTACAACAGCGCACGACTGCAGCGTTAACGCTACGTTAAGCCTGCGGTATGCCCTGCTTGCATAAAGCAATAATGTCGAGCAGATCGGCACGCAATCTGGCCGTATCGACGACAGGCATTTCCTCGACCAGTACTTCCTCGATGCCAGCGGCCAGGTTGCTGGCACGGCTGTCGAGTTTGTTACGGGCGCCGCTGATCGTGAAGCCCTGTTCGTAGAGCAGTTCGCGGATGCGCCGGATCAGCAGCACTTCGTGGTGCTGGTAGTAGCGGCGGTTACCTCGGCGTTTGACCGGCTTCAGCTGTGTAAATTCCTGCTCCCAGTAGCGCAATACGTGCGGCTTGACGCCGCACAATTCGCTGACTTCGCCGATCGTGAAATAGCGCTTGGCCGGGATCGGCGGCAACGCGGTCAGTTCAATCTTGTTCGGACGATCGTTCATAATTCACTTTTCAAACGCACTTCGCAAACGCACTCGGCACAGGCAATGGCGGACGCGGCCGGCACGGCGCAATCAGGCGGCGCGCGCCAGCGACGATGCCGGGCTGGTTTCTTCAACCATGCCCTTCAGTTTCTGGCTGGCGTGGAAAGTCACGACGCGGCGCGCCGTGATCGGGATCTCTTCCCCGGTTTTCGGATTGCGGCCCGGCCGCTGCGGCTTGTCGCGCAACTGGAAGTTGCCGAAGCCGGACAGCTTGACCGCCTCGCCGCGCTCGAGCGCGTTACGGATTTCATCGAAGAAGGTCTCAACCATGTCCTTGGCTTCGCGCTTGTTCAAGCCGACCTGCTCGAAGAGCAGTTCGGCCAGCTCGGCCTTGGTCAGGGTCGGCAGGTCTTTCTCCGCTTCCTTCCGTACCCGCGCCACCTGCATTGCACGATGCAGGTCGGCCGCCAGGGCCTCCTGGAATACGGCCGAATCAACGTCGTTGTTATTAATTTTGAAGCCCTGCCTTCGATCTGGACATGTTTTGGATTGTTTAGAACCTGCCGGAACAGGTGCTAACCGCGCATTTTGGCGCTGTGTTTTTCTCTTGCGGCCTCAGCCACGCAAGCCATGACGGCCTCCACGACATCGTCCTGCAAGGTCGATTGAGTATCTTGCAAGCTAAGGCGGAAAGCAAGCGATTTTTCGTCCACCTCCAATCCCTTGCCGCGGTATTCATCAAATAAAACAATGGCTTGCACGATCTTGCCATTGGGATGAGCAGCCCCTGCCGCGGCCAGGGTGTCGATCACGGACTGGGCCGGAACGTCCTGTTTGACCACCAGCGCGAGGTCGCGCGTGGCACCCGGAAACTTCGAAATCTCGGCATACACCGGGACCGTGCGTTCGCGCAGCGCATCGGCATCGACCTCGAACAGGACAGGCGCCTGCGGCAGGTCGTATTTCTGCAACCAGCGCGGATGCAGCTCGCCGATGAAGCCGACGGTGCGGCCATCGAGCTCGACGTTGGCGCAGCGGCCCGGATGCAGCGCCGGGTGCTCAGCCTTGACGAAGCGTACCACACGCGGCGCGAACAGCGCCTCGAGGTCGGCCTTCACGTCGAAGTAGTCCACGGCGCGGCTCGGCACGCCCCACTGCTCGTCCAGCGCCGGGCCGTAGGCCATCGCCGCCACGCGTTTCGGCTGCTCGAAGCCGGCCACGCTCAGCGGACCGTCGGCAATTGCCTCGTTGCGCTTGAAGATGGCGCCGATCTCGAACACGCGCACCCGGCCCGCCTTGCGGTTCAGGTTATAGCGCACGTTGGCCAGCAGGCCGCCGATCAGGGTCGAGCGCATCACGCTCATCTGGCTGGCGATCGGGTTCTGCAGCTTGATCGGCGCGTCGTTGTCGGCGAAATCCTGCTCCCAGACGCTTTCCACGAAGCTCATGTTCACCACTTCCTGGTAGCCAAGGTCGGCCACGCGGTGGCGGATCGCGAACAGCGAGCGGGTGTTTTCCGGTTCGATCAGCATCGCGCTCGGCGCGACCGGCGGATTGGCCGGGATGTTCTCGAAGCCATACACGCGCGCGACTTCCTCGATCAGGTCTTCCTCGATCTCGATGTCGAAACGGTAGGATGGCGCCGTCACCGCGAACTGGCCTGCCTCGTGGGTGAACGGCAGGTGCAAGCGCGTGAAGATGTCGGCCACCATCTCGTCGGTGATCGGCACGCCGATGACCTTTTGCGCGCGCGCCGTGCGCAGCACAACCGGCTGGCGCTGCGGCAGGTTGGCGACCTGGTCGTCGATCGGGCCGACTTTCGTCGCCTCGGTGCCGCAGATCTCGAGGATCAGCGCGGTGATGCGCTCGATGTGTTCGACGGTGGTGGCGTAATCGACGCCGCGCTCGAAGCGGTGCGCCGCATCGGTCGAGAAATTGTATTTGCGCGCACGGCCCTGGATCGCGTTCGGCCACCAGAAGGCCGCTTCCAGGTAGATGTCGGTCGTGTCGAGCGTGACCGCGGTGGAATCGCCGCCCATGATGCCGGCCAGCGATTCGATTTCCTTCTCGTCGGCGATGACGCCGACCCACTCGTCGACCTCGACCGTGTTGCCGTTCAAGAGCTTGAGGCTTTCGCCCTGCTTGCCCCAGCGCACGTCCAGGCTGCCGTGGATCTTGTTCATGTCGAACACGTGCGATGGACGGCCGACTTCGAGCATCACATAGTTCGAGATGTCGACCAGCGCCGACACCGAGCGCTGGCCCGAGCGTTCGAGGCGCTGCTTCATCCAGTCCGGGGTGGCGGCGCGTGCATCCAGGCCGCGGATCACGCGGCCGGTGAAGCGGCCGCACAGGTCCGGCGCGGAAATCTTGGCAGGCAGGATCTCGTCCATCGTGACCGGCACCGGCACCGTCGTCGGCAGGTGCAGCGGGGTGCCGGTGAGCGCCGACACTTCGCGCGCCACGCCCAGCACCGACAGGCAATCGGCCTTGTTCGGGGTCAGCTTGATGGTGAACTTCAGGTCGTCCAGGCCGAGGTAGTCGCGGATGCTGGTGCCGACCGGCGCGTCCGCGGGCAATTCCATCAGGCCACTGCTCTCTTCCGAGATTTTCAATTCCTTGGCCGAACACATCATGCCCTGCGACTCGACACCGCGCAGTTTACCGACCTTGATCTCGAACGGCTTGCCGTCCGCGCCCGGCGGCAGCACGGCGCCGGCCTGGGCGCAGATCGCCTTCATGCCCGCGCGCACGTTCGGCGCGCCGCAGACAATGTTCAAGAGCGTGCCGCTGCCGACGTCCACCTGGCAGACGTTCAGGCGGTCCGCATTCGGATGCTTGGCCACCTCGACCACTTCGGCGACGACCACGTTCGAGAACGGCGGCGCGACCGGTTCGACTTCTTCGACTTCGAGGCCGGACATCGTCAGCAGGTGGGACAGCTCATCCGAACTCATGGATGGGTTGACCATGGAACGGAGCCAGTTTTCGGAGAATTGCATAATCTTTTACCTCGTCACCGCGTGACTTTTCAGGTTGATGAATGACCGTCTGTTTAAGCGAACTGCTTGAGGAAGCGAAGATCGCCCTCGTAGAACAGACGCAGGTCATTGATGCCATAGCGCAGCATCGTCAGGCGCTCGAGACCGGAGCCGAACGCGAAGCCGATGAACTTTTCCGGATCGAGTCCGAAGTTGCGCACGACCGTCGGGTGTACCTGGCCGGCGCCCGACACTTCCAGCCAGCGGCCCTTCAATGGCCCCGAACCGAAAGCGATGTCGATCTCGGCCGACGGTTCCGTGAACGGGAAGTAGGATGGACGGAAACGCACCTGCAAGTCGTCGGTCTCGAAGAAGGCTTTGACGAAATTCAGGTAGACGCCCTTCAAGTCGGCGAAGGAAATGTCTTCGCCGATCCACAGGCCTTCGACCTGGTGGAACATCGGCGAGTGGGTGGCATCGCTGTCGACGCGGTAGGTGCGGCCCGGCGCGATCACCTTGATCGGCGGCGTGTGGGTGCGCGCATAACGCACCTGCATCGGGCTGGTGTGGGTGCGCAGCAGCAAGGGCTTGCCGGTGGAATCATTGCCTTCGATATAGAAGGTGTCCTGCATCGACCGCGCCGGGTGGTTTTCCGGGCTGTTCAGGGCGGTGAAGTTGGTCCAGTCCGTTTCGATTTCGGGGCCGTCGGCCACGTCGAAACCGATCGAACGGAAGATCTGCTCGACGCGCTCCCAGGTGCGCATCACCGGGTGGATGCCGCCCATGGCGCGGCCGCGGCCCGGCAGGGTAACGTCGATCGCTTCGGCGTTCAGGCGCTCTTGGAGCTGGGCATTCGCAAGCGCATCGCGGCGACCAGTCAATGCGTTTTCGATTTTTACTTTTGCAGCATTGATCAGGGCGCCCTGCGCCTTGCGCTGCTCGGGGTCGAGCTTGCCGAGGCCCTTCATCAGTTCGGTTACCTGGCCGGTCTTGCCGAGGTATTTTGCTTTTGCATTTTCCAGCGCGGCCGCATCGGGCGCGGCGCCAAAGTCAGCCTGGGCCGAGACGACGAGTTCTTCGAGCGAGTTCATCTTTGTTCTTTTCCTGTAGGGGATGGCAGGAGCCACGGAGTCACCGTGAATTGTCCGCAATTTGTCGCAATTTGGCAACGCGTTGGTAAATTCACAGCAATCCAGAATCAAAAACGGGGCATAGGTCTGCACCGATGCCCCGCTCTTTTTGCGCTACGTTACCGTAGCGCTAACTTGCAAAACCGGATGCCTTAGGCAGCCAGCTTGGCCTGGACGGCAGCGACGATCGCGGCGAAAGCCGGCTTGTCGTGCACGGCCATGTCGGCCAGAACCTTACGGTCCAGTTCAATCGCGGCTTTTTTCAGGCCGTTCATGAATGCGCTGTAGGTCATGCCGTGCGAACGCGATGCCGCGTTGATACGGGTGATCCACAGTGCGCGGAAGACGCGCTTCTTGTTGCGGCGGTCGCGGTATGCGTACTGGCCAGCGCGCATGACTGCTTGCTTGGCAATACGGAATACTTTTGAACGACGACCACGGTAGCCTTTGGCTAGCGCAAGTACTTTCTTATGACGGGCACGTGCAGTAACCCCACGTTTTACTCGAGGCATATTAGCTCCTTAGTGTGAGATTAAGCAGATGGCATCATGCGGAGAACGCTGGTCACGTCCGACGCATTGATGTTACGGGTGCCGCGCAGCTGACGCTTGTTCTTGGTGGTCTTCTTGGTCAGGATGTGACGCTTGAACGCCATACCCGATTTCACAGTACCGCCCGGACGCACGCGAAAACGTTTCTTCGCGCTGCTTTTGGTTTTCATTTTTGGCATAGTCTTCTGTCCTTTTGACGGACAGCCTCATATAACAGGATTGCAGGTGGCAACGTGGTGCTGCGCTTAGATGCCTGCTTTCACTTGTTTTGCAGCAGGTGTTGGACCTGCTACAACCTGCTTCGAAAAACAGGAACCGCAGATTCTAACACAGGTTGAGGGAAAACGTGTTGCCATAGGGCCGCAAAAATGACGTAGGGTGGGCACTCGTGCCCACGCGTGACGCCCGCACGGTGTTGGCAGGGCTTTTTCTCAACCCGAGCCAACAATGTGCGAAGTTCACGCGTGGGCACAAGTGCCCACCCTACAAATCGGAGAATTATTTCTTCTTTTTCGGAGCAATCACCATGATCATCTGGCGGCCTTCCATCTTCGGGAACTGCTCGACCTGGCCATACGGCTCCAGGTCACCCTTCAGACGTTCGAGCATGCGGAAGCCGATGTCCTGGTGGGCCATCTCGCGGCCGCGGAAGCGCAGCGTGATCTTGGTCTTGTCGCCTTCGTCGAGGAACTTGATGAGGTTGCGCAGCTTGATGCTGTAGTCGCCCTCATCCGTACCTGGACGGAACTTGACTTCCTTGACCTGGATGATCTTCTGCTTCAGCTTGGCTTCGTGGGCCTTCTTCTGCTCGGAGTACTTGAACTTGCCGTAATCCATGAGGCGGCAGACCGGTGGAACCGCGTTCGGCGCGATTTCCACCAGGTCGACGTTCTTTTCCTCAGCCAGGCGAAACGCCTCGGCCAGGCTCACAATGCCCAGCGGCTCGTTGTCCACACCCGATAAACGCATTTCCGGGTGATTGATTTCGCCATTGATGCGATGCGACGACTTGTCAGTAGCTATGTTGTTTCCTTTTAATGTCTGAATAACCGGCCGGCTTACTTGGCTTTGGAATGCACTTCGCCAAGCAGGCGCTCGATCAGGGCATCGACGGACATGGTGCCCAAATCGACATTGCCCCGTGCGCGCACGGCCACGGTGTTTGCTTCACGTTCCTTGTCGCCAACAACTAAGATGTATGGCAGTTTTTGGACGGAATGTTCACGTATTTTATAGGTAATCTTCTCGTTCCGCAAATCAGCGTGAACGCGCAGGCCGGCCTTTTTCAGTCGCTCTTGCACCTCTTTCACATAGCTTGCCTGTGCGTCAGAAATGTTGAGAACCGCCACCTGCACTGGCGCCAGCCACAGCGGCAATGCGCCGGCGTAGTTCTCGATCAGGATACCGATGAAGCGCTCCATCGAGCCGACGATCGCGCGGTGCAACATGACCGGCACCTTGCGCGTGTTGTCTTCCGCGACATATTCGGCGCCAAGGCGGCCCGGCATCGAGAAGTCGACCTGCATCGTGCCGACCTGCCATGGACGGCCAAGGCTATCCTTCAGGTGGTACTCGATCTTCGGACCATAGAAGGCACCCTCGCCCGGCAATTCCGTCCACTCCACGCCGCAGGCGCGCAGGGCCGAACGCAGCGCTTCTTCCGCTTCGTCCCAGATTTCGTCGCTACCGATGCGGCTGTCCGGACGCAGCGCCAGCTTGACGTCGATGTTGTTGAAGCCGAAGTCGTCATAGACTTCCATCGCCTGGGCGTGGAAGGCGGTCACTTCCGCCTCGATCTGCTCTTCGGTACAGAACACGTGGCCGTCGTCCTGGGTAAAGCCGCGCACGCGCATGATGCCGTGCAGCGCTCCCGACGATTCGTTGCGGTGGCACTGGCCGAACTCGCCGTAGCGCAGCGGCAGGTCGCGGTAGCTCTTCATGCCCGAGTTATAGATCTGCACGTGGCCGGGGCAGTTCATCGGCTTCAGGGCGTACGAACGGTTCTCCGACTCGGTCGTGAACATGTTTTCGCGATAGTTGTCCCAGTGGCCGGTCTTTTGCCAGAGCGTGACGTCGAGGATTTGCGGCGCTTTCACTTCGTCGTAGCCGTTGACCTGGTACTTGTGGCGCATGTATTGCTCGACCTGCTGCCAGACCGTCCAGCCTTTCGGGTGCCAGAAGATCAGGCCCGGCGCCTCTTCCTGGAAGTGGAACAGGTCGAGGGCCTTGCCGAGTTTGCGGTGATCGCGCTTTTCCGCTTCTTCCAGCATGTGCAGGTATTGCTCCTGGTCTTCCTTCTTGGCCCAGGCGGTGCCATACACACGCTGCAGCATCTCGTTGTTCGAGTCGCCGCGCCAGTAGGCGCCGGCCAGCTTCATCAGCTTGAACACTTTCAGCTTGCCCGAGGATGGCACGTGCGGGCCGCGGCACAGGTCGGTGAAGCTGCCTTCCGAATACAGCGAGACGTCTTCGTTGGCCGGAATCGAGGCGATGATCTCAGCCTTGTACTCTTCGCCGATCGATTTGAAGTACGCAACGGCTTCGTCGCGCGGCAGCACCTTGCGCGTGACCGGCTCGTCCTTCTTGGCCAGTTCCGCCATTTTCTTTTCGATCTTGGCCAGGTCGTCCGGCGTAAACGGGCGCTTGTACGAGAAGTCGTAATAGAAGCCGTTTTCGATGACCGGGCCGATCGTGACCTGGGCTTCCGGGAACAATTCTTTCACCGCATGCGCCAACAGGTGGGCGGTCGAGTGGCGGATGACGTCCAGGCCTTCCGGGTCCTTGTCGGTGATGACCGCGAAATCGGCATCCTGCTCGATCAGGAACGAGGTATCCACCACTTTGCCGTCGACCTTGCCGGCGAGCGCCGCCTTGCCAAGGCTGGGCGCAATCGACGTCGCCACCTGGGCGACCGTCACGGGGCCGTCGAACTGACGGCTGGAGCCATCGGGAAGTCGCACGTTAAGCATAGTGATCTCCAATTGGCGCGGACGCCGCTAATGTTGAGAAATTTGAAAGATAAAAAGTTGAGACGAAAAAAAACGCGCACCAGGCGCGTTTATTTCAGTGTGTTGAGCAAAAGAACACCATACCGCGTCTAGCGATTCCCCCACAACCAGGTTGTAGTTCGCGGTGTCATAACCGTAGATGCCTTTCTCGCTCTTACAAAGTCGGCCCCATCAATAAGCTACTGCGCGTTGCACTTTCGGCCTGCGATGCTCGCTGTACTTCCGTACAGCTGCGCTTCTCAACCGAAATTGCTGCCGCTCGCTACGCTTCTTGATGGAGCCTTGCTATTCTGGTGGGCGGTGCAGAATTCGAATCTGCGACCCCTTGGATGTCGACCAAGTATTCTAACCAGCTGAACTAACCGCCCAATGACGTGCATTATAGGGGCTGCATCGGCGTCGCGCAAGTCTTGTCCAGAATTAAGTGGTTAGGTAGCAAAGTTGCTGCCGGCGCCATCGCTTTTCGGCCCCGGTTATCCTTTACACTGCCGCCCTGTCCAATCCGCCGAACCACCATGTCCGATCACGCCGCACCGACTTCCGAACACCTGCACGCCCACCTCGACGGCGACGCCAGCCATGGCCACTTCATCGAGGCGCGCAGCCAGAAGGCGCTGGCCATCGCACTGGCGCTGACGCTGCTGTTTGCCGTGATCGAAGCCGTCACCGGCGTCATGAGCAATTCGTTGGCGCTGATCTCGGACGCCGGCCACATGGTCACCGACGCCGCCGCGCTCGGCCTGGCCCTGCTGGCGCAACTGGTCGCCAAGCGCCCGCCGTCTTCGCGCCATTCGTTCGGCTTCGTGCGCGCCGAGGCGCTGGCCGCGTTCGTCAACAGCCTGGCGATGCTGGTGCTGGTCGGCTGGATCGTCTACGAAGCCTCGCAACGGCTGATGCATCCGCAAGCCGTGCAAGGGGGCGTGGTGCTGGTGGTGGCGGCGATCGGCGCCTGTATCAACATCCTGGTGGCCTGGGTGCTGTCGCGCGACACCCAGAGCATCAATACGCGGGCGGCGCTGGTGAACGTGATGGGCGACCTGCTCGGCTCCGTGGCCGCGATCGCCGCCGGCGCCATCATCTACTTCACCGGCTGGGTGCGCATCGACCCGATCCTGTCGATCTTCGTCTCGCTGCTGATCCTGCGCTCGACCTGGGGCATCCTGCGCGAGTCGTCGCACTTCCTGATGGAAGCCGTGCCGCACGGGATCGATTACCTGCAGGTCGGCGCCGACCTGGCCGAGATCGAAGGCGTGCTCTCGGTGCACGACCTGCACGTGTGGGACATGTCGCCCGGCCACCCTGCCCTGATCGGCCATCTGGAAATCCGCAGCTTGGCCGAGTGGCCGGCGGTGCTGCAGCGCGTGCGCGACATGCTGTTCACCAAACACGGGATCGACCACGTCACCCTGCAGCCCGAAGGCCCCGACGGCCATCCGCTCGACGCCAGCATCTGTAAGCCTGCACTTACCCGGCCTGGGCACGCGCGCCGATAGGACATCATGGCGTCTATCCCGATAATCGGGGCATGAGCGAACTTGCCAACCCCATTACCGAACGTGTTTTTGATTCCCTGATCATCGGCGGCGGCCCCGGCGGGCTGACCGCCGCCATCTACCTGCGCCGCTTCACGCGCAACGTCGTCGTCGTCGACAAGGGTAACAGCCGCCTGTGCCTGATCCCGGTCTCGCACAACTACCCCGGCTTTCCCGAAGGCGTACCGGGCGGCCAGCTGCTGACCAACCTGACCCACCAGCTGCGCAACTATGGCGGCGACGTGCTGCACGGCGAGATCACCGACCTGCGCCTGGAAGACGGCCTTTTTGTCGGCGACTACCAGGACGATGCCGGCGTCACCCACCCGATCCGCGCCCTGACCGTGCTGCTGGCCACCGGCGTGGCCGACGCCGGCCTGCCGATCGAGAACTGGCGCGAGGCCGTCGCCAGCGGCGCGGTGCGCCTCTGCCCCGTGTGCGACGGTTTCGACGTGATGGACCGGCGCATCGCTGTCGTCACCAACGACACCAACCCGGTCGGCCACGCCCTCTTCATGCGCTCGTTCAGCGAGCACGTGACCCTGTTCGACCGCAGCGACGAGCCGATCCTGAGCGAGGACGAACGGCGCCAGATCGCCGCGGCCGGCGTGCGCTACATCGAGTCGCCTTTACTGGGCGTGACCATGAGCCCGGACATGAAGCCGGTGCTGAATACGGCCGACGGCGAGCGCCGCGAGTTCGACGTGTTCTATCCGATGCTGGGCGAGTCGGCCCGCTCCGGCCTGGCGGCGAAGCTGGGCGTGGAGACGGCGGAATGCGATAAGGTCGTGGTCGACGACCACCAGCGCACCTGCGTGCCGGGGCTGTATGCGATCGGCGACGTGGTGCGCGGGCTGAACCAGATCGCGGTGGCGGCGGGACAGGCGGCGATTGCGGCGACGACGATTCATAATGCGTTGCCGTGGGCGCTGCGAAGTGTCCCGAGGCGCGAGGAAGCGGCCTGAGCGTGGCGCTTAGGTGCCCTGCGCCGGCGCCGGGTCGCGCAGCCCGTCCAGCATGCGTCCAAACTCGGCAACCGGCAAGGGCCGGCTGAACAGGTAGCCCTGCACTTCGTCGCAGCGGCGCGTGCGCAGGAAGTCGCGCTGCGGCGCCGTTTCCACGCCTTCGGCGATGACGCGCATGCCCAGGTCGTGCGAGAGCGAGATGATCGCCCCCACCATGGCGGCACTGCCGGCATCGGTTTCGATGTCGCGCACGAAGGACTGGTCGATCTTGAGCACGTCCACCGGGAAGCGCTTGAGGTAGGCCAGGCTCGAATAGCCGGTGCCGAAATCGTCGATCGCAAGCTGCACGCCCATCGCCTTCAGTTCGCGCATGGTCGCGATCGCGCGCTCCACCTCGTCCATCACCAGGCTCTCGGTCAGTTCGATCTCCAGGCACGACGGCGCCAGCTGCGCCTCGGCGAGGATGGCGCGGATCATGCCGGCCAGGCCGGTCTCGCGGAACTGCAGCGACGACAGGTTGACCGCGACGCGCAAGGGTCCATGCCCGGCCCGCTGCCAGGCCGCCGCCTGCAGGCAGGCCGTACGCAGCACCCAGGCGCCGATTGGTACGATCAGCCCGGTGTCCTCGGCCAGCGAGATGAAGCGGTCGGGGCGCACCATGCCCAGTTCCGGATGGCGCCAGCGGATCAGCGCCTCCATGCCAACCACCGCGCCGCTGTCGAGTGCGACCTGCGGCTGGTAGTGCAGCTCGAACTGCGCACCGTCGAGCGCCCCGCGCAGCGCGTCGGCCAGCGCCATGCGCTCGCGCACATGCTCGTTCATGCCCGGCAGGTAGGAGCGCACGGTGTTGCGGCCCGCTTCCTTGGCGCGGTACATCGCGATTTCGGCGTTGCGCACCAGGGCTTCCGCGTCCTGGCCGTCGGACGGAAAGGCGGCGATGCCGGCGCTGCAGGTCAGGTGCAGGCGCTGGCCCTCGCCCTCGAAGGCGAGGCTGAGCGCGTGCAGGACGTCGTTGACGGTGGCCAGCGCCTGGTCGTCGTCGTTGCGGTCGACCAGCAACAGCACGAACTCGTCGCCGCCGGTGCGGGCGACTGTGTCCGCGGGCCGCACCGCCGCCACGATGCGCGCCGCGGCCTGGCACAGCAGGCGGTCACCGACCGGATGGCCGAGACTGTCGTTGACGTACTTGAAGTGGTCGAGGTCGAGCGCCACCACCCAGGCCGCACCGCCGCGCGAACCGGCG
This sequence comes from Massilia sp. CFBP 13721, assembly GCF_014842025.1. GTDB lineage: Bacteria > Pseudomonadota > Gammaproteobacteria > Burkholderiales > Burkholderiaceae_D > Telluria. The sequence goes on from NZ_JACYUY010000010.1 coordinate 86,993, forward strand.
AACACCATGGCCCGCTCGATGCGGTCGGTCAGCAGCAGGCGGTTGGGCAGGCCGGTCAGCGTATCGTAGCGCGCCCGGTGGCCGAGCTCCTCCTCGTAGCGCTTGGCGGTCGTCACGTCGTATTCGGTGATCACGAAGTGTTCGGTGCTGCCGTCGGCGCCGTGCACCGGCGCCACGTACACCTCGGCGAACAGTTCGCTGCCGTCCTTGCGCACCAGGCGCAGCATCGCATGGCCTTCGCGCTGCGCGCGCATCGTATTGAGCAGTTCATGCACGGCGGCCTGTTCGGGCAGGCCGACGACGAAGTCCTCCAGCGTTTGTCCGGCCAGCTCGTGGGCAGCGTAGCCGCGCATCCGCTCGAAGGCCGGGTTGACGTACTCGATCGGATAGCCGGCGCGCTTGGCATCGACCAGGATCACGGCATTGGCGCTGGACTCGATCGCCCGGAAATACAGGCGCATCGCTTCGGAGGCATGCTTCAGGTCGGCGGTACGCAGCGCAACCAGCTGCTCGACCCGGCGCCGGCGCGTGACGCTCGCATTCACGTAGGCCGTCAGCGCCAGCGTGAACATCAGGCAGACGAACAGCAGTGTGCTCGATCCGACGTGCACCCCGGCCGTCTCGACCGCATGCGCGCGCAGTTCCCAGGCTTGGCCATACACGTCGAAGCGGCGGGTGCGCTCGACCACGTGGGCGCCGACCAGTGTGCCCCACCAGACAGGTTCGTCCGGGACCGCATTGCCATAGCGCGCCACCTCCCGCATGGTGGCCGCGCCGTCGACCTGGCCGGACAGCACCACCTCGACACCGCGATGGCGCAGCAAGGTGGCGCGCCGCAGGTTCTCTTCGATCAGCCTGGGGACGTGAATGACGACTTCGGTGACGCCGCCGGCGCCGCCCGGGCCCGCGCCACCGCTGCCCGGCGCGAGCGGCATGGCGATCACGATGCCGTGCGCGCCGCGCGGCTCGATCAGCGGGATCACGCCGCTTGCCGTCGGCTGGCGGCGCACGAGCGCGCGTTCGACCAGCGCCCGGTGCGGCGCGAAGGCCCAGATGTCGTACCCGTGCGCCTCATGGTCGGTCGGGACCGGCTCGACCATCTCGAGCGGCAGGTAGAGGGAGCGTTCGCCCGCGCGTACGAAGCCTTGTCCGCCGCGTTCCCTGATGGCGAAATTCGGCCAGTTGGCGGCGCGCCCTGCCTCGTAGGCGGTCCGTCCTGCCCCCGGCACGAAGCGGAACACCGTCAGCGCCTGGATATACGGATGGACGGCCACTAGGGGCGCGGCGAACTTCGCGAACTGGGCGTCGGTCACGGCGCCCGTGGCGCCCAGCAGCAGGTTGACGGCACGCATCGCGTTGGCGGCATCTTCGAAACTGTTCGTCACCGCTGCCGCGCGCGCCTGCACCCGGCGATCGACCTCGAAGTCGTAGCGCGCATCTTCGGATGCCTGCAGGATGAAGAACAGGAGCGCACTCACCCCAAAGCCGCACAGCAGCGTGGCCAGCGTTGCTGGATGCAAGGCGCGCACCCGTCTCCCGTGAGATGTCTGGGTGGCGGTCATGGGCACAGTCTAGCAGAAGCGCCAGCGCGGCCGCCCGCCGGCCGGCCGGCTCAGCGGCCCGACGCGAGCGCGATGCGGCGCTCGATCTGCGCCGCCGCGGCGGCATCGCCAGCTGCACGCGCGCGCTGCAGCGCCACGCCCAGCCACATCAGCAAGGGCCGGCGCCAACCCTGCTGCGAGGCCGTTTGCGTGGCCGCCTCGATCGCTTCAGGACCGATCCGCCCTGCCTTGAGCGAAGCGCCGGCGGCAACCAGCCGGGCCAGCGGGTCGGCCATGCCGGCAATCGCACTGCCGGCGACGACCGGCCGGTGCTGCTCGGGCAAGGCCGCCAGGTCGAGTCCTTGCCAGCGTCCGTCGAGGTAGGCGGCATAGGTGCGCTGCTGCGGCGTGGCGTCGGGCGCCAACGCGACAAATCCGGGACAACCGTCGAATTCGAGGCTTGCAGACAACACTGCGCAGCGCACCAGCTCTACTTGTGCGACCAGGTCGGCGCGCCCGGTGCTGCTGGTCTCGCGCCGCGCGCGCGCAAACTCCGCATTCGCCGCGGCGGTATTCCCGCGCAGGTAGTCATCGGTAAAACCGTCGAGCGCATCCTTGGCATTCGGCTGCCAGCTCGGGGGCGCCGGCTTGCTGGCGCAGCCGGCCAGCAGCAGCGCGATCAACAACGTGGTCGTCTTCATGGCAGCTTGATCTCCTCGGTCTTGCCGGCGAATGGCCACTTGCTGTTGACCTGGTCGACCAGGCGGTTCACCTTGCGCAGGCTGGCCTCGACTTCGCCGCGCAGCGCGCCCAGGTCGTCGGTGGCCACGCGCGCATTCGCGCCGACCGCTTGCGCCTCGACCAGCACGGCGTCGACCTTTTTCAGCGTCGTGCGCGCATCCTGCAGCACGCCCTGCAGCTCGACCACCGCCGCCTGGGCATCGTCGACCATGCCCTTCTTGCCGTACAGGCGCTGGTCGGTTTTCGCCAGCAGCCCGTCCAGCCGCCCCAGCGTGCCGACGAACTTTTTCGCTTCCTCGTCGCCGAGCGCGCCGCTCAGCAGCCCGTACTTGCCCGACAGGCGCCCGGTCAGGGTCTGCAAATTCTCCAGGCTGCCGGCCACGCTCGAATCTTCGGCCGTCATGCTCTCCAGGTTGTCCAGCAGCGCCTTGGCGGTGGCCACCAGGCCCGGAATCTCGGCGGTCACGTCGCCGCGCAGGATCGGGCGCACGGCGCCGCCCGGCAGCGGGGCGTCCTCGAGCACGCCGGTGAACGCGCGCAGGCGCGTTTCACCCACCACGCTGCGCTCGAGCGTGAAGACGCTCGACGTGCGCAGCCACTTGGCGTCCGCTTTCGACACGTCGACCACCACCTGCACCTTGCCGTCCTGCGCCAGTTCGACCAGGCGCACGCGCCCGATCGGAAAGCCGGCGAAGGTCATGTCCATGCCGGGAATGACCCCTTCCGAATTCTCGGTCGTCAGGATCAGCTTCTGCGTCGCCTCGAACACGCCGCGCGCGTACATCACGTACAGGACAAAGGCGACGAGCAGCGCGGCGACCAGCGCCAGCAGGATCAGGGCCCTGGTTTCGACGTGGGCCGGTTCATGGACAGATTCGTCCGGTGGGGTATGGGTCATGGGCAAAGGATGAATGAGGGTCAGATGTACTTCAGGGCCAGCGAAGCGCCTTCGATCAGCAGCAGCACGAACAGCAGGCGCAAGGCGCCCGGCTGCACGCTCGACCGGAGGCGGCGCGGATAGCGCTGCAGTTCGAGGATGGCGGCGGTCGGGATCACCGCCACGGCCAGGCCGAACAGCACGGTTTTCACCATGAAGCCGATGGCGACGACCGGCTCGAACACGCGGCCGACGGTGCGCGTGTAGTCGGGCAGGCCCCATGGGGACAGGCCGTACACGTTCAGGTAGGCCAGCAGCAGCACGATGGTCGAACTGACCATGGCCAGGCTGAGCACCGAAAAGGCATTCGCGAACAGCTGCGGCACCAGGTCGCGGCGCAGGCGGCGCAAGGCTTGCGCGTTCACCTCGCCCTGGGGCAAACCCGCGCGCGCCAGGCCCAGCGCCGAAGCGTCGAAGGCCATGCTCGAGCGCAGCGCGGCGAACAGCGCCGCCGACAGCGGAATCAGTTCCAGCACCAGCACCCGCACCACCATCTCCAGCGCATAACGCGACAGGCCGTAGCTCATGGCGGTGACCAGCACGATGCGGATGATGACGAGGCTGATCAGCGCCGACAGCAGCGTGAACCAGGGCAGCACCTGCCAGGTGCTGGCGTGGATGTAGCGTGCCGTGTTCAGGCGGTTGGCGCGGCGGTCCGCACCACGATAGCTCGAGGGCGAGAACGCGCTGACGATGGCCACCGCGCCGAGGAACAGCATGTACCACCAGCTGCGCAGGTAGCGGACCAACGCACGGCCCCAGAGGCTGGGGCGGGTGGCAAGGTGGGAGGTTCGGCGCATGGTTATATGATACGGTTTTGATGGGCTGGCATCGCAATTTGTATCATGTAGGGTGGGCGCCCCGTGCCCACGCGTGGAGCCAGCACCGTGTTGGCTGGGTCTTTTCTAAAACGGAGCCAACATGATGCGACGTTCACGCGTGGGCACAGGGCACCCGTTAAACCTGTCATTCGTCCCATTGGTCCGAATGACCCCTACGACCTGCGGGCCTCTTGCACGCCGCCGACTTCGGCAATCGCGCTCAAGGCCTTCTGCAACTGCGCCGTCGACCCGATCTCCGCCGTAAACACCATGCGCGCCTGGCCCTTGGTCGTCTGCGTATTCACACCCGTGACGTTGATCTTCTCGCGCAGGAAGGCGTCCGAAATATCGCGCAGCAGGCCCTGGCGGTCGATCGCGAGAATGAAGATGTCGACCGGGTACACGGTCTCGATCACGCTGCGGCCCCACTCGGTCTGGATCACCCGTTCCGGCGCCTTGGAGCGCATCTCGGCGAAATTCTTGCACGACAGCCGGTGGATCGACACGCCCTTGCCGCGCGTGACGAAGCCGACGATCGGGTCCGGCGGCGCCGGTTTGCAGCAGCGCGCCAGCATCGTCATCAAGCCCTCGGTGCCGACCACCAGCACGCCCGATTTCGCGCCCTGCTCCACGCTCGAGGCGCGGCTCTTGTTGACCACCGCCGCATCGTCCAGCGGCGGCGCTTCCACGGCTTCATGCAGGGCCGCTTCCACATGGCGCAGGCTGAACTTCTCCTTGCCGACCGCGATGAACAGGTCGTCGACCTTGGCGAAGCCGAGTTTATGGGCCAGCGCTTCCAGGTTGACCGCGGTCTTGCCTTCGCGCTGCAGCGACTTTTCGACCAGCGCGCGGCCCTGCGCCAGCGTCTCGGCCAGCTCCTGCGCATGGAACCAGGCGCGCACTTTCGAGCGCGTGCGGCTGCTGACCGTGTAGCCGGGACTGAGCCAGTCGCGCGACGGTCCCTGGCTGCCGGCCGGCCCCTTGGCGGTGATGATCTCGCAGGTCTGGCCGTTCGCCAGCGGCGTATTCAGGGGCACCATCACGCCGTCGACCTTGGCGCCGCGGCAGCGGTGGCCGACTTCGCTGTGCAGGTGGTAGGCGAAGTCGATCGGGGTCGCGCCCACCGGCAGCTCGAGCACGCGCGCCTGCGGCGTCAGGACAAAAATGCGGTCGTCGAGCGTGGTCGCTTTCAGCTTTTCGACCCATTCCTTCTGGTCTTCCTCGGCGGCGGCGACGTCGGCGCTGTTGGTGATATCGGTTTTCCAGGCCAGCAGCTGGCGCAGCCAGGCGATCTTCTCGTCGTATTTCTGGCTCTTGAAGTTGGAGCCGCCTTCTTCCTTGTAGCGCCAGTGCGCGGCCACGCCGTACTCGGCGAAGCTGTGCATTTCCTGGGTGCGCACCTGCACTTCCAGCGGGCGTCCGTCCTCGGCGGTGACGACCGTGTGCAGCGAGCGATAGCCATTGGGCTTCGGGCGCGCGATGTAGTCGTCGAATTCGCTCGGGATCGGCGTCCAGATGTTGTGCACCAGGCTCAGGACCGTGTAGCAGGTTTTCTCGTCCTGCACGATCACGCGGAAGGCGCGCACGTCGTACAGCGACGAAAAATCGAGGTCCTTGCCGCGCATCTTGTTGTAGATGCTGTAGATGTGTTTCGGGCGTCCGCTGACTTCGGCCTTGATGCCGGCCGCTTGCAGCTCGCGCTCGAGCCGTTCGATCGAGGACGCGACGAAGCCCTCGCGCGCCATGCGCTTTTCTTCCAGCATTTTGGCGATGCGCTTGTAGGTATCGGGCTCCATGAAACGGAAGGCCAGGTCTTCCAGCTCCCATTTCAGCTGCCAGATGCCGAGGCGGTTCGCCAGCGGCGCATACAGGTCCATCACCTCGCGTCCATAGTCGTGGGTGAGTTCGTCGAAGCGCTTCTGCTCGGCGAACCAGCGCAACGCCGTCACGCACGAGGCGAGGCGGATCAGGACCACGCGCATGTCGGTCGCCATGGCGAGCAACATCTTGCGCAGCGTTTCCACCTGCGCCACGGCTTGCTGGGCCGCGTTCTTGCCGCGCCCGACCGTCTGCTGGCCGACCGTCAGGTCGCGCAGGCGGATCAGCTGCTGCACGCCGCGCACCAGGCTGGCCACCTCGGGCCCGAACAGGCGCTCGAGCGTTTCCACCAGCGGCGGCTCGACGATCACGAGTTCGAACAGCAATCCGGCGATGCGGGTTTCGACGTCGCTGCGCAGGTAGGCCAGCGTGCCGGCCACGCCCAGCGAAAACTCGAACGCGTTCTGGCCGGACCAGCAGGCGCGTTCGCCATAGGCGGCCGAAGCGTAATCGAGCGCGTGCTGGACGCGCACGCATTCCTCGGGATTGAGACCGTTGACCAGTTGCGTGGTGGCGTCGCCGAGTGCGGCGGTGGAAACCATCGACGATTAACGCAGTGCGGCGGTGACGACGATCTCCACCAGGCAGGCCGGATTGGCAAGCTTTGCTTCGACGGTCGCGCGCGGCGGCGTGTGGCCGGAGGCGACCCATTCGTCGTAGACCGCGTTCATGCCGGCGAAATGCGCCATGTCGGCGATGTAGATCTGGCACATCAGGATGCAGGTCTTGTCGCTGCCAGCCTCGTTGAGCAGGCGGTCGACGTGGCCCAGCACTTCGCGCGTCTGGCCTTCGATGTCTTGCGTCGTGTCTTCGGCGATCTGCCCGGCCAGGTAGACGGTGTCGTTGTGGATGGCGGTTTCGGACAGGCGCTTGCCTACGTGAAGTCGTTTGATTTCCATGGTCTCTTTCGTGTTCTGGCTGCCGAATCAGGCAGCCGTTAAAAATGTGCGTGCGATGGCAATCTGTTCGGGCTGGACAAAGGTCGGTGCATGACCCACGCCCGCGATCTCGACCAATTGCGGCTTCGGCCCGCGCGTCGTCATCAGCTGCGCCGTCTCGTGCGACAGCAGGTCGGACAGTTCTCCGCGCACCAGCAGCGTCGGGCAAGCGATCGCATCCCAGGCGTGCCACAGCAGCGCCTCGTCCTGCCTGGCCCGTTCCACGCCCAGGGCCTTGAAGGGCTGGGCCAGCGCCAGGTCGTAGTGGCGCACCCATTCGCCGTTCGGCTGCTGGCGCAGCACGTCGGCGGCCAGCTTGTCCCACTGTTCGTCCGAGTGCGGCCCGAACGACGCCGACACCTCGCGCACGAAACGCGCGCCGCTGGCGTAATCGGGAAAGCGCAGGTCCTGGCCGATGTAGTCGGCGATGCGGTTCAGGGCCGCGCCGTCCAGCGTCGGGCCGATGTCGTTGAGCAGCAGGCGCGTGATCGGCGAACCCGGCAGCGAGGCCAGCACCATGCCGATCAGGCCGCCCATCGAGGTGCCGAACCAGTGCACCTTGTCGGCGCCGCCGGCGGTGACGCGCGCGACCAGCGTCACCATGTCGGCCACGTACTGCGGCAGCGCGTACAGCTGCGGATCGGCGAGGCGGTCGGAGCGTCCGCGTCCGGCCACGTCGGGACAGACCACGCGGTAATGGTCGCACAGCTCGCGCGCCAGCGCATCGAAGTCGTCGCCCACGCGGGTCACGCCGTGCACGCACACCAGCACGCGCGGGTTGTCCGGGTCGCCCCACTCCTTGTAGGCGATCCGGTGCAGGCCGGCCGGCGAGGCGCACTGCACGTTTTTCACTCTCGGTTCGCTCATTGCGGCTCTTGCTCCAGATGACAATATCGGTACGTCGCTCGGGTACTCAATTGAGCCCAGCCTCACATTTTAACTGCCCGAGCGATTAGAATTCTACCAATTCCGCGCAAGAACCCTGAACACCCACTTACAGAGGACAAGATGAAATCCAGTATGCTCAGCGGTAAAACGGCACTCGTCACCGGCTCGACCTCGGGCATTGGCCTGGGTATCGCCCGCGCACTGGCCGAACAGGGCGCCAACCTGGTCTTCAACGGCTTCGGCGACGCCCAGCAGATCGAAAAGCTGTACACCGACATCAGTCAGGAATTCGGCGTGCAGACCGCCTACCACAATGCCGACATGTCGAAGCCCGGGCAAATCGAGGCGATGATGGCCTTCGCGCAGGAGAAATTCGGCGGCGTCGACATCCTGGTCAATAACGCCGGCATCCAGCACGTGGCCACTGTCGAAGACTTCCCGGTCGAGAAATGGGATGCGATCATCGCCATCAACCTCAGCTCCGCCTTCCACACCACGCGCCTGGCCCTACCCGGCATGAAACAGAAGAACTGGGGCCGTATCATCAACCTGGCGTCGGTGCACGGCCTGGTCGGCTCGGCGCAAAAGTCGGCGTATGTCGCGGCCAAGCACGGCCTGGTCGGCTTCACCAAGGTCACCGCGCTGGAGACGGCGCAGACCGGCGTGACCTGCAACGCGATCTGCCCGGGCTGGGTACTGACCCCGCTGGTGCAGAAACAGGTCGACGACCGCGCGGCGCGCGAGAACGTGACGAACGACGCGGCAAAGCGCGCGCTGCTGGCCGAAAAACAGCCATCGGGCGAATTCGTGACGCCGGACGAACTGGGCGCGCTGGCCGTGTTCTTCTGCTCGCCGGCGGGGTCGCAGGTGCGCGGTGTGGCGTGGAACATGGATGGGGGTTGGGCGGCGCAGTAAGGTGTTGCTTCGCCGCTGATCGGGCGGTGATGACGCGTGGGCGGAGCCCACCCTACGGCACGCCGCCGCCAAGGGCTTCGGCCACAGTGCTTGATCACATCTGACGTAGGGTGGGCTCCGCCCACGCGGATCACCGCATGCGCCGACGCGGCGTGGCTTCGGCCCTATGTGCGAAAATGGCGCCCTTTGCCTCACACGCACAACCATCATGCACAACTTCGACAAGCGGCGCGACCGCTTCGAGCTCTTCGACCGCATGGACAGCCCCGCGGTCAACCTCTGCTTCACGCTCGACCTGCCCGACTATCGCCCCTGGTGCAAGGCGCAGGGCCTGCCGCCCTTCCACGTGCTGCTGTGCGCCGTGCTGCGCGCGGTGCTGAAAATCGAGAATTTCCGCTACCGCGTGTTCGAGGGCGAGGTCATCGAAATCGACCGCCTGATGCCCTCCTTCACCGTCGTCAACCACAACAACGATTTGAACTTCGCCCTGTTCGACTGGTCCGACGACCTAAGCGAATTCGTCGCCCGCGGCATTGCGGCGCGCGACCAAGCCTGCGCCATGACGGCCCTGAACAACGCGTACGCGACCCTGACGCCGCGCCAGTGCAAGGACCAAGTCTTCATCACCTGCATCCCCTGGCTCGATTTCACCTCGATCCAGCATCCGGCAGCAACCCTCGCTTCGCCCGACATCCCGTCGCTGGCCTGGGGCCGGTTTAAGGATGGCCCTGGTGGCCGCCTGCAGCTGCCGTTCTCGGTGCAGGCGCACCACGGCTTCGTCGACGGTTTTCACATTCACCAGCTGGCGCAGCAGATCGCGGCCGAGCTGGACGGCTTCATGCAATAACCGGCTCTACTTCAGCACCTTCTGCACATCCACGATATCCACGCCCTGCAGCTGCCCCAGCCAACTGTCGAACCACGGCTTGTGCGACGCGCCGACCACCGTCAGCACGCGTGCGCCGGGACGTTCGCGGAAGGTTTCGCGGATGTTGGCGACCATGCGCAGGTTGCGGATTTCCCAGCCGGCGACCCAGATCTGCGGATAGCCTGCCTTCGATTGCGCGCGCAGGGCCGGGACGACGTTGGCTTCGGCGAGCGCGCGCAAGCCTTCCGGTTCGTTGACGGCGCGGTAGAGCGGCAGCAGGTCGGACGCGCCGCTCAAGGCTTCCTCGCGCTTCTTGCGCGGCTCGAACGTCGCCCCGCCCTGCGCCCATGCCGCTTCGATCTCGCGCACGAAGGCCTTGATGTCGGGCACCTCGGCGAGATCGCCCGTATGGTTGTCGACCGCATGCACGCGCGCCAGGCCGAGGCGCGCGGCCAGGCGCGCGGCGATCTGGTAGCTCTCGTCGTTGCGCTTGCCGAGCTTCTCTAGCTGGGCGACCAGCGCCGCGTCCAGCCCGTCGCCACTGCGGCGCTCCCCGGGAGCAAGCTGCACCCACTGCACATAGGCCGAGGCGCTGTCATAGGACGCCAGGAACAGGGCGGCCAGGCGGCGGCGCCCCTGCGGCGTGGGATGTGCAGGCCAGGCCTTGAGCAGCTGGCGCGCTTCTTCCATCGCCGCCGGCACGTCCAGCCCGGTGGCGGCGCGCGCGGCCGCCACCGGCTCGCAGTAATCGGCGCCGTACCTGGCGGCGTGGCGCGCCGCCAGGTCGCATTCTTCGCCGTTCTCGTCTTCGATGGTGATGATCTCCGGCCTGAAGGCGGCCAGCTTGTCGAGCACCGGATCGAGCGCGGCCGGGTTGAAGCCTGGCGGCAGGCCGCGCAGGTGGATCGTGCCGAGCACCAGCACCTGGGCGCGCGGCCCGGCCATGTCACGGTCGAGGCTGGTCAAATCGACCTGGGCCGAAACCGGGGTTGAGGCGAAGGCGAACAGCGGCAGCAGGCAGGCGGCGAGCCGGTGCGGTACGCGGATATTTCTCATCGAGCGTTCTCCAAACAATTTTGTTAGGCGAACAATATAAAAAGACCGCGCGTGACCACAACAGGATCACGACAGGACGCCCATTTCACGGTCAAGGCCGTTGCAAAAGCCGCTTGACTTCAAAATATGATGCACATAATATGAAGATCATCATATTTTCCAGGCACCTGTCATGAACGCCGAATCGAAACAGAGCCGCCGCGAGCAATCGCACAGCCGCATCCTCGACGCCGCCGCGCGCGCCGTGCGGCGCCATGGCTATGCCGGCGTCGGCGTGGCCGAGGTCATGAAGGAAGCCGGCCTCACCCATGGCGGTTTCTACGCCCACTTCAAGTCGCGCGAGGCGCTGCTCGCCGCTGCCATTGAGCACGCGGGTGCGGACAGCACTAAATCGCTCACCCGCCGCATCGCCGCCCTGCAGGAAGCGGGCGCGACTCCCGTGGCGGCGCTGGTCGAGGCCTACCTGGCCGACGTCCACGTGGCCAACTGCGAGCGCGGCTGCGTCGTCGCCGCCCTCGGTTCCGAGATGCCGCGCCAGGACGCCGCGCTGCTGGAAGCGTCGCGCCAGCGCGTCGGCGCCCTCGTGGAACGGGCACGTACCGCCTTGCCGCCGGACGCGCCGCCCGAACGCGCCTTCCTGCTCGCCAGCGCCCTGGTCGGCGCCCTGCAGCTGGCGCGCGCACTCGGCGACGCAGGCCGCGCCTTGCTGCCGGCCACCCGCGCCGCGCTGATCGCACAGTACGACCACTGAGACGAGCGGCTGCCCGGACGCAGCCGTTTTTTTTGACACGGAAATATGACGATCATCATATTCACAAACAGCAGTCCACCTTGAAAGGAACGACCATGAAACTCGAGAACGCCACCGTCCTTATCACCGGCGCCAACCGCGGCCTTGGCCTCGCCTTTGCCCGCCATGCACTGGCGCACGGCGCGCGCAAGGTCTATGCCGGCGCGCGTGATCCGGCCTCGGTCACGCTACCCGGCGTGACGCCGATCGCGCTCGACGTCACCAATCCCTCGCAGGTGGCGGCCGCCGCGCGCGACTGCGCCGACGTCACGTTGGTGGTCAACAATGCCGGCATCGCCGACCTCGGCAACCTGCTGGACGAGGGCAGCATCGGCGCCACCCAGCGCATGATGGAGACCAACGTCTACGGCCTGCTGCGCGTCAGCCAGGCCTTTGCGCCGGTGCTGGCGGCGAATGGCGGCGGCGCTTTGCTCAACGTGCTGTCGATCGCGAGCTGGCTCAGTGCGCCGGTGCTGGCGGCCTACGCGGTCTCGAAAGCGGCCGCCTGGAGCGCCACCAACGGCTTGCGCAACGACCTGCGCGCGCAAGGCACGCAAGTGCTCGGCATGCACGTCGGCTTCATCGACACCGACCTCACGCGTGGCATGGACGTGCCCAAGAACGCCCCGGACGACGTCGTCGCGCGCGCCTTCGACGCGCTGGAACGCGGCGACAGCGAAGTGGCGATCGACGAGCTGACGCGCCAGATCAAGCGCGGCTTGTCGAACGAGCCGGGCATCTACATCGATTTCACGCGCTGATCGGATCACGTCATGACCACGCTCGCCACGCCATCCGCCGATACGGCGTCACAACCGGCCGTCTCGCCCTGGCCAACCTTCTGGATCGCCTGCATCGCCGTGTTCCTGGTGTCGATCGACAGCACCGTCCTGTTCGCCGCCTTCGGCGCGCTGCAGGCCGCCTTTCCCGCCGCCACGCCGGCCGACCTGTCCTGGGTGCTCAACGCTTACACGGTCGTCTATGCGACCATGCTGATTCCCGCCGGCGGCCTGGCCGACGCCCATGGCCGCAAACGCGTGTTCCTGTTCGGCGTCACCCTGTTCCTGGCGGCGTCGGCGGCCTGCGGCATGGCCGACAGCGTGGCCTGGCTGATCGTGGCGCGGGTGCTGCAGGCGCTCGGCGCGGCCCTGCTTACGCCGGCCTCGCTGTCGATCATCCTCGACGCTTTTCCGAAGGAAAAGCGCGCGGTCGCGGTCAGCCTGTGGGGCGCGGTCGGCGGCCTGGCGGCGGCGATCGGGCCGAGCCTGGGCACCACCATCGTCGAGCACCTGGGCTGGCCCTGGGCCTTCTACATCAACCTGCCGCTGGGGGCGGTGTCGCTGTGGTTCGGCGCGGCGCGCCTGCGCGAAGCGGTCGTCAGCGGCAAGCGGGCGCGGGTCGACCTGGTCGGCATGCTGCTCCTGATCGTGGCGGTGGGCGCGGTGGCGATGGCGATCACCCAGCTCGACTCGCCGCGCTGGAGCCGACTCGAACTCGCTGCGCTGGCGGCCACCAGCGCGATCGCCTTCGGCGCCTTCGTCGCCTGGGCGCGCACGGCGGCGGCGCCGCTGGTCGACCTGGCCCTGTTCGCCAACCGCAGCTACAGCGCGGTCAACCTGGCCACGCTCGCCTTCGGCACGGCCTTTGCGATGATGTTCTTCGCCTTTTTCGCCTACATGACGCACATCTGGCATTTCAGCCTGCCGCTGGCCGGCCTGGCGGTAACACCCGGTCCGCTGATGGTGGTGCCGACGGCGATCGTCGCCGGCCGCATCGCCGCGCGCAAAGGCCACCGCCCGCTGCTGGTGACCGGCTCGCTCGTGTATGCGGCCAGCGGCCTGTGGCTGCTGCTGGTGCCGGGGACGGAGCCGGCCTATGTCACCGATTGGCTGCCGGGCCTGTTCCTGTCCGGGATCGGCGTCGGCATGGTGCTGCCCTCACTCTCGGGCGCGGCGGTGGCCGGCCTGCCGCAGGCGCAGTACGCGGTCGGAAGCGCGGTCAACCAGGCCACGCGCCAGCTCGGGTCGGTGCTGGGGGTGGCGATCACGGTGCTGCTGGTCGGGCATGCCGGCGTGACCCGCGCTGACTTCCTGCCGCTCTACGGCATGCACGTGGTGCTGGCGCTGGTGACCGGGGCGCTGTGCCTGGCCGTCAAAACGCGTCCCGCGCCCAGGTAATCAGTGCGCCTGCAGCACCAGCAAGTAGCCGTCGATGCCGGCGCCGTTCTCGCTGCGCACGACGGCACGCACGGCTTCCAGTACTGCGAAGCCGTGCTGCGCAGCGAGCCGCTGCAGGTAAGGCAGCGTGTGCGCGTAGCGGTTCGACGGCAGCAGCGTGTAGCCGGCCTCTTCGCCCGCCTCGGTCGAGCAGCAGAACCAGCCGCCGGGCCGCAAGGCATGGCGCACCGCGCCGAACAGCGCGTCCAGGTCGCCGAAATACACCAGCACGTCGGCGGCCACGGCCAGGTCGACCGTGCCCGCTAGCGGCGCCAGCCAGGCGCCGATGTCGGCGCACGCCAGTTCGTCGTAGAGCCCGGTGGCGCGCGCCTGCGCCAGCATGTTGGCGGACAGGTCGACACCGGCCAGACTGCGCGCCAGCGGCCGCAGGAAAGGTGCGCACAGGCCGGTGCCGCAGCCCAGGTCCACCACGACCAGGTCCCCGCGGTCGACATGGCGGCGGATGGCCGCGTCGATCAGCGCCGGCGTGCGGTAGCCCAGCACGCCGGTGAGGTGCTGGGCGAAATGGCCGGCGTACTGGTCGAACAGGGCCTTGACGTAGGCTTCCGGAGCGCGCTCGGGCGCCGTACCGACACCGAGCGCGGCGAGTGCAAACTCGAGCTGGCTGGCGTCCTCGCCGGCTTCAAGCGCCAGCGTGCGTGCCCGGGTGTAGGCGGCAATCGCCTCGTCGCGCCGGCCAAGGGCCAGCAAGGCGTCGCCGCGCTGCCGCTGGCTGTGCGCGTGCGCCGGGCGTAGCGCCAGGGCGGACTCGAACGCGGCCAGCGCTTCCTGTGCGCGGCCGAGTTTGAGCAACGCCAGGCCACGTCCGGTGTGCGCCTCGGGCGCCTGCGCGTCGAGCGCGATCGCCTCGTCATAGCCGCGCAACGCCGCGTCGAACGCGCGCAACTGGAACAAGGCATTCGCGCGCACGCAGGCTGCTTCCGGATACGGCCGCTTTTCCCGCAGCGCGCGCTCGCAGCTCTCCAGCGCGGCGCGCGCGTCCCCCAGGTCGAGCAGCGCGATGGCGCGGTTGCACCAGGCTTCCGCGTAGTTGGGGCGCAACGCAAGCGCGCGCTTGTAGCTGTCCACCGCTTCAGGCAGGCGGCCGAGTTTGCGCAGGGCGTTGCCGCGGTTGCTCCAGGCCAGCGGGTAGCCGGCATTGCGCCCCAGCGCCGCCTCGAAGCTGGCCAGCGCCTCGCCGCTGCGGCCCAGGTCCTGCAGCGCCGCGCCGAGGTTGCAGTGGGCGGTCGCCTGGTCCGGATTGACGGCAAGCGCTTGTCCGATCAGGCGCACCGCTTCCTGCGCATCGCCCTGCTGGCGCCGGACCACGCCGAGCAGGTGCAGCGCATCGAACTGCTCCGGCGCGCGTGCCAGCACCGCGCGGTAGCGCTCCGCCGCTGCCGCCAGCTGCCCCGCCTGGTGCAGCGCCAGCGCTTCCTTCAACAGCGCCGTCACTCCTGCATCCGCCATACGTCCCTCTCCGAATGAATGTGGCCGCCAGCATAGCGCACGCAGGCGCGGATGGCTCCGCTATGATGGAAGATTCACAATTCCAAAAAAAAAGCCATGCCGAAGTGGAAACTTGCCCTCGCCATCCTCACCCTGCTCGCCAGCGCCTGTGCGCAAGCCTTCGAAGCGCGCAGCCTGCTGCTCTCGGCCGACCGTGTCTGGACCGGCGACGGCAAGCCGCATGCCGGCTGGGCGGTGCTGGTGGTCGACGGCCGCGTCAGGGAAGTCGGCCCGGCGGCCGCGGTCAACGCGCCGGCGGATGCCGAGCGCATCGACCTGCCCGGCAAGACCCTGATTCCCGGCCTGATCGACCTGCATTCGCACGTGCTGCTGCACCCGTATAACGAGACCAGCTGGGACGACCAGGTGATCAAGGAGCAGGTCGAGTACCGCACGCTCCTGGCCGGCAAGCACGCGGCCGACACGCTGCAGGCCGGCTTTACGACCCTGCGCGACCTCGGCACCGAAGGCGCGAACTATGCCGACGTCGGCATCAAGCGCGCCATTGAACAGGGCGTGGTGCCGGGCCCGCGCCTGCTGATCGCCACCAGGGCGATCGTCGCCAGCTTCAGCTATGGCCCGGCCGAACGCAGCTACCGGCCCGACATGGAGATTCCCTACGGGGCGCAGGCGGCATCCGGCATCGACGAAGTGACGAAGGCGGTGCGCGAACAGAGCGCGCGCGGCGCCGACTGGATCAAGATCTATGCCGACTATCGCACCGGCGTCGACGGCACCAGCCGCCCGACCTTCACGATCGAGGAGATGAAGGCGATGGTGGCGGCCTCCCACGTCACCGGACGCAAGGTGGCGGTGCATGCCAGCACCAACGCGGCGATCCGCATGGCCGTGCTGGCCGGCGCCGACACCATCGAACACGGCTATGGCGCGTCGGAAGCCACCATGCGCCTGATGAAGGAGCGCGGCACCGCCTACGTGCCGACCTTGACGGCGCCAGAAGCGATCGGCGAATACTTCCAGAAGCACGTGCGCGGCGGCGCCCCGACCCCGGCGATGGCGGACGCGGCGCGCGCCTTCGGCCTGGCGCGCAAGGTCGGCGTCGTGATCGGCAACGGCAGCGACGTCGGCGTCTTCGCGCACGGCACCAATGCGCGCGAGCTGGAGTGGATGGTGCGGCTGGGGATGACGCCGCTCGAGGCCCTGCGCGCGGCGACCGTGGTCGCGGCCGGCATCCTCGGCAAGGACAGGGAGCTGGGCCAGCTGGCGCCGGGCGCGCTGGCCGACGTGGTGGCGGTCGAGGGCGATCCGACCGCGGACATCGCGGCGCTGCGCAAGGTGCGGTTCGTGATGAAGGGTGGGAAGGTGTACCGGCGCGAGTAACTCGTCTGGATGAGCAGGGACGTAAGGTGGGCGGCTCCACCCGGACGCGTGCCCCTACGCAGCTCGAACGCCGCCCACGCGTTCAATGCACAGTCGAGTCGTCGCGACAGATCATGCGCCGGTTGAACGCGTGGGCGGCGTCACGGTCGCGTCAATCCAACCGCCTTCGGTAGAGCCGCCCACCTGACACGTCTACTCTTCCGTATCGGCTCATAATGCAACACCTTCATCACAGCGTCCGATACCCCGCCGCAACTGCGACATCAGGAATCATAATGACCGTCATTCACTGCGTTGGGATGTCCACATCAAAAACCGTAATGACGGATATTCATCCGCTTGGGGATATCCACAATAGCGGCCGCAGTGAGAAATCGTGATCATGCCAACACCATCAACCTCTCGTGAAGAGTTGTCATGAAAAAGCCTTTCTATAAAATCCTGTACGTCCAGGTGCTGTTCGCCATCGTGATGGGCGTCCTGCTCGGCGTGTTCTATCCCGAGCTTGGCACCAAGATGAAGCCATTGGGAGACGGCTTCATCAAACTGATCAAGATGATCATCGCCCCCGTCATCTTCTGTACCGTCGTCGCCGGTATCGCCGGCATGCAGGACATGAAGAAGGTCGGCCGCGTCGGCGGCAAGGCGTTGCTCTACTTCGAAGTCGTGTCGACCTTCGCCCTGGCTATCGGCCTGGTCGTGGCCAACGTCGCGAAACCGGGCGCCGGCTTCAACGTCGACGTCGCCCACCTCGACGCCAGCGCCATCGCCCAGTACACCGACAAGGCGAAGTCGCAGTCGACCGTTGACTTCCTGATGAACATCATCCCGAACACCTTCATCGATGCCTTCGCCAAGGGCGACATCCTGCAAGTGCTCCTGATCGCGATCCTGTTCGGCGTGGCGCTGTCGATGCTGGGCGAACGCGGCCGCGGCACGACCAAGATCATCGAGGACTTCTCGCACGTGATCTTCGGCGTCGTCAACATCGTCATGAAGCTGGCTCCGATCGGCGCCTTCGGTGCGATGGCCTTCACCATCGGCAAATACGGCTTGGCCTCGCTGATTCCGCTGGCAAAGCTGATGGGTTCGTTCTACCTGACCTGCGGCCTGTTCGTGGTCGTCGTGCTCGGCACCATCGCCAAGATGACCGGCTTCTCGATCTTCAAGTTCATCGGCTACATCAAGGAAGAACTGCTGATCGTGCTCGGCACCAGCTCGTCGGAAAGCGCCCTGCCGGCCCTGATGCGCAAGCTCGAAAAGCTCGGCTGCTCGAAGTCCGTCGTCGGCCTGGTGGTCCCGACCGGCTACTCGTTCAACCTGGATGGCACCAACATCTACATGACGATGGCGGCCCTGTTCGTTGCCCAGGCAACCAACACCGAACTGACCCTGATGCAGGAACTGACCATCCTGGCCGTGGCCATGCTGACCTCGAAAGGCGCATCCGGCATCACCGGCGCCGGCTTCATCACCCTGGCGGCGACGCTGGCCGTGGTGCCGACCATCCCGGTTGCCGGCATGGCCCTGATCCTCGGCATCGACCGCTTCATGAGCGAATGCCGCGCCCTGACTAATTTCGTCGGCAACGGCGTGGCCACGGTGGTGGTGTCGAAGTGGGAAAACGAGCTGGACAAGGGCCGCATGGACGCGGTGCTGGCGGGTACCTATGTCGAAGACCATGCCAAGCATGCGACGCCGATGCGCGAAGCAGCGTAATCAGGTACCGTGACATCCTGAAAACCGCGCTTCGGCGCGGTTTTTTTATGGGCCCGTCGGCTCCGTGCTACGCTCGCGCCATAACTAAAACTGGAGACATCCCGATGCGCCTGCCTGCCCTCGTCCTCGCCACCCTGCTCGCCCTTCCCTTTGCTGCCAGCGCCGTCGAACCTGCCACGGCCACGACCCCAACTTACGACGCCGACCTCGCCAAATCCCTCGGCGCCGACGAGCACGGCATGCGCCCCTACGTGCTGGTGATCCTGAAAACCGGCCCCAACAAAATGGCCGCCGGCGAAGCACGCACCAAGATGTTCGAAGGCCACTTCGCCAACATGGGCAAGCTGGCCGGCGAAAAGAAACTGGTCGTCGCCGGCCCGCTCGACGGCAAGGAAGGCCGGCGCGGCATCTTCGTCTTCAACACGCCCGACATCGAGGCGGCGAAAACCTGGGTCGCCACCGACCCGGTCATCATCAATGGCGAAATGGTGGCCGAGTACCACAAGTTCTATGGTTCGGCGGCGCTGATGATGGTGAACGAGGTGCACGGCAAAATAGAAAAGAAGTAGTTACTCCAGCCGGAACACCACGTCCACCGGCTGCACCAGCTTGAGCGCATCGTTCGAGAGGAAGTTGCGCGCGTCGACGTTCGACGCCTTGACGCGGGTAAAGCCGACGTCCGCACGTACCAGCCCGATCGTCGCGCCGACATTCTTCACGCCGCCTGGCGTGACCGCGGTGACTGCGCCCAGCTTGCGCTTCGCTCCCTTGGGGATGATCCCGGCGCGGCGGCGCGCGTCGGCCAGGGCGTTGGCCATCAGCTCGGCCTCGACCTGCTCGCGCTCGACGATATCGAACGAGGTCGAAGGGTTAAGTAGATTCGTCGAGCAGGTTCGGCTTGTCGAGCAAGGGCGCCACCACGGCCTGCCATTTCGACAGGTCGCGCACGATCAGGTGCACGCTGACGCGCAATTCCTGCGCCGACGCTTCGGCCGCCGCATTCCTGCCCGGCTCGCGGCGCACGTCGCGCGTTTCCATGTCCTCAAGCGGAATCCCCTGCTCCTGCAGCAAGGCGCGCACCTCGGCAATGCGCGTCTCGACGGTCGCGCGTGCCAGCGCCGGATCGGCGTCGGCCGCCGCCACGATGAAGTCGAGCGCGCCGATGTTCGGCGTCGTCTAGCGCGAGGCGTCGGCGCTGACGTGCACGAACGGATAGGCCGGCAAAGGCGAAGCCTGGGCCGCGGCCGGGCTGGCAGCGGCGGTGAAGAGGACGGCTGCGAGGGCGAGCGGTTTCAGCATGAAGTCTCCTGTCGGTGTTCTTTAACAACAAGAATAAGCGCATCTAGACAATATTGTCTATTTATCTCTGCCGACGGGCGCACGCGATAAAATCATCTAGACATTCTTTTCTAGACAAGATAATCTAGATCCATCTACCCTGCATTTGAGAGAACCGCCATGGCCACGCCTCCCGAACTTCCGAAGCCCACCGCGGCCGAACTCGACCTGCTGCAAACCCTGTGGCCGCTGGGCGCCGCCACTGCGCGCCAAGTGCACGAGTCGATGCAGCAGACACGTCCCGACGTGACCTACGCCACCGTCCTGCGCCTGATGCAGATCATGCACACCAAGGGCTTGCTCACCCGCGACGAAAGCGAACGCTCGCACGTCTACGCACCGGCGCAGCCGCAAGCGTCGCTGCAGACCAACCTGCTCAAGGACCTGATGCAAAAGGCCTTTGCCGGCTCGGCCAAGGCGCTGGTGCTGGCGGCCCTGAAAAGCGGCATCTCGAAAAAGGAACGCGCCGAAATCGAAAAGCTTCTGAAAGAGGACAAGCCGGAGGACAAACAATGACCGGGCCCGAACTGATCGGCCACATCGGCGCGACCTTGCTCGACTCGGTCTGGCAGGCGGCGCTGGTCGGCCTGGAAGCCTCGGTCGCGATGATCGGGCTGCGCAAGGCGCGTCCGCAAACGCGCTACCTGAGCCTGTGCCTCGCGCTGCTGCTGTGCCTGCTCTGGCCGGCGGTGCAATTGATCGCCCGCCTGCACGGCGCCGCCGAGGGCGCGAGCGGCACGCCGGTGCTGGTGCAGATGCTGCCCGGTATCGCCGGCACCGATGCCGGCGGCTGGCAAGCTTTCCTGCAGGCGCACCTGGCCTGGATCGTGGCCGGCTGGGCGGTGGTGGCCGGCGCACTCGGCCTGCGTCTGGCACTGGGCATGGTGTGGATCGGACGCGCCGGCCGCAGTAACCGCACCGATGCGCACTGGGACGCGCGCTTGTCAAACATGGCCGTCCAGTTCGGCATCGCGCGCAAGGTACGCCTGCGCGTGGTCGATGCGCTGGCCAGTCCGGTCACGGCCGGCTGGTGGCGTCCGGTGGTGCTGGTGCCGGCGTCGCTGGTGGCAGGCATGCCGCCGCAGCTGCTGGAAGCGCTGCTGGCCCACGAACTGGCTCATGTGCGCCGCCACGACTACCTGGTCAACCTGGCGCAGAGCGTCATCGAAACGATCCTGTTTTACCACCCCGTGGTCTGGTGGCTCTCGCACCGCATTCGGGTCGAGCGCGAACTGATCGCGGACGATATCGCGGCAAGGCAACTGGGCGAACCGCGGCGCCTGGCCCTTGCGCTTTCCGAACTGGAACGTCTCCAGTTTTCAACCCACCACCTGGCCCAGGCGGCCAACGGAGGAGATCTTATGACCCGTATCAAACGATTGGTTCGTCCCGACACACCCGCATCGAACTGGAAAGCCGCGCTTCCGGTCCTGGCCATGGCGGCGGCTTGCCTGGCCGGCTGTGCCGGAACGGCCACCCGCGCCGGCGGCGACGCGCTCGAACACGGCGCCCTCGCCAGCAAGCCGATTGCCCAGTTCAATTCCTGCGCGAAACCGGAATACACACCCGATGCGCTCGCCCGCCGCGCACAGGGCACGACCTCGCTGCGTTTCCTGGTCGATACCGACGGCAGCGTGGCCGAAGCGCAAGTGTCGAAGTCGAGCGGCGATGCTTCCCTCGACGAAGCCGCGCGCGCCGCGATCGCCAAGTGCCGCTTCACGCCGGGGATGGCGAATGGCAAGCCGGCGCGTGCCTGGGCGCCGGTGCAGTACGTCTGGTCGTTGGGTTAACAAGACAAGGCCGCTCCCCAATCACTGTGCATGCAGCGCCCCGCGCTAGAATAAAGACGCGACGGTTCGCCGTCGCCGACTGTTCAGCGGAGGGCGCGATGCAATACGGCGAAAGGTTCAACACCATTTCCCACCTCGGCGGGGCACTGCTGGCCTTTGGCGCCAGCATCCCGCTGCTGGCGCGCGCCTTCGACGCCGGCGGCCAGCGTGGCCTGTTCAGCACCGCCGTGTACGCCCTCTCGCTGGTCCTGATGTATGCCTGCTCGACGGCTTACCACAACGCCAGCGGTTCATGGAAACAGCTTTTACAGCGCTTCGACCACCTCAGCATCTACCTGCTCATCGCGGGCAGCTACACGCCCTTCTGCATGCTCATGTTGACTGGCAGCACCGGCTGGATCCTACTCGGCGTGGTCTGGGGCCTGGCGCTTGTCGGCATCCTGCAGGAAACCCGACCGCGCAAGGGTGCACGCGTGTTGTCGATGCTGGTCTACCTGGCAATGGGCTGGTCGGCGGCGACAATGATCGGACCGCTGCACGCCGGGCTCGGTACGGCCGGCTTTGCCTGGCTGCTGGGCGGCGGCATCGCCTATACGGCGGGGATCGTTTTCTACGTGCTCGACACCCGGCTGCGCCACGCCCATGGGATCTGGCACCTGTTTGTGCTGGCGGGGAGCGCGGCGCATTACGTCACGATTTACTGGTACGTGCTGTAACCCAAATAGGCCTGTCAGTGTGGACAGCTTGTTTCTTGACGGATAAACTCATCGCTCTGCTCGCTGCCTCACGGCGATTTTGCGTCACCCCATTATCGAAAGTCATCATGCACGGAAATGACAGGCGCCACTCCACCTGCCGGAGCATCGTCGGATTGCTACTTGCCGGCGCCGCCCTGGCAGCCTGCTCGACCCCGGCTCCTGTCGTGTCGAACACGGGTGCACTGGCCTTGTTCTCCACCTGCACCAAGCCGCTCTATCCGCGAGAATCCGCGCTGCGCGGCAGTCAGGGTACAACGGCAATGAATTTGCTCGTCGAAGCAAACGGACGCGTGTCGGACGGCAAGATCGATTCGTCGAGCGGCGATGCCATGCTGGACGATACGGCCATGAAGGCCATGAAGACATGCCGCTTCAAGCCGGCGATCAGCGACGGCTACGCAGTCGCCCAATGGACGCCGCTGATGTATGTGTGGACGATTGAAAACCCCGATCAGGCGCCCGGGCGGCCATAAGGCCACCGCAGGAGCGCCGCGCTCGCTATTATCATTGCAAGGGCCAGCAGGTTGACGATCAACACACCGGCGGGCAAGTGCACGACGTACGCCAGGCTCAAGATACTACGCAAGGGGTAGATGTCGATCGCATCATAGGAATGGTAGCCGACAAGCTGCAGCGCATAGAACAGCAGCCCTGCTCCATGGCCACCGGCATGCCTGCGCCATACGAGTGCCCCCGACAGCAGTCCGAGCAGTGAGAGCAGCGGCAGTGCACTGTTGCTTTGGTCCGCCATCAGCGACACGAGCAGGCCGACAAGCGCATTGACGATGGTGAAGCCGGCGAGGATTCGTTCGATACGCGCCCAGCGCCGGTGTGGTGTGATCGCGGCGCTATCGGCCGTGGTGTGTTCAGGATGAAGCAAGCGCAACGCCGAGCCGTCCAAAACAAGTTTTGCAATATTTTTCGAAGTGTCTTCGTGTCTATCTTCAAGCATGTTTGACTATCGGTTTTATGACTGGAGTTCAGCTCTTCACTACTTACTTATCACTACTCTACACCCCAGTACAGTCCCGTCAATTTCTGACCAGTCGAAAGCCAGTAGCTTAGCGCCTCCATCGCAACATCGCGTGGAATCGTCGCATTTTCGTCCACCTCAAATGGACAACCATCCGCCACAAATCGGACTGTTTTGCCCGCCGCAGTTTGGCTTCTTGCTGCATGAAATCCTTGATGCTCCAGCAGGCGGACGTAAGCCAATTCCATCCTATTCAGGAATATCAAGAACTCGCCATGGTCCACGCCATGCTTCATTTTCGTGACGATGAGCACCGAATCCGGCTTCAGCAGCTGCATAGCAAGCGCTTGAGCCTCGATCACCGAATCGACCACGGTATCGGTCGACACCGGATCGACACCGGCGCTGAGTTCGAGCCGATACACACATGATTCCATCTGCCTCTTTCTTGTCCGGTCGAATGCAAAAAGCCCGGCAACCGCCGGGCTTCGAATCTACTACAGAAACCGGCATGTACCGGCTTCCACTTGCTGCATAGCGCCTTTACACCCCCGACACGTCCAGCTCCGCAGCCGTCGCTTCCACCACCTGCTCCCTGGTCACGCCCGGCGCCAGTTCGACCAGCTTCAGGCCGCTGTCGGTGATGTCGATCACACCCAGGTCAGTGATGATGCGGTCCACCACGCCGACACCGGTCAGCGGCAGATCGCATTTTTTCAGGATCTTGTGCGAGGTCGAGCCATCCTTGGCGGTGGCGACGTGTTCCATCACCACGACCACGCGCTTGACGCCGGCGACCAGGTCCATCGCGCCGCCCATGCCCTTCACCATCTTGCCCGGGATCATCCAGTTGGCCAGGTCGCCGTGTTCGGAGACCTGCATCGCGCCCAGGATGGCGAGGTTGATCTTGCCGCCGCGGATCATGCCGAAGGAATCGGCCGAGCTGAAGTAGGCGGCGCCCGGCAGCGCGGTGACGGTCTGCTTGCCGGCGTTGATCAGGTCGGCGTCCACCGCATCGTCGGTCGGGAACGGGCCGATGCCGAGTAAACCGTTTTCCGATTGCAGGAAGACTTCGATGTCTTGCGGCACATAGTTGGCGACCAGGGTCGGCAAGCCGATGCCCAGGTTCACGTAGAAGCCGTCCTGCAGCTCTTGCGCCGCGCGCGCGGCCATTTCATCACGAGTCCATGCCATGTTCTGTCTCCGAAGGTGTTCTTAGTTCGCGCGCACGGTGCGCTGTTCGATGCGCTTTTCCGGCGTTGGATTGTGGACGATGCGGTGCACGAAAATGCTCGCGGTATGCACCTGGTCCGGATCGATCTCGCCGATCTCGACCAGCTCTTCGACTTCGACGATGCAGACCTTGCCTGCGGTGGCGACGTTCGGGTTGAAGTTGCGCGCGGTCTTGCGGAACACCAGGTTGCCGGCTTTATCAGCCTTCCAGGCCTTGACCAGCGACACGTCCGGCACCAGGGCCAGTTCCATCACATAGTGTTCGCCGCCGAATTCGCGCGTTTCCTTGCCGTCGGCAACGATGGTGCCGTAGCCGGTCTTGGTGAAGAAGGCCGGGATGCCGGCGCCGCCGCAGCGCAGCTTTTCGGCCAGCGTGCCCTGGGGCGTGAATTCGAGTTCGAGTTCGCCGGCCAGGAACTGGCGTGCGAATTCCTTGTTTTCGCCGACGTAGGACGCGATCATTTTCTCGATCTGGCGCGTTTCCAGCAGCTGGCCGAGGCCGAAGCCATCCACGCCCGCATTATTAGAAATGGCAGTGAGCTGCTTCACGCCCGAGTCACGCAGCGCTTCGATCAGCGCTTCCGGAATGCCGCACAGGCCGAAGCCGCCGACGGCGATGGTCTGGCCGTCTTGCACGACACCAGCCAGCGCCGATGCCGCGTCAGGATACACTTTGTTCATACCCGTCCCTTTTATGAATGAAGCCAACAAGCTCGATGTTGGAATCCCGGATACTGGCGCTGCGCGCCGCCTCCAGGCATTCCTTTATGTACCGCAGAGTAGAATCCCAGCATAGAATACGCCGATTCAAAGCACAATACCGTAGAACTACCGGCCATGGCCCTGCCCCCGCCTCTCTCCCTGCCTCAAGACCCGCTCCAGATGAACCCATCCTGCGCCATCGATTACGAGATGATTTTCCAGCATGCACCGGTCGGCATGTGCATCTCGGTCGATCGCGTGATCCAGTCCTCCAACCTGGCGCTGGCCGCCATGTTCGGCTATGACCGGGGTTACCTCGACGGCCAGTCGTTTGCCGTGCTGTATCCGACGATGGACGAATTCCTGCGCACCGGCGACCGCATCGTGCCGATCATGAACACGAAGGGACGCTACTCGGACGAGCGCATCATGCGCCGCGGCGACGGCGAGCTGTTCTGGTGTCACGTGACGGGGCGCGCGCTGAACCCGGCCGAGCCGCTGGGCGCGGGCGTGTGGACCTTCGAGGACGTGAGCGAAAAGCGCCCGGTGACGGCGGAACTGACGCCGCGCGAACGCGAGATCGCGGCACTGCTGGTGGAAGGGAAAACAAGCAAGGTGATCGCGCGCGAGACCGACCTCAGTCCGCGCACGGTGGAGATGCACCGGGCGAAACTGATGCGCAAGTTTTCGGCGTCGACTTCGTCGGAGCTGGTGCACAAGCTGGTGGGCGTGGCGCGCTAAGGCCCTACGCCGCCCCCCACCGATTTCCTCAATCAGAAGCGCACTTTGACGAACGCCGACGGCCCGGTCAGCTTCAGGTCGAGATCGGCATTGCTGTCGCCATTGCGGTGCAGGTCGATCTTCTGGATGCCGTAGTCGAGCACCACGGCGACGTTTTGCGTCGCTGCCCATTCGACGCCGGCCGAGGCGTTGTAGACATGGCCTTCGACGGTGCCGCCGTTGCGCTTGATGCCGCTCGCTTCGGCGACCAGGCGCACCTTGTCGTTCAGGCTGTAGCGCCAGGCGGCGTCGATGGTCGGCGCCCAGACGCTTTCTTTGGCCGAATCCGCACCGCTCCAGGAATAGTTCACGACCGGCGCTGCGGTGCTGAGGTTGGCCGAGACCGAACCCGAGATCTTGGCGCGCAGATAGGCGGCGCCGAGGCCGACGCCGAATGCGTGCTTGTCGTGGGTCAGCCAGTATTTGTACGACAGGCGCGCCATCTCGATGCGCAGGTTGGCGTCGCCGCTGATGTTGCCGCTGACCGGACGCCCTTCGTACACGGTCGCGCCACTGGCGGCGCCGGCATAGTCTTCGTCGAAACGGAAGTAGTCGAAGGCGATGCCGTGGTTGTCGCCGATGAGGAAGTCGGCTTTTACGCGCGGCAGCGTGGTGTCGCTGATCTTTTCGTCGGGCGTATCGACGCGGCCGTAGCGGGTATCGCCGCCGACGTGGATCTTCGGCTCGGCGCGGAAGGCGCCGACCGACACGCTCATGCGGTCAAGGGCGGACGACTGCTGCGCCTGGGCCAGGCCGGTTGCGGCGGCGCCCAGCAGGATGGCGCATTTCAGGGCGATGACGGATGGGCGAGCGGCGGTCGATACGAGGCGGGACATGGGTTCTCCGATAAAGTGTAGTCAAGGGGGCCCGCCAGACTGCGTCTGACGCGGCACACTTTATTATCGCCAATGTCACAATAACAACGCGCACGATTGCTGACTATGCGGTCAGTAGCTCATTCAAGCCTGCGGCAACAGTGCGCGGATCGCCTTCGGCAAGGGCACCGATTTCTCCGCCCTGAAATCGACCCACACGATTTTCGCCGCACCCTCGGCATGCAAGGCGCCCGCCGCGCCATCCGCATCGACCAGGCGGATTTCGTGCGACACTTCGAAACTCGACCGTCCCGGCGGCCCGACGTACGAGCTGACTTCGATCTCGGCCGGATAGGTCAACTGCTTCAGGAACGAGCACTGGGCATTGACCAGCACCGGTCCGGTGGCGGTCGGATCGGGCAAGGCGCCGACCTGTTCCAGCCAGGCGATGCGCGCCGTTTCGATATAGCGGAAATAGACCGTGTTGTTGACGTGGCCCATCGCATCCATGTCGCCCCAGCGCACCGGCATGCGCATCGTGTGTACCAGTTTCTTGTTGCTCATACGTGTGAATGTCCTGAAAACGAAAAAAAATGGCGCCGCTGCCGGCGCCACTTTCATCATTCTACGACGACCGTTATTGTGCCGTCATGCCGTCGTCCGCGGTGATGATCGCGCCGTTGATGAAATGCGCTTCCTCGGCGGCCAGCAGCAGCAGCAGGCCATCCAGGTCTTCCGGCTTGCCGGGGCGCTTGCGCGGCAGCAGGTCGATCAGCTTCTTGCCCTGCTCGGTACCGAAGTAATCCTCGTTCATCTCGGTGGCGATGTATCCGGGGCAGATGGCATTCACGTTGATGCCGAACTTGCCCCATTCGACCGCCATCGCTTTCGTCATCTGCACCACGGCCGCCTTGCTCATGCAGTACACGCCGATCTGCGGCAGCACGCGCAGGCCGGCCACCGAGGCGATGTTGACGATGCGGTGCTGTTTGCGCGGGTCTCCCTTGGCGCGCTGGATCATGCGCTTGGCCGTCTGCTGCGCCACGAAGAAGGCGCCGCGCAGGTTGGTGTCCATGATGTACTGGTAATCGTCCTCGGTCACGTCGAGCAGGCGCTGGGTGCTTTGCACGCCCGAGTTGTTGATCAGGATGTCGATCGGACCGGCCTCGGTTTCGGCGTGGGCGATCGCCGACTTGATGCTGGCCAGGTCGGTCACGTCGAGGTTGACCACGTGGGCGGCGCCGCCGTCGGCCTCGATCTCGGCGCGCAGTTCCTTGAGGCGTTCGGTCCGGCGCGAGGCCAGCACCACCTGCGCGCCGGCGCCGGCCAGGGCTTTCGCAAAGCGCGCACCCAGGCCGCTGGAGGCGCCCGTGACCATCGCAATCTTCCCTTCAAAATTCACTTCGATGCCCACGTTGGCTCCTGTCCTGTCGTGCTCCGGCACGGATGATGTCGAAGGCATAATGATGTCACAGATTGCAGAGATTAGATCGCTTCGCCTGATAATCGCCGAAATACGCCAAAAGCGCGCCAAAAACGCGCCTAGAATGGCGGGCGACATTGCATTCGGGCGCAAAAACCCGCACACTCGTGCTTAAATTTTTTTAACCATACCAAGACCATGACTGAGACAACCAACCTTCTCGAACAATACGGACCGCGCGAGGCGATGGAGTACGACGTCGTCGTCGTCGGCGGCGGCCCGGCGGGCCTGTCGGCAGCGATCCGCCTGAAGCAGCTGGCGAGCGAAAAAGGCCGCGAGGTCTCGGTCTGCGTGCTGGAAAAAGGCGGCGAAGTCGGCGCCCATATCCTGTCCGGCGCGGTCATGGATCCGATCGCCCTGAACGAACTGTTCCCGAACTGGAAAGAGCTGGGCGCGCCGCTCAATACCGAAGTAACCGAGGACCGCGTCCTGTTCCTGACCGAGACGAAAGCACGCGCCACGCCCTCGTTCATGATCCCGAAGATGCTGACCAACCACGGCAACTACATCATCTCGCTGGCCAATGTCACGCGCTGGCTCGGCCAGCAGGCCGAAGCGCTGGGCGTCGAAGTGTTCCCGGGCTTCCCGGCCGCCGAAATCCTCTACAACGAGGATGGTTCCGTGAAAGGTGTCGCCACCGGCAACATGGGCGTGGACCGCGAAGGCAATCCGACCGACGCCTTCCAGCTCGGGATGGAACTGCACGCGAAATACACCTTCTTTGCCGAAGGTTCGCGCGGCCACCTCGGCAAGCAGCTGATGGCCAAGTACGACCTGAATCGCGGCAAGGACCCGCAAACCTACGGTATCGGCATCAAGGAATTGTGGGAGATCGACCCGGCCCTGCACAAGCCGGGCCTGGTGATCCACACCGCCGGCTGGCCGCTGGACAGCGCCACCTATGGCGGCTCCTTCATGTACCACCTGGAGAACAACCAGGTCGCGGTCGGCTTCGTGGTCGGCCTGGCCTACCAGAACCCCTACCTGTCGCCGTACGAGGAATTCCAGCGCTATAAAACGCATCCGGAAATCCGCAAGTTCTTCGAAGGCGGCAAGCGCATCTCGTATGGCGCGCGCGCCATCACCGCGGGCGGCCTGCAATCCTTGCCGAAGACCGTGTTCCCGGGCGGCGCCCTGATCGGCTGCGACGCCGGCTTCCTCAACACCAGCCGTATCAAGGGCAGCCACGGCGCCATCAAGACCGGCATGCTGGCCGCGGAAGCGGCGTTCGATGCGCTCGGCGCCGAGCGCCAGCACGACGAACTGACCGCCTACCCGCTCGCCTTCGAAAAATCCTGGCTGTACGAAGAACTGCACAGGGCGCGCAACTTCAAGCCGTGGATGAGCAAGGGCCTGTACACGGGCACCGTCATGACCGGCATCGACCAGATGATCTTCAAGGGCAAGGCGCCGTGGACCCTGCGCCACAAGCACGCCGACCACGAGATGCTGCGCCCGGCCTCCGAGTTCAAGCCGATCGTGTATCCGAAGCCGGACGGCAAGCTGACTTTCGATCGCCTGTCGTCGGTGTTCATCTCGAACACCAACCACGCCGAAGACCAGCCGGTGCACCTGACGCTGAAGAACGCCAGCATCCCGGTCGACGTCAACCTGGCCAAGTATGCCGGTCCCGAGCAGCGCTACTGCCCGGCGGGCGTGTACGAGTACGTGAAGACGGATGCCGGCCAGGACCGTCTGCAGATCAATGCGCAGAACTGCGTGCACTGCAAGACCTGCGATATCAAGGACCCGACCCAGAACATCGTGTGGGTGACGCCGGAAGGCGGCGGCGGGCCGAATTATCCGAACATGTAAGCTGAAGCGGGCGCCGGTGGCGCCCGTTTTTTTAGCGGCGCAAGTCCCGCACATTGACTGTTGTTTTTGGGCAACTGGCATAATGCCGAAACCTGCTTTGCCATTCCGGTGATGATTTTCCGTGTGCAATAATTCCGCACCGCAATCTTATCGAAGATCACCGAATGTCACGCACCAGCCTGCTCCGCCCCGTCCTCCGCTGCACCCTGCTCTGCACCCTGCTCGCCACCGCCTTCCCCGCCGCTGCCCAGACGCAGTCCTTCCCGCAGTCCTTCTTGATGTCGCGCCTGTCCCAGCTGCCCGAGTACAGCAGCGGCGGCGACGCCGTGCGCATCTACGGTACGGTCGACCTGGGCGCGATGTATACGCATACCGACAACGGACGCGGCCGCTGGCAGCAGCAAAGCGGCGGCGCGTATACCTCGAAGCTGGGATTCTATGCGTCCGAAGACCTGGGTGGCGGCTTGAAAGCCGAAGCGAAACTGGAAGCGGGCATCAACGCCGACACCGGCGCCCAGCAGGCCAGCGCCCTGTTCAACCGCGAATCCTGGGTCGGCCTGAAGTCGAGCACCTATGGCACGCTGCGCTTCGGTAACCAGATCAACGCGATGCTGCCGCTGTTCGTCGACCCGTTCATGCTGGTGCCGACCAATTCCGTCTACACCTGGGTCGGCGGCGGCGCGATGCAGGGTCCACGCGGCGTCGGCGCGAATACCGACCTCGGACCGGGCACCGGCACCATTCCCGTGCGCGTGCCGAAGTCGCTGACCTACGCCACTCCGCGCGTGATGGGCTTCGGCGCGCAGGCGATCTATGCGACCAATCCATACGGCACCACCGAGCCGAAAGTCGGCACGCGCGGCGGCGTGCTCTCGTTCACGAACGGCACCCTGTTCCTGGCGGCGAGCCTGACCCAGACCTGGAGCAGCCCGGTGGTCGTCAGCGCCGGCGCGCCGGCGCAATCGGTACGCACCGACATCCCCGCCTTCGGCGCCATCTACGACACCGGCAAGCTGGTGCTCTCGGCCTCGTACGCACGTACCACGCCGCAAGTGGCGCAGGGCGGCGAAGCGGACATCAAGACGCTCGGCGCGATCCTCAACGAAGGTAATTTTTCGTGGCTGGCCTCGGTCGTGCACCGCGACACCGACGGTGCGCGCAATGCGGCCGGACGCCCGGTCGAATCCTCGGCCCTGGGCCTGATGCTGGGCGCCGACTACAACCTGTCGCGCCGCAGCGCCCTGTACGCGCGCGCCGGCTCGGTACGCAACTTCGGCGCCTCGACCATCATCCTCAACAGCGTGGCGCTGCCCTTCCAGGTCGGTTCGACGGCGCCGCAGACCGGCATCGAGACGCGTACGTTCTCGATGGGCATGCTGCATCACTTCTGATCCGCTTAGCCGGGCAGATCAGCCTATACGGGCGCGCCCGCGCGACCCGAAGCGGTGGCCGACCACCAGGGTCGTGCTTGCGACCAGGCTGGACAGGCCGATGACGAGCTGGATCAGGCGGTCGGCCGGCAGCAGCCAGTAAGACCCGCGCGGGACCTCGGCGCCGGTGGCGGCCACGATCAGGGGCGCGATCCAGGCGGCGTCGTCGTCGACATCGAGCACGATCGCGTCTTCGTGCGTCTGCATGTAGATGTTGCCGCCTTCGGCCAGCGTGAAGCAGATGCCGTAGCCGGTTTCCTGCGGCTTGATCAGGTCTTGCATGGCCTGGTCGTGCTCCGCGATCCAGAGTTCGACGTCCTGCGGCGTTTCGAGGTGGATCCAGGGACGGGGACGGAAGCGAGGCGGTGTGTCGAGGGGTGCGGTCATCGGGACGAAACTATCAACGGCAAAGAGAGACATCCTACGGCATTTCGGGGTGCGCGTACATGGCGCGCAGGGTGCCGGGATGCCTGCTCAAGCATCGACCAGGGTGACGATGCGCGCACGGACGCCGTCGCCCTCGATGATCAGTTCCGCCGCGCTGATCGGTAGGCTGAAACGGCGCCGCCCGGCGCTGCCAGGGTTGATGTAAAGGACGCCATCCTGCTCGACACTG
The DNA here is from genome assembly GCF_014842025.1 of Massilia sp. CFBP 13721. Taxonomy (GTDB): domain Bacteria; phylum Pseudomonadota; class Gammaproteobacteria; order Burkholderiales; family Burkholderiaceae_D; genus Telluria. The sequence goes on from NZ_JACYUY010000010.1 coordinate 118,884, forward strand.
GACGGCCGGTGCGAGTGCCCCGACACCACGATGCGCACGCCGGCTGCGGCCGGGTCGACGTCGAGTTCCTTCAGGTCGTGGATCGCATACAGCGCGACCTTCCCGAGCTTCAGCGTGGCCGTGACGGGAATGGCGCGCGCCCAGGCTTCGCGGTCGTTGTTGCCGCGTACGGTCGTCAATGGAGCGATCTGCGCCAGGCGCGCGAGAATGTCGGCGTTGCCGATGTCGCCGCCGTGGACGATATGGTCGCAGCCGGCGAGGAAGTCCAGCGCTTCGGGACGCAACAGCCCGTGCGTATCGGAGATCAGGCCGACACGCACGGCTTGGTGGACGTTCCCGTTAGCGATGGCGCTTCGCTCCCGCCATCTTCGCCGTCGTATAGATCGAGTACAGCGCGGCCAGGCCGACCAGCACGTAGACCAGGCGCGTCGCCGGGCTGCCGGGGCCGAAGATGGTGGCGACCATGTCGACCTCGAACAGGCCGACCAGGGCCCAGTTCAGGCCGCCGATGATCAGCAAGGCCATCGCCAGGTAGTCGAGTGCCGACATGGCCGAGCGGCCCTCGCGCACGTTGGTACGGCGCTCGGGACCGGTGCGGCGGTCCAGTGTGGGTGCGTTCATTGTTGCCATACAGTCCTCCTCAAGAATGCAAGCGCGGGCGGCAATGGGAACATCGCCCCGCAGTTCTCAAGATAGCAAAAACTTCCGCAATGATGGCGCCCGCAAGCCTCTCAACCCTGACAGGCTTGACAGGCCGCTTGGAGGCCACTTAGCCCTTCCAGGTGCGGTTCAGGCCGGTGTCGGCATGGATCCAGCCGCCTTTCGGGCCGGAACGATAGTAATAGCCGACGCCGCCCTGGCGGAAGCTGCGGATCAGGCCGCCGAGCACTTCCTCGTTCAGGCTGGAAATACGGATGTCGGCCGCCTTGCCCGACATGTGCAGCGACTTGCGCGCGGCCGGGATGCCTTGCTCCTGCAGGCGCGCGTTCGACGCCGGGGTGCGGTAGCCGGACAGGATCTCGAGCGGCTGGGTCATGCCGTAGCGCGCGATGAAGGCCTGGGTGCCCCACAGCATTTCGAGCAGCTTGGGGTCGATCGGCGCGGTGGCGCGGCCGTTGACGTCGCGCAGCAGGTGGCACAGCTGCTCGTAGGCCGAGTCGATCATCTGGCCGTCCTTCCAGTACAGGACCGTGGCGCGCTCGCCGCTTTGCGGGCGCGTCACCGAGAGCGTGCGCGGCTTGACCCAGAAATCGAGGTCGAGCAGCTGGGCGTCGAACAGGTCGGGCGGCGGCGTCAGGTCGGCCGGTGCGGCTTGCGGCGCCGCTTGCGCTACGCCGGCGGGGAGAATGAGTGTCGGTGCCAGTGCGCCGAGGGCGGACAGGCGCATGCCGTGCTGAAGAAAATCTCTGCGGGAAGCCATAAAGTACTCATCTTTGCGAAGCCGGTACTATAGCTTAAGGAGATGCCGCACAAAAGACGTGTCTTGTTGCTTTTTCACGGCTTTTTTTACAACTCAGCCGCTACTAGTCGCTGCATTTGCAGAAACGCTTGCTGCGCGCTTCCGCCTCTTGCGCAGCAGCATCAAGCTGCTTCCACATCAGGCTGCAGTCAAGCCCATAGCAGGACTTTTCGAGGCCGGCGTTCACGTAGCCCTGGCGCTCGTAGAAGCTGGTGCAGCTTTCGGGGCTGTGCAGGTGCAGCTTGCGGATATTCCAGGCGCGTGCCTGTTCCTCGACGGCCGCCACCATGGCGCGCCCGACACCGCTGCGCAAGGCGCCCGGCTCGACATAGCACAAGGCCATCTTGCCGGCCGGCGTCAGCAGGGCCAGGCCCAGCAATTGTCCGTCGCGTTCGGCAACGATGGCGTAGTTCGCCGGCGACGCGAACCAGGCGGCGACGGTTTCCGGCGTCTTGTTGGAGAGCCAACTATCGAGCACACCGGGCCGGCCGCGGTGGTCCGGCGCGCAGACCTCCTCGATCGAGCGGCGCAGCAAGTGGCAAGCGGAAACGGCGTCGGCCGGTACTGCTTTGCGAATGTCGATACCCATGAACGTCTGACCCAGTAATTCTTGATGACTGTTGCTATTGCCCGGCTACATGCTTTTGGCATGGCCGGTGAATGTGCGGACTATACACCGAAAGCCGCAGAGCTTGCCGGAGGCGGTGCCAAGCTTGCGCGGCGGCAAGCCGAGCCTTGCCGGAAGCGCAGCGCGTTCAAATATCTTCTAAGCATATGACGAAAGTATTCTTCCGTTTTCCCGTGAATAAATGGAACATGAACGCTGTTCCCATTGTATTTAAAAAGCGAGAAAAATATGCCAAGCACCCCATTCTTACCGCTGCGCCGCTGGATCCTCGCGCTCGCCGTGGGCGCCGCCCTGCCCCTGTCGGCCAGCGCCGCCTCGCTCGAACTGCTCAACGTCTCCTACGACGTCGCGCGCGAATTGTACAAGGACGTCAATCCGGCCTTTATCGCGAGCTGGAAGCAGAGCACGGGCGAAACCGTGACGATCAAGCAGTCGCACGGCGGCTCGAGCAAGCAGGCGCGCGCCGTAGCCGATGGCCTGGAAGCGTCGGTGGTGACGATGAACCAGGCCAACGACATCGACATGCTGTCCGACCGCGGACTGGTCGCCAAGGACTGGGCGAAGAAATTCCCGAACAACGCGGCGCCCTACTACTCGACCATGGTGTTCCTGGTCCGTAAAGGCAATCCGAAAGGCATCAAGAATTGGGAAGACCTGGCCAAGCCGGGCGTCCAAGTCATCATCCCGAACCCGAAGACCGCCGGCAACGGCCGCTACACCTACCTGGCGGCCTGGGGCTCGGTGCTGAAGCAAAAGGGCGGCACCGAAGCCCAGGCGCGCGCGCTGGTCGGCCGCATCTTCAAGAACGTGCCGATCCTGGACGCGGGCGGGCGCGCCGCGACCACCACCTTCACCCAGCGCCAGATCGGCGATGCCCTGGTGACTTTCGAAAACGAAGTGAGCATGGTGCGCGCCGAGTTCGGCGACAATTTCGAGGTGGTCTACCCGAGCGTGTCGATCCTGGCCGAGTCGCCGGTGGCCGTGGTCGACAAGGTGGTCGACCGCCGCGGCGTGCGCAAGCAGGCAACGGCTTACCTGAACTTCCTGTATTCGCCGGCCGGCCAGGAAATCGGCGCCAAGCATTTCATGCGCGTGCGTAACGAAGCGGTAATGAAAAAGTTTGCAGGCAACTACAAGCCGATCAGCCTGTTCTCGGTCGACGAACTGTTCGGCGGCTGGCGCAATGCCCAGAAAGTCCACTTCGACGATGGCGGCGAATTCGACAAGATCTACCAGTCGAAGTAAGCAGCGACGCGCGCGTCTGAACTTCGCGTAAATTCGCAAATAAGCGACGTAATTGCTTGTCTAGAAAGGCTCTGCGACACCGCAGGGCCTTTTTTGTCTCGAAATTTCACAGTTGAGGTCGGTTTTCGTCCGTGCGCCATAGACACGAGGAAATGTCAATGCTATCGTCCACTCTTCTGATGTGCCCTATAGCAAGATAACGCCGCGCCTCCCCAGCGCCTGGCCTTCAATCCGACACCTACCCTGACATCCATGATCAAAAAACTGCTCGCCGCCGCCCTGTTGTCGATCTCGTCTGCTGCCGCCATCGCGGTGCCGTTCGGATCGCAATCGGTGCTGGTGGTCGAAGACGACACCGGCAAGATTTTGCTGGAAAAGAATGCCGGCGCGGTCGTGCCGATCGCTTCGCTGACCAAGCTGATGACCGCGATGGTCATCCTCGACGCGAAGCAGGACATGAACGAGCTGATCGAGATCGACCGCAGCGACGTCGATACCCTGAAACACAGCACCTCGCGCGTGCCGGTCGGCGCCAGCATCCCGCGCGGCGACGTGCTGCAGCTGGCCTTGATGTCCTCGGACAACCGCGCCGCCGCCGCGCTGGGCCGCACCTACCCGGGCGGCTTGCCGGCATTCAAGGCCGCGGTGCGGCGCAAGATCGCCACCCTCGGCATGAGCAATACCGTGATCGAGGAGCCGACCGGCCTGTCGCCGAACAACCGCTCGACCGCGGCCGACCTGGTCAAGATGGCGCAGGCCGCCTCCCATTACAAGGAAATCACCGACCGCACCACCGATGCCAAGAACCTGGTGAGCATCAATGGCCGTGAAGTCGAATACCACAACACCAACCGCCTCGTTGGCGCCAAGGGCTGGGACATCGGCCTGTCGAAGACCGGCTACATCCAGGAAGCGGGCCGCTGCCTGATCATGAGCATCAAGGCCGGCGGCAAGAACGCGACCATGGTGCTGCTCAACGCCGGCGCTTCGTCGGCGCGCATCCTCGACGCCCTCAACGTGCGCCGCTACATCGCCGGCGAAGAGGCACCGGTGGCGCGCATCGCCAAGGCGGCGCGTTCGTCGCGCGTCATGAAAGCAGGCAGCCGCGCCCCGCGCATCGCCGCCAGCAGCGGTGGCGCGCGCATCAAGGCCGCCAGCGGCCGCGTCGTCAAGGTCAAGGTCAAGGTCAAGGCTGGCGTGCGCAGCAAGGCCAAGGTGGTGGCGACCAAGAAGAAGGTCGTGGTCGTGCGCAAGCGCCGCAATTGATCGGTTGAATTTGCGGGCCTGCGGGACCGTAACGACGAAAAAAAAACCGCCTGCTGGCGGTTTTTTCATGCGTGCTCCCGAAACTCGGGAATTACAGCGGCGCCGAGTGGCCGTCCGCGTACGGTGCGCCTGCCAGCTCGAAAGCGCGGCGCAGGAAAGTCTTCACGCGTGCGGAGGTGATCGGGGTGTCAAAGCGGTGAAACGAATTCAAAATGGCATCCATGGCTGCTCCTGTGTCAGTGATATTTGATCGATGAAGTCAGTGTAGGGCATTGGCAGATATAAATCCAATTTCGGTTTCGCATTTCGGCTATAAGTCTGTTCGATATCTGGCTTATGCGATTTGCTTATGGCTGTTATCGCCCGGCTGCGCTGTCGATTGTGCATTACGGGTAGAATGCGGCGAACAACACGAGAGCTTCCAATGAAAAAAACCGACCTTGCCAAGAGCGACGCCAAGAAAATCATGAACCAGATGGGCGCGCGCAACGCCAGCTTCGGCGCCGCGGATGCCGCGCCGGTCGACAAGCGCGAACAGCGTGAGCGCGACCGCGCGCTGGGGCTGGTGCCGTTTGCGGTCAAATTGAATGGCGAACTGGTGGCGCAGTTGCAGGCGCTGGCGAAAGAGCGTGGGGTCGACATGAACTGGCTGGTCGATGAGCTCGTGCGCAAGGGACTGGCCGGATAACACGTCTTTGTAGGGTGCGCTCTCGAGCGTACGCGGTGCAACGCCGGCACGGTCGGAACGCTGTGAGGCAAGCCGCAGGCTGGGCACAGGTAACGCGTGGACAAAGCGGTTCGCCGCCCGGTCCACCCTACTTTCAGGACCAGTACGCGCGTGTAGGGCGGTCGGCTCCACCGGATAGCATGCGTCGACGCGACGTGTGCGCCGCCCACGCGTTCCGTACCAGGGAGATCATCGCACCAGTTCACCGAACGCGTGGACGGCCACGAGACCACGGCCGGCAAGCGTCGGCGGTAAAGCCGTCCACCCTACCGCCGGGGCTTTTCAGCGCTCGATCAAATGACGCAGGCCACTCGCCCGGTGCGTCCGTCGCGCCACCGCCTCGGCCAGCACCGACCCGTGCGGCGTCACCAGCGTGAATTGCGCGCTGGCGCGGGTGATACCTGTGTAGACCAGTTCGCGCGTGAGGATGCCGTGGCGGTCTTCGGGCAGCACCAGCACCGTGTGGCTGAACTCGGAGCCCTGCGACTTGTGGACCGTCATCGCAAACGCCGTCTCGACGCTGCGCAGGCGCGTGGCCAGCACGCTGCGTACGTCGTCGCCTTCGAGGAAGTAGACGCGCAGCGAACCGGGGCGTGCCGGGTCGGCCAGGGTCAGGCCGATGTCGCCGTTGAAGACGCGGGTGCCATAGTCGTTGCGGGTCACCATGACCGGACGCCCGGCATACCATTCGCCGGCGCGGCGCAGCAGGCCGGCCGTCTGCAGGCTCGCCTCGATCGCCGTGTTCAGGCCCGCCACGCCCCACTCCCCTTCGCGCACCGCGCACAGGATGCGGAAGGCTTCGAAGCGCTGCAAGACGGCGCGGACCCAGTCCTCATGGTCCGCACCCGGGCCGGCACGCAGCAGTTCGAGATAGGGCTGGTAGCCCGCCAGCGCCAGGCTCACGACCTGGTGCTGGTGCGCGCCTTCGATCCAGCGCAGCGCGCCTTCGCCTTCGGCGCGCAGCACCGCTTCCGAGGCGGGCGCATCGCCGGCATTCACGGCCAGCGCCAGCTGCCCGATTGGGCCGCCGAAGCGGCGGCTGTGGCGCAGCATCACGGTCTGCTGGGCCAGCGGTCCGGCCGTACCGAGGAATTCGGGCGGCAGTTCCTCGCCGCTGGCGTCGAACACGTAGTCGGCGGTTGCACGGCTGTAGCCGCCGGACTGGGCGTCGTGGCAGAGGTCGCCCAGCACGGCGCCGGCTTCGACCGAGGCCAGCTGGTCCTTGTCGCCCAGCAGGATCAGGGTGGCGCCCGCGGGCAGCGCGTCGAGCAGGCAAGCCATCATCTCCAGGTGCACCATCGAGGCTTCGTCGACGATCAGCACGTCGACCTCGAGCGGATTGCCGGCGTGGTGGGCGAAGCTGCGGGTGTCGGGGCGCGCGCCCAACAGGCTGTGCAGGGTGCGCGCAGCGCCCATGCGGCTGGTCAGCTCGCGCAGCGGCAGCGCTTCGCCGACGCGCTCGGCGAGGTCGGTCAGCGCCTTGTCGATCGACTGCTTCAGGCGTGCCGCGGCCTTGCCGGTCGGCGCGGCCAGCGCGATGCGCTGCCGGGCCGCGTCCGGGGCGACCGCGAACAGCAGCGCCAGCAGGCGCGCCACCGTATAGGTCTTGCCGGTGCCGGGGCCGCCGGTGATGATTGCGACCGAGCCGCGCAGGGCCACCGCGCAGGCCAGCTTCTGCCAGTCCGGTTTCGCCGAGGCGCGCTGCGACGCGAACAGCAGGTCGAGCCAGGTACGCGCCTGGGCTGCTTCGACCGGATGCGTGGCGGCGGCGCGTTCACGAATGCTGTTCGCCACCAGCGTTTCGTCGCGCCAGTAGCGGCGCAGATACAGGCGCTCGCCGTCCAACACCAGCGGCGCGCCGAAATCGAATTCGCCTACCTGCCAGACCTGTTCGCAGGCCGCCAGCTGGGCGGCCCAGGCCTTGGCGTTTTTCGGCAGCGGCGCGACCGTGCCGGCCAGCGCCTGCCATGCTTCCCGGGTCCAGCCGAGCAGTCCGGCCGGATCATGTGCCAGGTCGGCCATTTGCAGGCAGCTGTGGCCGCGTCCCTCGAGTTCGGACAGCACCAGCGCCGCCAGCAGCACCGGCGGCGCGACGGGGCCCAGCGAATCGACGAACCGGGCAAAGGCGCTCGAGAGGCGCCGCAGTTCGCCGGCCTCCGTCAGGCGCGCCGCTTCTTCCCACAAGGCGACGGCAGTGTGTGCGTCATGCTTCATGCGTCAGCCTCCCAGCAGTTGATCGAGGCCGTCGAGCAGTTCGACGTCCGGTTCGAGCAGGCAGCAGCCGTGCGTCGTGGTGTTGGCGATCCCGCGCAGGAACAGGAACACGGCGCCGCCCAGCTGCTGCGCCGGGTCGTAGTGCTCGCCCAGGCGGCTGCGCAAGAGCCGGTGCAGGGCCAGCATGTAGATCGCCCCCTGGATGTCGTAGCGATGGCCGGCCATCCCCTCTTCCATCGCCCGTTTTGTGTAAGCAGCATCGTTCGGGCCGAGCGCGTTCGATTTGTAGTCGAGTACCCAGTATTTGCCCTGGTGTTCGAACACCAGGTCGGCAAAGCCCTTGAGCATGCCGTGCAGCTCGCGTTCCGGCAGCAACGGACGCACGGTCTTGCCCAGCAGGCGCCGGCGGCACAGGCGGTCGAGCGCGGCCAGGTCCAGGCCCTCGCTGGGGAACCAGAATTCCATCTCCGGCAGCGTCTCGGTGATCTCGGCGAGGCTGGCGCCGATCGGCGGCAGGCGCGTGGCGACCACGGTGCGCAGCCAGGCGGTCGCATCCTCGAGCCGGTGGCCCCAGCCCGCGCGTTCGATGCGCTGCGCCAGGCGCGCATCGAAATGCGGATCGTCGATCGCGTCGAAGCCTTCCTGCCCGATCCATTCGAGCTGCTCGTGCAGGAAGTTGCCCGGCACCGAGCCGCGCGGAAAGCGATGCCAGGGCGCGTCTTCGGTGCGCAGGGCCGGCGCCGGTTCCTCGTCTTCGAGCAGCGTTTCCTCGGCCGCGCGCATCGGCGGCGCGGTGGTGTGGCGCGTGATCGAGGTGAAGGAACCGACCGCCCAGTTGCGTTCGAAGTCGGCCTCGAAGGGCGCCGCTTCCACCAGCGCTGGCCGGTCCTCGACGCGGTCGAGCACCGTGCAGCCGTCGGGCGGATCGAGCACGTCGAGCGTGTACAGGTGAATGCCGGCGCAATTGCCGCGCAGGCGTTCCAGGTGTTCCTCCACCATGCTGGTGGGTACCGGCGCGCCGCCGCTCATCAGGTAGCCGAGGGCCGACTCGTGCAGGCTGTTCTCGTCCTTCTTGCGGCTGGCCACGGCCGCCACGCCCAGCCACAGGAAGTAGCGCGCGCGCGTCAGCGCGACATACAGCAAGCGCAGATCCTCTTCCAGGCGCGCGCGGTCGACCGCCGCCATCGCTTCTTCCGTCAGCGCCAGGTCGATGCGCCGGCCGCCATCCTCGCCCATGTATTCGAAGAAGCTGCGCCGGCGCCGGTCGGTCTTGCGCACGCTGGCCGCGAACGGCAGGTAGACCAGCGGGTATTCCAGGCCCTTCGACTTGTGCACGGTGATGACCTTCACCAGCTTGGCGTCGCTTTCCAGGCGCAGCACACGCTCGTCGCCGCCCTCGCCCAGGCCTTCGATCTGCTCGGCGAACCAGCGGATCAGCGCCTGCTCGCCGTCGAGCTGGGTGCTTGCTTCCTGCAGCAGTTCGGCCAGATGCAGCAGATTGGTCAGCCGGCGCTCGCCGCCCGCCTCGCGCAACAGGCGCGCCGGCAGGCCGAGTTCATGGATGAAGCGGCGCAGCATGGCCAGCACGCCCTGGCGCTGCCAGGTTGCGTGCAGGGCTTTCAATTGCTCGACCCGCTCTTCCCAGACCGTTTCGTCGCCCGAGAGCCTGGCCAGGTCGGCCAGCGGCAAGCCGGCCGTGCGCGTGGCCAGCGCGGCGCGCGCCAGGGTGCCGTCGAGCGGGCTGGCGACCGCATACAGCCAGCGCAGCACGTCCGCCGCCTCTTCGCTCTCGACGACGGAATCCTTGTCGGACAGGTAGACGCTGGCGACCTTGCGCCGCGCCAGCGCCTGGCGCACGGCGGCCGCCTCCTTGCGGTCGCGCACCAGCACGGCAATGTCGGCCGGCTGCAGGCGCACGAAGCGCCCGCCCAGTGCTTCCGGGTCGGGTTCGGCGAAACCGACCTGCGGATCGTTGAGCAAGCCGACGATGTGCTCGGCGCAGTGGCCGGCGAAGAAGGCGCGGTGTTCGTCCGCCTTCATGTCTTCCTGGGCGGTGGTGCACAGCGCCAGCGCCTGGTAGGGTCCCTCGACGCCGACCAGGTGAGCGCCGCGGCCGGCGGCGCGCACCGCCTCGAAGGGCAGCGGATTGACCGGGCCGCGGCGGAAGCGGAAGGCGCCGGCGGCGTGGCCCGGATGTTCGCCATGGCCTTCGGCATAGCGGAACAGCTGGTTCACCGCCTCGACCAGCGCGGCGGTGGAGCGGTAGTTGGTGCCGAGCTGGTAGTGGCGTCCCTCGGTGGCGCTGCGCGCAGCCAGGTAGCTGTGGATGTCGGCGCCGCGGAAACCGTAAATCGACTGCTTGGGGTCGCCGATCAGGAGCAGGCCCTGCTCCGGATCGTTGGCCTCGACCCGGTACAGCAGGTCGAAGATGCGGTACTGGTCGGGCGAGGTATCCTGGAATTCGTCGATCAGCGCGACCGGGAACTGGTTCACGATGCGCTGGCGCAGCGCTTCGCCGTTGGCGCCTTCGAGCGCTTCCTTCAGGCGCGCCAGCATGTCGGCGAAGCCGAACTGGCGGTTGCGCGCCTTGAGCTCCTGCATCCGGCGCGCGATGTGGCCGGCCGCGTGGCGCAACAGCGCATGGCGCAGCGGTTCGATCGCGGCCAGCGCTTCGCGCAGGCTGTCGGTGCAGCCGAAGCATTCCGGCACGACCGCGTGGAACCCCTTGCCGAAGGCGCCTTCGATCCCGTGCGGCGTCAGGCGGTTCCAGGCGGCGTCGGTGAGCGCCGGCGCGACCAGTGTGGCGTCGCCGGCCCAGGTGCGCAGCGCGGCGAACCAGTTGGTGGTCCAGTCCTGGCGCAGTTTGCTGCCGTTAAAGGCCTTCGGATCGATGTCGCGCTGCGCGGCGATCCAGCGCTCCATCTCGTCGATGCGTCCGGCCCAGCCCGATTTCACGCGCGCCAGTTCCAGCGCCAGGCTGCGCTGGGTGCGTTCGACCAGGCTGGCCAGCGGTTCCGGGTCGGCCATGCCAAGCGTGGCGGTGCGCCCGACCAGGTCGCGCACGTCCGCCTTCATGGCGCCGACGTCGCGCCAGCAGGCCAGCAGCGCGGTGAGGCAATCGCTGTCCATCGGATAGACGTGCTGGCGCCAATAGTCGTGGGCCGCGTCCTCGAACAGCGCGCGCTCGTCGCTGACGAGCTCCTCGTCGAACAGGCTGCCGGAATCGAAGGCGTGCTCGCGCAGCATGCGCTGGCACCAGGCGTCGATCGTGAAGATGGCCGCTTCATCCATCGTCTCGGCGGCCAGCACCAGGCGGTGCGCGGCGATCTGGCGTTCGCTGTCCGTGCCGTAGCCGGCGGCCAGGGTTTCCAGGTAGGGATCGGACTCTTTCGCCTCGCCGCGGAAATAGGCGGCGGCGCCGACCAGGCGCTCGCGCACCCGGTTGGACAATTCGCGCGTGGCGGCGCGGGTAAAGGTCATCACCAGGATCTGCGCCGGCAACAAGGGCCGGACAAAGGCGTCGGCGCCGCCGTGGCCGAGCACCAGGCGCAGGTAGAGGGCGGCGATGGTCCAGGTCTTGCCGGTGCCGGCGCTGGCCTCGATCAGGCGCGAGCCGTGCAGGGGGAAGGTCAAGGCGTCGAGCAGGCGGCTCATTGCGCTTCCTCCGACGCTGCCCCGGCATGCTGCGCGACCTCGATATGCCTGGTCATCCAGTCCACAAGCCCACCGTACAAGTCCTGCGCCAGGTCGGGCCAGCCGCCAGCGCCGACCAGCTGCGCGAACTCCGGCCACAGGCGCGCAAGACAAGGTTCGCCCTCCACCTCGCCCCTGGCGTCGTGCTTGCCGTCGTAGGTGGCGCGGGCATCGCCCTTCGCCAACTCCGCCAGCGCGGTCTTGCAGGCGACCGGCAAGGGCGCGTCGAGATTGCGCTGCCACAGCCAGACGATATTGCCCAGCACCGCCAGCGCTTCCTCACGATCAATCGGCGCCATCGTCACCAGCGCGTCGCGCGCCACCAGGTAGCCGGTGAAGCTGGCCCCGGCGGCGCTGGCCGCCAGCTGGCGCAGCCAGGGCACGATCAGCTTGTCGCCGCGCGGCGCGCCCTTCTTGTCGAGCACCTTGGACGAGGTCTGCATCAGCCAGGCCGTCTGCTCCCCGTCGCTGCGCAGGCGGTCGATCCAGTCTTCCAGCACCAGGCCGTCAAAATCCAGGCTGATCGCCAACTTGGGCGCGGCTTCGGGGAAGCGCGCCCCCAGGGCCAGCCAGCTGCTGCGCACCGGCACCAGGCCGTCGACCAACTGCTGCTGCCACTGGCGCCCGACCAGGCCGATCGGCAGCACGCCTTCGCGCGCCAGCCGCTGCGCGCGCTCTTCCAGCCGCTGGCGCACTTCGCCCAAGGGCTCGGCCTGGCCCAGGTCGTCGAGCAGGCTGTCTTCCAGGAAGTAGCGTTCCAGCGCGTCCAGCGAAAACGGTTCCTCGTCCTCGCCAATCACTTCGGCCGCATTGAACACCACGGCCAGGCGGCGGCGGAAGAAGTAGCGCGCCGGCTGGCGCACGAAGCTGGCAAGGTCGGACAGCTTCAGGCGGAAGTCGGGTTCGAGTTCGTAGCGCGGCAGCGTGTCGATGCCGTCGCCGGCCTCGCCACCGTCCTGGCCATGGGCCGTGCGCCATTCGCGCGCATAGGTCAGCAAACCGCCCTCCTCGAAATAGCGGCGGCTGAACGGCTGCAGCGCGTGTTCGGTCGTGAGCGTGGCCAGGTCGACGTTCCAGCCGGCGTGCAGGTAGTCGCGCAGCTGCGCCACCAGCACCGAGGCCGGCTGCTCGCTGTTGTCGCGCACGTTGCGCCCGACCCAGCTCAAGTACAGCTTGTCGCGCGCGGCGAGCAGCGCTTCGAGCATCAGGTAGCGGTCGTCGTCGCGGCGCGAGCGGTCGCCGGGGCGGCTCATGCCGGGCAAGGCCAGCAGGTCGAAGTCGTTTTGCGGGGTGCGGCGCGGGAAGTCGCCATCGTTCATGCCGAGCAGGCAGACGGCGCGAAACGGCACCGCGCGCATCGGCATCAGGGTGCAGAAGGTGACGCCGCCCGAGACGAACTGGTGGTTCAGGGTCGGCTGGTCGATCTGGCCGAGCCAGGCTTCGCGCAGCACCGCGAGCGGCACCGGTTCATCGAAGCCGCCCGCGTCGGTCATCTCGAGCCAGCAATTGAGCGCTTCGCCCAGTTGGGCCAGCGTCAGGCGGTCGCCCTCCTCGCGGCCGTCGAAAAAGCACAGCAGCAGCGCGCGCGCCTGCACCACCCATTCGGCCGGCGTGCGCAGCTGCGCCAGGCGGCCGCGCCACTCGAGCAGGGCTTCGACGAACTGGGCCAGCGAACCGGCCAGCGCGGCATCCAGCCCGCCGACTTCGCCGTAGGGCTCGATGTCGCCGAAGCGCGCGCCGGCGCCGCTGGCGTAACCGAGCAGCATGCGCCGCACGCCGAAGATCCAGGCGTTCTGCTCACCGGCCGCACCGAGGCCGAGGCCGGCGCGGTGTTCCTTGTCCAGGCCCCAACGCACGCCGGCGCCGTCGATCCAGGCGCCCAGCGTATGCAGGTCGTCCTCGTGCACGCCGAAGCGCGCGGCCACCGCCGGCACGTCGAGCAGGTCGCGGATTTCGCTCTGGCGGCAACGCTGCTGCGGCAGGCGCAGCAGCCATTCGAGCGCGACCAGCAGCGGGTTGACGCTGCGGTCGCGCGTGTCGCCGATCTCGAACGGGATGTGGCGCGGGTCGCTGCGCTTGTGCTGGTCGAATACGGCGTGGATCGCGGGCGAGAAGGTGTCGATGTCCGGCACCATGACGACGATGTCGCGCGGACGCAGGCTCGGATCTCCTTCGAACCACGACAGCAACTGGTCGTGCAGGGCCTCGACCTCGCGCTGGGTGCTGTGGGTGACGTGGAATTCGATCGAACGGTCGCCGGGCGCGGGCGGTTCGTGCGGATGCTCGTCGAGCGGACGCATGTCGCGCACCGCCGCCTGCACCTGCTGCAGCAGCGTGTCGCCGTCGCCGTCCGAGAACAAATCGAGCCGAAGTTTGGTAATGCCCTCAGTCTCCGGGCGGCCTTCTTCGTTGTCGAATTCGTCGAGCATGCGCACGAAGTCGCGCCCCTGGCGGCCCCAGCTCGCCAGCAGCGGGTGGCTGTGCGCGTGCAGCTCCTCGATCGGCAGCGTGGCCAGGTCGACGCCGCCGCGCGCCGGCTGGCGTTTATGGGCGGCCTTCAGCAGCTCGCGGCCCTCGATGATGTCGCCCCAGTAGAACTGGCAGGGATTCGGCACCGCCAGCAGCACCTGGGTGTGGCGCGACAGCGCGGCGATCGCCTGCAGGGTCTGGTATGGCAGGGCCGACATCCCGAACAGCACCACGCGCCGCGGCAGGCGCCCCGAGGGTGGATCGCCGGACAGGATCTTGGTGACGAACACTTCGTGGATCGCGGCGCGGCCGCTGCCGCGCTGCATCGGCGGCACGCTCTCGTGCACCGCGCGCCACAGGCGCGCCTGCCACAGCTGGTCGGGCGCCATCGGAAGCGGGTCGGCGTTCGGCCGGCGCAACTGGTCGCGCCCGATTTCCCAATCGGTCAGCCAGTCGGCGCGGTACACCTGGTACTGGTCGAACAGGTCGGACAAACGCTCGGCCAGTTGCAGGCGCCGTTCCGGGCAGCCGTCGCCGAGAAAATGCGTCAGCGGCGCGAACACCGGTTCCTTGAGCAGCGTCGGCAGCAAGCGCATCAGGCGCCAGGTCAGCGGATCGCGGTCGAAGGGCGAGCGGCTGGGCACCCGTTCGCGCCCGAGCATGGCGCGGTAGGCTTCCCACAGGAAGCGCGCCGGCAGCGCCACGCGCGTGGCGGCGCACACCCCGAGTTCCTCGGCCAGCGCGATTTTCAGCCATTCGGCGAAACCGTTCGATTGCACCAGGATCGTTTCCTGCTCCAGCGGCCCGAGCGGGTGCCGGCGCAGCCAGTCGAAGACGGCTTCGCGCAGCATTTCCATCTGGTTGCCGTGCAAAATCAGGAGGCCGGGGGTGATCGTGGAGGACATCGGAGATGGTGGATTGGAGAGCTCAGGCGCAAGAGGATACTCTCTTTGCGGGCGCAAAGAAAGGCACAGGACGGGCACGGGCAAGGTCAGCGCCCGTCCGTGGCGCGCGCGCCAAGTTCCGCTGCGACCTGCCGTTCGAGGCGCGCAAAGATGCTGTGCAGACGGGTTCCCAGGGCTTTTGCCTGAGCTTGCTCGCGCTTGTCCTCGTTCTTGTCCGCGTGCTGGCGCTCGAGTTCCGCGCACAGGTCGGCGAAGCCGAGCGCGCCCACCGCCCGCGCCGAGGATTTCAGGCGGTGCGCGACAGCGGCGGCGCGCGCGAGGTCGCCCGCCGCCAGTGCGACGTCGATCTCGGCCAGGCCGTCGCGCGCGCTGTCGAGGAACATGAAGGCGAACTTGCGCATTTTCGCGGGGTCGTCGCCGAAGGTGGCGGCAAGCACGGCGGTGTCGAACAGGGGCGCGCCTGCGACGCCGGGGTCCGGTGGCGGATCGCCCGCGCTATCCTGCTCCTCCTGCGCCTCCTGCGCCGGACCGGCGCCGCGGCCGATTGCCTGCGCGATCGCCGCCGCCAGCTGCGCGGGCACCACCGGCTTGGTCAGGAATGCGTTCATGCCGGCCGCCATGCAGCGCGCCTGGTCTTCCACTCCGGCGTTGGCCGTCATCGCGATCACCATCGTATCGCGCAGCAGCGGGTCGGCGCGGATGCGGCGGGTGGCCTCGAAACCGTCCATCACCGGCATCTGCACGTCCATCAGCACGCAATCGAAGCGCTGAAACCGCAAGGCATCGAGCGCCTCGCTGCCGTTGCCGGCGACGACGACCGACGCACCCGCATGCTCCAGCAGTTCGCGCCCGACCTGCTGGCTGAAGGCATTGTCCTCGACCAGCAGGATGGCCGCACCGTCGAGGCGCTGCGTGCCCGCCGCGGCCGGCGGCGGCGCTTCCTGTACCCCGCCCTGCCCCAGGCGCGCCGTGAACCAGAAAGTGCTGCCGCGTCCCGGCTCGCTCTCGACGCCGGCCTCGCCGCCCATCAGTTCGGCCAGTTGCTTGCTGATCACCAGCCCCAGCCCGGTGCCGCCGTAGCGCCGCGTGGTCGAAGGATCGGCCTGGTGGAAGGGCGCGAACAGCTGCGCCAACGCATCCGGGTCGATGCCAATGCCGCGGTCTTCGACGTCGAAACGCACCAGGGTTTCGCCGGCGGACGCGTCGACGCTGCCGCTGGCGCGCGCACGCACCGCCACCGTGCCGTGTTCGGAAAACTTGATGGCGTTGCCGACGAAATTGAGCAGCACCTGCTCCAGGCGCAGCGGATCGCCGCGCAGCGGCCGCGCCAGTTGCGGCGCGACGTCGAACTCGAGGCGCAGCCCTTTGGCGCGCGCGGCGTCGCCGAGCTGGGTCTCGACGTTGTGCATCAGCGACTCCAGGCGGAAGTCGCGCAGTTCCAGCTCGAGGCGCCCGGCCTCGATTTTCGAAAAGTCGAGGATATGGTTGATGATCCCCAGCAGGTGCTGGCCCGCGTGGAAGATCTTGTCCAGGTAATCGCGCAGCTTCGGCTCGTTGGTGGTCCCTTGCGCCGCCTTCAGGGCCAGGTGGGTCATGCCGATGATGCTGTTCATCGGCGTGCGGATCTCGTGGCTCATGTTCGACAGGAAGTCGCTTTTCGCCTGGTTGGCGGCGTCGGCCGCGGCTTTCAGCTGGTGCAGTTCGGTGACGTCGGTGGCCACGCACAGCACGCTGGCGACGTCGCCATCGACGCGCAGCGGCACCTTCACTTCCCATAGCTGGCGCGGCACGCCGTCGGACAGCACCACCTCGACCTGGCTGGCGCGGCGGGTGCCGTCGAAGGCCGTGCGTGCGCGCTCCCAGGCGGCGTCGGCCAGGTCGGCCGGCATCACGTCGCGGTCGATAAGGCCGACAATGCGCTCCACGCTGCGTCCGAGCGCCTGCGCCGTCTTCGCGTTCACATAGCGAAAGCGGCGGTCGCGGTCCTTCATGTACACAAAGGCGTCGAGGTTGTCGAGCACCGTGTCGAGCAGGGTGCGCTGCTCGATGGCGCCGCGGCGCGACCAGTACAGCGACAGGAACAGGCTGTAGACCAGCAGCGTGGCCGCAAAGCCGACCGCCAGCGCGATCAGCGGCAGGCGGCTGTCGAGGTCCTGGTACATGACGCTCTTGGGGGCGCTGAAATGGGCCTTCCACAGGCTGCCGCCGAAGTCGACCGGGAGCACCGCGCGGAAGCTGGCGGCATCGTCGAACACGCGCGTGCGCACGCTACCGTCGCCGTACAGCAGGCGGTCGTTCGAGCCCACGGCCAGCGGCGCGCCTGCCTGGCCGGGACGGGCGGCAAACAGCGCCAGCGCCATCGGGTCCCCGGCATGTCTGCCGAGCGCGCCCTCGACCAGGGCCGGCACCGAGAACGACACGCCGACCCCGCCGACATAGGCGGCGCGGCGCGCAGCCACCGTGGCCGGCGCCGCGCCGCCGCGGTAGACCGGCGCGCGCATGTTCAGGGCGATGTGCGGCGTCGGCCTGTGGACCACAATGGGATGGCCCGAGGCGCTGATGCCGCCAAGGTCGCGCGCCTGCGCCATGGCGGCGGCCGGCGCCCGGTTGGCGGCGATGTCGAACCCGAGCTTCCCGTCCATCATGGCCGGCGGCTCGATATAGGTCAGCACGGTGTAGGTAGGACGGCGTCCGGGCGGCGTGATGGCGAAGCCGGGATAGCCCTTCGGATCGACGCTGGTGTCCTCGCGCACCCTGGCCTCGAAGGCGGCGCGTTCGGCATCGCGCACAATCTCGGTGTAGGTCACCGCATCGACCGCCGGGTAGTTGCGGCGCAAGTCGAGCGCCTTCACGTAACGGTGGAACTGCAGCCGCGTGACCGGGCTGTCGCCGGCCGCGAACAGCGCCACCAGCGAGCGCGTGACGTCGGTATACGACTTGATGGTGACGGCCAGGCGCTCCTGGGTGGCGCGCGCGCCGTTCTCGAAGCGGCGCCGGGCTTCTTCTTCGACTGCGCGCGAGGCGGCCATGTGCAGGATCGCCCCCACCAGCAGCGCCAGCCACAGGCCCGCTCCCCACAGCACGACGCGCGTGGTGCCGCGCGCGCCGGCGGCCGCGCCTATGCTGCGGGTGATCGAGAGGGCCATCGCTGGTTGCGCACCTTGGACAGGGAAAGATTGTTGATAATATACGTCATCGGCGCGCCATCGGGGCGCGCGGCAGCGAGGATGGCAGATGCAGAAAGCGGCAGCACAGGGTGATCCCGGATCGGCAGCACCCGATCCATATGCTTGGCTGGAAGACGTCGGCGGCGCGCGGCCGCTGGACTGGGTGCGCGCCCGCAATGCGGTGTCGGAAGCAGCGCTCGGCGGCCCTGCCCACGATGCGCTGCGCGCGCGCCTGCAGGGCATCCTCGATGCGAAGGAACGCATCCCCTACGTCGGCCGCCATGGCGACTATTTGTACAACTTCTGGCGCGACGCGGCGCACGAGCGCGGCATCTGGCGCCGCACCACGCTCGATGAGTACCGCAAGGACGCGCCACGCTGGGACACCGTGATCGACCTCGATGCGCTGGCGCGCAGCGAAGGCGACAACTGGGTCTGGGCCGGCGTACGCTACCTGGAACCGCACGGCACGCGCTGCCTGGTCTCGCTCTCGCGCGGCGGCGGCGACGCCGACGTGGTGCGCGAATTCGACCTCGACGCGCGCGCCTTCGTGGCCGGCGGCTTCGCCCTGCCTGAAGCGAAAAGCAGCGTGGCCTGGATCGACCACGACACGCTGTTCGTCGCGACCGACTTCGGTCCCGGCAGCATGACCGCCTCCGGCTATCCGCGCATCGTCAAGGAATGGAAACGCGGCACGCCGCTGCAGGATGCGCGCCTCGTATTCGAAGCGGGTTTTGACGACCTGTCGGCCTCGGCGCGCAAGGACCTGACGCCGGGTTTCGAGCGCGAATTCGTCACGCGCCAGATCGGCTTCTACAGCAGCGAACTGTTCCTGCGCGAAGCGCAGTTTCCCAACAAGCTGCGCAAGATCGACAAGCCGGACGACGCCAACGCCTACGCGGTGCGCGACCAGCTGCTGGTCGAATTGCGCTCCGACTGGACCGTCGGCGCGCGCACCTGGCCGCAGGGCAGCCTGCTGGCCATCGATGTCGACCGCTTCCTGCGCGGCGAACGCGATTTCGAGGCCTTGTTCACGCCGACCGCCACCAGTTCCCTCGACGGCGTGGCGGCCACCCGCTCCGCCCTGCTGTTGACCGTGCTCGACAAGGTCAAGAACCGCCTGGTCGAACTGCGCCGCGAGCACGGGGCCTGGGCCAGGCGCGAGGTTGCCACGCCCGGCATCGGCACCCTGGGCGTATCCGTGCTCGACGAGATCGATTCGGACGACTACTTCCTCACCGTGACCGACTTCCTGACCCCGACCACGCTGTACCTTGGCCGCGTCGGCAGTGACGAACGCGATCGCCTGAAGGCGATGCCGGCCTGGTTCGACCCGGCGCCGTACACCGTGTCCCAGTTCGAGGCGAAGTCGAAGGACGGCACGCTGGTGCCCTACTTCGTCGTCATGGGGCGCAACGCGAAACTCGACGGCACCAATCCGACCCTGCTCTACGGTTACGGCGGCTTCGAGGTGTCGCTGAAACCCGCCTACAGCGGCATGATCGGCGCCGGCTGGCTGGAGGGAGGTGGCGTCTACGTCCTGGCGAACATCCGCGGCGGCGGTGAATTCGGCCCGCGCTGGCACCAGGCGGCGCTCAAGGAGCGGCGCCAGAAGGCCTTCGACGATTTCCTGGCCGTGGCCAGGGACCTGATCCGGCGCCAGGTCAGCAGCCCGCGCCACCTCGGCATCATGGGCGGCAGCAATGGCGGCCTGCTGGTGGGCGCCGCCCTCACCCAGCGGCCCGACCTGTTCAACGCGGTGGTGTGCCAGGTGCCGCTGCTGGACATGCGGCGCTACCACACGCTGCTGGCCGGCGCCTCGTGGATGGGAGAGTACGGCGACCCGGACGACCCGGCGCAGTGGGAATTCATCGGCAAGTACTCGCCCTACCACAACGTGTTCAAGGACAAGCACTATCCGGCGGTGCTGTTCACGACCTCGACCCGCGACGACCGCGTGCACCCGGGCCATGCGCGCAAGATGGCGGCGCTGATGGAAGCGCAGGGCCACGCCGTGCTGTACTGGGAAAACACCGAGGGCGGCCACGCCGGCGCGGCCAACAACACCCAGCAGGCGCGCATGTGGGCGCTGACCTATTCGTTCTTGCGCAGGCAGCTGGCATGAGGGCGCTAGACGTGCAAGATGCTCTCGTGGCGGTGCGCATGCTGGCGGCGCACGAGTGGCCGCTGTACCGCGACCTGCGCCTGCGCGCGCTGGCCGAGGCCCCGGCCGCTTTCGGCAGCACGCTGGCCGAGGAAGCGGCGCGCAGCGACACCGACTGGGCCTGGCGCCTGAACCTGGGCGCGACTTCAGGGCGCGACCTGCCGCTGGTCGCGGTTGTTGCCGGCACCGCGGTGGGCCTCGCCTGGACCAAGGTCGATGCGGGCGACCCGCTGCGCGTGAACCTGTTCCAGGTGTGGGTGGCGCCGCAAGCGCGCGGACTCGGTGTCGCCGGCGCCCTGCTCGACGCGGCGCTGGCCTGGGCGCGCGGCCGCGGTGCCAGTACGATGCAGCTCGGCGTCGTCTGCGGCAACGAGGCCGCGCGCAGGCTGTACGAGCGCGCCGGTTTTCGCGCCACCGGCGAAACCGAGCCGCAACGCCCGGGTTCGGCGCGGATGGAGCAGATGATGCGGCTGGAGCTGAGTGGCTAGGTCAAAAGGACCATCGACCGTAGCGCACCGTAGGGTGGGCACTCGTGCCCACGCGGATGCGGCTCCTACACACCCGACCGAGGTTTCCATCCTTTACGGTGAAAATCAACGTCCGGGTATACCGGGGCATGAACGCGTGGGCTCGAGAGCCCACCCTACGGTGCACCGCCGTCCGTAGTACCTTTTAGCTCGCCAGCCGCTTGTTGAACAACACCGCGCACGTCGCCTCGATATCCACATACAGCGCAACCGCGGTCTCGACCCCGATCACCACCGGCGGCCCGAGGCGCTCGGTGACGATGCCGCCGCGGCGCAGCAGGCGTTCCATCGCGGTCGTGGTCACCGTCACATAGCGTTCGATGCCGCGCTCGTGGCCATAGCGCAGGATCGCGGCGAACGATTCCATCGTGATCTCGGAAAAGCCGAAGTGGTCGCTGCCGCCGGTTTCGATGGCAAAGCGCGACAACTCCCAGATATGTTCGTCGCAGGGCGCGGGTTGGCCGTGCAGCAATTGCGGAAACGAATCCTTCAACATGTACGGGCCTTCGGTCGGCAACAGGCGCCAGCAACCGCGCAGGATGCCAGCGCCCGGCTCGCGCATCATCATGTAATGGGGATCGAGCGCGTCGTAGCCGTCGATTTCCATCCCCGACATCACTGGCACTTCCCAGCCGAGCCGGCCCTGGAATACTTTTGCGCGCAAGGTGTGCATCTCCCACAAGTCACGGGATGGGAACTCGCGCCGTGCTGCGATATTAATTTGCAGTGCCATGTCGTTCTCCCTGTTTTATTGACAAAAAAACCTATGCGACAGGCATGAAGCGTCATGCAATTCGGGCACATTTGGTACTAGCAAGTTTGCTAGGTGGCTAGGAAGTGACACAGTGGAATACTAGGTTTTTCACCCCGAATAACTAGGTAACCAAGGAGATCGGCCATGCCAAACGATTACATCAGCGAATCCATGCTCTCCCGCCCGAGTGCGTCCCATGCTGCGCCGATGCCAATGTCCATGCGGGCGCCGCATGCCGACCTGCGCCAGTTCCGCATCAGTAAGCGTGAAAGCCAGGAAAAATTCTGGGGCCGTTTCGGCGTCACCCAGTCGAGCGGCAGCCGCTTCGAAACCGGCCTGGCCATTCCGGCGCCGGTGGCAATCCTGTTGAAGCTCTACGTCAACGGCAAGCTCAACGATGGCGATCTTCAGGGTTGAGCAGGCCCAGCGAGATTGCCTTCACGACCGCCTGCTGGCGGGTGTTGACATTGAATTTCTGGCGCACGTTGGCCAGGTGAAAATTGACTGTCGCTTCCGAACAGCGGGTGATCATCGAGATTTCCCACGATGATTTGCCCGCCATGACCCAGTTGAGCACTTCCAGCTCGCGCCGGGTCAGGCGCGGCACCGCTTCACCACCGCCCTGGTGAAGGAACTGGACCGAGGATGCGAACGCGTAGTCGCGGATCAGGGTCAGTTCGGCCAGGCTGCGCGCCGCCTCGCGCGCGAATCCCTTACCGGGCGCGGCGTCGCTGGCCAGGCTGAGCATGCCGACCTCCCCGCCCGGGCCATGGATCGGCAGCGTCACGCCGGTACGAATGCCGTAGCCGCTGGCTTCTTCGTACAGGGCGTGGCCCTCTTTCGTATTGAAGGTTTCCGGCTGCCAGATGATCGGCAGGTTACTGGTCAGGCAATGGCTGACGGTGGGATCGACATAGGCCAGCCGTTCGGCATCGTAGTGTTCGCGCCACTGCGGTGAATAATTACTCTCCAGAAAAGCATTCTCGAACTGGGCGTGGCGTGAATGCACCACGCCGAACAAGGCCTGTTCGAAGCCGAACGAGGCGGCCAGATCGAACAGGCCCCGGCGCCATTGTGCGGCGTCCTTTGCCTCCAGCAGCTGCACTAACTGTGCAGTTTCAATCATAGCGCTCGCTCGCCAGGTCGGATAGAACTGTTTATGCGGATGACATGGCCCAAAACCCATGCGTACTAGCAATTCTAGCAAGGGTATTGAACCTATAGTCAGCTATTTTTTGTAGTAATTTCACAACGATAACCAACATTCACAATTCTGGCGTGCGCCACGGAAAATTAATTTCCGCTACCCTCCCGCGCACGCTATTTAAAGTTCCAAATTGCAATATTTATTCTGTTACAGAGCTTGACTTGATCCGACACAAGCGTATCGTTTCCACTTTTCGCTTGTTTCCTATTAACAGTTTCCCCTGCGCGAAGCGGCAAGCCATCGCGACGACAAGAACGCCGTATCACTTTCCAAAACAAGGATTACACGTCGATGAACACAATGACCGACATGGCCGAACAGCTGGACGTCAAGCTCCTGCTGGCAACGCTGATGGCCCTGAAAAAGGGCGACTTTTCGGTACGCATGCCTTCCGACTGGACTGGCGTGTCGGGCAAGATTGCGGACACCCTGAACGACATCATCGAGACCAAGTCGAAGATGGTCGAAGCCGTGACCGAAGTGTCGCGCGTCGTCGGCCGCGAGGGCCACCTGACCCAGCGCGCCGATGTGCCGGGCGTGGTCGGCGGCTGGAGCACCCTGATCAGCTCGGTCAACTCCCTGATCGACGACCTGGTGCGCCCGACCACCGAGATGGCGCGCGTCATCGGCGCCGTGGCCAAGGGCGATCTGTCGCAGACCATGGCGCTCGAAGTCGACGGCCACCCGTTGAAGGGACAGTACCTGCGCGCCGCCACCACCGCGAACACAATGGTGGAACAGCTGTCCTCGTTCTCGTCCGAAGTCACGCGCGTGGCGCGCGAGGTCGGCACCGAGGGTAAACTCGGCGGCCAGGCGCAGGTGAAAGGCGTGGCCGGTACCTGGAAGGACTTGACCGACTCGGTCAACTCGATGGCGGGTAACCTGACCTCGCAGGTGCGTAACATCGCGGAAGTGACCACCGCGGTGGCGAACGGCGACTTGTCGAAGAAGATTACGGTCGACGTGCGCGGCGAGATCCTGCAACTGAAGGACACCATCAACGTCATGGTGGATCAGCTGCGCTCCTTCGCATCCGAAGTCACGCGCGTGGCGCGCGAAGTCGGCACCGAAGGTAAACTCGGCGGCCAGGCCTATGTGCCGGGCGTGGGCGGCACCTGGAAGGACTTGACCGACAACGTCAACTTCATGGCGTCGAACCTGACCGGCCAGGTGCGTAACATCGCGACCGTGACCACCGCGGTAGCGAACGGCGACCTGTCCAAGAAGATCACGGTGGACGTCAAGGGCGAGATTCTCGAACTGAAGAACACGATCAACGTCATGGTCGACCAGTTGTCGTCGTTCTCTTCCGAGGTGACGCGCGTCGCCCGTGAGGTGGGTACCGAAGGCAAGCTCGGTGGCCAGGCGCAGGTGAAGGGCGTGGCCGGCACCTGGAAGGACTTGACCGACTCGGTCAACTCGATGGCGGGTAACCTCACGGGCCAGGTGCGTAACATCGCCGACGTGACCACCGCCGTGGCGAACGGCGACTTGTCGAAGAAGATCACGGTCGACGTGAAGGGCGAGATTCTCGAGCTGAAGAACACCATCAACGTCATGGTCGACCAGCTGAACTCCTTTGCATCGGAAGTCACGCGCGTGGCGCGCGAGGTGGGTACCGAGGGGCGCCTCGGTGGCCAGGCCAACGTGCCCGGCGTTGCAGGTACCTGGAAAGACTTGACCGACGGCGTGAACTCGATGGCGGGTAACCTGACCGGCCAGGTGCGTAACATCGCGGACGTGACCACCGCGGTGGCGAACGGCGACCTGTCGAAAAAGATTACCGTCGACGTCAAGGGCGAGATTCTGGAGCTGAAGAACACCATCAACGTCATGGTCGACCAGCTGTCCTCGTTCGCATCCGAAGTGACCCGGGTGGCGCGCGAGGTGGGTACCGAGGGTAAACTCGGCGGCCAGGCTTACGTGCCGGGCGTGGGCGGCACCTGGAAGGACTTGACCGACAACGTTAACTTCATGGCCTCGAACCTGACCGGCCAGGTGCGTAACATCGCGGCGGTGACGACCGCGGTGGCGCGCGGCGACTTGTCGAAGAAGATTACCGTCGACGTGAAGGGCGAGATCCTGGAACTGAAGGACACCATCAACGTCATGGTCGACCAGCTGTCCTCGTTCGCGTCCGAGGTGACGCGCGTCGCCCGCGAGGTGGGTACCGAGGGCAAGCTGGGTGGCCAGGCCAACGTGTCCGGCGTTGCCGGTACCTGGAAGGACTTGACGGAAAACGTCAACCAGCTGGCGGCGAATCTCACCAACCAGATGCGCGCGATCGGCGAAGTGGCAACGGCCGTGACCCGGGGCGACCTCTCGCGTTCGATCCAGGTGGAGGCGCGCGGCGAGGTGTCCTACCTGAAGGACAACATCAACGAGATGATCCGCAACCTGAAGGAAACCACGCAAAAGAACGCGCAGCAGGATTGGCTGAAGACCAACCTGGCGCGCTTCACGCGCCTGCTGCAGGGCCAGCGCGACCTCGGCGCGGTGACGAAACTGATTCTCTCGGAGCTGGCGCCGCTGGTCTCGGCCCACCACGGCGTGTTCTACATGATGGATTCGCAGGAAGCCGACGCGCGCCTGCGCATGATTGCCTCCTACGGCTATCGCTCCAACCGCAAGCTGCCGACCTCCTTCCTGCCGGGCGAAGGCCTGGTGGGCCAGTGCGCGCTGGAGAAAACCCGCATCTGGCTGACCGACGTGCCGCGCGATTACATCGTGGTGTCGTCGGGCCTCGGCTCGGCGCCGCCGAACAACATCGTGGTGCTGCCGATCCTGTTCGAGCAGCAGGTCAAGGCGGTGATCGAAATTGCTTCGCTCGATCGCTTTACGGAAACCCACCTGTCCTTCCTCGACCAGTTGATGGAATCGATCGGCGTCGTCTTGAACACGATCGAGGCGAACAGCCGCACCGAGTCGCTGCTGACCCAGTCGCAGTCGCTGGCCCAGGAACTGCAGCAGACCAACCAGGAACTGGCCGAAAAGGCGCGCCTGCTGTCCGAGCAGAACATCGAGGTGGAACGCAAGAACCGCGAGGTGGAGCAGGCCAAGCTGGCGCTGGAAGAAAAGGCGACCCAGCTGGCGCTGTCCTCGAAGTACAAGTCCGAGTTCCTGGCGAATATGTCGCACGAACTGAGGACGCCATTGAACTCGCTCTTGATCCTGGCGCAGCAGCTTTCCGATAACCCGGAAGGCAACCTGTCCGGGAAACAGGTCGAATTCGCGAAGACCATCCACGGCTCCGGTTCCGACCTGCTGACCCTGATTAACGACATTCTCGACCTGTCGAAGATCGAGTCGGGTACCGTCACGCTGGACGTGTCGGAATACCGCTTCGCCAACCTGCGCAACTACGTCGACCGCACCTTCCGCCACATGGCCGAAGCCAAGCATCTCGGCTTCCAGGTCGGCCTCGCGGAAAACCTGCCGACCGCCGTGATGACGGACACGACGCGCCTGCAGCAGGTGTTGAAGAACCTGCTGTCGAACGCCTTCAAGTTCACCAGCCATGGCCAGGTCGCCCTGAACATCAGCCTGGTGACCAGCGGCTGGACGGCCGATCACCCGCATCTGCTGCATGCGGACGCGGTGCTCGCGTTCTCGGTCAGCGACAGCGGCGTCGGCATCCCGCAAGACAAGCTGCAGCTGATCTTCGAAGCGTTCCAGCAGGCCGACGGCTCGACCGCGCGCAAGTACGGCGGCACGGGTCTCGGCCTGTCGATTTCGCGCGAACTGGCGCGGCTGCTGGGCGGCGAAATCCGCGTCGAATCGACCGTCAACGTCGGTTCCACCTTCACGCTCTACCTGCCGTACAATCGCGCAGGCTTCATCAACTACGAAGCGAGCCGCCAGCCACAGCCTGCCCGTCTGGTGGCGCCGAGCGCCGCGCCGCTGGCCGCACCGATCACCTACGCCCCTGCCGGGGCCGGCGACAGCGGCGCCGTGGCCACCATCGAAGTGCAGGCGCCGACCAACAGCAACCTGGTCGAATACGCGTCGATGCTGGACGACCGCGGCCTGATCGCCCCGGGCGACCCGTCGGTGCTAATCGTCGAGGACGACGACCGCTTCGCCAAGACCGTGCTCGAACTGGCGCGCGAGAAGAACTTCAAGGGCATCGTCACCCACCGCGGCGACTCGGCCCTGTCCCTCGCGCGCGATTACCTGCCATCGGCGATCCTGCTCGACATCGACCTGCCCGACATCGACGGCTTCACGGTGCTCGACCGCCTCAAGCGCGACCCGAGCACCCGCCACATCCCGGTGCACGTGGTCTCGGCCCTGCGCGAGCGCGAGCGCGCGCTGCGCCAGGGCGCGATCTCCTTCCTCAACAAGCCGGTCGAGCGCGACGTGCTGGAAGAGGAATTCGCGCGCATCCAGAAGTTCCTGGTCGGCGGCAAGCGTAGCCTGCTGGTGGTGGAAGACGACATGGCCCAGCGCGAGCTGATCGTGAACCTGATCGGCGACAGCGACCTGAACATGGTGACCGTGGAAACCGGCGCCGCCGCGCTCGAAGCGCTGGACGCCCAGCATTTCGATTGCATGGTGCTTGACCTGACCCTGCCGGACATCTCGGGTTTCGACCTGCTCGACCAGATCGGCAAGAAGCCGGCGCTGCGCGACCTGCCGATCGTGATCTACACCGCGCAGGAGCTGAACCGCAAGGAAGTCACCAAGCTCAAGAAATACGCCAAGACCATCGTCATCAAGGACGCCCGTTCGCCCGAGCGCCTGCTCGACGAAACGGCGCTGTTCCTGCACCGCTCGCACGCGTCGCTGCCCGAGCTGCAGCGCAAGATGCTGGAAGAGATCCACGCGCTCGACGGCGGCCTGGCGGGCCGCAAGGTGCTGATCGTCGACGACGACCTGCGCAACATCTTCGCGCTGTCCTCGCTGCTGGAGCGCCAGCAGATGCAGGTGCTGTTCGCCGAGAACGGCCGTGACGGCATCGAAGTGCTGGAGAAGGATCCGAGCATCGAGATCGTCCTGATGGACATCATGATGCCGGAGATGGACGGCTACGACACGATGCGCGCGATCCGCCGGATTCCGAAGTTCAAGTCGCTGCCGATCATCACCCTGACCGCGAAAGCGATGAAGGGCGACCGCGACAAATGCATCGCCGCCGGCGCGTCCGACTACATCACCAAGCCGGTCGACGTGGCGCAGTTGCTGTCGCTGATGCGTGTGTGGCTGCATTGACCGCCTTCACAGGGTTCGCGGCTTCGCTTGCGGTAGAAGAGCTGGAGATCGAGCTATTGCTTGAAGCTCTACTGCAAAGGCACGGCTACGATTTCCGCGACTACGAGCGCGCGCCGGTGCGGCGCAAGCTGCTCGCGGTCATGGCCGAACGCGGCCTGAAGACTGTCTCCGCACTGCAGGAGCGCGTGCTGCACGAGCCGGGCGCCGCCTCGGTCGTCCTGCGCGCGCTGGCGCCCGCACGGAGCGGCGTGTTCGCCGATCCGGCCTGGGCACGGGAGGCGCGCGACGTGCTGGGAAAGTCGCTGCGGCCGGCGGCCGTGCCGAAAGTCTGGCTGGCCGAATGCGCCGGCATCGGCGAGGCCTGGACGCTGGCGATCCTGCTGCATGAGGAAGGCCTGCTCGCGCGCACCGAGATCTTTGCCACCATGGCCAATGACGAGCTGCTGCTCGACGCACGCGAATTGGGAACTGAACGCGGCATCGACGCGGCCGCGCTGGCGGCGCTGCAGGAGGATTACCTGCTGGGCGGCGGCACTGGCCGGCTGGCGGACCATCTCGAGGTGCGCGATGGCCGCGCCTTCCTGCTGCCGCGCCTGCGCGCGCGCATCACCTGGGCCGGCCACAACCTGGTGACCGATGCCTCGTTCAACGAGTTCCAGGCCATCATTTGCCGCCGCGCCCTGGCCGATTTCGGCCCGCTGCTGCGCCAGCGCGTGCTGCGCCTGTTCCACGACAGCCTGGCGCGTTTTGGCGTGCTGGGGATCGACCGCGAACTGGGGCCGGGGGATGCACATGCGGGGGCTTACCAAGCGCTGCCGGGTGAATTGCCGTGGTACCGGCGGGTGGGGTGAGATTCGAAGGGCGGCGTTGCCGCCCTTTTTTATTGTAGGGTGGACGGGTCCCCCGTCCACGCGGTGATCGTTATCGGCTCCGTTCTCGTGCCGGATGATCTTGCCGCCAACGATCACCGCGTGGGCGGCATACATGCCATCTATACTCATCGTTTCAGGTGGAGCCGCCCACCCTACGGGTTGCTAATACGATGATGGCTGTTCCGCAAATACGTTTATTGGTGCCTGGGCCCTTTCTTGCATACCCGTAGGGTGGGCGGGTTTCCCGCCCACGCGGTGATAGCTACAGGCTCCGCTATCGTGCCGGATGATCTTGCCGCCAACTATCACCGCGTGGGCGGCGCAAACGCTATGTATGCTCATCGTTTCGGGTATAGCCGCCCACCCTACGGATTGCTAATACGGTCAACACGGTGCGGATGTCGTCCACTGGGCACAAGTGCCCAGGCTACACGTGAGCGCTACGCGCTCACTTCGACCCGATCGCGCTGGGCCGCTCGGCGATGCGGTCGCGCCAGGCCTGCAGGTGGGCCATGCCCTCCTCGCCCGGGCGGAAGCGCAGCAGGCCGCGGCCGAATTCGAGGGCGCAGAAGGCGGTGATGTCGGCGATGGTGAAGCGCTCGCCGGCCACGTAGGGCTGGCGCGCCAGGTGCTGGTCGAGCCAGCGGGCGGTGATGCGCATCTTGTCCGCCTGGGCGGCGCCGAAGTCCTTGAATTGCGGCGTCTCCAGCGGCGCCAGCGCCGGGTGCGTGTGGCGCGCGCTGCTGGCCGTTTCCAGCAGCAGGTGCAGTTCCATGCGGCGGTCGGCCATTTCGATAAAGGCGCGCTCCTCGAAGTCGACGCCCATCAGGTTCGGTTCGGGATAACGGCCTTCGAGCCAGGTGCAGATGGCGCGCGTTTCGCTCAGCACGCGGCCATCGTCGAACTCCAGCGCCGGCACGCGCCCGAGCGGATTTTTCGCGATGAAGCGCTCGCTGCGCTGCTCGCCGGCGAGGATGTCGACCATTTCGGTCTCGATGCCGGTGATGCCCTTCTCGAGGATGAACATGCTCACCCGGCGCGGGTTGGGCGCATGGCTGCTGATATACAGTTTCATGAGGTCTCCTTCGGTTGTCGTTATGGCTGCCGCACCGAAGATCATAGCTGCAAACAGCTGACTGTGGCCGCCCTGCCGCCTACAGCGCCAGCGCCCCCTGGCGCGCCCCGATCCACTCGTCCAGCAGCGCCGCGCTGCCCGGCGCCAGGTGCAGGCCGAGCTTGGTGCGGCGCCACAGGATGTCGGCGCTGCTGCGCGCCCATTCGTGGGCCATCAGGTAGTCGATCTCGGCCTCGTACAGACCCGGCAGCACTTCCTGGCCCATGTCTTCCAGGCGACTCCTGCGCGCCAGCAGGACACCGATGCGGGTGCCGTAGGCACGCGCGTAGCGGGCGACCAGGACTGGGGGCAGCCAGGGGTAGCGGGTACCCAGGCGCGCGCTCCAGCCGTCGAATTCGAGCACGCCGCGCTTGTCGGGTAGCGGGCCATACAGGTCGCCGCCCGGCAGGCAGGCGTCGGCGGTCCAGGCGGGCGCGGCATGGCCGAGCGCACCCGCGACCCAGTCGACCGCCTGCTCGGCCAGCTTGCGGCTGGTGGTGATCTTGCCGCCGAAAACAGACAGCAGCGGCGCCCCGGCCATGTCCGGCTCGAGACGAAAGTCACGCGTGGCCGCCGCCGCGCTGGCGGCCTCGTCTTCCACCAGCGGACGCACGCCGGCGTAGCTCCACAACACGTCGTCCGGGGTGATGGCACGCCTGAAATAGCGGTTCGCCAGCTGGCACAGGTACAGCGTCTCCTCGGCGCTGATCGCCACCTTGTCGAGTTCGCCCCGGTAGTCGACGTCGGTGGTGCCGACCAGGGTGAACGCCCCTTCGTAGGGCATTGCGAAGACGATGCGCCCGTCCGGATGCTGGAAAATGTAGGCGTGCGGATGGTCGAACAGGCGCGGCACGACGATGTGGCTGCCCTTGATCAGGCGCAGCGCGCGCCCGCCCGGGGTATTGGTCGCACCATGCAGGAAGCGCGCCGCCCAGGGGCCGGCGGCATTCACCAGGCAGCGCGCCTGGACGTGCACATGCCGTCCCTGTCCCTCCAGCGTCGTGCTCCAGCCGTCCGGCTGGCGCTGCAGCGCGCCGCAGCGGGAATGGGTCAGGATCACAGCGCCGCGCTCGTGGGCGTCGAGCGCATTGAGCACCACCAGGCGCGCGTCGTCGACCCAGCCGTCGGAATACATGAAACCCTGCGTGAATTGCGGCAGCAGCGGCGCGCCGGCCGGGTGGCTGCGCAGGTCGAGCCCGTGCGAACCCGGCAGGAATTCGCGCCGCGCCAGGCGGTCGTAGAGGAACAAGCCGGCGCGGATCAGCCAGGCGGGACGCGCACCTTTATCGTGGGGCATCACGAAGCGCAGCGGACGCATGATGTGCGGCGCCGAGCGCAGCAGCGTTTCGCGCTCGATCAGGGCCTTGCGCACCAGGCCGAATTTGTAATGCTCGAGGTAGCGCAGGCCGCCGTGGATCAGTTTGCTCGACGCCGACGAGGTATGCTGGGCCAGGTCGTCCTTCTCGCACAGCACCACGCGCAGTCTTCGCCCGGCCGCGTCGCGCGCGATCGCCGCGCCGTTGATGCCGCCGCCGACGATCAGTACATCGCATTCGAACCGCTTGACCAGGTCATCCACGGCGCTTCCTCCGGAAAAAGCAAACCGGTCCAGTGTATGCTGCCCCGATTGCGCCATGTTCGCATGGATCAAGGCGGCCGGCGCTGAAATCCGGCACGCGTCCAGGCTTGGCGGGCGCGGCCGTCCACCCCGCCCCCTGTAGAATTGGCGTCATGACCACGATCACCGATCCTCGCTGATGGCGCGGCAACGCGCCTGGGTACGCATGCCCTCGGGCAAGCGCCTGGACTTGCTCAACCCCACCCCCTTCGACTGGGACGACGCCGACCTCGCCCTCGGCCTGGCGCGCACCTACCGCTGGGGCGGCCATTCGGCCTGGCCGCTGCCGCTCTCGGTCGCCCAGCACTCGATCACGGTGATGCTGCTGCAGCGCGCGGAGATGAAAGGACGGGTCGCGCCGCTGCACGAGCTGCGCGAACTGCTGCACGATGCCGAGGAAGGCTTGCTCGGCTTCGACGCGCTCTCGGTCATCAAGCCCTTCCTCGGCGACGGTTTTCGCGAACTGTCGAAACGCCTCGAACACGCGGTCTTCCTGCGCTATGGCCTGCCCTCGTGGACGCCAACCGAACATGCCCGCCACAAACGCGCCGACCGCCTGGCCGCCGCCAGCGAAGCCGTGCACGTGGCCGGCTGGTCGCGCGAGGAAGTGCGCCGCACCCTCA
The DNA here is from genome assembly GCF_014842025.1 of Massilia sp. CFBP 13721. Classification (GTDB taxonomy): domain Bacteria; phylum Pseudomonadota; class Gammaproteobacteria; order Burkholderiales; family Burkholderiaceae_D; genus Telluria. The sequence goes on from NZ_JACYUY010000010.1 coordinate 150,747, forward strand.
AGATCCAGGCCGCGGTGCTGCAGGACGATCCGCTGGCGGCGGTGTACGGCTGCGCGCCCTGGGAACCGTGGCCGCCGGCGCTGGCCTGCGAACGCTTCCTGGTCGAACTCGACCGCTTGAAAGCGGCCGTCGGGCGGGCAGGCACATGAGGGCGCCGGCTTGTCATACCGCGGTCACGGCGGTGGCAGATACTGCGAAAGCGGCCATCGTTTAGTTGTTGCTATTTCGCTCAGTACCGGCCTTGGGCGCCGATGGCGACCGGCTTGAGCAATCGCAAACATCGATAGCTAAGCCATTGATTTTTCTAAGTTTACATCGATATCCACAAGAAATGTGGATAACTATGTGGACAAGCACCTCTTGACAAGCCGCAAGCGCAGTATTGATGCGGGTTTCAACAAAATGCCCAATCTACAGGCAGAAATCGAGTCCTTTAAAATCAATGGCTTGCACGCCATGTGGTTTGGTGAACGGACTCAGCATCAGAAGATTCCTACAAACTCCTACAACGGGGGATAAGTCGTCATTACACGCCCCTGACTCATCATTTCCACGCATTGCGCGCGCGGTCGCGCACCAGCATCCGCACGCTGTCCGGCATCGGCTTTTTCGATTTCGCCGTGTCGGCGGTGATCCAGACGCATTCCTCGAAATGCTTGAGCATGGCCGGCGTGACGAAGCGGGACCGCGCCGCATATACGTGGCGGTCGCCCATCTGCGCCTGCTGCTTGATGAAGAAGCGGTTCGGCACCACCAGGTGCAGGTGTTCCTTGGCGCGCGTCATCGCCACATACAGCAGGCGCCGCTCTTCCTCGATCTCTTCCGCGCTGCCGGTGCTCATGTCCGAGGGGATGCAGCCGTCGACCACGTTCAGCACGTGCACCGTTTTCCATTCCTGGCCCTTGGACGAGTGGATCGTCGACAGGATCAGGTAATCCTCGTCGAGCAGGGGCGGGCCGGCGCGGTCGCTGGTCGCCTCGGGCGGGTCGAGCGTGATCTCGGCCAGGAAGCTTTCGCGGGTGCCGTGGCCGCCCGCCAGCGCGGCCAGCTGGGCGACGTCGGCCGCGCGCACCGCGGCGTCGTCGTGCAGGCGTTCGAGGTGCGGGAGGTACCAGTCGCGCACCAGTTCGATGTCGGCCGGCCAGCGCAGCCCCGGCGTGCGCAGCCTGCGGTACAGGGTGACGAATGCCTGCCAGTCGCCTTGGGCTTTCGACGGCGCCGCAAAGGCCTCGACCGCGTCCAGCGCTTCCGGCGCCTCGGCCACCGCGTCGAGCAGGCGCGTGGCCGTGGCCGGGCCGATCCCGGGAATCAGTTGCAGCACCCGGAAACCGGCCATCCGTCCGTTCGGGTTCTGGGCAAAGCGCAGCACCGCCAGCACGTCCTTGATGTGCGCGGCTTCCAGGAACTTCAGGCCGCCGAATTTCACGAACGGGATATTGCGGCGCATGAGTTCGAGTTCGAGCGCCGCGCTGTGGCTGGCGGCGCGAAACAGCACCGCCTGGGTGGTGAGCTTGATGCCCGCTTCGCGCTGTTCGAGAATGCGGTTGCAGACCCAGCGCGCCTGCTCGGCCTCGTCCGGAATCAGGACCAGCTGCGGCAGGCTGCTGGCCACCTTGTCGGTCCACAGCGTCTTGGCATGGCGCTCGAGCGCGGCGGCGATCACGGCATTCGAGGCGTCCAGGATCGGCTGGGTCGAGCGGTAGTTGCGGTCGAGCGTGATGACCCGCGCCGGCTGCGAGAACTGGCCGGGAAAATCGAGGATGTTGCGCACCGTCGCGCCGCGGAAGGAATAGATCGACTGGGCGTCGTCGCCGACCACCATCACGCCCTCGCCGCCCGGCTTCATGCCGGTGATGATCGCCGCCTGCAGGCGGTTGGTGTCCTGGTATTCGTCGACCAGCACGTGGTCGAACAGGCTGCCGATTTCCGGCCCCAGTTCGGGGTCGGCCGCCATCTCGGCCCAGAACAGCAGCAGGTCGTCGTAGTCGAGCACGTTCTGCTCCTGCTTGGCGTCGACGTAGGCCCCGAACAGGCGTTTCAGTTCCGCTTCCCACTCGCAGCACCACGGAAAAGTGCTCTGCAAGACCAGGTCGAGCGGCTCGCGCGAATTGACGACGCGCGAATAGATCGACAGGCACGTGCCTTTCAAGGGGAAGCGCTTGGCCGTCTGGGTCAGCCCGATCTCGTGGCGCACCAGCCCCATCAGGTCTTCGGAATCGCCGCGGTCATGGATCGTGAACGATTCGTCGAGGCCGATGCGGCCCGAGAATTCGCGCAGCAGGCGCGCGCCGATGCTGTGGAAGGTGCCGGCCCAGGCAGCGTGGCCGCGCCTTCGGTGCGTCCGCCCATGATTCGCTGCAGTACGTTGCCGGCGCGCTGGGTCATCTCGTTGGCGGCGCGGCGCGAAAAGGTCAGCAGCAGGATGCGCTGCGGATCGGCGCCATCCATGATCAGGCGCGCCACCCGGTGCGCCAGCGTATTCGTCTTGCCCGAGCCGGCGCCCGCCACCACAAGCAGGGGCCGGCTGGCGGGCGCGCCGACGTCGTGCTCGACCGCAGCGCGCTGTTCGGGATTCAGGCTGGCGAAAGGATCGTCGACAGGAGGCGCAAGCGTGGCAGCAGACATAAAGAGAGTAGCAACATGGGAACAGCGCCACTGTACATTTGTCCAGTAAGGCTCTGCAAGTGCCTTTTGCACCTGCCAAGCGCTGCCCTGTCGCAAAAAGGTCGCACCGGCGTCGGGCCGAGTTCGCGTAGTACACAACACGTGTGTGCTAAGTAGCCGTAACTAAAGAACTTTTCCAGATATCCACAAAGTCTGTGAATAACTTTGTGGAAAAGACAGGGCTTGACAGCCTGAAATGCCCTCCGCAGGCGGCTTTCAACAACTTGCCCATTCGACGGGCAAGCGTGAATTCACTAGAAATCAATGACTTGCGAGATCATGTGCAGTGCCAAACTTGGCTGCGCGAAAGATAAGAAAAAGAAATTAATGTGTATAAGCGCCAGTGGCACAGCGCAACAAAAATAACGCTTTGATATCGGAAAACGCTGACCTCTGGAAACTTTCAAGAAACCGAGCGCCGCCGGTGCGGCTCAAGCAAAACCCGTTCGATGACGTGCCCACGAATATCGCGCGTACGCAGGTATTCGACTGCGGACATGGTGTTGCTGCTGCCCTGCACCGCGATGCCGGCATCGACGATCACGCGGCGGCGTACGTCGGTCCGTGCTTCCTCGGTGGCTGGTAGCAGGGCTGCTGCCGCGCATTCAACGTTTTTCATTGTGACCTCGTCCCGTCGGGTTGATGTTTTTGCCCTGAGAAGTATTCCTCAAACCGGTTGGATGTCAATGTCAACTTCCTATCGAAAACATCAAATAGTTGTACAGACGCGTTCGCTGGTTTGGGCGTCCGCTGCGACTCAGTTGGCAACGCAAGCGGGCGCCGCCTTCCCGACGGTTGGCCTAGAATCGCCTGCACTCCAACCACTTGCGAGGCCTCCATGAGCACGACTCCCGAACCCGACCTGAACCCCGGCGACGAAGCAACTCCCGGCACGCCCGGCGCCGGCGAAGACGTCTGCGAAGCCTGCGCCGGCAGCGGCAAACTGGCCGACGGCAAATCCTGTCCGCAATGCGGCGGCAGCGGACGCGTCATGCGCGGGATTGGCGGCGGTTAAGCCAGGTCCGCAGGCACGCCTGCAGGGTACGCGCCGATCATGACGGCGGCGTGACGGCGGCGTAACGACGCGCCGGGCGGGCGCCATCAGGCCCGCCCCGGCCATGTATGCACCCGAGCCCGGCACACGGCTTGTCGAACTGGCATACTTGCAGCATCGACCATCCTGACGAACCGGAGTCCTCCATGCTTACTCTTCTCGGCGAACACGCCTGTTTCGGCGGCGTCCAGCGCTTCTACCAGCACGACTCGAGCGCCATCGGCCTGCCGATGCGCTTTTCGATCTACCTGCCGCCCGGCTTCGAGGCCAAAGGGCTGCCGGTGCTGTTCTACCTCGCCGGCCTGACCTGCACCGAAGAGACCTTCGCCATCAAGGGCGGCGCCCAGCGCGTGGCGGCCGAGGAAGGCCTGGCGCTGGTCATGCCCGACACCAGCCCGCGCGGCGCGAATGTCGCCGGCGAAACCGACAGCTGGGACTTCGGCGTGGGCGCCGGTTTCTACGTCGACGCGACGCAAGCGCCGTGGTCGCGGCATTACCGCATGTACAGCTACATCCTCGAACTGCGCGAACTGGTGTTGCGCGAATTCGGCCTCGACGCCGAACGCTGCGGCATCTTCGGCCATTCGATGGGCGGACACGGCGCGCTGGTGCTAGCCCTGCGCAACCCCACGCTGTTCCGCTCGGTCTCGGCCTTTGCCCCGATCGCCGCCCCGACCCGCTGCCCCTGGGGCGACAAGGCCTTTTCGGGCTACCTCGGTCCGGACAAGGCCAGCTGGAATGCGTACGACGCCACCGAACTGGTGGCATCCGGCCCGGTGCGCTTCCCCCAGGGCATCCTGGTCGACCAGGGCCTGGCCGACAAATTCCTGGCCGAGCAGCTCAATCCGGACGCCTTCGAAGCGGCCTGCGCCGAGGCCGGCCAGCCGGTCACCCTGCGCCGCCACGCGGGCTACGACCATGGTTATTACTTCATCTCGACCTTTGTCGAGGAACACCTGCGCCTGCACCGCCGCCAGCTCGGCTGAGGCGCATCTTGTCTCTCTGACCGCCGGAATCGCCCACGGTTCCGGCCGGTCGCATCGTTTCTGCCATAGCGCAAACCGCTTTTCCCGCGCGTCCGCGCAGCCTCTTCCCGACCCTTGAAAATGCCCCGGCCCTGCCCTATAAATCAGGTGCGGCGCCATGCCGCGCATTCATCGTGAAGAAAGGAGGCTCACCATGAATCTCGTCAGAAGGGGCACGTACCGTCCCGGCATGGCCGAAGACGGGTTCGGTCGTCTTGTCGACACCATGTTCGAGGACTTTTTCGCACCCCTGGCCATCAATGGGCGCCGCCTCGACGACGGCGCCAGCATCCCGCGGCTCGACCTGCGCGAAACCGAACAGGCCTATGAAATCCAGGCCGACATGCCGGGCGTCCAGAAGGAAGACCTGAAGGTCGCCATCGACCACCAGCGCATCACGATCGAAGGAGAATGCCGTAAGGCAAACGAGCGGCGCGATGGCGAAAACGTGGTGTATTCTGAACGCTCAGCACGCAAGTTCATGCGCAGCTTCAGCCTGCCTTCCGAGGTCGACGATGCAGCCGCGCAAGCCAGGCTGGAAAACGGTGTGCTGCACCTGACGCTGCCCAAGCGGCAAGGCGGAACGGCGCGGCGGATCGACATCCAGTAAGCGGCCAGTGCCGCGCTGCGAACGGGTGCGCCAGACAACAGGGGCAGGCCGGGCCGCAAGCCGGGCCTGCCTCCGGAATGGACCGCGATGGCCGAGTTTCGCCGATTCAGGAACCGCGCGCAGGCCGGCAAGCTGCTTGCAAAGGCACTTGGCGCCTACGCGCACCAGCCTGGCGCAATCGTGCTGGCCTTGCCGCGCGGCGGCGTGCCGGTCGCGTTCGCGGTGGCAATGACGCTCGGGCTCGCGCTCGACATCCTGCTCGTGCGCAAGCTGGGCTTGCCCGGCCAGCCCGAGTACGCCATCGGCGCCGTCGGCAGCGGCGGTGTGCGGGTATTGCAGCCGGGTGTGCCGGGGTTGATGGGCGTCACGCGGGAACAGGTCGAGGCGATCGCCGCGCGCGAGCTGCTCGAAATCGAGCGGCGCACCCGCCTCTACCGGCACGAGCGGGCGCCGGCGGTGCTGGCAGGCCGCGACGTGATCATCGTCGACGATGGCATTGCCACCGGCTCGACGATGCAGGCCGCGGTCGAGGTCGCGCGCGGGCATGACGCCCGGCGCGTGGTCGTGGCTGCGCCGGTGGCGCCGCCCGACACGCTGGCGGCGCTGGCGCCGCTGGCCGACGAAGTTGCATGCCTGGCTGCGCCGCCTTTTTTCCGGGCGGTCAGCCAGTGGTACGAAACGTTCGATCAGACGAGCGACGAGGAAGTGCAGCAATTGCTGACAATGGCCTGGCGGGCCGAAGCGGACCGCCGGCAACTTATTTAATTGCGATAACGAGTCAACCGCGGTCATCGCGGCAACCCGACAACCCGACAGAGAGGACGAAACATGCGACACACCACCACCACCGACCATAGTATCGAAGCGAGCGACCTGGCCAAGCTGCTGGGCGGCGCCGCTGCCGGCGCGCTGCTGATGTACATGCTCGACCCGGACCGCGGCAGCGCCCGCCGCACCACCTCGACCGCGGCATTGCGCAACGCGGGTTCGCGCACCGGCAGTGCGCTCGGCAATGCCTGGCACGGTATTGGCGAGCGCATCGGCACGGCCGCGCGCCAGGCCGGCGAGGTCGCCAGCGAAGTGCTCGAAGAAGCCGGCAAGACCGGCAGCAAGTATCTCGACGAGGCGACCACCACCGCCGGCAAGTATCTCGACGACGCCGCTACCACCGCCGGCAAATACGCGGACAAAGCCGGCACCCGTGCCCGCAAATTTGCCGACGACGCCGGTGACAGCGCAAACCGCGCCTTCGAAGCCACCCGGCCGAGCGCGGCCCGGCCGAACGGCGCTGTGCGCCGCACCTATGAAGACACAGTCGACGGCGCCTCGCGCCTGCTCGATTCGGCATCCTCGAGCGCCGGCGCTGCCGCCTCGCGCCTTGGCCGCCTCGCCAGCGACGCCGCCGACAGCGGCCTGAAAGCCCTGCACCTGGACGATCGCAGCGACCTGTCGGCCCTGCTGCGCAACTCCGCCGTCGTCGGCGGCGGCCTGCTCGGCCTGATCGGGCTGTTCCGCCGCTCGCCACTGGGCGCCGCGGTCGGCCTGGCCGCCCTGGCGCTGGCCGCGCGCAGCAGCGGCAGCAGCGGCAGGGACAACAGCGGCAGCGCCCGCAGCGGCTCGGCATTGTCGAACCTGCTCGGCAGCGGCCGCGGCCGTGCCCGCCGCATCGACCTGGAAAAAACCATCCACATCGACGCTTCGCCGTCCGAGGTCTATGACATGTGGAACAACTACGAAAACTTCCCGCGCTTCATGTCGCACGTGGTCGAGGTGCGCGACACCGGCCGCCGCCGTTCGCACTGGACCGTGCAGGGTCCGGCCGGCACCCAGTTCGAGTTCGATTCGGTGCTCACCGAGCAGAACAAGAACCGGCGCCTGGCCTGGCGTAGCGAGCCGGGTGCGCAGATCCCGAACTCCGGCTCGGTCGAATTCGAACCGCATCGCGGCGGCACCCGCGTTACCGTGCGCCTGTCCTACGCGCCGCCGGCCGGCGCCCTCGGCCATGCCGCCGCCTCGCTGTTCGGATCCGATCCGAAAGGCCAGATGGACGACGACCTGGCGCGCATGAAGCACTACATCGAGCGCGGTGCGATTCCGCACGATGCGGCCCGGCGCGACAAGTCGGGTAGCCGTTTCCTTCACTGATGCGATGACGGCGGCGATCGACATCAGCGCGGCCGCGCTCGCGGCCGCCGCCCGCCCGCTCGACGGCGGGCCGGGCGACTACGACGCCCTGATGAAGCTCGTGGGCGACGCCCGCTTCGTGCTGCTCGGCGAAGCGACCCACGGCACCCACGAGTTTTACGAGGAACGGGCGCGCATCACCCAGCGCCTGATCCGTGAGAAGGGATTCACCGCGGTGGCGGTCGAGGCCGACTGGCCCGACGCCTACCGCGTCAACCGCTACGTGCGCGGTGAAGGCGGCGATGCCGACGCCAACGCGGCCCTGTCCGGCTTCGAGCGATTTCCGGCCTGGATGTGGCGCAACACCGACGTCGTCAACTTCGTCAACTGGCTGCGTACGCATAACGCCGGCTTGGGTGACAAATCCAGTGCCGATCCGAAAGTCGGCTTCTACGGGCTCGACCTGTACAGCCTGTTCACCTCGGTGCGCGAAGTGCTGAACTACCTCGACGCGGTCGACCCGGTCGGCGCGGAGGAAGCACGGCGCCGCTATGCCTGCTTCGACCACTACGACGAAGACAGCCAGCACTACGGCTACGCCACCGGCGTCGGCCTCTCCGAATCCTGCCAGCAAGGTGTGCTGACCCAGCTGCAGGAACTCCAGCAGCGCGCCTTCGATTACATGCAGGCCGACGGCGCCTCGAGCGAAGACGCGTTTTTCTATGCCCAGCAGAATGCCCGCCTGGTCAAGAATGCCGAAGAATACTACCGCACCATGTTCCGCGGCCGGGTCTCGTCCTGGAACCTGCGCGACAGCCACATGGCCGAAACCCTGGACGCCCTCACCCGCCACCTGTCCAAGGATGGCGAGCCGGCGAAGATCGTCGTCTGGGCGCACAACTCGCACCTGGGCGATGCCCGCGCCACCTATATGGGCGGATTGGGCGAATGGAACGTCGGCGAGTTGGCGCGCAAGGCCTACTCGGGCCAGACCTGCCTGATCGGCTTTTCTACCTACGATGGCCACGTGACGGCGGCCTCGGAGTGGGATGGCCCGGCCGAGCGCAAGCGGGTGCGCCCCGGCATGCCCGGCAGCTACGAGGAATTGCTGCACCATGTCGGCCTGCCGCGCTTCTACCTGAACCTGCGCGACGAAGGCGCGGTGCGCCGCACCCTGCTCGAGCGCCGCCTCGAGCGCGCCATCGGCGTGCTGTACCTGCCGCGCACCGAACGGCAAAGCCATTATTTCAATGCCCAGATGGCCGAACAATTCGACGCCATCATCCACATCGACCGCACCGAAGGGCTGACGCCGCTCGACGCGACGAGCGGCTGGCATTCGGGCGAACCGCCGGAGACCTATCCAGAGGGGATGTAGACACATCGCGATCGTATGCAGGCCCGGCGTGCCCGCATACGACAATCACGTCCCCGGCTGGCGCTGCCCACACTCGGTACAAAACTTCGTTCCCGGCTGCAGCGCCGTCGCACACCCGCCGCACTGCACCTGCTGCGCCATCCGGTAGCCGCACTGCGGACAGAATTTCGCGCCATGCGTCTCGGCCCGGCACTGCGGGCAGACCAGTTGCATGTCCGCGCGCACGTCGTGGCCGGCGCCGCGCGCCTGGCCTTCCGCATTGGCCCGTTCCGATGCGCCCTGCACCTCGCCGCGTGCCCGTGCCTGCGTTATCGCCACCTTGACGTTCGGCGCGCAGTTGAAGCACAGGCCGTTGGCGTGGTCGAAGCACGGCGTGCAGACATAGTGATGGCAATTGCCGCAGCGGTTGAAGTGCGCCTTGCCGGCAGCCACCGCCTCGGTGAATGCCTCGTCGCGCGCCGTGTGCCAGCCGGCCTGGGCCATGCCCGTCAACACGCTGCTGGCGTTGCCGAGCAGGCCGCCGAACATGCTGGCGCCCTTTTGCAGCCAGCCCGAGGCCTGGCCACTGCGGTAGGGCTTGTAATGCGTACGCCAGCGGTCGCTGCAGCGCTGGCAATAGAATTCGAACTGGAAGCCGGCGTCCACGCCCGACTGGTTGCTCAAGTCACGGTAATTGTTTGCAAACTGCATTTCGGCTGACATGGGCACCTGTGTCTGTCATTGCAATGCGCCGATTATATAGCGTTATCAAAAACTTACCATAACGGTCGAAGGGCAGATTGCAATGCGTCGCAAGGACGCGACGCGTCCGTCTTGCAGGCTGGGCCGGGCGGCGAACCGCTGATGTGGCATTCCAATCAAGTCAGCCTTCGTTTCGAGAACGATGTCCAGACCCGTAAGGTGGGCGGCTCCACCTTCACAGTTTGCGGGCCAGAAACCTTGCGCCGCCCACGCGTTCAACCGGCCAGTGATTCGTCGCGACGTTTCAGCGGGTGGTTGAACGCGTGGGCGGCATCCAGTCGGCAGGAAATCACGTGCCCAGCTATAGCCGCCCACCTTACGGGCCCAAGCATTCTTTCTTGAAAAATTCGGCTTGACTGACTGACATTAGGCCACTGGCTTCGATGGCTCCGAAAGCTGCGGGTGCGCGGTACAGTTGCATCGCTCTCTCAAGCAGCAACAATTCGCCAACAATAAACTTTTCTTCAACCACACTTTTCCTGCCCGCCTTTTGCTACGATGCCGAAGTTCAAAATCAGGCAAGGAAAAGTCGATGGGTAAGTACACGCTGAACATCAACGGCAAGCCGCGGCAGGTCGATGTCGATGCCGACACCCCGCTGCTGTGGGCGCTGCGCGATTCGCTCGGACTGGTCGGGGCCAAATATGGTTGCGGCCTGGGCCAGTGCGGCGCCTGCACGGTACACCTCAATGGCGCGCCGACGCGTTCCTGCCTGCTGCCGGTGTCGAGCATCGGCAAGGCCAGGATCACGACGATCGAAGGCTTGCACAAGGAGCACCAGCATCCCCTGCAACTTGCCTGGCAAGAACTCGACGTGCCCCAGTGCGGTTACTGCCAGTCGGGCCAGATCATGAGCGCCTGCGCCTTGCTCAAAGCCCATCCGAAACCAACCGACGCCCAGATCGACGACGCGATGGCGGGCAACCTGTGCCGCTGCGCCACCTATACGCGCATCCGCGCCGGCATCCACCGCGCCGCCGAGATCGCCGCGACCACGAAAGGCAAGGCATGAACGCGCCGCGCTCCGCTGCCCGTCGCGGCTTCCTGAAAGCCGGCGCGGCCGGCGCCCTCGTCATCGGCATGGGACCGGGCGGCGTGCTGGCGGCGCAAAACGTCGCCGCTGCCGCTAATAACGCCAACCCGGCTGACAACGCTTTTTCCCCGAGCGTCTTCATTCGCATCGGCCGCGACGGCGTCGTCACGCTGGTATCGAAACAGCCGGAAATCGGCCAGGGCATCAAGACCTCGCTGCCGATGGTCATCGCTGAAGAGCTCGAAATCGATTGGAAAGACGTGCGCATCGTCCAGGGCGACCTGAACCCGGCCTACGGCAGCCAGGGCGCGGGCGGATCGACCTCGACCCCGACCAACTACAACGATTTTCACCGCCTTGGCGCCACTGCGCGCACCATATTGGTGCAGGCAGCGGCCCAGACCTGGGGTGTGCCGGCCACCGAATGCCGCGCCGCCCGCGGCGCCGTGCTCCACACGCCAAGCGGCCGCAAGCTCAGCTATGGCGCACTGGTCCCGGCCGCGGCGAAGCTGCCGCTGCCCGAGGCGGCGCAGGTGCAGTTGAAAGACCCGGGCACCTACACCCTGCTGGGCACGCGCATCGGCGGCGTCGACAACGGCGCCATCGTCAGCGGCAAGCCGCTGTTCGGCATCGACGTCCAGTTGCCCGGCATGCTGTACGCGGTGTATGCCAAGTGCCCGGTATTCGGCGGCAAGCCGGTGAGCGCCAACCTGGCCGCCGTCAAGGCCATGCCGGGCGTGAAAGATGCCTTCATCATCGAAGGCACCGCCAACCTGAACGGGCTGCGTCCGGGCGTGGCGATCGTCGCCACCTCGACCTGGGCCGCGTTCAAGGCGCGCCGCGCGCTGGAAGTCAAATGGGACGAAGGCGTCGGCGCCGGCCACAGCTGGGCCGATTTTGCCGCGCAAGCGAAGGCGGCCGCCGGCAAAGCGGGCACGACGGTCTTGCGCCAGGACGGCGACGTGCACGCCGCGTTTGCCGGCGCCGCGAAAACAGTGGAAGCGAGCTACACCTACCCCTTCATCTCGCACGCCAGCATGGAGCCGCAGAACTGCACCGCCTGGTTCAAGCCGGCCGAGGGCACGCTGGAACTGTGGGCGCCGACCCAGAACCCGGGCGCCGGCCAGGCCCTGGTGACCTCGACCTTCGGCATCCCCAAGGAAAAAATCGTCCTGCACATCATCCGCAGCGGCGGCGGTTTCGGGCGGCGCCTGTCGTCCGACTTCATCGTCGAGGCCACCGCCATTGCGCAAAAAGTCGGCGCGCCGGTGAAACTGACCTGGACCCGCGAAGACGATGTGCAGCACGACCATTTCCGCCCGGGCGGCTTCCACCACCTGCGCGGCGGCGTCGATGCGAACGGCAAGCTGGTCGGCTGGCACAACCATTTCGTTACCTTCGCCAACCGCGTCGAGCGCGACGGCAAAAGCATCCTGCAGCCGGGCAGCGGCGGCAGCCTGTCCGGCGACGAATTCCCGGGCCGCTGGCTGGCCAACTGCCTGCTGGAACAGACCGCGCTCGAATGCCGGATCCCGATGGGACCCTGGCGCGCGCCCGGCAGCGCCGTGTTTTCCTGGGTCTTCCACAGCTTCATCGACGAACTGGCCCATGCCGGCGGGCGCGATCCAGTCGAATTCCGCATGGAACTGCTGGGCACAAAAGACATCGTCCCGGGCAGCGGCGAACGGGGCCAGCCCTACAGCGTCGCGCGCATGCGCAACGTGCTGCGCGAAGTGGCCGAGAAGTCCGGCTGGGGCACCCGGAAATTCGCGCGCGGCCAGGGTGCCGGCGTGGCCTTCCACTTCAGCCACCGCGGTTATGTGGCGGAAGTGGCCGAGGTGACGGTGTCGAAATCGGGCGAGCTGAAGGTCGACCGCGTGGTCGTGGTGACCGACATCGGCGCCCAGATCGTCAACCTGTCCGGCGCCGAGAACCAGGTGCAGGGCTCGGTAATCGATGGCCTGTCGACGCTGATGCATCCGGAACTGAACATCGAAGGCGGCCGCGTCGTGCAAAGCAACTTCCACGACTACAAGCTGCTGCGCATGCCGGAGACGCCGACCAAAATCGAGATGCACTTCCTGAAAACCGACTACCCGGTTACCGGCCTGGGCGAACCGGTGCTGCCGCCGCTCGCCCCGGCCGTCTGCAACGCCATCTTTGCCGCCACCGGCAAGCGGGTGCGCGAGCTACCGCTCAGTAAGACGGACCTCAGCTGGAGCTGAACTTAGGCACGCAGGCCCGCTGCTTCAGGCGCGCCTGAGACGGCCCTCAGGGCAAGGCGCACCGTCGAAGACAGTACGAATGTACGGCGAGACGGTGCAACGCAGCCATGAGGGGTCGTATCAGGCGCGCCGGGCGGGGTCGGTATCGATGCCGCCGTGATATTCGAGGATGGCTGTCGCCCGTTCCAGCTGCGCCGCGTCGGCAACCGTCACCGTCATCATGCACAGGTCGCCGCGCTGGGCCGGTTTGTAGACGTCCTCGTAATCGGTGCCGCCCTTGACCGCCGGCGAATCGCCGACGTAGAAATGGCTCTCGGCAGGGCCGGCTTCGTCGGTGGTGACGTTGACGTCGATGCCGTCGGCGTTGAATCCTTCGGCCAGTAATCCCTTGCGCGCCGCGTCGGCGGCTTCGAAATTGGGCAGCATGCGTACGATCTGGTGGTTCATGGTCGCTCCATTGTTGCAGTAATGACTACCGTACCAGAATCCCCCGCCCCGCGGCGCTCGCTCGCAGCGGTGCGTCCGCCTGCTTCTTCGCTTGCCCTTCCAACACCCCTGAAACGGAACATGCGAATTGCATCCATTCGCGCTCTCCCCTGCGCAAATTTTTAGTACAATCAGGAAACGTTGTGGCGTGCGGGATCCCAGCGGAGACACAGTGTTACTTTTTTACCCATACCGAATAATAAGATGAAGATTTCACGCCGCAGCGCCGCCTCTCGCCCCCTTGCCACGACCGCCATGCATGGCCGCGTCGAAGCCTTCCGCAACGCGGGCACGGGCATCATCGACTTCTCGATCGCCATCTCGCACTTCAGCCCGCCCGCCGCGGTGCGCGACGCCGTCACCCGCGCGCTGCAGGACGAGCGCACCATGCCCTACACCGGCGTCGCCGGCGCGCTCGACGTGCGCCGCAGCTTGTGCGACAAGCTGGCGCGCGAAAACGGCGTCCACGCCGACGCCGGCGAGATCATCGTCACCAACGGCGCCAAGCAGGCGCTGTACGAAGCGCTGTACACGATGCTCGACCCCGGCGACACCGTCCTGATCTTCAAGCCGCACTGGCCGGCGTATGTCGCCACCTGCAAGCTGCTGCGCCTGACCCCCATCCTGGTCGACCTGCCCGACACCGTCACGCCCGCGTTCCTGGAAGCCTGCCCGCAGGCCGACCTGGTCATCATCAACAACCCGCACAACCCGACCGGCAAGGTGTACACGAAGGAAGAACTCGGCCACCTGTGCGCCTGGATGCACGCTACCTCCGCCCAGGTGATCATCGACGAAAGCTACGAACACCTCAGCTTCGGCCCCGCGCACACCAGCCTCGCCACCCTGTGCGACTGGCGCGCGCTCGGCGCCGTGACCATTTACTCGGCCTCGCAAAGCTATGCGATGATGGGCTGGCGCCTCGGCTTCGCGCTGGCTCCGGCGCAGATCGCCGAGGCGATGCAGACGCTGCAGGGACCGATCACGGCGGCCGCCTCGCACCTGGCGCAGGTGGCCACCGTCGCCGCCTTCGCGTCCGGCCCGCAGCGGCACATGGTCGACGAATACCGCGCGCGCCGCGACGCCGTGCTGCGCCACGTGCGCGACGTGCCGTGGCTCACGATGCATTGTCCGGATTCCGGTCCTTACCTGTGGGGCGACGTGCGCGCCCTGACGATGGAGACCGAAGCGTTTGCCGAAGCGCTGCTGGACGAGGAAGGCGTGGCCATCATGCCGGGCGACGCGCTCGGGGTGCCCGGCTTCATCCGTATCGGCTACATTTGCGACGACACCGACACGCTGATGGAAGGCGTGGGGCGCCTGGTGGCCTTTGGCGACCGGATGGCGGCGCAGCGATGAAACCGGCCATGCCGCCCTTCAGGTTGAACAGCCTGCGCAGCCGCCTGATGCTGCTGGTGGCGCTGGCGATCCTGCCGCTGGCGCTGATGACGATCTTGGGCGGCATGCGCGAGCGCGAGCAGGCGATCGAAGCGTCCGAGGAAAACCTGCGCCGCCTGACCAGCCTGGCCGCGGCCAACGAAGCGCAGTCGGTCGAGCGCGCGCGCCAGATCCTGGTGGACCTGGCCAGCGTGCCCGACCTGCTGGGCGAAACCCCGCGCTGCAATGCCCTGCTGGCCGACGTCCTCGACCGCAACGAAGGCTACGTGAACTTCGGCCTGATCCAGCTGAACGGCGAGGTCAGCTGCAGCGCCGTGCCGATGCTCCATCCGGTCAACTTGGGCGACCGCAGCCACTTCAAGCGCGCCGTGTCCGAGCGCCGCTTCATCGCCGGCGACTACGTCTTCGGGCGCGTGATCCGGCGCCACACGATCAACCTCACCTACCCGGTCATCGACCGCGGCGGCAAGGTGATCGCCGTCGTCTTCGCGGCGATGGACCTGGCCGGCCTCGATACCTTTGTCGCCGACATCAACCTGCCGCCCGGCTCGGTGCTGGTGACGACCGACGCCAACGGCACCATCATCTCGCGCCGCCCCGACCCCGAGCGCTGGTTCGGCCACAAGGTCTCGGCCACGATGCGCGAGGCCATGCGCGATGCGCCGAAAAACAGCGGCCGCCATGCCGTGGTGCTGCGCGACGACGACGACGTCGAGCGCCTGCACACCTTTGCCCGCGTCGGCGCGCCGTCGCTGTCGGACTACACGGTGACGATCGGCATCCCGGTCGAGACGGTCACGGCCGGCGCGCGCCGCGCCCAGCTGATGTCGCTGATCGGCCTGGCCGCCACCACCATGCTGGCACTGCTCGCGGCCTGGCTCGCGGGCGACGTGCTGATCGTGCAGCGCGTGCGCAAGCTGAAGGACACGGCGCGCCGCATCGCCGCCGGCGACCTCGATGCGCGCTCGGGCATCGCCTACGAACGCGAAGAGATCGGCCAGCTGGGCGAAGCGCTCGACGAGATGGCCGCCACGCTGCAGAAGAAGGAAGCGGCGCGCGGCCTGGCCGAGCGCGAACTGCGCGCGGCCGACCAGCGCAAGGACGAATTCCTGGCGATGCTGGCGCACGAGCTGCGCAACCCGCTGGCGCCGATCAGCACCGGCGCGCACCTGCTCAAGCTGCTCCACTCCGACAATGCGCAGATCACGCAGACCTGCGCCATCATCGCGCGCCAGGTCGAGCACATGACGGGCCTGGTGGACGACCTGCTCGACGTCTCGCGCGTGACGCGCGGCCTGGTATCGATCTCGACCCAGGTGCTCGACCTGCGCCGCGTGATCGACGACGCCGCCGAGCAGATCCGGCCGCTGATCACGGCGCGCCGCCACAGCGTCGTGCTCGACCTGCCGCCGCACCCGGCCACGGTCAAGGGCGACCACAAGCGCCTGGTGCAGGTAGTGGCCAACCTGCTCAACAACGCGAATAAATACACGCCCGAGGGCGGACGCATCGAACTGGGCCTGGCCGAAGCCGGCGCCGAATACGTCCTCACCGTGCGCGACGACGGCATCGGCATGGAGCCGCAACTCGTCGCGCGCGTGTTCGACCTGTTCACCCAGGCCGAGCGCACCCCGGACCGCTCGCAGGGCGGCCTGGGACTGGGCCTGGCGCTGGCGAAAAGCCTGGTCGAGCTGCATGGCGGCACCGTGCAGGCCGCCAGCGCGGGCCTCGGCCAGGGCAGCGTCTTCACGGTGCGCCTGCCGCGCCACACCCAGGAAGTGCTGCTCCCCGCCAGCCCGAGCGTCGACCACGCGCAGGCGGCCAGGCCGCTCAAGGTACTGCTGGTGGACGACAACCTGGATGCCGCCCACACGCTGCAGCTGTTCCTCGCCGCCGGCGGACACCGGGTCGAGATCGCCTACAGCGCGGCCGACGCGGTCGACCTGGCGCGCGTCTTCGCGCCCGACGTCTGCCTGCTCGACATCGGCCTGCCCGACTTCGACGGCAACGAACTGGCGCGCCGCCTGCGCCGCCTGCCGCAAGCGACCAACGCCACCCTGGTCGCGATGACCGGCTACGGGCGCCAGCAGGACCGCGATGCGTCGATGGCTGCCGGGTTCGACAATTACATGGTCAAGCCGGTCAATACGATGGAGCTGTCGGACTTGCTGGCGCAGGTGGCGGTGGAGAAGCATCCGCGGTAATCGTCACATGCTCCGATCGCCCGTTCGACGACATCACCGCCACGTATCACCGGTGGGCACAAGTGCCCACCCTACCATGAGGGAGCATGAATGGAATCGGTAGGCGTAGTACTTGCAATGCTGCTGGCGGTGATCGGCAGCGGTTACCTGGTGCGGATGCTGCCGTTCGCGGTGCCGCTGCCGCTGGTGCAGATCGCGTTGGGGGCGGTGATCGCCGGGGTGTTCGGCCACGGCGTCACCCTCGACCCGGAAATCTTCTTCCTGCTGTTCCTGCCGCCGCTGCTGTTCCTCGACGGCTGGCGCATCCCGAAAGTGGGCCTGTTCCGCGACAAAGGCACCATCCTCGAACTGGCGCTCGGCCTGGTCGTGTTCACCGTGCTTGGAGCCGGCTTCCTGATCCACTGGCTGGTGCCGACCATGCCGCTCGCCGTCGCATTTGCGCTGGCCGCGATCGTGGCGCCGACCGATCCGGTGGCGGTCGGCTCGATCGCCGCGCGGGTGCCGATTCCGCACCGCCTGATGCACATCCTCGAGGGCGAGTCGCTGCTGAACGACGCCACGGGCCTGGTCTGCTTCCGCTTCGCGGTGGCCGCCGCCATGACCGGCATGTTTTCGCTGGCGGACGCTTCGCTCACCTTCCTGTGGGTAGCGCTGGGCGGCATCGCCTGCGGCGTGGCGATCACGGTCTCGGTCGCCTTTGTCCAGCGCGTGGCCGGCCAGCGCCTGGGCGAGGAACCCGGCTCGCCGATCCTGGTCAACCTCTTGATTCCGTTCGGCGCCTATCTCGCCGCCGAACACCTGCACGCTTCCGGCATCCTGGCCGCGGTGGCCGCCGGCGTCACCATGAGCTATGTCGAATTGTCCGGGCGCGCCCTGGCCACCACGCGCGTGCGCCGCGCCGTAGTCTGGGACACGGTGCAGTTCTCGCTCAACGGCGTGATGTTCGTGCTGCTGGGCGAGCAGTTGCCCGACATCGTGCGCCGCGCCATGCACGACGCCCGCCTGGATGAGCACATGACCGAATGGTCGCTGCTCGGCACCGCGCTCCTCATCAGCCTGGCGCTGATCGTGCTGCGCCTGGTCTGGGTATGGGTCTCGCTGCGCCTGACCATCCTCAAGGCACGGCGCCACGGCCGCCAGGTCTACACGCCCAACTTCCGCCTGGTGATCGCCACCTCGCTGGCCGGGGTGCGCGGCGCGATCACGCTGGCCGGCGTGCTGACGCTGCCGCTGGCCCTGCCGAACGGCGCTCCCTTCCCCGGGCGCGACCTCGCCATCTTCTATGCCAGCGCGGTGATCATCGTCTCGCTGCTGGTGGCCAGCATCGGCCTGCCGCGCGTGCTGCGCGGGCTGGAAGTGCCGGAGGAATCGAGCGAAACGGCGCAGGAAGACCGCGCCCGCCACGACGCCGCGATGGCCGCCATGGCCGCCATCGAGAAAGCGGCGACCGCCCACCTCGACAGGGAGCACGACGCCGACGTCCATGCCAGCGCGGTCGACCACGTGCGCGGCGTCTACGAGCACCGGCTCGGCGGCGCCGGCCTGTACGACCCGTCGCGGGTGCGGGTGGCCGAACAGGCCGAGCGCGAATACCGCCTGGCCGCCCTCAAGGCCGAGCGCGAGGCGATCCTGGCGCTGGTGCACGCACGCGCGCTGTCGGACGAGATCGCGCGCCGGCTGCTGCGCGAGATCGACCTGGTCGAAGCGCGCTACGGTTAGCGAATCTGGGCAAGGATAGCGGCCAGCACGTCCAGGTCGACCGGCTTGACCAGGTGATGGTCGAAGCCGGCCGCCAGCGTCACCTGGCGGTCGCTGTCCTGGCCGTAGCCGGTGACGGCGATCAGGGTCGCGCCCGCCGTCTCGGGCTGGGCGCGCAGGCGCCGCGCCAGCTCGTTGCCGTCGATCTCGGGCAGGCCGATATCGAGCAGGAACACCTGTGGCCGCTCGCTCCGCCCGCGCGCCAGGGCCTGCAGCGGTGCGTGCTCGACCTGCACCTGGTGCCCCAGGGTCTCGAGCACCATCGCCAGCATCGCGGCGGCGTCGACGTTGTCGTCGACGACCATGACGCGCAGCGCATTCGCGCTCGCGGCAAGGCCGAGGCTGCTCGCATGGCCGGGGTGGCCGCTCTGCTGTTCCGACGCGCACGGCAGGCGCACCGTAAAGCGGCTGCCCTTGCCGATGCCGGCGCTGGCGCAGCCGACCGATCCGTGGTGCAGCTCGACCAGGCTTTTCACCAGCGCCAGTCCCAGCCCCAGTCCGCCCGAGGCGCGGTCGGAGCTGCGCCGCGCCTGCGCGAACAGTTCAAAAGCGCGCTCCGTCAGTTCGCGCTCCATGCCGATGCCGTCGTCGGCGACCTCGATCGCCACCTCGCCATCGTGCACCTCGACGGCGAGCGCGATGTTGCCGCCCTCCGGCGTGTACTTGGCGGCGTTGTTGAGGAGGTTGGCGACCACCTGCACCAGGCGCTTCTCGTCGCCCATGACGGTCACGCACCCCGGCGGCAGCCGCAGCGCCAGCCGGTGGCGGCGCGCTTCGATCAGGGGCGTGGCCTGTTCCACCGCATTGGTCGCGATGTGGCGGATGTCGAGCGCCGCCTCGTCCAGTTCGATCAGGCCGCGCGAGACACGCGAGACGTCGAGCAGGTCGTCGATCAGGCCCGTCATGTGGCGGATCTGGCGGCTGATGATCCGGCTGCTGTATTGCACGCGCTGTGCGTCCAGCGTAGCCGTCTGCAGCAGTTGCGCCGCCGCGCCGATCGGCGCCAGCGGGTTTCTCAGTTCGTGCGCCAGCATGGCCAGGAACTCGTCCTTGCGCCGGCTGGCCTCGAGCAGCTTTTCCTCGGCCCGTTTGCGGTCGGTGATGTCGCTGGCGGCGCCGATCCACTCGTAGATCTCGCCGCGCGCATCGAGCATCGGCACCGCCCGCGAATACGCCCAGCCATAGCTGCCGTCGAGGCGGCGCACGCGGTGCTCGGCCTCGAACGGCGCCCTGGCACGGATCGCCGCTTCGATCGCCTGCCTGACCAGCGCGTGGTCCTGCGGCGGAATGTAGGCATCGATCCAGAGGGGACGCGCATCCAGCGTGTCCTGCACGAAGCCGCGTCCTTCGAGCTGGTGCAGCTCGGTCCAGTCCGGGTTCATCCGGTAGACCACTTCGGCGCTGGCGCTGACCAGGGCGCGGAAGCGCTTTTCGCTTTCGCTGCGGGCGGCCTCGGCGCGGATCATCGCGGTGACGTCGCTGGTGCTGTGCGAGATGCACACCAGCTGCCCGCTCGCGTCGAAGATCGGCGTGCTGACGGCGTTCCAGAAACGCTCCTCGAAACGCACTTCGCCCGACGGCAGCTCGACCCGGATCGGGTAGCGGATGCCGGGCATGGTATCGACCTGCCCGGTGGCCAGCACGCGCGCCAGCGACTGGCGCAGGTCGTCTTCGCCGGTGTCGTTCGGGTCGTCCGCATTGCGCGGAAAGGCGACGAACAGGCTGACCCCGAGCAGATCTTCGCGGCGCCGTCCGGACGCGCGCAGGAAGGCGTCGTTGACCGCCAGGATGAACGCCTCGGGCGTCGGCGACAACAGGTAGTGCCCTGTCGGCGAAGCGTTGAACACGGCTTCGTAGAGCGATGCTGGAACCATCGTAAAGACGTGCGCCAAAAAAAGTAAGTGGACGTTGGAACAAGACTGCGTGGAGGATCTTATCCGATTCCCGCTCGGCCGTGAACGTAAGATTCATGCCGGCCGCATGACACACATGCCTGCGTTAGCTCCCGAACGGTGCGCGGCGGCAGGAAGCGTAAGATCGGCCGGGCATGTTCCACTTTCGAATCCTCGCCATGAGCCCTGCCATGACCCTCGACGCCCAGACGCAGCAAGACCCCGCACCGCTCAGCGATCCACCCGCCGCCGCCAGGGCGGCCGGCCTGCGCTACGTCCACGACGACCGCCCCGGCATCCGCCGCCAGTCGGCCAAAGAAAGGGCGAAAGAAGGGTTTACCTACTTTTCCGCCAAGGGCGAAGTCATCGAGGACGACGCCACCCTGAAGCGCATCCGCGCGCTCGCGATTCCGCCGGCCTGGCAGGACGTCTGGATCTGTCCGCAGGCGAACGGCCACCTGCAGGCCACCGGGCGCGACGCGCGCGGGCGCAAGCAGTACCGCTACCACCCCAAATGGCGCAGCGTGCGCGACGAAGTCAAGTACGAACGGATGATCAACTTCGGCAAGGCCCTGCCCGCCATCCGCGCGGAAGTCGACCGCGCCCTGAAACTGCCCGGACTGCCGCGCGAGAAGATGCTGGCGACCATCGTCTACCTGCTGGAAGCGACCATGATGCGGGTCGGGAACGAGGAATATGCGCGCACCAACAAATCCTTCGGGCTGACCACGCTGCGCAACCGCCACGTGAAGGTCGACGGCAGCGACGTGCAGTTTTCGTTCCGCGGCAAGAGCGGCGTGTACCACAAGATCAAGGTGCACGACCGGCGCCTGGCGCGCATCATCCGCAGCACGCGCGACCTGCCGGGCCAGGAACTGTTCCAGTACGTGGGCGAGGATGGCGAGACGCACAGCATCGATTCCAGCGACGTCAACGACTACCTGCGTTCGATCACCGGCGAAGAGTACACGGCCAAGGATTTCCGTACCTGGTCGGGCACCGTGCTGGCTGCGCTCGCCCTGCAGGAATTCGAGAAGTTCGACTCCGAAACGCAAGCCAAGAAAAACGTCGTGCGCGCGATCGAATCGGTCGCGCAAAAACTCGGCAACACGCCTTCGGTCTGCCGCAAGTGCTACGTGCACCCGGCCGTGCTCGACGCCTACATGGAAGGTGCCGTCATCGAGGCCCTGCGCGAACGCACCGAGCAGCAGCTGATCGACGACCTGCACGCCTTGCAGCCCGAGGAAGCGGCGGTGCTGGCGATGCTGCAGCAGCGTTTGCAGCATGACGCCGACGCGGCCGCCGAAAAGAAAGCAGCCTGACTCCACCCTACTTTGCAAAGGAATTCCATGACCGACCAGAACACATTCGACCTGCAAAAAGGCGGCGCCGCCCTCGAACTCGTGGCCCGCTTCGAGCACCAGGTGACCGGCGTCACCGTCTCCGAGGACAACCGCATTTTTGTGAACTTCCCGCGCTGGACCGAGGACACGGCGGTGTCGGTGGCCGAGTTGCTGGCGGGCGGCGAGCTCAAACCGTATCCGGACGAGGAATGGAACAGCTGGCGCAACGCGCGCAAGGACGAGGTCTCGCCCGAGGACCATTGGGTGTGCGTGCAAAGCGTCGTCGCCGACGGCCGCGGCAGCCTGTGGGTGCTCGACCCGGCCGCGCCGGCGCAGAGCCACGTCGTCGACGGCGGGCCGAAGCTGGTACGCATCGACCTCGCCACGAACAAGGTCGCCCAGACCATCGCCTTCGGCGAAGACGCGGCGCCGCAGGGCTCCTACCTGAACGACGTGCGTTTCTCGAACGATGGCGGCTATGCCTACCTCACCGATTCCGGCGTCAAGGGTGCGCTGCTGGTGGTGGAGCTCGCGAGCGGCAAGGCCAAGCGCGTGCTCGATGGCGACGCATCGACGCAAATGAAAAAGGGGCTCGACGTGAAAGCCGACGGCGAAGTGCTGCGCCGTCCCGACGGGCGCGGCGTCGAGTTCTCGGCCGACGGCATCGAACTGTCCGGCGACGGCACCTACCTGTACTGGCAGGCGATCAAGGGCGACACCCTGTACCGCATCGCGACCGACGCGTTGCGCCAGGGCGGCGACGACCTGTCGGGCAAGGTCGAACCATTCGGCCTGAACGGCGTCAACGACGGCCTCCTGATCCCGCGCGGGACCAACCGCATGCTGCTGACCAGCGTCGAACACGACGCCATCCGCATGCGCGACCTCGACCAGGGCGCCGATGCACCGATCGACACGCTGGTGCACGACGAGCGCCTGCGCTGGCCCGACACCTTCAGCCAGGGGCCGGACGGCACCGTCTACGTGACCAGCTCGCACATCCAGGACTCGGCCTTCTTCGAACCGGATGCGCCGCCGGCGCTGCCGACCGAGTTGTGGAAGCTGGTGGCCAAAAACGCCTGAGCGCAACGCTGGCGTCAAGGTAATGTAGGGTGGACTCCCTGAGTCCACGCGTTACGGGTGTCTCCTTGCACCCGATGCCGTGACATGCCGTCCCACGTAGCGGAATATCACCGCCACCGAGCGTGGAGACGCACGTACGCGTGGACTCGGGAGTCCACCCTACGGCACATCGGCCGAGAAATGGAAAGCGTCAGCGGCGAGTCAAGCCGGCTACTGCTACTTGATGTAATACCCCGACACCTTCCAGCTTCCATCGGGCTGGCGCATCGGCGTCACCGTCTCGACCGCGCCGGCGCGGTTGGCGAAATCGGTGGTGTACTGCATGACGACGTATTCGCCGGCAGGTACACCGGGCATCGCGCGCGTGTAGACGCTTGAAACCAGCTTGCGCGCGCTGAAGGCGCCGAAGGGCGCGCGGGCCTGGGCGCCTGCATTGGCCCAGGCTTCGCGCGGCACCGCCGCCTGCATGGCCGGTGCGGCCTCGTCCCAGGCCTCGGCCGTCTTGCCGGCGTCCATGGCTGCCAGCCAGCGGTCCGCGGCCTCCTTCGCGGCGGCGACGTTCGCATCTTCCTGCGCGTGCAGGGTCGGGGCGACAAGGCTGGCGACGGCCAGCACAACAGCGGCAATGGCTTTCAAGACGATCTCCTGTTCAGGGACTTCGCAACCGACGGCAAGCGGCCGCCGCGCATGACATCACACCGGGTCGGCCACTCCGAACACCTGGCGCAGGTAAGCCAGGAAAGTCTCGTCGGTGCACATCGACTTGCCCGGCGTGTCCGACAGTTTCGCCACCGGCTGGTTATTGCAGCGGGTCAGCTTCATGACGATGTTCAGCGCCTTGTAGGGCGTGTCGTTGGTGAGCTGGGTGCCGATGCCGAAACCGGTCTGGGTGCGGTCGGCGAAGTGGCGGTACAGGTTCAGCGCCTTCGGCACCGTCAGCGCGTCGGAAAACACGAGGCGCTTGGTACGCGCGTCGATGCGCAGCTTGGCGTAGTGCGCCAGCGCCTTTTCGCCCCATTCGGTCGGGTCGCCCGAATCGTGGCGCAGGCCGTCGAACAGCTTGGCGAAATACAGGTCGAAGTCGGCCAGGAAGGCATCCATGCCGACCACGTCGGTCAGGGCGGTGCCGAGGTCGCCGCGGTATTCCTGCACCCAGTCCTCGAGCGCCGCCTTTTGAAAGTCGCGCAGGCGCACCGGGAAGGCCTGGAAGGCTTGCAGGTATTCGTGCGCCATGGTCCCGATCGGCACCAGGTTGTACTTGCGCGCCAGGTGCACGTTCGAGGTGCCCTTGAAGAACTGCGGCAGTTCGCGCGCCAGGGTCGAGACGACTTCGTCGTGCCACTCGCCCGAGAAGCGGCGGCGTACGCCGAAGTCGAAGAATTCGAAGGGGTTGGCGCGTTTCGGCTCCTGGTCGAAGGCGCGGAACTGCTCGATCTTCAGCGCCAGGCGCTGGCGTGCTTCGTCGATCGCCGTCTTCTGGTCGAAGCGGCGGAAATACAGTTCGTTGACGATGTAGAGCACATAGATCTCGAAGCCCATCACGTGCACCACCGGACCACAAGCGCGGATGCGCAGGTGCGGGCCGTCGGTCTCCACCGTGATGAACTTGCGCTGGAAGCGGAACACGGTCAGGAAGTCGGCGAAGTCGCTCTTGATGAAGCGCAGGCCGCGCAGGTAGGCGATCTCTTCCTCGGTAAACAGCATCTCGCACAGGTGGTCGAGTTCGCGCTCGACTTCTTCCTTGAGCTCGGCCAGCGGGTACTCCGGCTGGTTACGGCACAGGAATTCGTACTCGCCGTGGGCGTTCGGATGACGGTGCAGCAGTGCCTGCCACATCGTGAATTTGTAGAGGTCGGTCTCCAACAGGCTGCGGACAATGGGCTTCATAAATGCTTTCGTGCGGCGTCAGGCCGGTTTCTTCTTCTGGCGTTTTTTCGGGGCCAGCATGGTTCCGCTGCAGCCTGGCGTGCCGCAGCGGCAGGCGAACAGTTTTTTCAGTGCCGGCGTATGGCGTTCGTCGTAGATCAGGGCGTAATTGTAGTTCAGCTCCTTCCCGGCTTCGATCGGGTGCAGCGCGTGGATGTAGACGCGGCCGTCTTCCTCGTAGGCTTCGCAGTTGGGCGAACAGGCGTGGTTGATCCAGCGCGCTTCGTTGCCGCGCCGGCCGCCGTCGATGACGCGGCCGTCGTGCAGGCTGAAGTAAAAGGTGTGGTTGATCGGGCCGCCGGCGTCGATCGCGCGCTGGGTGGCGTCGTCCCAGCTGATGCGCTCGCCCCGGTATTCGATGATGCGTTCGCCGGCATCGATGTGGCGGCGGGCGAAGACGCCGTTGCCGTGGACAGGGGACTTCTTCACTTCATAGGCCGGATCGGCCTTGGCTGCGGCGTTCTTGGGTGTGGTGGGCATGGTGGCTCGGTTGGCATGACAGGTGCGCGATGCGCAATCAACATCATTACCATTATGGTACGTTTCCGGCGCCTGTGCAGCACATGAGTTGCCTGCGGCGAAAAAAAGAAGAGGCGCACGTGCGCCGGACACGGGAAACGTGATGGTCGGCGATAACGGCGGTGCACCGTAGGGCGGGCATGCCCGCCGTTCCGGCGTGTGCACACCTTATATCAACAACGCGCCCCAGCCACCGGAAAAATTCAACCGCCCAAATCTTCCTCGCGGAATTCGACGCCCGTGCCCGGCGCCGTATCCCGCACCGCTTCCTGCTTGCGCAACTCCACGCGCCGGATCTTGCCCGAAATCGTCTTCGGCAATTCGCGGAACTCGATGCGGCGGATGCGCTTGTACGGCGCCAGCCGTTCGCGTGCAAAGGCGAAGATCTCGCGCGCCAGTTCGCGGCTGGGTTCGACGCCCTGGCGCAGGGTGATGAAGGCTTTCGGCACCGACAGGCGCAAGGCATCCGGGCTGGGCACGATCGCCGCTTCCAGCACCATCTCGTGCTCGACCAGCACGCTCTCCAGCTCGAACGGGCTGATGCGGTAGTCGCTCGACTTGAAGACGTCGTCGTTGCGGCCGACATAAAAATAATAGCCATCGGCGTCGATGTGGGCGGTGTCGCCGGTGTGATAAAAGCCGGCGCGCATCACGCCGGCCGTCTTGGCCTCGTCGCCTTCGTAGGCCAGCATCAGGCCCAGGGGCGCGGGATCGAGCTTCACCGAGATCTCGCCTTCCTGCGCCGGCGCGTCGTCGATGTCGAGCAGCGCGATCGCATACCCCGGCAGTGGACGGCCCATGGAACCAGGCTTGACCAGCTGGCCGGGCGGGTTGCCGATCTGCGCGGTGGTCTCGGACTGGCCGAAGCCGTCGCGGATGCGGATGCCCCAGGCGCGCTCGACCTGTTCGATGACTTCCGGATTGAGCGGCTCGCCCGCCCCCACCAGTTCGCGCAGCGGCGGCTGCCATTGGGCCAGGTCTTCCTTGATCAGCATGCGCCAGACGGTCGGCGGCGCGCACAGCGAGGTCACGCCGCAGCGCTGCACGGTTGCCAGCGCCGCTTTCGCGCTGAAGCGTTCGTAGTTGTAGACGAACACGGTGGCGCCCGCATTCCACGGCGCGAAGAAGCAGCTCCAGGCGTGCTTGGCCCAGCCGGGCGAACTGATGTTCCAGTGGACATCGCCCTTTTGCAGGCCGATCCAGTACATGGTCGACAGGTGCCCGACCGGATAGCTTTGCTGGCTGTGCAGCACCAGCTTCGGTTGCGCGGTGGTGCCGGAGGTGAAGTACAGCAGCAGCGGGTCGCTGGCGCGGGTTTCGCCCTTCGGCGTGAACACGCTCAGCACGCGCCGGCAATCGTCGAAGTCATGCCAGCCGTCGATGCTGCCGCCGACCGCGATGCGGGTGTAGTTGCCGCTCACGCCCTCGAACTTGTGGGCGTCGGACACCTGCACGATGACGTGGCGCACGCGGCCGCGTTCCATGCGGTCCTGCAGGTCGGCGGTCGAGACCAGCATCGTGGTCGGCACCAGCACCGCGCCGAGCTTGATCCCGGCCAGCATGATTTCCCACAGCTCGACCCGGTTCGGCAGCATCAGCAGCACGCGGTCGCCGCGTTCGACGCCGCATTGCTGCAGGTATTGCGCGACCTGGTTCGAGCGCGCCGCCATGTCGGCGAACGAAATCTTCTGTTCGCGCCCATCTTCCTCGACTACCCACAACGCGGGCGCGTGGTTGTCCCTGGCCTCCTGGTCGAAGAAATCGAGCGCCCAGTTGAAGGTGTCGAGTTTCGGCGCCCGGTAGTCGCGGTAGGCAGTCTCGTAGTCGGTACGGTGCTGTTGCAGGAAGTCGCGGGCCTGCACGAAACGCTGGTAAGGGGTCATGCTGTCTCCTGTGCGCGATGGCGTGCGCCGGTGCGGCGCCGCCCGTTGTCTGTTTGCGCACATTGTGCCACGGCTTGGCAAAGATAAGGCAGCCCTGCACGGAACACGGCTGCCTGCCGCCGCTAGCCTTACCGTGCCCTCGTGCGGCGCCGCGCCAGCATGCCCGCCATGCCCGAGAACAGCAGCAAGGCCGTGGCCGGTTCCGGCACCTCCACCGCATTCGCCTGGGCGATGCGGAAGGAAACCAGCGGCGAATCGTCGATGTAGTTCGCCATGTCGCTCCAGTCGTAGAGACCGTTGAGACCGGTCGTGTCCAGGCCCAGGGTGTCGCCCAGGTCGACCAGCGTCAGGTAGAAGCCGGCATCGTGGCCGGCAGGGTCCGCCGGGTTGGTGTTGCTGAGGAAAACCCAGGGCGCGGATTCGCCCTCTTCCTGTTGCCACACCTGGTCGATGATGGTCGTGCGGACCGTATCGACCAGCGTGCCGTCGACCGCCGTGACCAGGTTAGGCGCGCTGCTGTCGTAATAGAACTGGCCAGTGAAGCGGCCGTCGCGCCAGGTGGCGTCGAAGTCGTACAACCCGACCGGCGCGGCCGATACCGCCTGCGACAGCAGGCACAGTCCCGCCGCGCACAGCATGAAGAATTTTTTCATTTGAATACCTTTTTTGATGTAAAGAAGCCGATATCGGCAAAAGCGGGCCGCAGCCGGCCGATGCCGCGAGCGTGCTTAGGGAACGATCAGCTCATCGATGTTGCCCAGGCCCTGGCCGGTCGATTCGAAGCGCAGCGTGTTGTTCTGCCCCGCCACCAGGTTGACGCTGGCCGTCATCGTGGTCCAGTTGGTCCAGCTGCCGGCCGGGCGGAAGGTAAGGCTCTGGGCAACGCCGTTGACGCGCAGGATGCCGGTGCGCGGGGTCGGGCCGCCGTTGGCGTAGCGGATCGTGATGGTCTTGGCGCCGCCGTTGCCGCCGTTGATGCGCGTGAATGCCGCGACACCGCCACTGGTCGGGAAATTCAGGAAGCCCATGTGGCGGTAGCCGGCGCGGTCGGTGCGCACCGCCGTGCCGCCGCCGACGATGGCGTTCTCGCCCTGCACCGTGCCGCTGCCGTCGTACGGAACGTGCACCGGCGGCTGCTCGAAGGAGGTCGCCCCTTCGCCGAGGTAGAAGCTGGGGTGCGGCGGCTGGTTGTAACCGGCGTTCTGGGCAGCCACCTGCGTGCGGTACTGGGGATTCTGCATCAGGGTGGTGATCCGGTTGGTGGTCGGGATAGTGGTGCTGAAGACCATCAGCTCGGTATTCGCGTTGTTGCGCCAGATGATCTCTTCGCGCCAGTCGCCGAACAGGTCGGCGGTCAGGACCGGGGTTGCCTTGGTGCTGTTGTTCGACGCGGCGCCCAGCGGCGTGGCGTCGAGCAGCGCCGGCAAGGTGCCGGTGGCCGGATTCCACTTGTTGACCGAGGTGTTGCCCATCGGTTCGCGCAGCAGGTCGCCATCCCACCAGGTCCCGAAGTTCATCGAACTCGGCGCGGTCGCGCGGATCTGGACGCCGGTGGCGCTGCGCAGGCCGCCCCGGCTGGCCCAGCACTCCTCGCCCACATAGGCCGGATCGATGTCGAAGCACACCCCGCGCCCGACGTCGGCGTTGGAGCCGCTCGCGCCCCAGATCAGCGCACCGGTGGCCGCGTCGTGCATGCCGGAGCCGCTGGCGCCATAGGTCGCCGGGCTCTCGTGCACCATGTACACCTGCTGGCCGGGACGGTTGGGGTCGAATTTACCGAAATGCAGGGCGTCGCCGTGCCCGAGGCCGGTGGTGTAGAGGAGCTGGCCATAGCTGTCGATGGTGGCGGCGCCGTAGACGATGTCGTCCTTGCCGTCGCCGTTCGCGTCGCCGGTGGCGAACCAGTGCGCGCCCTGCCCCACCGCCGCGGCGCCGGACACGTTGGTATCGAACACCCAGCGGCTGGTCAGCGCGCCGTCGCGCCAGTCCCAGGCGGCCACGACCGCGCGCGTGTAATAGCCGCGCGAGAAGATGGCGCTGGGGCGGTTGCCGTCCAGGTTGGCCACGCCGCCGAGGAAGCGGTCGACCCGGTTGCCGTAATTGTCGCCCCAGGAGGTGACGGTGCCGCGCGCCGGCAGGTAGTTCACGGTCTTCATGGCCGCGCCGGTCTGGCCATTGAAGACGGTCAGGTATTCCGGGCCGCTGAGGATGTAGCCGGCGCTGTTGCGATGGTCCGCGCTCGCCGAGCCGATGACCACGCCCTGCCCGTCGACCGTGGCGTCGGCCGTTTTGGCCATGACTTCGGCCTGGCCGTCGCCGTCGAAATCGTAGGCCAGGAAGGTGGTGTAGTGGGCGCCGGCGCGGATGTTCCGGCCGAGATCGATGCGCCACATCCGGGTGCCGTCGAGCTTGTAGGCATCGAGGTAGGTGTTGCCGGTGTAACCGCTCTGGGAATTGTCTTTGGCATTGGTCGGCTGCCACTTGACGATGAGCTCGTAGCTGCCGTCGCCGTCGAGGTCGGCGGCCGAGCCGTCGTTCATCTCGTAGGTGTAGGCCTCGCCGGTCTTGGTGACGCCGGCCGGCGGCGCCGTCACCGGAATCGATTTGTAGGCGCCGGCCCAGGTCGCGCCGGCCTCGCCGCCGGGCTGCTCCACCCCGCCGACGATGGCGCGCACGGTGTAGCTGTCGGACGCGGTCCCGCTGCTGTCGGTGAAGTTGAGGGTCGCGAGCGGGCTTGCATTCAGCCTGGTCGCGCCGCGGTAGACGTTGAAGGTGGTGCCGGACGGGTCGCCGGCGAGCTGGCGCCAGCTGATGAAGACGCCCGACGGCGCCTTGATCGCAACCGCGCCGCGGTTCAGGTTTTCGACCTGCATGCCGGGCCCGGTGATCACGGCGTTCGCACTGCCGCTCATGGCCAGCAATGCGAGGAGGACGTATGGGGCTGTCGCTTTCTTGAGGATCATCTTGTCTCCGATTGAATGTAGTTTTAGTTAGCACCTGCGGATTACCGGACGATAGTAAGGGAGCCGCCGGGCCGCAAAATAGGCCGCACAAAACTTCTCATCGGGATGATTTTTTGACAAAGCGTGTGCGTCTCCGGCCTGTTCGTGCCGCAAAAAGACGCAACGAAAAAGGGGACCGTGTAGGTTAATGCCGTTCAGTTAAGCCTGAGCTAACTCTCTGCAGCGGTGAACTAGGCCACACAGGTTGAGTTTCGATAATCGTAGGGTGGACTCCGTCCACGGCCGTTTCATTGCACTCCTTCATGCCAGGGGAAGCCCGTACGTGCGCGCTCCGGGCTACGTAGCGCATCTCGATATGCATGAGAAGGGCCGTGGACGGAGTCCACCCTACGTATCGCGCCACTCGGCGTGCGCGACGGGCTTGGCATTAGCTCGAAGGCGTGGCAAACCGCTTAACTGAACGGCATTGGACCGCGTGGGTCCCCTTCAGAGATTGCAAACTAGAAAGGCAGCCAGCCGCGAACGGGCCGGCCAGGCTTCAGCGCGGCCGGCGCAGCGGCACGCTCAGTTCGCCCTCGGGCTGCATCATGTCGATCACGCGGCAGTCGCCGCACATTTTGAGGCGGTCGAGGTTGCCGGCAAAGGCACTGTGACCTGCAAGGCGCCCCAGCATGTTTTCCACCATGCGCAGGGTGCCGAAGGCCTTGTTGCAGCGAATACAGTGGAAGGGTTCGGTTTCGTTGAGCACGACCGTCTGCCTGCGCGTTTCGCCGAAGGCCATGCGCGGCACCAGCGTGATCGCGTTTTCCGGGCAGGTATTGGCGCACAGGCCACATTGCACGCAGTTCTGCTCGACGAAGCGCAGCTGCGGCGTGGTCGGGGTATCCATGATGGCCGAGGATGGACAGGCGCCGACACAGGCCATGCACAGGCTGCAGGATTGCTTGTCGACGGCGATCGCCCCGAACGGCGCACCCGCCGGCAGGGGCACGGCCTCGGGCTGCTGGCGCGCGTGTTTGAACAGATGGTCGAGCGCGTAGTCGAGCGTGTTGCGCTTGTCCTGGGCCAGGTTGAAGGTCGCACTCTGCGCCGGCGTTGCGCCGCGCGGCGCGTGCTGCAGGGCGACGGCCAGCTCTTGCGGGCTGGCCACGCGCAGCAGCTGGAAGTGCGGACCGGCGTAGCCGAGGCCGTCGAGCACGGCCTGGGCGATGCGCATCTGGGTATCGAGCGCCGCCGCGTACTGCGGCGCTTCGGCATCGGTGGTGAGCACCGTGATGCCGGCCGCGCCATAGCTGAGGGCCGCGAGCCAGACGTCGATGCCGGTCGACGCCGTGTGGTGCAGGCCGAGCGGGATCACGCGGCCCGGTACGCCAGTGGCGGGGTCATTGGCGACGGCATCGAGCAGCGGCGCGCCGTCGGCGCTGTGCAGCAGCAGCACCGGGTCCTGCCCGCCCGCTTCGAAATAGGCGCGCAGGGCCGCCTTGATGCGGCTGCCGGTATGGGCCGCCGACGGGTAGACGTAATTCATCGCCCCGGTCGGGCACACCGTGCTGCAGGCGCCGCAGCCGGCGCACAGGTAGGGATTGACCTTGACGCGGTCGCCGTCGCTGGAAATCGCCTTGGCCGAACAAATGTCGATGCATGCCGTGCAGCCTTTGAGCTGGTTGCGGCTGTGGGCGCACAGGCGTTCTTTATAGGCGAAATACTTGGGCTTGTCGAAGTCGCCGGTCATTTCCATGATCTCGGCGGCGGCCGCGCGCCGGTCGGCGTCTTCCACGCCGGGCGCGTAATAGCCGTGCGGATGCTGGTGCGTGGAAATCAGGGGACTCGGGCTGAGGTCGAGCACGAGGTCGAACTTGCCTTGCTGTACCGGCTGATTGGGCGCCTGCCAGCGCGCCTCGAAGGCGCCCAGCCAGCCGGCGACGGCCACGGTACGGGCAACGAACACGGGATACGGACGTGCGCCGATCTCGACGTTGTCGAGCAGCAGCAGCGTGACCGGCAAGGCGTTGGCCAGGTGGTCGGCCCAGGCCAGCGCCTGCAGCGAGCTGCCGACGACGAGGGTGCGGCCGGTGGAACGGTAGCTGACCGCGGCGCCCGGTTCGGGCGCGGCGATGCTGTCTTGAGCGAGGATGGCGGCGGTCTTGGCAAGGGCGTTGCGGCGTTCCTGCAGCGGATCGCCGGCCTGCCCTTCCAGAAATCGGATGTTCATGCGTAACTTTCAGTGGTGCGCTTGCGGAGTGCGCTTGAGTAATACAAATCGGGGCTGGCCTGGAATCCTGTGTGGAGTTCCTCTTATGGGCGAGCTTCTCCATTGTGCGCGCGCACGATTGTTAGCGCAATGGCATCATTACCGTGTGCGGCGGGAAGTGGCGCTTCGATGGCGCCGGACGCGCCTGCGGCCGGCGCACTGTCGTCCGGAGCGCCGGTGTCGGGTCCGGCGGCAATCTCTTCGTCGCCAACCGCATCAGCGGTGACGAGCGGCGCTTCCGCGGCTTCCGGTTCGGCCGGCAAGGCCGTGGGGTCGGGCGCGGCGGCGCGCGCATCGCCTGCGGCC
Organism: Massilia sp. CFBP 13721; assembly: GCF_014842025.1. Taxonomy (GTDB): domain Bacteria; phylum Pseudomonadota; class Gammaproteobacteria; order Burkholderiales; family Burkholderiaceae_D; genus Telluria. The sequence continues at coordinate 183,613 of NZ_JACYUY010000010.1, forward strand.
AGCTGGGCCAGGTCTTCCTGGACCTGTTCGGGCCGGCGCAGCGCGCCGCGCGCCTGTTCCAGTCCGGCCAGCATCGCCGCCGTTACCGGCGTCGGCGCGTTGTAGTCGTCCATGTACATGTCGAGGCGGTCGGGCACGTTGAAGTGCGGGTCGGCGAACAGTTTTTTCAGGGCCAGGCGACGCACGTCCTGGGCGACGCCGGGGCTGACGAAGGCGGAAAAGTCGGAGTCCGCCGTCAGCCTGGCGGCGTCCAGCAGCGTCGGCATGGGCCGTTGCGGCGCAGCCTCGGCGGGAGCGCCGGCGACGCCGGCGGTTGGCACCGGCGCTGGCGGCGGTGCAGGCGCTATCGCTGCTTGCGGCGGCGCCTCGGCCACGGCCTCGGCGCCGCTTGCCTTGACGCGCGCCCAGCGGCGCAGGAATCCTTCTTCAGGCATGTGCTTCCTTACCCGTGCTGGCGGCCGCGGCGCGGCTTGGGCGTGAAGTGTTCGCGCAGGTAGCTGGCGACCCAGGCGTAGATTTCGGCCGGCATGGTGACGCCGTCGGCCGCTTCGCCCGAATCGAACATGCGCGTGCCCTCGACATAGCTGACCGAGGCGCGCGCCGGCATGGCGCGGCCCTCTTCCATGCGCCACAGCACGAAGATCTTCGATTCGGGCGCCATCACGTTTTCGTAATAGCCTTCGTTCTCGTCGGTATAAAGCTCGAGTTCCAGGCCCGAGACCAGGTAATAGTCGCGCTCGGGGCTTTCGCTCAGGATCTGCAGGCGCGGCAGGTTGCCGCGGTCCGGCACCACGCCGACGGCGGACCAGGCCTCGTCGGCCCAGCGGTGCTGCACGGCGCGCCGCTGCATGATCACCGCGATCGGCATGCTGGCCATCTTCATTGGTTCTTCATCTCTTTGGCATTGCCCTTGTCGACCGCCGGCGAAGCGCCCTTCGGCACCGACTGGGTCGGCACCTTCTTGACGTCCGCGCTCGGCGCCGCGGTGCCGTGCTTCTCGCTCTTGATCGGCACGTTGGCCGATTGCAGCGCCTGCGCGCTGCGCGGCGCGGCGCCGTTGCCCGGGGACGCGGCGGCCTGGCCGGCCGGGGTGCCGGTCAGCGTATTGGCCGACACGCCGGTGGCGCGCGGAGCGACGCCCGGCATCGGCGTGCCGGTGATGGCCACGCCGGTGGTCTGGACCGCCTGCGGCACTGCGCCTCCGGCTGGCGAGGTAGCGATCTGCGAACCGGTTGCCGATGGACCCGGCGCCGGGACGCCGGCTGCCGCCGCGCCCACCGCCGGCGAACCGGCCACGGGGCCGGCAGCTCCGGGCGCCGGCGCCGCCGCAATCGCCACCGGCGGATGCGTGGTCCAGCCTTTGCTGGCGGCGTTCGACCGCCAGCGCGTGCTGAGCGCATCCATCGACGCCGTCAACGCCTGCTTGTCCTTGGCCGCCTGGGCGTCGGAGGCAGCCTTTTTCGCCGCCGCGGCCTGCGCCTGCGCGGGCGTGGGCGCCGGCAAGGCAGCCCAGGCCAGGCTGGTGCCCGCGCACAGCGCCGCGGCCAGCGCGCTTGTCAATATCTGGTGACGCATCATTTATCTCCCGTCAGCGTGCCCGGTGCGGCCGCGGGTTTGCTGTCCTGGTTGGTCGCGGTGCCGGCCCCGACCGGCGTGACGCCGGCGGCGGGTGCGCTGTCCGGCAACTGGCCGCTGTCGCCCGGCGGCTTGTTGCCGGGCTGGGCGGCGCTGGCCGGGATGCTGGCGCCCGAGGTCGGCCCCTGTCCGGTTTCGGCCACGGCGCCGCCCAGCGCGGCGCCGCCGGTGTTGCCGCCGGCGCCGCCGGCGATGCCCGGGGTACCGCCGGCATAGGCGGCGTTGGTGGTCGGTTTCGGACTGCGCGCGATGACCTGTCCGCTGGTGAGCCCGCCGGAGGTGACCTGGCCCGGGAACCTGGTCTGGATCACGCCATCTTTGGCATCGGTATGGCCGCGGTCGCAGCCGGCCAGCGCAAGGGAGGCTGAGGCGGCGATCAGGCTCATCGCGAGTGTAGTTGCTTTCATATCGACCTCAATGTGCAGGACCTGGCGTGGGGCCAGGACGGGGCGCGACCGGCGGCGGCGCGTCCGGGCGCACGCCACCGCCTGGCGCGGCGCCCGATTTCACGTCTTCATACCAGAGCGCGTGGTGCGCCTTGGCCCAGTTTTCGTCGACGCTGCCTTCGCGCATCGCCTGGTAGGCGCCGGGCGAACCGTAGGTGCCGAGATAGATGTGACCCATCGCGCCCACCATGTACAGCGTGGCGCCGGCGATGTGCAGGTAGTTCGCCATCTGCAGCACGTAGCGGGTCTGGCCGAAGGTGACGAAATCGAGGATCAGGCCGGTGACCGACATCACCAGGCCGAGCATCACGACGCCGCCCCAGAACCAGGTCTTTTCGCCGGCATTGAAGAAGCCGGCCGGTACGTGCTTGTGCGACACCAGGCCCCCGCCCGCCTTGACCCATTGCCAGTCGATGCGGTTGAAGAAGTTGCGGCGCAGGAAGGTGAAGAACATCAGGATCGAGCATACGATGAACAGCGGCCCGACGACGTTGTGCACGTACTTGGAAATGATCGCGACCCACGAGAACACGGTATGGCCCATCCACGGCAGCATGATGTTCTTGCCGAACATGATGATGATGCCGGTGATCGACAGCGCGATGAAGGTGTAGGCCGTGGCCCAGTGCACGTTGCGCTCCCAGCCGTTGAAGCGGGTGATGCGGCGCCCGGTGGGCGACGGCTCGAGCGCAGGCGGGCGGAAGGCGCGGTAGAACACGAAGATCAGGAAAGGCACGACCAGCAGGATGGTGCCGGTAGCCAGGGCGATCGGGCCGTTGCGCAGGGTGCGCCAGGTATTGCCGCCGCGCTGGACGATGACGTTGGCCTCCTTGGTGCCGTACTGGCCGAGGTAGTGGCGGTCCATGTGGACCTTGCCCGAGGTCGCGTTGCCGAATCCCGTGTCGCGCACGCGCGAATCGCCTTCGACCTGCAGCATGGTCTGCTCTTCGGCATAGGCGGGAACGGCGTCCTTGTTCGGCACCCCCGCCCAGGCCGCGGGCAGCATGGAGGCCAGCAGCAGCGCCGCCATCAGCGCGACAATGAGGCGCACGGCATTGAGTTGAACTCGCATGGCTGGCTCCTAGGGATTGGCGCGGTTGTACTCGTTCTGCTGGTTGTTGCGATTGACGATCGCAGCATTCCAGGAGAGCTTGTCGTTATGGAACAGCGTCTGGTAGTGGCGCGGATCCTGCTTGCCCGCGTATTCCCCTTTCAGCCATTTCGGATGCTGTTCGACTTCGAGGCAGCCCGACAGGGCCAAGGCCAGCGGCAAGGCCGCGATGAGGCAGAGTCGTTTCTTCATGTCGGCAGGCTCCCCGGATCGTTCTGGCTGGCGCCAGGCTGCTGGTTCACGCGCGGCATGTCGCCGGTCGCCTTGCGCTGGCCGCCGCGCTTGTTCGGACCGTAGGCGATCTTCCAGCCCCACAGTTCAGGACCGTAGCCGCGCGTCTCGACGCGCTGGCGGTAGATGTCGGCGATCAGGTTGGCCTCGCCCCCCAGCAGCGCCTTGGTGCCGCACATCTCGGCGCAGGCCGGCAGCTTGCCCTCGGCGATGCGGTTGCGGCCGTACTTCTTGAATTCGGCGTCGGTGGTGTCCGGTTCCGGGCCGCCGGCGCAGAAGGTGCACTTGTCCATCTTGCCGCGGTGCGCGAACAGGCCCGTTTCCGGGAACTGCGGCGCACCGAACGGGCAGGCCAGACTGCAGTAGCCGCAGCCGATGCACTGGTCCTTGCTGTGCAGGACGATGCCGTCTTCGGTGTGGTAGATGCAGTTGGTCGGGCACACCGCCAGGCAGGGCGCGTCGGTGCAATGCATGCACGCGATCGACACCGAGCGTTCGCCCGGCACGCCGTCGTTGATGGTGACCACGCGGCGGCGGTTCACGCCCCACGGTGTTTCGTTTTCGTTCTTGCATGCGGTAACGCAGCCGTTGCAGTCGATGCAGCGCTCGGTATCGCAAATAAATTTCATCCTCGCGGACATGATTCTCTCCTGTTCCTAAGGTCGATCAGGCGCGCACGAGGCGGCACAGCGATACCTTGGTTTCCTGCATCATCGTCACGGCGTCGTAGCCATAGGTCCAGCCCGTGTTGATCGCTTCGCCGCGCACGGTCGGCGCGCCGTCTTCCGGATAGTGGCGCTCGAGATCCTCGCCCATCCACCAGCCGCCGAAGTGGAACGGCGCCCACACCATGCCGACCGGTACGCGTTCGGTGACCATCGCCATCATCTTCAGGCGCGCACCGGTCGGTGTCTCGATCCAGACGTAGTCGCCGATGCGGGTGCCGATCTGCAGCGCGTCGCTCGGATTGATCTCGACGAACATGTTTTGCTGCAGCTCGGCCAGCCACGGATTGGAGCGGGTTTCCTCGCCGCCGCCCTCGTATTCGACCAGGCGTCCCGAGGTCATGATCAGCGGGAAGTCCTTCGAGAAGTCCATGTCCTGCACCGATTTGTACAGCGTCGGCAGGCGCAGGAAATTGGCCTTGTCGTCGTAGGTCGGGTACTTGGCGACCAGGTCGCGCCGCGGCGACAGCAGCGGCTCGCGGTGGGTCGGGATCGGGTCCGGGAAGTTCCAGACGTTGGCGCGTGCCCGCGCATTGCCATAGGGCGCGCAGCCGTGGGCGATGACCACCCGGATGATGCCGCCCGACGGATCGGTCTTCCAGTTCTTGCCCTCGGCCATGGCTTGCTCCTGGGGCGTGAGCTCGGCCCACCAGCCCAGCTTTTTCAGGAACACGTGGTCGAATTCCGGGTAGCCGGTGTCGAGTTCGGAACCCTTGTTGGCCGAGCCGTCGGCCGCCAGCAGCGATTCGCCGTTGTGCTCGACGCCCCAGTTGGCGCGGAACGGCATGCCGCCTTCGGCCACCGTTTTGCTCAGGTCGTACAGGATCGGCGTGCCCGGGTGCTTCATTTCCGGCGTGCCCCAGCACGGCCACGGCAAGCCGTAGTAATCGCCCTTGCACGGACCGGACTCGGCGCGCAGCGTGGTCGGGTTGAAGGTGTGCTTGTTCTCCATGTGGAGTTTCAGGCGCTCGGGCGAGCAGCCGGTGTAGCCGATGGTCCAGCAGGAGCGATTGATCTCGCGCAGGATGTCCTCGATGACCGGCTCGTTCATGACGACCTTGATGTTCTTGCACAGTTCGTTATGGAAGCCGAACTTCTTGGCGAACAGGTACATGATCTCGTGGTCGGTCTTGCATTCGAACAGCGGCGCAATCACGCGCTCGCGCCACTGGATCGAGCGGTTCGAGGCGGTGCAGGAACCATGCGTTTCGAACTGGGACGCGGCAGGCAGCAGGTACACCCCATCGGTGCGGCCGTGCATCGCCGCCGTCATGCTCGGATACGGGTCGATCACGACCAGCATGTCGAGTTTCTGCATGGCCGCCTTCATGTCGGGCAGGCGGGTCTGGCTGTTCGGTGCGTGGCCCCAGTAGATGCAGGCCTTCAGGTTCGACGGCTGGTCGATGTACTCGTTCTGCTCGTTGACGGCATCGAACCAGCGCGACACCGTGATGCCGGGCTTTTCCATTAACTCCTTCGAGCCGAAGCGCGACAGGATCCAGTTGTAGTCGACACCCCAGGCATTCGCGAAGTGCTTCCACGAGCCTTCGGCCAGGCCGTAGTAGCCGGGCAGCGAGTCGCCATTCGGGCCGACGTCGGTCGCGCCCTGCACGTTGTCGTGGCCGCGGTAGATGTTGGCGCCGCCGCCGGGAATGCCGATATTGCCCAGTGCCAGCTGCAGGATCGACAGCGCGCGCACGTTGGCGGTGCCGACGTGGTGCTGGGTTATGCCCATGCACCAGACCACCGACGACGGCCGGTTCTTGGCCAGCATCTCGGCAGCCATGCGCACCGAGGATTCCGGCACGCCGGTGATGTCCGAGACCTTATCCGGGGTCCACTTCGCCACTTCCTTGCGCACGTCGTCCATGCCATAGGTACGGGCGGCGATGTATTCCTTGTCTTCCCAGCCGTTGTTGAAGATGTGCCAGAGGATGCCCCAGACCAGCGGGATGTCGGTGCCCGGCCGCACGCGCACATAGTGATGGGCGAAGCGCGCGGTGCGGGTGAAGCGCGGGTCGACCACGATCATCTTCGCGCCCAGCTCTTTCGCGTGCAGGAAGTGCAGCATCGAGATCGGATGCGCCTCGGCCGGATTGGAGCCGATGAACATCACGGCCTTGCTGTAGTGCAGGTCGTTGAACGAGTTCGTCATCGCGCCGTAGCCGAAGGTCTGGGCCACGCCGGCCACCGTGGTCGAGTGGCAGATGCGTGCCTGGTGGTCGCAGTTGTTCGAGCCCCAGAAGGACATGAACTTGCGCAGCAAATAAGCTTGTTCGTTGTTGTGCTTGGAGCTGCCGATCAGCATCAGCGAATCCGGGCCGGATTGCTGGCGCAGCTGCAGCAGCTTGTCGCCGATCTCGTTGATGGCCTGGTCCCAGGACATGCGCACGTACTTGCCGTTGACCAGTTTCATCGGGTAGCGCAGGCGGTGTTCGCCGAAGCCGTGCTCGCGCACCGAGGCGCCCTTGGCGCAGTGCGCGCCCATGTTGATGGGCGAATCGAAGGCCGCTTCCTGGCGTGTCCAGACGCCGTTCTGCACGATCGCGTTCACCGAGCAGCCGACCGAGCAGTGGCTGCAGACGGTGCGTTTCAGTTCGGTCTTGGCGGGTTCGGCCGCGGCTTGCTGCGCCTGCGCCGGTTCGATCACGTTCAAGGGCAGTTGGCGCGCCAGCGCGCCGGCACCGGCGGCGACGCCGGCGCCGACCAGGAACTTGCGCCGCTTTAATCCTTTGTCACCGGAACTTTTTACTAAAGACATGGTTGATCTCCGGGGCTCACCAGTAGGCGGCGGTTTTATAGTAGGTGCGGATGTGCTCGGTCTCGTGGTAGCCGCGTTTTACTTCCGGCTTGGCGGCTTCGACGGGCGCCAGTTCCGGTTTCGCTTCCGCCTTGGCGGACACCACCACCAGCGCGCCCAGCGGCGCGGCCTTCAGGAAGCTGCGCCGCGATGGGTCGGGTGTCGGTTCCGCCGTATTCTTGTGTTCGTTGTCCATCGTGTTTTCCTCGGGTCGGTTCAATTGGGCTCAGTCAGTATCGAAGGTCAGGCATCGAATCCGTCTTCCACCGCAAAGGCCTCGGCTTCGATCGCCAGCAGCGCGCCGACGAAGGCGGCGATCAGGCGATAGAAATTGGCGCCTTCGGCCTGGGTCATGTCGGCCAGGCAGCGCGCATACCAGGGGGCGATGCGGGCTTCGAAAAAGGCCTTTTGCTGCGCCAGCGGCTGGCGGCGAATGCCGGGACCGCCGGCGATCAGCACGCGCATCGTCTCGCACAGGGCGCCCAGGTGATCCTCGGATTCGCCCACGCCGCGCACGCGGCCAATGCCGAAGCGCGCCAGGTCGGCGCGCAGCTCGGCCAGCGGCGTATCGTGCATGAAGCCCGACAGGTAGAGCGAACCATAGGGGTTCAGGGCGGGCGAGCCGGTGCTCACGAACAGCCCCTCGAATTCCTCGGCTACCGCGTCGGCATCCATCACGCTGGCGGCCAGCACCAGCTTTTCCCAGGCGTCGGCCAGCGCATGGTCGCCGCCGTTCGATTCGATCGGATCGGCTGCGGCAAGGCCAGCCAGCAGGGCCGCATCTGGCGGCGCCAGCAGCAGGCGCGCCGCGAGCGCGTACAGATCGCTGCGCGCCTGGTCTTCCGGCGCCAGCGGCAATGCCATGGCAACCGCCGCGCCGGGGCGGACAATGTCGTTCGCGATGAAGGGGGAACCGCTGGGCACACCACCGGGAGAATCGTTGAGAGGAGGACTGACTGATGCTGACTGCATGGACACTGGTGGCGCTCCGTTAATAAATCTTCATCGAAAGTGTATTCTCTCGTCCGCCAAACCCGCGCACGTTTGAACTTTTTTGCATACGTTTGACACCCTGCTTCGTCAGCGCATGCCCGCCGCGTGCATGATCAGCCGGATCAGGCCGGCAACCAGGAACAGCGCCAATACCCCGCCCGCCCACAATCCGGCCATCCAACCCAGGCGCCGCAGCCACGGTTTCTTCATCAGTGGTACCCCGCATCCGCCTTGACCTTGCCGCGGAAGACCCAGTACGACCAGAGCGTGTACATCAGGATGATGGGCAGGATGAAGAGCGTGCCGACCAGCGCGAAGCCCTGGCTGCTTGGGGGCGAAGCGGCTTCCCAGATGGTGATGTAAGGCGGCACGATGTGCGGCCAGATGCTGATCGCCATGCCGGTGTAGCCAAGGAAGATCAGCGCCAGCGCGGCGACGAAAGGCCAGCGGTGCGGGTTGTTCCTGAGTGAGCCGAGAAGCAACATGATCGAGAGCAGCACCAGGATCGGCACCGGCGCCAGGAACACGATGTTCGGGAAAGTGAACCAGCGGTCGGCCACGGCCGGGTCGCGCAGCGGCGTCCAGATGCTGATGATGACGATGCTTGCCAGCAGCATGATCGCGAACGGCCGCGCCACCTGCACCATGCGGTCGTGCAGGTCGCCCTCGGTCTTCATGATCAGCCAGGTGCTGCCCAAGAGCGTGTAGGCGATCATGACGCCGACGCCGGCCAGCAGCGGGAACGGCGCGATCCAGTCGAGCGGGCCGCCGGCATAGCTGCGTCCCGAGACCGCAATGCCGTCGAGGAAGGCGCCGAGCGAGACGCCCTGGAAGAACGAGGCTACCACCGAGCCGCCGATAAAGGCCTTGTCCCACAGGTGGCGGCGATGGTCCTTGGCCTTGAAGCGGAATTCGAAGGCGACGCCGCGGAACACCAGGCCGACCAGCATGAAGATCAGCGGCAGGTAAAGCCCGGTGAGGATGATCGAATAGGCGACCGGGAAGGCCAGCAACAGACCTTCTCCGCCCAGCACCAGCCAGGTCTCGTTGCCATCCCAGACCGGCGCCACCGTATTCATCATGGTGTCGCGGTCGCGCTTGGCTTTCACGAACGGGAACAGCATGCCGATGCCGAGGTCGAAGCCGTCCAGCACCACGTACATGAAGACGGAAAAATAAATGATGACGGCCCAGATGACCGAGGTATCGATGCCCATCTCATGGTCCTTTCGGGTCGAGTGTCATGCCGGCGCCGCCGTGGCCACCGGTGTCGTCATCGTCCGCATCGTCGTCGTTCTCGACATCGGCCGCGGACATCGGCCGCATCGGGGTACGCCCTTCGCCCGGTCCGCCCTCGGTCGCGTGGTGCAGTTCGAAGGCTTGCGGCCCCTTCTTCATCATGCGCAGCACGTACAGCGTGCCGGCGCCAAACACGAAGAAATACGAGACGACGAAGATCGCCAGCGTGAGCGCCAGCGGCCCGGCGCCGTGCGGCGAGACGGCGTCGGCCGTGCGCAGCACGCCGTACACCACCCAGGGCTGGCGCCCGACCTCGGTCGTGGTCCAGCCGGCCAGGATGGCGACCAGGCCCGCCGGTCCCATCCACAGCGCGGCATGCAGGAAGGGCCGGTAGGTGAAGATGCGCGCGCGCCTTCGCAGCAGGAAGCTCCAGGCGCCGAGCGCGATCATCAACAGGCCCAGGCCCACCATCAGGCGGAAGCTCCAGAACACGATCAGCGAATTGGGCCGGTCTGCGCGCGCGAATTCCTTCAGGCCGGGAATCTGCCCGGTCCAGGAGTGGGTCAGGATCAGGCTGCCCAGGTGCGGGATGCCGACCGCATAGCGGGTTCGCTCCGCTTCCATGTCCGGAATGCCGAACAGCAGCAGCGGGATCGCCTCGCCCGGCGCGTTCTGCCAGTGCCCTTCCATCGCCGCCAGCTTGGCCGGCTGGTGCTCGGCGGTATTCAGGCCATGGAAGTCGCCGATCACGGCCTGGATCGGCGCGACCAGCAGGATCATCCACATCGCCATCGACAGCATCTTGCGCACCGCCGGGTTGTCTCTACGGCGTAGCAGCTGCCAGGCGCCGACCGCGCCGACGATCAGCGCCGTGCACAGGTAGGCCGCCGCCACCATGTGCAGCAGCCGGTACGGAAACGAAGGATTGAAGACGATTGCCAGCCAGTCGGCCGGCACCATGCGCCCGCCTTCGATGGCATAGCCGCGCGGCGTCTGCATCCAACTGTTGGCGGCCAGGATCCAGGTCGCGGAAATCAGGGTGCCGACCGCAACCATGCAGGTGGCCATGAAATGCAGGCCGGGACCGACCCGGGTCCAGCCGAACAGCATCACCCCGAGGAAGCCCGCTTCCAGGAAGAACGCGGTCAGCACCTCGTAGGCCAGCACCGGCCCCATGATGGACCCGGCGAATTCGGACATATAGCTCCAGTTGGTGCCGATCTGGTAGGCCATCACGATGCCCGAGACCACGCCCATGCCGAACATGACGGCGAAGATCTTCAACCAGAAGTGATACAGGTCGACATACACCTGGCGCTTGGTGCGCAGCCAGGAAAACTCGAGCACGGCCAGGTAGCTGGCCAGGCCAATCGTTACTGCCGGAAACAGAATGTGAAACGACATCGTGAACGCGAACTGGACGCGTGCCAGGTCCAGTGCCGAAAGGCCAAACATGCGTGCTCCTCATGCGCTGTGGGTGTCCAGAATCTAGCATGGGCCGGGGCGCGCACAATTGCCAATCAGGCATGATGCGAGATGCGTCGACATGGATGCAACAGCACACTTGCACAGGCTTATCGGGCCTTGCCGCATGGATAGCATTGCGCCCTGCGATCAGGGCGAGCGCCGAACCGAGACAGTCCGTATCAGTTCAGAAGGTCACCTTTACCGAGGGCGCGCTGCGCGTGGCTGCGCCGTGGTAGACGGCTTCGATGTTGTTGCCGTCCGGGTCGAGCACGAAGGCGCCGTAGTAGCCGGGGTGGTAAGGGCGTTCGCCGGGGCCGCCGTTATCCTCCCCGCCGGCCGCGAGCGCGGCGTGGTAAAAGGCGTCCACCATGGCCCGGTCCGCCGCCTGGAAGGCCATGTGATGGCGCCCGGTCAGCCTGCCCTGCGCAGCCTCGCTGGCGGGGCTGGAGACGAACAGTTCGTCGTACCAGAAATAGTCGTCGCCTTCTCCGCCCAGGGGCACCTGCAAGATCTCGAAGATGGCGCTGTAGAACTTGCGGGAAGCGGACAGGTCGGCCACGACCAGCTGGATGTGGTCGATCAGGCGGCCGCGGTGGAGTTCCTGGGTTTGCATGGCGTGCTCCTCGGATGACACCTTGTCGGTCAGGCGATTATGCCAGTGAAACGACGGCGTTTGCACGCATTGTTGGCCTTTGTGTGCCGTTGTGGCATATCGGCGGCACGAACGCGTGGGCTCGGAGAGCCTACCCTACGGTGCACCACTGCCATCAGCAAGTTTATTAGGCCGTCGCGTAACGTAGGGTGGGCCGGGCGGCGAACCGCTCCCGAGCCCACGCGTCTGCGACATGTGCATGTACGCGACGCCATGCCCACCACGGCGCCGGCGGCACGGCCGTTACGCCTTCGCCTTTTCCTTCGCAATCCACCCGTCGACCAGCTGCCCCAGCACGTCGAGCGGCACCGAGCCGGCGCCGAGCACCATGTCGTGGAAGGCAGGCAGCGAAAACTTCGGCCCGAGTTCCGCCTTGGCCTTTTCGCGCAATTCGACGATGCGCAGCATGCCGATCATGTAGGCCGTGGCCTGGCCGGGCCAGACGACGTAGCGGTCGACTTCCTCGACGTTGATGCCATAGTCGACCGCCTGCTGGCGCGTCCAGCCCTTGGTGTGCAGGCCGGTGTCGACCACCAGGCGGCGCGCGCGGAACAGTTCCGAGCCGAGTGCGCCGAGCAGACCCGGCACGTCGCCGCGCTTTTCGTCCCCGTACCAGCCCTGCTCCACCGCCAGGCGTTCGGTGTACAGCGCCCAGCCTTCGCTGTGCGCGCTGCCGCCGCTGAAGATACGCGCGCTGCGGTATTTCGGGATGCCGGCCAGTTCCTGCTGGATCGCCAGCTGGAAGTGGTGGCCCGGCACCGCCTCGTGGTAGGACAGGCTGCGCATGCGGATCATGTCGAACTTCGGTCCGCGCATCGGCACCCAGAACACGCCCGGGCGGCTGCCGTCAGGCGCCGGCAGGCTGTAGTGGGCGGCGGCCGAGGCTTCGGTCAGCGGCGGCTCGCGCAGCACGTCGACCGGCGCGCGCGGCTTCAGGTTGAACAGCGATTCGCTGCGCGCCTGGGCATCCTTCACCATTTCCTTGTACTTCGCCAGGATCGCCGGCCGCGGATCTTCGTCGCCCTTCGGCTGGAAAGTGGCGTCGAGCGCCTTCATGCGCGTTTCGATATTTCCCTCGGTGAAGCCGAGCGCGCGCAGGTGCTTGTCCATCTCGGCTTCCAGGCGCGCCACTTCGCGCAGGCCGATCGCGTGGATCTCGTCGGCGGTGAGCGTGGTGCTCGTAAAATTGGCGATGGCGCGGTCATATGCTTTTCGCCCGTCCGGCAAACGCGAAATGCCGGCCGTATCGTTCGTCTTCGGATGCAGCTCGGCCATGAAGCCCTGCACGCGCTGGTAGGCCGGACGGATCTTGTCCTCGACGATGCGCGTGGCGCGTGCGATCGCCGCCGTGCGTGCTTCGGGCGACAGGTCCTTGGCATCGAGACTGCGCTTTTCCAGCGAGGTGACCAGCACGTTCTGCGGCGCCGCCGGCTTCAGGAAGGTATCGACCTGGAACTGGGCGCGCTCGAGGATGAAGCGCGGCGGGATCAACTTGCGTTCGCTGGCGCTGCGGGCACGCGCCAGTGCCTCGTCCATGCGCGTGCCGACCTGCTCCAGGCGCGCCAGCCAGCTGTCGACGTCCTGCGCGCTGCGCATCGGGTGGGTCTGGGTCATGTAGTTGACCAGGCCGACCTGCGGGCCGCCGAACTGCGAGAACACGAAATTGAAGTCCTCGAACGGTGCGTTGGCGATGACGTTCGCGAGCGACCAGCGCATCACCGCCGCCGAGATCTTCTGGGTATCGTCGAGCGGACCGGCGAGGAATTTGTCGAGGCGGGCAACGCCGGTTTTCGCCAGCGCCACCATCTGCTCCCGCCGGGCCGGCGTCTGCGGGGTCAGCTGGCGGTCGAGGGCGGCCTGCTCCGCACCGCTGAAGTACTGGGTGCTGCTGGCCAGCTGCGGGTTCATGCGCACCCAGTCGTCAGCGAAGCGGTCGGCCCAGGCGTCGAAGGCGGCGTTCGGCTTGACTGCGGCCGTTTTCGCGACCGGCGCCGCCAGCGCAGCGGTGGGCAGGACGGTGGCGCCGAGCGCAAGCGGGACGAACAGGGTGGCGACGGCGGCGCGCAGGCTGCGCTGGGAGGAAATCGGCATGGTGTCTCTTCTGGTGATCGTTGGGCAAAGTGCCGGGGCGAATCTACCATGGAAGAGTTGGGTGGACAATATGGAGAGGGCGGCTGTGCATGCGGCGCATGCGCGGGCATGCCCGCCCTACGTTACGCGACGGTCGCGTGAACTTGCCACGGACGATGTGCACCGTAGGGTGGGCACTTGTGCCCACGCGGTCGAGCATATGCACGTCGCTCCGGGTGAAATCGATCCCGGCCGTCGCGTACTGAACGCTTCTCGTCATCGCAAACGGCGTACCGCGTGGGCTCGAGAGCCCACCCTACGGTGCACCACAGTCAACGATACGCCCCAAGCCGGCGCGTCTTTCCGCCGTAATCGGCTAAAGTGTTTCCAACACTGTTTTTTTGAAAACTTTCACTATTTGATATCAGGAAATCGCATGCCCATCTCGCAATCCCTCCATGACGAAGTCGCCAAACGCCTGCAGGAAAGCCGCGACGCCGCGCTCGCCACTGCCCGCGCCCGTACCGACCAGGGTGCCGGCGGCGACGAACCGCCGGTGATTTCGCCGGCCGCGCACCAGGCCCAGAACGACGATGCACCGACCGCCGAAATGATCGCCCACGACGAACAGCATTTCGCCGACCACGAGACCGCCCTGCTGCACGAAATCGACGCCGCCATCGGCCGCCTGGAATCGGGCGGCTACGGCATCTGCGAATCCTGCGGCTGCGAGATTCCCGAGCAGCGCCTGCTGGCCACGCCCACGGTGCGCACCTGCGTGCCCTGCCAGGAGCGCATCGAGCAGGAAGAAAGATCGGGACGCGGACCGACGATGTGAGGGGTCAGTGGGGAGCTTAGCCCTGCCCCGCCCCGAACTTGAACACCGATAAAGCCTGCACCAGGCGCGCCGCTTCCGCCGCCATGTTGTTCGACGCCGCCGCCGACTGTTCCACCAGCGCCGCGTTCTGGCGCGTGATCGCGTCGAGTTCGGCCATGGCGGCATTGACTTCGCCGATCTCGCCGCCCTGCGCCTGGCTGGCATGGGTGATGTCGTGCATGATGCCGGCCGCGCTTTCGACCGAAGCCACGACTTCGCGCATGGTCTGGCCGGCCTCGCCCACCAGCGCATTGCCTTGCGCGACCTTGTGTACCGAATCCTCGATCAGGGCCTTGATCTCTTTCGCGGCGCCGGCCGAGCGCTGCGCCAGGCTGCGCACTTCGCCGGCGACGACCGCGAAGCCGCGGCCCTGCTCGCCCGCGCGCGCCGCCTCGACCGCCGCGTTCAGCGCCAGGATATTGGTCTGGAAGGCGATGCCGTCGATCAGGCCGATGATGTCGACGATGCGGGTGGCGGAGGTGCTGATCTGGCCCATGGTGGCGCCGACGCGTTCGACGGCGTCGCCGCCGCGTCCGGCCACGCTTGCCGCGGCGCCGACCAGGGTGTCGGCGCGGCGCGCGCTGTCGGCGTTGCGGCCGGCGGCGCCGGCGACCTGGCCGAGGGTGGCGACGGTCTGTTCCAGGCTGGCCGCCTGCGATTCGGTGCGGCCGGCCAGGTCGACGTTGCCGGCGGCGATGTCGCGCGTGGTGTGTTCGATCGAGCGCACGTTGCTGCGCACGTCGCCGACGATCGCCTGCAGGTTGATGTTCAGCTGGCGCAGCGCGCGCAGCAGGGCGCCGAACTCGTCGCTGCGATGCGTTTGCGGCATGTGCGACAAATCGCCGCCGGCCAGCGCATGCACGGCCTCGGTCGCTTCGCGCAGCGGCGCCACCAGCGCCTGGCGCAAGCCGGCCCAGGCTGCCAGCGTCGCCAGCACGCCGATGCCGGCCACGACGCGCCAGGCGGCGCCGTCGGCAGCGAAGCCGAGCGCGCCGATCAGCGCGGCCTGCGTGGCCATCACCAGGCCGAGGCGACGGCCGAGCGGCAGGCGGCGCAGCCCGTGCAGGCGGGCGGCGAATCCGGTGCGCACCGCGCGCCCGCCGCGGATGGCCAGCGCGCCCTGCTCGCCGGCGCGGAATTGCCGGTACAGCTCGGTCGCCGCCGCCACTTGCTCGCGCGTCGGCGTGGTGCGCACCGACATGTAGCCGGCCACGCGTCCCGCTTCCTTGACCGGCACCACGTTGGCGACCACCCAGTAAAAGTCGCCGTTCTTGCGGCGGTTCTTGACCATGCCGGTCCAGGGCTGGCCGGCCTGCAGCGTCTGCCAGAGGTCGGCAAAGGCTTCCGGCGGCATGTCCGGGTGGCGCACGATGTTGTGGGCCTTGCCCAGCAACTCGTCTTCAGGAAAGCCGCTGACCTCGATGAAGCTCGGATTGACGTAGGTGATGCGGCCCTTGACGTCGGTCTTCGAGACGATCGACTGGCCTTGTTGCATCCGGTATTCGATGCCGGTCACCGGCAGATTGGTGCGCAATGGACTCTCCTGATGTGCTTATTGCCATACGGCAAAATTTAAAGGCCCGATTTTACGCTGCCAGAATCGACGCAATACTTGAGTTAGATCAAAAATTTGAGCTTGACAGTTCAAAACCAGCAGTTTGTGTTCAGGCTGCCACAGCGCAAGCCAATGCTAGTATTGCGCGATGGACAATCTGACCCACTCGCTCGTCGGCCTCGCGCTCGGCGAACTGACCCATCGCCTGCTGCCGCAGGCCCCCGATCCGGCGCAGGCGTCGACGCGGCGGCGCCTGTTATTGACGACTGCCGCCCTGGCCAGCAATTTCCCCGACCTCGACCTGGTGTTGACAAGCCTGGCCCCGGCCCCGCTCGGCTACCTGCTGCACCACCGCGGCCACACGCATACGCTGCTGTACGCGCTGCTGCAGGCGTTGCTGCTGCTGGCCGCGCTCTGGCTCTTGTGGCCGGCGGCACGCAGTCTGTTACGCACCGATGCGCCGGCGCGGCGCGGGCTGGCGGCGGTGACGGTGCTCGGCCTGCTGCTGCACTTCGGCATGGACGCGCTGAACGTCTACGGCATCCACCCGTTCGCACCCTTCGATCCGGACTGGTACTACGGCGACATGGTGTTCATCGTCGAACCGGTGTTCTGGCTGGCGCTGGGCACGCCGCTGGCCGCGCACGTGGCCAGCCGCCGCTGGCGCCGCCTGCTGCTGGGATTGCTGCTGACCGTGCCGGCGCTGTTTACCGTGGCCGGCTTCCTGCAGTGGGGCTCCCTGCTCGGCCTGGGCGCGCTGTGGGCGCTGGCGCTGCTGCTGACGCGCCGCCTGGGCGAGCGCAGCGCCCTGCTGGCCGGGGTGGCGGTCACCGCCTGCTTCGTGCTGCTGCAAGGAGCGATGGCCGAGCGCGCACGCGCCGAACTGGCCGCTGCCCTGCGCGGGCACGACCCGGCGGTACGCATCCTCGACTTGCCGCTGTCGGCGTTTCCGGCCAACCCCTTGTGCTGGGGTGCGATTGCCGTTACTCGCGAAGGGCCGGATGGCTACCGCATCCGCCGCGGCGTGCTGAGCCTGGCGCCCGGGATCACGCCGGCCGCGTCCTGCCCGGCGGCCATCGGTGGCGTGAACGTGGTGCCGGGGACGGCGCCCGTGGCCTGGGCCTGGGAAGAACATGGTTCGGTGGCGCGCCTGCAGGCGCTGCGCGCCGATTGCCGGATCGATGCCTGGCTGCGTTTTGCGCGGGCGCCGTCGCTGCATGAGGGCAGCGCCACCGACGTGCGCTTCGGCCCGCCCGGCCTGCCGAATTTCTCGACATTGCCGATCGTCTCGAATACTGTCCAGCCGTGTCCGGCCAAGCTGCCGCGCTGGGGCTATCCCCGTGCCGATCTTCTTGGCCTGCCCTAGGCTGCACGCGCCGTCAAGCCCCGCGCATTGTCGAGTTGGTAACGGCACACGGCAATTTCAATTGTCTCCTATACAACACGCATATTGCAGTATCCTTACCCGCAGTTACAGTGTTTTTAGACGAAGCCGCTGGCATGTCGCCATGCCGGTAGCTGATCCAACGTGGGGAGAATGGATGATTCCGAAACGATTGCTGTGTGTTGCACCCGACGACCTCGGCGCCGTCGATGTCTTGCGCGCGAACATGCCCGATTGGGAGATTCGCACCGCGCGCAGCATCGACGAGGCGCGCGCGGCATTGCGCCAGGAAGACTACCTGGTCGGGTTGCTGATGCATGTGATCGGTTCGCAGCCGCCCCTCGAGGTCGAGCGTTTCCTGCGCGAGCATGGCCGGGTCAGCTGGGTCGGCGTATTCCGCGCCGAAGCCATCGGCGCGCCCGCCTGGCGCGACATCGTGGCCGACTACCTGTGCGACTACCACACGGTGCCGATCGACGCCCGGCGCCTAGTGCACACGCTCGGCCATTGCCATGGGCACGCGCTGCTGCGCCGCCCGCGTCCGCGCCCCGGCGGTTCGCCCTCGGGCCTGATCGGCAGCTGCGACGCCATGCTGCGCTTGCGCAGCCAGGTCGAGCGCGTGGCCAAGGTCGACGCCCCGGTACTGATCTGGGGCGAAAGCGGCAGCGGCAAGGAACTCACGGCCCAGGCAATCCACCGCCAGTCGCTGCGCGCCACCGGTCCGCTGGTGCCGATCAATTGCGGCGCCATCGCCCCCAACCTGATTCATTCCGAGCTGTTCGGCTACGAGCGCGGCGCGTTTACCGGCGCGGCGCGCGACAAGGTCGGTCTGATCGAATCGGCCAATGGCGGCACTTTGTTCCTCGACGAGATCGGCGATTTACCGAAGGACTTGCAGGCCAACCTGCTGCGCTTCATCCAGGACAAGACCATCATCCGCCTGGGCGCCACGCGCGCCATCCCGGTCGACGTGCGCGTCATTTCCGCTTCGCACGTGAATTTGCAGCAGGCGGTCGCGCGCGGCGATTTCCGCGAAGACCTGTATTACCGACTCTCGGTGTTGCCGGTGACGGTGCCGGCGCTGCGCGAACGGCGCGAAGACCTGGTCGAGCTGGCCGAACACTTCTTCCAGCTGTATTCGGCCGACAAGTCGCCGCGCCTGAAAGGCTTCAGCAGCAAGGCCGTCGCCGCCATCGCGGCCCACGACTGGCCGGGCAACGTGCGCGAACTGATCAACCGCGTGCGGCGCGCGATGGTGATGGCCGACGGCCGCCTGATCGAGCCGGACGACCTCGACCTGGTCATGCCCTCGCCGCCGATCGAAGCCGTGCTCGACGACGCGCGCTGCAGTTCCGAGCGCTTGGCGATTCGTGCTTGCCTCGACCGCACCGGCCAGAACGTCAGCCGCGCCGCGCGCGACCTCGGCGTTTCGCGCACGACCATGTACCGGCTGCTGGCCAAGCACGGCATGCGTCCTTAAGGTTCACACAGGCTGCGCGTCGCGCGGCCCCAGCTTTTCTCATCGTGTGGGCCCCCCTGTGCTCACGCGATGCACGCGCCGCGTCGCCGTCAATTCGCGCCACTGAATCCCCTCAGTTATCCGCTCTCGAAAGGCATCCGTCTGCGCAGCATTGCGCATGAGCTCGGGATGCCACCCTACATTCTCGCCAGCCTGCGCCTACAAACCATTTAACAATTGGCTGACACATTTCTGCGGCCCAGGCATCTGGCCCGGAGCAATGGCGCGTCGCACAATAAGCACGTGGCGCACCTTCCGCATGCTTCTGCTCAGGCACACATCCTGAACTGGCCGCCACTGGTCTCCTCCCGCGTCCAAACCCAGCATGGATGCGGCTCTCCGGCGCTTTGCCCGGCGCCGGGGTCGTACTGTCGCGTCAGCTCAAGTGCACAGTGTCCGCGCCTGTCCAGGCTCAAAGGAACACAACTGTGCCGTTTTTGTTACACCTCCAAGGCGTTAAATTCCTAACAACAATGTCTATACGCAATTCCGTCATTTCCTAGTGGAATTGTGCTTATCTATCAATGATTTGAGCATATTTGAACTGGGCTGGCATTGCTCTTGCATAGGATGAGCTTCAACTGGTACGACCGCCAGTGGAACTCAACCACACACCCTAGGGGAATTTGCATGAACAAGACTTTGCTCGTTACTGCCCTGTCGCTCGCTTTCGGCCTGAATGCACAAGCCCAGACGACCGACCCGTCCACCGACAACTCGGACAATTCGACCGTCACCCGTACTACCGATAACTCGAACCAAGGCAATAACTACTCGACCAACACGTCGACGAACACGCCTGACAACTCGAACCAGGGCAATAACTACTCGACCAACACGGCCGACAATTCGAACCAGGGCAACGATGGCTCGACCCGTTCGAACATGAACAACGACCAGTCGACGCGTGACAATTCCAACCAGGGCAACAACCTGTCGGACAATTCGAACCAGGGCAACGATGGTTCGACCCGTTCGAACATGAACAACAACCAGTCGAACAATTCGAACCAGGGCAACGATGGCTCGACCCGTTCGAACATGAACAACAACCAGTCGAACAATTCGAACCAGGGCAACGATTCATCGAGCCGTGACAATTCGAACCAGGGCAACAACATGGCGAACAATTCGAATCAGGGCAACGATTCGTCGAGCCGTGACAATTCGAACCAGAACAACGATTCGTCGAGCCGCGACAACTCGAACCGCAACAACAACTATTCGACCAACACGGCCGACAACTCGAACCAGGGCAACGACTCGTCGAGCCGCGACAACTCGAACCAGAACAACGATTCGTCCTCGCGCGACAGCTCGGGCCAGAACAACAGCAGCGGCGGCGCACGCGCCACCTCGGCCGGCGCCATCGCCGCCAACAACGGCGGCACCGCGACCTCGACCTTCTCGAACTCGTTCAACACCTCGAGCGCAACCGCCAACAGCACCCTGAACGGCACCGTGACCGGCAACGCGATCAGCAACATCGGTAACGTCGCCAGCAACACCGGCAACGCCAACAGCGCCGGCTCGACCGGCGGCGCGGGCGCGGCCGGCAACGGCGGTTCGGCACGCGGCGACGGCGGCGCGGGCGCCACCGGCACCGGCGGTTCGGCTGCATCGGGCTCGGCCGGCGGCCGCGCTACCAGCGGCGGCGCCAGCACCGGCAACGCCATGGCAGGTGCTGCAACGGCCGGTTCGGGCGGCGCGGGTGGCCTGGCATCGAACGCATCGAGCGGTTCGGGTGCCGAAGGCGGCGCCGGCGGTGCGGGCGGCGCGGGCGGTTCGAGCGGTAACGCCGGCGGCGGCACGGGCGGCGCAGGCGGCATGAGCGGCGCCGGCACCGGCGGTGCAGGCGGCGAAGCCGGCGGCAACATGGGCGGCAACGGCGGCAATGCCGGCCGTGTGGCGGCAGGCGCCGGCGGCGCGGGCGGCTCGACCGGTACGGCAACGGGCGGCCAGGGCGGCAACGGCGCGGCCGGTGCAGCCGGCGGCATGGGCGGCGCGGGTGCGGCAGGCGGCAGCGGCGCAGCGGGCGGCGCAGCGACCATCGCCGGCGCATCGGCGACCGGTGACGCCTCCGGCGCAGGCGCCGGCATGAGCGGCAACGTGGCTACCACCGGTAGCGGCGCCTCGACCAGCGGCGCGGCCGATCCCGGCACCGCTGCCAGCACTGGCGGCACCGTGACCGGCGCCACCAACACGGCATCGACCGGCGACGGCACCGGCGGCGCCGGTGGTGCGGGCGCGGCAGGCGGCGCAGGCGCGGCAGGCGGCACGGGCGGCTCGGGCGGCACGGCAGGTTCGGGCGCGATGGCCTCGAACACCGCGGGCATGGGTGCAGCGGGCGGCGAGGCGACCGGCGGCACGGGCGGCGCAGGCGCAGGTCTGGCCAGCACCGGCGGCGCGGCCGGCACGGGCACCAGTGGTGCCGGTGGTGAAGGCGGTTCGGCAACGGCCGGCACCAGCACCGGCGGCGACGGCGCGGCAGCGGGCGCAGGCGGCACGGGCGGCTCGACCGGCCTGGCATCGAACACCGGCGGCGCCGGTTCCTCGGGCGGCGATGCCACCTCGGGCAGCGCCACCAACGGTTCGACCACCTCGGGCACGGCAACCGGCGGCGCCGGCGGCGCGGGCGGCGATGGCGGTACGGGCACCGGCGGCGCCGGCGGCGCATCGGGTTCGAACATGGCAGGCACGGGCACCGGCGGCGCCGGCGGCGCGGCGACCAGCGGCAACGGCGGCACCAACAACGTCACTGCCGGCGTGTTCGACATGTCCAACGCCATGACCAACGTCGGCCAGTCGGCCGCCGGTGTGATGGTCGTCAGCCAGAACAACGGCTTCTCGTCCCTGATCCAGCAGAGCGTCAACGTCCAGAGCAACCTGGCCGTCGGCCCATAAGCTGAACCGCAAGTAGTCAGCAAGTAGTTACTTAGCAGGTCGGACTGCCGCGCCCCAGGGCGCGGCAGTTTTCCGGATTCAGGGAGATACGATGAACATGATTTTTGCAGTACGCCGCTTACCTAAGGTTTGCGCCCTGGCGCTGGCAGCCGCCCTGGCGGGCCCCGTCTGCGCAGCCGAACCGGTCTTGCTGGACGCCGGACAGCTTGCCGTCCAGCCCATCGACAGCATCGAACAATTGATCCAGTCCGTGGCCACGCCCCTGGTCCTCGAGAGCAAGACCCTGACCATCGGCGACGCCACCATCGAAGCGGTCGACCTCGGCCAGCTCGATCACGAACGCGGCCGCGCCGATACCATCATCCAGGACACCCGGCTCAATGGCGACGTCGCCAACAACAGCGCCGTCAACGTCCAGACCGGATCGAATTCGATCGACACCGGCTCGTTTGCCAACATGTCCGGTATTCCGGTGGTCATCCAGAACAGCGGCGCCAACGTGCTGATCCAGAACGCCACGGTCATCAACCTGCAGCTCCAATGAAGCCGCGCCTTCTCTCCTGCGCCGGCGTGTGCAGCCTCGCCTTGCTGTTCGGCGCAGCCGGGGCCGACGCCGCCGAGCTGGCGCTGCCGAGCGGCATGCGGGTGAACGCCATGCCGGTCAAGAGCATGAAGGACCTGCGCTTCCAGGCCACCTTGCGCCAGCAGTACGACTTCAGCTGCGGCTCGGCCGCGCTGGCCACGCTGCTGACCCATCACTACAACATCCCGACGACGGAACAGATGGCGTTCCAGGAAATGTTCAGCACCGGCGACCAGCAAAAGATCCGCAGCGAAGGCTTTTCGCTGCTCGACATGCAGCGCTTCCTGAAGAAACGCGGCTATACCGCCAACGGCTTCCAGCTGCCGCTCGACAAACTGATCGAAGCGAAGCTGCCGGCCATCGTCCTCATTTCCGACAACGGCTACCACCATTTCGTCGTGGTCAAGGGCGCCGAGGATGGCCGCATCCTGATCGGCGATCCGTCGCGCGGCACGCGCCTGATGGCGCGCGAACGCTTCGAGTCGATCTGGGCCAACCGGATCCTGTTCGTGATCCACGAGGGCCCGAACAAGCCCGGTTTCAACCTCGCCGCCGACTGGCGCAACGCGCCGCGCGCGCCGCTCGTCGAAGGCGCGCGCGGCGCGCTGGAGAACACCTACGGGTTGCCGAAATTCGGCCCCGGCGATTTTTAAGGACACACCATGCGGTTTTTAATTTCCCTGCCGCTCCTGTTACTGACCATGGCAGGTTTGGCCAACGCCGCCGACGAGCCGGCGGCCCCTTTCGATCCCGCCAAGGCGGTCGACAGCGCGACCCTCGACGCGGCGCGCGGCGGCTTCCTCACCGACAGCGGCCTGGTCGTCACGCTCGGCCTGGAACGCCTCGTCAGCGTCAACGGCAGCGTTGTCGAACGCACCGAAATGCAGCTGGGCGACATTGGCAAGCTGGCGCGCGGCGAAGCCGCGCTCTCGAGCGACGCCCTGGGCGAACTGCGCCTGATCCAGAACGGCGACGTACGCACGCTGGCCGGCAATGCCCAGAATGTGCTCGGCGGCACCTTCATCCAGAACTCGCTGAACGACCAGACGATCCGCAACCAGACCTCCATCAATGCCACGGTGAATACCGCAGAAATGTTACGTGCGCTCAATTTTGGCACAAGCCTGAATAATGCTTTGTCAACAGCCGTCGCACCCCGCTGACGGCGACCTTTCATGGAGAGATGTATGCAGAAAATCCCGGCGTTATGTGTTGGCGCCCTCGCCGTCAGTGCGGCGTTTCATACCCTGCCGGCGCAGGCACAATCCGTCGAGGAATTGGTGGAGCAGGTCAAGGCGATGCGCCAGCAGCTCGAGTCACAGCGTGCGCGCATCGACGAACTCGAGCGCGACGTGCGCACCGCACGGACGCCGGCACCAGCACCGACGCCCCTCATTCCCACCCTGCCGGAGCCGGTCGACCTGGCCGATCCGCGCTTCGCCGGCCGCGCCGTGTCGAGCGAAGCGCTGGGCGCCGCCCGCGGCACCGGCAACGCTCCCCTCAACGGCGCCGCGAGCTCGCCGCTGGCCGCCGGCCTCGCCGTCCCGGCCGCAGCTGCCTCCAGCGCCCAGCTCGACGCCCTGCGCGGCACCGGCGGCCAGGCGGTCGCCCAGGCGCAGCCGCAACAACAGCAACAGCAGCAGCCGCAACAGCAACGTCCGCAACAGCAGCAGCCGGCCGCGCCGGCCGCCCCGGTCGGCGGTCCCGCCAGCGCGCCGACCGCCGCCACCAACACCGCCGCCGTCGGCCGCGCACCCTCGAACGAAGGCCGCCCGCGCGAAGTCGCGCCGATCTTCGAACAGCCGGGCGTGCTCACCCCGCGCGGCAAATACGTGTTCGAGCCGGCCATCCAGTACGGCTATTCCTCGAGCAACCGTGTGGCCCTGGTCGGCTACACGGTCATCCCCGCCCTGCTGATTGGCCTGATCGACGTGCGTGAAGTCAAGCGCAACACGACCACCGCCACCGCCACCATCCGGCGCGGCATGACCAACCGTTTCGAGCTGGAAGCTAAACTGCCTTACGTGTACCGCAGCGACGCCACCGTCAGCCGCGAAGTGTTCACCGGCACCGCGGTCGAGCGCGCCTTCGAGACCAGCGGCAAGGCCATCGGCGACGTCGAAATCGCCGGCCGCTACCAGCTCAACGACGGCGGCGTCGACAAGCCGTATTTCATTGGCGGCCTGCGCTTCAAGTCGCGCACCGGCAAGGACCCGTTCGAAGTAACGACCGATTGCCAGCGCCGCTGCATCGGCGAAAACATCACCGGCAGCGGCCTGCCGCTGGAACTGCCGACCGGTTCCGGTTTCTATTCGCTGCAGCCGAGCGTGACCTGGCTGTTCCCGTCCGATCCGGCCGTGTTCTTCGGCAGCTTCAGCTACCTGCACAACTTCAAGCGTGACGTCTCGCGCACGGTGCTCGACGGCGTCAAGGAGTCGCTCGGCGAAATCGCACCGGGCGGCGTGATCGGCTTCAACTTCGGCATGGGCCTGGCGCTGAACGACAAGGCGTCGTTCAGCGTCGGCTACGACCACAACTCGGTCGGCCGCACCAAGCAGAACGGCGTGACCGTGCCGGGTTCGGTACGCATGCAGCTCGGCACCCTGCTGATCGGCTACAGCTACCGCCTGAGCGACAAGAAAACGCTGAGCGTGGCCGTCGGCGCCGGCCTGACCCGGGATACGCCGGACGTCAGCCTGATGTTCCGGGTACCGATGTCGTTCTGATCCTCACCACGGTGCGGCCAAGCAAGTGCCCGGCCGCACCATCTATGCTTTTCCTCTCCCGTCCGCTACTCGTTTGCGCCAGATCATTCCCTGCGCTGGAACTGTGCAGTTGTTTGCGACTCTGACTTGACAGGTACAGCGACTTAACTTCCCCCAGTGCGGCAAGCACTGCCACCCACCTTTCCCGGACGACCACGCATCCGGTTCCACCCAGCAGGGTGGCGCAGACTTCGACAGGCTGCATCAGGACGCTCCATCCAGCGCTGCAGTTCAGCGTGATTCTTAAGGCTGATACTTAAGGGGGATTTATGGAAACGCCTGCAACATTAGCAAAATTAATGGAACACGCCCGCCTGGCGCTGGAACTGGCGCGCCTGCCGGTGGCGCGCCTGCGTTTCGAGCAGGACCGCAATCCCGAAGGCATCCGCCATGCGCACGCCCTGTTCACCCGTCCCCATGCACGCTACAAAGTGTTCGGCAACAAGACCATGGGCATCGCCCTGATCGACTTGGCCGCCTTTGCCGGCCAGCCGGGCGGCTACCTGCAGCAGGTACGGCGCAGCGGCCACGCCGGCCCGCAAAGCCGCAAGGCCGCCGCGCGCGGATACCGCCTGCGCCGCATCGACCGCAACGACCACGTCGACGAGATCCACGCCATCCACACCTCTTGCGAACAACGCCAGGGGCGGCCGATGGACGCCTCCTACCGGGTCCGGCGCGAGGTCTTCGACAATCCACCCCATTTCGAATGCCATGGCGTCTTCGATGCCCGCGACCGGCTGGTCGCCTATTGCAGCATGGGCCGCTACGGCAACTTCGTCGCCACCGACCAGCTGATGGGCTACAAGAACCAGGACGGCATCATGTACCTGCTGCTCCTGCAAATCATCTGCCGCCTGATCGAGGAGCGCGAGATGGAGTACTTCATGTACGACACGTTTCTCGGGGCGCAGCCGGGGCTGCGCGATTTCAAGCGGCGGGTGGGGTTCAAACCGTATCGGGCACGCTACGAGCTGGTGTGAGATGGCACCCGACAATATTCGGTCATGTTAAATTGAGCGAGCCGGTCGCGTTTTCTGGCGATTGTATGAATCATGATTTCATATAGGAGTGCATATGTCGGACCCGCGCACGATGGACTGTGAGGTATGGGCAAAACAAAAAGCAAAAACGCTCTTGGATAAGGCTAAGGTTGAACTTTTAGATATCCGCCCTGGATTCAAACAAGTAATAAGTGGTATTAAGATTCCACCGAACGATGAGATGATCTGGCCATTTCCTGCATGGCATTACCATGTCGCCGTACTATCGCAAGGGCTGGTCTACGATGAACTGCGACCGTTAGGCCTTCCATTGGAACAATATAAACAGTTATTCCAATACTCCTATGCACTTACTTTTACGGTGAAGCCTTTTTCTTAATCTCCTTCAAAACGCCCCAACGTAATTCTCCGCCAGCGCCGTGCGCATCGCCCGCGACGCTACCACGTTCTCCAGTTCCGCGCGCTGGATGCGGCGCTCGAAGGGAGAGGCATCGGCAAAGGTGTGCAGCATCCGTGTCATCCACCACGAGAAATACTCGGCGCGCCAGACGCGTTTCAAGGCCGTTTCCGAATAATTGTTCAAGCCGTCTTCCGTACCCTGCTTGTAGAAGGTCTCCAATGCCTGCGCCAGGATGCGCACGTCCGAGATCGCCAGGTTCATGCCCTTGGCGCCGGTCGGCGGCACGATGTGGGCGGCGTCGCCAGCCAGGAACAGGCGGCCGGAACGCATCGGGGCGCAGACGAAACTACGCATGCCGATGATCCCTTTCTGGAAGATTTTGCCCTCATTCAGTTTCCAGCCGTCGTTGTGTTCCAGGCGCGCATGCAGTTCGGCCCAGATGCGGTCGTCCGACCAATTGTCGACCTTGTCGTGCGGGTCGCACTGGAAGTACAGGCGCTGCACGGTGGCCGAACGGGTGCTGACCAGGGCGAAGCCGCGCTCGTGCTGGGCGTAGATCAGTTCATCCGACGACGGTGCGGACTCGACCAGGATGCCGAACCAGCCGAACGGATACACGCGCTGGAAATCCTCGCGCGTGCCTGTCGGATACATCGGACGCGAGACGCCATGAAAGCCGTCGGCGCCGATCACGAAATCGGCATCGATGCGCCGCGCTTCACCACCGTGCACGAAGGTGACCGACGGCTGCGCGGTGTCGATGCCGTGCAGCGCCACCTCGCTCACCTCGAAACGCAGGTCGCCGCCGGCGGCCAGGCGCGCCGCCACCAGGTCGATGATGACTTCGTGCTGCGGGTAGACGGTGATCGACTGGCCGGTCAGTTCGGTGAGGTCGATGCGATGGCGCGCGCCGCCGAAGGCGAACTCGAAGCCGTGGTGCAAGGCGCCTTCGCGGCGCATGCGTTCGCCCACGCCGGATTGGTTCAGGATGTCCATGCTGCCCTGCTCGAGCACGCCGGCGCGGATCGTCGCCTCGATGTCGGCGCGGCTGCGCATCTCGAGCACGACCGATTCGATGCCCTGCAGGTGCAGCAGGTGGGAAAGCAAGAGGCCGGCCGGGCCGGCGCCGATGATGGCGACCTGGGTGCGCATGATGATGTCTCCGAATGTGTTTTGGTTGACATCATCGTAGCCCGGGCACCGCCCGGGTGAAATGGACCAAACCCGAAAAAACTTGTACTATTTTTGCACCCACCCATCCGATAAGGCCGCTGCCGCCATGCTCTCCCCCGCCACTTCGCCCGCCGTCACGGTGCCCGAATTCGCCCTGTACGGCGAAGCCACGCGGGGCCAGGATGCCGAGGCCGTCCACATCGAGCTGATCGAGGCGCGCAGCCGCAAGTACGACTGGCACATCGGCACGCACACCCATGCCGGCCTGTTTCAGGTACTTTTTTTGTTGAAAGGCGATGTCCGCGCGAACATCGACGGCGACCTGTGGGAATGCGCCGGCCCGGTCGCGCTCACCATCCACCCCGCCCTGCCGCACGGCTTCGATTTTTCGACCGAGGCGCATGGCTACGTGCTGACGGTCGACCAGAACATGCTGTTTGCCGCCGCCGGCCACGAGGGCGACCTGTTTTCCTCGCTGTTCGTGCAGCCGCTGGCAATCGGCCTCGCCGGCGCGCCCGAGCTGGCGGCGCGCATCGAGGCGCTGTTGCAGAACCTGACGCTTGAGGCCGCCTGGCCGCGCTACGGCCACACGCTGATGCTCGAATGGCTGGCGCGCAGCACGCTCTTGCTGCTGGTGCGGGTGCAGGCCGAACGCCATATCGCCGACACCTCCGGACGCGGCGACTTCGAGTTATTTACCCGCTTCCGGGTCGAGGTCGAGCGCCATTACAAGGAGCAGTGGCAGGTCGGGCAGTACGCGGCCATACTGCGGGTGGCGCCGACCCGCCTCAACCGCCTGTGCCTGAAGCTGGCCGGCAAATCCGCCTTCGAGATCACGCAAGACCGGCTGATGCTGGAAGCCTGCCGCAAGCTGACCTATGTGCCGGCGGGGGTGGCCAGCATCGCGTATGAACTGGGCTTCCAGGATCCGGCCTACTTCAGCCGCTTGTTCAAGAAATTGATGGGCGTGACGCCGAAAGAGTTCCGGCGGCAGGCGTAGGGTGTGTAAGGGCAAAATAGTAATGTCCGGTTCTAGCAAAATAGAAATGTCTGATTTTGCTATCTC
>NZ_JACYUY010000011.1 GCF_014842025.1 Massilia sp. CFBP 13721
AGGCATGACCGAAAAACCGGACATTTCTAATTTGCTGCGACCGGACATTTCTAATTTGCCTTTACAGGGTCGGCTCCACCCCGGCATCCGCACCAACGCGCCCCATGCGCCGCCCACGCGTTCAACGCACGCATGCATCGCGACGACGCGAGGTGTCACGCGCCGGTTGAACGCGTGGGCGGCGCTGGCGTCATCGAGGTCCACGCATTCGGGTGGAGCCGACCACCCTACGACCGTGTGCAGCAGTTCAACGCCCGCCGGTAAATTCGCTGCGCAGCAGCCCATACACATATGCATCAACGAACACCCCATGCAGGCATTCGTCCTGGCGCAGCACGCCCTCGCGCGTAAAACCCAGCCGTTCGGCCACGCGCATGCTGCGTTCGTTGCCGGTGGCGCAGCGCAGTTCGATGCGGTTCAGGCCGAGCGGGCCGAAGCACCAGGCCAGCACGACCTGCAGCGCATCCGTGACGATGCCTCGGCCGGCGAACCCGCTGCCGAGGAAATAGCCGATTCCGGCCTTGCGGCCCCCATGGTCGATATCCTTCAGGCGCACGGCGCCACACAGGGTGTCGCCGCTGAAGAGATGCCATTCAAAGGCCGTCCCGGCGACGGCGCACGCGCTAGCGCGCTCGAGATGCGCATGCGCGGCATCGAGCGATGCCAGGGTGGCCACCATCGGCAGCCAGGCCTGCAGGTGCTCGCGCTCCTGCCGCACCAGCGCCGCCAGCATGTCAGCGTGGCCGGGCGCTACGGGAACGATGGCGATGCCGCCGCCGTACAGCGTGACCGGTTGCAGCGGCATCACAGCAACGCCCCCAACTCAACCTGAATCTTGATCATCGCCGGCAAACAGCGCTCCACCATCTGTTCGATCGGCAACCGCCCTGCATGCACGCTGACGTTCATCGCCGCCACCACCTCGCCCCGGAAATTGCGTAAAGGGACGGCGATCGTGCGCAGGCCCAGTTCCAGTTCCTGGTCGACCAGCGCATAGCCCTGGGCACGGGCGCGGGCGATTTCCAGCGCCAGGCGTTCGCGGTGCACGATCGTGTGTTGGGTGATCGGCTCCGGCTGCGCGCGTCCAAGGAAGGCGTCGACCTGCGCCTGCGGCAGACTGGCCAGCAGCATGCGGCCGTTCGCGGTGCAGTATGCCGGCACGCGCGTGCCCGGCTGCAGCGTGGCCGACACCAGCTGCCCGGCGCTGACCGCCGCCACGCACACCAGCTGGTCGTGGTCGAGCACGCCGACCGAGGCCGCTTCGCCCAGCGAATACGCCAGCCGGTACAGCAAAGGCTGGACGATGCGCGGCAGGCGCGCCGAGTGCAGGTAGGACTGGCCGAGGCGCAGCACGGCTGGCGTCAGCGAAAACAATTTGTTCTCGTGGCGCATGTAGCCGAGGTGGGTCAGCGTGATCAGGTAGCGGCGCGCCGCCGCGCGCGTCAGCCCGGTCGCTTCGGCCACCTCGGCAATCGTCAGGCGCGAGCGTTCCTGGTCGAAGGCTTCGATCACCTTCAAACCTTTTTCCAGGCCGGCGACGAGATCACGTTCAAGAGGAATGTCAGGCATGGGGAGCAAAAAGTCATCGATTTGTGCGAGTATCGCACGGAGTGTGCGCAAGGTGGATGGCGCACCACCTCCGCCGCTTGTGGCAAGCGCTAGACCGGCCTACCATTTCCTGCATCGACAAGATTATTGGAGGAGACAAACCGTGAAATTCGACGTCATCGAACCGGGCATTTACCCCGAGCTCATTTATCCGGCCTACAAATCGACCGTGCCGCGCGGTCCGAAGCAGCCGAACCTGCGCATCGAGGCGCCGGTGCCGGTCACGCAGAACATCGTCACCACGCCGCGCCTGCTGCTGCCGAACGACACCGACCTCACCAGGCACGGCCAGGGTGAGCCGCTCGGCGAAAAGATCGTCGTCACCGGCCGCGTGGTCGACGAGGACGGCAAGCCAGTGCGCAATTCGCTGGTCGAAGTCTGGCAAGCCAACTCGGCCGGACGCTACTGGCACAACAAGGACCAGCACCCGGCCCCGCTCGACCCGAATTTTTATGGCGTCGGCAAGATGCTGACCGACGACGACGGTCGCTACCGTTTTGTCACGATCAAGCCCGGCCCCTACCCCTGGGGCAACCACGAAAAGGCCTGGCGCCCGGCGCACATCCACTTTTCGCTGTTCGGCAACGTGTACGCCCAGCGTCTGGTGACGCAGATGTATTTTCCGAGCGATCCGCTGTTCGACTTCGATCCGATCTTCCAGAGCGTGCCCGATGAAGCCGCGCGCCAGCGCCTGATCTCGCGCTTCAGCATGGACGAAACCGTCGGCGGCGAGATGCTCGGCTACGAATTCGATATCGTCCTGCGCGGACGCGACGCCACGCCGATGGGCCTGTAAGGAGAATCATTATGTCCAACATCACCACCTCGCAAACCATCGGGCCCTTCTCGCACGAAGCCTGGCAATGGGCGGTTTCCGCCTGCACGCCAACCAACGTCAAGTCGAGCGCGCCGACCATCAACATCAGCGGCGTCATCTACGACGGCAACGGCGCACCGATCAACGATGCCCAGATCGAAGCCTGGACGCCCGCCGGCGCCGCGCACGAAGCCGAACATTCCATCCCGGGCTTCCGCCGCATACCGAGCGGCGAAGCGGGCGAATTCTCGATGTGCATCTCGATGCCGGAAGCCGCCACGCGCGGCGAGCCGGTCATGTACGTCACCGTGTTCGCACGCGGCTTGGTAAAGCACCAGTTCACCGCCGTGTTCCTGGAAGACGACACGGGTCTCGCGCAATCGGCGATACTGAACCAGGTGCCGGAAGCGCGCCGCGCCACCCTGCTCGCGCGCAAGACCGGAGAGAATGCCTACCGCTGGGACATCTGGATGCAGACCGAGAAGGAAACCGTCTTCTTCGACTACGTCTGAGCGGCAAGCCTGACCCATGAGCGTATCGATTTTCGACAGTTTCCTTACCACCCCCGACGCGATCGCCGCCTTTGACGACGCGGCGATCGTCGGGGCCATGTTCCGCTTCGAGGCGGCCTTGGCGCGCGCCCAGGCCGAGCAAGGCCTGATCCCGGCCGCTGCCGCCAGCGCCATCGCCGGCGTGTGCAAGGCCGAGCTGTACGACATCCCGGCCTTGATCGCTGCCGGCCGCCGCGCCGGCAGTCTTGCCATCCCCTTGGTGAAAGAACTCACCAAGACCGTCGCGCTGTACGACGAAGCCGCGGCGCGCCACGTGCACTGGGGCAGCACTAGCCAGGACGTGATCGACACCGCCATGGTGCTGGTCACGCGCGACGCACTGCAGCTGCTCGACGATGGGCTGCAGACCTTGAGCGCGCACTTGCTGACGCTGGCCGACGACCACCTCGCCACGCCGGTGCTGGCGCGCACGCTGATGCAGCCGGCGCAGGTGACCAGTTTCGGCTTCAAGGCCGCCGGCTGGCTCGCGCCGCTGGTGCGTGCGCGCGCATCGCTGCGCGCGGCCGCCGAACGTGCCCTGCAGCTGCAGTTGGGCGGCGCGGTCGGCACTTTGTCGGTCATGAAGGAACACGGTGGCGCGGTGGCGGAACGCGTCGCGGCGCAGTTGGGTTTGAAAGTCGCCGACGCCGCCTGGCATACCCAGCGCGACGAATGGGTGCGCCTCGGCCTGGAAGTGGCGGTGCTGACGGGCAGCCTGGGCAAGCTGGCGACCGACCTGGCGCTGATGGCGCAAGGCGAAATCGCCGAGCTGGCCGAACCTTCGGGCAATGGCCGCGGCGGCTCGTCGGCAATGCCGCACAAGCGCAATCCCGTGTCGTCGATGATCGCCCTGGCGGCGGCGCGGCGCACGCCCCAGCATGCGGCGGCGCTGCTGGCCTGCATGGACCAGCAGCACGAACGGGGCCTGGGCAACTGGCAGGCGGAACTGGCCGAATGGCCGCCGCTCTTCCTCTCGGCCCACGGCGCCCTGAATGCGCTGGACGACGCCTTTGCCGGCCTCACGGTCGACCGCGAACGCATGCTGGGCAATATCGCGGCCTTGAAGGGGCTGGTGTTTGCCGAGAGCGCGTCGAGCTACCTGGCCGGCGCGGTCGGCCGTCCCGCCGCGCACGCGCTGCTGGAAGGCCTCACGGTACGGGTTACTTCCGAACACCGGCCGTTGGACGCGCTGCTGCAGGACGCCGTCAAGGCCGACGCGCAGCTCGCGGCGCATGTCGATCTCGACCATCTCGCCACCCTGTTCGATCCGGTCGCCACCCTCGCACCGGCACGGCGCCTCGCCGAAGGCCAGCTGCAAGCCCTGCGTGCGCGCATGGCCGCGCTGGACGCCACTCCTCCTTTTCGAAAGTAACGACGCATGAGCTTCGATCCGATTGACCACGACTTCGAACGCGGCCTGCACAACCGGCGCACCGTGCTGGGCGACGAATGGGTAGACCGTTCGCTGAACAAGGCGTCCGGCTTCAATGCCGACTTCCAGAACCTGATCACCCGCTTTGCCTGGAACGAGATCTGGGGCCGCCCGGGCCTGGACCACAAGACGCGCCGCGCGATCGTCCTGTCGATCACGGTCGCGCTGGGCCGCTGGGAAGAGTTCGAGCTGCACGTGCGCGCCGCCCTGCTCGGCCCGGACGACAGCCGCCTCACGCCCGACGAGATCAAGGAAATCCTGATGCAGTCGGCCATCTACGCCGGCGTACCGGCCGCGAACACGGCATTTACGCATACGCTGGCGATCCTGCGCGAAGTCGGCGAACAGATCGGCTACGTGCTGGAACCGGCCGCGCCTGGCAGCGCCGCGCATTCCGGCATCGGCCGAGAAAAACGCACCAGCACCAGCCCCGCCCTGCACTACAGCGTGCGCGAGCCGCGCAGCGGCAAGGCGCCGCGCCACACGGTCGTACTCAGCCACGCGCTGGGCTGCGACCTGACGATGTGGGACAGCCTGGCGAACCAGCTGGCGGCGGATTGCCGCGTCATCGCCTACGACCACCGCGGCCACGGCAGTTCCGACGCACCGGATGCGCTGTACACGATGGCCGATCTCGCCGACGACGCCGCACGTCTTCTGCGCGAGCTCGACATCGGGCCGGTGGTCTGGGTCGGCTTGTCGATGGGCGGCATGGTCGGCCAGGAGCTGGCCCTGCGCCATCCTTCCCTGGTACGCGCCCTGGTGCTGGCGAATACGACGGGCGGCTATCCGGAAGCAGCGCAGGCGGTATGGGAGCAGCGCATCGCCACCGTGCGCGCGGACGGCATCGAAGCGATCGCGGATGCGGTCATGGGACGCTACTTCCACGACGCCTTCCGCGCACACAAGGCGGCCACCGTGGCGCGCTACCGGCGCCGGCTGGTGACGACCGATGCGGTCGGGTATGTTGGGTGCTGCAATGCGGTGGGCAAGGTGGATACTGCCGGCCGCCTGGGCCAGATTGGCGTGCCGACGCTGGTGATTGCCGGCGAATTGGATCAGGGAACGCCGGTGGCGATGGCCGAGGCGCTGGCGCACGGGATCCCGGGGGCGCGGCTCGAGGTCATCGAAGGAGCATCGCACTTGAGTGCGGCGGAGCAGCCGGCTGTGTTTTCCCGCCTGGTGACGGACTTTGTGGCCGAGCTATAGGCCGGCAAGCGCGCGATCGTAGGGTGGGCTCCGCCCACGCGGTACGTCGTTTGCATGCCGCACCTTTCCTGGAACGGTGCGGCACGCAAAGGTTCGACCGCGTGGACAGAGTCCACCCTACGTATCGTGGTCTATCGTGCTTCGCGATTGAACGCGTGGACGCCACCCCGTCCATCCTACAAATCCAGCACCAGCACCTTCGACTTCGACCGCGAACAGCAGGGCGTGAACTGGTCGTTCGCCGCCTGCTCCTCTTCGGTGAGGTACATGTCGCGGTGGTCCGGCACGCCTTCCACCACGCGCGTCAGGCAGGTGCCGCAGACGCCTTCTTCGCACGAGTAAGGGATCTCGACGCCGGCTTCGGCCAGCACCTTGATCACCGTGGTGCCGGTGGGGACCGTGAATACCTTGCCGCTGGAGGCGAGCTTGACGTCGAAGGGTTGGTCGCCGGTGGTGTCCACCGCCGCCGCGCTGAAGTATTCGACGTGCAGCTGCGCCTGCGGCCAGCCCTGCGCCTTGGCCGTGTCCAGCACGTAGGTGATGAAGCCTTGGGGGCCGCACACGTAGAGGTGGGTGTCCGCTTCCGGCTTGGCCAGCAGCGCCGCCATGTCGAGCTTTTGCGCCGCATCGCCGCTGTCGTAGTGGAAGTGGACCAGGTCGCGCAGGTGCGATTCGCCCAGGCGCTCCTTGAACGCCGCCTTTTCCGGCGAGCGCGCGCAGTAATGCATCTCGAACTGCGCGCCCTTCGCCGCCAGGGTTTCGGCCATCGCCAGGATCGGCGTCACGCCGATGCCGCCGGCCAGCAGCAGCGTGCGTTTGGCATCGACCAGCGGGAAATGGTTCTTCGGCGCCGAAATGCTCAAGACCGAGCCGACGTCGATGTGGTCGTGCATCGCCTCCGAGCCGCCGCGCGAGCCGGCGTCGCGCAGCACGCCGATCTGATAGCGGTGGGTTTCGGTCGGCGCGTTGCAGAGCGAGTACTGGCGCACCAGGTTGCCCGGCAGGTGGACGTCGACGTGGGCGCCGGCCTCGAAGCCCGGCAGCGCCCCGCCGCTAGTGGGCACCAGCTCGTAGCTGCAGATGCCGTCGGCTTCGTTGTGCCTGCTTGCTACGCGAACCTCAATGGTACTCATGGCGCGAACTCCTTCATCTGCTCTTTCGACAGCCATTGATCGATGATGCGGCGCGACTGCACGCCGCCGGCGTCGATGTTCAGCATCAGCAGCTTGCGCTCGGGGTGGCGCAGGATGTTCTGCTGCTGCAGTTCCAGCATCTCGCGGTCTTCGCCGAAGATCTTGCCCTGGCCTTCGCGGATGGTCGCGGTCAGCTCGGCGTCCTGCGGCTTGAAGTTGCGCGCCATGCCCCAGAAATACCAGTGCGAAGTCTCGGTCTCGGGCGTGATGAAGTCGACCACGATCGACGACGCCTTGTGCTCGTTCGGCGCGTTGTAGCCGCCCTTGCCCGCATGGGCGACGCCGACTTCGATCATCACGTGGCTGGGTGCGTTGAAGCGGCAGATCTGCCAGCGGTCGACCGGCACGTCGTCGGCCAGGCCGTTGCCGCGCAGGGCCGCCTGCCAGAACGGCGGCGGCATGATGTTTTCCATGAAGCGGCTGGTGACCACCTCTTCGCCCTCGACCTTGGTCGTCACCGGCGCCTCGTCGATTTCCTTCTGGCCGATCGAGGATGCGTGGACATAGGTCTCGTGGGTCAGGTCCATCAGGTTGTCGACCATCAGGCGGTAGTCGCAGTTGATGTGGTACAGGCCGCCGCCGTAGGCCCACTCGGGGTTCTCGGCCCATGCCAGGTGGTGGATGGTGGCCGGGTCGGCCGCTTCCTTGTCGCCGGTCCAGACCCAGATGAAGCCGTAGCGCTCTTCGACCGGATAGCTGCGGATGCCGGGGAAGCCGCGCACGCGCTGGCCGGGCATGCTGATCGCCTTGCCTTCGCAGCCCATTTCCAGGCCGTGGTAGCCGCAGACCAGGTTGCCGTCGCGGACAAAGCCGAGCGACAGGGGCGCGCCGCGGTGCGGGCAGAAATCCTCGACGGCGGCGACCTTGCCGCCCTGGCCGCGATAGAACACGATCTTCTCGCCGCAGATCTGGCGGCCCAAAGGCTTGCCGTCGATTTCGTCGGGGGTGCAGGCTACGTACCAAGCGTTTTTCGGGAACATCTCGTCTCCTTTTTTAGCTGCTCAATATTCAGTACACTGAATGTGAGAAAAGTATCACGCGTTTGCGCGACGAAGTAAACTAGGTTTTCAAACTTTTTTCATGGTGCGCTGCACCACTTATCGACTGGAAATATGCCTGCAGAAAAAACACCTGACGCACGGGGCGAGATGCTCGATTTGTACGATCACCCGGGCCATTTGCTGCGGCGCGCCCAGCAGATTTCGGTGTCGATTTTTTACGACGAAATGGGGGGCGAACTCACGCCGGTGCAGTATGCGATCCTGAGCCGGCTGGCCGAGCATCCCGGCATCGACCAGGTGTCATTGGCCGGACTGGCGGCGATCGATACCTCGACCGGCGCTACCGTTTGCGCCCGGCTCGAGGAAAAAGGCTTGCTCGAGCGGCGCGTGATTCCGCACAACCGGCGCCAGCGCGCCTTGACCATCACGACCGCCGGCCAGGGCGTGCTCGATGCGCTGGTGCCGGGGGCGCAGCGCTTGCGGCAGCGCTTGCTCGATCCCTTGAGCGTGGAGGAGCAACGGGTGTTCATGACGTTGCTGGCGAAGCTGGTGAACGAGAATAACGAGCAGAGCCGGGCGCCGCTGGCGGTGCCGGAGAAGTAAGCCGTTTTCGTATTTCGTAGGGTGACTCCGTCCACGCGTTCACCGGTCGATCATCGTTGCATTCTCCGTGAATCGATCCGCATGCGCATGTGGGGCTGTTGCCTGCGCTGCTATCGGCATCTTTAATCCGCGTGGACGGAGTCCACCCTACGGGAAACGGTACGGGCCGCTACGCGGAACGAGAAGCCCGTTCATGCGCAGCCGGCCGATGCAATCGATCACTCCACGCCTGGATCCTTGAACTTCTCCACCTTGTCGAACTCGACGTTGTACACCCCACCCTGCCCCTGCTCGGCCTTGCGGATATACACCGTCTGGACGATGTCGCGCGTGGCCGGGTCGATCGTGACCGGGCCGCGTACGCTGGTCCAGGACTGGCCTTTCATCGCTTCCAGCAGCTTCGGTCCGCTGCTGTCGCCGTTGGTCTTCTTCAGCGCGGCGTACAGCAGGTGCATGCCGTCGTAGGCGCCGACGGCGTGGAAGTTGGGGCGCATGTTCTTGTTCGCCTTGGTGAACGCGGCCACGAAGGCCTTGTTTTCCGGCGACGGGTGCGCGGCCGAATAGTGGTGGCTGCTGACCACGCCCACGGCGGCCGGGCCGATGCTCGGCATCAGGTCGTCATCGAGCACGTCGCCGGTGGCGATCAGGCGGATGCCGGCTTGTGCGAGGCCGCGGTCGGTGAACTGCTTCAGCACGGCGGCGCCTTCGCCCGAGGGCACGAAAACAAACAATGCATCCGGTTTTGCGTCTTTCACGCGCGCCAGGAAAGGCGAATAGTCGGGGTTGCGCAGCGGCGCGCGCAGCGAGGCGACGATCTTGCCGCCGGCTTTCGTGAAGTCTTTCACGAACACCTTTTCGGCGTCGATGCCGGGGCCGTAGTCGGAAACGAAGGTGACCACCGACTTGATCTTGTTCTTGGCCGCCCACTGCGCCATCGGCGCGGTGACTTGCGCCAGCGTGAAGCCGGTGCGCACGATGTAGGGCGAGCGCTGCGGAATCACCGAGGTGGCTGCGTTCATGACGATCATCGGTACCTTGGCCTGGGTCGCGACTGGGGCGGCGGCAAAGGCGAGCGGGGTCAGGCCGAAGCCGGCCAGCACCTGCACCTTGTCGCGCGCGACCAGCTCCTGGGCGATGCGCTTGGTGACGTCGGGCGAGACGCCGCCGTCGTCCTTGAGGATGATCTGTACCGGACGGCCGGCGACGGTGGCGCCGTTCTGCTGCAGGAACAGCTTGACCGCGGCGTCGACCTGGCGGCCGGTGGAGGCGAAGGGGCCGGACATGGGGACGATCAGGCCGACCTTGATCGGGTCGGCGGCGTGGGCCAGGTTGGAGGCGAGGCCGGCGGACAGAATTGCGGCGCCGAGGACGATATGGCGGCGGGTGGTGTTCAGGTAGTTCAAGGTGTGTCTCCTCTTTTTTATGGGTGCGTCCAAAGACGCATTTGTAGGGCGGGCATGCCCGCGTGATACGTGGCGGCGAGATCGTCGAACACGACATCGGAGCCGTCACGTATCACCGCGTGGACTCAGGAGTCCACCCTACGTACTTGCGCGAACACGTAGGGCGGGCATGTCCGCGTGATACGCACGGCGAGATCGTCGAGCACGACATCGGAGCCGGTACGTATCACGGCGGGCATGCCCGCCCTACGCGACGGCGACTAACCGGTCGAGCTTCTCGCCATCGGCCAGCAAACTGGCTGAATCGGAGTCATGGACGATGCGGCCACGGTCCAGCACGATCGCGCGCGAGGTCAGCGACAGCGCCAGGCGCGCGTGCTGTTCGACCACGATCACCGACATGCCCTCTTCCGCCACCAGCTTCCTGATCACACGCACCAGTTCCTGCACGATGATCGGCGCCAGGCCTTCCATCGGTTCGTCGAGCAGCAGGATGCGCGGGTTGGTCATCAGGGCGCGGGCGATGGCAAGCATTTGCTGTTCGCCGCCGGAGAGCTGGTTGCCCATGTTGGCGCGCCGTTCGTGCAGGCGCGGGAAGATCTCGTAGATCTTCGCCAGGTTCCACGGCCCGGGACGCTCGACCACGGTCAGGTGCTCCTCGACCGTCAGCGAAGGGAACATGTGGCGTTCCTGCGGCACCCAGCCCAGGCCCGAGCGCGAGCGTTTATAGGTCGGCACGCGCGCGATGTCGGCGCCACCCCAGCGGATCGAACCCTTGTGCAGGCGCGTCAGGCCCATCAGCGTGACCAACAGACTGGTCTTGCCGACGCCGTTCCGGCCCAGGAGCGCCAGGCTGTCGCCTTCGTTCATCGTAAACGACACGTCTTCCAGCACGATCGATTCGCCGTAGCCGGCGGTGACGCCGTTCAATGCCAGCAATTCAGCCATGTTCGGCCTCCCCCAGATAGACTTCCTTCACACGCGGGTCGGCGGCGATTTCGTCCGGCGTCCCTTCGGTCAGCACCTTGCCGCCCACCAGCACCGTGATGCGGTCGGCAAAGCGGAACACCAGGCCCATGTCGTGCTCGATGAAGAGCACGGTGACGTCGCGCGGCAGGCCGGCGATGACTTCGAACAGCTCCTTGGATTCAAGCGAGGGAATGCCGGCGGCCGGTTCGTCCAGCAGCAGGATCTTCGGCTTGGTCGCCAGCGCCAGCGCGATCTCGACCAGGCGCTGCTTGCCGTAAGCCATGCTGCGGGTGATGGAATTCGCCTCTTTGGTCAGCTTCAGGGTCGCCAGCAGGGCCATCGCTTCGTCGACCACGTCGGCGTGGTTCTCGACCGTCTTCCACCATACTTTCTGCAGGCCGCGCCGTTCGCAGATCGCCAGCACCACCGATTCGAGCACGGTCATGCCCGCGAACAGGGTGTTGATCTGGAAGGTGCGCGTCATGCCGAGTTTCACGCGCTCGTGCTGCGGCAGCTTCGTGATGTTCTGGTCGCCCAGCCAGACCGCGCCGCTGGTCGGCGGGAAGCCGCCGGTCAGCAGGTTGATGAAGGTGGTCTTGCCGGCGCCGTTCGGACCGATCAGCGCATGGCGCGCGCCGGGCTCGAAGTTCAGCGTGATGTCGGTGTTCGCCTTGAAGCCGCCCCATTGCTTCGAGAGGCCTTCGGTACGGAGCGTGTTCGTCATGCTGCCTCCTTGCGTCGCTTGTTACCCACAATACGGGCGTAAATCTTCTCCGCGCCACCCATGATGCCCCCGCGTGCGAACAGCACGATCAGCACCAAGAACAGACCGATGTAGAACTGCCAGTAGGCCGGATCCAGGCCCGAGATCTTGTCCTGCGCGATCATGAACACGGCCGCGCCGATCAGCGCGCCGTACAGGCGCCCGGTACCGCCCAGCACCAGCATGATCAGCAGTTCCGCCGAGCGCGGAAAGCCAAGCACGTCGAGGCCGACGAACTGGGTCGTCTGCGCCAGCAGCGCACCGGCCACGCCGGCGACCGCGGCGGCGACGGTGAAGATCGTTTTCAGGCGGCGGTCGACGTGGGCGCCGATGGCCGGCATGCGCCGCCCGCCTTCGCGGATGCCGCGCAGCGACATGCCGAAGGGCGAATTGACCAGCCGGCGCAGCACCACGAACAGGATGAACAGCACGCCGAAGCTGTACCAGAAGGCGGTCTTGCCGAACAGGTCGAACTCGAACTGGCCGAACAAATTCCCCATCACCATCCCCGACAGGCCGTCGACGCCGCCGGTGATGAAGGCGGCTTTATTCGCCGCCTCGAACAGCATCAGGCCGATGCCGAGCGTGACCATCAGGCGCGCCAGGTCCTGGCCGCGCACCACCAGGAAGCTGACGATGAAGCCGGCGATGCCGGCGACGAGCGCGGCCGCCAGCAGGCCGGAAATCGGTTCGCCCCAGCCATGCACCGACAGCAGGCCGGCGGTGTAGGCGCCGAGCCCGAAGAAGGCGGCATGGCCGAGCGAGACGATGCCGGCATAGCCCAGGATCAGGTCGAGCGAGAGCGCGAACAGGCCGATGATCATGATCTGGCTGATCAGGACCAGGTAGTCGGGGAACAGGAAATAGGACGCCACCGGCAGCAGCCAAAACACGATTTCGAGCGGCTTCCAGCGGTCGTTCGGCAGGCGCAGCGCGGAGCGGTCGACAGCGGTTGCGGCAGCGGCCCCGGTGTTGCCGTCGGATTTCAGGATCGAAGTGGAACGGACGTTCATGCTTTCCTCCGCACGAGACCAAACGGGAACAGGATCAACAGCACCACCATCAGCGTATAGATGACAAAGGCGCCCACTTCCGGCACGTAGTACTTGCCGGCGACGTCGAACACGCCCAGGATCAGCGCGGCGATCAGCGGCCCCTTGATGGAACCGGCGCCGCCTACGGCCACGACCAGCAGGAAGTAGACCATGTATTTCACGGGGAAGCTCGGGTCCAGGCCCAGCACGTCGATGCCCAGGCCCCCGCCCAGCCCGGCCAGGCCGGAGCCGAGGGCGAAGGTCAGCGAAAAGACGCGGCTGACGTTGATGCCCAGGCCGGCGGCGGCGGTCTGGTTGTCGACCGAGGCGCGGATCTGGGCGCCGAAGCGGGTACGCTCGATCAGCAGGTAGAGGCCGAGCGTGACCAGCACCACGATGCCGATCAGGAACAGGCGGTAGGAACCGAGGTCCAGCCCCAGCACGTGCACCTGGCCGCGCAGCCAGTCCGGCAGGTTGACCGGCTGCTGGGTCGGGCCGAACAGGAAAGTCGCGCCGGCCACCGCCATGAAGGTCAGGCCGATCGAGAACAGCACCTGGTCGAGGTGGGTCGCCTGGTACAGCTGGCGGTACAGGGTGCGTTCCAGCACCAGGCCGACCACGGCCGCGGCGATGAAGGCGAGCGGCAGCGTGGCGAGGAAAGGCATGCCGAGCTTTTGCAGCAGGGTCACGCAGACGTAGCCGCCGACCATGGCGAATGCGCCGTGCGCCAGGTTAATGAAGTTCATCATGCCCATCGTGACCGAGAGGCCGACGCTGATCAGGAATAAGAGGCTGCCGTAGGCAATCCCGTCGAAGAGCACGCCAATGAAATTTCCGATCATGGCCGCCCCCCTTGTCGTTGGTGCTGGTTCATGCTTTGTCTCCTGCCTTGATGTTTGATGCTGCTGCAGCCTTGACCCGCGCCTCAGATTCGCGGGTCAGGGTTGGGATTCGGGCTTATACCCGTTCGATCACCATCGCGATCCCCTGCCCCACGCCGATGCACATCGTGCACAGCGCGTAGCGGCCGCCGGTACGGTGCAGCTGGTACATGGCGGTGGTGACGAGGCGCGCGCCGCTCATGCCCAGCGGGTGTCCCAGCGCGATGCCGCCGCCGTAGGGGTTCACCCTTGGATCGTCGTCGGCAATGCCGAGTTCGCGCAATACGGCCAAACCTTGCGATGCGAATGCCTCGTTCAACTCGATGATGTCCATCTGGTCGATGCTCATGCCGAGCTGGGCCAGCAGCTTCTTGCTGGCCGGCGCCGGGCCGATGCCCATCACGCGCGGCGGCACGCCGGCGGTGGCCATGCCGACGATGCGGGCGCGCGGCGTCAAGCCGTGCTTCTCGGCTGCTTCCTTGCTGGCGATGAGCACGGCGCAGGCGCCATCGTTCACGCCCGAGGCGTTGCCGGCGGTGACCGAACCTTCCGGATGGACCACGCCCTTCAGTTTCGCCAGCGCTTCGAGGCTGGTTGCGCGCGGATGCTCGTCCTGCTCGAAGGAGATGTGGTCCCCTTTCTTTTGCGGAATCAGCACCGGAACGATTTCGTCCTTGAACAGGCCTTCAGCCTGGGCGCGCGCGGTCTTTTGCTGGCTGGCCAGGGCGAACTTGTCCTGGTCTTCGCGCGACACCTTGTAGTCGACGGCGACGTTCTCGGCCGTCTCCGGCATCGAATCGGTGCCGTACATGTGCTTCATCTGCTTGTTCGGGAAGCGCCAGCCGATGGTGGTGTCATAGATCGTGGCCTGGCGCGAAAAGGCGCTGTCGGCCTTGCCCATCACGAACGGCGCACGCGTCATCGATTCGACGCCGCCGGCGATCATCAATTGCGTTTCGCCGGCCTTGATGGCGCGCGCGGCGATGCCGATCGCGTCCATGCCCGAGCCGCACAGGCGGTTCACGGTGGTGCCCGGTACGTCGGCCGGCAGGCCGGCCAGCAGCGAGGACATGTGGGCGACGTTGCGGTTGTCTTCGCCGGCCTGGTTGGCGCAGCCGAAGATCACGTCGTCGACTTGCGTCCAGTCGACCGTCGGGTTGCGGCGCATGAGTTCGCGCAGTGGCACGGCGCCGAGGTCGTCGGCACGGACGTCCTTCAGGGCGCCGCCGTAGCGACCGATCGGGGTGCGAATCGCGTCGCAGATGAATGCGTCAGTCATGTCTGTTCCTTTCAATTCAAGCTTCAATGAGGCGTGCCGCGGTGGCAGCCTGCAGTTCTTCGAAGGTGAGGCCCGGCGCCATCTCGACGACGCGCAAGCCATCCGGCGTCACGTCGAGCACGGCCAGGTCGGTATAGATGCGGTTCACGCAGGCCACGCCGGTCAGCGGGTAGGTGCATGCGGGGACGATCTTGCTCTCCCCGGTCTTGGTCTGGTGGTCCATCATTACGTAGACCTTCTTGGCGCCGAGCGCCAGGTCCATGGCGCCGCCGACCGCCGGGATCGCGTCCGGCGCGCCGGTATGCCAGTTGGCCAGGTCGCCCTGTTCCGACACCTGGAAGGCGCCGAGCACGCAGATGTCGAGGTGGCCGCCGCGCATCATGGCGAACGAATCGGCGTGGTGGAAGTAGGCGCCGCCGGTGAGGATGGTCACGGGCTGCTTGCCGGCGTTGATCAGGTCCTCGTCTTCCTCGCCTTCGGCCGGGGCCGGGCCCATGCCGAGCAAGCCGTTTTCGCTGTGCA
Source organism: Massilia sp. CFBP 13721 (assembly GCF_014842025.1). Taxonomy (GTDB): domain Bacteria; phylum Pseudomonadota; class Gammaproteobacteria; order Burkholderiales; family Burkholderiaceae_D; genus Telluria. The sequence goes on from NZ_JACYUY010000011.1 coordinate 15,266, forward strand.
GGAAGACTTCGCGGTCGGCGGGCAGGAAGTTGGCGACTTTGGTCGGCAAGCCGATGCCGAGGTTGACGTAGGCGCCCTCGAAGATGTCCTGGGCAACGCGGGCCGCGATCTGGTCTCTCGTAAACTTGCTCATGCTGCCTCCTTCACCACGCGCTGGACAAAAATGCCCGGCGTGACGATGTTTTCCGGATCGATCTCGCCGAGTTCGACGATCTCGTTCACCTGGGCGATGGCGACCTTGGCGGCCATCGCCATGATCGGACCGAAGTTGCGCGCCGTCTTGCGGTACACGAGGTTGCCCCAGCGGTCCCCCTTTAACGCCTTGATCAGCGCAAAGTCGGCGTGGATGGGCGACTCGAGCACGTAGTGGCGGCCGTCGATCAGGCGCGTCTCCTTACCCTCGGCCAGCAGGGTGCCATAGCCGGTGGGCGTGAAAAAGCCGCCGATGCCGGCGCCGGCGGCACGGATGCGCTCGGCCAGGTTGCCTTGCGGGGTCAGTTCGAGTTCGATCTCGCCGGCGCGGTAGAGCGCGTCGAAATGGTGCGAGTCGGCCTGGCGCGGGAACGAGCAGATGATCTTGCGCACGCGCTTGGCGGCCAGCAGCGCAGCCAGGCCGGTGTCGCCGTTGCCGGCGTTGTTGTTGACGATGGTGAGGTCGCGCGCGCCTTGCGCGATCAATGCATCGATCAGTTCGGCTGGCATGCCGGCGTTGCCGAAGCCGCCGATCATGACGGTCGCGCCATCGTGCACGTCGGCGACGGCACGCTCCAGCGATTCATAGGTTTTATCGATCATGTTTCCACCTTGGTGATGTCACCCTGATGCGCACCCTGCATGCGGATTCATGTTCGCGCACCTGGAATGTCGCACTTGAAATGATGTTGCGGTTGTTCGATAATCGAACTAATGATTGATTACCGCCCAACCAAGTGTAGTAGCACGCTGGGCGAAAGGTCAAGAAAAAAGACCAATCGAAGCGTCCTTCCCTTGCATTAAAATCGCGCCATGACAAATTTGACGAAGCAAGCACCCGATTCGGGCAATATCAGTACCGAGGAGCAACTTGAAGAGCGCGAGCTGACAATTGCCGAGCAGATCGACGCCCTCACCGATCCCAGCTTCATGACTTCGCTGGCGCGCGGCCTGGCCGTGGTGCAAGCCTTCAGCGATTCGCGCAAGCCGCAGACCATTGCCCAGATCAGCCAGAAGACCGGCATCCCGCGCGCCGCCGTGCGCCGCTGCCTGTTCACGCTGCAACAGCTCGGCTACGTGGAAGCGGAACTGAACAATTTCTCGCTGCGTCCAAAGGTGTTGACCCTTGGCTACTCTTACCTGTCGTCGACGCCGCTCACCGTCTCCAGCCAGCCCTACCTGAACGCCATCAGCCAGCAGCTGGGCGAATCGTGCTCGCTGGCGGTGCTCGACGACGGCGAAGTGCTGTACGTGGCGCGCTCGGCCGCTTCGCGGGTGATGTCGGTCGCCTTGAACACCGGCAGCCGCCTGCCCGCCTACTGCACCTCGCTGGGGCGCGTGATGCTGGCCCACCTGGCGCCCGCCGCGCTCGACGCCTACTTCGCCAAGGCGCGGCTGCGGCCGATGACCGACAAGACCGTGACCAGCCAGAAGCGCCTGCGCGAGATCCTGCTGGGCGTGCGCCAGGACGGCTATGCGATCAACGACGAAGAACTCGAACTGGGCCTGCGCTCGATCGCGGTGCCGGTACGCGGCGCCTCGGGCCAGGTGCTGGCCGCGCTCAACGTCGGCGCCCAGGCCGGCCGCGTGAGCGCCGAGCGCATGCGCGACGAGTTCCTGCCGGTGCTGCAGCGGGGGGCGCAGGATCTGGCGGTACTGCTGCCGTAGGGTCGGTCCTTACAGCACTAACCGTGATGTACCGTACGGTGGGCATGCCCACCCTACGTGTCACCGCGGCCAACAATGTTTTCTGACCGGCGGGCCTCTCGATTCAGTAGGGTGGGCTCTCGAGCCCACGCGGTCGTACCGTTGCGTGCCGCACTCGCAAAAACAGCGTCGGTGCGCATCGGCCGGACCGCGTGGGCACAGGTGCCCACCCTACAAATCCTCGGTCAGAAGTGGTGGCGCAACCCGACCATGACGCCGTTCTGGGCCAGGCCCGGACCCACGCTGCCGCCCGCATCCAGCGCCACCGCCGACGCGCCGTCGTTGTCCATGCGGCCCACCGCGCCATACACGAAGGTGCGCTTCGACATCGCATACGTCAGGCGGGCGACGAGCATGTCGACGTCGTTGTTCGAGTTCTTGGTGTCGCGCCGAGCGATCTGCACGTCGCCGACGAAGGCGCCGAACGGATGGCTGACGCCGAAGTAGTACAGGTTCGATTCCGAGTCGCCGGTGGCCGCGTTGGCATTGGTGTCGCGCGCGATGACGCCGGCGCCGAGCTTGGTCGGGCCCAGCATCAGGTAGCCGTTGGCGGTCTTGCGTACATCGGTGTCGGCGCTGCTGGTCAGGCCGCCGGCGGCGCCGGTGTTGCCGTGCAGTTTGTCGTAGGACGCGTTCAGGCCCCACATCTTGGTTTCGTAGCCGATCAGGCCGGTGACCTGGCGGCAGGCTTTCGAGTCGCCGCCGACTTCGCCGGCGCAGTTGGTGGCGGCAGGGCCGCCCGCCGCCGAGGCGTCACGGCCGAAGCTGTAGGTCGCGCCCAGCACGAAGCCGTTGAAATTGCCCAGGTAGCCAATCGCATTGTCGCTGCGCGCGTTCGGCAGGTAGGGGTCGATGCTGCCGATGGCGAACAAATGCGGTCCCAGCACGTCGGTCTTGAGGCCCGAGATGTAGGTCATGTTCTGCTGGCGGCCGAGCGTGATCGTGCCCCAGGCGCCCTTGATGCCGACATTCGCCTGGCGGCCGAACAGGCGCCCGCCCTGCTGCTGGGTGCCGGTATCGACGGCGAAGCCGTTTTCCAGTACGAAGAAGGCCTGCAGGCCGTTGCCCAGGTCTTCGGTGCCGCGGAAACCGATGCGCGACGGGAAGGAGCTGGTGAGCGACGGGATCTTGGTGACCGAGTCGCCGGCGGCGTTGACGTTGGTCATGTGCGCGATGCCGCTGTCGACGATGCCGTAGATCTGGACCGAGGTCTGGGCAGTAGCGGAAGCCGCGGCCAGGCCGCACATCAGCGCGACGGCGCTGCAGATGGTGTTCTTCATGTTGTCTCCGGATTATGGCAATGCGTTTTATGGTATGCCGTTCGATTACCGAACAAGAGGTTGTTAATCGAACGTCGATTCGATACTATGATTGCCAAGAAGACTTGTCAACACTCTGCGAACAAGCGATATCATGTAGTTGTGATAACGATACGCCGGCACCAGGCAAGCGCCGGATCCGCGAAAAAAAGACCACCACAGGAGACACCCATGAAGTTCACGACGATTGCCGCCGCCTTTGCCACTACCGCCACGCTCGCCTTTGCGCCCGCCGCGCATGCCCAGGACACCATTAAGGTCGGCGTGATCGCCCCCTTCTCCGGACCGTTTGCCGACTACGGCAAGCAGATGCAGGGCGGCATCAAGGCCTGGATGGCGCAGCACGGCGACACGGTGGCCGGCAAGAAGATCCAGATCATCTACAAGGACACCACCGGCCCGGCGCCGGAAGTGGCCAAGCGCCTGGCACAGGAACTGGTGGTGCGCGACAAGGTCGACTTCCTGGCCGGCTTTGGCCTCACGCCCGAAGCGCTGGCCGTGGCGCCGATCGCCCAGCAGGCGAAAAAGCCGATGATCATCATGAACGCCGCCACCTCGGTGATCACCACCAAGTCCGACTACATCGCGCGCTTTTCGATGACGCTGCCGCAGATCTCGGCGCCGATGGCCGACTGGGCGCTGAAGAACAACATCAAAACCGTCGCCACCGTGGTGGCCGACTACGGCCCCGGCATCGATGCCGAAAAGGCGTTCTCCGACCGCCTCGGCAAGAATGGCGGCAAGATTGCGGAAGCGATTCGCGTGCCGCTGCGCAATCCGGAATTCGCTCCCTTCATCCAGCGCATCAAGGATGCCAAGCCCGACGCCGTGTTCGTCTTCGTGCCGGCCGGCGAGCAGTCGATCGCCTTCATGAAGGGCTACCGCGAGCGCGGCCTGGCCGCCGCCGGCATCAAGGTGATCGCCACCGGCGACCTGACCGACGACCACGTGCTGCCGGCGATGGGCGACGCCACCCAGGGCGTGATCACCACCTTCCACTATTCGGCCGCGCATAAATCGCCCGAGAACGATGCCTTCCTGAAGAATTTCGCCGCCACCAACCCGCAAGGCGGCCGCCCGAACTTCATGGCGGTGGGCGCCTACGACGGCATGAACGCGATCTACCAGGTGGCGCAAAAACTGAACGGCAAGATCGATGGCGACAAAGCGATGGCGGTCCTGAAGGGCATGAAGATCAACAGCCCGCGCGGCCCGATCAGCATCGACCCGGCCACGCGCGACATCGTGCAAACCGTTTACGTGCGCAAGGTGGAGATGGTGAACGGGCAGCCGTACAACATCGAGTTCGACCAGTTTGCGAACCAGAAGGATCCGGGCAAGTAAGCAGGGCAAACAAGTCCCTTGAACCGGTCTGGCCGAGCGGCCCACCCGGTTCAAGGGATGTAAAGATACGTAAATATGGCGCAATGCGCGCCTCCTTCCTCGCCCCACCTCGCTTGACTTTCCCCGTTCGCTGTCGATACTGAGTCCGTCAACGTTTTCCAGCGTCCGAGTCCTTCAGCCGTTCAGACAGTCATTCAATTCGCTGCCGCCCGTCCACCGGCCGGCACGCATCTGAAACATATTTCCAGGTATGGATTGCCAGTAGCAGCACCGCGCGCGCGTTGAGCATTTCAGGAGGTAGTTAGATGAGAAAGCATGTGAGATCGGCGCTTGCGCCGCTGGGCCTCTGTTTGGTCGTCAATTCCACGCTTGCGGATACCGTCACGGCGCGCCAGCCGAGCCGCGCGGCCCATCCCGACAACGTTTTTACCCGCATGTACCCCGACCTGCCCTCGTTTGCGCCGCAAACCGCCACGGCGCGCTCGGCGATGCAGCGCATGGGCGCCAAAGGCGAGCTGTTCGACGCCGAGGACAACCTGACCGACCCGGTCCAGTCGATCCTCAACCCGGCGGTCTTCAGCCCGCACAACCCCGACAACCCGAACCTGACCGCCGGCATGACCTTCCTCGGCCAGTTCCTCGACCATGACGTCACCTTCGACAGGCGCTCCGTCCTGAATGCGAACGCCGCACCGGAACGGACGGTGAACTTCCGCACCGCCGCCTTCGACCTCGATTCGGTCTACGGCAACGGACCGTCCGGCTCGCCCGAACTGTACGACACGGGTTCCGGGCGCATCAAGTTCCGCCTGCAACGCATCCCGGGCGCCGAGGCGGTGTCGCGCCATGGCGCGCCGCGCAGCGACGTGCCGCGCGACGCCCAGGGCAATGCCATCGTCGCCGAAAGCCGCAACGACGAGAACGTGGTCATCTCGCAGATGCAGGTCGCCCTGCTCTCCTTCCACAACCGGATCACCGATCACCTGGCGGCGCAGCCGGCCTACCGCGGCGCCAGCGCCGAGCGCCTGTTCGCCGATGCGCGCCGGCTGGTGACCTGGCACTACCAGTGGATCATCCTGCATGAATTCCTGCCGCTGACCATCGGCCAGGAACGGCTCGACGCCATCCTGCGCGGCGGCCTGCTGTACTACCGGCCGCACGATGCCGGCAACCGCTTCCGCACCGGCGACGGGCGCGAGATGCCGCGCATTCCCATCGAATTCGCCGCTTCCGTGTACCGTTTCGGCCATTCGCAGGTGCGTCCCAGCTACCGCGCCAATTTCGGTCCCACGGGAGGCGCGCCCTTCTTCGCCTTCATCTTCGACGACGCCGAAAATCCGGCCGCGCCCGATCCCAACGACCTGCGCGGCGGCAAGCGCGCGGCGCGGCGTTTCGTCGACTGGCAGACCTTTTTCGACTTCGGCGACGGCAACGTGCGCCCGAACAAGCGCATCGACATGAAGCTGTCCTCGGTGCTGATGCACCTGCCCGGTTCGCGCGCGCCCTCGCCCGGCCTGCCGAACGATGGCCTGCAATCGCTGCCGGCGCGCACGATGACGCGGCACATCAATTTCGGCCTGCCATCCGGCCAGGCGATCGCGCGCAAGATGAACATGCCGGTGCTGGCCGCGAGCCAGCTGAGCGAACTGGCGCCGTATGCGCTCGATGCCCGGACCACGATGGCGACGTCGACGCCGCTGTTCTTCTACGTGCTGAAGGAAGCCGAGGTCATGGAGCACGGCCTGCGCCTGGGGCCGGTCGGTTCGCGCATCGTCGGCGAGGTGTTCGTCGGCCTGCTCAAGGAAGACCCGACCGCTTACCTGAGCGCCGCGCCGGGGTGGACGCCGACGCTGCCGTCGCGCCAGGCGGGCAACTTCCGCATGGCGGACCTGCTGCAGTTCGCAGGCGTGGTGCCGCCGCTGTGAGGCGCTACTGCGCCTGACCAGGCGTGCCGCCTGTCAGCTGACGGGCGGCATGTCTTTCATCGATAGACAAACTTCATGCAACGCCGGCGTACCAGGTGCATCTAAAGTCAGAAATGCCCTTCATTGAACACCCTGACCTGAGGAGCACGTCATGAAGACACTATCGCAGTGGCTGCTGGCCGGCCTGTTCGCACTCGGTGGCGCAGCTAGCGCCCAGGAGGCGCCCGACGATGCCCAGATCGCCGGCATCGTGGTGGCCGCCAACACGGTCGATATCGATGCCGGCAAGCTGGCGCAGAAGTCGTCGAAAAACAAGGAGGTGCAAGCCTTTGCCAAGCAAATGGTGACCGACCACACCGGCGTCAACAAGCAGGCCACGGCGCTGGTGAAGAAACTCAAGGTGACGCCGGCCGACAGCGAGCTGGCCAAGAGCCTGAAACAGGGCGGCGCCGACAACATCGCCAAGCTCAAGGGCATGAAGGGCGCGGCGTTCGACAAGGCTTATATCGACAATGAAGTCAGTTACCACCAGGCGGTGATCGATGCGCTCGACAAGACCCTGATCCCGAACGCGAAGAATGGCGAGCTGAAGGAGACGCTGGTCAAGACAAGGCCGGCGTTCGTGGCGCATCTCGAGCATGCGAAGAAACTGCAGGCGTCGTTGCAATAAGGCGCTGGTTGGCGTGTCCCTCGGCGCCATGCTGGTGGCGGCGCATGGGGCGCCGCGCGTGCACACGGTGCAGATCGATCGCGTGCGCTTCGTGCCGCAGACGATCGAAGTGAGGCCGGGTGATACGGTGGTGTGGCGTAACCGGGATCCGTTTCCGCATACGGCGACCGGGGCGCAAGGCGGGCCGGATTCGCCGGTGATTGCGGCGGGTGCGAGTTGGTCGTACAAGGCAACCAGGCGCGGACGTTATCCGTATGTGTGCACATTGCATCGGACAATGACGGGGGTGCTCGTTGTGCGGTGAGATTGTTGGTGTTGCGGTATGCGTGGGCACGTAACGCGTGGACGGAGTCCACCCTACGGTGCACCGCTGCCAACGATAACCGCCATGGTTCGTGGCGGCCGTCCAACGCGGTACGCAATGGCCAACGGCGTTCGTCGGAGTTCGTGGCCGCTGCGTAACGTAGGGTGGACTCCGTCCACGCATACCGAGCGTCCGCATCCCGGCGCCCTCAATCCTGGCCGGGCAACCCGGCAAACCACGCCGCATACGGCGTGTTATGCACCATCTTGCGGTTGTAATCCGGCGCCCCGTCGCTCCACCACACCGGCCCGCGTTCGCCCAGGTCGCGCTTGGCGGCGTCGACGGCGGCGCGGGCGTCGCGTTCGGCCTCGCGATCGGCCGCCTTGCGCGCGACACCGACCTGGCGCCGTGCGGCCATGAGGCGGTTGACCATCTCTTGCCGCTGGTCGGGCGCCAGCGCGGGATTGCTCTTGCGCCAGAGGCGGCCGGCGACGACGAAATAGCGCCCGTCCGGGGTACCCGGGTATTTATCGGGTTCCGGCATGCTGTCCTGGCGTGCGGGGCAAGATGATCAGGGCCTGCAAGCGCCCGGCCGCCGCACCGATGCCGACCACCGGGAACGCAGAGGTGACAGGGAACGACGAGGATGCCGGATCGGCGGTATTGCGTGGATCCATGACGTGGCTAGCCAGTACGCGCATTCGAAGACATACGGCCAGTGTAGTCTAGTCAATGTGGCAAACGAGACAATTCATTTCGGGTACACGCAAAAAATCGGGAAGAAATTCCTCGGTGCAAGGAAATGCTGGGAAACGTCACGCGGAACGCATCCTGCCTGCATGTGGTCTTTGCCGCGTGAACGCCGACGCTCGACCGCGTGGACGGAGTCCGGTGAACCCGTCCTTGAGGCCACTGGCCTCAAGGACCCCATACGATTCGCGACCATCATCGGCAACCAAACATGGCGGCAATGTAGGGTGGACTCCCGAGTCCACGCGTTCATCGGTGGCCTTGACGCAGCAACGTTCAAGGCCCGGCAGGTTGCGCTCACGCGTGAAGCAGTGCCACATGCATGCTCTGTAACGCGTGGAGTCAGGACTCCACCCTACATGACGCGACAGTCATCGGCAGTCAAAAACGGCAGTACCTGCTCCAGCAACGCCTCGGGCGCTTCCTCGGCGATATAGTGCCCGCACGGCAGCGCCTCGCCGCTGACGTCGTCCGCCACAGCGCGCCACTCCTTCAGGGGATCGAAGCAGCGGTGCACCACGCCTTGCGCGCCCCACAGCACGCGCAGCGGCAGTGCCAGGCGCCGGCCCGCTTCCAGGTCGGCGCGGTCGTGCTCGAGGTCGATGCCGGCGGCGGCGCGGTAATCCTCGCACAGGCCGTGCGCAGCGCCCGGCTGGGCCAGGCAGCGCTGGTATTCGGCCAGCGCGCGCGGGTCGAACACGGTGATGCCGCCGCTACGGCGGCCCATCACGTCGACCACGTAGGCGCCCGGATCGGCTTCGATCAGGCGCTCGGGCAGCGGCGCCGGCTGGATCAGGAAGAACCAGTGCCAGTAGGCGCGCGCAAATTCTTCGGTGGTCTGCCCGTACATCGCCAGCGTCGGCGCGATGTCGAGCAGCGCCATGCGCCGCACCGCCTGCGGATGGTCGAGCGCCAGCCGGTGCGCCACGCGCGCGCCGCGGTCGTGGGCCAGCACGCTGAACTGGTCGAAGCCGAGCGCGCGCATCGCCGTCACCATGTCGAGCGCCATGGTGCGCTTGCTGTAATTGGCGTGGTCCGGGTCGCCGGCCGGCTTGGACGAGTCGCCATAGCCGCGCAGGTCGCAGGCGACCACCGTGAACTGCTGCGCCAGCGCCGGCGCGACGCGGTGCCAGATGGCGTGGGTCTGCGGGTGGCCGTGCAGGAGCAGCAGCGGCGCGCCGCTGCCGCCGACGATGGCGTGGATGTCGACGCCGGGCGCGACGGTGATGTGCTGGCTGCGAAAGCCGGGGAACAGGGTGGTCGTCATGATGTCGTTAGGTTGGCCTGTCGGGGCCAGCCATTATCGCCGACATCGATGCCCGCACCGTTCAGGGTTTCACCACTGCCTGCGCGCCGCCGGCTTCGTACGGGTCGGCCAGGTAGCGCCGGATCACGACCGCCGCGCCGGCCAGCAGGACGGCCAGCAGCAGGAACACGGCATCCACCGAATAGCGCATCACCAGCGCGCCGCCGACCAGCGGCCCGATGGCGGCGCCGGTGAAGCGCGAGAAGTTGTACAGGCCCATGGCGGTGCCCTTCTGCTGCTGGAACAGGTTGACCATGATGGTCGACTGCACCGGGGTGCTGCAGCCGAGCAGCAAGCCGTAGCAGGCCAGCAGCAGCACCAGCAGCGGGATGTTCATCAGCTGCCAATGCAGCGCCGCCCAGAACAGCGCGACGGTGCCGGCCATGCCGAACGAGGCGGCGTTCAGGATGCGCGTGCGCGGCCAACGCTGCTGCCAGCGTGCGCCCAGGCGGACGCCGAGCAGCAGGCCGAGGGTGAGCGGCACGAAGAAGAAGCCGAACACCTGTTCGCGCAGCGCCAGCAGCCCATGCAGCAGCACCGGCAGGAAGACCAGGAACACGTAATAGCCATAGAACTGGCTGAACCCGACCAGCAGGATCGAACAGGCCGAGCGGTCGGCCAGCACCTTGCCGAACAGGCGCAGGCCGAACGGCGGCGGCACGGTATCGGGCGGCAGGGTTTCCGGCAGCCGGCGCCAGTTATACAGCAGCACGGCCAGGCCGGCCGTCGCCAGCAGGGCGAAGATCCACTGCCACGCCAAAAAGTACGCGATCGCGCCGCCGATCACGGGCCCCAGCACGGGCCCGAGGAAGCTGATGGTTTGGTAGGTACTCATCGCGCGGGCGCGCTCATGGGGCGCGAAGATGTCGCCGATGACCGTCGGCGCGATCAGCACGGCGGCGCTGATGCCGGCGCCCTGCAGCACCCTGCCCGCCAGGAACAGGCCATAGCTGTCCGCGGCAAGGCACAGCAGGCAGCCGGCGACGAAGATGGCCAGCCCCGGCAGCAGCGTGGCGCGCCGCCCCCAGCGGTCGGCAATCGGGCCGATGACGAAATTGCTGAGCGCGAGGATGGCCGTGAACAGCGAGATGGTCAGGTTGATCAGCAGCGTGTTCACGTGGAAGAAGCGCTCGAGCTGCACCAGCGCCGGCGTGTACACGGTTTGCGTGAACGGCCCGAGGAAGGCGCCGGCCGCCACCCCGGCCAGCACGGTGCTGCGATTGACAGCCATGTTACTTGAGGCGGAACGCCGTTTCGGCATTGGCCTGGAAGAAGCGCCGCTTGTCTTCCCGGCCGATGTCCATCCCCTCCAGCCGCGCGATCTCGTCGACCGTGTGCTGGTAAGGATAATCCGCCGCATACATGACGCGCTCGGCGCCCATCATCTCCTGCGTGAACCTGATCGCGGGCTCATGGGCCATGCCGCTGCTGGTGATGTAGAAGTTTTCGCGCAGGTAGTCGCTCGGCTTTCTCCGGAGCGGCTGCATCGACGCGTAACGCTGCGAGCGCACGGTGGCCGCATGCATGTAGTCGAGGCGGTAAGCCCAGAACGGCAGCGCTTCGCCCATGTGGCCGAGCACCATCTGCAGCCTGGGGAAGCGGTCGAACACGCCGGCGGTGATGATGCGCAGCGCGTGCAGCCCGGTCTCGACGCCGAAGCCGTAGATGGCGCCATCCAGGCCGCACTCGAGGAAAGGCGCGATCATGCTCGCTGGGGGCGTATTCGGGTGCAGGTAGATCGGGGTGTCGTTGGCCTCGGCCGCCTCGAAGATCTCCCAGAACTTCGGGTCGGACAGGTATTCGCCCTGCGTGTGCGAATTGATGATCACCCCGGTCAGGCCGAGGCGGGTGATGCCGCGCTCGACTTCCCGCGCCGCCGCGGCCGGGTCTTGCGGGGCGACCGCCACCATGCCCGAGAAGCGCGTCGGATGGCGGCGCACGGCTTCCGCCAGTTCGTCGTTGGCGCTGCGGGCGAAGGAGACGGCGGTGGCCGTGTCCATCACCTGCACGCCGGGCGCGGTCAGGGCGATGATGGCGCGGTCGATGCCTGATTCATCCATGTGGCGCAGGCGCCGTTCGCCCAGGTCTTGCAAGCCTTCCATGATGAAGCGGGCGCGCTCGCTCTGGCTGCGCATGTAGAAGCCGAGCAGGCTGACGAAGCCCGGATCGGGGTTCGGGCCGTCGAGGATCCGGCGGTAGATGCGCAGCATCTCCGAGGGCGCAAAGGCTTCCTCGGCGGCGATGTGGATATAGTCCCTGGCCGCAGGCGCGGCCGGTGTCGGTGTCGTCATGGCGTCGTTCCTCGTGTGGGGCAGCTTCAGCCGATCTTGAATAGGCGTTCGGCGTTCGTCTGGAAAAAGGCTTTCTTGATTTCCGGCGCCATGTTCATGTTGTCGAGGGCGATGACCTCGTCGAGCACGTGCTGGTACGGGTAGTCCATCGCATACATCACGCGGTCCACGCCCATGAATTCCTGGGCAAAGCGGATCGCCTGCTCCCACGCCACGCCGCTGTTGGTGATGTAAAAATTCTCGCGCAGGTAGTCGCTCGGCCGCCGCTGCAGCGCCTGCATCGATGCGTAGCGCTGCGAGCGCACGGTCGCGGCGTGCATGTAGTCGAGGCGGTAGGCCCAGTACGGCAGCGCTTCGCCCATGTGGCCGAGGATCATCTGCAGCCTGGGGAAGCGGTCGAACACGCCGGCGGTGATGGTGCGCAGCGCGGCCAGGCCGGTGTCGACGCCGAAGCCGTAGATGGCGCCGTCGAGGCCCGCTTCCATGAAGGGCTCGATCATCTTCGGCGGCGGGCTGCTCGGGTGCAGGTAGACCGGCATGTCGAAGGCTTCGGCGGCGGCGAAGATGTCCCAGAACTTCGGGTCCGACAGGTATTCGCCCTGGGTGTGGGAGTTGACGATGACGCCTTTCATTCCCAGCTGGGTGGCGCCGCGTTCGATTTCCTTGGCTGCTTCAGTCGGATTCTGCGGCGCGATGGCGGTGAGGCCGACGAAGCGCGCCGGATGACGGCGCACCGCTTCGGCCAGGTAGTCGTTGGCGCTGCGCGCATACGACACGGCGGTATCGGCGTCGAACACCTGCACGCCCGGCGAGGTGAGCGACAGCACCTGCACGTCGATGCCGGCTTCGTCCATGTGGGCGATGCGCGCCGCGTCGAGGTCCTGGATGTACTTGCGGATGTGCTGCGGACGCGCCGCCTCGCTGCTGAGATAGAACGCCCACAGGCTGGTGAAGCCGGCGTCGGCCTTGCCGTCGGCGAGCACCTTGCGGTACATGTCGAACAGGTCGGGCGGCGCGAACGCCTCCTCGGTGGCGATGCGCTTGTAGTCGACCTTGGCGGGACGCTGGCCGGTGTGCGGGGGGACGAGGTCTTTCTGGAGCATGATGGTCGTTCCTGTCGGTTGTGTTGTCGTTGCGGGTGGCCGTGCGCCTACTCCGCCTTGATCTGTGCATTGCGGACCACGACGGCCCACTTCTGGTATTCCGCGTTGGCCGCCTTCAGCAGGTCGTCGGGGCTGCCCGGCTGCAGCGTCAGGCCCTGCTTGGCCAGCGCATCCTTGACTTCCGGGCTGGCGAGCGCCTCACGCAGGCCGGCGTTGTAGGCCGCGACCAGCGCCGGCGGCATGCCCTTCGGCCCCCACAGGGCGAGCCACGAATCCTCGTCGAAGCCGGCGACGCCGCCTTCCTGCAGCGTGACGACATCCTTGTACTGGGGGTCGCGTTCGGCGCGGGTGGAACCGATGACCTTCAGCTTGCCGTCGGCGCGCAGCGGCATGGCCAGGTGCAGCGGCATCATCATCATCTTGACGTGGCCGCCGAGGACGTCGCTGATCGCGCCGGCCGAGCCTTTATAGGGCACGTGCATCACCTTCACGCCGGTGCTGTGCATGAACTTTTCCATCGTCAGGTGATGCAGCGTGCCCTGCCCCGGCGAGGCGTAGTTCACGGTGGCGCCGTTGGCCTTGATCCACGCGACCAGCTCCTTCGGGTTCGAGGCCGGCACCGATGGATGGACCACCAGCGCGAAGTTGTTGGTGCCGATCATGCCCAGCGGCTGGAAGCTCTTGATGACGTCGAACGGCACCTTCTTGTAGAACAGCGGCAGCGTCAGCGAGGTATTCGTGCCCACCATCACGGTCTGGCCGTTGGGCGGCGCCTTGGCCACCATGTCCATGCCGATGATGCCGGACGCGCCCGGCCGGTTGTCGGTAATCGTCGCCTGGCCCAGGCGTTTCGCCAGGATCGGCGCGATCACGCGCGAGACGCTGTCGGGCGTCGTGCCCGGCGTGAACGGCACCACGATCTTCACCGGACCGGTGACGACCGGCTGGGCCCAGGCGGGCACAACGAGCGTTCCCAGGGCGGCGCCGGTGGCCCCCAGGAGCATCGCGCGGCGGATCGTTTGCTGCAGAATCGTTGTCTTCATATGCCTGCCTCTTGAAATGGAATTCAGAACGAATGGCGTAAGCCGACCATCAGGCCGGTCTGGCCCAGGCCCGGGCCGACCGTGCCGCCGGCCGACAGCGAGATGGCGGCCAGGCCGTCGTTGTCGATGCGGCCGAGCGACACGTAGGTGGCGGTGCGGCGCGAGAAGGCGTAGGTGGCGCGCAGCACGGCCATGGTCGAATCGTTGTCCGAGCGGCGCGTGTCGAGCCGGGCGACCTGGGCGTCGAGGATCAGGGCCAGCGTGAACGGGTAGCTCAGGCCCACCTGCATCAGGCGGGTATTGGTGTCGGCCGCGGCGTCGATCTTGCGGTCGAGGAAGCTGGCGGCCAGCTTGAGCTTGTCGACCATGAAGTAGCCGTTGATGCCGGCGCGGCGGTCGTCGTAATCGCTGCGCGTCAGGCCGAAGCCGGCGTTCGGGCCGCCGTTCAGCACGTCCCATGACACGGCCATGCCGTACTTCGGCGTGTCGTAGGCCAGCATCGCCGTGACTTGGCGGCAGGCCTTGCGGTCGCTGGCGAGTTCGCCGCCGCAGTTGGTCGATGCGGGACCGGCGACGACGGTGGTCGCATCGCGCCCGGGAGTGAAGGTGGCGCCGACGGTCAGGTTCGAGAACTTGCCGATGTAGCCGATCGTATTGTCGCTGCGCGCATTCGGCAGGTAGGTGTCGAGGTTTGGATAGCTGTGGATGCTGGGGCCGAGCACGTTCGAGCGCAGGTTGGCGATGTACGTCATGTTGATCATGCGGCCCACCATCAGCGTGCCGTAACGGCCCTGCAGTCCGACCCAGGCGGAACGGCCGAACAGGCGCCCGCCATTCTGCAGCGCGCCGGTGTCGACCGAATAACCCATCTCGAGGTTGAACAGCGCCTTGAGCCCATTGCCCAAGTCTTCGCCGCCACGAAAGCCGATGTTCGAGGGGAAGGTGCCGGCCAGCGTCGGCACGCGCACCAGCGAATCGCCGGCGGCATTCACGTTGGTGAGGTATTCGACGCCGGAGTCGACCATGCCGTAGATCTGGACGTTGCCGGAGCTCGGCGGCGTCGGCGGCCAGCGGTCGGGGGGCACCTGGGCAATGGCGGAGCAGCTGATACAGGCGAGCGTGATCGCCGCGGTGCAACGTACTATCTTTGTCATCCTTGTCTCCAGAGAACCGCTGTTTTGACTGCCGATGCTTCAACGTGTTGTTCTGTCCGTGCCGGGGAGGTCTTTGCCTCCTCCGTGCCGGAGTCGATGCACTATGATTAATGAAAGGGGGCGCGGCAGTCCAATACCGCTTTTGGAAAACCCGATACCTGTTCGGTATGCCCTATGCCATAATCATAAGTATGGATCTGAAGCAACTACGCTACTTTCTCGCGCTCGCCAACGAAGGCAGCTTCGGCCGCGCGGCCGAGCAGCTGCACATGGCGCAGCCGCCGCTGACGCGGCAGATCCAGAGCCTGGAAGAAGAACTCGGCGCGGCCCTGTTCGTGCGCACGCCGCGCGGGGTCGAACTGACCGATGCCGGGATGGTCTTGTTCCAGGAAGTGCCGAACATCCTCGCGCTCGTGAAGACCGCCAAGGAAAAGACGCAATATGCCGGCCAAGGCTACCTCGGCCAGCTCGACGTCGGCGTGTTCGGCTCGGGCATCCTGCGCGTGATCCCGCACCTGCTGGCGCAGTTCCACAGCGCCCGTCCCGAGGTCAAGCTGGCGCTGCACAACCTGACCAAGAGCCAGCAGATCCAGGCGCTGCGCGAGCGCCGCATCACGGTCGGCTTCAGCCGCCTCGTGCCCAGCGAGCCCGACATCGCGGTCGAGGTGGTCGGGCGCGAGCTGCTCCAGGTCGGACTGTACGAAGACCATCCGCTGTGCGTGAAGTCGTCGATCACCCTGCGCGACCTGGAAGACCAGCCGATCATCCTGTATCCGAACTCGCCGATCGGCAGCTTTGCGCAGGAAGTGGTCAGCGCCTTTCGCAACGAGGGCGTGCGGCTGGTCGTGGGCCAGGAAGTCGAGGACATCCTCACCTGCATCGCGCTGGTGTCGGCGCGCTTCGGCCTGTGCATCACCTCGGCCTCGGCCACCAGCCTGTGCCTGCCGGGCGTGGTCTACCGGCCGCTCGACTCGGTCTGGCTGCGCGAAATCGAACTCAGCGTCCTGTACCGGCGCAACGACACGTCGCCGGTGCTGCAGGCCTTCCTGGACGTGATGCGCAACTCGGCATAGTCTTCAATTCAGTGCTTCTGTTACTGAAATCGATGCTCGATTCATGAGCGGAATTCATAAGCCCAAGTAATTCACGCGCGGATCGCCTTGCGTGGATGCGGTTATCATGGCTGCCCGTCGCGCCACGCTCTCCTTCAACGTGGTGCAACTCATTGCAGCTCTCATCGCAGCTCTCATCGCAGCTTATCTTTCAAGGAATCCCCATGACCGTCAAAGCCTACGGCGCCTACGCCGCCGACAAACCCCTCGAATCGATCGACATCGTCCGCCGCGCGCCGGGCGCCCACGACGTGCAGATCGACATCGCCTTCTGCGGCGTCTGCCACTCCGACCTGCACCAGGTGCGCGCCGAATGGGCCGGCACCCTGTTCCCGTGCGTGCCGGGCCACGAAATCGTCGGCCGCGTCTCGGCCGTCGGCGCGCACGTGTCGACACACCAGGTCGGCGACCTGGTCGGCGTCGGCTGCATGGTCGACAGCTGCCAGCATTGCGGCGATTGCGAAGACGGCCTGGAAAACTATTGCGACGGCATGGTCGGCACCTACAACGGCCCGACCGCCGACGCACCCGGCCACACGCTGGGCGGCTATTCGGAACAGATCGTCGTCCACGAGCGTTTCGTGCTGCGCGTGACCCATCCGGAACAACAGCTGGCCGCGGTCGCGCCGCTGCTGTGCGCCGGCATCACCACCTATTCTCCACTGCGCCACTGGAACGCCGGTCCCGGCAAGCGCGTCGGCATCGTCGGTATCGGCGGCCTCGGTCACATGGGCATCAAGCTGGCGCGCGCGATGGGCGCCCACGTGGTGGCGTTCACCACCTCGGAATCGAAGCGCCAGGATGCCGAAGCGCTCGGCGCGCATGAAGTCGTGGTTTCGCGCGATGCGGACGCGATGGCAGCGCAGGCCAGGAGCCTCGACCTGATCGTCAACACCGTCGCCGCGCCGCACGACCTCGACGCCTTCCTTACGCTGCTCAAGCGCGACGGCACCATGGTGCTGGTCGGCGCGCCATCGTCGCCACACCCGTCGCCGCAAGTGTTCAACCTGATCATGAAGCGCCGCGCGCTGGCCGGTTCGATGATCGGCGGGATTCCCGAGACCCAGGAAATGCTCGACTTCTGCGCCGAACACGGCATCGTCGCCGACATCGAAATGATCCGTGCCGACGAGATCAACGCCGCCTATGAACGCATGCTGGAGGGCGACGTGAAGTACCGCTTCGTGATCGACAGCGCGACGCTGGCAGCTTGATGGGGGGTCCGGTTTCAACTAGCACAGGCGCCGGCATGCCGGCCGCCTGGGGCGGCGTCTTTGCGCTCTCGCTCGGCGCCTTTGCCCTGGTCGCCTCGGAATTCATGCCGGTCAGCCTGCTGACGTCCATCGCGGCCGACCTGCGCGTGACCGAAGGCCAGGCCGGGCAATCGATCGCGGTCTCCGGCGCCTTTGCGCTGGCGACCAGTCTATCGATTTCGTCGCTGGCCGGTAAGCTCGACCGCAAGGTCCTGCTGCTGGCGTTGACGCTGTTGATGATCGTCTCCGGCAGCATCGCCGCATTCGCGCCGAACTACTGGAGCTTCATGGCGGGCCGCGCCTTTATCGGCGTGGCGATCGGCGGCTTCTGGTCGCTGTCGGCCGCCACCGCGATGCGCCTAGTGCCCTCGACCCAGGTGCCGAAAGCGCTGGCGATCCTCAACGGCGGCAGCGCACTGGCCACCGTCGCCGCCGCGCCGCTGGGCAGTTTTCTCGGCGCGATCGTCGGCTGGCGTGCCGCATTTTTTGCCCTGATCCCGGTCGCGGCGATTGCCCTGGCCTGGAAATGGGCCAGCCTGCCGCCGATGCCGGCCGAGCGGTCGCAGGGCGGCGCGAACCTGTTCACGCTGCTGCGGCGGCCGGCGGTGGCCCTCGGCATGGTCGCGGTCAGCCTGTTCTTCATGGGGCAGTTCGCGCTGTTCACGTACCTGCGCCCTTTCCTCGAGACGGCGACGCACGCCGGCGCGACCCTGACCTCGCTGATGCTGCTGGTGATCGGCGTGGCCGGCTTCATCGGCACCACCCTGATCGGCGCGCTGCTGAAGGACGGCATGTACCGCACGCTGGTTGCGATCCCGCTGGTGATGGCGGTCATCGCGCTGGCCTTGCCGGTGTTCGGCGCGTCTCCCTTCGCGACCGGCCTGCTGCTCGCGCTCTGGGGCCTGGTCGGCACCGCAGCGCCGGTCGGCTGGTGGACCTGGCTGGCCCGCACGCTGCCGCACGACGCCGAAGCCGGCGGCGGGCTGATGGTGGCGGTGGTGCAGCTGGCCATCGCACTGGGCGCGACCGTCGGCGGGCTGCTGTTCGATGGCTTCGGCTATCGGGCGACCTTCGGTGCGAGCGCGCTGGTGCTGGTGGTGGCGGCCGGGATGGCGTTGCTGGCGGGGCGGGCGGCACGTCCCGCGCGATGACGTATCTGCGTTGCAGGCACATGCTGCCCGATGCTGCCTGCAACGCGCCAGGGATCGCTACAACCTCGTGGTAAACGCTGAAAAGCGTGCT
This sequence comes from Massilia sp. CFBP 13721, assembly GCF_014842025.1. Lineage (GTDB taxonomy): Bacteria > Pseudomonadota > Gammaproteobacteria > Burkholderiales > Burkholderiaceae_D > Telluria. Next base: position 33,981 of record NZ_JACYUY010000011.1, read on the forward strand.
TGAAACAACGGATGGCGTGGCATCCCGTTGCCACAATTGCCTCCGTCAGCAGCCCGTGCCACAATCGGGCGATGCGGCCTCGGCAGACGGTCGCAGCAAGGTTTTTGCACCAGAAACATCACCAACCGGGCGATGACATGGACGCGAGCCAGCACAGCTTCAACATGGAAAGTTACAAGCAGATTCGAAGCGAAGTGTCTGTTCTCCTGACGCGTATCGAAAACCTGTTCCGCTACTCCTTGCTGGTTTCGGCGTCCATATTTGCGTGGTTGCTGACCAAGTCATTTGGATTGAACGGCCTGTCTCGGCCATGCATCAACCTGCCACGCGAAGCCTTGTCCATCGCCTGGTCGATACCGCCTGCGTTCGTCCTGCTCTGCGGGGGCATCGCCCTTGCGACCCACATCCGTATCGTGCAGATGTCAGGCTTCCTCGAAAAATGCGAGTTGGCACTTGGCGTCCCAGAACTGAGTTGGGAGCTCTATTTTCGGTCGAAGTGGCCTCTTTTTACGATCGTGACGGCCATAGCATGGATCGTCATGCTGCTGGCAGTATGCTATGCCACATATGTTGGATCGTGCCTGAGCCGGTCGGACTACTGCCCCTTGCCTGGCAAGGCCGGGCAAAGCCAGGGTATCAGCCCTGCCGCCGGCAATGCGCCAGGCGCAGAAAATCGCACACCAGCCCTGCAACCATCTCCGGCTGCTCGCGGTGCGGCAGGTGATGCAGCTGCGGTAGTATCTCCACTCTGACATCGGCATTCGACCATTCCGCGATCAGCGCCGGATGCCGGGTCGAGCCGTATTCGTCGTCGCCGCCGTGGATGGCCAGGGTTGGCGCGCTGACCCTGGCCAGCACCGCTTCCAGCGACCAGGCCGCGAACTGCGCCGACAGCCAGGTGCCCGTCCACGCATCGAGCACCCATTCCGCTTTATTTCCATGGTATTTCTCGAGCCGGCCAAATTGTTCGGCGCCGGCGAACTGCGCCTTGGCGGCGCGGATGCCGTCCAGGGTCCGCTCTTCCACGAAGGCCTGCGCCGACTCGGTGATGAGCGCTTCGCAATCCTCCTCGAAACGCGCGGCGCAATGGATGGCCATGGCGCCGCCGACACTGTGGCCGAAGACGACGAAGCGCCGGATGCCGAGCTGTGCGCGCACGGCGGCGAAACAGGTGTCGGCTTCGGCGGCGACGAACGCCGGCGTCAGCACATCCGTGCGCGCATCGGATCGTCCGAAGCCGAGACGATCGTAGGCGATGACGCAGCGCCCACTGGCGGCGGCCAGCCGGGCGGGAAAGTCGCGCCAGAGTTCGACGCTGCCGAGCGAATCGTGCAGCAGGATGATCGGCGCGTGATCGCTCCTTGCCGTGCTATCGCTCCAGCTGCGCACGAAGATCTGGCCTTGTGCATGCGTGACCCAATGGTCCGTGGCGACGATGTTCGAAGGTGAGCTGGCTGCCATGAAATGCACGAGGGAGGATGACGTCCCATCAGCATAGCAGAGGTCTCACCCCATCCCGGCGCGGCCCAGCTGCATGCGCGCCAGCGACGGGTACAGCGGCGGGCTGATGATCCGCGCCAGCATGCTCGCCACCAGCGCGCAGGCCATCAGGCTGAGCACCATGGCGTGGCCATCGACCATTTCCATGACGATGATGAAGGCGGTCAGCGGCGCCTGCGTGGCCGCCGCTAGGAAGCCGACCATGCCAAGGGCGATCAGCGCTGGCGCCTGGGTGTGGAAGAAGGCCAGCGCGACGTCGTTGCCGAGCGCCGCGCCGATCGCCAGCGAGGGCGCGAAAATCCCGGCCGGTACGCCGGACCAGGAACTCAGCCAGGTCGCCAGGAACTTGAAGAGCGCGTACATCACCGGCATTGTCGCCACGCCGTCGACCATGGCTTTGGTCGGCGCATAGCCCGATCCGAAGGTGGCGCCGGCCGTGACGACGCCGATGACGGCCACCACTGCGCCGCATACGGCGCTGAACAGCACCGGCCGGCGCGCGCGCAGGCGGCTCATCCAGTCGGGTCCCGTCCCGGCCGTGGAGGCGATCAGCAGGCGCGAAAAGAGTCCACCGGCGATGCCGGTCAGCAGCGCCACCGCGAGTCCGGGCAGCAGCAGCCCCATCCCGAGCGAGCCGATGTGGATCACGCCGAAATAGGTGGCGTTGCCGTGCGCCGACACCGCCACCAGGCCGCCCAGCACGATCGCGGTGATGATCAGGCCACTGTTGCGCTGCTCGGGCGCGCGCGCCAGCTCTTCGATGGCGAACATGATGCCCGCCAGCGGCGTATTGAAGGCGGCCGCAATGCCGGCCGCGCCGCCGGCCACCAGCAAGCCGTGCACATTGATGCTGACCGACGCCCGCGCGGGCAGCAGGCGCCGTGCCTGCAGCATGACGCCGGCCGCAATTTGCACGGATGGCCCCTCGCGCCCCAGCGACAGGCCGGCCAGCAGGCCGCCGGCGGTCAGCACGACTTTCGCGAGACTCAGCCTGAGCGAGACAAACAGTCCCAGCTTTTCCGGCGGCAGCGCCGGATCGAGCGCGGCCATCACTTGCGGGATACCCGACCCGGCCGCGCCGGCGGCATAGCGGCGCGTGAGCCAGACGATGGCGGCCGTGCATAGCGGCGTCCAGATCAGCGGGCTCCACCAGGCCAGCGCATGCAGCCATTCGAAGGCGTCGAAGGCCAGTTCGGACAGCCAGGTGAAGACGACCACCGTCAACCCGGCCAGCACCGCCAGCGTGACGACGACCACGCGGCCCGACCAGAGCTGCCAGTCGGAGAGTTCGACGCGCATGCGGTCGCGCCAGTTATGAGTGTGCTTCATGCGATTGTTCTATGGCCGGGGCCGTGTGGTGTCGCCGGGATGCGGCCTGGGTATGCGTGCGGATCGTAGATTGTCGCTGGGAATCTGCATTTGTACAAACATTTCCAATCGTGCGTTTGGGGAAGCGCCTTTCCGAAAAATCGACACCGCGCGGTGATAGGATGGTCCGACCTGCGACGTCACCAACTTATTATGGCCCTCAATCCCCGCCACACCTATGTCAGCCTCGCCGACGACGGCACGGCAGAGGAAATCCCCGGCGACGCCTTCTGGCAGCTGCCGGCGTCCGAGATCGAACAGCACGGCCAGGGCTGGCTGATCGCCGAGTTCGCATTCACAGAGGATTGGCCGACCTGGGAAATGCACCCGCACGGCGACGAATTCGTCTACCTGCTGTCGGGCGCCGTCGAGCTGCTGCTCGAACAGGACGGCAATCTCGTCACGGTCGCCTTGAACGGCGCCGGCGCCGTCGTGGTGCCGCGCGGCGTCTGGCATACCGCCCGGGTGCTGGCGCCGAGCCGCATGCTGCACGTGACGCGCGGCGCGGGCACCGAGACCAGGCCGGCCTCGGCGCCCGGCGCATGACCGGCCCGGTGTATTTCGAGACCGCGCAGCAGTTTCGCGCCTGGCTCGCCGCGAACGCGCACACCGCGACCGAACTGCTGGTTGGCTTTCGCAAGGTCGGCAGCGGCATGGCGTCGATGCGCTGGTCCGAGTCGGTCGACCAGGCGCTGTGCTACGGCTGGATCGATGGCGTGCGCAAGCGGGTCGACGACGACAGCTATACGATCCGCTTCACGCCGCGGCAGCCGCGCTCGATCTGGAGCGCGGTCAACATCGAGAAGATGGCGGTCCTGCGCGCGCAGGGCTTGATGACGCCGGCCGGCGAAGCGGCATTCGCGTTGCGCGCGGAGGCGCGTTCGGTGGTGTACGCATACGAGCAGGCGGCGCCGGCGGAACTGGCGCCCGAGGCGGAAGCCCTGTTCCGCCGGAACGCAGCCGCCTGGGCCTATTTCGCGTCCTGCCCGCCGGGTTACCAGCGCCAGGTGCTGCACGGGATCGCCAGCGCAAGAAAGCAGGAAACGCGCGATGCGCGGCTGGCGCGGCTGATCGCGGCGTGCGCGCTCGGGAAGCGCCTCGAATGAGCAATGCCCAGTCGCAATAGCTGACCGCATCGTTGTATGATAGGCAACCATCAACTTGCGGGGGGGGGACGATTGTGATGTGGGCAAAACATGCTGTTGCGATGCTGTGCTGCTGCTCCCTCTCCGCCTGGGCAGCGGCCCCCTGGTGCAGCCCACGCGGCAAACCCGCATTCACCTTCCAATGGGTCGCCAGGGACAAGGCCGATCCCGCCCTCGGCAGCGTGCGCATCAAGGACGCCGCCGGCAAGACCGTGCAGGTGCTCGCCGACGTGGAAAACTATTACGCCGACAGCAAATCGTTCGACACCGGCACGGATTTCAATAACGACGGTTGTGCCGACCTCGTGGTGACCACCAGCGTCGCTGGGATCGGCAACGAAAGCCTCGCGGTATTCCTCTATAACCCCCGAACGAAACGGTTTGAAGCGAACGAGGCCCTGTCGAATATCGGCGGACTGGAGCTCGATCCGAAAGACAGGAATTGCGTGACCGGTGGCTGGAAAGGCGGGGCTGAAGACATGTATTCGTCACGGCATTGCTGGAAGCAGGGCCAGCTGGTCATGATCAGCGAATACAAGGTGTCGCCGCTGTATGGCCCTGAGGGGGAATTCACGTGCTATGAACACGTCGAGACGGAATACCGGGGTGGGGAAAAACGCGAAAAGAAAAGCTGTACCAAGGAGTTTTGATGGCCAGGGCGAGTGCCCATCTGTGCCTTATAGGCTCATTGATAGGCTCAGGGCGTACTGGCAGGTTTCCTGTCGCTTATACTTTAGTCTGATAGACGGCAGGAATGACCTCCACAGGGGCCGGCGTTATTTTGATGCGTATCGTTCAGTTAAAAGCCTGTCCGAAAGTCCCACAATCTCGTCGCTCATTGCCAGCCGTTTAACCCATTCGTCCGGAATCTGCGCGAATCCATAAAACGCTCCCGCAAGCTGGCCGCAGATAGCCGCCGTCGTGTCGGCATCGTCGCCGAGATTAGCGGCTTTCAGTACTGCTTCCTTGAAGGATGCCGTGTGCCAGAAGTACCAGAGCGCAGCCTCCAGCGACTGAACGCAATAGCCGCTGCCCTTGATCTCCTCCACGGGTTTGGCAAGAAAGTCGCCGTTTGCCAGCGGCGCCACGTTTCGACTCAAGGGTTCGGGATAGGCGATCGACAAAATTTCGTCTTTTGCGCCGCCACATAGCGCCGCGCGCAATTGCAGACCAAACAGCCGCGAGCATTCGATCGCTTCCCGCGTGCCGTGCGTCGTACGTGTACTTTCGCCGGCAAAGTGAAACACCGCCGCTTTATCCTGGGCGTAATACATCGGGATCGGCGCAAGGCGCATCAACGCGCCGTTGCCGGCGGAGTCCGGGTCAAGAGAACCGGCGAACGGATTCTCATCCTCCAGATACCTGCGCAGGGCGAGCGCTGTCGTGTAACCGATGTCGAAGCATTCCCCGGTACTGCTCATGTAGCCGTAGTTGTACCAATTGCAGTAGCGGTTCATCTGGTCGACCGGATCGAATCCCTGCTGGTACAGCAGACTGTGGGCAAGGCACAGCGCCATCGACGTGTCGTCGGTCCATTCGCCTGGCTTGAGATCGAACTTGCCGCCGCCGACCATATCCGTCAGCTGAGGAAAGGTCCCGCGCGGCATGAACTCGACGGCTGTGCCGACCGCATCGCCGCAAGCGAGTCCGATGAGCGCGCCGCGGTAGCGCTCTTGAATGATCATCAATGACCTCTCCTCACGACACTTTATGTCATTGTATAAGCGTTTTGTGGCGGAGGTCGCTGGAACAGGGACCAGCCGTCATGGCCGGCATTCCATGCGACGCATCACTCGCTATCGCTGGCGCAATCAGGCGAAGTGCTGCCGCCTGAAAGATAGCGCGGCAGCGCTTGTGCCGTTCGTCGAACCACATGCAGTCCACACCGTCCGCGGCAACCGGACTGAAATTTCCGATGCGTCGGACCGTCATCACCGGACCGCCCCCTTTTAACTGCACTTTCTTGCCTTTTTCGAACAAAAAACACCCCCTGTAAACACGACTTGAAAAATCCTGGCCGCTGTCAACGTGCACGATCGTGCGTCGGCCTGACCAGGCGTGGGACGGCGCGCCGCGCTACGGACTGGCGGCGCGTTGGTACAGAGGATGGGATTCAGGAATACGCTGAACTCATGTTCAGCGTGCCGTTGGCGCCGCGCGGGAAGAAGCCACCCATGGTGACCGATTCCTTGCTGAGATAAACGATATTGAGCACGTCGCCGGGTGTACGGCTGAAAGCGATGCCATCTTTATCCAGCGGAACGATATTCGACAGCGTGCCGTCCGTCGCGTTCACGATCCCTTGATCGACATCCGAACTGCCATCGAGGCTGTCGCGCGCATCGGAAATGGCCGTGGCGGCGGTACGCAATGCGGGCGTACTCAAGCCTTTGCTGTACAGCACCGTGCGCACGAGTCCCGCGTGATAAGCCTCCGCCGCCAGGATGCCGGCGGCGGCTTCCAGAAAGGTCTTGTTCTGGATAAGGGGCGATGCGCCTTTATAGGCGGTTACGCCGACGTCTTCGAAAATGAAAGCACCCAGCAGGAAGTTCTCGTCGCTGGCATACGGATCGAATGCCACGCCGGGCCCGACCAGGCCGGCCGCGCGTGCCGCCGTGGAAAAGGCGCCATTCGGATCGGTGCCGCCGATGTCGAGCGCCGGTTGGGCCACGGCCGCCGTTCCGAGCGCCGCCCGCAGGAAGCCGACGTGCGCGATTTCATCCTGCGCGATTTCCTTCGCATATTGCGCAACCAGGGGGTCGCGGAACATGACCTGGCGGCCGCCGGTGACGGCGCCTTGCGCCCCGCTGCCGGTCAACAGATTCGCCGCCAGGCCTGTACCAAATACCGCAAACGAGTAGAACTGCGCTTCCAGGTACTCCAGGTTGAGTGCGAAATTGAGAATATCGATATCGGTCGGCTGCGCCATCTGGGCGACGGCATCCTTGACCGAGCCGCCGCAGGCGCTCAAAAAGGTGCCGCCCACCAGACCAACGCTGAGTCCGCCGACGTTCTTGAAAAACGAACGTCGCTGTTCCAGCTTTTCCTTGCGCGTTTCCAGTAATGCCATGGTCAGATTTGTATCAGTCATGCTCGTTCTCCGGTTGGATGAAGAGAAAAAATCGCGATACACAAACGTCAGGCATCCACGAAAAGCGATATGGAATGACGATGCGCATGGTGCTTGTACTCACGCACGGGACGTTTGGATTCAATTTTTTTAACTATTTTCATGCGACCCATGCCTGTTCCCGGGTGACGATCCCATCCACACGATTCACACGCGTCACACCTCGATCGCAGGCCGGACAATGTAATATTGTTAATATTCAGGATCTTTCCTGGCCATCTCCGAAGGCAGGCAGTGCGAGACACCCACGATATCGAACCCGAACAGCTGGGCCGCTGGCTGTACAACACGGCCCATGGGGATGCGGCAGCCTTCCGTGCCCTGTACGACGCCACGTCGCCGAAACTGCTGGGTTTTGCCCTGCGCATCCTGGGCAAGCGCGAGTTGGCGGAAGAAGCACTGCAGGAAGGGTTCGTGGCGATCTGGCATGGCGCCGCGAGTTACCAGGCGCACCTGGCGGCGCCCATGACGTGGATGACGACCATCGTGCGCAACAAAGCGCTCGACCTGCTGCGCCGCGGCACGCATGACGCCGCGCTCGACGGTCCGGTGTTCAGCCCGGAGATCATGCAGGCCTTGCAGGACCCGGGACCGACGCCGATCGACGCGTTGCTCATCAGCCGGGATGCAAAGGCGCTCGCCTACTGCATGGCCATGCTGGAAGGCATGCACCAGCAAGTGATCGGGCTGGCATTTTTTCATGACCTGTCGCACGGTGAGGTCGCGCGGCATCTGGCAATGCCGGTCGGTACCGTCAAAACCTGGATCCGCCGCAGTCTCGAGCGCCTGAAGACCTGCCTCGTGAAAGACCAGCAAGCATGAGCATCCGTAACGACCCTGTACTTCGCGACAAACTGGCAGCCGAATATGTACTCGGCACGCTCAAGGGCGGCGCCCGCCGGCGCTTCGAGGCGCTGCTGCGGGACGACATGGCCTTGCGCCGTGTAACCGCCGAATGGCAGGAACGCCTGATGCCCCTGGCCGAGTTTTCCGGCCAACAGCAAGCGCGCGCGCACGTATGGCACGCGATCGAGCGACGGCTGAATCTTCGTCGCGAGCACGCCGGCTGGAAATTCTGGCGGAACGACTCGCTCGCCTTCTGGCGAACGTTCAGCATGGCCTCGCTGGCGTCGGCCCTGCTGCTGGCGGGCGTGCTCTATTCAACCCTGGTGGATGTGCAGCGCGTCGACTACGTGGCCACGCTGGCGGACGAACAGGCCAAAACCGCATTGCTGCTGACCGCCGACAGGGAGGAACGGGAACTCACCGTACGCCTGGTCGATCCCGCCCCGGTCGCTGCCGACAGGTCGCTGCAACTGTGGGTCGTTCCCAGGCAAGGCGCCCCACGTTCCCTGGCAGTCCTGGCCGGGGGAGGCGTGACCACGCTCCGGTTGCCGGACAGCGTGATCGGCGCCGATGTCGCGATGCTGGCGGTGTCGCTCGAGCCACGGGGCGGCTCGCCGAGCGCTGGCGGGCCGACCGGACCGATCCTCTACAAGGGCAGCTGGGTGCCCATGATGTAGGCGACGCGACGTCCATCCTTACCAGGACAAACCGGGTGCGGACCGGGGCAGGCCGGCTGGCCCCGGTCCGTGTCCGGTTTGCCACGGCTAGATCCCCTGCACACTCAACGCCCTTACCGCCCCCCGCAACTGCCCCAGCAAGGCCCCCCTCCCCGCCTCATCCAGCTCCGCAAACATCATCCGCTCCACCTCCGCCACCCGCGCATCGCACTCCCCCAGCACCGCCTCCCCCGCCGCCGTCAGGCTGATCTGGATGATCCGCCCATGCGCCGGATCGGGCGTGCGCGCGATCCACCCCTTCGCTTCCATCTGCTTGACCATCTCGTTGGCCGACTGCGGCGAAATCATGGTGCGCGTGGCGAGCTGGGCGTTCGAGAGGGCGCCGTGCGCGCGGAAGACGGACAGGGCCGTGTACTGCGGCACTGACAGGCCGGCGGGCGCGCAGGCGTCGCGCAGGCGCTGGTTCAGCACGTGGTCGAGGCGGCCGACCAAGTAGGCCAGGCCGGTCGGCCTGGTGGCGTCGGAGGCGATGGCAGATGCGGCCGCGTCAGCTACCGAAAGTTTTTTTGAAGTGGTCATAAAAAAGTGCTTGTCAACGGAATCAGGTGGGCATAGTATAAGCCACATATCAGGCAGCCTGATACAAAATACTTACTACTCAGGAGACATAGTATGTCCAAATACGAAGCGCGCTGGAAGACCGTCAAGGTGGATGTCGAGAACGGTATCGGCTGGATCACCCTGAACCGTCCGGAAAAGCGCAATGCGATGAGCCCGACGCTGAACCGCGAGATGATCGACGTGCTCGAAACGCTCGAGCTCGACGACGACGCGCAGGTGGTGGTGCTGACCGGCGCCGGCGACGCCTGGACCGCGGGCATGGACCTGAAGGAGTACTTCCGCGAAACCGACGGCAAGCCGGAAATCATGCAGGAGCGCATGCGCCGCGACTGTTCGCAGTGGCAGTGGAAACTGCTGCGCATGTACAGCAAGGCGACCATTGCGATGGTCAACGGCTGGTGCTTTGGCGGCGCGTTCTCGCCGCTGGTGGCCTGCGACCTGGCGATCGCCGCCGACGACGCCGTGTTCGGCCTGTCGGAAGTGAACTGGGGTATCCCGCCGGGTAACCTGGTGAGCAAGGCCGTGGCCGACACCATGGGTCACCGCCAGGCGCTGCACTACATCATGACCGGCGACACCTTCACCGGCAAGGAAGCCGCCGCCATGGGCCTGATCAACAAGAGCGTGCCGAAGGAGCAGCTGCGCGACGCGGTGATCGAACTGGCGAACAAGCTGCTGGAAAAGAACCCGGTCGTGCTGCGCTACGCGAAGATCGGCTTCAAGCGCTGCCGCGAACTGACCTGGGAACAGGGCGAGGACTACCTGTACGCCAAGACCGACCAGTCGAACCAGCGCGACCCGGAAAAGGGCCGCAAGGAAGGCCTCAAGCAGTTCCTGGACGACAAGACCATCAAGCCGGGGCTGCAGACCTACAAGCGTCCGGCCAAGGAAGCCGAAGAATAAACAAGGCAGCCGCGCACACGACCACACAACCCGACAATAATAACGGCGGCGGCACTCGGCTTGCGGGTAGCCGCCCCTTCCAATCGACATAGAGGAGACCTCTGATGTTCCAAGCAGACCTGCTGTTGAACGGCCAGGCCACGGCCGCATCGAACGGCGCCACCTTCGAGCGCCGCAATCCCGCCACCGGCGACGTCGCCACCCGCGCCGCCGCCGCCACCCTGGACGACGTCGACGCCGCGGTGCAAGCCGCGCAGGCGGCCTTTCCCGCGTGGTCGACGCTGGCGCCGGGCGCGCGGCGTTCGCTGCTGCTGAAAGCCGCCGACAAGATGGAAGCGCTGCGCAGCGAGTTCGTGGAAGCGGCCGTCGCCGAATGCGGCGGCGCGCCGATGTGGTACCAGTTCAACGTGACGCTGGCGGCGAACATGCTGCGCGAAGCGGCTTCGATGACGACGCAGATCGCCGGCGAAGTCATCCCCTCCGACGTCCCCGGCTCGCTGGCGATGGGCGTGCGCCAGGCCTGCGGCGTGGTGGTCGGCATCGCGCCGTGGAATGCGCCGATCATCCTCGGCACGCGCGCGGTCGCGATGCCGCTCGCCTGCGGTAACACGGTGATCCTGAAAGCGGCCGAATTGTGCCCGGCCCTGCACCGCCTGATCGGCCAGGTGTTCGTCGATGCCGGCTTCCCGGAAGGCGTGGTCAACGTGATTATCAATGCGCCGGACGATGCGGCGCAGGTGGTCGAGCGCCTGATCGCCGCGCCCGCCGTGCGCCGCGTGAATTTCACCGGCTCGACCAAGGTCGGGCGCATCATCGCCCAGACCGCGGCCAAGCATTTGAAGCCGGTGCTGCTGGAATTGGGCGGCAAGAACCCGGTCGTGGTGCTGGACGACGCCGACCTCGATGCGGCCGTGGAAGCGGCGGCCTTTTCCGCCTTCTTCAACCAGGGCCAGATTTGCATGTCGGCCGACCGCATCCTGGTCGACCGCAAGATCGCGCCTGCCTTCGTGGAAAAGCTGGCCGCCAAGACCGCGACCCTGAAAGCCGCGCGTACGGACGCGCCGCTGGCCGGCATGGTCGATCCGAGCGCCGCCGCGCGCGTGGAGAAGATGCTGGAAGACGCACGCCAGCGCGGCGCGAAAGTCACGCAGTCGGGCGTCAGCGTGGATGGCAACATCATGCAGCCGGCGATCGTCGACGACGTCACGCCGGAGATGCTGGTGTACCAGGAAGAGTCGTTCGGGCCGATCGTCTCGGTGCTGCGTTTCGACTCCGACGAGGAAGCGATCCGCATGGCCAACGACAGCGAATACGGTCTGTCTTCGGCGGTGTTCTCGCGCGACATCGGGCGCGCGATGGCGGTGGCGCAGCGTATCGAATCGGGCATCTGCCACATCAACGGCCCAACTGTGCACGACGAGGCGCAGATGCCCTTCGGCGGCGTGAAAGGCAGTGGATACGGGCGCTTCGGCGGCAAAGCGGCGATCGCCGAGTTCACCGACCTGCGCTGGATCACGGTGCAAACCACGCCACGCCACTTCCCGATCTGAATGGGAGCCGCCATGAATGAGATTTCGATGGCGGCGAAGGGTGCAAATGCGGCAAAGCGGCGCCAGGTCGCCCTCGGCAATCCCGAGGTCGCGGCCTGGCAGGAAGACGGCGTCTGGCACGTCGACGCCATCACGCCGCTCGCGCCCTTCCCTGCACGCTTCACCGACCGCCTGGTGTCGGGCGCCAAGGAGCATCCGGAGCGCACGCTGGTCGCGCGCCGTGGTCCTGACGGCGAATGGATCCGCCTGTCGTACGCCGACGTGCTGCAGAGTGCGCGCCGCATCGGCCAGGCGCTGCTGGACCGCGGCTTGTCGGAAGAGCATCCGCTGGTGATCCTGTCCGGGAACGACCTGGAACACTTCCAGCTGGCGCTGGGCGCGATGTATGCCGGCATTCCGTATTCGCCGCTGTCGCCGGCCTATTCGCTGGTGGCGACCGACCCGGCCAAGCTGCGCGACCTGATCGAACAGTTGACGCCCGGCGCCGTCTTCGCCTGCGACGGCACCGTGTTCGGGCGCGCCATCGAGGCGGTACTGCCGGCGGACGCGGAACTGATCGTCGCGCGCGGCGAAGTGGCGGGCCGTGCGGCTACAGCCTTCGACGCGCTGCTGGCAACCGAACCGACGAGCATCGACGCGCGCAACGCGCAAGTCGGGCCGTCGACGATCGCCAAGTTCCTGTTCACCTCGGGCTCGACCAAGAAGCCGAAGGCGGTCATCACCACGCACCAGATGCTGTGCTCGAACCAGCAGATGCTGCTGCAGACCTTCCCCTTCTTTGGCGAAGAACCGCCGGTGCTGCTCGACTGGCTGCCCTGGAACCACACCTTCGGCGGCAGCCACAACGTCGGCATCGTGCTGTACAACGGCGGCACCATGTACCTCGACGACGGCCGCCCGACGCCGAAGGACTTCGCCACGACCTTGCGCAACCTGCGCGAGATCGCGCCGACCGTTTACTTCAATATTCCCGTCGCCTGGGAGATGCTGGCCGAAGCGCTGGAAACGGACGACCAGCTGGCGCACACCTTCTTCTCGCGCGTCAAACTGTTCTTTTGCGCGGGGGCCGGGTTGTCGCAGGCGGCCTGGGAACACCTCGATGCGGTGGCCTTGCGCCGCTGCGGCGAATCGATCCGCATCATGACCGGCCTGGGCATGACCGAAACCTCGCCCTCGTGCACCTTCGGCACCGGGCCGATCAGCCGCGCCGGCTATGTCGGCGTACCGGCGCCGGGCTGCAAGGTGAAACTGGTGCCACTCAACGGCAAGCTGGAAGCGCGCTTCCACGGGCCGCACGTGACGCCCGGCTACTGGCGTGCGCCGCACCTGACCGCCGAAGCGTTTGACGCCGACGGCTACTACTGCACCGGCGACGCGCTGCGTTTCGTCGACGACGCCCATCCGGAACATGGCTTCATGTTCGACGGCCGCATTGCCGAGGATTTCAAGCTCAGCTCGGGCACCTTTGTCAGCGTCGGCCCGCTGCGCGCGCGTGTCATCAGTCAGGGCGCGCCATTCGTGCAGGATGCGGTGGTGACGGGCCTTGACCGGCATGCGATCGGCCTGATGGTCTTCCCGCGCATGGACAACTGCCTGGCGCTGGCCAAGCTCCCGGCCGGGACCCCGGCGGCCGAGGTGCTGGCGAGCGCACCGGTGCGCGACTTCTTCAGGCAGCTGCTGGCGACGCTGAACACGAACGCCAGCGGTTCCTCGACGCGGGTCGAACGCCTGCTGCTGCTGGCCGAGCCGCCCTCGATCGATGCGCGCGAGCAGACCGACAAGGGCTCGATCAACCAGGCGGCGGTCTTGAGCCGGCGCGCGGCGCTGGTCGATGCGATGTACGACGGCACGGAAGCACAAACGATCGTTGCAGCATAAAAAACGTAGCACATATAACGACAAGGAGACAGCATGAAACTGAAGACCCTCGCCTGCATGACCATGGCAATCCTGCCTTTCGCCAGCGGCGCCGCCACCGCCCAGGACACGATCAAGATCGGCGTCATCGCCGCCCTGACCGGCCCCTTCGTCAACATCGGCAAGCCCTTCGAGGACGGCATCAAGACCTGGATGAAACTCAATGGCGACCAGGTCGCCGGCAAGAAGATCCAGGTCATCTACCGCGACGATGGCGGCAGCAACGTCGAGCTGTCCAAGCGCGCGGCGACGGAGCTGATCGGGCGCGAGAAGGTGGATTTCCTGATCGGCTTCTCGCTGACGCCGAGCGCGCTGGCAGTCGCCCCGGTGGCCACGCAAGGCAAGGTGCCGATGATCGTCATGAACGCGGTCACCACCGGCATCACGGCGAAGTCGCCCTACATGCTGCGCACCTCGATGACGATGCAGCAGATGACCGAACCCTTCGGCACCTGGACCGCGCAGAACAAGATCGGCAAGGTGTATTCGCTGGTCTCCGACTACAGCACCGGCCACGACGCCGAAAAACTGTTCGCCAAGGGCTTTACCGAAGGCGGCGGCAAGATCGTCGGCTCTTCGCGCACGCCGTTGGCCAACCCGGATTACTCGCCCTTCGTGCAGCGCGCCAAGGACGAGAAGCCGGACGCACTGTTCTTCTTCGCGCCGGGCGTGGAAGACGGCATTGGCCTCTTGAAAGCCTACAGCGACAAGGGCCTCGACAAAGCCGGCATCAAGTTCCTCGGGGTAGGCGACATGACGAGCGATTCGCCGACGCTGGAAGCGCTGGGCGAACGCGCGATGGGTGCGGTCACGGTGCTGAACTACTCGACGGCGCTGGACAACGACGCCAACCGCACCTTCCTGAAAGGCTATGCGGATGCCAATCCGAACAGCAAGCCGCCTACTTTCGTGACCGTCGCGGCCTACGACACAATGGGCATGATCTACGAGACCATCAAACGCCTGAACGGCAAGGTCACCGGCGAAGCGGCCGTCAAGACCCTCACCGGCATGAAATGGAACAGCCCGCGTGGTCCGATCAGCATCGATCCGAAGACGCGCGACATCGTGCAGAACATGTACATCCGCGAGGTCAAGCGCGTCAACGGCAAGCTGGTCAACCAGCCGATCAGTACGCTCAAGGATGTGAGGCCGGACTAAATCGTCCAGTATTGCGTAATCCCGCGGCCCGCAATGGGCCGCGCTTTCCAGCCGCATCCATCGTCACCCATCTGTTACCTGCAGAGGAGTAGTCACGCATGCATACCCTGAAATTCACCACCCTGGCCGCCATCGCCGCCCTCGCCCTGGCCGGCTGCAGCGACAACGACAATGACCACGGTCCCGTGGTCGCGCCCCTGCCGCCGGTCCAGCCGGCGCCGCCGATTCCGCAACTGGCGCCAGCAGTCGGCGCCACGCTCGGCGCTTGCGAGGCGCTGGCCAGCCGCATCACTTATCCGGAAGCGGTGATCACCAGCGCGACCTCGATCGCGGCGGGCACATTGACCATCGCCGGCAAGCCGGTCGGCCAGCACTGCCTGGTCACCGGCCAGCTCGCGCGCCGTACCAGCCCGGTCGACGGCCAGGCGTATGCGATCGGCTTCGAGATGCGCCTGCCGCAGAACTGGAACGGGCGCTTCTTCTACCAGGCCAATGGCGGCGTCGATGGCAGCGTGGTCACCGCCACCGGGCCGGTGGGTGGCGGCGGTCCGCTCGACAATGCGCTGAACCAGGGCTTCGCCGTCATCAGTTCCGACGCCGGCCACCAGGCGCCGACGCCCTTCTTCGGCATCGACCCGCAGGCGCGCCTCGACTACGGCTACCAGGCGGTCGGCAAGCTCACGCCGATGGCGAAGAACATCATCCAGACGGCCTACGGCAAGGGCCCGGACCGCTCGTACATCGGCGGCTGCTCGAACGGCGGGCGCCATGCGATGGTGGCGGCGGCGCGCTATGCCGACCAGTACGACGGTGTCCTGGTCGGGAATCCGGGCTACCGGCTGCCGCTGGCGGCGCTGGCCAACATCGCGGGCGGCAAGACCTATGCGTCGCTGGCCTCGACGCCGGGCGACCTGACCACCGGCTTCACCCAGGCCGAACGCGCGCTGGTGTCGAATGCGGTGCTGGGCAAGTGCGATGCGCTCGACGGCGCGGCCGACGGCCTGGTGCAGGACACGGGCGCCTGCCAGAAAGCCTTCGACCTGAACCGCGACGTGCCGACCTGCAGCGGCGCTCGCAACGGCAGCTGCCTGAGCGCGGACCAGAAGACCAAAATCGCCGGCCTGTTCAGCGGGGCCAAGACCGAGAGCGGCGCCACGATCTACACCAGCTTCCCGTGGGATGCGGGTTTGGCAACCGCCGGCTGGGCCAGCTGGAAGTTCGGTGCGCCGATCGACCGCGATTCGGGCGCCGTCGCCTTCATCTGGTCGGTGCCGCCGTTCGACCGGGCCACCTTCAACGGCCGCGATTTCGTCCTGAACGCGAATCTGGACGCGCTGCTGGCGCGCATCAACGCCACCAGTTCCACCTATCCGGAAAACGCGATGTCCTTCATGACGCCGCCGAACGCCAGCAACCTGGGCACGCTGAAGAACCGCGGCGCCAAGATGATGGTGTACCACGGCACCAGCGATCCGATCTTCTCGAGCAACGACACCACGGTCTGGTACGAGCAGCTGCGCGCCGCCAATGGTTCGGATGCCTCGAACTTCGCGCGCTACTTCCCGGTGCCGGGCATGAACCACTGTTCCGGCGGCCCCTCCACCGACCAGTTCGACATGCTGACACCGCTGGTGAACTGGGTCGAAAAGGGCCAGGCGCCGGACAGCGTGACGGCCAGCGCGCGTGGCGCGGGCAATGCCGGCGGCGTGAATGGCGACTTGCCGGCGGGCTGGTCGGCGTCGCGTACGCGGCCGCTGTGCGCGTATCCGAAGGTGGCGCGCTATAACGGGAGCGGCAGCGTGGAAGATGCGGCGAATTTCAGCTGTCAATAACGGCATCACACCGAGGTGTTGGCTGTAGCGTAACGTAGGGTGGGCTCTCGAGCCCACGCGTCTGCAGCGCGTGCTCGCCGCGATGCTTCACGCGATGCATCCGTCCGCACCGTTGGTACGATTTGCATCTGCGCTCATGCTTGAGACGCGTGGACTCGGGAGCCCGGTGAACCCGTCGTTGAGGCCATTGGCTTCAACGACCCCATACGGTGCGCTACGGCCCCGGACTTCTCTCCATGCCTGCGTTTTTCCCCCAACTACCAAACTGAATGTTCCTACTAAACGGTTTTGGGTCATTTGCTTCACTAATGTACTATTCAGGAGTAAAATTAATCCCATGGCGCCAATTGTGGCGCGTCACCGCTTAATTTCAGGAGCATTCCATGTTCACCAAAGCCCTCATCCCCGCCCTCCTCGTCGCCCTGCTCGCCGGCTGCGCTTCGACGAATGTCGCGCCGACCGATCCGGTACGCGCTCGCGTCGTCGCCGAACTCGAGCAGGCACGCAAGGACGGCACCTACCCACCGTCGGAAGCCAATTATGTGTATCCGAACTGGGTGAAAACCGCGAATCCCGCCGGCGTCATCATGACCGATGGCCACGTGGCTGACCGGGCCACCAAGTCCAGCGTACCTGCCGCGGCAACCAGCACCACGGCCACGACGCCTGCGGTCGCCATCATGACCGATGGCCATGTGGACGCCGAAGCGGCGCCGGCGACCGTCAAGGGCGGCGCTGCACAGTAAGGCGTGTGTCGCCTGGCAACCGCGTCCGGCGACCGCGATACGCTACCGTCCGGCTGCCGACACGGTTACAATCTGGCATTTCATGCGGGAGCGTCCATGAGCGAATTCGAACCGACGGAAAAACGATTGCGCAACATCCAGGCACGGGTGCCTGATTTTCCGTTCGAGTCGATCCTGCTGGTCCGCCTCGGGCACCACCTGCAGAAGCAGCTGCGCGACCGCACCAATGCGGCGCTCAAACCGTATGAACTTGCCGACACCGGCTATATCGTACTGGCGATCCTGTACGGCAGCCCCGATGAAACCTCGACGGCATCGGAGCTCTCCGAAGCCTGCAGCGAAAAGCCGGCGAATTTGACCCGGGTCTGCGACGACCTCGCGGCGCGCGGCCTGATCGAACGCGGCACCCGTGCCGGTGACCGCCGTACCGTCCTGATTTCCCTCAGCGCCAAGGGGCGCGAATTGATTGCGCAGGCGCTGCCGGATGTGTCGGGAAGGCTTAGTGAGGCGTATGCGGGGTTCGACAAGGCGGAGTTGAGTCAGTTTGCGGGTTTTTTGGCGCGGGTGCTGGCCAATTTGGATAAGGGCTAGTAGGGTGGGCTTTGCCCACGCGGTACAGCGCTCGAACGTTCGCAACGCATGCCGGGTATGCGAAGACACGAAAAACGGCCGTGGGCGGAGCCCACCCTACGGACCGCGCCTGGCATCCAGCTCCATACTATTCACTTTCAATCGCGCCAGAGCCAGCGTAGCGTTTCGGGCAGCAGCGCGCCGCCGTGTTTCAGCGAGTGGCCGCCCTCGCCGGTCACCAGCCGGTGGTCATAGCCGCGGTAGGATAGCGCCGCCGCCATCGCGCGGTTCGCCAGCAGCCAGTCGCCGAACAGGATGTCGAGATCGTGGGTTCCGCTTTGCAGGAACACGCGCAGCGGTTTCGCGTCCTCGCGCCGGATGCGGCCCGGCCACGCGTCGCCGCCGCGGATGGCGACGAAGCTGCCGCAATGGGTCAGCACCTTGCCAAAGGCGTCCGACCGCTCCCAGGCGGCGTTGAAGGCGCAGTGTCCGCCCGAGCTGATGCCGGCGATCGCGCGCCGCGCCGGGTCGTTTGACACCCGGTAGCCGGCCAGCGCCTCGGGCAGCAGTTCGTCGAGCAGGAAGCGTACGTAATCCGGACCGGTGGCGTCGTATTCGACACTGCGGTTGCCCGGTCCACCGTACACCGGCAAGCCGGGGCCGATCTCGCCCGGTTCGATAAACACGGCGATAGTGACCGGCATGCTGTCGTCGTCGATCAGGGCGTCGAGCACGCGCGCCGTATTCGCCTCCGGGCCGAGATAGTGCGCGCCATCCTGGAACACCATCAGGCAAGCCTCCATGCCGTCGCGGTACTGCTGCGGCACATACACCGCGTAGTTGCGCTCCATGCCCGGGTAGACAATCGACGAGACATGGCGCGCATGCGTCAGGCGGCCCACGGGGACGCTGGGCGCGATCACCGGCGCTACATAGGGCTCGTCGACGCTGATGCTGGCCGCGAAGCGGGCGATGTCCCGCTGAGGCATGCCGGGCATTCGCTCGCGCAGCATGTTATGCAAGGGGTTGTCGTTTTCATCCATGTATCGCCTCGTGTGGTGGAAAATGTATCACCTGTCATACAGGTTAAGATAAGATTGGCAGAGATTTCTGGAAATCACAAGCTATCCCTTACTACCTATCCGACAGGCGCCATGCACACACCCGTCAACGTCATTCTCCACCTTGGACTGGGCGCCTTTCACCGCGCCCACCAGGCCGCCGTCCTGCAAGACCTGCACGAGCGCGGCGATCGGCGCTGGGCGATCGTCGCCGCCAACATCCGGCCCGACCCGCTGGACGTCAGCGCGGCGCTGGTCGCGCAGGACTGCGTCTACACGCTGGAGACCGTCGATCCCGCCGGCCGCTATGCCTATCGCAGCATCGACGCCATCGCGCAGGTGCTGCCGTATGTGCCCGGCCTGGCCGCCGTAATCGCGGCCGGGGCTGACGCCGCGACCCGCATCGTCTCGTTTACGGTCACCGAAGCCGGCTACTGCCTGGGGGCGGATGGCCGGCTGGACCCAGCGTTGCCGGAAGTGCGCCAGAACGTCGAAGCGGCGCGGCGCGGGGAACCGGGCACAATCATCTATGGCGTGCTGAGCGCGATCCTGCGTGCGCGCCGCGCCGCGGACGCTGGTCCCATCACGCTCCTTTGCTGCGACAACCTGCGCCACAACGGCGACCTCGTCCGCGCCGGCCTGTCCGACTTCCTCGGCCTGGCCGGCGACCACGACCTGCTGGCGTGGGTGCAGGATCACGCCAGCTTTCCGAACTCGATGGTCGACCGCATCACGCCGCGCGCCGCGCCCGAACTGCGCGCACGCGTGCTGGCCGCGACCGGGCGCGACGACGCGGCTGCCGTGATGAGCGAATCCTTCCTGCAGTGGGTGATCGAAGACGATTTCCGCAACGGCCGCCCGGCCTGGGAAGACGTCGGCGTGGAACTCGTGACCGACGTCGCGCCGCACGAGGAAGCCAAGATCCGCATCCTGAACGCCAGCCACAGCGCCATCGCCTGGGCCGGCACGCTGGCCGGCTACCGCTACATCCACGAAGGGATGCGCGACGAACGCATCCGCGCGCTGGTGCACGATTACGTGACCGGCGCCGTGTTCGACTGCCTGCGTCCGAGCCCGGTCGACCTGGAAGCCTACCGCGACAGCGTGATCGCGCGTTTTTCGGGCGACGCGATCCGCGACACCAACGACCGGGTGCTGGCCGACAGCCTGGCCAAGCTGCCCGGCTTCATCGTGCCAACCATCCGCGAACGCATCGCGCGCGGGCTGGCGCTGGACGCCGTGGCGCCGCTGCCGGCGCTATGTCTCGCTTTCCTGTGCCGCTGGCAGGCCGGCGTGGTGCAGGCCGATTACCGCGATGCGGCGCTGGATGCGGGCTTCCTGCAGCGTGTGTGCGGGCAGCGCGACGTGGTGGCGGCGTTTTGCGCCGAGGCGGCGATCTGGGGCGAGCTGGCGGGGTCGCCGGTGCTGGTGGCGGCGCTGAGGGTGGCGCATGAGCGGGTAATGGCGCTGCTGCATGCGCCGAACCAGGGAAGCTAACGATGCTGCTTGCGCCGCGTGGCGACAGGTCGCGGCCAACGACATGGGGACGTGCGTACCGCGTGGGCGGAGGGCCGCCCACCCTACAAAGTCGCCCTAGAGGGATAACGATTCGCGTCGGGCATACCCGTAGGGTGGGCGGGTCTCCCGCCCACGCGTTCAACGCACGGCTGCAAACCACGGTACGACCATGCATCCGCTGGTTGAACGCGTGGGCGGCACCAAAGCCACTGGAACACTAACAACCGGGTATAGCCGCCCACCCTACATCCTGCTGCACACGGCGCCGATTACGCCAGCAGCACCCGCTGCGCGAACGCGTTGACCAACGCGGCGTACTCGCGGCTGCGGCGCAGGCTGACGCCGTGTTCGGCGCCGGCGAAGCGGTGCACCGTGGCCTGGCGCGCGGCGGCGACGTAGTGCGCTTCACCGCGCACGTGGTTCTTGTCGGCGTCGCCGTTGATGAACATGGTCGGCTGCGCGATCTGCGCCAGCTTGCTGCGAAAGTCGACGCCGCGCAGCGCCGCCACCGCCTGCGGAAAAACCTTCAGGCTCATGCCCGCCGCCAGCGTATTGTCCGCATCCTCGTCCGACATGCCGAATTCGCGCAGGGTGGCCGGCATCTTGCGCGCCAGGAGTTTGTCTTCCCCATATAACGCGATCAGCACGCGAAACAGCATGGCGTTGGCGATGTACGGCAGGGTCGGCGCACCGATGAATTCATGGCTGGCGCCGCCCAGCACCAAACCCTTGAGCCGGTCCTGCGGCAGTGACGCGGCGGCCGCCTGCGACGTGTAGCTGCCGAGCGAGTCGCCGGCCAGGATGAAGGGCGCATCGCCGAGCGAGCGCGCAGCGGCAAGCACGGTGTCGACACCGCCCTGCAGCGTGTACGGCTCGCTGCGGCGGGCGCCATGGCCCGGCAGGTCGGGCGCCAGCACCTGCAGGCGCAGGTCGATCAGGCGCCGGACGGGGTCCCACGAGCGCCCGTTGAGCGTGGCGCCGTGGACAAGGATGACGGCTGGCTGGGTCATGGAAGTCTCCGATTGGTTTTTATAAACATATCATACAGGTCTAGTGCCAACACAAGAATTTGTGGCAGCAACGCCGACATGTCGCGTAAAACCTATACAACATGTTTGACAGGTTAAAAACCCGGGCGTATTCTCGATTGCACTGAGGATCAGTTGCCAACAAGGATAAAAAATGACTTCGAGACACCCCCTTACTTCCCTCGGCACGGTCGATGCCGTCGTCGCTCCCCTGCAGGCACGCTTCGGCGACCGCGTCAGCGTCGCCCGCGCAGTGCGCGAACAGCATGCGCGCGGCGAGGGCCTGGCCACCAGCCTGGCGCCGGACCTGGTCGTCTGGCCGCTCGACAAACAGGAAGTCTGCGCCATCCTCGCCCTGTGCAACGAGCACCGGGTGCCGGTGATCGCGTTCGGCGCCGGCAGCTCGCTCGAGGGGCACGTCAGCGCGCCGCACGGCGGCGTGTGCATCGACATGTCGCGCATGGACGCAGTGTTGGCCATCAATCCGGAAGACAGCGATTGCGTGGTCCAGCCGGGCATCACGCGCGAAGCGCTGAACAGCCACCTGAAAGGCACCGGCCTGTTCTTCCCGGTCGATCCGGGCGCGAACGCCACCATCGGCGGCATGGTGTCCACGCGCGCCTCGGGCACCACCACGCTGCGCTACGGCTCGATGGCGCACAACGTGCAGTGCCTGGAAGTGGCGCTGGCCGATGGCCGTCTGGTCAAACTCGGCAGCCGCGCGCGCAAATCCTCGGCCGGCTACGACCTGGTGCACCTGCTGACCGGCTCCGAAGGCACGCTCGGCGTCATCACCGAAATCACGCTGCGCCTGCATCCGCTGCCGACCGAAGTGGCGGCCGCTAGCTGCGCCTTCCCGACCCTGGGGGCGGCGGTCGATGCGGTGACCGAACTGTCGATGTCGGGCGTGCCCTTTGCGCGCATCGAATTTTTGGACGAGACCCAGGTCCGCGCCTGCAACCTGCATTCGCAACTGGGCCTGGCCGAACTCCCGACCCTGTTCCTCGAATTCCACGGCACGCCGCTGGCGGTGCAGGAACAGGCCGAACTGGCGCAGGAAGTGGCGGCCAGCCATGGCGGCACCGGGTTCGCCTGGGCCACCCGTCCCGAAGACCGTTCGCGCCTGTGGCATGCGCGCCACCTGGCCTATTTCGCCGCCCTCGCCCTGCGTCCGGGCTGCGTGAGCGTGGTGGCCGATATCTGCGTGCCGATGTCGGCCCTGGCCGAGAGCGTGGCGCAGGCGCGCGCGCTGATCGACCAGGAAGGCCTGGTGGCGCCGATCCTCGGCCACGTCGGCGACGGCAACTTCCACGTGCTGTTCATGCCGATGCCGGACAAACCGGAAGAACACGCCGCGGTCGACCGCGTGTATGCGGCGATGATCGAGCGCGCGCTGCTTGTGGGCGGCACCTGCACCGGCGAACACGGCATCGGCATGGGCAAGAAGAACAAGCTGCTGCTCGAATACGGCGGCGAGGTCGTCGACCTGATGCGCACCATCAAACACGCCTGGGACCCGAACGGGATTCTGAACCCGGGCAAGATTTTTTAGATTCAGCAGTACCGAAGCATATAAACACTATAAATCCATAAAAATATTGGAGACACATATGCACCACGCACCTGCCTTTTCCCGCACCGCCACCGCAGCCGCGGTATCGCTCTTCTGCGCCCTGACTTCGCTGTCGGCCCAGGCCCAGACCCAAGCATCGAACACCGACGAGCGCATCGAAAAGGTGATCGTCACCGCGCAAAAGCGCGAGCAGGCGGCGCTCGACGTGCCGGCCTCGGTTACCTCGGTCAATACCGACCAGCTCACCCGTGACGGCAAGGTGCGCCTGGAAGACTACGTGGCGCAGGTGCCGGGCATGTCGCTGTCCTCGTTCCGCCAGGGCTTCACGCAGGTGGCGCTGCGTGGCATCACGACCGGCGTCAACCAGTCGGCGTCGACCACCGCCTTTTATATCGACGAAGCGCCGATCGGCTCCGTGAACGCCTACGCCGCCGGCAGCGCGGTCACGCCCGACATCGACCCGGCCGACCTGCAGCGCGTCGAAATCCTGAAGGGACCACAAGGCACCCTGTACGGCGCCGGCGCCATGGGCGGGCTGGTGCGCTACGTCACCTCCGCGCCCGACTACCGCAAGCTGCGCGGCAGCGTCACCCTGGGCGGCAACAGCGTGCGCGACGGCGGCAACGGCAAGACCGCGCGCGCTTCGCTCAACATGCCCTTCGGCGAACAGAACATGGCGCTGCGCGTGTCCGCCTTCAGCCGTACCGATGCCGGCTACATCGACCGCACCGATGGCCGCGAGGACGTCAACGAAGCCAAGGTCGAAGGCGGCCGCGTCGCCTTTAACTGGATGATCAATCCGGACTGGAAGCTATCGGCCTTCGCGCTGACGCAGAAGGTGAAATCGCAAGGGAACGGCCTGGTCGACGTCAACCCGGTCTCGCTGGCGCCCCTGTACGGCGAGCTGAAACAGCGGCGCTTCGCGGAGGAGCTGTCGTCGGCGCAGCTCGACGTGGCCAACCTCACCATCAACGGCCACCTGGGCGGCTTCGACCTCGTATCCTCGACCACGGTGCAAGACGTCGACGCCTCGCAAGGCCTGGACGGCACCTTCGGCTACGGCGTGGCGCTGGGCGCCGCCTTCGGCATCCCGGACCTCGGCGTCTCCTATGCCCAGGGCACCACCACCCACCGCGTCTCGCAGGAACTGCGCCTGCGCGCGAACGCCTTCGACGAAAAGCTCGACTACGAAGCCGGCGTGTACTACACCAAGGAAGACAACACCAACCGCATCCCCGGCTTCCGTCCGTTCTCGACCACCACGAATGCCACCTACCCGCTGCCCTCGATCGTCAACGCCGCGATCGACACCAGCTACAAGGAGTACTCGGTATTCGCCAACGCGACCTATGCCCTGACGCCGCAGTTCGACCTGATGGCCGGCATCCGCCATGGCAAGGACGACCAGGTGTATGCCCAGGATTACAGCGGCCTGCTGGTGGGCCCGGTGCCGGTGCGGATCGACGCCGGTTCGACCGAGCGCAAGACCACTTACCTCGCCAGCGCGCGCTACAAGCCATCGGCAGACGATGCGCTGTACGCGCGCGTGGCGACCGGCTTCCGTCCGGGCGGCCCGAACGCGGTGCCGCCGACCAATGCGACGCTGGCGCCCTTCACCTTCGCACCCGACACGCTCACCAGCTACGAGCTGGGCTACAAGTCGATGATGGATGGCGGCCGCGTCTCGCTGGAAGCGGCGCTGTTCGCCACCAAGTGGAAGGACATCCAGATCCAGACCAGCGCCGCCGGCTTCAACTTCATCGTCAACGGCGGCGCCGCCACCAGCCGCGGTGCGGAACTGTCGCTGTCCTACTTCCCGATGGCCGGCCTAGCGCTGCGCGGCGCGCTCGGCTACACCGACGCCAAGCTGACCGAAGACGCACCGGCCGCCGGCGGCCTCGATGGCGACAAGCTGCCCTTCGTGCCGAAGGTGACGGCTTCGCTCGGCGCCAACTACCGCTGGGCGGTCGGCGCCGGCTGGGCCGCGTACGCCGGCGGCACCGTCAGCCACACCGGTGAGCGCCGCTCGGACTTCAGCGAGCGCGCCGCGCGCGACGTGCCGGCCTACACCACGCTCAACCTCTCGGGCGGCATCGAGAACGCCAACTGGCGCCTCGCGGTCTATGCGAAGAACGTCAACAACAGCGACGGCATCACCTTCCTCAAGTCGCAAAGCCTGACGCCGGCAGGCAGCCCGTTCGGCGCCGGCGTGATCGCCCCGCGCACGATCGGCGCCGACCTGACCTACCGCTTCTGAGGCGCGGCCATGGACTCCCTCCTCCATTATTTCACTGGGCCCGACCTGCGCCTGGCGGATGGCGCGCTGTTGCGCGCGCCCGTCACCGCCTACCGCAGCATGGGCCGGCTGAACGCCGCCGGCACCAATGCGGTGCTGGTCCTGCACGGCTACACCACCGGTCCCTCCATGCTCGACGCCGGCGCCAACGTCGCCGAAGGCTCGTGGGCCGACCTGGTCGGCCCCGGCAAGCCGATCGACACCGACCGTTATTTTGTCGTGTGCCCGAACATGATCGGTTCTTGCTACGGCTCGACCGGGCCGGCCAGCATCGACCCTGACAGCGGCGCGCCATACGGCATCGCGTTTCCCTCCTTGACGCTGACCGATATCGTGGCCGCGCAAAAGGCGCTGCTCGATGCGCTCGGCGTCACGCGGCTCGCTGCCGTGACTGGACCTTCGTTCGGCGCCTATCAATCCTTCCAGTGGGCGCTGCAGTTTCCGGACTTCGTCGAACGCGTGGTGGCCGCCGTCGGCGCGCCCTGGCATCCGGGGGCGCCCGGCGCGGCGGAGGCGATCCTGGCCGATCTCGCGGCCGACCCGGGCTGGGCGGCCTGGTGCGCGGGCGAGATGCACGCCATGTTCGCCAAGCTCACCGCCATGCGCACGGCGACCTTGACGCGCTATGGCGTCGATGCGGAACTGGCGGACCGCATACCCGATCCGGCCGCGCGCGCCAGCGAGGTGGCGCTGCTGGCACGCGAGTGGGCAGCGGGCTTCGACCCGATGTCGCTGGTGGTGCTGATGCGCGCTGCCGAAGCCTTCGATCTGCGCGCGCAGATCGACGCCATGCGCGCACCGGTGCTGTACGTGCTCTCGCGCAGCGATGAAGTGTTTTCGCCGGCGCTGGCGCGCAAGGTCGCGCAGTTGCCAGGCACCGAACGCTGGTCTTACGTGGAACTCGACAGCGACAAGGGGCACTTCGCTTCCGGCGCCGATGCGGCGCTGTGGGCCGAGACGCTACGGCGCTTCATGGATACGGCGCCGGATGCATGGACGCCGACAGGCTTTGATATGGAGATGGCAGCATGAGCACAATGACGAAACCAATCGACACCGGCCTGCAGGCCCGCACCATCGCCATCGCCGACAACAAGCCGGTCAGCGCCGCCTACCGCACCTACGTACTGGTCGCGCTGGCCGTGGTCGGCTTCATGTGCTCGGTCGACAAGGTGGTCATCTCGATGTTCATGGAGCCGATCAAGAAGGAATTCCTGCTGAGCGATACCCAGCTCGGGCTGATGACGGGCCTGGCGTTTTCGCTGCTGGGCGGCTTGGTCTCGATCCCGCTGGCGCGCATGGCCGACCGCGGCAACCGCAAGTGGATCATCTTCCTCAGCTTCGCGGTGTGGACGCTGATGACGGGCGTGTCCGGCATGGCGACCAGCTTCATGTTCCTGCTGGCGGCGCGCATCGGCGTCGGCGTGGGCGAAGCGGGCTGCGTGCCGGCGACCCACTCGATGCTGGGCGATTACTATCCGCGCGAGCTGCGTGGCCGCGCCTACGCGGCGCACTTCTCTGGTGTGTATCTCGGCATGCTGGGCGGGATGCTGGGCGGCGGCATCCTGGTGCAAACGGTCGGCTGGCGCCTCGGCTTCATCTGGCTGGGCGTGGCCGGCATGGTGATGGCCCTGATCTTCCACTTCACGGTGCGCGAACCGCTGCGCGTGGACCAGCCGCCGCCGTCCGTCGATGGCGCCAGGGCCAGCATCTGGACCCAGCTGGGCGACCTGCGCTGCTTCTTCATGCTGGTCTTCGCCTTTGCTTTCGTCGGCCTGGCGGGCGCGGTGGCGGCCTGGCTGCCGAGCTATTTCGAGCGCGCCTTTAAAATGACGCCGATGGCGATCGGGCTGGGCCTGGGCCTCGGCATCGGTCTCGCCAGCGGCATCGGCGCCCTGGTCGGCGGCCAGTTGACGGTGCGCTATGCGAAGGGTTCGCGTACCTGGGGCGCGCGCTATTCGGCCTTCGTCAGCTGGGGCGTGCTGATCCCCTTCATCGGCAGCTTCTACGTGCAGGAGCCGATGATCGCGATGGGGCTGTTGTTCGTCACCTTCCTGATCGCAGGGACGCTGGCCGGCCCGGTGTTCGGCACCGTGCAGGACCTGGTGGCGCCGCAGGCACGCGCCACGGCGGTGGCCATCATCGGCGTGGTCGGCGTGGTGATCGGCCAGGGCATGGGACCGCTGCTGGTGGGCCTGCTGAGCGACCTGCTCAACACCGGCAGCGACGTCGGCGGACTGCGCCTGTCGATGACCTGCGTGGCCATGATCAACCTGTTCACGGGGCTGTTCTTCTGGACCCTGTCGCGCCGTATCGGCAAGGTCTACGGCGATGCGCCGCAGCCGGCGCCGGCGGCGCAGCCTTGACAGCACTGGACAGAAAACTTAGGCTGCATCGATGAATCAGATTGCCTCACTTCCCTCGCTCGAACGCCCTACCCTGTCGGCCCAGGTGGCGCGCCACCTGCTCGCGCTGGTCAACCGCGAGCAGCTGCGTCCGGGTGACACCGTGCCCAGCGAAGTCCAGATCGGCCTCGACCTGAAAGTCAGCCGCGGCAGCGTGCGCGAAGCCTACCGCACGCTGGCGGCGCTCGGCATCCTGGAGATCGAAGGCGGGCGCAAGCCGCGCCTGAAAGCGATCGACCCGCACGTGCTGGCGCAAGTCTTCGACTACGCGCTGACCACGGCCCAGGTGAGCGTGGCGCACGTGATCGAAACGCGACGCGCAATCGAACTCCAGACGGCGCAGCTGGCCGCACGCTATGCCTCGCCGGAACAACGCCAGACGCTGCGCGAACTCGTGGTGCAGATGCGTTCGGCCGGCTCGGACCATGCGCGGCGCGTGGCTTGCGACACGGCGATCCACACGGTGATTGCCGAAGCCAGCGGGAATCCCTTGAATTCGATCCTGCTCGCTGCGTTGAGGACGCCGGTGGAGGCGTCGTCGCGCATTCACTTCGACGACCGCCGCAGCGAAATTGAGCTGACACGCGTGATCGACGCGCACGAGGCGGTGGTGGACCGCATCTGCGCCGGAGATGCAATGGGGGCGGTGTCGGCGATGTCGTATCACTTCGATATGTCGATCGTGCACGTGGCGCGGCGGGAGGCAGCGCCGGACGGGGCGCTGGTGGTTGGGGCGAACTGATCCGCCATACCGTATCGAGGGCCGCGCAACGCGGCCTTTATCATTTCATGGCTGGTACGCTGCAGTAACGTAAAGCCGTCATGCAGGCACTTGCCGTGCTCAGTGCGCGGCAACGCCCTGGCCTGCGTCCGCCATCGCTGCGCACGCTTCGGCGCAGCGCCGGCAAGCTGCGGCACATTGTTGGCAATGGTCCGCCTGATGCTGGCCGCACTCGGCGGCGCAGGCAGCACATACCTCGGCGCACTGACGGCACAAGACCATCGCGAAATCACTACCGCGCGCCATGAAACCGGCCGTCAGGCGGCACAGTTGAGAACAGTCCATGTCCAGCGCAATGCAGCCGGCCATCATCTTGACGTCTTCTTCACGCAAGCAGGCGCTGGCGCAATGGTCGCAGGCGGCGGCGCAAGCGTTGCAGGCGTCGATACAGTCCTGGAAATTAGTGTCATCCATAATTTCTCCTCAGCCGAATAGGCTCGTCGACAGGTTCATTCGTGCCAATAAGCTTAACGCCGGTGTCCGCTAGCTTGGCGCACGCCTGGGGAGTAAGCCGAACCGTGCGTCCTCATCAGGTATTCCTGAGTACGATGACAACTTTCAGGAGGAAATACCATGCCAAGAGGAGCAAGCCCACGCCGCGAGCGCGAAGCCAAGAAGCTCGAGCGGAAATTCAAGAAGGAAAAGCGTTACAAGGGCCGCGAGGACGAAGTCGCGGCGCGGATCGTCAACAAGCAGCGTGCCAAGGCGGGCGAGACGAAAACGCGTCACAAGCCGGCACGGCGGACGACGTCCCGGCGCAAGCACCGCACCGGGCGCAGCACGCGCAAGAGCAAATAATTTTCGTCGAACGTTTGGCGCCGCCTGCGATGCTTTGCAGGCGGCCGCCAACTACCGGTGCAAGCTAGATAAATGGCCAGCTGACGATGCGCTTCACATGCAGGACCGAGCGCGTGCCGACATAGGCGATCACGAAGCCGAACGCGAGCACGCTGCGCAGGTCGCCCATGGCGGCGAAAAACACGCCAGCGACGGTGGCAATGGCGACGAGCACCATCAGTGCCAGCTCGATACTCAGGAAAAAGGGGATGGCATTGCGCCAGACGCGGCGCAGGAGTGCGGACGCATCTTTGAGGGTATGGATGTCGTGACCCATGGTCATCTTCACAATCTTGAACGGAGTCCAGAAATGCCAAAATCGCCAACGAGGGCGATTTTTGGCTTTGTTCTGGAGGCGAGGACGGGAGTCGAACCCGTCTAGACGGCTTTGCAGGCCGCTGCATAACCGCTTTGCTACCTCGCCAGTAGGTATAGTACGACTGCTGGGCTGGACGGTTATGATCCAAATCAACAGGAGAAGGGAAATGTCTTCTCTGAATTCTGGAGCGGGAGAAGAGTCTCGAACTCTCGACCTCAACCTTGGCAAGGTTGCGCTCTACCAACTGAGCTACTCCCGCTTAGGAGCTACTGCTTACATTTACCAGCACTTCATGGAGCGGGAGAAGAGTCTCGAACTCTCGACCTCAACCTTGGCAAGGTTGCGCTCTACCAACTGAGCTACTCCCGCATGGAGTGTTATTGCTTACTACTGACTACTACTACCCCAGGTAACTGGAGCGGGAGAAGAGTCTCGAACTCTCGACCTCAACCTTGGCAAGGTTGCGCTCTACCAACTGAGCTACTCCCGCATTCTGGAAACATTGATTATCGCAGAAATTGTGACAACTTCCAAGACAACCTGTTACTACTTCTTCTACTACTTTGCTGCTGACCTTCTGCAAACTTGGAGCGGGAGAAGAGTCTCGAACTCTCGACCTCAACCTTGGCAAGGTTGCGCTCTACCAACTGAGCTACTCCCGCGTTGTCTTTGTTTGCTGCGATGTCGTTGCAACAGGCAAGCATTATAGATGATCTGATCCGTACGTCAAGGATGACAGAGAATTAATCTTACAAATTCCCGCCTTTTTCCTTAATCACCGGCCATGCGCGGCGCAGATAGTAGAACATCGACCATACCGTCAGTACGCCCGCTACCCACAGCAGCACGTCGCCCCAGTAGTGGACATCGATGCCGAACAGGGTGTCGTGGTACAGCAGCGCGGGAATCGCGACCATCTGGGCAGCCGTCTTGACCTTGCCCAGCGAGCTGACCGCAACCGATTTACGGGCGCCGATTTCGGCCATCCATTCGCGCAGGGCCGAAATCGTAATTTCGCGCCCGATGATGATGAAGGCAATGACGGCATCCACGCGCTGTAGCTGGATCAGGATCAGCAGCGCCCCGGCGACCATCAATTTGTCGGCGACCGGATCGAGGAAGGCGCCAAAGGCCGAGGTCTGGTTCCAGCGCCGCGCCAGGAAGCCGTCGAACCAGTCGGTGATTGCAGCAATGATGAAGACGAGGGTCGCCGCTAGGTTCTGGTCGGCATGCGGCAGCCACTGTGGAGGGAGGTAATAGACGCCGACAACGAGGGGGATGAGTGCTACACGTAACCAGGTCAGGAGAATCGGGATGTTGAAAGGCATAGGGGCGTGATCTGGCTTACCGTTGAAAAAAGCGTGCGCCGCTAGTCTACATGGGTATTGCTTTTTAAACCAGTTGAGCTCAAGGGCGAGGCGGCGGACCCACGGGGGCGAAAACGCTCTCCATGATTCGCCGCGCGCGCCCTGCCCGCTTCAATGCAACTGCCGGTAAATCTCTTCCGCCAGCGCGGTCGAAATGCCTTCGACCTGGCACAGGTCTTCTATGCTGGCGTCGACCACGCCGCGCAGGCCGCCAAAGCGCGCGAGCAGGCGCTGGCGGCGTTTGGCGCCGATGCCTTCGATCTCCTCCAGGCGCGACGCCTGCCGTGCCTTGGCGCGCTTGGCGCGCATGCCGGTGATGGCGAAGCGGTGCGCCTCGTCGCGGATCAGGGCGACGAGCATCAGCGCGGCCGACTCCTTGCCGAGCTCCTGGGGCGCGCGGCCGTCGGCGAAGATCAGCGTTTCCAGGCCCACGCGCCGGCCTTCGCCCTTGGCCACGCCGACGATCAGGCCGATGTCCAGGCCGAGCTCTGACAGCACCTGGCGCGCCATTTCGACCTGCCCCTTGCCGCCGTCGACCAGCACCACGTCCGGCATGACGCCGTCGCCGCCCGCGACTTTTTCGTAGCGGCGCATCAGCACCTGGCGCATCGCCGCGTAATCGTCGCCTGGCGTGATGTCGTTGATGTTGTAGCGCCGGTACTCCGAGTTCTGCATCGCGTGGTGGTGGAAGACCACGCAGGATGCCTGCGTCGCCTCGCCCGCCGTGTGGCTGATGTCGAAGCATTCGATGCGCAAGGTTTCCAGGTCCGCCGCGTCCAGCGACAGGGCCTCGGCCAGTGCGCGCGTACGCGACTGCTGCGACCCTTGTTCAGACAACAGGCGCGCCAGCGAGATCTCCGCGCCCTTTTGAGCGAGCTCAAGCCACTGGCGTCGCTGGCCCTGCGGCTGGAAGATCAGGTTGATGCGGTGCCCGCATTGCTCGGCCAGCGCCACCATCAGTTCCGGCTGGTCGAACTCGATGTTCAGGATCAGGGTGCCCGGGATGAACTTATCCGTGTAATGCTGCACCAGGAAGGCGGCCAGCACCTCGCATTCGATCGACAGCTCGGCGATCGCTTCGCCCACCTGGGTCGGGAAATAGGCGCGGTCGCCCAGGTGGCGTCCGCCACGCACCATGGCCAGGTTGACGCAGGCACGCCCGCCCTGCACCACCACGGCGATGACGTCGACGTCGGCGTCGCCGGTCGTTTCCATGCTCTGCTGGTGCAGCACGCGCGAGAGCGACTGGATCTGGTTGCGCACGCCCGCGGCCTGCTCGAACATCAGTTTTTCGGCAAAGCCCTGCATCTTCTGCTGCAGGTCATCCATGACTTCGTTCTGGCGTCCGCGCAGGAACTTCGCGGCGTTCTCGACGTCTATCCTGTACTCATCCTTGTCGATCAGGTCGACGCACGGACCGCTGCAGCGCCCGATCTGGTGCAGCAGGCAAGGGCGCGTGCGGTTGGCAAACACGCTGTCTTCACAAGTGCGCAGCATGAACACCTTCTGCAGGATCTGCATCGATTCCTTCACCGCCCAGGCGCTCGGGAAAGGACCGAAATACTGATTCTTCTTGTCGAGTGCGCCGCGGTAATAGGCCATGCGCGGAAAATCACCGCCCGTGATCTTCAGGTACGGATAGGATTTATCGTCGCGGAACAGGATGTTGTAGCGCGGCTTCAAGGCCTTGATCAGGTTGTTTTCCAGGATCAGGGCTTCGGCTTCGCTGTGCGTGACGGTCGTTTCCAGGTGCGCGATCTGGCCGACCATCATCGCGATGCGCGGGCTCGACAGGTTTTTCTGGAAATAGCTCGATACGCGATTCTTGAGGTTGCGCGCCTTGCCGACGTAGAGCACGTTCTGGTTGGCGTCGAAATAGCGATACACGCCCGGCAAGCCGGGCAGCTTGGCGACCGTTGCCAGCACCTGTTCGCGCGCAGTGGGGCCGGGCTGGACGGGATCGGCGGCGTCTTCGCGCAAGACCGCCCTGCGCTCTTCCTTCACGGCTTGCCAGGCGTCGGGGCGGGCACGCGGCGCGGTCGCCTTGGCCACCTTGCCCTTGGCGGGCTTGTCGTCGACCGGATGCGGCGCAGGCATTGCAGCCCCACCCGCTGCCACGTAGGCGACCGGCTCTTCCGCCACTGCGTGGCCGGGCTTGTTCTCTGGCGCCGGATTCTCCGGCAACTCGGGGGATGGCACTTCCTTGGTCACTGGCGTATCGCTTGGGTAAGAGTTGCTTAAGGTGTGG
Source organism: Massilia sp. CFBP 13721 (assembly GCF_014842025.1). Lineage (GTDB taxonomy): Bacteria > Pseudomonadota > Gammaproteobacteria > Burkholderiales > Burkholderiaceae_D > Telluria. The sequence continues at coordinate 67,380 of NZ_JACYUY010000011.1, forward strand.
CTGGGTCCTGCGTGACGATGACGAAGGCGACACCGTAATCGGCTTCGTCGCTGATCGTCACCTGCGCACTCAGCCGGTGTTCGCGCATGAAGTCGGCGAGTGCGCCGCTGCAGACGATGGTCGGCTTGCCGCTTGGCGCGTTGAGCATCTGGGCGGAGCGCCAGGTCATCGGCATGCGCATGCCCAGGCCGATCGCTTTCGAGAACGCCTCTTTGGCGGAAAAGCGCGTGGCGAGAAAGCGCAGGCCGCGCACTTCGCTGCGGGCGCGCCGCGCATGGTATTTTTCGAGCTCCTCGGGTCCCAGGATTTTCTCGGCGAAACGCGGACCGCTGCGCGCGAGCGCCGCCTCGACACGCGAAATCTGGACGATGTCGGTGCCGATACCGTAGATCATTTTGCCCCCAGCGACACGCCGAGGCGCGCGGCGACCATGATCGCCTTCATTTCGCGCACGGCGTTTTCCCAGCCGGCAAACAGTGCATGGGCGACGATCGCGTGGCCGATGTTCAGCTCGGCGATGTCGCGGATCGCTGCCACCGGCTGCACGTTGGTGTAATGCAAGCCGTGGCCGGCGTTCACGACCAGGCCATGGCGCACGCCGGCGGCGGCGCCTGCCTTGATGCGCTCCAGTTCGTGCGCCGCTTCGTCGCCTTCGGCTTCGGCATAGCGGCCGGTATGCAATTCGATCACGGTCGCGCCCGTCTGATGGGCAGCGGCGATTTGCGCTTCGTCGGCATCGATGAACAGCGAGACACGGATGCCCTCGCCTTTCAGCTGCTTGACTGCGGTTTCGACTTCCTTGAAGTAACGGATCACGTCCAGGCCACCCTCGGTCGTGACTTCCTCGCGCCGCTCGGGCACTAGGCACACGTCCTGGGGACGCACCTGGCAGGCGAAATCGATCATTTCCTGGGTCACCGCCGCTTCCAGGTTCATGCGCGTGGCCAGTTGTGGGCGCATCGCCAGCACGTCGGCATCCTTGATGTGGCGCCGGTCTTCGCGCAGGTGCAGCGTGATCAGGTCGGCGCCGGCCTGCTCGGCCAAGAGGGCCGCGCGCAGCGGGTCCGGATAGACAGTGCCGCGCGCGTTGCGCACGGTGGCGATGTGGTCGATGTTCACGCCGAGGTCGATGACCTGGCCAACGGGTTGCAGGAAGCTCATGGGGTTTATTCTTTATAACTGCATCAGGTCGATCAAAATCTGCCGGGTGTTGAGCGGCACGCCGCCCAAGTGGTGCGCCAGCAGGAAGCGCATCAATTGCTTGCTCTGTGCCTGCGTGGCCGGATCCGCGTAATCCTCGCGTTCCATGTCGAGCAGGGTCTTGCCGCTGACGACGGGCCAGACGTCGGACACGCGGGCTTCGCGTGCGCCCTTTTCCGGATCGACCACATAGTCCAGCGCGGCCTCGACCGCTGCGCGCGTGGTGGTCGAGCGCCCCAGGTTGGCGGCGACCCCTGTTTCCTTAAGTAAGGCCCGTTCGAACTTTCGCAAGGCAATTTGCGCCGGTTCGTCGTGCGCCAACTCGTTGAGCGTCGAAATGTAGTGGTCGAACAGCGCGCGATGGGGGTCGTCGCGCGCGATCAGCTTGACCAGCAATTCGTTCAGATAAAAGCCGCACAGCAAGGCCGTGCGTTCGATGGGCAGCATGCCGCCGACCCATTCGGCGTCGATCAGGGTGCGTAATTCCTGCTTGCCGCTCCAGGACACGGACAAGGGCTGAAAAGTTTGCAACACGCCGCGCAGTTTCGACAGCGGCCGCTTGGCGCCCTTGGCCACGACCGCGATCCGTCCGAAGTCGCGCGTGAACAGGTCGACGATGAGGCTCGTTTCCTTGTAGGGATAGCTATGCAGCACGAACGCCGGCTGGCCGTTGATGCGGGTGTCGCGCACGGGGACACGGCTGCGGCGCGGCGCAGATACGGGCGCGGCAGGGGCCACTGTTGCCGAGGCCACCGCATACGCTGTCATAACCTCGGCTGCCGCCGGCGCATCGGGTGCATTGGGCACCTCGGCAACGGGATGGGCTGACGCCTTGTCGGCTTGGATGGGGTTGGACATGCGGTCGGCTGGTCCTCCGGCGCTTACTCGTAGCCGTAGGCGCGCAGGCCCGCTTCGTTGTCGGCCCAGCCCGACTTGACCTTGACCCAGATCTCCAGATACACGGGGCCGCCGAACAGCTTTTCCATGTCCAGGCGCGACTGGGTCGAAATTTCTTTCAGGCGCGCCCCCTTGTTACCAATGATCATCGATTTGTGGGTGTCGCGCTCGACCAGGATGGCAGCGAAGATGCGGCGCAGGTTACCCTCCTGCAGGAACTGCTCGATGATCACCGTGCTGGTGTAGGGCAGTTCGTCGCCCAGCAGGCGGAACACTTTTTCGCGCACGATCTCGGCGGCCAGGAATTTCTCGCTGCGGTCGGTGATGTCGTCCGGGCCGAACACCGGTGGATTTTCCGGCAGGTGGGTGCGGATCTCGCGCTCGAGCGCATCGACCTGGAAACGCATCTTGGCCGACACCGGCACGATGGCCGTGAAGTCGCGCAGGCCTGCCACTTTCTGGGCGAACGGCATCAGGGTCGCCTTGTCCTTCATGCGGTCCGACTTGTTAATGACCAGGATGACGGGCACGTTCTTCGGCAACAGGTCGAGCACTTGCTGGTCGGCCGGACCGAAAGTGCCGGCCTCGACCAGGAAGAGCACGACGTCGGACGCCGTCAGCGTGTTCGAGACAGTTTTGTTCAGCGTTTTGTTCAGAGCATTCGCATGACGCGTCTGGAATCCCGGCGTATCGACGTAGATAAACTGGGCGTCGTCATGAGTCTGGATACCGGTAATGCGGTGGCGCGTGGTCTGGGCCTTGCGCGAGGTAATCGACACCTTGGCGCCGATCAGCACGTTCATCAGCGTCGACTTGCCCACGTTCGGGCGGCCGACGATGGCGATGTAGCCGCAGCGGAAACCTTGCGCCGAGGTGCCGCCGCTGACGTCCGTGCGGTCGTTGAAGAACGCGTTCAGGTCGACTTCCTGGGCGTCGCCCTCGCTCGCGGACGCGTCCTGGCCAGCCTGGTCGGCGTTGTCGTCGGCCGGGTTGTGCACGGCGTCGTCCTCTTGAGGAAGGTTGTTTTGTTCGGCGGAGTTATGTTCGGTATTCATGCTTCGTTCATGCCTGTTTGGTAGGGGCGGACTGCTGCGCGCCTGGCGCCTCGTCGCCCTGGATGGTGGCAATGCCGGCCAGCTTGAGCTGGGCGGCACGCGGCTTGGCCTTGCGGCCGGCGGCCGGGGTCTTGCGCAGCGCCTGTTCGGCGGTTTCCAGCGCCAGGCGCGCGGCGGCCTGTTCGCCGGCACGACGGCTGCCGCCGCGTCCGAAGACCTGGATGTTAAGTTTCGGAACCAGGCACTCGATCTCGAATTCCTGGCTGTGGGCGGCGCCATGGGTGGCGATCACGTTGTAGGTCGGCAGCGAGATCTTGCGGCTTTGCAGGAATTCCTGCAGCAGCGTCTTGGCATCCTTGCCCAGGGTGCGCGGGTCGACCGTGTCGAGCAGCGGGATGTAGAAGGCGCGGATGACGTCGCGCGCGGCGTCGAAGCCGGCGTCGAGGAAGATTGCGCCCAGCAAGGCTTCGAGCGTGTCGGCCAGGATCGACGGACGGCGGAAGCCGCCCGATTTCAGCTCGCCCTCGCCCAGGCGCAGGAACTGCGAGAGTTCGAGCTTCTGGGCGATTTCGTACAGCGACTGCTGCTTGACGAGATTGGCGCGCAGGCGCGACAAGTCGCCCTCGTCGAGGTGGCTGAAGCGTTCGTACAGGATCGAGGCGACCACGCAGTTCAGGATCGAGTCGCCCAGGAACTCGAGGCGTTCGTTATGCAGGCTGCTATGGCTGCGGTGTGTCAGGGCCTGCTGCAAGAGGCCAGCATCCCGGAACGTGTAACCCAAGCGCGTTTGCAATAACTGAAGATTCATTGTCGATGTATTGTAGTACGGCCGCTGCAAAGTCGGCGCTTCCTGCTCGGTTGGACGGCGCCGGACGGCGCGCGCCATGGTGATGTGTCATTTGCGGTGCTCATTGGGGTGCTCACTGAGGTACCCACTGAGTGCCCGCCAAGATGCGTGCCGACATGCCGGAATCAATCCTACCGGCGCCGGACGGCGGATCAGTCCGCTTTCTCTGCCACGACGCCGCTGGGGTCGGTCGTGCCATCGTAATCGATGACGAGGGTGGCGCGCCCGGTCAGCGGAATGCGCTTTTCGTAGGAGAAGCTGATTTCCGGGCTGGCCCCCTCGCGGCTGATGACGAGGTCGCGGCCGCGGATGGCTTCGACGTCGTTAATTTGCGCAAACTTGTCGAAAGCCTCGCGCATCTCGGCGGGACTGCCGCCGGCCGCTTTGGCGCGCACCATGCCATCACGCGCGGCGCGGTACTCGAGGAAGGAGGGCACGATCTTGATGGCCAGCAGCGCAAAGAAGCCGAGTACCATCAACACCAGGATCAGTCCGGTGAGCGAGATGCCCGCCTGCCTGCCCGGCACAACCTGTTTATGCTCGCCCATCTGCTCTCCCCGAGGTGAACCTGCCTTGTTGACCAACACGCCTTACTTGATGCCGCCGATGCGCTTCGGATCGCCGAAGTTCATCCACACCAGGAAGGCCTTGCCGACGATATTCTTATCGGGAACAAAACCCCAGTAACGGCTGTCCGCGCTGTTGTCGCGGTTGTCGCCCATCATGAAGTAATTGCCTGCAGGGACAGTACAAGTAAATCGGTCGTAGGTGTACTCGCAGGCTTCGCGCAGCGGGAAGTTTTCCACGCTGTCGAGGTTGAACGAACGCGCCGGTTCCGTGTTCAGGATGCGGTGCTCGCTGCCCGGCAGCTTTTCGATCAACTGCTTGTGATACACAGGCCGTTCGTCGTCCAGGTAATCGTCGAGCGCCGTGTACTGTACCGGCACGCCGTTGACGCTGAGGCGCTTGTTTTCGTAAGTGATCTTGTCACCAGGCACGCCGATGACGCGCTTGATGTAATCCTGGCTCATGTCCTTCGGATACTTGAAGACCATGACGTCACCGCGCTGCGGATCGTTGACCTCGATGATCTTCTTGTTCACGATCGGCAGGCGGATGCCGTAGGTGTACTTGTTCACCAAGATCAGGTCGCCCACCAGCAGGGTCGGCACCATCGAGCTCGACGGGATCTTGAACGGTTCCCACAGGAAGGAGCGCAGGAAGAACACCGCTGCGATTACGGGAAAGAAACTGCCCGAATACTCGACCCAGGTCGGCTGGCGCAGGTGCCCTGCTTCCAGCGCGGCGCGGTTGCCCTTGTTGTCGACCTTGATGCCGTCTGCGGTCAGCTTGGCCGCGCGCGCATCGTACTCGGCCAGGGCGGCATCGGCCGCGGCGCGGCGCTGCTTCGACAGGACAAACACGTCCCAAAACCAGATGACGCCCGTAACCACCATGAGCACGAACAGGATGAGCGCAAAATTCGCCAGGATTGGTTGCATTGCTATTTATCTTCCACTTGAAGGATGGCAAGGAAGGCTTCTTGTGGAATCTCCACCGAACCGACCTGCTTCATGCGTTTCTTACCGGCTTTTTGTTTCTCAAGCAGTTTCTTTTTACGGCTAATGTCGCCGCCGTAGCACTTGGCCAGCACGTTCTTGCGCAGCGCCTTGACGTTTTCGCGCGAGATGATGGTCGCGCCGATGGCGGCCTGGATTGCCACGTCGAACATCTGGCGCGGAATCAGTTCGCGCATCTTGGCCGCCACCTGGCGTCCGCGGTAGGGCGCATTCGCACGGTGCACGATGATCGCCAGCGCATCGACCTTCTCGCTGTTGATCAGCATGTCGACTTTGACGACGTCGGCCGAGCGGTTTTCCTTGAACTCGTAATCCATCGAGGCATAGCCGCGCGACGTCGACTTCAGGCGATCGAAGAAGTCGAGCACGATTTCCGCCATCGGGATTTCGTAGTGCAGCTTGACCTGGCGGCCGTGGTAGGCCATGTCCATCTGGATGCCGCGCTTGCCGTTACAGAGCGTCATCACCGAGCCGACATACTCCTGCGGCATGTAGAGGTTGACGTCGACGATCGGCTCGCGCACTTCATTGATCTTCGACGGCTCCGGCATCTTCGAGGGGTTGTCGACGCGGATAATGGAACCGTCGCGCATCTCGACCTCATACACCACGGTCGGCGCGGTCGTAATCAGGTCCATGTCGAATTCGCGTTCCAGGCGTTCCTGCACGATCTCCATGTGCAGCAAGCCCAGGAAGCCGCAGCGGAAGCCGAAGCCCAGCGCCTGCGACACTTCCGGCTCGTACATCAGGGCGGCGTCGTTGAGCTTCAGCTTTTCCAGCGAGTCGCGCAGCGCATCGTACTGGTTCGCTTCCACCGGGAACAGACCGGCGAACACCTGCGGCTGGACTTCCTTGAAGCCCGGCAGTGGCGCGGGCGCCGGACGGTTGGCCAGGGTCACGGTATCGCCCACCTTGGCGGCGGTCAGTTCCTTGATGCCGGCGATGATGAAGCCGACCTGGCCAGCCTTCAGTTCCGGCAGCGAGACCGAGCGCGGCGTGAAGACGCCGATGTTTTCGACCAGGTTGACCGACTCGGTCGCCATCAGGAGGATCTTGTCTTTCGGACGCAGCGTGCCGTTGACCACGCGCACCAGCATCACGACGCCGACGTACGGGTCGTACCAGGAGTCGACGATCAGCGCCTGCAGCGGCGCATCCGGATCGCCTTTTGGCGGCGGCACGCGCTTGATCAGGTCTTCCAGCACGTCTTCCACGCCCAGGCCGGTCTTGGCCGAGCAGGTGGTCGCTTCCGAGGCGTCGATGCCGATGACGTCTTCGATTTCCTTCTTGGCGTTGTCCGGGTCGGCGTGCGGCAAGTCGATCTTGTTCAGGATTGGCACCACTTCCACGCCCAGGTCGAGCGCGGTGTAGCAGTTGGCGACCGTCTGCGCCTCGACGCCTTGCGAGGCGTCGACGACCAGCAGCGCGCCTTCGCAGGCCGACAGCGAGCGCGAGACTTCATAGGAGAAGTCGACGTGGCCCGGGGTGTCGATCAGGTTCAGGTTGTAGACCTGGCCATCGCGCGCCTTGTATTGCAGGGCGGCGGTTTGCGCCTTGATGGTAATGCCGCGCTCGCGCTCCAGGTCCATCGAGTCGAGCACCTGCGCGTCCATTTCGCGGTCCGACAGGCCGCCGCACAGCTGGATGATGCGGTCGGCCAGGGTCGATTTGCCGTGGTCGATGTGGGCGATGATGGAGAAGTTACGTATGTTGTTCATTAACAAAGCTCAAAACCAAAAAGGGGCGAGGCCGCCGACACGGGGCCGGGCGGCGCCGCGAACTGCCCGCGCAATACGAAAAAGGCGCTTCGTGTGGGGCTGATCCTCCCCAGGCGAGCGCCCTATTCAACGTGACAAGCCGGTATGCCAGGAACATAGGCTTTTTCAAACCAGGCATTTTACCGGATTTCAGGGTAGAAAGCCCGGAAATTGGGTGGGCGGACCATCGAGGCGGCGGCAGACGTTGGATAACGGGCGCTATGCCCGACGAATGCAGGGTGGACGGCTATGCCGTCCACGCGTTCAACGATTGGTTGAACAGCCGTCGCGATTGTTCATCAGCCGGCTGAACGCGTGGACGGCGGAGCCGCCTCTCGTGGCCCGGTCCACCCTGCGAGGTACTGGCGCACTGCCGCTTCGTCGAGGAAGTAGTGGCACAGCTCGGGCGCGTCGAGCCGGCCGTAGAGCACCGGCACCAGCTCGTCGAAGCGCTCGACCAGGGCCGGGTCGGCGTCGACGTCGATGACGTCGACTTCGAACGGTTGCCCCGCCGGCGCCAGTGCCTGCAAGGCCGCCAGCATGTCCTCGCACAGGTGGCAGTAACTGCGCGAGTAGAGAGTGAACTGCGAAGCGAACTGCGGGGTTAGCTGGCTCACTTCGCAGGCTTGATGACGAGGTACTGGGTGACGTTCTCGCGCCGCACCAGCACTGCCACGCTCTTCTTCGGATCGAGCCTGGTCGCCAGGGCGTTGAACTGGGTCGCGTCCTTGATCTCGACGTTATTCATCTGCAGGATCACGTCGCCCGCACGCACGCCGGCCGTGGCCGCCCTGCCCTCGGAGGCGTCGACCACGACGCCACCCTCGATCTTGAGGGTGCGGCGCTGTTCGGGGCTGAGGTTCGACACGTTCAGGCCGAGCACGTTCGGCGCGGCGCCCGGCGCCGGCTTGTTCGGCGTCGGCTTGGCGGCGGCGGCCTTGTCCTCTTCCAGCGCGACGATCGTGACCGGCACGTCAAGCTGGGCGCCGCGGCGCCAGACGGTGACGCTGGCGCGGGTGCCGATCTTGGCGGCGCCGACCAGGCGCGGCAGGTCGCGCGTCGTCTCGATCGGCTGGCCATTGAATTTCAGGATGATGTCGCCGACCTTGATGCCGCCCTTCTCGGCCGGGCCGCCCACCTCGACCATCGACACTTCGGCGCCGCGCGCCTTGCCCAGGCCCAGCGATTCTGCGACGTCGCGCGTGACTTCGCTGATCTGCACGCCCAGGCGCCCACGGGTCACGCGGCCGGTTTTCTTGAGCTGGTCGGCCACGCGCATGACTTCGTCGATCGGCACTGCGAACGAAATGCCGTTGTAGGCGCCGGAGAGCGTGGCGATCTGCGAATTGATACCGATGACTTCGCCACGCATGTTGATCAGCGGGCCGCCCGAATTGCCGGGGTTGACGGCGACGTCGCTTTGAATGAGCGGCAGGTATTCGCCGGTGTCGCGCGACTTGGCCGAGATGATGCCGGCGGTGACCGTGTTGTCGAGGTTAAAGGGCGAGCCGATCGCGATCACCCATTCGCCGACACGGATCTTGCTCGAGTCCCCCGTACGCAGGTACGGCAGGTTACTTGCGCTCACTTTCAGCAGGGCGACGTCGGAACGGCGGTCTGCGCCGAGCACCTTGGCCTTGAATTCGCGGCGGTCGGTCAGCGTGACCGTCACTTCATCCGCGCCCTCGACCACGTGGGCATTCGTCAGTACATAGCCATCGTCGGAAATGATGAAGCCGGAACCGACCCCGCGCTGCACTTCCTGCTCTTCCTGCTGCGGTTGCGGCGAGCGGCGGCGCGGAATCGGCTGGCCGAAGAAGCGGCGCAGGAATTCCTGCATCTCTTCTTCGCCCGGCCCGCCCTGCCCCAGGCGCACGCGCTCGGTGGTGCGAATGTTGACCACCGCCGGACCCGCCTTGTCGATCAAATCGGAAAAGTCGGGCAGGCCCGTCACCACCGGCGTCGGGACTGGCGCGGCGGCGTGCGCCAGCGGCGAAAAGGACAGGCCAGCGCCCGTCAACAGCAGGGCCGACAGGAATGCGCTGGCAATTGTTTTGCTTGTCATGAGAGTCAGGAAGTGAGGACGGGATTGACGTTATGGTAAGCCAAAACCCGGCGTCTTGTCGCGCATGCGGATGAGGGACGTTTCAGGGACGGCAGGCGGGCGCCGTGCAGGCAACCGGGGTTGCAATGAACCAGGGAGTGACCGAAAAAACGGCTGGCGGCCGGCGTCCTGAGCGCGGTATTTGCGACGAGCAATGGAAGCTTGATGCGGCGCAGTGTGGCGCGATGCTGTACACGCATGAGCGACAGGCCGTGCAATGTCACGCCTGTGCAAGCAGCCGGCGCCAGGAAACCTTGCTGCGCCGACAACCGGGACTGGCGCGCGCGGGGCGCGGCGCCGATCCCGCCTCAGGTGGAAGACGTTGACGCCGCCAGCGCGGCCGGCTTCATGTGGTCGATCTCGAGCGCCGGACGGCGCGCGTGCAGCGGCTCCTCGGCCAGGCGCGCACTCAGGCGCGCCGCGAAGCCAGGCGAGAGGTCGGCAGACTCTCCCGTGCGCAGCACGTCGCCGATCAGGTGGTACACTTCCCACGCTGCTATTCCATCGGCCGTGCGCAGGGCTGCGCAGGCCAGCTCGTGGTCGTCCTTCGGCAACGCGTCGTCGCTCAGGGCGCAAATACGTTCGCGGTTTTTTTTGTTCGTGTCCATCAGTCGTTCCAGTAGCAATGTGATCCAAATAAATGTCCAGGTATCAGGGAACCTGGATTAACCCGTTGCCCCAGATTCGCTGGGGCGCCGGTTATGCAATCATCGCTACCGACGTTTGTCAGCCGGAAAATCGAGCAAAGGCTTCAATTTTTCGGCGATGACTTCGCGCGCACGAAATATCCTGCTGCGCACGGTGCCAATGGGACACGCCATCACTTCGGAGATTTCCTCGTAGCTCAAACCCTCAATTTCGCGCAGGACAATCGCGGTCCGCAATTCCAGCGGTAGCGCTTCCATTGCTGCATTCACCGTATAAGCGATCTGCTTGCTCGCCAACATCGACTCCGGCGTGTTTATGTCGCGCAAGCTGTCCGCATCGTCAAACCCTTCGGCACGTTCCGAATCTGCCTCGGTCGAGGTCGGTGCGCGCCTGCCCTGTGTAACCAGATAATTCTTCGCCGTATTGATGCCTATGCGATATAGCCAAGTATAAAACGCAGACTCCCCGCGAAAGTGGCGCAAGGCCCGAAAAGCCTTAATAAACGTTTCTTGCACCACATCTTCAGCTTCCGCCGGGTCGTGCACGAGGCGCGACACCAGGCGCATCAGCCGGCGCTGATACTTCGCCACCAACAAGTCGAACGCCTGCCGGTCGCCGGCCTGGACGCGTTCGACCAGCAGTTGATCACCTTCGCGTTCTGTTGTCACTGACCGTGCCCCATGAACAGCGGCCGCTCCCTACGTAAGAGTTGGCCTGCTGCAATAAGTTCAAAGTATTTCAGTTGTCGGTGCCGTACGTTCATGGCACCGAGACAAGGTGCCGATTGCAACGCGCAACGCCCGGTATTCTGCCGGCGCCAGGCTGTCGCGCAGGACCGGCAAAACATGCCTGGTCCCATCCGCATCGGCCAGGTGCAGGAGTAGCAGCGAGGGCCAGATGAGTGTTGCGGGCAACAGCGTAACGGCGGTTCCTGTGGACGCCAGCGCATCGGCTCCCATCTCCTGTTGTACCGTCAGGTGCATGGCGCCGGTTCCAGATACATCAATCCGGTGCGTCTTTGTCGCGCCTGCCCATCCGCGCAGGGAACAGAGTGCTGTGAGCAGGAAAAAGGCTGCACAAAACGGCGCGCCGGCGACGCGTTCGGGCAACAAGATGCCGACGGCAAATGCCGCGCACAGCTGCGCCAGCGCGAACAGCAGCAAGGCTGTGCGCAAGCGGCGTGACGGCGCAATACGTGCGGACACGGCAAGGGACACGGCAAGGAAAGGAAAGTAAAACGGAACGCCTGCCGCGCGCGGGATGCGGCAGGGTCAGGCGCCCGATCCGTTAGACAGGACCGGGCGCAGCAGGTTCACACGTCGTGCTTAAACTTTGGCAAAAACGAGGGTACCGTTGGTGCCACCGAAACCGAACGAGTTTTTCACAGCGTAATCGATCTGCATCTCGCGGGCGGTGTTCGCCACGAAGTCGAGATCGCACTGCGGATCCTGGTTGAACAGGTTGATCGTCGGCGGCGAAACCTGGTTGTGGATCGCCAGCACGGTGAACACCGACTCGAGGCCGCCGGCGCCGCCCAGCAAGTGGCCGGTCATCGACTTGGTCGAATTGACCACCAGCTTGCCGGCATGGTCGCCGAAGGTGCGCTTGATGCCCTGTACTTCGGCGAGGTCGCCCAGCGGCGTCGAGGTACCGTGTGCATTGACGTAATGCACCTGGTCGGCGTTGATGCCGGCATTGCTCATGGCCGAGACCATGCAGCGGCTCGCGCCACTGCCGTCTTCCATCGGCGCCGTGATGTGGTTCGCATCGGCGCTCATGCCGAAGCCCAGCAGCTCGGCGTAGATCTTCGCGCCGCGCGCCTTGGCGTGCTCGTACTCTTCCAGCACCATGACACCGGCGCCCTCGCCCAGCACGAAGCCGTCGCGGTCGCGGTCCCAGGGACGCGAAGCCGTGGCCGGATCTTCGTTGCGCGACGACAGCGCGCGTGCCGAGGCGAAACCGCCCAGGCCCAGCGGCGAGATGGTCGACTCGGCACCGCCGGCGATCATCACGTCGGCGTCGCCGTATTCGATCAGGCGGCCAGCCGCGCCGATGCAATGCAGGCCGGTGGTGCAGGCCGTGACGATGGCGAGGTTCGGACCGCGCAGGCCGTATTTGATCGAGAGGTCGCCCGAGATCATGTTGATGATCGACGCCGGCACGAAGAACGGCGAAATGCGGCGCGGGCCGCGCTTGTCGTACTCGTCCTTCTGCTCTTCGATCCGCGGCAAGCCGCCGATACCCGAACCGACAATCACGCCGATGCGGTCGGCGTTTTCTTCAGTGACTTCGAGACCCGAATCCTGCAGGGCCTGGATGCCGGCCGCCATGCCGAAATGGATAAACGTATCCATGTTGCGGGCTTCCTTGGCGGGGATGTAATCCTCGATATTGAAGCCTTTGACTTCGCCCGCAAAGCGGGTCGAAAACGGCGTGGCATCGAACCTGGTGATGTTGGCAATGCCCGACTTGCCGGCCAGTGCCGCGTCCCACGCTTCGGCAATCGAATTGCCGATAGGTGAAATGCAGCCCAGGCCGGTAATGACGACGCGGCGGTTGCGTGAACGGCTCAAGCGATTCTCCCGAAAAACTAAAACAGCTTAGGCCCGCTTAGGCCTTAACGTGCGCAGTTGCGTAGTCGATCGCCTGCTTGACGGTGGTGATCTTCTCAGCCTGCTCGTCAGGGATTTCCATTTCGAACTCGTCTTCCAGGGCCATCACCAGTTCAACGGTGTCCAGGGAATCTGCGCCGAGGTCGTCAACGAACGAGGACTCGATTTTGATGTCGGCTTCTGCAACACCCAGTTGCTCAGCGACGATTTTTTTAACGCGTTGTTCGATATCCGACATGTTATGGCTCCATTAGGTATGTGTTGCGGAAAGTGCGCGCATTTTATCAGGTTTGCGCGCTGAAAAACTATTTTCGGCGTCTGCCGCTAATTCAGCAGGAACGCCTGCTAAAAGATGAGATTCTGCCGCGATTCATTATGGCGCATTTCAATCGTACGCCCCGCGCGGCTAGAATCGGACATCAATTCATGTACATCCCGCCATTCACGTGCAGCGTGGTGCCGGTGACGTACGCGGCATTCGGACCGGCCAGGAAAGCCACCGCATGGGCGATGTCTTCGGGCTGGCCGAGGCGGCCCAGCGGGATTTGCGTGAGCAGCGCTTCGTGCTGGCCTTCGCCCAGGCCCTTGGTCATGTCGGTATCGATGAAACCGGGCGCGACGCAATTGACGGTGATGTTGCGGCTGCCGATTTCGCGCGCCAGCGCACGCGTCATGCCGGCCACGCCCGCTTTCGCGGCGGCGTAGTTCATCTGGCCCGGATTGCCGGACGAACCGACCACCGAGGTGATATTGATGATGCGGCCCTGCTTCGCTTTCATCATGCCGCGCAGCACGGCACGCGACAGGCGGCCGACGGCGGTGAGGTTGGTCGCGATCACGCTGTCCCATTCCTCGTCCTTCATGCGCATGGCCAGGTTGTCCTGGGTAATGCCGGCATTGTTGACGAGGATGGCGACGGCGCCGAAGGTCTTCTGGATCTCGTCCATCACGGCCGTGCAATTGGCTGCGTCGGTGACGTTCAGCACCAGGCCCTTGCCGCCGAATTCGGCCAGGTAGGCCGTGATCGCTTCGGCGCCGGATGCGCTGGTGGCGGTGCCGACCACGGTGGCGCCCTGGCGCGCCAGCTCGAGTGCGATGGCCTTGCCGATGCCGCGCGAGGCGCCGGTAACGAGAGCGACTTGGTTCTGCAGGTTCATGTAGTTCTTTTCCTTATCTAAACAGCGGGCTCAAGCGCCCTTGACGGTTGCAAGTACGCGCTCGAGCGCGGCCTGGTCCGTCAGCGCTTCGCCGACGAGCACCGGATCGATCCGCTTGGCCATGCTGATCAGGGTCTTGCTTGGCGCGCATTCGATGACTTGGGTGACGCCTTGCGCCGCCATCTTTTGCATCGTCTCGACCCAGCGCACGGGACCCGCGGCCTGGCGCACCAAGGCGTCCTTGATCGCTGCCGGATCGCTCAGGATAGCGACATCGACGTTGTTGATCAAATCGATACGCGGCGCGTTGAACGTCAGCTTTTCCATGTAGTCGCGCAGGCGGTCCGAGGCGGGCTTCAAGAGCGACGAGTGGAACGGCGCCGAGACCGCCAGCTTCATGGCGCGCTTGGCGCCCTTGGCCTTGGCGATCTCGCAGGCGCGGTCGATCGCGGCGGCGTGGCCGGCGATCACGATCTGGGTCGGCTCGTTGAAGTTGACGGCTTCGACGACTTCACCCTGGCTTGCCTCGGCACAAACGGCACGCACGTCGTCCGCCTGCAGGCCCAGCACGACGGCCATGCCGCCCTGCCCGACCGGCACCGCTTCCTGCATCGATTGGGCGCGGAAGCGCACCAGCGGCACGGCGTCCTTGAAGTCGATCACGCCGGCGGCCACCAGGGCCGAGTATTCGCCCAGGCTGTGGCCGGCAACGATGCTTGGTGCCGGGCCGCCGGCGGCGATCCAGGCGCGGTACACGGCCACCGCCGCAGTCAGCATGACCGGCTGGGTATTGGTGGTGAGGTCGAGGTCTTCCTTCGGACCCTCGGCGATCAATTTACCGATGTCCAGGCCAAGCGACTCGGAAGCCTCGGTGACGGTGTCTTCGACCGCGGCGTTGCCGGCGAAGCCGTTCAGCATGCCGACCGCTTGCGCGCCCTGGCCGGTAAACAGGAATGCGAATTTGCTCATCTTCTTTTTCGTCCTTGTGAATTCTTCAGCGCAGCCGGCTGATTTACATGCGCGCCAAAATCGCGCCCCAGGTAAAGCCGCCGCCGACGCCTTCCATGAGGATATTGTCGCCTGCTTTGATGCGACCATCGCGCACGGCTAGATCGAGCGCCAGCGGAATCGAGGCCGCCGAGGTATTGCCGTGCTCGTCGACGGTGACGACCATGCGCTCGAGCGGCAGGCCCAGCTTCTTCGCCGTGCTCTTCATGATGCGGATGTTGGCCTGGTGCGGGATCAGCCAGTCGACGTCCGACGCTTTCATCTGCGCCGCATCGAGCACTTCGGTGGCGACTTCTTCGAGCACGGTGACGGCCAGCTTGAACACGGCCTGGCCATCCATGTGCAGGAAACCGCCGCTGGCGGCGCTGCCGGCCGGGTTCGGCGGAATCGACAGGATGTCGGCATGGGTGCCGTCGGCGTGCAGCTTCGAAGCCAGGATGCCGGGCTCGTTCGATGCCGTCATCACCACGGCGCCGGCGCCGTCGCCGAACAGCACGCAGGTGGTGCGGTCTTCGAAATTCAGGATGCGCGAAAACACTTCGGCGCCGATCACCAGCACCGTCTTGTGCATGCCGGATTTAATGAAGGCATCGGCGGTCGAGACGGCATAGACAAAACCGCTGCAGACAGCTTGCACGTCGAAGGCGGCGCTGTGGTTGGTCATGCCCAGCTTTTGCTGGACGATGCAAGCCGTGCTCGGGAAGCTGCCCTGGAAATCCGGGGTCGAACTGGCGACGATTACCATGTCGACGTCGAGCGGTGTTTTGCCTGCCATCTCGAGCGCGCGCTTGGCCGCTTCGACGGCCAGGTCGGACGACTTCTGGTCGGCCGCGGCGTAGTGGCGAGCGGAAATGCCGCTGCGCGAAACGATCCACTCGTCCGAGGTCTCGATGCCCTTGGCGGCCAGTTCCGCCGCCAGATCGTCGTTAGTGACCCTGCGCGCCGGCAAGTAGCTGCCGGTGCCGATGATTTTGCTGTAGACAGTCATTGCGTTTCCACCCGAGTTCCGTCGTCAATCAAACCTGGCGCTGGGCGTCAGGCGTGTCTGGCATCAATTCGGCGATCATCGCCGACAGTTGCTCTTGTACATTATATTTCGCCGCATCGAAAGCGCGTTTAATTGCCCATTCGAAGGCATAGGCGTTGGCGCCGCCGTGGCTCTTGAATACCAGGCCCTTGAGGCCGAGCAGGCTGGCGCCGTTGTAGCGTTCCGGATTGAGCTTCTTGAGGGCACCGCGCGCGAGCACGGCCCCCATCATCGACAGCACGTTCTGCTTGAACACCGACTTGAACAGGCGCGACAGGCCTTCGATGGCTTTCAGCGTGACGTTGCCGACGAATCCGTCGCAAACGACCACGTCGGTAGTGCCCTTGAAGATGTCGTTGCCTTCGACGTTGCCGTAGAAATTCAGGGAGCCGCGTTCGTGGTCGGCGCGCAGCAGCTGCGCCGTTTCCTTCACGACTTCGTTGCCCTTGATCTCTTCGGTGCCGACGTTCAGCAGGCCGATACTGGGCTTTTTGACGCCTTCCATGGCCGAGAACAGGACCGAGCCCATGATCGCGAACTGGTGCAGGTGATGCGGGGTGCAGTCGACGTTGGCGCCCAGGTCGAGCATGTAGGTCGGGCCGTTCTTCTGGTTCGGCAGGATCGAGCAGATCGCCGGGCGGTCGACGCCGGCCATGGTCTTCAGCACGTAGCGCGAGACGGCCATCAAGGCGCCGGTATTGCCGGCCGAGACGCAGACGTGGGCGCCGCCCTCTTTCACCAGCTCGACCGCGACGCGCATCGAAGAATCCTTCTTGCGGCGCAGCGCGACTTCAATCGGATCGTCCATCGCCACCACTTCGGAGGCGTGTTTGATGGACAGGCGCGGGGTATGCTCGGCGTGGTGTTTTTTCAGCTCGGCGCGCAGCGTCTCGTCGACGCCGACCAGGATCAGTTCGGCGTCCGGCTGTTGCTTGAGAAAGGAGAGGGCTGCCGGGATGGTAACGGAAGGACCGTGGTCTCCGCCCATGCAGTCGATGGATATTTTAATTGTCATCTGGGGTCTTACCGCGGTTCACGCGACGGTGGCGGCAGGATGCATGCGCACGGCAGGCACATGCCGGTTCGGAACGGAAACCGTGTTGGCGCGCACAATGCGGCGGCCAGGGGCAAAGAAAAAGCGGCGCCACGCACTCAACATACGTTGCACCGCTTTCATGGTACAGAAAAACAAGACGGCGATTACTCGTCGTTCTTGGTCTTCAGGACTTTACGACCACGGTAGAAGCCGTTCGGGCTGATGTGGTGACGCAGGTGGGTTTCGCCGGTCACAGGCTCGACTGCCAGGTTAGGTGCAACCAGGAAATCGTGCGAACGGTGCATACCGCGCTTCGATGGGGACTTCTTATTCTGCTGAACTGCCATGATGACTCCTAATACTAAAGTTCGAAAATTCTAACACAATCGATTTGCAAAAACATGCACATCGAGTATCCCATTGGCAATCTCACGATTGCCAAACATGTTTAAAACGCTGCCCTGACATACTCGACTGTGCGCGCGTTTGACTACAACTGCTTACTACTTATTCGGATCTACTTATTCGGATTTCAGGTTCTTCAAGCCGGCGAACGGCGAGACCTTTTCAGACTTCAGGCTGTCGAGCAGCGTCGTGCCCGGGCAAACCTCGTGCTTCGGCGCCTGCGGCAGGGCCAGCAGGGCTTCGTCCTCGAGCAGCTCGCGGATATCGGCAGTGTGGCTGCCGACGATCACGTCGATGCTCTCGTCGTCGAGGACTTCTTCCATTCCGTCGGCTTCCTCGTCGTCGCGTCCCAGCACCAGCTGGGTCGACGAATCGATGCAGTAGTCGAACGGGGCCAGGCAGCGCTGGCATACCAGCTGGACCGGGCCAGCCACCGACAGGGTCATGGTCGGGTAGCCTTGCGGCGTCGTCCCGCCATCGATCGACCAGGCGATCTCACCACTGGTGTTGGCGCAATCGGCGGCGAGGCGGGTCATTTCCGTAACAGGGGTGACCCCTTCGCGGTGGCCGTTGGTCCGGCAAAATTCAAAAGCGTCGATGACAAAAGCGCTCATTGCAGAAAACGTCCCCGGAAAACCTGCGATAATAACAGGGTTATCCGCGTGCAGTCAAAGACTTGGCGCTTTTTTTGGCCCTGGCGCCGCGCATCTGTTGCGGCGATCCACGGCTGCGATGTCCCTACGATCGGCATTGCCTGCCGGGACGGGCCATCCGTCTGTTTTATTCATTATTCTTCGAGCGCGCACATGATACCAAGTTCTACCGCACCGCGCCTGATTTTAGCGTCGAGTTCCCAATACCGGCGCGAACTGCTGGCGCGCCTGCACCTGCCCTTCGAGGCGATCGCACCGCATATCGACGAGACGCCTCTCGATAGCGAAGCACCCGAGGCGACGGCGCTGCGCCTGGCCCGCGCCAAGGCCGAAGCGATCGCACTATCTCACCCCGGCGCGCTCGTGATCGGCTCCGACCAGGTCGCCACGCTCGACGGCGCCCAGATCGGCAAACCGGGCGACCACGCCCGCGCGCTGGCGCAACTGCAAACCATGCGCGGCCGCGAAGTCGTATTCCATACGGCGCTGTGCCTGTGGGATGGGCGCAGCGGCACGGCCGAGGTCGAGAATGTGCAGGTGTTCGTGCGCTTTCGCGATCTGCCCGACGCCGAACTCGACGCCTACCTGCGCATCGAGCAGCCCTACGATTGCGCCGGCAGCGCCAAGAACGAAGGCCTCGGCATCGCCCTCATCGAGCGCATCGACTCCTCCGACCCGACTGCCCTCACCGGCCTGCCCCTGATCGCACTGACCGGCATGCTGCGCCGCGCCGGCGTGTCTTTCTTCGGCGTTTAACCTTTTTTATCGACTCATGCCCGGCACCCTTTACCTGATTCCCAACACCCTCGGTCCCACCGACGCCGCCCCCGGCGCCCTATCCCACGTCCTGCCCGGCCAAGTGCAGGCAATCACGTCCCAGCTCGGCTATTTCGTCGCCGAAAACGCCAAAACCGCACGCGCCTTTTTGAAGCTGATAGCGATCGACCATCCTTTGGTGAAACCGCTGCAGGAAATCCGCATCGCCGAACTGAACGTCAACACCCCCGCCGCCGCGCTGGTCGAACTGCTGGCGCCGCTGCTGGCCGGCGAAGATGCCGGCCTGGTCTCGGAAGCCGGCGTGCCGGCCGTGGCCGACCCGGGCGCCGACCTGGTGCGCCTGGCCCATCAGCACGGCGTGACGGTGCGGCCGCTGGTCGGCCCGTCCTCGCTGCTGCTGGCCGTCATGGCAAGCGGTCTGAACGGTCAGAGCTTCGCCTTCAACGGCTACCTGCCCACCGACGCCGCCGCGCGCACCAAGCGCATCCGTGAACTGGAGGCGCGCTCGCGTGCGGAAAAGCAGACGCAATTGCTAATCGAAACGCCGTATCGCAACGGACAAATGCTGGAAGCGCTGGTGGGGAGTTGCCAGCCGGGTACGCTGGTGTGCGTGGCGACGGATTTGTCGCTGCCGACCGAATCGGTGCGCACCTTGAGCGCTGCCAAGTGGAAAGCCCAGCTGGCAGCCGGGAAGATGCCGGACTTTCACAAGAAGCCGACGGTGTTTTTGTTTTTGGGGCAGTAAGGCTGCGTTGCTGCCTACCCGTAAGGTGGGCGGCTACTCCGGATGGCGGGATTGAAAGGTGGCTCGAACGCCGCCCACGCGTTCAACCAGCCTGTGAAACCTCGTGTAAGGCTTCGTGCCAGTGCGCGGCGATGCGGACGTGCGTTGAACGCGTGGGCGGCGCACGCGTCGCGTAGACGCATCGTCACGGGTGGAGCCGCCCACCCTACGTCCTGCTGCGGGCACCTGGGACAGTGCGCTGACCAGTAGGGTGGGCGGCTATACTCGGCGGCCTGATTGCGCGGCGGCTCGAACGCCGCCCACGCATTCAACCAGCCTGTGAAACCTCGCGTTGGGCTTCGTGCCAGTGCGCGGCGATGCGGACGTGCGTTGAACGCATGGGCGGCGCACGCGTCGCGTAGACGCATCGTCACGGGTGGAGCCGTCCACCCTGCGTCCTGCTGCAAACGTCGGACGGTCGGCTCCGCCTCGCTGCGCGATCAAACGCCGACGTATGCGCCGTCACGCATCAATTCACGCCGCGTCGTGGACCAGCTCGCGCACCCAGTCGAAGGCGGCCAGCTCGATCTCGCGCACCTGCTTCGAGGTCAGGTCGAGCCTGCGCAGCGCCGCGGTGAATTCGCGGCCGGTGTCGGCTTTTTCCAGGCGCTCGACGACCTCGAGCATCGCGCCCAGGTCGCCGGCCCGCCCGAGCAGCGCGCCGCGCACGTCGTCGGCCAGCTCGACATTTTCCAGGATGTCGGCCATCGGCATCGAGAACAGGACGTCGGCCAACGACATGATGCCGACCGTAAAGGCGCGCTCGGCGCCGAGCACGTCGTCCGGGCACACCTGCAGCGACATCAGCTCGAGCAGCTTGCCGCGCGTGGTCGCCAGTTGCAACAGCGGCGAGTTGAGCTCGACCTTGCTGCCCGGCGCGGCGAACATCAGGATCTGCAGCCAGCGCCGCAATTGCTTGCGGCCGAGCTGCGTCAGTGCCTCGGCCACCGATTCGATGCGGTGTTCCGGACCGGCGGCGCGGCTGTTCACCAGGCGCAGCAGGTTCAGGCTGATCAGCGGGTCGCGCTTGACGGCCGTCTCGATGGTGGCGTCGTCGGCGTCGGAATTGATCAGTTCGAGCAGGTGCAGGATGACCATTTCGGACGGCGTGATCTTGCGGCCGCTGAGGATCACCGGCCGCGCAAAATAATATCCCTGGAAATAATCGAAGCCGAGTTCCTGGCACAGGCGAAATTCCTGCTGGGTCTCGACCTTTTCGGCCAGCAGCTTCTTGCCGGAGGTGCGCAGCGATGCCGTCAGGTGGCCCAGCGCCGCCGGCGCCACGCCCTGCAGGTCGATCTTCACCACGTCGACCAGGCCGAGCAGCTGATCGACCTCGGCACTGTGGTCGACGACGTCGTCGAGCGCGAACTTGAAACCGAGCTCCTTCAGCTCGGCCACGCGGGCCAGCAACGGCTCGGTCGGCTTGACGGTCTCGAGGATTTCGAGGATAACCTTATTCGGTGGCAGGAAGCGAACGAAGTCGCTCATCAGGACAACCTCGTCGACATTGACGAAGGCGAGTTTGTTGCCGACGACCTGCTCGAGGCCAAGTTGGGAAGCGTGGGAAATCACGGCCGCGGTGGCGGCTGCGCCGTCGGTCAGGCGCGCGTCGTCGTGCTCGCCGGCTGCGCGAAACAGCAGCTCGTAAGCAACCAGGTGCTGGTCGCGCCCGAGAATCGGCTGGCGCGCCAGGAAAAATTCGTCGGGCGGCATCGTGGTCGATAGCGCCCTTACTTCGGCAAGCATGTAAACTCCTGAAAACTCTTGCAGCAAAACCCTGGCTGTACAGCAGTGCTTGTAGTTGCTTTATAGCAGGCGCGGCAAGGCGCGCGCATGGTTGCGCCCCTCGAACGACTATACACCATCGCGTTAATCTTTACATTTTTACATCGAAACGAACGCACTGCCGCGTTGCGTAAATGATCCGTTCGCGTTCACGAAAACGCTCAGGTTGCATTGATGGAAACCGAAAACGGTTGAATCGCTGCCGCGGCGCGCTTGCCGGCGGCAGCGAACACGTCAGCCGCGCTTGCGTGGCCGCGCCGGAGCGGCCGCCGCATCGGGACGGCCCGCCGTCGGCCGGCCGCTGGACGCTTTAGGACGCTGGTCCGCATAGCGCACACGCGCCGCACCGCCCGGCTCGCGTGCCGGATCAAAGCGCTCGTCGGGACGCGCGCCACTCGTATCACGGCGCGAGGCCGGACGTGCATCGCCGCCCGCGGCCGCGCCTTCCGGGCGCGAGAAGCGCTTGGCGCGCTCGGCGGCGCCGACTTTCGATGCCGCCGCACCATCCGGACGGCGTGCATCGGCCGGCGCCGCTTCCGCGCGCGGCACCGCCGCCTGCCCCGGCAGGCGCAGGCTGCCGGTACCCGACAGCGGGCTGGCGCGGCGCGCATTGCCGATCGGCTGGCGCGCGCCGCCGCCGGCGCCGACACGTGCCGCCGCCGCGCCGGTCACCTGGGTGCCGCGTTCGATGACGAAGGTGGCGCCCGCATCCTTGCCCAGCACTTTCACCAGGTAGGGCATGACTTCGCGCAGCATCGGTTCGAGCGTGTACGGCGGATTCAGGATGAACATGCCGCTGCTGTGCAAACCGAAACCGTCCGGGCCCGGCGTCGACACGGTCAGCGTGACGTTCAGCCATTCCTTGGCCGGCAAGCGTTTCAGACGGTCGGCAAACTGGCGCGATTCCATCCGCTGCAGCACTGGATACCAGACGGCAAAGATGCCGCTCGGGAAGCGTCCGAGCGCTTCTTCCAGAGCATCTTTTACCTTGCGGTAGTCGTCCTTCATTTCATACGGCGGGTCGATCAGCACCAGCGCGCGGCGCGATGGCGGCGGCAAGAGCGCCTTCATGCTGAGGAAACCGTCGCCACGCTCGATCATGACGCGCTTGCCGCGCGAGCGCTCGCCCTGCTCGGCCTTGTGCGCTTCCGCCTTGCGGAAATTGTCCGCCAAAATCTTGCTGTCGGACGGATGCAGCTCGAACAGGCGCAGGCGGTCGTCCGGGCGCGTCATCTGGTCGGCGACCCAGGGTGAGCCCGGGTAGTAGCGCATCTTGCCGCTCGGGTTCATGCCCTTGACCAGATTCACATAGTCCGCCAGCGCCGGCGGCAGGTCGGTGCGGGTCCACAGCGGGCCGATGCCCGTGTCGAACTCGGCGTTTTTCGAGGCGAAGCTGCTGTCGAGCGCATACACGCCGGCGCCCGAGTGGGTGTCGATATAGGTGTAGGCGGTGTCCTTCTGGTTCATGTACTCGTGCAATTGCACTTGGACGAAATGCTTGAGGACGTCGGCATGGTTACCCGCGTGGAAGGCGTGGCGATAGCTCAACATAAGGGGGGATTTCCAATCTAATCGAATAAGTCAGTGCGGCAATGCGGCGGCCGCGCGCCGGGCGCAATTGTCGACATTATCCACCACAACCGCAGCAACCCGAGAATATTCGCTTCAAATGAAAAAAGCCGCGGACTTGCGCGCCGCGGCTTTTCATCGAACCCGCCCGAAACCGGGCAACTGGATCAGGTTTATGCGACCTTTTTCTCGTCGAAGAATTGTTCATCCTCGGTCGAGCCGTGCAGCGCCGTGGTCGAGCTCTGGCCCTGCTGGATGGCCTGGGTCACGGCGTCGAAGTAGCCGGTACCGACTTCACGCTGGTGTTTCACTGCCGTAAAGCCCTTCTCGGCGGCGGCGAATTCGGCTTCCTGCAGCTCGACAAAGGCCGACATCTGGCGCCGTGCATAGCCGTGGGCAAGATTGAACATGCCATAGTTCAGCGCGTGGAAACCGGCCAGGGTGATGAACTGGAACTTGTAGCCCATTGCGCCCAACTCCTTCTGGAACTTGGCGATGGTCGCGTCGTCCAGGTTCTTTTTCCAGTTGAACGAAGGCGAGCAGTTATAGGCCAGCATCTTGCCCGGGAACTTGGCGTGCACGGCTTCGGCGAACTTGCGCGCAAATTCGAGGTCAGGCTTACCGGTCTCGCACCAGACCAGGTCGGCGAACGGCGCATACGCCAGCGCACGGGAAATTGCCTGGTCCAGGCCGTTGCGCACTTTATAAAAACCCTCCACGGTGCGCTCGCCGGTGCAGAACGGCTGGTCGTTGGGATCGACGTCCGAGGTCAGCAGGTCAGCCGCTTCGGCATCGGTCCGGGCGATGACCAGGGTCGGGGTGCCCATCACGTCGGCCGCCAGGCGCGCCGCGGTCAGTTTTTCCACCGCTTCGCGCGATGGCACCAGCACCTTGCCGCCCATGTGGCCGCATTTCTTGACCGAGGCCAGCTGGTCTTCGAAGTGCACGCCGGCCGCGCCCGCCTCAATCATCGCTTTCATCAGCTCGAAGGCGTTCAGCACGCCGCCGAAACCGGCTTCGGCATCGGCCACGATCGGCGCGAAATAATCGATGTCGCCCTTGCCTTCGGACCACTGGATCTGGTCGGCGCGCTGGAAGGTGTTGTTGATGCGGCGCACGACCAGCGGCACCGAATTGGCCGGATACAGCGATTGGTCCGGATACATTTCGCCGGCCACGTTGGCGTCGCCCGCCACTTGCCAGCCCGACAGGTAGATGGCTTTCAGGCCAGCCTTGACCTGTTGCATCGCCTGGTTGCCGGTCATGGCGCCGAGGGCGTTGACGAAGGGTTCGTTGTTGACCAGGTCCCACAGCTTCTCGGCGCCGCGCTTGGCGAGCGTGTGCTCGATCGGGAGCGAACCGCGCAGGCGGACCACGTCTTCGGCGGTGTAATTGCGCACGACACCTTTCCAGCGTGGGTTGGTGTCCCAGTCGTTTTGCAATGCTGCGATCTGCTGTTCACGAGTTGCCATGGTGATTCTCCTGATGAAGTTATAGCTCGGTTACGCCAAGTTGCGAAGTGAATCTGTTGGATAAATCATAGCGCAGCTTGCGCAGCGCACAATCACTCTTATATAAGACATCTGATTAATTTTTTATTATTTATAATCAGGCACTTAAGAAGAAAATTCCATGATATGAAAAGGAATTTCTCAGCATGGAAGCAGCTTTCAGGCACGTTCTGCTGCGCCGTTTCACGAAATGGTAGCGTCATTTCACATGGTGAAATTATCGCGCGACAGGGCAATGCCGATTGTTGCAGCAGGCCGCATCCGAGCCTTGCGAAATATTGCCGCTTAGCAGGAATAAAAAAAACGCGGCCATCAGCCGCGCTTTTCGTGTTGTCATTTTCCCGACATTTGCCGACGTCGCGGCCCCCTGTCTTATTTTTTATGCTTACGCTTTATGCGGCAACGGTGCCCGTCCCCTGCCCCCGGCGCCCACTGCGGTGGCGATCGCCAGCGTCTGGAACAAGGCGACGCCGATGAACAGCCCGGCCGGGTGGCCGCCATCCATCAGCATGCCAAACAGCACCGGGCCGACCGCCATGCCGCTGTCCAGGCCGGAATAGACGACGCCGAACACGCGTCCCGTGGCGTTCGGCGGCGCGGCGGCGCGGATCAGCAGGTCGCGCGACGGACCGGCCACCCCGGTCGACAGGCCGATCGCGCCCATCACCAGCACCACCAGCGGTCCCGGCACGACCGACGCCGACAAGAGCAAGGCCAGCGCCGCGGCGAACAGGAAGCAGATCGCGATCGTGCGGTCGTGGTTGTGCGCGCGCGCCGCCAGGAAGCCGCCGGCCACCATGCCCGCCGCCGAGGACAGCATGAAAGTGGTGTAGGCCGTGGCCGCCGTGGCCAGCGAAATGCCGTACAGGGAAGTCAGGCTGGCCGACGAGAATGCCTGGATGCCGCCCAGCGCCACCGAGGTCAGGAAAAAGAAGCCGAAGCACATCCAGACCGCCGGCAGGCGCAGGAAGCCGAACGCACTGGCGCCGGCGTCTCCGCCCTTGGGCACCGTGGCTGCGTTCGGCAGCACGGCGCGATTCAGGAACAGCACCAGCAGCATCAAGGCGGGAATCGCGCTGGCGGCCAGCAGCGCCACGCGCCAGCTCGAGAGGGTGGCGACGCCGGCCAGGAAGATCGGCGCCGTCGCCCAGCCAATATTGCCCGAGATGCCATGCACCGAGAACGCGTAGGCCAGGCGCTCCTTGCTCACGCCATGGTTCAGCAACGTGTAACCGGCCGGATGGAACACGGCGTTGCCGCAACCGGCGATAAACGAGCCCAGCAACAGCATCGCGTAGCTCGGCGCCGACGCCAGCACCAGCGCGCCCACGCCCAACAGGGCATGGCCGGTGAACAGCACGCGGCGCGCGCCGACGCGGTCGACCACGAAGCCCGACAAGGCCTGGCCGATGCCGGAAATGACGAAGAACACCGTCATCAGCAGGCCGAGCTCGGAGTAGGACAAGCTGAAGGCTTCTTTCAGCCAGGGAAACAGACCGGCCAGGATCAGGTGGAAGAAGTGCGACACCCCGTGCGAGGTGCCGACCAGGCCGATCACGCGCGCGTCCTGGCGCAGGCTTGTTGCGTTCATGGTTCTTGTTATGGAAAACGAAAGGAACCAGTGTAGTCAAAACGGCGCGGGTTTGCTGGTGCAGCACATTTTGGAGCAGCCTGTAGAGGCGGCGTACCGTAGGGCGGGCATGCCCGCGTGTTCGTACCGTTGCATGCCGCATGGCGGCGGGAGACGGTGCGGTGTGCACAGGCCGGAGGCGGGCATGCCCGCCCTACGCAAAAAAAGGGGCGCATCGCTGCGCCCCTGCTGTGTCGACAAAGCTGGCTTACTTGGCCAGTTCCACCTGCGCCTGCTCGCCAAACACCAGCTGCCCGTGTCGCACGCGCACCGGGATTGTGTCCTTTGGCCCGAAGCGGCCCGACAGGATCGCCTTCGACAGCGGATTTTCGATCTGCTGCTGGATCGCGCGCTTCAAGGGACGCGCGCCGTACACCGGGTCGAAGCCGGCTTCCGCGATCTTCTGCAGGGCCTCTTCGTCGAGGTCGAGCGTCATCTCCATCTTCGCCAGGCGCTCTTCCAGGCTGCGCAGCTGGATGCGGGCGATGGCGCCGATGTTCTTCTCGTCGAGCGCGTGGAATACGACGATGTCGTCGATGCGGTTGATGAACTCGGGACGGAAGTGTCCGCGCACCTCGGCCATCACGGCCAGTTTCACCACCGCCGGCTCGTCGGTATCCATCGACTGGATCTTGTGCGAACCCAGGTTCGAGGTCATCACGATCACCGTGTTCTTGAAGTCGACGGTGCGGCCCTGGCCGTCGGTCATGCGGCCGTCGTCCAGCACTTGCAGCAGCACGTTGAACACGTCCGGGTGCGCCTTCTCGATCTCGTCGAGCAGGATCACGCTGTAGGGCTTGCGGCGCACGGCTTCGGTCAGGTAACCGCCCTCTTCATAGCCGACATAGCCCGGCGGCGCGCCGATCAGCCGCGCGACCGAGTGCTTCTCCATGAATTCGCTCATGTCGATGCGGATCATCGATTCCTCGGTATCGAACAGGAAGCTGGCCAAGGCCTTGCACAGCTCGGTCTTGCCGACGCCCGTCGGCCCCAGGAACATGAAGGAACCGTACGGACGGTTCGGGTCGGACAGGCCGGCGCGCGAACGGCGGATCGCATCCGACACCGCTTCGATCGCCTCGTCCTGGCCCACCACGCGTTCGTGCAGCTTTTCTTCGATATGGAGCAGCTTGTCGCGCTCGCCCTGCATCATGCGCGAGACGGGAATGCCTGTCGCGCGCGACACCACTTCGGCGATCTCCTCGGCGCCCACCTGCGTGCGCAGCAGCTTCGGTTTCGCGGCCTCGCCGTCGTCCTGGCCGGCCGCCTCTTCCGCATGCTTGAGCTGCGCTTCGAGTTCCGGCAGGCGCCCGTACTGCAGCTCGGAGACCTGCTGCCAGTTCGACTGACGCTTGGCCTCTTCCATCTGGTGGCGCAGGCGCTCGATCTCTTCCTTGATGTGGGTGGTGCCCTGCACCGCCGCCTTTTCCGACTTCAGGATCTCTTCGAAGTCGTTGTACTCGCGCTCGAGGCGGGCGATCTCTTCGCCGATCAGCTCCAGCCGGCGCAGCGAGGCTTCGTCGGTTTCCTTGCGCACGGCTTCGCGCTCGATCTTCAGCTGGATCAGGCGGCGTTCGAGTTTGTCCATGACTTCCGGCTTGGAGTCGATCTCGATCTTGATCTTCGAAGCCGCCTCGTCGATCAGGTCGATGGCTTTATCGGGCAGGAAGCGGTCGCTGATGTAGCGGTGCGACAGCTCGGCCGCGGCGATGATGGCGGGGTCGGTGATCTCGACCTTGTGGTGCAGCTCGTACTTTTCCTGCAGCCCGCGCAAGATGGCAATCGTCGCCTCGACGCTCGGCTCGTCGACGATGATCTTCTGGAAGCGGCGCTCGAGGGCGGCATCCTTTTCCACGTACTTGCGGTACTCGTCGAGCGTGGTCGCGCCAACGCAGTGCAGCTCGCCGCGCGCGAGAGCCGGTTTCAGCATGTTGCCGGCATCCATCGCGCCTTCGGCCTTGCCGGCACCGACCATGGTGTGGATCTCGTCGATGAAGACGATGGTCTGGCCCTCGTCCTGCGCCAGTTCCTTCAGCACGGATTTCAGGCGCTCCTCGAATTCGCCGCGGTACTTGGCGCCGGCCAGCAGGGCCGCCATGTCGAGCGAGAGCACGCGCTTGCCCTTCAGGGAATCGGGCACTTCGCCGTTGACGATGCGCTGCGCCAGGCCTTCGACGATCGCCGTCTTGCCCACGCCCGGTTCACCGATCAGCACCGGGTTGTTCTTGGTACGGCGCTGCAGCACCTGGATCGCGCGGCGGATCTCGTCGTCGCGGCCGATCACCGGGTCGAGCTTGCCGAGGCGGGCGCGTTCGGTCAGGTCGAGCGTGTATTTCTTGAGCGCCTCGCGCTGGCCTTCGGCGTCCTGCGAGTTGACGTTCTCGCCGCCGCGCACGGCGGCGATCGCCGACTCCAGCGATTTGCGCGCCAGGCCGTGTTCGCGGGCCAGGCGGCCGGCATCGGATTTGTCGTCGGTCAGCGCCAGCAGCACCATCTCGCTCGACAGGAACTGGTCGCCGCGCTTTTGCGATTCGCGGTCCGCCAGGTTCAGCAGCGAAACCAGCTCGCGCCCCACCTGCGTTTCGCCGCCGGTGCCGGACACCTTCGGCAGGCGCTCGAGGCCGCTCTTCAACCCATTCGTCAGCGCGCCGACATTCACCCCGGCGCGCTGCAGCAGCGAGCGCGCACCGCCGTCGTCCTGGTCGAGCAGGGCGACGAGCAGGTGGACCGGTTCGATGTACTGGTTGTCGTTGCCGACCGCCAGGCTCTGGGCATCGGCCAGCGCTTCCTGGAGTTTGGTCGTCAATTTGTCTTGCCGCATGTTCTTGCTCCCTCGTGTTTATCCGTTGAGGACAACATAGGGATTTGCCGATGCTTTTCAAGATGCGCAATGCCTGAGCGGCAAGACATTTTGATGGTAGACACGTTTAAGGGTGGATAACCATCGATCGGACACTGTCTCGCAGCCCGCCTATCTTTCTACTACAAAACTATTTATTTACGGAAATCACCGCTCCGCTATAATTATCAAATCGTCCATATAAATCTCCGCCATGCGACTCTCGCTCCCGCGTTGCCTGATTCTGTTCCTTGCCATCCTGTGCGTCCCCGCTGCCATTGCTGCAGGCCCTTCACCGGCGCCGGCGAAAGCGAAAGCGGCGATCTCCGCAACCGGTGCCGGCGCTTTCTCGCGCAAAACCGAATTGCCGAAATGGGCAGCGCCGCTGGAAGCCTTGCCCGCCACCGCGTCCGAGGAGCCGGTGGTGGTGCGCCTGGCCGAAACGCAGTACTGGATCGGCCCGCGCCCTGCCTACCTGGTCAACCGCGCGCTGCAGGTCAACTCGTCGGCCCGGCTTTC
The DNA here is from genome assembly GCF_014842025.1 of Massilia sp. CFBP 13721. Lineage (GTDB taxonomy): Bacteria > Pseudomonadota > Gammaproteobacteria > Burkholderiales > Burkholderiaceae_D > Telluria. The sequence goes on from NZ_JACYUY010000011.1 coordinate 96,783, forward strand.
GGAGCTGGGTCAGTTTTCCGTTCCCTTCGTGCCTGCCTATCAAACGCCGGTGTTGCACAAGATCGCGATTGTCCGGGGCGGCCAGGTGATGGACCGCACCCAGTCAGCCAATGTGCGCGTGCTCGACAGCGAATCCGAGGCGCAAAACGGTTATTACCTGGGAACGGCGACGGCCACGGTACTGCTCGACGACGTCAAGCCGGGCGATACCTTGTGGACCGTGTACTCGGTCGAGGGCACCAATCCGGTGTTTGGCGGCGCCTGGAGCGAGCATCTCTGGTGGACGCGCGACGTGCCGGTCGAACTGCGCAAGATGGTGCTGCGCCATCCGTCGGACAAACCCGTGCAGTGGCGCGTGTCCGGCATGCCGCGCCCGGCCCTGGCCGCGCCCGTCACCGAGACCCGGAATGGCGTCACCACCATGGTATTGCGCGAGACCGCCCTGGCTGCCGACCAGCTGGAAACGTCGCTGCCACCGAACGTGATACCGCTGTCCCTGATCGACCTGAGCGAGTACCGCGACTGGGCGCAAGTGGTGCAATGGGCGTTGCCCTTGTTCCCGGACATGGCGAAACAGGCGCAGGTACAGGCGCTGGCACGCAGGTTCGACGGCAAAACGCCGGAACAGCGTGCCTCGCAAGCCCTGCACTGGGTACAGGACGAGATCCGCTATTTCAGCGTGTCGATGGGAGAGAATTCGCATCGCCCGGCGCCGCCGGAGACGGTGCTGAAACGCCGCTTCGGCGACTGCAAGGACAAGACCCTGCTGCTGGTGTCGCTCCTGCGGGCGATGGGCATCGAGGCCCAGCCGGTATTGTTGCATGCCACGTCGCCGGCACTGCCGGCCAGGATGTTGCCGGCGCCGACCAGTTTCAACCATGCGATCGTGCGCGTCGTATTGGATGGCAAGCCATATTTCGTCGATCCGACCCTGCAAAACGAGGCGGGGCCGATTTCGACCTTGCCCGTACCGGTTCCCGAGGCTGCCGTACTGGTCATCAGCGCCGGCACCACCGGGTTGGTCAATTTGCCGAAGGAATCGCTTGTCGCGCCGCAGGTCGAACGCAAGGAGAACCTCGTCATCGCCACCCTGCATGGCGACGGCCAGCTGCAGGCCACTACCACCTACCGCGGCCGCTATGCCGCGGGCATGCGCCGCGCTTACCGCGCCATGGGGACGGTCGACATCAAGACGGCCATGCTCGAACAATACGAGCGCATTTATCCAGGCGTGCAACTCGATGCCGCCCCCTTGCTGCGCGACGCCGAGGACGGCACCGCCTTTGTCGTCGATGCGCGCTTTACCTTGCCCAAGGTGCTCAAGGAAGAGAACGGCCGCGTCAAGCTGGCGCAGCGCTCCCACATCCTCGAAGGATCCCTGGGCATCCCGGACAAGCGGGTGCGCAGGCATCCGCTCTGGCTGGCGGCGGGGCACTACCGCGCGAGCTACAGCCTGGACGTATCGCTGCCCGCCGAAGCGCGGCTGGTCAAGGACGACAGCGCGCTCTCGGTGGAGAACAAATTCTTCAAGGCCCATAGCCAGCTGACCTGGCGCGGCGCCCACCTGAGTTACTTCGTCGACTACACGATCACCACCCCGGAAGTGGCGCCGGCCGACTTGCCGGAGCTGGCGAAACAGGCGCAGCAGCTCGACGCGCTGGCCGAAACGACCTTGCAGTTCAAGCCGCTCAGCGCCCCGCCCCGAACGGCAAAGGAAGCATCGTTACGCCTGCTCGACATCATGGAAAAGATGTCCGCCGACGACGAACTGCAGGCCGAAGCGATCCGCACCGGCAAGGTACCTGAAGTGAAGTTCGACGAAAGCACGTACGCCAAACTGAACTACCGCAGCCTGTGCGAATCGCTGGTCGACGGCCTTTCCGTACGCGACTGGAACCCCCTGATCGGCGCGCCGATCGCCGCCTATTACAAGGTGGTCAAGGCACGCGCCGATCCGCTGACCAAGGATGTCTGCGACGCGCGGGTGCATTTCATCGAACACGACCTGCGCGGCGCCAGCACCGCGCTGGCCAGACTGACGTTGCCGGATGACGATCCGATGACGCTGATGCAGGCCTGGGCCGACTTCCATGCGCGCTCGCCCGCGCGCGCGGTGGAGCACCTGGCGCGCTTCCTGAAGGCGCGGCACCGGGCCGGGACCCTGGGCGCCGACGAAGCCGTGCTGGCGCTGGCGCTGGCGCGGCGCCTGGGCCAGTCCGAACCCGGCGAGATCCGCCTTGCCGATGGCGCCCTGCGCGCCGACGCGTGGCCGCAACCCCTGTTTGCGGCGCTGCGCGGCACGCTGGGCGAGGACGCCCTGTTCGCGCGAATCGCCGCATTGCCACTGGCGGCGCGCGAATACGCCACCATGGAAGCGCATTTCGTCCTCAGCCAGGCATATCTGGCAGCGAATACACCGCGCAAGGCAGACACGCACCTGAACTGGCTCGCGCGCTATGGCCTGCTCGGCAGCGCCTTCGAAGTGCTGGCCGATGCCGACCAATATGGCGATGCCAGAAACGATGCCGACATGATTGCAGCATGGGCCTCGCTGGCCAGGAACAGCTCGAACGGCGCCCTGGCGCATGAGAAGGCGGCGGCTGCGAAAGAAATCGCCGAGGCGGAATTCATGCTCGGCAAGCGCTACATTCGAGGTGACAACGTGCGCCTAGAAACCGACAAGGGCATTGCGCTGCTCGAGTCGGCGGCAGCCAAGGGCCACAGCGGCGCCATGAACGACCTGGGGGTGTTGTATATCGATGGCATGATGGTGCCGCGCGACGATATCCGCGGCATCGGCTGGTATCGCCGGGCGGCAGCCAGCGGCAACGCCGCCGCCGCCACCAACCTCGGCTACGTGTATTGGAACGGCACCAACGGCCAGCCACGGGATTTCGACCAATCTTTCCGTTTCACGAAGGATGGCGCCGAATTGGGAAACAGCCAGGCGCAGTTCTTCCTCAGCCAATTCTACTTCGACGGCAAGGCGACGGCAAAGAACGACACGCTGGCGAAGTTCTGGGCCGCGCAATCCTATTTTCGCGGCAGTATCGAAGGCCAGGCACAGTTCGGCCTGATGCTGCTGCGGCAGGAGACCGACCCTGCGCTGCGCGAGGCCGGGCTACGGCTGCTGGCACGCGCCAGCTTTACGCAGAACGAGTTCGCCATCGTCGAATATGCCAGGGTGCTGCTTGCCGGCGTGGGCGTCGAACCCCAGCCCGAAACCGCATTCTCCCTGGTTAAGTATGCCGACGACTCCAGGCATCGGCGTGCAGCGGCACTGCGTGGCTACATGGTTGCGGAAGGTTTGGGTGTGAAAGCCGATCTTGCCAAGGGCCTGGCCCTGCTTGAAAAAATGGAAAAGCTGGACGTTCCCGACGCCAGCTACTACCTGGGCCATGTGTACGCGAACCCGGCAGCCGGCTTGAACGACAAGGCAAAGGCCGCCGCCTACTTCCGCCGCGGCGCCGCGGCGGGCCAGCGCCAAGCGGCCGAAGCACTTGCCGTGATGCTGCATACCGGCGACGGCATTGCTGTCGACCTGCCGGAAGCAGCGCGCTACTACGACATGGCGGTGCAGTCCGGCTTCCCGCGTGCGATGAACAACCTTGCGGTCATGTATGAAGAGGGGAACGGCGTGCCGAAGAACGCGGTCAAAGCGATGGAGCTGTACCGCGATGCGGCGCGCCTGGGACATGCGACTGCCATGCTCAGCCTGGCGGAACTGTACGAGAAAGAGACCCGCGGTGCGAGGCAGGCCAGTTTCCCCCTAATGTATTACATGTTGGCGGCCAAATACGGCCAGGCCGAGGCGCAGGCCGGCGTGCAGCGCCTGAGCGCCGGCAACGATCCGGCCGCGGTCGAAAAAGCGCGCGCCTACACACTGGCATGGAAGCCGGGCAAGGCGCTACCGGAAGAGTCCTGACGATCCGTCGCGTGTTCTTCTTGCTCAGGCCTGATCGGCGCCCGGGAACGGCTGGACAGCGCCGCCCGAGCCCAGGTCGCGCACGTTCTTCTGCACCGCCACCACGGCAAACAGGCTCAGCACGAAGGACATCGCATAGAAGCCTTTTTCGCTCGGCTGCAGCGTGGCGTTCCACAGGCCGATCGTCAGCAGCGCAATCACGGCGAACAGCGAGAACCAGCATAGCGAGAAATACAGGCCGGTGACCGGAATGCCTTCGCTGCGGTCGCGCACCGACTTCTGCAGCGAGATGGCGGCGAACAGGCCGTAGAGCAGCAGGCTCAGGTAATAGCCCTTTTCGTTGAGCTGCATCTGGGCATTCCACAAGCCCCACAGGAAAGCCGCGGCGCCGATACACAGCGCGGCCCAGGAAGCGCCGACGAAGGCGGCGGTCGGTCGTTGAACGGTGGTCATGGCGGGCTCCGGGTAGTTGTCCGGCGGCAAGTCTATCACCAGAAGTGACGGGGTGGTTGCGAAACTGCAGGAGTAGCGGTTGGCGGTACTTCGGGTTTTGCACGGTGGGCCGGCCACGGAATGGCTCCGTCCACGCGGATGCGACTTCCAGAGACGAAATGGCGTTGCGGTTGCACGTGCGCTGTACCGCGTGGACGGAGTCCACCCTACAACGGCAAAACCGCAACTGCGCGGGTTTGGTAGGGTGGGCTTCGCCCACGCGGATGCGGCTTCAAGGGATCGAAATAGCGTTGCGGCTGCGCGAGGCCCGTACTGCCGTGGGCAGAGCCCACCCTACGAACCACGCAATGCTCGCCATGTCGCAAAACCCGCCATGCACAGCAGGATCGAACCGATCAGGTGCAGCAATGTATGCGCCAGCGCCCAGCCGTAGTCGCCGCGCTGCAGCAGCGCGACCGACTCGCCGGAAAAGCTGGAAAAGGTCGTCAGGCCGCCAAGGAAACCGGTGACGATGAACAGGCGCCATTCGGGCGCAATGTGCGGATTAACGGTGAAAAAGCCGAGGGCGATGCCGATCAGGTAACCGCCGACGAGATTCGCCGCCAGCGTGCCGGCCTGCACGTGCGCATGCAGGCTGCCCAGCCAGGTGCCCAGCCCCCAGCGCAGCCAGGCGCCGATTGCCGCCCCTGCCCCGACCGCGAGCCAGCTCACGCCCATTTGGCCTTGGCGCTGTCGTCGCTGATGCGGGCGTCGACCCAACGCGCACCCTCGGGCGTTTGCTCTTTCTTCCAGAACGGGGCGTCGGTCTTCAGGTAGTCGATGATGAATTCGCAGGCGGCAAACGCTTCGCCGCGGTGCGCCGCGCTGACCGCCACCAGGACGATCTGTTCCAGCGGCGCCAGCGGGCCGACGCGGTGGATCACCAGCGCGTTGTAGAGCGGCCAGCGCGCGCTGGCCTGGGCCACGATGTCTTCCAGCGCGCGTTCGGTCATGCCCGGGTAGTGTTCCAGCTCCATCTCCGAGACCGAGGCGCCATCGTTCATGTCGCGCACGGTGCCGACGAAGCTGACCACGGCGCCGACGCGGGCATCGCCCGCGCGCAGCTGCGCCAGTTCATGGCCGAGGTCGAAGTCCGCGGCCTGTACCCGAACCGCCGTCATTTACCCTCCCGCGCCGCACGCATCAGCAATTGCTCGATCCGGTGCGCGGTGCGTTCGTCGACCAGGGCCGGCAGCGCGCACAGGGCGTGCAGCGCGGTATGCCGTCCGGCCGGCTTGTTGCCCGCCTTGAGGGTCGATTGCAGCGCCTCGACTTGCAGCTTGAGGCGATCGCGCGCGAACTCGGCGCCGCTGTCGATGCCGGCCGCCACTTCCTGGCGCAGCAGTTCGGCCAGCAGGGTCGGGCGGTTCGCTTCGAGCAGGCGCGCGTAGCCCTTGCGGTCGGTGTCGAGGGCGGTCAGCGCTGCTTCGAAGCGGGCGTCGAGGGTCGGATCGTATTCGGCGCCGGCCGGCAGCAGCGCTGCCCAGCGCGCGCGCCAGTCGGCGGCCGAGACAGCCTGTTCCGGCTGGGCCAGGGAATCCTCGAGTTCCTGGCAGGCGCGCACCTTGTCGCGCAGCGCGCCTGCTTGCGCCAGCCCGGCGGCGCGGCGCGACAGGTCGGCGTGGTGCTGCACCCTGGCCACCGCCTCGTGATAGCGTTTCTCGACGCGTGCCTCATGGGCGCGCGGCACCGGGCCGATCGCCTGCCACTCGTGGGCGGCGTCGCGCAGCAGTTTGGGGGCGCTGGCGGCGGTGGCCTCGGGCGCGGCCGCTTCCAGGCGCGCGCTGATCGCTTCCTTGGCCGCCTCGTGGGCGCGGCGCTCGATGTCGGCCGCGTGCGCGGTTTCCTTGCGCCGCGCGAACAGGTCGTCGCAGGCGCCGCGGAAACGCTGCCACAGCGCCTGCTCGGCCTTGCGTTCGAGCGGCAGCGCACGCGCATGTTCCTGCCAGCGCGCCTGGATGTCGCGCAGGTGGTCGACCGCGTGGCGGTCGTGCGGATCGATGGCCAGCACTTCGTCGATCAATTCCTCGCGCCCTTCCACCTCGGCCTTGCGCTGCTCTTCCAATGGTCCCTGCAGCGTGGTCAGGGCGGCGCCGAACAGGGTGTCGAGACGCTTCTTGTCCTTGCGGTCGATGGCGCCCAGGTGGCTCCAGGCCAGGCGCAGGCGCTGCACCGTGCCGGCCACGTGCTTCCAGTCGGCTTCGCCCGATTCCAGGCGCGCGATCTCGGCAGTGGCTTCCTGCACGATCGCCTCGCCCTTTGCCGCGTTGGCGTGGCGCTCGTCGGCCAGGTGGCGGAAGTGTGCCGCCGCCGGCGCATAGGCCACCGTGCAGGCGTGGTCGAAGCGTTCCCACAGGCTTTTCGGCGCCGCGCCGGACAGGCTGTCGAGCGCCTTCCAGCGCTCGCGCATGCTGCCGACCTTCTTTGCCAGTTCCGCCATCGCCAGGTTCTGGGTCGGCAGCGCTTCCACGGTCTTGATCAATTCTTCGCGCGAGACGTTGCCGCCCCAGCGGGCCCAGTCCGACAGGCGTTTCAGTTCCGCGCGCAGGTGGGCCAGGCGGTCGGCCTGGGGGGCGGTCAGGCGCATGCCCTTGCTCTTGGTTTCCTTGAGCACCTTGGCGAGTTCGGCCGCGTGCGCGAGCGAACCCTGTTGCAGGGCCGCTTCCAGGGCGTCCATGTTGTCGATGAAGGCCTGGTCGGCGCCTTTGGCTGGCTTGGCGGCCCGGGCTTCGACGCCTGGCGTGTCGGTCCCGGCCGCGCGGCGCTCGCCTTCAGGCTGGCCGGCGCCACGCGCGGCCTGGGGGGCAGCCGGCGCCTTGCGCACCGGCTGCGGCAGGCTCGCCAGCAGCGCCTCGAAGCGCGCATGCAATGCGGTACCAGTCGCGCCTTCCGGCAGCGGCGGCAGCTTTTGCCAGGCGCGGCGCAAGGTGTCGGCATTCAGTTCGGCGACCGGCTGCGCCTGCCACTCCGTCAACGCCGCTTCGCGCGCGGCCAGCGCCGCCTGCGATTGTGCAATCGTGGCCAGTGCGCTGGAAACACGCGCATGTTCGGAAGCAAATTCCGCCACCAGCGAGCGCGGCAGCGATGTCCGTTCCGGCGCCGCCAGGGCGGCGCCCTGCTCGGCCTGCATCGCATCCAGGCGCGCCGCCATTTCGGCCGCGTTCAAGCCTTCGGTCTCGAGCCGGCGCAAGGCGCTCAAACGGTCGATCATGGCGCGCTGCAATTGCACCTGTGCTTCGAGGCGTTCGCCCAACCCTGCCCGCACCGGCGCATATTCTTCCTGCAATTCGGGGGCGGCGATAATGGCCCATTTGCGGTCGAGGTCGGCGACCTGGTTCGGCGTCAGCTGCTCTTCAACGAGCAGCGCGCGCGCCTGGGCCAGCGTGGCCTGGCCACGCGCCAGTTCGGCGTCGTGGTGGCGGATGGCGTCCAGGCGCGCCTGCATCAGCTTGGCAACGCGGCGGTCGGTATTGCGGATCGCGCCGTGCACGCGTTCGAGCGCGGCGCGGCTGTGGACCAGCTCGGCGGCAGCGAGGCGCAACTCGGAAAATTCGCACTGGAGGATGAAGTCGACGGCGCGCGCTTCATCGCCGCCCAGGTTCTTCAACTGCTCGGCCTGCCCTTCGCGCACGGCGGACGGCGCACGGGCCGGCGCGGCGCCAGCCTGGGCGGCGGCGCCACGCTTGTTCGATGGGCCCGCATCAGCGGACGGCGCCGCGGCCGCGGCCGATTCCGCCGGGAGCGGCGTTTTCGTGCCGCGTCCATTGTCCGTCTTGCCGCCCTGGCGCTTGAATAGGAATTCGAACATAAGAGAATCGCACTTGCAAAACCCCCATCATAGCAAAGAACCATGGCCGATTTTTCTGGCGTGCCCGGCACAGGCGCGTCATTATTCAATGGTAAATACGCTAGTGCACATAATACGCCGCGATACCTTGCCGATGAGCGTGTTCAGCCCGACTGGCGCGGCCCGCCGGCGGCGGCACGCGGCCACGGTGCTCTTCGCGGTAGGCATCGTGCGCCAGCATCTGGTTGGCCACCGCGAACCAGGCATCGCCGGCAATGGCCGAACGCGCGATCGGAAACAGCTCGCGTTCCTCGCGGTCGAAACGCAACTCGAGCGCGGCGCAGAAGCGCCCGACAGCCATGCAGAAGGCATCGACGCCCTCGTCGTCGTCGATGCTGCCGGCGGCCAGGCGGCAGGCGGTGCCGAGCGCCTCGGCGGCGCTGCGGCTGAGCAGGTCGAGTTCGCACAGCAGCGGCTCGGCGCCGGCCCCGGCGCGGCACAGCGCCGGCAGCAGGAAACGGTCGAGCTTGCGGCCCTGGCAGCCTTCGTACAGGCGGCGCAAGGTGTCGCACACATAAGCGGCCTGGCCCTCGGTCAGCGCCTTTTTCTGGGCATAGCTTTTCTGGACGAGTTGCTGCACAGAATGCAGGCTGACCCGCATACTGGTTTGTTCCACGGAAAGCGCAACGAGGGTGTAGGTCGCTGTCAGCATGCTGTCTCCTCTTGGCGTCGTCAACACGAGCACATGCTCCGCAGGGGAACACGGCAGGCTGGACGCGATGGTTTTTGGACAGGCCGGGCGGATGTTTTTCTTCTCTTCGGCCTGAAGGAAGGTGTAGTTTACGGACCGCTAACCTTGCGACTTTGATCTCGATCAAACTCGGGGGATACGGCCGCGCTGCCCGCGTCAACCGGCTCCGGTGCCATGCGTTGTGGTTCAGATAACTGCCGAGATACCTACTGCAGAGCAACTCACCAGCGCGCGCGGTAGTCCTCGGCCAATCCGGCCAGCCCTGCCACCGGATGGCGTGCGGCGCCCACTTCCGGCCTGACCCAGCCGTCGAAGCGGCCCACGTGCTGGCGCATGCGGCTGCTTGCCACCAGCAATTGCTTGTCGTCGCAGCGCGTGCCCTCGGGCGTAAAACGCAGGTCGAGCAGGCCGTCGTTTGTGCGCATGGTCCAGCAGCCGCCGGGTTCGACGTCCACCTGCAACGCGCCCAGCGGCAGCAGTTCGCCCTCGAACCAGAGCGCATTCTCGGCGTCGCCGAAATACCCGTTTTGCAGGTTCAGGCCCAGCCGGGCGCTATGCGCGGAAATCCAGCGCCAGGCCGTGCGCCGGCCGAGCAGGCCGTTCGAAAAATCGTAACTGGCGACGCCGCCGTCGAGCCGGTAGCGCCGTCCGCCGGCCTCGACCTGTCCGGCGAGCGCCAGGCCGGGCGACTTCTGCGTGCTGTGCACGCTGCCGCCGTCGAGCACCGGCCCGATCGCCAACAGGCGCGGCCCCGCTCCAGCGTAATCGGCGTCGATGCGAAAGCGGCCGGCGCGCAGCAGCAAATGATGGCCATCGGCGCCGTCGGACGCGATGGCGATGCGCCGGCCCGGCAGCGCGAAGCGTGCGCCGTCGGCCACGGTCGCGCCGACGACCGCCGTGAGGCCGGCCACGCCCAGCGGCGAGATCGCTGCCACCACGCGGCGCTCGCGGCGGTCGAATGCATACGCGAAGCAGGTGTTGCTCCAGCCGACGTCGACGATCGCCACCCCGCAAAACAGCTCGTCGGTGACCAGGGCGACGAAATGCCAGCGCTTGTGGTGCAGGCGCCGCCACAAGCCGCTGCGTGCTTGCGGCGCGGCGAGGCGCGCCCAGCCCGGCGCGCCGGCCAGCCCCTGGTAGCGCCCAAAACGCGCCAACCCGTCGGGGCCGACGGCGTCTGGCGGCGCCGGGGGCAAGTTCATGCGGCGTCGGCGACGGCGGTTGTGACCACATGCGCGCCGAGCAGCGCGGCCAGCCGAACCTGGACATCGGCCGGCTCGGTGCGCACGAGACGGATCCGCGGACACCCATGCCAGCGCGCACAGCGCTGCACGGCGCCGGCCACATCGCGCAGCAGCGCATCGCTGGTGCGCACGCCGGCTTCGAACAACACCGCCTTGAGTTCGAACTCGCCCGCGCGCCGGTGCGCCTTGGCGTCGACCCGGCCGACCAGCGCGCCGCGGCGCAGCAGGGGCAGCGTGAAATAGCCATAACGGCGTTTCGGCGCCGGCGTATAGCACTCGAGGCGGTAATCGAAACCGAACAATTCCAGCGCGCGGCGCCGGTCCCACACCACCGGATCGAAGGGCGACAGGATGGTGGTCAGCGTCGGCGTCAGCGCGCCGGCGGCAGCCTGCCGCGCCAGGTCCAGATGATCAGGGTGGATGTAGACCGGATCGTCCCAGCCGGCCACGCGCGCGCGCAGCAGCAAGCCCTCCTCGGCCAGTTGCGCCGGGTCGACGTGCGGACGCCGGGTGCGGTGGTAGTCGGGGATCCAGCCGGCGCGCGCCAGGCCCAGCGCTCGCACGGCGCGCAGGGCGAAGGTACGCTGGACGTCCGACAACGCCGGCATGTGCGCATCGTCCCACTCCGGCAGTACGCGCTCGGCCAGGTCGTACACCCGCTGGAAGTTGTGGCGGCGCGCGATCATCAGCGCGCCGGAAGTGAACAAAACTTCGAGCGAGCGCTTTTCCGGCTTCCAATCCCACCAGCCTTGCGCCTTGGCGCCAGCTTTGCCGTCGCTGCGCTCGAAATCGGACGCGCGCACCGGGCCGTTGCTGCGGATGTGCGCCAGCAGCGCCGCCACCTCGCCGGCGCGCTCGCGCATCCAGGTCGCCGAATACTTCCATCCCATCGCGCTTGGGTCGAGCATGCGGTGGCGGTACAGGCCGTAATCCTCGCGCGGGATAAAACAGGCTTCGTGGGCCCAGTATTCGAACAGCTTGCCTTTGCCCAGCGCGTCGTCGAGCCACGCGGGCGGATAGTCGCCGAGCCGGCTCCACAAGACCAGGTAGGGACTGCGCGCGACGACGCTGATTGTGTCGATTTGCAACACCCCCATGCGGCGGATCGCGGCCAGCACGTCGTCCGCGACGGCCTTGCGGCGGCGCGGCTGCAACAGGCCCTGGGCCGCCAGGTGCAGGGCACGCGCGGCGGCGATGGAGAGAATCAATTCGCTCATGTAAATATTTTATGAGGTTTCGACATGCAACATCTTCAGAGTCAGGATTTTTTTTGAACGGTCCGCCCAGCTGCGCTATAGTGCAGCCGATCCCACCTTCCCTTTTCCATATCCGCATGCGGCTGCTGCATACTTCCGACTGGCACCTCGGCCAGACCCTGCACAATTACGACCGGACCTACGAACACCAGTGCTTCCTCGACTGGCTGCTCGACACGATCGTCGATGAAGGCGCCGACGCGCTCCTGATCGCGGGCGACATTTTCGACAACGCCAATCCCTCGTCCGCCGCCCAGCGCCAGCTGTACCACTTTCTGCAGCGGGCCAGGGCGCGCGCGCCGCAGCTGCAGATCGTCGTCATCGCCGGCAACCACGATTCGCCTGGCCGGCTGGAAGCGCCGGGTCCGCTGCTTGAAGCGCACGGCACGACCGTGATCGGCAATGTAGTGCGCAACCGCGAAGGCGCGATCGACCTCGAACGCCTGCTCGTGCCGCTGCGCGACAAGGCGGGCGAGATCCGGGCCTGGTGCCTGGGCGTGCCTTTCCTGCGTCCCGGCGACGTGCCCAAGGCCGAGGTCGAGGGCGACGCCTACCTGAACGGGATCGCGCTGCTCTACCAGCAGGCCTTCGCGCTGGCGCAGGCGCGCCGCGAAGCGCACCAGGCGATCCTGGCCATGGGCCACTGCCACATGGTCGACGGCCAATCCTCGGTCGACTCCGAGCGGCGCATCGTCATCGGCGGCACGGAGGCGTTGCCGGCCTCGATGTTCGCGCCCGAGATCGCGTATGCCGCGCTCGGCCACCTGCACCTGGCCCAGCGCGTCGGCAAGAAAGACCATTTGCGCTATTCCGGCAGCCCGCTGCCGCTGTCGTTCGCCGAAGTCGGCTACCAGCACCAGGTGCTGCGCATTGACTTAGATGGCCCGGTGGCGAAGGAAGTCACGTCCTTGTTGGTGCCGCGCGCGGTCGAGCTGCTGCGCGTGCCGCCGAAACCGGCGCCGCTGCCGGAAGTGCTGGCCGCGCTGGAGGCGCTGGAACTCGATCCGGACCTGCCGCTGCAATGCCGGCCCTATCTCGAGGTGCGGGTCCTGCTCGATGGCCCCGAACCAAGCCTGCGCGCGCAGGTGGAGGCGGCGATCGCCGGCAAACCGGTGCGCCTGGCGAAGATCGAACCGACCCGCAAGACCGTCACGCGCGAGGATGGCGCCGACGCGCTGACGCTCGACCAGCTGGCCCAGCTGCAGCCGGACGACATCTTCCGCCGCCTGTGGCAGCAGCGCTTCGGCGAGGATGCACCGAACGAGCAATTGACGGCCTTTGCCGAACTGATGCTGCCCGGCGACGCGGAGCGCGCATGAAGATCCTGCGTATTTCGGGACGCAACCTGGCGTCCCTGGCCGGGGACTTTTGCGTCGATTTCGAGAGCGAACCGTTGGCTTCGTCCGGCCTGTTCGCCATCTGCGGCCCGACCGGCGCCGGCAAGAGCACCCTGCTCGACGCACTCTGCCTCGCTTTATATGGCAACACGCCGCGCCTGCAGGGAAGGAGCAGCCGCGGCGCCCTGCCCGACGCCGGCGGCGAATCTGTCTCGACGACGGATGCACGCAACCTGCTGCGCCGCGGGTCGGCCGAAGGCCATGCCGAAGTCGATTTCGTCGGCAACGACGGCGTGCACTACCGCGCGCGCTGGAGCGTGCGCCGTTCGCGCAACAAGGTCAGCGGCCTGCTGCAGGCATCGAACATGACCCTGCACCGCCTGCCCGAACTGGTTGCGCTGGGCGGCACCAAGACCGAGGCCCAGCTCGAGATCGCGGCGCGCATCGGCCTCTCGTTCGAACAGTTCACGCGCTCGGTGCTGCTGGCCCAGAACGAATTCTCGGCCTTTTTAAAAACCGACGAGAACGAGCGCGGCGAACTGCTGGAGACGCTCACCGGCAGCGCCGTCTACAGCGAGATCTCGAAGCGCGCCTACGAGCGCTACAAGCAGGAGCAGGACGTCGTGCGCCGCCTGACCGCGCGCCTGGCCGACCATGCCCCGCTGACGCAGGAAGCGCGCGCCGAACTCGACGCCGAGCGCGCCGCCGCCGAGGTGGCGCTGCAGGCGGTGGACGTGCGCCGCGCCTTGCTGGAAGCGCAGCTGCGCTGGCACCAGGAACGCGAACGCCTGCGCCTGAACGAAGCGCAGGCCGAAAGCCTGTTGCTCGAAGCCCGTACCCAGGCGGAAAACGCGCAGGAGCGGCGCCTGCGCCTGGCCACGCTGGACGCGGTGCAGGCGGCGCGTCCGCTGATGGCCGAACTGGCGCGCCTCGACGCCGAACGCGCGCAGCTGGAAGCGACGCTGGCGAACGGCCAGGGCGAGCTGGCGCGCGCCTTTGATGCCGCACGCTTGGCGCTGCAGGAAGTCCAGGTCGCGACAACTGCGCTGGAGGCGGCCGAAGCCGCCCAGCTGGACGCCGCCGCCCAACTCGACGCGGCCAAGGCGCTGGATGCGACCATCGGCACGCTGGCCGCAGCCCACGCGCAACTGGCCAGCCGGCGCGACGCCAGCGCCGCCGAAGCCGTGCGCACGCGCGGCATACTGGCCGACGCCGACACCCGCCTCGCACAAACACGCGACGCCGTCACGCGCAGCGCCGACTGGCTCGCCGCGCACCGCCAGCATGAAGCGCTGGCCACGGGATGGCAGCAGTGGGACAAACTGTTGAATGGCGCCGCGCAGGCTGCCGGCGCCGAGGGCGCCAACCTGGCCGCGCTGGCGAAAACCGAACGCGCCCGCGTGAATGCCACCGCCACGCTGGAAGCGGCGCAGGGCAGCGCCGAACGCGCCACGGCGCGCATTGCCGAACTCGAGGCCGCACGCGCGGCCGCCGCCACCGCGCTGGCCGGCTTCGACCTCGATGCCCTCCACGACGAACGCCAGGGTCTCGAAGCCCGGCGCGAAGCCCTGGGCGCCGCCGCCCGCATCGCCAAGGGTTTGCAGGCCGCGCGCGAACACCTGGCGCGGATCGATGGCGAGATCGAACGCACACGCGCCGCACGTGCCGCCGCCGAGGTGGCGCTGGCCGCTGCCGTAGAAGCCGCGCCCTCGCTGGCTGACGCCGCGGCCCAGGCCGAACAGGCCCGCGCCGCCGCCGAACTGGCGGTCGCGGGGAATGTGGAGGACTTGCGCGGCGCGCTGGTCGATGGCGAACCCTGCCCGGTGTGCGGCAGCGCAGCCCACCCGTATGCGCACCAGGATGCGCGCCTGCATGCGGTGTTCGACACCCTGCGCCGCCAGGTAGGCGAGCGCCGCGCGGCGGTGCAGGACAATCTGTCGGAACAGGCCACGCGCCGCGCCCAGTTGGCGGCCGCCGCCGAGCGGCTGACAGCGCTGGGCGAGGAACGGGCAACGCTGCTGGACGACGTCGGCGAACTCGATGCCAGCTGGCGCGCCAATCCGGTGGCATCCGACGCGCCGCCCGAGGGCGAGCGCAAACCTTGGTTCGAGGCGCAAACGAACGCCGTGCGCGAGGGGCTGCTCGCCGTCGAGACCCGCCAAGGGGCTGCACGGCGCGCCGCGCAAGCGCGCGAGGCGGCGCAAACCGCCTTCGAGGCCGGCAATGCCGAGCACCTGCGCGCACGCGAATTGGCCCAGAACGCGCGCACTTCGCTGGCGACGCTGGAACTCGAACACAAGAGCTTCAGCGCCCAGCTCGAACGCGACCGCGCGGCGCTCGGCGCCCTGCTGGCCGAACTCGACCCGGTGCTGGTCGAATCGGTCGGCGACGGCTGGCAGGACGCGTGGCGCCGCAATCCGGCGCAGTGGCAGGCGGCACGGGCGGCACAAGCGAAAGCGTGGGCCGCGCAATCGACACAGTTGGCCGAGCAGCGCGCTGCGCTGGCCACGCTGGAAGCGGCGCAGCGCGAAGCAGCCGTGCGCGCCGAGCACGCGGCCAGCGCGGCGGCAGCAGCCGAGGAAGCCTTTGCGCGCAGCGACGCCGAGCTGACGGAACGGCGCCAGTCGCGCGCTGCCCTGTTCGACGGCCGCGCCGTGGGCGAGGTCGAGCAAGCCCTGCGCCGCACCGTGGCAAGCGCACGCGAACTGCTCTCCGCGCGCCAAGCGGCGGCCGGCGAGGCGGCGCAGCGCGAAACCCGGGTGCGCAGTACCTTGATCCAGGCCCAGGAACGCATCGGCGCCTTGCAGGACGACGCGCGCGACGCCGGCGAACGCCTGGCCAACTGGATCGAGAATTATGCTGCCGACCACGGCGAGCTCGAACCGATCGAAAACCAGGCGCAGCTGGCCAGCCTGCTCGCGGTCGGCGCCAACTGGCTGGCCGGCGAACGGGCGGCGCTGGCCGAACTCGACGCGGCACTGGCGCGGGCCGCGGCCGTGCTGGCTGAACGCAAGACCCAGCGCGACCTGCACGAGCAAAGTGCCGCGCCCGATGGCGCCATGCAGGACGGCGCGATGGTCGCCGATGCGTTGGCGGCGGTGCTGGAAGAGCGCAGCGCCGTGCATGAGCGCGCGACCGGCCTGCGCCTGCAGGCGGCGCAGGACGATGTGCGCCGGGAAAAGGCGCAATCGATGCTGGCCGAGATCGAGCGCCAGCAGGCGGTCGAGGCACGCTGGGGCCGCCTCTCGGAGCTGATCGGCTCGGCCGACGGCAAGAAATTCCGCAACTACGCCCAGCAGTTCACGCTCGACGTCCTGCTCGGCTATGCCAACAGCCACCTGAACCAGCTGGCGCGGCGCTACCGCCTGGAACGCGTCGACAACGCCGGCGCCCCCTCGCTGGCGCTGATGGTGCGCGACCAGGACATGGGCGGCGAGATCCGCTCGGTCAATTCGCTCTCGGGCGGCGAATCCTTCCTGGTCTCGCTGGCGCTGGCGCTCGGTTTGGCCTCGCTGTCGTCGAACCGCGTGCGGGTCGAGTCGCTGTTCATCGACGAAGGGTTTGGCTCGCTCGACAGCGATACGCTGGGCGTGGCGATGGATGCGCTCGATGCGCTGCAATCGATGGGCAGGAAGGTTGGCGTGATCTCGCACGTGCAGGAGATGACGGAGCGGATCGCGGCCAAGATCCAGGTGCGGCCGGCGGGTGGTGGGAGCAGCGCGGTGAGCGTGGGTGTTTAAACTTGTGATGAACCCTGCGTCGCCCCGTGAGGTGAGCAGCTTTCACGCTGCGGGTCGGCAAGCATCCAGGTAGTCGTTCACCTCAAGGGGGTTCCATAGACAAATTCGGGCCGCCATCCTGACGCCGCACCTCCTTCCCGGTCTGGCAGCCTGATTTTCCGCAGCTCATCGCTTTCAGTTGGTTAGTTACAAAAATTCCCAGGACTGGTAATGGCGCTCCATGCCTGGACGCGCTGAAGTCGATAGGGAATGAAGTCGGCGCCATCTCGCACCTGCAGGAGATGACGTAGTGAATTTCCCGCAATAATCAAGATGCGGCCAGCGGGCAAAAGCAGCGTGGTAAGCAGGGGCTAAATAGACAATCTCATCGCGGGTTTTACTTTGGCTGGTCTTTCTTTCGCCTTGGTTCGGCAACTGCCCGGTCAAAGGAAAACGCAAAGTCGTCCGACATCCGCCATTCTTTACCCGCTGCGTTGCGTTCGAACGTGAACTCGGCGTCGATTATCCTCGGCAACTGCCCCATCATCGTTCGAATGGGATCGTTATGTTCAATCAGGACCCGGCAAATGTACCGCGTTTCTGCCTGCAACGCGCGGCAAGCGCCGATCGGTTCGATATCGGCAATTTCGCGCATCCTATCCTGGTTGACCGGGCTGAACAAATCCATGACTTGATCGATTGCGCTTTTTGGCAGAAAAGCCGCGCGCCCTTCCCTGTTTTGCGCCACGCCTGCGCGGAAAGCAGCTTCCAGATTCTCTCGACCAATCGGCTCGGCCTTGTTACCAAAATCGCCGTCGATTCCGATATTGCTGAAACGCGCCTCGACGATTTCCCTGTTTGCGCCTGCCACGCCTGTCTTGTTCCTCTTGCTTGGAAGTGGTCCGACGATGTAACTGTAAGGAATTGAATCGTCGCCGGCCACCACGTCTGCGGTGCAGCCTCGCTGGCGACGCGCCCAGGCATGGCCGACTTGCCTGACATGTGTCAGTGTCGGATTGAAAACCTGACCGGCGGGAATCTCCCCTCGGACCACGCGGCGCAACGATGCTCCAATCGTTTTCGTCACGATTGGAGCATCGCATGCCGGCACCGACACGAAAACGTGATACAGCAGGTAGCTGCAAGCAAGTACAAAAAAAATAAGAAGTAGGCGCAGCACGGCGTGCAGCCGTGGACGTCGAGCTGTGGATGCCGACGGATAGAGCCTGCGTAGTCGCTCTATTTCGATTGCAGCGTTTTCAAGGAGCCGGAGACGTTGTTTATTCTCGGGGGATCCTTGCTCTGTCCTCACCCGCATCGTCAGCGCATCGAAATCCGCTAGCGACATCGCATTTGCGAGGACAACATGTGCAAGCGCTTGTGCCGGCGTCTGCAGCACAAATGAATTGTATTGAGAGGCTTTCTTCTGCTGTCGCATGCTGATGAGTCCATCGGCCGCCAGTTGTTCAAATAGCTGAGCATTCATTCGGCTACTGAAGGCGTCGCAGGCCGATAAGGCCTCTTCATAGATATCCGACAGCTCCTCCCAATCGGCATCGTTCATGTCCTCATCATCTTCGCCCGTTAGCGCGATCAACTCCATATGCGAAACAATGCGCTGTTCGACCATCCAGGCGAGGCAACCGGCCGGGCTCGCGGTCCCACCGATCTCGTTTCGTTGTGGGTGGCGAACCGCCGCATCTTGCTGGGCGTTCGTGATAATGCCGAGCGCATTGAGACGAGAGTAACTCGTTGCGGTCGCATAGGTAGTCATCTGCATCTCCTGCAAGGTTTTTGCACGGGAACCATCCTAGCGGCCAATCCATACGTGCATTCCGGATAGCTCAACTGCCTGTGGATCTGGCGGCAAGACAGCGTCAGAACCCACTCATCCCTAGTACAATGCGCCCTTTGCACCACACTCCTCAACAGACATGAAACCCGCCCGCACCCTCACCTTCAAATGCGCCAAGTGCGCCAAACCCGTCACCGTCTACCTGCAGAAAGTCTCGGCCTGCTCGCACATCCAGCCTTACCAGGGCATTTGCGGCTGCGGCGAAGTGAAACGCCATGCGACCGGCAATCCGGACGCCGTAAAATCGTTCGTCGAGTCGGCCGACGGCAACTGGCATCACCATCACTGACATGACGCGCATCGAATGGGTTGAAAACGGCGAGTCGCGTTCGGCGCTGTGGCGGTCGGAGAGCGGCTGGCCGGCGCCGAAAAAGGTCGTGATCGCCGACGACACGATGGCGGCCGATACCGCCTACCGGCTGGCCCTGGACGGCACCGCCCTGCTCTGGCGCGGCGATTTCCAGAATGCGCGCCAGCTGGTGCAGGCGCTCGCACGCCGCATTGACCAGAAGCCGGCGCGCGCAAAGCGCGCCAGGGCGGGGACAACGCCGCCGACGCTCACCGAACAGTTCCACCGCCACCGCCTGGCGCAGCTGCAGCGCGCCCGCACGCTGGCGATGCTCTTGATTCCCTTCGATGCCGATTACACGATCCCGCTGCGGCGCGCGCCCGACGTGCGCCAGGCTTGCAACGAAGCCTATGGCGCCGCGACCGAACCGTTCGTGGTTTCGCTGCGCGAGCTGCTCGGGCTGATCGGGGCGCACGAGTGGCGCAGCAAGGGCGTGCCGATTGCGGCGCTAGACGATCGCATCCACCCCTGGTACGGCGTGTTCTCGCCGGTGCGTGGCGAATACGTCGAGCTGGTGGCGCAGGCGCCGCTGCCGCAGAAGACCGACCTTGCCTTCGACATCGGCGCCGGCACCGGCGTGCTGTCGGCCGTGCTGGCGCGGCGCGGCCTGCGCCGTGTCGTCGCCACCGACATGGATGCGCGCGCCCTCGGTTGCGCGCGCGAGAACATCGCGCGCCTGGGACTCGACGAGCAGGTCGAGATCGTCGAGGCCGACCTGTTCCCACAAGGCCAGGCCGACCTGGTGGTCTGCAATCCGCCCTGGCTGCCGGGCAAACCGAGTTCGGCGATCGAATACGCGATCTACGATCCGGACAGCCGCATGCTGCGCGGTTTCCTGAACGGCTTGAAGGCGCACCTGGCGCCGGGCGGCGAAGGCTGGTTGATCCTGTCGGACTTCGCCGAGCACCTGGGCTTGCGCACGCGCGAACAGCTGAGCGGCTGGATCGCCGCCGCCGGCCTCGAAGTGGCCGGCCGCCACGACGTGCGTCCGACCCACGCGAAAGCACAGGATGCGGACGACCCGCTGCACGCGGCGCGTGCACAAGAAGTGACTTCGTTGTGGCGTTTGCGCGCCATCTGAACGCCGATTTGCATTCTGGCGCACCCCGCAGTACAATAGCGCTGCGGGGTGGAGCAGTCTGGCAGCTCGTCGGGCTCATAACCCGAAGGTCACAGGTTCAAATCCTGTCCCCGCAACCAAACACTAGTTTCAGACAAGCCCGACTCTCGTAGCCGGGCTTTTGTTTTTGGGCCCAGCGACACCGGATGAGAGACAAGAAAGACAACGCGACGATCGACCTGCCGGGTTTCGAACCGGCCGCCCCGCTCGACAGCGGTGCCGTCGAGCCTGCGGTCGACCGCCCAGCTGAACCTAAACGCATTCCCCGTCCGCGCCGCACCGGCATGAAGCAGGAACAGATTTCCCTGCTCGAAGAAACCGACAACTCCGGCCTGCCAGTCTGGCGCCGCGACGACAACCTTGATCTGACCGGCTTGCCGGTCTGGGCGCCGGCTCCATAACCGGCTTTCCGGCTGGAGGCCGCATGACCACACCATTCAATACGCTGCCGCTGGCACCGCAATTCCTCGCCAACCTCGATGCGCTCGGCTACCACGCCATGACGCCGATCCAGGCCGCCAGCCTGCCGTCCGTGCTGCAGGGACGCGACCTGATCGCGCAGGCGAAAACCGGCAGCGGCAAGACCGCGGCCTTCGGCATCGGCCTGCTGCAAAAGCTCAATCCGGCCTGGTTCGCGGTCCAGGGCCTCGTCATGTGCCCGACGCGCGAACTGGCCGACCAGGTCGCGGGCGAACTGCGCCGCCTGGCGCGCGGCGTCGGCAACGTCAAGATCCTGACGCTGACCGGCGGCGTGTCGATGCGTCCGCAGATCGCCTCGCTCGAACACGGCGCCCACATCGTGGTCGGGACGCCTGGCCGCATCCGCGACCACCTGGGCCGCGCGACGATCGACCTGTCGAAAGTGCAGACGCTGGTGCTCGACGAAGCCGACCGCATGACCGACATGGGTTTCTACGACGAGATCGCCGGCATCGTCTCGGCCTGCCCGCAGCGGCGCCAGACCCTGCTGTTCTCGGCGACCTACCCGGACGACATCCGCCACGCCACCGCCGGCTTCCTCAACGACCCGGTCGAGATCGCGGTCGAAAGCCAGCACGACGCGTCCAAGATCGAGCAGCGTTTCTATGAAGTCGGCTTCGACAACCGCGACGACGCCGTGGCGCGCCTGCTGCGCCACTACAAGCCGGTATCGACCCTCGCCTTCTGCAACACCAAGGCGCATTGCCGCGAACTGGCCGATTCCCTGCGCGACCAGGGCTTCTCGGCCCTCGCCCTGTACGGCGAACTCGAGCAGCGCGAGCGCGACGAAATCCTGATCCTGTTCGCCAACCGCAGCTGCTCGGTGCTGGTGGCAACCGACGTCGCCGCGCGCGGCCTCGACATCGCCAACCTGGAAGCGGTGATCAACGTCGACGTGTCGAAGGACGCGGAAGTGCACGTACACCGCATCGGCCGCACCGGTCGCGGCGAAGAGACGGGCCTGGCCTTGTCGCTGTGCGCGCCGAACGAAAAGAAATGGGTGCGCGCGATCGAGGAATACCAGGACGCCCCGGCTTCCTGGTACAAGCTCGACGACCTGGGCGACTCGGTGCTGCCGGCCGAACCGGCGCCGATGTCCACGCTCATCATCGCCGGCGGCAAGAAGGACAAGCTGCGCCCGGGCGACGTGCTCGGCGCCCTGACCGGCGACGCCGGCTTGCTCAAGGACCAGGTCGGCAAGATCAACGTCACCGAATTCCAGACCTATGTCGCCATCGCGCGCGACGTGGCCGACGCCGCTTACCGCAAGCTGAATGCCGGCAACAAGCTGGGCCCGGACTTCGGCAGCTTCAAGGGGCGCAGTTTCAAGATGCGTTTCCTCGACGTCTAATCGATCCGACGCCGCGCACGCTTGATTAAAACGCGGCACCGATGCTGTAAATCTGGCATAGTTTTGCTAAAAATAAACGTTTAGCACAATGACCAGCCAACACACAACGATCTATACGCCGTTCGCGGACGGGCGCCCGGTGCGCGACATCGTCGAGCACACGCCCGCCCAGGTGGACGAGGCCTGGTGCCGCAAGCTGCTGCACCACACCCTCGATTCCCTCGAACGGCAATACGCGACCGGGGCGCCGCACCGCCCCATCACGCCCGAGTCGCTGGTGATGCTGGCCAATGGCGACGCCTTGCTGATGCCCGCGGCCGACGAGGCGCCGGGCGCCGCGGCGAACCTCCCGGCCGACCTGCATGCGCTGGCGCTGGTCGTGCATTACGCGATCACGGCCGAGCTGCCGCCGGAGGGACCGCTCGGCCCGCGCCTGTACGACAATTACAGTGAGCAATTGACCAAAGGACTGGATTGCTGCCTGGGGCCGAACCGGCGCCTGCGTCCGCAGTCGGTGGACGACATGCGCGCCCTGCTCGGCATTGAGGCGGGGTCGGGCGAGGTGATGGTGCCGGCGCCTGCTGCGCAGGAGCCGATCGCAGAGCCGGTCACGTTCGTGGAACCACCGGCCGCAACCGATGCAGCGGTTGACGCAGCGCCGCCGGCGGGCGACTTCGCCGCGCCGGCCAGTATCCCGGTGCCAGCAGCAAACCCGCTACCGGAACCGCTCAGCCTGCGCGAACGCACCGAAGCCGGGATGCTGCGCAAGCCGGCCAGCGCGGACGGCGCGGCCGCGGATGCGCCGCGCCCGGAACGAATCGCCCCGGCGCCCCTGCAAGAGCGCGTCGAACCGATCCAGATTGCGCCACGCAAGCCCTCCGCGGCCATACCGCCGAGCGCGCCGGGGACCGTGCGCGGCCCCACGCAGCCAACGAAAGGCCGCAGCAACCGCGCCCAGCGCTGGGGCATGATCGCGGGTGCGGCGATTGTCGTGCTGGCGGCCGGCGGCGCCCTCGTGTCGTACATGAACCAGAACGATGCGCGCGACCTGGTGCCGCTGACCCTGCCGCCGGCCGAACGCGCCGCGACCGGGCTCGATGGCGGCGAAACGGTCGTCGCGCCGCCGTCCGCCTCCGCTCCGGCCACCGACCAGCCTGCCGGTCGGCAGCCGGCCGACAGTGGGCTCGACGCGACCACGGGCGCGGCGCCGGACACCGGCCCGGCCCCGGTGGCGACGCCTCCAGCGCAAACGGCCGCTGTGGCAGCGTCCACCGAGGCGGTCGTCAACGGCACCACCTATAAACTGCTGATCAAGCCCTGGGCCACGGTCTATGTCGACGGCATCGAGCGCGGCGTCAGCCCGCCGATCAAGCGCCTGACGCTGGCGCCGGGCCGCCACACGATCCGGGTCACCAATCCGAACTTCGCCGAGCACACCATCACGGTCGATGCCGGCACGCGCGAAACGGCGACCATCACCTACGATTTCAGGGCCCCGGCCCAATAAGGAGGCTGCCATGTTCCCACTCCCTCCTCCACGCTTCATGGCAACGCTGCTGGCGGCGAGCCTGCTCGCCGGTTGCGCCGAACTAGCGCCGATGTTCGAGCGCAATCCCGAACGCAACCATCCGCGCATCAGCTCGCGCAGCGCCAGCCAGGAGGAGACCCGCCCGCGTGCCGAGACGGCCCGCGCCGACAACCCGTCCGGACGCGAACAGGCCGCGCTGCGCGACGGCATCCGCCTGTACCACGACGGCGATTTCGACGGCGCCATCAAGCGGCTCGGCTCGAACGACATCCGCGCCAACGCGCCGGCGCGCGTGCGCGTCATGGCGCTGAAGTACCAGGCGTTCAGCTATTGCGTGACGTCGCGCCCGAAACAGTGCGAGCAGGCGTTCGAGCGCGCCTTGAAGATCGACCCCGACTTCACGCTGGAAGCGGGCGAACAGGGGCATCCGCTCTGGGGTCCGGCGTTCGAGCGGGCCAAGCGCGGCTAAGGGCAATACGGCACCAACATTTGTTGGCACCGTATTAACATTTGTTTAGGCCTTGATGTTGACCGAGCCCGGGAAGGCCGGCGCGCGGCGCCGTTTCGAGGCTTGCTCGTAGGCATAGGCCATGCCGATCAGGGTCGCTTCGCTGTAGGCGCCGCCGACGAACGAGATGCCCACCGGCAGCCCGTGCGCAAAACCGGCCGGGACCGTGATGTGCGGATAGCCGGCCACCGCCGCCGGCGACGAGAAGCTCATGCCGTAGTGGTCGCCGTTGATGTAATCGGTCAGCCAGGCCAGGCCGCCGGTCGGCGCCACCAATGCGTCGAGCTTTTCTTCGCGCATGATCTTGTCGATGCCTTCTTCGCGCGAATAACGGCGGTTGTTGGCCAGCGCCTCGCGGTAGGCTTTCCCCTCCAGCCCCTCCTTGTCCTGGGCGGCGATCAGGTGTTCCTGGCCAAAGTGCGGCATTTCGCGCGCGGCGTGCTTGTCGTTGAAGGCGATCACGTCGGCCATGTTTTTCACGGGCGCGTGCGGGGCGTAGCCGGCCAGCCAGGCGGCCAGGTCCGGCTTGAATTCTGACAGCAGCACTTCGACTTCGGTTTCGTTGTACTTGTCGGTGTTCGGCAGCTTGACCTCGACCAGGATCGCGCCCTGCGCTTTTAACACCGCCAGTTCCTTTTCGACGACCTCGTCGACGGCCGTGCTGCCGCCAAAGAAATTGCGCGCCACGCCGATGCGCTTGCCGCGCAAGCCGTCCAGGCGCAGGGCTGCCGCGTAGTCGGCGATCTTGCCCTGGCTTTCGTTGGTGACGGCATCGTCCTTGTCGACGCCGGTCATGGCCGCCAGCATGAAGGCGGCATCGGCCACGCTGCGCGTCATCGGGCCGGCGGTGTCTTGCGAGTGGGCGATCGGGATGATGCCGCTGCGGCTGACCAGGCCCAGCGTCGGTTTCAGGCCGACGATGCCGCAGCTCGAACTGGGCGACACGATCGAGCCGTCGGTCTCGGTGCCGACCGCCAGCGTGGCCAGGCTGGCGGCAATCGCCGCGCCGGAACCGGAACTCGAGCCGCTGGTGTTGCGGTCGAGGGCGTGGGGATTCCTGGTCTGGCCACCGCGGCCGCTCCAGCCGCTGACCGAGTGGGTCGAGCGCATGTTGGCCCACTCCGACAAGTTCGTCTTGCCGATGATGACGGCGCCGGCCGCGCGCAGGCGCTCGGCAACGAAGGCGTCGCGGGTGGCGCGCACGCCGTCCAGTGCCAGCGAACCGGCGCTGGTGCTCATCTTGTCACCGGTGGCGATGTTGTCCTTCAGCAGGACCGGGATGCCGTGCAGCGGGCCGCGCAGCTTGCCGGCCGCGCGTTCGCGGTCGAGTTCGGCGGCAATGGTGAGGGCGTCGGGATTGAGTTCGATGACGGAATTCAGGCGCGGCCCCGCCTTGTCGACAGCGGCGATGCGCGCCAGGTAGCGTTTCACTAGTTGCTGCGAGCTGAGCTGGCCGGCCGCCATGGCCGCACCCTGCTCGCGCACGCCGGCGTCGAGCAGCTTGTCGAGTGCGACGCCTTTCGGCGCCGCGGCCGCTGCCTCCGCCACCACGCCTGCCACTGCGCCAGCAGCCACACCGAGTCGAACGAAATCCCTGCGATCCATGCTGCTCTCCACTTGTATTTTAGTAAAGCAATAGCATAGCAGTGCTTTCTGTTCGGCACCATTGCATGAGAAATGTCAGAACGAAAAAAAACGCTGCCGGTAAGGGCAGCGTTTTTCTTGACAGCTGGTCGATCAGTGACGTCTTAGTTACGTACCACGCGCTTGTATTCGTTGGTGCGGGTATCGATCTCGATGGTGTCATCTTGGCTCACGAACAGCGGCACCATGACGATGTGCTGGTGGGCTTCGATGGCGTTCTCGATCTTGGCTTCTTTCAGGACGTTGCCCGAGGTATTGCCCTTGACCGCTGGCTCCGAGTAGATGACCTGGCGTGCGATCGTGGTCGGCAGTTCGACCGAGATGGCCTTGCCGTCGTAGAACACGGCTTCGCATTCCATACCGTCTTTCAGGTAGTGCAGCGCGTCGCCCAGGTTCTCTTCTTCGATTTCGAACTGGTTGTACTCTTCGTCCATGAAGACATACAGCGGATCAGCGAAGTACGAGTAGGTCACCGGCTTCTTGTCCAGCACGACGACGTCGAACTTGTCATCGCCACGGAACACGTTTTCCAGCGGAGCATTGGTCAGAAGATTCTTCATCTTCCACTTGTAGGTGAAGCCCGTGCGGCTCGAGCCGTTGACATCGGAACGCAGCACGATAAAAGGCTTCTCATCAACCATGATGATGTTGCCGACACGGATCTCTTTTGCGGGTTTCATAGGAGTCTGAGTATTCTAAAAAGGGGTTGCAGTAACCGGGCATGATATCACGTAACCCGAGCCGTGCCTATCGAAGTGAAGCGGCAATCTGCGTAGCAAATGCGAGCAGGTTCGATGCGAGGTCGCCATTGGCCGTCATCTCCCGTTGCCACGTCCCGGCGCGGACGGCAATGGCGGCTTCGTCGGCCTGCAAAGCCGACCACAAGGCGGGCCAGTCGGCGTTTGCCGCGGCCGCGCCATTCCAATGCAACATGAATTCGTTGAGGCTAGCGAGGTCCGGCGCATAGCGCTCCAGGAAGGCGCGCAGCTTCTTGTGATGCAGGTTTTCGTCTTGCGGATAAATGTGCCAGACGAAAGGTTTGCCGGCCCACTGGGCGCGCACCCAGGAATCCTCGCCGCGCACCAGGTTCAGGTCGCAGGACCACAACAGGCGGTCGTAGTCGGGCTGGGGCACGAAAGGCAGCGCGCGCACGGTCAACATGCCGCGCGTGGCCACGGTGCCGGCACTTGCCTCCGTACCGAGGAAGGCGGCGACGGCATCGGCGGCCACGCCCTCGGGCACCAGGCAGGTCACTTTCCGCGCGCCACCCTGCCAGGCCGCGAACAATTCCGCAACCGGCGCGTGCGGGTAGCAGAACAGCGACACCTTATAAGCGTCGATCTCGGCGTCCGCCAGGCCGAGGCCCTGTAGGAAGGCATGCGCCCGCTCCGGCTGCGCGAGGAAGGCCAGGCGTTCGCGCTCGAGCCCAGCTTCGCGCAGCAGGCCGCCGGTGCGGGCCGTGAAGCCGGGGAAAAAGAAATGCTTGGTCAGCTTCAGGCGCGGATGCATCGACGGCAGCTTGTGGCAACCCTCGACCCATTCTTCCGCCGTCAAGCCTTCCAGGTTCAGCCAGACAGGCCGCGGCGTGCGCGCCGCCATCGCTTCGACGTAGCGCGGCGGAATATCGCAGGCGAAAAATTCGATGACGATGTCGGCGACCTCGGCCGGGGCGAATGCATCGTCCTGGCCGCGCCAGTGGCGCACCGCGACGCCGGCCACGGTCTGCGCTGCCGCCGCGGCATCGACTTCAGGGCAGATGCGGCGGAAGCTGGCCAGGTCATCGACCCACAGCGTCACCGCCACGCCATGCTCGCCATGCAACTGGCGCGCGAGGCGCCAGCAGATGCCGATGTCGCCATAGTTATCGACGACCTTGCAGAAAATGGCAAGCGATGGGGAGGTGGACATGGTGTTGAACAAAAAAACGGCTGGAAAAGCAAAAAGCCGCTCAAGGCGGCTTTTTGCAACTACTGGCGTCCCCACGGGGATTCGAACCCCGGTACTCACCGTGAAAGGGTGATGTCCTAGGCCTCTAGACGATGGGGACCCTGAACTACCGACACTACTAAAACTGCGAATTCTTCTACGTGGTGGAGGTAAGCGGGATCGAACCGCTGACCTCTTGCATGCCATGCAAGCGCTCTCCCAGCTGAGCTATACCCCCCACGGGGCAAAACAACATCATACCATACTGCTCTTGCTTCTACTACTCGCTGCCGCTGGCGCAGCGCCTGGCAAACTTCACCAGAACCTGGCGTCCCCACGGGGATTCGAACCCCGGTACTCACCGTGAAAGGGTGATGTCCTAGGCCTCTAGACGATGGGGACCTAAAACTGTTCCGATTACTACTTTACTGCACCTGCCAAATTCCTGGCGTCCCCACGGGGATTCGAACCCCGGTACTCACCGTGAAAGGGTGATGTCCTAGGCCTCTAGACGATGGGGACCCTGAACTACCGACACTACTAAAACTGCGAATTCTTCTACGTGGTGGAGGTAAGCGGGATCGAACCGCTGACCTCTTGCATGCCATGCAAGCGCTCTCCCAGCTGAGCTATACCCCCCACGGGGCAAAACAACATCATACCATACTGCTCTTGCTTCTACTACTCGCTGCCGCTGGCGCAGCGCCTGGCAAACTTCACCAGAACCTGGCGTCCCCACGGGGATTCGAACCCCGGTACTCACCGTGAAAGGGTGATGTCCTAGGCCTCTAGACGATGGGGACCCTGAACTACCGATTACTACTCTTTACTACGTACTGCACTTCAACTTGGTGGAGGTAAGCGGGATCGAACCGCTGACCTCTTGCATGCCATGCAAGCGCTCTCCCAGCTGAGCTATACCCCCGTACTGCTGAAGTGCGAGCATTATAGCGGGGGTTCTTGCATTACGCAAATACCGATTTAGCGAATCACAAACCGAATCACAAACCTTTCCCTACACGCGCCAAAACGGCCTCGCGTCCGAACAGTTCCAGCACCGCGTCGATGGCCGGCGTCTGCAGCTGGCCCGTGACCAGCAACCGCAGCGGCATGGCGATCTGCGGCATCTTCAAGCCGTGCGCGGCCAGCACTTCCTTGAGCATGGCGGCAATCGCCGCCTTGTTCCACTCGACCGCCTGGCAACGCTCGGCGAACGCCGCCAGCGCCGGGCGCACGGCATCGGTCAGGTGCTGGGCCAGCAGCGCCGCATCCGGCTGCGGCGTGCGGTAGAACAGCATCGCCGCATCGGCCAGCTCATTGATGGTGTTGGCGCGGTCTTTCACCAGCGCCAGCACGCCGGGCAGCGCCGGAGCACCGTCGAATTGCGCGCCCAGCCCTTCCAGCTTCGGACGCACCAGGCCGGCCAGGCGCTCGTTGTCGGCCGCCTTGATGTAATGGTTGTTCAGCCAGGCCAGCTTTTCGGGATTGAACTGGGCCGCCGACGCGGTCAGGTGCTCGAGGTTGAACCACTCGGTGAACTGCTCCATCGAGAAGATCTCGTCGTCGCCATGGCTCCAGCCGAGGCGCGCCAGATAATTGAGCATCGCTTCCGGCAAATAGCCTTGCTCCGGATACTGCATCACGCTGACCGCGCCGTGGCGCTTCGACAGCTTCTGGCCGTCCGGACCGAGGATCATCGGCAGGTGGCCGTACTCGGGCAGCTCGGCGCCGAGCGCGCGCAGGATGTTGATCTGGCGCGGCGTGTTGTTGACGTGGTCGTCGCCGCGCAGCACGTGGGTGATCTTCATGTCCCAGTCGTCGACCGACACGCAGAAGTTGTAGGTCGGGGTGCCGTCCGGGCGCGCGATGATCAGGTCGTCGAGCTCCTTGTTGGCGATCGTGATCGGGCCTTTCACCACGTCGTTCCAGGTCACTTCGCCGTCCAGTGGATTCTTGAAACGCACCACCGGCTTCACACCTTCAGGCACGGTCGGCAGGGTCTTGCCAGGCTCCGGACGCCAGGTGCCGTCGTAGCGCGGTTTTTCACCTAGAGCGCGCATGCGCTCGCGCATCGCCTCGACTTCTTCCGGCGAGCAGTAGCACAGGTAGGCGGTGCCGGCTTCGAGCATGCCCGCCACCACTTCGCGGTAGCGGTCCATGCGCTGCATCTGGTAGAACGGGCCTTCGTCGTGCACCAGGCCCAGCCACTGCATGCCGTCCAGGATCGCCTGCACCGCTTCCGGCGTCGAGCGCTCGAGGTCGGTGTCCTCGATGCGCAGGATGAAGGTGCCGCCGAAATGGCGGGCAAAGGCCCAGGAATACAGCGCGGTGCGGGCGCCGCCGAGGTGGAGGTAACCGGTCGGGCTGGGGGCGAATCGGGTGCGGACGGGTGTGCGGACGGTCATGGCGAAAAGCGTGAAGGTAAAGGGGCTATTCTACCCCGATGCGTCCGATGCGGGCAGTGCCGTGGCCCGCCTCTTTCTGTTCCTCGCGCTGTTCGTCGATATAGCCGGCCAGCAGCCGCACCGTCGGGTAATCGTAGAGCAGTTCGGCGCTGACCGGCACCCCGCTGGCCTGCTCGACTTCGAGCGCCAGCGGCACCGAGGCCAGCGAATCGATGCCGAGGTCGCTGAACGGCGTATCGACGCCCCAGGCCGCCAGCCCGGGTTCCGCCCCGCCGCCCATGCCGGCGTCGCCAAGACCGCCTTCGCGCAGCCAGCGCTGCAGGCAGGCGTGCACCAGGTCCAGGCTCGACGGCGCTGCTGCGGGCGGCGCCGCCACGGGCGCCACGTCGGCAGCCTGGGGCGCCGCCTGGCGCAGCAGGACGTCGAGTCCGCCCGCCTCGCCCGGCGCGCATTGTTCGACGTCGCCGATCGCCAGCGCATGCTGCGCAACCCGCGCCAGCAGCGCGCCGGCGGGCGGGCAATCGGCGACGGCCGCGCTTTCGGCTTCCACCTGGCGGCGCAGCGCGTCCAGGCGGCGTGCCGCCCAGGCCGCCGCGTCGCCACGGGCGGCGGCGGCCAGCAAGGTCCAGGCGGCGAACTCGCCGTTGCGTCCGTCCTGCCAGGCGCCGCTGCCCTGCGCCGGCAGGTTCGCCAGCAGCGCCAGGTAGTCGGGCGCGCCGCAGCGCTCGACCGTCTGCGCGATGGCATTGCCGGGCACGCGCACCAGCGCGCCCAGGTGCGCATACAAGGCTTCGCTCGGCCCCTCGAGGATGCGCAGCACGCGCGCGTCGCGCAGCAGTTGCGGCGCCAGGTTGGTCTCCAGGTAGCCACGCCCGCCCAGCATCTGCACCAGGCGGTCGACCGCCTCCCACAACAGTTCCGACAGCACGCATTTGCAGGCGCTGCAGGCGTCCAGCGGCAGCGCGGCGCCGTCGTCGCTGCTGCCTGCCAGGGCATCGACCAGGGCTTCGGCCGCGCCAATCGCGCAATCGAGTTCGTGCAGGCGCAGCAGCGTGAGCGGATTGTCGAACAGGCGCCCGCCGGCGATGTCGCGCCGCGCGGCGTAGCGCGTCATCAATTGCAGGCAGCGCTTCATGGCGCCCACGCACAGGGCGCCGATGCCGAGGCGCGCGAAACCCATCGCGTCCTGCGCCACGTCCATGCCGGCGCCGGGCGTGCCCAGCACCTGGGCGTCGGGCACGAACACGCCGTCGAAGCGCACCGCGCTCTGCGGCATCGCGCGCATGCCCATGGTCAGCGCTTCCGGCCCCAGGTGCAGGCCCGGCGCGTCGCCCGGGACCAGCAGCGCCACCGTGCCGAGCGCGCGTCCGGCGGGGTCGAAGGCGCGCGCGAACACGGTCAGCACGCCGGCCCAGGCCACCAGACCGATCAGGTGCTTTTCGCCGGTCAGGCGCCAGCCGTTGTCGAGGCGGTCGGCGCGGGCGCCGATGGCGCGCGGGTTCGATCCGGCCTGCGGCTCGCTCAGCGCAAAGGCGGCCAGCTGGCGGCCCGCGGCGAGCTGCGGCAGCCAGTGGGCGCGCAGCGGCGCGGGCGCGAAGCGCAGCAAGGGCCGCAGGCCCAGGCCATTGTGCACGCCGACCATGGTCGCCAGGGTCAGGTCGATCGCGGCCAGTTGCGCCATCACGCGCACCAGGTCGCGCGTCGCCAGCGCCAGGCCGCCGCTGCCCTGCGGCGCCTGCAGTCCGAGCAGGCCGCGCGCGCCGAAGTCGAGCAGCACGTGCGGCGCCAGCGAACGGCGTTCGTCGGCCAGGCGCGAATCGAGCCGGCGCGCCGCATAAGCGCGCAGCCAGCCGATGACGGCATCGGCGCGCGTGGCGCTGCCCTCCATGCCCGGAGAACGCATTGCCAGCAGCGCCAGGCTGCCCTTGTGCAGCGCCTCCTTGCAGCGCGCGCGCTGCACCTTGCCGCTGGTGGTGCGCGGGAAGCCGCCCGGCGCCACGAATGCCAGCGTATGCAGCGTCATGCCGGTGCCGAGCGCCACGGCCGCGCGGATGCGGCGCGCCAGCGCATCGACGTCGCCGCCGCGTGCCAGCGCGCGCGGCGCTTCCACCACCAGCGCCAGGCTTTCGTTCTCCTCGCCGTCGAGCGCGAAGGCCGCGCAGCTGTTCGGCGCCAGTTCGGCGCAGGCGTCCTCGGCCAGCGCCTCGACGTCGCGCGCATGGATCTTGCGCCCGCGCACGACGATGACATCCTTGCAGCGCCCGGTAATATAGACTTCGCCCGCGTGGACGAAACCGAGGTCGCCGCTGCGCAGCCAGCGCGCGCCGGCCAGCGCCGGCGGCGCACCGGCTACGCGCAGGTTGAATAGCTGGGCGCTGTCCTGAGGGCGGCCGTGATAGCCGCGCGCGACGCCCGGCCCGGCGATCCAGAGTTCGCCGATCGCCCCCATGGCGGCCGGCACGCAGCGCGCCGGGTCGACCACGGCCACCTCGACACCCGGCGCCGGCGCGCCGCAGCCCACCAGCGTGCGGCTGGCGGCCTGGCCGGCGTCCGCTTCTTGCACGTCGCCGCGCTCGAGCGCGGCGGCGTCGACGGTGAGCGTGCGCGGCGCCCGGGCGCGCGGCCCGCCGGCCACCAGCAGGGTCGCCTCGGCCATGCCGTAGCACGGAAACACCGCCTCGGGCCGCAGGCCGCAGGCGCCAAAGGTGGCGGCAAAGCGCGCCAGCGTGGCCGCGCGCACCGGTTCGGCGCCGTTGTAGAGCACCTCCAGGCTGGACAGGTCGAGCCCTTCCCTTTGCGCGGCGCCGATGCGGCGCAGGCACAGGTCCCATGCAAAATTCGGCCCGCCGCTGCAGGTGGCGCGGTAGCGCGTGACCGCTTCCAGCCAGGCGCTCGGGCGGCGCAGGAACACGCCGGACGCCATCAGCACCGAACGAAAGCCGATCGCCAGCGGCGCGGCGATGCTGCCGATCAGGCCCATGTCATGAAACGGCGGCAGCCAGCTGACCATGACGGTGTCGAGACCGAAGCCGAAGGCGCTGCCGATCGCGGCCACGTTGGCGCCGATGTTGGCGTGGGTGACTTCGACGCCCTTCGGCTGGCCGGTCGAGCCGGAGGTATATTGGAGAAAGGCGACGCTCTCCGCCGGCGGCAGCGGCAACACCGCGCTTGCCGCACCGGGCACAGCGCCGGCAACAGGCCCGAGCAGCGGCGCCGTGCAACCGGCACGCGCCAGCGCCGCGGCGGTGGCGACCTGCGCTTCAGGCGCGCATAGCACCAGCGCCGGGGCCGCGTCGCCTACCAGGCCGGCCAGGCGTGCCGCGTCGCGCGCACGGTTGGCCGGCGCCGCCGGCACCGCGACCACGCCGGCCGCGAGGCAGGCGAAAAAGGCGACGATGAAATCGATCCCGGCCGGATACAGCAGCAGGACGCGCGCGCCCGGGTCCGCGTGCCGGCGCAGGTGCGCAGCGAGCGCATCGACGCGCGCGGCCAGCGCGGCGTAGCCGATATCGTGTGCGCTGCCGTTTTCGCGCAGGAAGGTGTAGGCGATGCGCTCCGGGGTGCGCTCTGCCCGCTCGCGCAAGCGCTGCGCGAGGAGGAAACTGTCCGGCAGGAGACAGTCCGGCTCGGTAACGTCAGCCACGGGAGCGCTCCCGTGGCCCCGGCTGGCGTGCCGGCTCGACGCCGAGCGCGGCGCCGGCGCCGCTCACCGCCGCGCCGATCATGCGCGCGCCCTGGCGCAACTGGCCCGGCCGGTGCCCCGACATCACCTGCAGGCGCAGGCGCGCCGCCCCCAGCGGCACGCCCGGGTACTCGACGGCGTTGACGAAGACCCCTTCGCGCGCCAGCGTGCGTCCGGCCAGGCGCGCCACCTGTTCGCTGCCGATCCAGAGCGGCACGATCGCCGAAGGCACGCCCAGGCAGCGCATCCCGGTTTCGGCCAGGCCGGCGCGCAGTGCCAGCGCATTGGCCAGCAACGCTGCGCGCAACGCATCGCCCTCGGCGCCAGTGACGATGCGCAGCGCCGCCAGCACGCAGCCCGCCTGCACCGGCGAGAGCGCGTTCGAAAACAGGTGCGGGCCGGCGAACAGCTGCAGCTGGCGTTTCACTGCGCGCGAGGCGCAGGCGACGAAGCCGCCGTTCGAGGCGAAGGTCTTTGAAAACGCGCCCATCACCAGGTCGACCTTGCCCAGCATCGATTGCAGGCCCAGGCTGCCGCTGCCGCCCGGTCCGAGCGCGCCCAGGTCGTGCGCGACGTCCACCAGCAGGGTCGCGTTGTACTCGCGGCACAGGTGCTGCATCAGCGGCAGGTCGGGCATGTCGGCATCCATGCTGAACAGGCCTTCGGTGACGACCAGGATGCCGTTCTCGGTGTCGCGCGCGCGGATCGCGGCCAGCAGCTCGCGCACGTGGCCGGTGTCCAGGTGCCGGTGCAGCGCCACGTTGCGGGTGGCGGCGTTGGCGCCTTGGCGCAGCGAGGCGTGCGCGAGCTGGTCGACCAGCACGTAGTCGCGCGCATTCACCAGCGCCGTGATGACGCCGAAGGCGGCGCCCCAGCCGGTCGGGAACAGGGTCACGTGCTCCATCTGCACCAGCCCGGCGAGCGCCGCTTCCAGCGCCAGCGACAGGCGGTTGTTCCCGAGCAGGACCGCCGAACCGGCGCTGTGCGGACCGGCTTCGTCGAGCGCCGCCTGGGCCGCTTCGCGTATCGCCGGATGGGCGGCGAGCGACAGGTAGTCCTGCGAGGCGAAATTGATGCCGCGCGTCGCCGTATCGGGCGGCGCGCCTTCTTCGTGCAGGTTCGATTCCGGGCCCGGGGCGCCGTCGAGCGCGCGCGCGTACTGCCAGACGCCGTGCTGCGCGCGCAGGCGGCACCAGCTGTCGAGCGCCTCGGTGCGGCGCATCAGGTTGGCGCCGCGCGGCTGCGCGAACTGGGCGACGCTGCCGCGCAGCGCGCCGCAGGCTTCCAGTTGCGCCACGTCGGCGGCCCGCTCGAAGACGATCGTTTCCTCGTGCACGGTGTACTCCTCGCTAAAAGGGAAAAACGGGGGAACCAGGAATCAGGCCGGCGCCAGCGCCTGGTCGGCCTGGTGCGCCAGCAGCGCACCGACCTGCTCGGCGGGCAGCGGACGGTGGAACAGGTAACCCTGGGCGACGTCGCAACGCATGGCGCACAGGTCGTCCAGCTGCTCGGCCGTTTCGACGCATTCGGCGATCACCTTCAGGTCGAGCCGGTGCGCCATCGCCGCGATCGCCTCGGCGATCGCATATGGCCGGGCGCGCACGCTCTGGCCGAGGCGGCGCACGAACAGGCCATCCATCTTGAGCACGTCGACCGGCAGTTCGGACAGGTAGTTCAGGCTCGAGTAGCCGGTGCCGAAGTCGTCGATCGAGACCAGCACGCCGGCGGCGCGCAGCGCGCCCAGTACCTCGCGGTTGGCGGCCAGGTCGTCGATCAGCACGCCTTCGGTGATTTCGAGGTCGAGGCAGCCGCTCGGCAGCACCGCGTCCTGGACGATTTCCAGTACGCGCGCGGCGATGCCGGGATGGCGCAACTGGCGCGCCGACAGGTTCACGGCCGTCTTCACGCCGGGCAGTCCGGCGTCGCGCCAGGCGCGGTTCTGGGCGCAGGCGGTACGCAGCACCCAGTCGCCGATCGGCACGATCATGCCGGTTTCCTCGGCCAGCGGGATGAAGCGGCCCGGATCGATGCGGCCGTAGACCGGATGCTGCCAGCGCAGCAGCGCCTCGACGCCGACGATGCGGCGCGTGGCCAGGTCGACCTGCGGCTGGTATTCGAGGAACAGCTGGCCGCGCGCCAATGCCTCGCGCAGGCCGTTCTTGAGCGTCAGGCGCTCGCTTTGCGGCTCGCAGGCTGCGCTCGAATACAGGTGCACGCTGTTCTCGCCCCAGGCGCGCGCGCTGCGCATGGCGATGTCGGCGCGCTTGAGCAGCGCGTCGAGGTCGCAGTCTTCGGC
Organism: Massilia sp. CFBP 13721; assembly: GCF_014842025.1. GTDB lineage: Bacteria > Pseudomonadota > Gammaproteobacteria > Burkholderiales > Burkholderiaceae_D > Telluria. Next base: position 132,438 of record NZ_JACYUY010000011.1, read on the forward strand.
GGGATACAGCGCGATCCCGACCGACAGCGTGACGAAGCATTCGCGCGCCTTCCCCGCCGGTTCCAGCGAGAGCGGCAGGCCGAAGCGGTCGAGGATCTTTTCGGCCACCTGGCGCGCATCGCCCTCCTCGCTCATGTCTTCGAGCAGCGAGACGAATTCGTCGCCGCTCCAGCGCGCCACGGTGTCGCCGTCGCGCAGGCACTGGCGGATATTGGTGCTCACCTGGACCAGCAGCGCATCGCCGGCCTCGTAGCCGAGGGCGTCGTTGACTTCCTTGAACTTGTTGATATTCAGGAGCAGCAGCGCGACCAGGCGGCGGTTGCGGTCGGCGCGGTCCATGGCGTGGCGCAGGCGGTCGCGCAGCAGGCGCCGGTTCAGCAGCCCCGTGAGCTGGTCGCAATGGACGCCGTCGAGGATGCGCCCCACGCTCGCGCCCAGGTCGCGCAGGCCGGCGCTGCCCGCCTCGCCGGTGCGCAGCGCCTGCGCCGCCGGCGCCGTCGCTTCGCCATGGCACACCACCCGGTTGCGTCCGCTCGACTTGGCCAGGTACAAGGCTTCGTCGGCGCGCGCGACCGCCAGCCCGACCGCCTCGCCCACGCGGTACTCGGCCAAGCCGATCGACACCGTCAAGGCGATCTCGTTGCCGCCGTCCAGGCAGCGCATCTTCTCGATCGCCGCACGCACGCGCCCGGCCAGCACCATCGCGTCGGCGGACGGGGTTTCGGGCAGCATCAAGAGGAATTCCTCGCCGCCATAGCGCCCGAAGCAGTCGCTGCCGCGTACCTTGCCCTGCACGGTGCCGGCAAAGGCGCGCAGCACCGTGTCGCCGGCGGCATGGCCCCAGGTGTCGTTGATCCGCTTGAAGAAATCGATGTCGAGCAGGCACAGGCAAAAAACGCGGCCATTGCGGTCGCAGCGCTCCTTTTCCTTTTCGATCAGGCGCATCAGGTGGCGGCGGTTGTGCACGCCGGTCAGCTCGTCGCGGATCGCCAGTTCGTTGATGGTGCCGAGCGCCTGCTCGAGCTTCACGAAGCCCTTGGTCTTGGTCAGCTCGAACAGCAGCGCGAAGATCAGCACCACCACGAACAGGCCGAGGTGGCAGACCAGGTACAGCAGCGCCATGTCGGCCACCGGGTGAAGCGGCAGCGGATGGCCGGCCCCGGGCAAGGCATAGATGGCGATGGCGGCAGTGCAGCTGAGCGCCAGCCAGAACAGCGCGCTGGCCACGCCGCCGAGGAACATCGCCACCAGCGGCGCGGTGATCAACCAGCTGGCGGTGGGCGCGCCGATCCCGCCCAGGTTATAGCTGAGCCATGTGAAATTGAAGAACAGCGCGCACAGGAACAGCTCGCGCGCCGCCCAGATGCTGCCGCTGGCGCGCAGCAGCAAGGGCGAACCGAGCATGCAGGCGCAGCACAGCAGGATCTCGATGGCGGCGGCGTCGAATCCCAGCAGGTGGTACGCGAGCGCGTAAAAGGGGCCGGCGGTGACGGCCAGCAGGGCGGCATTGACGACGTTTTCGGCGCGCGCGCGTGCATTCGCGGCCTGGTTCAACAGGTCGGCAGGAATGAACCAGTGGTTGGCGCCCATATAACGGTCGCTCCAGCGCGCGCAGGTGCTGTTCATGTGTCCTCTGTACGGCCAGACGGCCGCTTGGCGAGTAGGGTCAAACGCCAGTGTAGGAAGGAAATTTCCTACAGACTTTATTTTTAAACAGGAACAACGTGGAAAAACATGCGCGCAACGCTTGACAAGAAAATTTGTCGTGTTTTGCCGAAAAGTGGTTTTAAGCGCGTTCGAGCGGGATGGTGCGCGCGGCGCGGGCGCGCAGCTGCCCGCAACCGCCCTCGACATCCTGCCCCGCCGAGTCGCGCAGCTTGGTCAGCACGCCGCGCGCATGCAGCGCCGCCGCGATCGTCCGCGCGCGTTCCCAGCTCGGGCGGCGGAAGGCCAGGTCGGGGATGGTGTTGTAGGGGATCATGTTCAGGATGGCGTACTTGCCGCGCAACAGCGCGACAATGCCGTCCAGTTCATCTTCGCCATCGTTGACGCCCTCGAGCAGCGTCCACTGGTACTGGATCGGATAGCCAGTCAGGCGCGCGTAGGTTTCGCCGAATTCGACCAGCTCGCCAGGGGTCAGGCGCGGCGCGCGCGGCAGCAGTTCGGCGCGCAACGCCGGTTTGGTCGTATGCAGCGACAGCGCCAGCGCCGGTTTGACGCGGCCCTGCGCCAGGCGCTCGAAGGCGCGCGGGTCGCCGACGGTGGAAAACACCAGGTTTTTATGGGGGATGTTGGCTTCGACCCCGAGCAGCTCGATGGCTTCGAGCACGTTATCGAGGTTATGGGCGGGCTCGCCCATGCCCATGAACACGACTTTCTTGACGGGCCGCTGCGCCCGCGCCAGCACCACCTGCGCCACGATTTCGCCGCTCGTCACCTGGCGCAGCAAACCGTCGCGCCCGGTCATGCAGAAGCGGCAACCGACGGCGCAGCCGACCTGGCTCGACACGCAGACGCCGTCGCGCGGCAACAGCACCGTCTCCACCGCCTGGCCGTCGGCCAGCCCCACCAGCAGGCGCGCCGAGCCATCCTCGGCCGGGTGCGTGCTGATGACGCGTGCAAGTGCAGCCAGTTCGGCGTCGAGCTGCGGCAGCGCTGCACGCACAGCCTTGGGTAAATAATCGGCGGGACGGCGCCGCCCGCGTTCGTGCGGCGCGCCCTACACCCAGTCGCGCAGGACGCGCGCCTGGTGTTCGGGTAAGGCACCGAGAGCGGCCAGCCGTTCCCGGATCGAACCGATCCGCATTAATCGTTCTTGACGACGATCGTAGGGAATTTACTCGTCATGTCCTTCGCCTTCTCGGCCACCTTGACGGCAACCTTGCGCGCGATCTCTTTATAGACGGAGGCAACGGCACCGTCCGGATCGGCCACCACCGTCGGGCGGCCGGAATCGGCCTGTTCCCGGATCGACATCGTCAGCGGCAGCGCGCCGAGGAAATCGACGCCGAAATCCTTGCACATCTTTTCGCCGCCGCCATGGCCGAAGATCGCCTCGGTATGGCCGCAGTTCGAGCAAACGTGGGTACTCATGTTTTCGACGATGCCGATGATCGGAATCCCGACTTTCTCGAACATTTTCAAGCCCTTGCGCGCGTCCAGCAGCGCGATGTCCTGCGGCGTGGTAACGATCACGGCGCCGGTGACCGGCACTTTCTGCGACAGCGTCAGCTGGATGTCGCCGGTGCCCGGCGGCATGTCGACGATCAGGTAATCGAGGTCGCGCCAGTTGGTTTGCTCGAGCAGCTGCTGCAGCGCCTGCGTGACCATCGGGCCGCGCCAGACCATCGGCTCGTCCGGATCGATCATGAAGCCGATCGAGGACACCTGCACGCCGTGGTTTTCCAGCGGTTCCATGGTCTTGCCATCGGTGCTTTCCGGACGCGCATTAATGCCCAGCATCATCGGCTGCGAGGGGCCGTAGATGTCGGCATCGAGCACGCCGACGCTGGCGCCTTCGGCGGCCAGCGCCAGGGCCAGGTTGACGGCGGTGGTCGACTTGCCGACACCGCCCTTGCCGGACGCGACCGCGATGATGTTCTTGACGTTCGGCATCACCTTCAGGCCGCGCTGCACCGCGTGCGACAGGATCTTGACCTGGACGCTGACGCTGACGTTGCTGACACCCGGAATGGTCTTGACGCCATTCACGACGGCCGCGCGCAGCAAAGCGATCTGGCTCTTCGCCGGATAACCCAATTCCAAGTCGAGGGAAACGTCGTTTCCATCGACCAGGACATTCTTGACCGATTTCGAGGACACGAAGTCCTTGCCCGTATTAGGATCGATGACCTTTGCCAATGCGGCTTTGACGTCGTCTGCAGTGATGCTCATGTATTTCTCCAATGTGATGAGCGCAGTGTAGCAAAAAACGCTCCAATCCTTGTTGTCGGAGTGATCATTCCCGCCAATACCCCCTGCGCGCTCAGGGCCATCCGCTGGTAAAATGTTTTCTTTCATTCTTCCAATAGCGTTTCGACCATGACCCGCAAGCTGTTCGTCACTACCGCCCTGCCCTACGCGAATGCCGCCTTCCACATCGGCCACATGATGGAATACATCCAGGCCGACATCTGGGTCCGCTTCCAGCGAATGCAGCGCGACGGCGATACCCGCAGGCAGGTGCATTTCGTCTGCGCCGACGACACCCACGGCACGCCGATCATGATCGCCGCCGAAAAGGAAGGCATCACCCCGCAGGAATTCGTGGCCAAGATCGCCGCCGGCCGCGCCCAGTACCTGGACGGCTTCCACATCGGCTTCGACAACTGGTATTCGACCGATTCGCCGGAAAACGTCGAACTGTCGCAGGGCATCTACCGCAAGCTGCGCGATGCCGGCCTGATCGTCACCAAGACCGTCGACCGCTTCTTCGATCCGGTCAAGGGCATGTTCCTGGCCGACCGCAACATCAAGGGCGAGTGCCCGCAGTGCCACGCGAAGGACCAGTACGGCGACAACTGCGAAGTCTGCGGCGCGGCCTACCAGCCGACCGAACTGATCAATCCGTACTCGGTGTTCACCGGCTCGACCCCGGTCCTGAAGCCTTCCGAACAGTATTTCTTCAAGCTGTCCGACCCGCGCTGCTTCCATTTCCTCAAGGAATGGCTGAACACGCCAGGCCGCCTGCAGCCGGAAATGGTGAACAAGGTGTCCGAGTGGCTGGGCGAATCCGGCGACAAGCTGGCCGACTGGGATATTTCCCGTGACGCGCCCTATTTCGGCATCCCGATCCCGGATGCGCCGGGCAAGTTCTTCTATGTGTGGCTGGACGCGCCGGTCGGCTACCTGGCGTCGCTGAAGAATTATTTCGACAAGCAGGGCCTCGACTTCGACGCCTTCCTGAAGGATCCGAACGCCGAGCAGGTGCACTTCATCGGCAAGGACATCGTGTCCTTCCACCTGCTGTTCTGGCCGGCGATGCTGAATTTCTCGGGCCACCCGATCATCGACAAGCTGAAGGTCGCCGTCCACGGCCACCTGACGGTGAACAACGAGAAGATGTCGAAGTCGCGCGGCACCGGCATTTCGCCGCTGCGCTACCTGGAACTGGGCATGAACCCGGAATGGCTGCGCTATTACCTCGCCTTCAAGCTGAACGCGAAAGTCGAAGACCTCGACTTCAACGGCGAGGATTTCGTCGCCCGCGTGAATAGCGACCTGATCGGCAAGTACGTGAACATCGCCAGCCGCTGCGCCGGTTTCATTGCCAAGAAGTTCGACGGCAAGCTGGCTTCCGAACTGTCGGACAACGCAAAGGGCTGGATCGCCAAGGCATTGACTGTTGAGGGCGCCGAGCGCCAGGCCAGCATCGCGGCCAGCTTCGAAGCGCGCGAATTCGGCAAGGCATTGCGCGAGATCATGGAAATCGCCGACGTCACCAACCAGTTCGTCGACGAAAACAAACCGTGGATCCTGGCCAAGGATGAAACCAAAACCGCCGAACTGCACGACGTCTGCACCACCGCCCTGATCCTGTTCCGCCAGCTGACCATCATGCTGTCGCCGGTACTGCCGCAGGTGGCCGCGCGCGTGTCCGAATTCCTGGGCGACGGCGCCCTGGGCTGGGCCGACACGCAAGGCGAGGCCGTGACGGCGTCGATGCTGGGCCGCACGATCGGCGCCTACAGCCACCTGATGCAGCGCGTCGACGCCAAGATGGTCGAGAACCTGTTCGACAAGCCCGCGCCTGCCCCGACTGCGGTCGTATCGGATGCCAGCCTGGCCGTCGCCGCGCTGGCCGACGAGGACGACGCTGCCGAGGCCGCCGACATCGAAGCACTCGCGCCCGAAATCTCGATCGACGAGTTTACCAAGATCGACCTGCGCGTGGCGCGCATCGTCAATTGCGAACACGTCGAAGGCGCCGGCAAGCTGCTGCGCCTGACGCTGGACGTGGGCGAAGGCCGCCACCGCAACGTGTTCTCGGGCATCAAGTCGGCCTACAAGCCGGAAGACCTGGTCGGCAAGCTGACGGTGATGGTGGCCAACCTGGCGCCGCGCAAGATGAAATTCGGCGTTTCCGAAGGCATGGTGCTGTGCGCCTCGGCTGCCGACGAGAAAACCAATCCGGGCCTGTACCTGCTCGACCCGATGCCGGGCGCGACGCCGGGCATGCGCATCCGCTGATCAAGTAAGAATATGGCAACATCGCCCCGGAGCGAACATTTTCCAGGGCGCACGGCGGCGTTATAATGCCGTTTTTCGTCAAGAAACACGCGCCCCAGACGCCCCTACAAACTCCTTGAGAGGTAGAAAATAACATGACCGAACTCACTCCCCTGCGCCACATCCCTACCGCCAACGTGTTCCGCAAGGGCGACGTCTTCGTCCTCTTCGGCGAACTGTTCGGCCGCGGCTATGTGAACGGCCTCATCGACGAGGCGCGCGACGCGGGCATGACGATCGTCGGCATCACCGTCGGCCGCCGCGACGAAACCGGCGCCCTGCGCGCCCTGACGGCCGAAGAACACGCGGAAGCCGAAGAAAAACTGGGCGGACGCATCATCAACGTGCCGCTGATGGCCGGCTTCGACATGGACGCCCCGGAAGGCGAACAGAACCCGACCGAGATGCTGGCAGGCGTCAAGCTGAAGACCTGGCAGGAAGACAAGCTGGACTGGGAAAAGATCGAGCGCTGCCGCGAAGCCGGCGTGCGCCGCTTCACCACCGGCGCCGCCCAGGTCATGGGCGAAATCGACAAGCTGATCCCTGACGGCGCCAACGTGTTCTTCGCCCATACGATGGCCGGCGGCATTCCGAAGATCAAGGCCTTCCTGGCCATTGCCAACCGCATCTATAAAGGCCGTGGCGAGCGTTTCGAGTCCTCGCGCGCACTGTTAGAGAGCGACCTCGGTAAACTGATCCTGATGAACTTCGACGAAGTCACGGCCAACACGCTGAAGTACCTGATCGATGCCTCGGCGCCGATCCGCGAGCGCGTGACCAAGGCCGGCGGCGAAGTGCGCTACACCGCCTACGGCTACCACGGCACCGAGATCCTGATCGGCGGCCAGTACGTCTGGCAGACCTACACGAATTACACCCAGGGCTACGCCAAGATGCGCCTGGAAAGCATCGCCGAAGCGGCCTGGAAACAGGGAATCTTCGCGACCGTCTTCAACTGCCCGGAAATCCGCACCAATTCGTCGGACATTTTCGTCGGCGTCGAGCTGTCGCTGTTCCCGCTGCTGACCGCCCTGAAGAAGGAAGGCGGCGGAGAATGGGCAGAGAAGCAGTGGGCAATCTGCCAGGACCTGCTGGGCGAAGGCACCTCGCTGCAATCGCTGCTCGACACCATCGAACGCTACAACAACGAGCCGACCAGCGCCGAGTTCCGCAACTTCGAAGCCTGGCCGATGGACAATACCCCGGCCCTGGCTGAGGTCATGATCGGCACCTCGGAAGCCATCACCGACTTGCACAAGGACAAGAAGGCGCTGATCACCGACCACCTGTCCTCGCTGGTGCTGGAAGGCGCCGGTCCGCTGATGTTCCATGGCGCGTCGGAAAAGATTGCCCCGGTCGTGTGGCTGAACCACGACATCATTGCACGCCAACTCAACGCGCTGCACCCGTAATCCTTGACGTCGGAATGCGCGGGCAGAACAATCTGCCTCGCCATCCCGGCTTCCTTTTTTATCGACCAAGACAATGCCTAAATTTACCGGTTACGTATCCGAGCACACCAAGTTCATCGACGAGCTGAAGTCCAAGACGCCGGGGATGGAAGAGCGCCAGCAGGAAGGCCGCTCCCTGCTGTGGGACAAGCTGCCGATTTCGCTCGACGAAGAAGCGCGCACCAAGGAATCGCGCCTGCGCCAGAACGCCTATCCGTACCAGACCAAGTTCTAAAGGCTGAGGGGCGTGTTGCCGGAGCAGGTCGTGCCTGATGCGCCAGAGGCGGCCGACGTCGTCGCCGCAGACCTGCCTGCCGCGGCACATGTCGACCCGGCCGGCCTCGACGACATCGCGGCGGCCGCGATTGCACGCCTGTACGGCGAGCCGCTGCTGCGCATGCCGAACGACCTGTACATTCCGCCCGATGCCCTCGAGATCTTCCTCGACGCCTTCGAAGGTCCGCTCGACCTGCTGCTCTACCTGATCCGCAAGCAGAACTTCAACATCCTCGACATCCCGATGGCGCAGGTCACCCTGCAATACCTGGAATACGTCGAGGAAATCCGCAAAAGCAACCTCGAGCTGGCGGCCGAGTACCTGCTGATGGCGGCGATGCTGATCGAGATCAAGTCGAGAATGCTCTTACCCAAAAGGCAGGACGACCTCATTGAAGACGGCGGCGACCCGCGTGCGGAACTCGTGCGGCGCTTGCTGGAATACGAGCAGATCAAGATCGCGGCCGTGAACCTGGGACTGATTCCGCAGGAAGGACGCGATTTCCAGCGCCCGTCGCTGCCGGTCGAGCAAAGCCTGGAGCCCGTCTGGCCGCAGGTCGATCCGCACGACTTGCAGCGCGCCTGGCTCGACGTGCTGCGCCGCGCGAAACTGACCCAGCACCACCGCATCGGGCGCCAGGAACTGTCGGTGCGCGAGCACATGTCGGCCATCCTGCGCACGTTGCAGTCGCAGCGCTTCGTCGAATTCGGCGAACTGTTTCATGGCGCGGCCTCGGTGCCGATCGTCGTCGTCCACTTCGTCGCCCTGCTCGAACTGGCCAAGGAAACCCTGGTCGAAATCACCCAGGCCGAGCCGTTCGCACCGATCTACGTGCGCCTGGCATACTCGCCGGCTTAGGCCAGCATATGCCGCACATCATTTTACGTACCTAATTATGAAAATCATCACGACCATTGACGAACTGCGCGACCAGCTGCGCGGCCAACTGCGCACCGCTTTCGTGCCGACGATGGGCAACCTGCATGAAGGCCACCTGTCTCTGATGCGCCTGGCGCGCAAGCATGGCGACCCGGTGGTGGCCTCGATCTTCGTCAACCGCCTGCAGTTCGGCCCGAACGAAGACTTCGACAAATATCCGCGCACCTTCCAGGCCGACGTCGAGAAACTGGAAAAGGAAGGCGTCTACGTGCTGTTCGCGCCGACCGAGAAGGACCTGTACCCGGAACCGCAGGAATACCGCGTGCAGCCGCCTGACACCCTCGGCAATACGCTGGAGGGCGAATTCCGTCCCGGCTTCTTCGGCGGTGTGTGCACGGTCGTCACCAAACTGTTTTCCTGCGTGCAGCCGCGCGTGGCCGTGTTCGGCAAGAAGGATTACCAGCAGCTGATGATCGTGCGTAACATGGCGCGCCAGTTCGCGCTGCCGACTGAAATCATCGGCGCCGAAACCTTCCGCGCCGACGACGGCCTGGCGCTGTCCTCGCGCAACATGTATCTGTCGCCGGAAGAACGCGCCGAAGCGCCGGCCCTGTACCAGGGCCTGAATTTCGTCGCCAACGAAATGCGCGGCGGCCACCTCGACATCTTCTCGGTCGAGCGCGAAGCGATGGCGCAACTGGCCGCGCGCGGCTGGAAGCCGGACTACATTTCGGTGCGCAAGCGCGTCGACCTGCAGCCGCCGTCGGCCGGCGACCTGGCGCAGGGCGCGCCGCTGGTGGTGCTGGCCGCGGCCAAGCTTGGCACCACGCGCCTGATCGACAACCTCGAAATCTGAGCGTGACCGCTGCGCAACGGCAGCGCTGACATCCTGCAAACAACTATTAACTTTTTGCAACTGGAAGCGCGGCGGTTTATACTGCTGCTTGCCCGGCGTCCTGCCGGGCAGTTTTTTCCGCCGCAAGGATCGCCGCCGTGACCGACACCCCACTCCATCCGCCCCGCCCAGCCGACATGCTCGCGCGCATCGACGCCGACGCGTCCCCGCACGAGATGCGCGATCCTTTCGACATCGGCGAAACCCTGACGAGCCTGGCCAGGCTCGGCGCGCCGCTGACGGTCTACCCGAGCCTGGGGGAGCCGCTGCTGGCGCGCATCGACTTCGTGCACCCGGAAGAACCGCAATTCACGCTCGACCTCGCCGGTGAACTGCCCGCCGGCCGCGCCACCTTCGTCGCCGCGCTCGAGGGCGATGCCAGGCTGCAGTTCGAACTGGACAGCGACTGGGCCGCCCTCCCCGGCACGCCCCACCTGGTGCCGGCCGTGTTCCCCGACACCTGCCTGGTCCTGAACCGGCGCGCGGTGCCGCGCCTCGACACCCCGATCAACGGCAGCTACGCCGCCACCTTCACCCTGCTCAACAAGCAATTCGAGATGCCGCTGTGCGACTACTCGACGGGCGGCGTCGGCCTGCGCGCCACGCCGGGCGAAGCGGCCGAACTGTATATCGGAAGGAAATTGAAGAGCGTGCGCCTGCAGCTGGGCCCGGCGCTGGCGATCGTCGCCGACCTCGAAATCCGCCTGCTGCGCCCTTTCCGCAGTTTTCTCTTGGGCGAACAGGTGCAGGTCGGGTGCAGTTTCGACAGTATCGGGATGCAGATGCAGCAGAACCTGGAGCGGCTGGTGACGTCGGGGCGAGGATAAGGATTCGACTTGCATGGGCCGCATCCGCGTGGGTACAAGTGCCCACCCTACGGTGCACGGCCGCACGTAGCAAGTTCATGGAACCGTAGCGTAACGTAGGGTGGGCATGCCCACGCGATTGAAACGCATGCTCAACGGCACATTCAAACATCGATCACAGCGTTTGAATGGCGATCACTGCCCTACTGCGTCACCGCCTGCGCCCACGCCAGCGCCGACAGGTGCGCCTTGTTGACTTCCAGCGGAGTCAGGCCGAGCGAACCGGCCAGCGCACCGACCAGGTTCGAACTGAGCTCGCACGCCTCGGCCAGCGCCAAGTAAGGCCCGTACATCCCCTCGCGCGCCATCAGCGCGCGCACGACTTCGGGCGGCAGCGGGATCGTTTCCAGCACGTCCTTCATCGGCAGCCCGAGCAGCCGGTCCAGCAGCGAGAACATGCCGGCGACGAACAGGTGTTCGCCCTCGCCTTTCGGCAGCGTATGCAAACCCAGCAGTTCGGTCAGGCGTCCGCGCACCACGGCCGTTTCCATCAGCACCGGCGAATAACCGCTGGCGCTGGCGCTCGCCAGCAGCATGGTCAGCCAGCGGTACAGCGGCGCGTAGCCCATCAGGCTGATGGCCTGGCGGATCGACTGCACCTCGCGCCCGGCGCCGAAACCGGCCGAGTTAATGTTGCGCAGCAGCTTATAGGTAAGCGCCGGGTCGCGTTTCAGCACGCTTTCGAGCTTGGGAATGTCGTCGTTGTTCTGCACCATCTGCATCAATTGCAGGATGATGGTCTGCGCCGGGTTCAGCCCTTTGACCGGATTGCCCGGGCGCGGGGTCAGGTGCAGCTTGCCGACGAAGGCATCGAGGCCGAGGGCGGCGCAGGCGTCGTAGTCGATCCAGTTGGTGACCGGGCGCCCGACCATGCGCAGCGCCGATTGCCGCGCGGCCGCATAGGTGCGCGCCTGCTCGGCCACGTTGATGCCGGCAAAACGCATTTCGACGTGCGAGGCGTAGGGCGCGAGCGCCGGGGTCAGGTGCTTGACGTCGAGCCCGCGCAACGAGATGCCGACGCCGCCGGCGCGCACTGCCTGCACCACGGCGCGCGCATCGCGGTCGGTCAGGTGGCGTGCCTGCAGGCTCAATACCGTGTGCTCGGGCGGCAGGTTGAACAGTGCGTCGGTCGAGAGCATGGCGGGGACGGCGTCGAGGAACAGCTTCTTGTCGCGCAGCAGCCAGCCGTGCTCGTCGTGATTGACGTATTCCGCAACAAAGGCGACCAGTTGCTCGAGGTCGGCGTCGGGCGTGGCCTGGCCGCTCCTCTGCCACAGCAGTTCGTAGCCGATGACCCGCTGCGCCGGATCGAGCAGCGGTTCGCGGACAATATAGTTGGTGTGATGCATGACGTGCCCGCGCTAATACAGAAGCGGCTGGATGCCGCCGGTACTCAAGTTGCTGTTAAAACCCCAGGCTGTCGAGCAGGTCGTCGACCTGGCCCTGGTTGGCCACCACGTCGGTGTTGTTTTCCGGCTTGATCTGCGGACCGTTCAGCAGGCCGCTGTCGAGCTCGCGCCTGATTTCGCTCGGGGCGAAATCGATCAGCACTTGCACCAGCTGCTTTTCCAGGTCTTGCGCGATCGAGGTGATCTTGCCGATCACCTGGCCGGTCAGGTCCTGGAAGTCCTGGGCCAGCATGATATTCATCAGCTCGGCGCGGGTGGCGGTCGCGGCCCGTTCGTTCTCGGCCATCGTCGCCACCGTGCGTTCGGCCAGGGCGCGCCAGTCGGCCTCGCCGCCGGCGCCCTCATTGTCTGCATCAAGCAGCGCCTGCCACGCGGTGCGCACCTCGGCGCTGCGGCTTTCGACCGCATCCTGCAAGGGACTGGCCGTATCGGTGGCGTCGAGCACGCGCCTGGCGGCCTGTTCGGACAGGCGTGCCACGTAATCGAGCCGGTCGCGCGCATCCGGAATGTCGCTGGCGGCTTTTTCGACCAGCTTGTCGAGGCCCAGGCCGCGCAGGCTGTCGTGCAGCGCGCGCGTCATGTGGCCTACCCGGACCAGGACTTCGTCGTGTGCGACCCCATCCACGGCAACTGCGGCGATCGGCTCGACCATGATCAGGCCTTTTCCATTTTCTCGAAGATCTTGTTGAGCTTCTCGTCGAGCGTCGCGGCGGTGAATGGCTTCACCACGTAGCCGCTGGCGCCGGCCTGGGCCGCCGCGATGATGTTTTCCTTCTTCGCTTCCGCGGTGACCATCAGCACCGGCAGCTTGGCCAGCGCGGGATCGGCACGGATGTTTTGCAGCATGGTCAGACCGTCCATGTTGGGCATGTTCCAGTCCGAGACCACGAAGTCGAATTGCTCGCTGCGCAGCTTGGCCAGCGCCATGACGCCGTCTTCCGCTTCGTCGACGTTGGCGTAGCCCAGTTCTTTCAACAAGTTCCGGACGATGCGGCGCATCGTCGAGAAATCGTCAACAACCAGGAAACGCATCTTTGGATCAGCCATGAAATACTCCGTTTGATTCTTTTACTATGGTTAGTGTGGCTTGAGTCGCTGGCATATGCAGCATCGAGCAAGCTCAAGGATAGCATTTTTGTTGCCGTACGGCGATAAAACAGACCCGAAACGCAACGATTCCCGACGATCCGGATCAAACGCGCAACGCTCGGCCGCCATGTGCCGCCAGATGGCCGAGCACCAGGCCCGGCAAGGCCGTCAGCGGCGCCACTTCGTGGGCGGCGCCGATCGCGATCGCTTCGCGCGGCATGCCGAAGACGACGCACGAGGCCTCGTCCTGGGCGAAATTCTGGGCGCCAGCGTTTTTCATTTCAAGCATACCAGCAGCGCCGTCTTTTCCCATGCCCGTCAGGATCACGCCGACTGCGTTCTTGCCGGCGGCCAGCGCCGCCGAGCGGAACAGCACGTCGACCGAAGGCCGGTGCCGGTTGACCGGCTCGCTCTGTTCGAGGCGGGTCATGTAGTTGGCGCCGGAACGCGCCAGCAGCAGGTGCGAGTGTCCCGGCGCGATGTAGGCATGACCAGGCAGCACGCGTTCGTTGCCGGCGGATTCACAGACGGTGATCTTGCACAGCGAATCGAGGCGGCGCGCGAACGAGGTGGTAAATCCTTCCGGCATGTGCTGGGCGATCAGGATGCCCGGGCAATCCGAGGGCATCTGCATCAGGAATTCGCGGATCGCCTCGGTGCCGCCGGTGGACGCGCCGATGATGATCAATTTTTCCGACGAAATCAGCGGGCTGCGCATCGACGGCAACGCCGCCGTCGGGGCGACGCTCACCGCCGTGCGTTTCACGCGGGCGCGCGCGGCGGCTCGGATCTTTTCGGCGATCAGCTCGGTGTATTCGCGCATGCCGCTGCCGATCGAGATCTTCGGTTTGGTGACGAAATCGACCGCGCCCAGTTCCAGCGCGCGCATCGTGATTTCCGAGCCGCGCTCGGTCAGGGACGACACCATCAGCACCGGCATCGGGCGCAGGCGCATCAGCTTTTCCAGGAAATCGAGGCCGTCCATCTTCGGCATCTCGACGTCGAGGGTGAGCACGTCGGGATTGTGTTTCTTGATCAGTTCGCGTGCGACGAGCGGATCGGGCGCCGTGGCCACGACTTCCATGTCGGCTTGCGAATTGACGATCTCGCTCATCACGCTGCGGATCAGGGCCGAGTCGTCGACGATCAGGACCTTGGTTTTCATTGGGTCTCCAGGCAAGTCAAAACAGGGTCAGAACAGATCGATCGCGCCGCCGACCGGCTCGACCTTCAGGCGCCTGGCGTAGTCGAGTTCGCGCTTGGCCACCGTATCGTTCTGGGTTTGCATGAGCTTTTTCACCAGCACCTTGCCTGTCTTCGGGAAGAAGTACACCTTGCGCGGGTGGATGTCGTTCAGGTCTTCGGCCAGCACCGGGATACGCTCCATCTTGAGGAACTGCATCACGAAGGCGGCATTGCGTTCGCCGACATTCATCGCGGTGAAGCCGCGCAGCACGGCGCCGCCACCAAAAACTTTCGCTTCCAGGTGCTCGCGGCGGGCGCCGGCTTTCAGCAGATCGTTGATCAGGACTTCCATGGCAAAGCTGCCGTAGCGCATCGAGGCCGACACCGGGCCGCTGTCGCCGCCGTCGGGCAGCATGAAGTGGTTCATGCCGCCCAGGCCCGTGACGCGGTCGCGGATGCAGGCCGAGACGCAGGAGCCGAGCACGGTCACGATCAGCATGTTCTTGCCGGTGTAGTAATACTCGCCGGGCAGGATCTTGGCCGCGTCGCAGTCGAAGGTGCGGTCGTAGTACACGTTGGTGGCGAACTGGCTATTCGAATGCATGGTGTTCCAGGCTAGACGCGGCGGTCGTTGCGAATTTCATTGAGCTCATAAACGGTCTTGCCGCGCAGGCGCAACGCATCGGAGACGTAGAGGAAGTTCTCCGAGTGGCCGGCGAACAGCAGCGCATGCGGTTTCATCAGCGGCACGAAGCGCGCCAGGATCTTGCGCTGCGTTTCCTTATCAAAATAAATCATCACGTTGCGGCAAAAAATCGCATCGAACTGGCCATTCACGGGCCAGCTGTCGCTCAGCAAATTCAACTGGCGGAAGGTGACCAACTGGCGCAATTCCGGACGCACCCGCACCATCCCTTCGTTGCGTCCCTTGCCGCGCAAGAAGAAGCGCTTCAGGCGCGCCGGGTCCATCTTTTCCACGCGCTCCAGGCCGTACATGCCTTCGCTGGCCGTGGCCAGCACGTTGGTGTCGATGTCGGTGGCGATGATCTGCACCGGCGGCGTGAGCGAGTCGAAGGCTTCGCACAGCGTCATCGCGATCGAATACGGCTCCTCTCCGGTCGAACTGGCCGAGCACCAGATCGTCAGCGGCGCGTGTTCGCGCCCACGCAAGGCGTTCGCGTGCTCGGCCAGCAGCGGAAAGTGGTGCGCTTCGCGGAAGAACGAGGTCAGGTTGGTAGTGAGCGCATTCGTGAACGACTCCCACTCCTCGCCCAGGCGCCCTGCTTCGAGGTCGTCGAGGTATTTACCGAAGGAGACGATGCCGGTCGCGCGCAGGCGCCGCGCCAGCCGGCTGTAGACCATTTCCTGCTTGCTGTCGGCCAGCGAGATGCCGGCGCGGCGGTAGATCAGGGCGCGCACGCGCTCGAAGTCGGCGCGCGTGAAGTCAAATTCCTTGACCGTGTCGGATGTGTGTAACGGCACTTTGCCTTACCTATGTTTCGTTGCCGGTTTAAAGCCGGCGGTTGTCTGCTCGGTGCCGTGCGGCTTATGCAGCCAGCTTGTTGTCGATCAGGCCCATTTCGGCCGAGGACATCAGGCGGTCGATGTCGACCAGGATCAGCATGCGCTCGTCGACCGTGCCCAGGCCGATCAGGTAGTCGGTACTGAAGGCGCTGCCCATGTCCGGGGCTGGCTTGACCTGGTCCGGGGTCAGCGTGGTCACGTCCGAGACGCTGTCGACCACCATGCCCATCACGCGGCCGGCGATGTTCAGGATGATCACGACCGTGAACTGGTCGTAGGTCGGCGTGCCGAGCTTGAACTTGATGCGCATGTCGACCACCGGGATGATGATGCCGCGCAGGTTGATCACGCCTTTGATGAATTCGGGCGCGTTGGCGATGCGGGTCACGGCTTCGTAGCCGCGGATTTCCTGCACCTTCAGGATGTCGATCCCGTATTCTTCCGAGCCGAGCGTAAAGGCGAGGTATTCGCTGCCTGCGCCATCGGTGGCTTGGGAAAGGTTCATGGACATGGTTGTATTCCTAGTGATGTATTCAGTTAAGAGGCGATGGCCTCGTCGGCGAGCTGGCGCAAAGGACTCGACGAGCGTACCAGCGCCGCCACGTCGAGGATCAGCGAGACGCCGCCATCGCCCAGGATCGTGGCGCCGGAAATGCCGGCCACCTTGCGGTAATTCGCTTCCAGGTTTTTCACCACCACGTGCTGCTGGCCGACCAGGTCGTCGATGAGGAGCGCCGCGCGCTTGCCTTCGGATTCCAGGATCACGACGATGCCTTCGCTCGGGTCCTGCACGGTTGATGCGATGCCGAACATGCCGTGCAAGGCGATCAGCGGCAGGTATTCACCGCGTACTTTCAGCACCTGGCCGCGCCCCGCAATGTCGCGCACGTCTTCGCGGCGCGGTTGCAGCGACTCGACGACATAGCCTAACGGAAGGATATAGATTTCCTCACCGCAACGTATAGTCATCCCATCCAAAATCGCGAGTGTCAGCGGCAAAGAGATGGAAATCGTGGTGCCGAAGCCACGCGCCGAGCGGATATCGACCGAGCCGCCCATCGCGGTGATATTACGTTTGACAACATCCATGCCGACGCCGCGCCCCGAGACGTCGGTGACGACGTCGGCCGTACTAAAGCCCGGCGCGAAGATCAGCTGCCAGACTTCGCTGTCCGGCATGTTGTCCGAGACCGGGATGCCGTTCTGCGCCGCTTTCGCCAGGATGCGTTCGCGGTTCAGGCCGGCGCCGTCGTCGGCCACTTCGATGACGATGTTGCCGCCCTGGTGCCCGGCCGACAGGAACAAACGCCCGGCTTCGGACTTGCCTGCGGCCGCACGCGCAGCCGGCATCTCGATACCGTGGTCGATGGAATTGCGCACCAGGTGGGTCAGCGGATCGACGATGCGCTCGATCAGGCCCTTGTCGAGCTCGGTCGCGGCGCCGTGGGTGATGAAATCGACCTTCTTGCCGAGCTTGCCGGCGAGGTCGCGCACCATGCGCGGGAAACGCGAGAACACAAAGTCCATCGGCATCATGCGGATCGACATCACCGCTTCCTGCAGCTCGCGCGTGTTGCGCGTCAGCTGGGAAACCGACGACAGAAGGCGCTCGTGCAGCATCGGGTCGAGATTACTGGAGCGCTGCTCGATCATCGCCTGGGTGATCACCAGTTCGCCGATCAGGTTGATCAATTGATCGACCTTTTCGACCGAGACCCGGATCGAGGACGTTTCGGCGCCTTTGTCGTCTTTCCTGGCAGCCTTCGCTTCGACCGCTTCGACGGCGATCGCCGCCGCGGCCGGCGCATCGACGCCGGCCAGCGCGCGGATCTGTTCGATCGGCTGGAAGAAACCGTAGCCGCGCTCTTCGTCGGACAACTCGGCCTGCGCCACCGGCGCGTCGTCGGCCGGGTCGAAGAAGCCGTAGCCCTGCTCGTCCTCGATGCGGGCGCGTTCGGCCGCCTCGAGCGCGCGCTGCTGCGGCGTCAGCGCCGGCGCCTCGAAAATCCTGAGGTCGTCCGGGTCGAGCACGAAGGAGCAGATGGCAACGATGTCGTCGAGCTTCTCGTGCGTCGTGATGACGAGCGCACTGCGTCCGCCCTCGAGCGGGGTCACCGACACGCGGCCCATCAGACCCAGTTCGTCGACCAGCGCATTCACGTCGCGCTGCTCGACGACCGGGAGTTCGATCTTGTAGCGGTGCGCGCCTTCTCCCGTCTGCGCCTTCGGTTCGGCGTGCAAAAAGGAAGGTGCAACCATCGATGCCGCCGGCACCAGCCCTTCGGACAGGTCGTGCAGCATCATGCGCACGGTGGCGACCGCGTCCTGGTCGACGGCGGCGCCGTTGCGGTGGCCGTCGAGCTGCATCTTGAGCGTGTCTTTCGCCGCCAGGAAGGCGTCGACGTGCCCGCTGGTGAGCGCCATCTCGCCCTTGCGGATACGGTCCAGCAGCGACTCGAGCACGTGCGTCACTTCGCTCATGTCGGTGATGCCGAAGGTCGAGGCGCCGCCCTTGACCGAGTGCGCCGTGCGGAAGATGGCGTTCAGGTCTTCGCTGTCCGGCGCGGCCACGTCCACGTTCAGCAGCAGCCGTTCCATTTCGGCGAGCAGCTCTTCTGCTTCGTCGAAAAAGACCTGGTAAAACTGGCTGATGTCGATCGTCATGGTCTAACCCCGGATGGAACCGCATGCAAGCGCTGCGTCATCGCCTCAGCCGATCACTTTCTTGACGACTTCGATCAGGCGCTGCGGATCGAAGGGCTTGACCAGCCAGCCGTTGGCGCCGGCCGCGCGGCCCTTCGCTTTCATCTCGTCCGAGGATTCGGTGGTCAGCATCAGGATCGGCACCTTCTGGTACTCGGGCAGAGCGCGCAGGTGCTTGATCAGCGCCAGGCCGTCCATGCGCGGCATGTTCTGGTCGGTCAGGACCAGGTCGACGACCTGGTTGCGCGCCTTGTCGAGGCCATCCTGGCCGTCGACCGCTTCCACCACCTGGTAGCCGGCGGCTTTCAGGCTGAACGCCACCATCTGGCGCAGCGAGCTTGAATCGTCGACCGCGAGAATTGTTTTAGCCATGCTGTGCTCCTGCTTTTTTTTGGATTGCTTGAATGTGGGTTGGACGCGAACCGTCAGAACAGTTCGATGTCGCCGCTTTCGAGGTGTTGTTGTTCGACCGATTTGCGCAGCACGCTGCGCAGTTCGAGCGACTGGATCGCCAGCGCCATGCTGACCTTGCCCAGGCGCTCGACGATTTCGTCGCTGTCCGTGTCGGGGCCGATGGCCGCCCCGTGTTCGTCGAGCGTGCCGAGGAATTCGCGCAAGCCGGTCACGCGCTTGAGGGTACGCGCGATCAGCTGGCTCGTCATGTCCTGGAACTGCATGCTGGTGATCGCCGTGTTGACGTGGGTGCCGACGTCGCCCGACATCGCCGCCAGCTGGGCCGCGTCTTCAGGGGCCAGGGTGGCGCCGGCGAGCAGGCGGTCGATCGCGTCCTGGCGCGCGCCGACGGCGCCATGGATGGCCATGAAACTGCTGGTAAGCTTGTCCACCGCTTCTTCCAGCAGCAATTCGGTCTGGTGCAGGTCGGTCTCGACTTCGGCCAGGTGGCGCCGCCCGTGCGCCGACACACCCGACAGCAGGCGCTTCACGTGCGAACCCAGTATTTTTTTTCTTGCCATCTTGTCCTCCGGTCGCTGCTGCTTACTTCGTCGCCGCCACCACGGCCTCGGCCGCCGCCGCGCCATCCTGGGCCGGCACGTCGAGGGTAGCGGCGTCGCGCATGACGGCGTCTTCGGTACGCTTGTTCATCACGATGATGCTGATGCGGCGGTTGATCGGGCTGAAGGGGTCGGCGCGGTCGAGCGGCGCCGCCGCGGCCAGGCCGACCACGCGCAGGATCTTGTCGTCGGCCAGGCCGCCCACGACCATGGCGCGGCGCGAGGCGTTGGCGCGGTCCGCCGACAGTTCCCAGTTGCTATAGCCGGCGTCGCTGAAGTACGGCGTCGAATCGGTGTGGCCGGACAGGCCGATCCGGTTCGGCACGTCGTTCAGCACCATGCCCAGCACGTGCAGGATGTCGCTGGTATAGGGTTGCAGCGTGGCTTTCGCCAGCGCGAACATCGGGCGGTTCTGCTCGTCCACGATCTGGATGCGCAAGCCTTCGCTGGTGATGTCGAGCAGCAGCTGGTTCTGGTATTTCTTCAACGTCGGATTGGCGTCGATGACTGCCTCGATCTTCGCTTTCAGCGTGCGCAGGCGCTCGCCCTCGGCCTTTTCCAGCGCCGCCTTGGCGTCGTTCAGGTCGTAGGTCTTCTTGTTGGTTTCCATGTCGCCCTTCTTGACCTGGCCGTTGCGGCGCGTGAGGTCGGTGCCGCCGCCCTTGATGATGGACGAGCTGTCGCCGGAACCGTCGCCGCCCGCCATCGCCACCTTCAGCGGATTCTTGAAGTGCTCGGCGATACCCTCCAGGTCGCCCTTGGAGGTCGAACCCAGCAGCCACATGAGCAGGAAGAAGGCCATCATCGCCGTCACGAAGTCGGCGTAGGCAATCTTCCAGGCGCCGCCATGATGTCCGCCCGCGGTCTTCTTGATCCGCTTGACGATAATCGGGCGCATTCCTTCATCGGCCATGGCTTACTTCGCTTTCGATTTCTTGATGTGTTCTTCGAGCTCGGCGAAGGTCGGGCGCTCGGTCGAGTACAACACCTTGCGGCCGAACTCCACGGCCAGGGCCGGCGCATAGCCGTTCAGGCTGGCCAGCAGGGTCACCTTCACGCACTGGAACATCTTGCTCGACTCGTCCAGCTTCTGCTCGGCCAGGCCCGACAGGGGCGCGACGAAGCCGTAGGCCAGCAAGATGCCGAGGAAGGTACCGACCAGCGCTTTCGCGATCAGGATGCCCAGTTCCGCCGGCGGGATGCCGACCGACTCCATGGTGTGCACCACGCCCATCACGGCGGCCACGATACCAAAGGCGGGCAAGCCATCGCCCAGCTTGGCGAGCACGTGGGCCGGCACCGCGCCTTCATGGTGGTGGGTCTCGATCTCGTTGTCCATCAGGTTCTCGATCTGGAAGGCGTCCATGTTCCCCGACACCATCAGGCGCAGGTAATCGGCCATGAATTCGATGATGTGGTGGTCGGCCAGCACCAGCGGATACTTCGAGAACAGCGGACTCGCTTCGGGCGACTCGATATCGCCCTCGATCGACATCAGGCCTTCCTTGCGCACCTTGGAGAGCACGTCGAACAGCAGCGACATCAGTTCCATGTACATGTCGCGCGTGTAGGGCGAGCCCTTGAACAGGCCGGGCAACGCCTTCATGGTCGCCTTGATCGACTTGCTGTTGTTACCGACAAAGAATGCGCCGACGGCCGCGCCGCCGATCATCAACAACTCGATCGGCTGGAACAGCACGGCTGCGTGGCCGCCGGCCATGATGAAGCCGCCAAACACCGACGCGCAGACAATGACGTAACCAATAATGACTAACAAGAACGTGCTCCAGAAAGCGATCGATGGGAGGGCCGGACGCGGGCAAGGATCCGAGACAATGTATCTCAGAAAAAATATTTACGTGGGGAACTACATTAGCTGGAACAATAGCTTGAGAATGGCCTATGGGCAAGTAAAAAGGCCCGATCTGTGGCCTAAAAGTGCCATATGTAGAGAGTTCGACCAGTATCTTGTAGATAGAGCGATACGGGTGCTTGTGCATCTGGAATGGCGAACTCATAACTCATCAGCATGCTGCCCGGACGCATCTCGCGCCGCGCCTTGCGCCACAGCGCCGTCATCGCCGCCGGCGACAGGTAGGCGAAGACGGCGTCGTAGCTGCCGAAGTCGAGCGACTCGTAGTCGCCGCGAATGAAGCGGGCGCGGCTGCCGCTCAGGCGCGCGCGCAGGTAACTTGCCAGCCAGGGCAGCGGCGCCAGTTCGATGCCGGTGGCGTCGAGATCCGGCCGGCGCCGCGCCAGGTCCATGACCAGGCCGCCGAGGCCACTGCCGATGTCGATCACCCGCACCGCCCTGCCCTGCGGCAGCTGTTCGGCCACGGCATTCCAGGCGCTTTTTCCCGACGGGTAATACGGCACCTGGGTGCGGAAGGTCGACCAGTACAACACCAACATGAACAGGAAGACGGCGAGGAACAGCCAGGGCGGCAGGTCGAGGCCACTGGCGCCGTACAGGGCCAGCGGAAACAGCAGGCAGATCGCGATCCACCATGGCGCCAGGCGCCAGCGCCAGGTCAGTAACGCGGCAAACCCGCCCTGCAGCAGCGCCGCCGCCAGGTAGGACGGTTGCAGGGCGGCGCGCGCGAGCAGCCAGACCGCCAGCAGGGTCAGCGGAAAGGCGGCGAGCTGGCACAGGAGTGCGCGTACGCTGGGCGCGCGCAGGAGATGCATCAGTGGAGCGATCACGGCGGCACGGTCAGCGCGGGCGGCCGCGCTCAGCCCTCGCCCTGGGCATCCTGGCGCACCGCGGCTTCGGCGGCGCTCTGGGCGGCGGCATCCTTGGCTTTGCGGGTCTTGCCGGCGCGCGAAGGCATGTGGCACAGGCCGCACAGGTAGTCGCGGTTGAGGTCGAAGGTATTCACGACGAACTTGCCCTTGCACTTGCCGCACGGGGCCAGCGCCAGCATATTGCTCTGGAAGAAACGCACCAGGGTCCAGGCGCGGGTCAGCGAGAGCAGCGGCTCTTCGCCGGGCGCGGCCGGCATTTGTTCGAGGTAGAGCTGGTAGGCCTTCATCACCGCCTGGACACCGGAAGCGCCGGCATGTTCGACCAGGAAGTTATAGATATTGATGAACAGCGAGGAGTGGATGTTCGGCTGCCAGGTCAGGAACCAGTCGGTCGAGAACGGCAGCATGCCCTTCGGCGGCGACATTCCCTTCAGTTCCTTGTACAGCTTGATGAGGCGTTCGCGCGACAGCGAGACTTCGCTCTCGAGCAGTTGCAGGCGAGCCCCTAAATTGATCAGCTCGATGGCTAGCTGGATTTCCTGCGCTTCAGATACGACGCTTTTTTTGCTCATCCCACGGCTCCGGATTGTGTCACAGCTATCCTACACTATGGGCGCAAGCTCAACGGGGATTTTACAATGTGTCTTGGAAGGAATTCTTAGAACGACGCCAGGCGAAAGCGATCAGGCGATTTCTTCGGCTGGCTGGCCGGCCATCAGGATGGCGGCGTGCGACTGCGCCAGGGCGCGGTCCTTGCTGTGGCTGGTGAGCATCGACAGGATGGCGGTGTCGTCGAAGCGGAAACGGGCCAGCATCATGTTGCCGCCGGCAAGCTTCAGGATCTGGGCATTGCTCATGCCTTCGATCAGGTCGGCGATGTCGGCCGAAATTCCGAGACGGAAAATGGCGGTGACTTTGTCGGCGCGGATCATTTGCTGCGCCAGCATCAAGTAGCTCAGGTTGGCGTCCCGGATCTCGGCCATCATGTCGTTTGCAGTCATTTTCTTCTCCATCTTCCGTTGAACCTGGCAGCGTGTGTGTTGCCAGTGAGATAGATTCTGACTGTAGAGAAACATTTGGGGAATCGGACGAACGCTGTATTTTGCGTCCGGCAAACGCGGGTGTGCCCGTAGGAGTTTGTCTGACAAACCCGGGCTGATGAGGGGTGTGCTCCTATGAAAAAGGAGGCGGTACTACGGGATTGAGTTACGCTGAATCAACAAGTTGCCCAGTGCGGCAATGCGTTCATGTGTTGGTTTACGTCAACCAAAACCAGAACTTGAGAGTGCTTATGAAGTATTTTTCGCACTCTTTCTTGCCTGATGCACCATTAACGGCAGCATCGCGAGGAACTTTAGGGTGTTGTCGAACTATTTTTGAAATAATTTTCGACACCGTTTTGTTGGCTCTGACTCCTTTACGGCAGCGCTCGCCTGAACTTGAGGGTTGAAAGCAAAATAATTTGAAAAAAATGCAAAGTGAGGTAAGCACCCTTTGGAAGATAACAAATCGTCATCGGGCAACGCTCTTCGCCCAGCTTTTTCTTGCTACACTGCCGCCCGAACGGCCCGCCCCTCCACTCTCCTATAGATACCAGCATGAGCGACACTTCGATTACCCGAGCCAGCTGCAGCGCCCGCGACGCCGCCGATCCGCTGGCGCCGCTGCGCGACCGCTTCGACCTGCCGCCGGACCTGATCTACCTCGACGGCAATTCGCTCGGCGCCCGCCCGCGCGCCGCGCTCGAACGCGCGCAGGCGGTGGTGGCGCGCGAATGGGGCCATGACCTGATCAAGAGCTGGAACACGGCCGGCTGGTTCGACCTGCCCAAGCGCCTGGGCGAACGCCTGGCGCCGCTGATCGGCGCCGAGGCCGGCGAAGTCGCCGTCACCGACACCACCTCGCTCAACCTGTTCAAGGCGCTGGCCGCCGCCGTGCAGATGCAGGCCGCAGGGCCGAATGCGGCACGGCGCGTCATCGTTACCGAGCGCAGCAACTTCCCGACCGATATCTACATGGCCGAAGGCCTGGCCGACTGGCTCGAGCGCGGCTACCGCGTACGCCTGGTCGACTCCGTGGAAGCGCTGCCGGCGGCGATCGACGGCGACTGCGCCGTCGTCATGCTGACCCACGTGAACTACCGCACCGGCTACCAGCACGACATGACGGCCCTGACCCGCCACGCGCACGCGAGCGGCGCCCTGATCGTCTGGGACCTGGCCCATTCGGCCGGCGCCGTGCCGGTCGACCTGAACGGCGCCGAGGCCGACTTCGCCGTCGGCTGCACCTATAAATACCTGAACGGCGGCCCCGGCTCGCCCGCCTTCATCTGGGTGCCGCGGCGCCACCAGGCGCAGTTCGCGCATCCGCTCACCGGCTGGTGGAGCCACGCCAAACCGTTCGCGATGGCGCATGGCTTCGCCCCCACCGACGGCATCGGCCGCGCGCTGTGCGGCACCCAGCCGGTGGTGTCGCTGGCGCTGGTCGAATGCGGCCTGGAAGTGTTCGAAGCGACCGACATGGCGGCGATCCGCGCCAAATCGCTGGCGTTAACCGACCTGTTCATCGACCTGGTGGAAGCGACCTGCGCCGATCACCCGCTCGGGCTGGTCACGCCGCGCGAGCATGCGCGGCGCGGCAGCCAGGTCAGCTTCACCCATCCGCACGGCTATGCGGTGATGGCGGCCCTGATCGCGCGCGGCGTGATCGGCGACTACCGCGAGCCGGAGATCATGCGCTTCGGCTTCACGCCCCTGTACACGCGCTTCGTCGACGTCTGGGATGCGGTAGCGATCCTGAAGGATATCCTCGACCGCGCCGATTACGACGTGGCCGCCGAACGCAGCAACGTGACCTGAAAGCCGACCCTCATGGACAGCAAGCAGAACAAAAGCGCCGACTGGCATGGCGCCAAGATGGATTTCAAGGAGTCGATGAGCTATGGCGACTACCTCGGCCTGAACCAGATCCTCTCGAGCCAGCACCCGCTCTCGCCGAACCACAACGAGATGCTGTTCATCATCCAGCACCAGACCAGCGAACTCTGGGTCAAGCTGATGCTGCACGAACTGCACGCCGTGCGCGTGCACCTGCGCGCCGGCGAACTCGATCCGGCCTTTAAAATGCTGGCGCGGGTGGCGCGCATCATGGACCAACTGGTGCATGCCTGGGACGTGCTGGCGACGATGACGCCGTCCGAGTACACGGCCATCCGGCCCTATCTCGGCGCCTCCTCGGGCTTCCAGTCGCACCAGTACCGCGAACTCGAATTCATCCTCGGGAACAAGAACGCGGCCCTGCTGGCGGTGCACGAAAAGAACCCGCCGGCGCATGCGATCCTCACCGCGGCGCTCGACACGCCCTCGATCTACGACGAAGCCGTGCAACTGCTGGCGCGCGCCGGTTTCGCGATCGCGCCCGAACGCCTGGCGCGCTCGCCGATCGAGCCGACCGCGCACGACGATTCGGTGCAGGTGGCCTGGCTCGCCGTCTACCAGGAACCCGAGCGGCACTGGGGCCTGTATGAACTGGCCGAGAAGCTGGTCGACCTGGAGACCGCCTTCCGCTTCTGGCGCTTCCGCCACGTGACCACGGTCGAGCGCATCATCGGCTTCAAGACCGGCACCGGCGGCACTGCGGGTGTCAGCTACCTGCGCAAGATGCTCGACGTGGTGCTGTTCCCGGAGCTGTTCGCGCTGCGCACGGCGCTGTAAGGATGTTGTCGAGCAGGCCATGTAGAATGGCTTGAATACAAAGGAGATTCCATGGATGGCGACGTACTGATTCTTTCCGGCTTGTGGGATTCGGGCCCGCAGCACTGGCAGTCGCACCTGGAAGCGCGTAACCCCGACTGGCGCCGGGTCGCGCACCGCGACTTCAACAACCCGGCCCGCGACGAATGGGTGGCCGAACTCGATGCGGCGGTCGCCGCCTGCAACGGCGCGCCGGTGCTGGTCGCGCACAGCCTGGGCTGCATCCTGGCCGCGCACTGGGCCGCTTCCTGTTCGCCCCTGCGCGCGGCCGGCGCCTTCCTGGTGGCGCCGAGCGACGTCGAGGCCCCTTCCTACCCGATCGGCAGCAACGGCTTCGCGCCGGTGCCGCTGGTACCTTTACCTTTTCCCAGCCTGGTGGTGGCCAGCACGAACGACGAATTCGTCACGCGCGAACGGGCGCAGGCCTTTGCCGCAGCCTGGGGCAGCCGTTATGTCGAGATCGGCGACGCTGGCCACGTGAATGCCGACAGCGGATATGGCGACTGGCCCGAGGGCGAACGGCTGTTGCTGGAATTCCTGGCGCAAGTGCGCACGTAGAACAGACAATTGCCATTTCAATAGCTTGCCGATAGGTATGCGGTTATGATGGCGGCTGTACACTCCGGCATCCCGATGGCACTTACGGCCCCTTCCCTTCCGCGCACGTTCTCGCTGTACCTCGATGGCTGCCGCTTCCTCGCAGCCATGCTCGTCGTCCTCAGTCATTTCGGGCCCTACGGCGCGATCATGCCCGGGTTCAAGCCATGGTGGCTGACCCTCGGGCGCGAATCGGTGGTGGTGTTCTTCGTACTGTCCGGCTTCGTGATCGCCTACACCACCGAGCGCAAGAACACGGGGCTGCGCGATTACTGCATCGCCCGCTGCACGCGCATCTATTCGGTCGCCCTGCCCCTGCTGCTGCTCGCCTTTGCCGCCGCGCTGCTGCTGACCTGGGGTGGGTTTGTCACGCCGGGAACCTACTACCAGCTCGGCAAGCCCTGGCTCTACCTGCCGCTGCACCTGCTGTTCATGGGCGAACTCTGGACCATCTCCGAGCCGCCGCCGCTCCTCGCCCCCTACTGGTCGCTTGGCTACGAGGTCTGGTATTACGTGCTGTTCGGCGCCGCCTTTTACCTGCGCGGCGCGCGCCGCATCGTCGCCGTCGGCTCGCTGCTGCTGTTCGTCGGCCCGAAACTGTGGCTGCTGCTGCCGGTCTGGCTGGCCGGCGTCGGCGCCTACCACTGGCAAAAAAAGCACACCATCGCGCGCCAGCTGGCCCTGGCCGGCTGGGCGCTGTCGCTGGCCTTGCTGACGCTGTACAAGGCGAGCGATACCGAGGCCACGCTGCGCGCGCTGGCGCACGCGTACTGGCCCTTCGCCGCCCTGGAGCTGAAAAGCGCCGACCGCTTCCTGGCCGACTACCTGGTGTGCATGCTGGTGGCGCTCAACTTCGTGTGCGCGAAGCACCTGGATTTTCGCGCCCTGCTGCGCGTGGAGCGCCCGCTGCGCTGGCTGGCCTCGTACACCTTCACGCTCTACCTGGTGCACGCGCTGGTGATGCGGGTGTGGCTGGTCGTGTATCCGCACCGGCGCTCGGATCCGGTCGACGTCCTGTCGCTGGTGGTCGTCATCTTTTCGGCGACCTGGCTGGCGGGGGAGATTACCGAACATCGCAAATGGTGGTTCGAGGCGATGTTCGTGTGGCTCGCGGCGCGCTTGCCGTTCGGGGACCGAAGGGGCGGCGCGAAATTCATGCGGTGATGACGCGTGGGCTCGGGAGCCCACCCTACGAGGATGTGAAAAAATCGCCATGGCTGCGTTGCCTCGTCTCGCCGTACGCTCGTACTGTCTTCGACTCGGCGCCTTGCCCTGACGTTTTTTTCACATCCTCTACGGTGCGCCTCTGCCAACGGCTGTCGCGTAACGTAGGGTGGGCACCTGTGCCCACGCGTTTGCAAACGATGATCATTCGCGGCGCATTCACCATCCGACAAGGCACAAAAAAACCGGGCACGCAGCCCGGTTTTCATTTGAACGACAACGTTTACTTCGCCAGCAGCATCTCGTTCAGGCGCTTCACGAAGCTCGCCGGATCGGCCAGGCTGCCGCCTTCGGCCAGCATCGCCTGGTCGAACAGGATATGCGACCAGTCGGCAAAGCGCGGGCTCGCCGCGTCTTCGTACTTCAGGCGCGTCACCAGCGGGTGGTTCGGGTTGATCTCGAGGATCGGCTTCGACTCGGGCGCGTTCTGGCCGGCGGCTTTCAGCATGCGCACCAGGTTGGCCGACAGTTCGTGCTCGTCCGCCACCAGGCAGGCCGGCGAATCGGTCAGGCGGTGCGTCACGCGCACGTCCTTGGCTTTGTCAAGCAACGCGCCCTTCATCTGCTCGACCAGTTCCTTGTAATGGGTCTCGGTCTCTTCGTGTTCCTTTTTCTCGGCTTCGTCTTCCAGCTTGCCCAGATCAAGGCCGCCCTTGGCCACCGAGGTCAGTTCCTTGCCTTCGAATTCGGTCAGGAACGACAGCATCCACTCGTCGACGCGGTCGGTCAGCAGCAGCACTTCGACGCCCTTCTTGCGGAAGATTTCGAGGTGCGGGCTGTTCTTCGCGGCGTTGAAGTTATCGGCCGTGACGTAGTAAATCTTGTCCTGGCCTTCCTTCATGCGCGCGACGTAGTCGGCAAACGAGACGGTCTGATCGCTTGAATCGTTCTGGGTCGAGGCAAAGCGCAGCAGCTTGGCGATGCGGTCCTTGTTGGTCGCGTCTTCGCCGATGCCCTCTTTCAGCACCTGGCCGAATTCCTTCCAGAAGGTGACGTACTTGTCCTTGGTTTCCTGCTCGTCCGCGTTCGCCAGTTCTTCCAGCATGCCCAGCACGCGCTTGGTCGAACCTTCGCGGATCACCTTGACGTCGCGCGACTCTTGCAGGATCTCGCGCGAGACGTTCAGCGGCAGGTCGGCCGAATCGATCACGCCCTTGATAAAGCGGAGATAAGTCGGCATCAGCTGCTCGGCGTCGTCCATGATGAAGACGCGTTTTACGTAGAGCTTGATGCCGCCGCGCTTGTTGCGGTCCCACAGGTCGAACGGTGCGTGGCTCGGCACGTACAGCAGCTGGGTATACTCGCTGCGGCCCTCGACGCGGTTGTGCGTGTAGGTCAGCGGTTCCTGGAAGTCGTGCGAAACGTGCTTGTAGAATTCGTCGTACTGCTCTTTGGTGATGTCCGAACGGTTGCGCGCCCACAACGCGCTGGCCTGGTTGACGGTCTCGAATTCGTCCTTCAGCACGGTGGCTTTCGCTTCTTCGTCCCACTCTTCCTTCTGCATCAGGATCGGCAGCGAGATGTGGTCCGAGTACTTGCGGATGATCGATTTCAGCTTCCAGTTCGACAGCAGCTCTTCCTCGCCCGCACGCAGGTGCAGGATGACGTCGGTGCCGCGGCCGACCTTCTCGATCGATTCGACGCTGTAATCGCCTTCGCCGGTCGATTCCCAGCGCACGCCTTCACTGCCTTCGGCGCCGGCGCGGCGCGTCTCGACCGTGATGCGGTCGGCGACGATGAAGCCCGAATAGAAACCCACGCCGAACTGGCCGATCAGGGCCGCGTCGGCTTGCTGGTCGCCCGACAGGCGCGAGAAGAATTCCTTGGTGCCCGACTTGGCGATCGTGCCCAGGTGCGAAATCACTTCGTCGCGGCTCATGCCGATGCCGTTGTCGGAGATCGTGACGGTCTTCGCATCCTTGTCGAAGCTGACGCGGATCTTCAACTCATGGTCGTTGCCGTACAGGGCGTCGTTGTTGATCGCTTCGAAGCGCAGCTTGTCGGCGGCGTCGGAAGCGTTCGAGATCAGTTCGCGCAGGAAGATTTCCTTGTTGGAGTACAAGGAGTGGATCATCAGTTGCAGCAGCTGTTTGACTTCAGCTTGAAAGCCAAGGGTTTCTTTTTCGGCGTGCGCCATCTTGTTCCTCGTTGTGGTTCTGGTTAACGATACGGTTGAACGGATTGTTGCAATATTGGGATAGCGTTACGCTTTTCAAGAGGAGTCTGATGCTGAACCTGCACCCGCGCAGTACTTACCCAGGGCACATACCTCGTGCCCCAGTGTCCAGCGCACCTTTCAAGTCGTACAATACCGGCTTCATCCACGCTACAGAGAACACCATGTCCGTCTACGACAAACTGAAGGAACTGAACATCACCCTGCAGAACGCCGCCGCCCCGGCCGCCGCCTACGTCATGTACGTGCAGACCGGCAACCTGGTCTTCGTCTCGGGCCACATTGCCAAGAACGCCGACGGTTCGGTCAACGTCGGCCAGCTGGGCAAGGACAAGAGCACCGCCGACGGCCAAGCCGCCGCACGCGCGATCGCGATCGACCTGATGGGGACGCTGCAGGATGCCTGCGGCGGCGACCTGACGCGTGTCAAACGCATCGTCAAGCTGATGAGCCTGGTGAACTCGACCCCGGACTTCACCGAGCAGCACCTGGTCACCAACGGCGCCTCGGAACTGTTCGGCGACGTCTTCGGCGACGCCGGCAAGCACGCCCGCTCGGCCTTCGGCGTGGCCCAGATCCCGCGCGGCGCCTGCGTCGAGATCGAAATGATCGTCGAAGTGGCGTAATAACTGTCGTTCACGAGCCGGGCCACAAGCCCGGTTTTTTTCGCGGGCAGCTTACCGAGCGCCCATCATGGCCGGCCAGCCGGCGGTTCCTTCTGAGAGACCAGCATGAAAATCGAGAATCCCCATCCCATCCAGTGGCAGTTTTCGGAACGCGCGCAGGGCCTGCAAAGCTCGTTCATCCGCGAGATCCTGAAGATCACCCAGCGTCCGGAGATCATCTCCTTTGCCGGCGGCCTGCCCTCGCCCGCGACCTTCCCGGTCGAGCGCATGAAGGCGGCCTACGACAAGGTGCTGTCGCAGACCGGCAAGGTCGCCCTGCAATACGGCCCGACCGATGGCTTCGCGCCGCTGCGCGAATGGATCGCCGGTTCGCTGTCGACGGAAGGAACGAAGATCCTGCCCGAGCAGATCCTGATGGTGTCGGGCTCGCAGCAGGCGCTCGATTTGATCGGCAAGGTGCTGATCGACGAAGGCAGCCGCGTGCTGGTCGAAACGCCGAGCTACCTGGGCGCGCTGCAGGCCTTTTCGGTCTACCGTCCCGAGTTCGCATCGGTCGCCACCGACGACGACGGCCTGGTGCCGTCCTCGATCGAGAGCGTGGCCGACGGCGCCCGCCTGCTGTATTCGCTCCCGAACTTCCAGAACCCGACCGGCCGCTCGCTCTCGATCGCGCGCCGCCGGGAGCTGGTGGAAACCTGCGCGCGCCTGGGCCTGCCGCTGATCGAGGACGATCCCTACGGCGCCCTGTCGTACTCGGGCGAACCCATGCCGAAGATGGTCGCCATGAACCCGGACGGCGTCATCTACATGGGTTCGTTCTCGAAGGTGCTCACGCCCGGCATCCGCCTCGGCTACGTGTGCGCCCCGCTGCCGCTGGTGCGCCGCCTCGAGCTGGCCAAGCAGGCAGCCGACCTGCACACCGCCCAGCTGACCCAGATGGTGGTGCACGAAGTGGTCAAGGATGGCTTCCTCGACGAGCATATTCCGACCATCCGCACCCTGTACGGCAACCAGTGCCGCGCCATGCTCGATGCGATGGACGAGCACTTCCCGGCAGGCGTCAGCTGGACCAGGCCGGATGGCGGCATGTTCATCTGGGTCACCCTGCCGAAGAGCATCGACGCCATGAAGCTGCTCGACACGGCGATCGCCGCGCGCGTCGCCTTCGTGCCGGGCGCGCCCTTCTATGCGAACGAAGGCGAGCGCAACACGCTGCGCCTGTCGTTCGTGACGGTGCCGCCGGAGCGGATTCGCGAAGGGATTGCGATCCTCGGCAACTTGATCGCAGCGATGCTGTAATACTTGTACGCGTGGACGGGGGACCCGTCCACCCTACAAATTTGCACCATCTTGGTGCAGAAATTTCATATTGCCGCCTCTTCTGGTTGCAGTATTGCAACAAACAAAACTGGCTAACAAGCAACAAAATTGCCCGCTTGTACCGACATCGCGGTATGATTTTGAACGAGATCACACCCGTCACCACGACGCACGCAATGTCCACTCCCGTCCCCGCCCAGGCCGCAAGCAAGCGCCAGGCTGCCATTTTGATCGTCGACGATGCCCCTGCCCAGCTCGGGATGATGCGTTCCATGATGCTCCAGCAGGGTTACCAGACCTTCGTTGCCACCAGCGGCGAACGGGCGCTGACCATCGCCCAGCACGCCCAGCCGGACCTGGTCCTGCTCGACATCGTCCTGCCCGGCATGGACGGCATGGAAGTGTGCCGGCGCCTGAAGGCGCATCCGGGTACCTGCAACATCCCCGTCATCTTCATGAGCGCGAAGACGGATACCGACGACATCGTGGCCGCCTTCGACATCGGCGCCTCCGACTACATCGCCAAGCCGCTGCGCCTGGCCGAAGTGTGCGCCCGCGTGCGCGCCCAGCTGCAGTTCCGCCGCACCAGCCTGTCGCAGCAACAGCAGGCCGAGCGCCTGCGCCTGATCGTCGACAGCATGGACGAGGGCCTGATGGTGATCGAGCCGTCCGGACGCATCCAGTACACCAATCCCGCCTGCGACCGCTACCTCGGCTATGCGGCGGGAGAATTGAGCGGCGCCGCGCTCGACGACCTGCTGGCGCCCTCGGTGGCGCAGGAATATCTCGACCTGTTCAGCCAGGAGATGGCTGAAGGAGCGAACCCGGCCTGCCGCGGCGCCCGCGAAGTGCTGATCCGCCGCCGCGACGGCGTCCTGCGCGCGATGGATTTCACGCTGACGCCGATGGCGGCCGACCAGCCGCTGTTCGTCGCCCTGCTGCACGACATCACCCACCACAAGCAGTCCGAGAACGCGCTGCAGCGCGCCGCCCTGGCCGACCCGCTCACCAAAATCGCCAACCGGCGCCACTTCGACGGCTTCATGGACAAGGAATGGCAGCGCGCGGTCCGCTCCGGCGAGCCGCTGTCGCTGATCGTGCTCGACGTCGACCACTTCAAGGGCTACAACGACAGCCTCGGCCACGCCGCCGGCGACACCTGCCTGCAGCAGGTGGCGATGGCGCTGCAGTCGCATGCGCTGCGCGCCACCGACCTGGCCGCGCGTTACGGCGGCGAGGAGTTCGTGCTGCTGTTCGGCGAGACCGGCTTCGAGGCCGCCTGCGCGCTGGCCGAAGCGATCCGCGCCCACGTCGAGGCCCTCAACATCCCGAACCCGCGCTCGTCGACCTCGCGCTGGGTCACCGCCAGCCTGGGCGTGGCCACGATCGTGCCGACCCAGCTCGACGATATCAAGGAATTTTTCGTCTGCGCCGACCGCGCCATGTACGCGGCCAAGGACGCCGGGCGCAACGGCGTGCGCGCGGTGCGGATGGGCGCGACCCTGGACACGATCGAAGCGGCACTGCAAGCTTGAAGCCAAGCGTGCCGGCGGCGGCGCGACGCCCAGAGTTATTGGCTTGACTTATTTGGTCAATTTATCGGCTTATAATGGTCGTTTCGCGTTTCTACCTCGACCGCCGTGAATCCCAACCTCGACAAGCTCCACCCCTACCCCTTCGAAAAGTTGCGCGCGCTGTTCGCCGGCGTGACGCCGAATGCGGATCTCGCGCCGATCAGCCTCGGCATCGGCGAACCGAAGCATCCGACGCCCTCGTTCATCGAAAAGGCCCTGATGCATGCGGTGGCCGGCCTGTCGAACTATCCGAGCACGGTCGGCGGCGAGCCGCTGCGCGCCGCGATCGCCGGCTGGCTCGAACGCCGCTACGGCCTGCCGCACCTGGACCCGGCGACGATGGTCCTGCCGGTCAACGGTTCGCGCGAGGCGCTGTTCGCCATCGCCCATTGCGTCGTCGACGCCAGCCGCCCCGATCCGCTGGTGCTGTGCCCGAACCCGTTCTACCAGATCTACGAAGGCGCGGCCTACCTGGCCGGCGCCACGCCGTATTTCGTCAACTCGGACCCGGCGCGCAACTTCGCGCCCGACTACAGCGCCGTGCCGGACGACGTGTGGGCGCGCGTGCAGCTGCTGTACGTCTGCTCGCCGGGCAACCCGACCGGCGCCGTGCTGACGCTGGAAGACTGGCGCGAACTATTCGCGCTGGCGGACCGCCACGGCTTCGTGATCGCGGCCGACGAATGCTATTCCGAGATCTATGCCGGCGCGGCGCCGCCGCTGGGGGCGCTGGAAGCGGCGCACCAGCTCGGCCGGCACAGTTATGCCAACCTGATCGTGTTCTCCAGCCTGTCGAAGCGCTCGAACGTGCCGGGCATGCGCTCGGGCTTCGTCGCCGGCGACCCGGCCCTGCTCAAGCGCTTCCTGCTGTACCGCACCTACTGCGGCGGCGCCATGTCGCCCGTGGTGCAGGCCGCCTCGATCGCGGCCTGGAACGACGAAACCCACGTGCAGGACAACCGCACGCTGTACAAGGAAAAGTTCAAGCTCATCACGCCGCTCCTGCGCGAAGTGATGGACGTCGAACTGCCCGACGCCGGCTTCTACCTGTGGGCCGACGTGCGCAGGACCGGGCTGTCGGATACCGACTTCGCACGCCGGCTGTACGCCGAATATAATGTGACGGTTCTGCCCGGATCCTACCTCGCGCGCGACGCGCACGGGACCAATCCGGGCCTTGACCGCATCCGCATGGCGCTGGTGGCAGGCGTCGACGAAGGGCTGGAAGCAGCCAATCGCATCGTCCAGTTCTGCCAATCGCTTCGCAAAGATTCCTGAAACGAGAAACCCAATCATGACCCAACAACTCCAGAACATCATCGACACCGCGTGGGAACAGCGCGCGGACTTCAGCCCATCGACCGCTCCGGCCGACGTGCGCAACGCCGTGGCCGAAGTGCTGGCCGGCCTCGACGCGGGCACCCTGCGCGTGGCGCAAAAAGAGGGTTCCGAGTGGATCGTCAACCAGTGGATCAAGAAGGCCGTGCTGCTGTCGTTCCGTCTCGAGAACAACGTCCCGGTCGAAGCCGGTGGCATGCAGTTCTACGATAAAGTGCCGACGAAGTTCGCCGACTACACCGCCGACGATTTCGCCAAAGGCGGTTTCCGCGTGGTGCCGCCGGCAGTCGCCCGCCGCGGCTCCTTCATCGGCAAGAACGTGGTCCTGATGCCGTCCTACGTCAACATCGGCGCCTACGTCGATGAAGGCACCATGGTCGACACCTGGGCCACCGTCGGCTCCTGCGCCCAGATCGGCAAGAACGTCCACCTGTCGGGCGGCGTCGGCATCGGCGGTGTGTTAGAGCCGATGCAGGCCAATCCAACCATCATCGAAGACAACTGCTTCATCGGCGCCCGTTCGGAAATCGTCGAAGGCGTCATCGTCGAAGAAAACTCGGTGATCTCGATGGGCGTCTACATCGGCCAGTCGACCAAGATCTACAACCGCGAAACGGGCGAAGTGACCTACGGCCGCATCCCGTCGGGTTCGGTGGTGGTGTCGGGTTCGCTGCCCTCAAGCGATGGCAAGTACAGCCTGTATTGCGCCGTGATCGTCAAGCGCGTCGATGCGCAGACACGTTCGAAGACGGGCATCAACGAGCTGCTGCGCGGGGTTTAAGCTTCGCGGCTGCTCGTGAGCCGGTTGAACGCGTGGGCTCAAGAGCCCACCCTACGGTGCACCACCGCCGTTGGCAAGCTCCACGGCCGCCGCGTAACGTAGGGTGGGCTCCCCGAGCCCACGCGTTCACCGCCTCATGAACCCGCACCATCAAAAGCATCACCCGGGAGACATACCACATGCCCATGGACCGCCTGTTCCAGCTCATGAAAGAAAAAAACGCGTCGGACATGTTCTTCGCGGTCAATTCTCCCGTCCACATCAAGATCAACGGGAACCTCATCCCGATCAACCAGCACAAGCTCGACCCCGACAACATCGACTCGCTGCTGTCTGAAATCGCCACGCCCGCCCAGCTGGAAGAACTGCAGCGCACCAACGAACTGAACATGGGCATCTCGGTTCCCAACCTGGGCCGGTTCCGCCTCTCGGCCTTCCGCCAGCGCGGCAGCATCTCGGCCGTGTTCCGCTTCGTGCCGGCCACGATCCCGCCGCTGGGCGAACTCGGCCTGCCGCCGGTATTGGCCGAACTGATCATGGAAAAGCGCGGCCTGCTGCTGGTCGTCGGCGCCACCGGCTCCGGCAAGTCGACCACGATCGCGTCGATGCTCGACTACCGCAACGAAGGGCGCAGCGGCCACATCCTGACGCTGGAAGACCCGATCGAATACCTGTTCAAGAACAAGAAATCGATCGTCAACCAGCGCGAAATCGGCAGCGACGCGCTCGACTTCGACCAGGCCCTGCGCAACAGCCTGCGCCAGGCGCCCGACGTGATCCTGATCGGCGAAATCCGCGACCAGGCCACCATGGGCGCGGCCCTGGCCTACGCCCAGTCCGGCCACCTGGTGGTGGCGACCCTGCACGCCAACAACAGCTATAACGCCCTGAACCGCATCATCGGCTTCTACCCGGTCGAGAACCGCCCCGCCCTGCTGCAAGACCTGGCCTCGGCCACGCGCGCCATCGTCTCGCAGCGCCTGGTGCGCGCAGCGGCCGGCGGGACGCGCCAGCCGGCGGTCGAAGTCATGCTGAACACGCGCTACATCGCCGACCTGATCGAAAAGGGTGAACTCAGCGCGATCAAGGACGCGATGGACAAGAGCCTCTCGCCCGGTTCGCAATCCTTCGAATATGCGCTGCTGGCGCTGGTACAGGCCGGCCTGGTGACCCAGGAAGAAGCACTGGCGAATGCGGACTCGGCGACCAATCTGCTCTGGCTGCTCAACAATGGGCCGGCGCAGGGAGCCAACGAGACGGCCAGCAAAGATGAGCCACCGGAAGCTTCATTTACCGAGTTCACCCTGAACACCTGAGACAGGCTAGCAGGGTACCGGCTCCTGCAGCATACAGAACCAGAACGGCCCTGTGCGACATCTCCGGCCGGGATGCGCATATGCTATCCTCTCGCCCTTCCCGCACCACCGCGCTTCCGGCAACGCTCGTTGTCCCTGACTATCTACACCCATGAACAAGACGCTCTACGGTATTCCCAACTGCGACACCGTCAAGAAAGCCCGCACCTGGCTGCTCGACAACGGCGTCGACTTCGCCTTCCACGACTTCAAGAAGGCGGGCCTCGACCGCGAGACGGCGTCGCGCTGGCTCGACCAGCTCGATTGGGAAATCCTGGTCAACCGCAAGGGCACGACCTGGCGCAACCTGCCCGACGAGCGCAAGGCGGCGGTCAATGACAAGGCGTCGGCCCTCGAACTCATGCTGGAACATACCTCGGTGATCAAGCGCCCGGTCCTGGAAGGCGACGGCGCGCTGGCGGTCGGCTTCAGCCCCGACAACTACGCGCGCCTCGTGGGGGCCGCATGATCCGGACCTCGCGCACCCAGGAGCTGGCCGCCGAGCTGATCGCGCTCGATTCGATCACGCCGCAGGACAAGGGTTGCCAGCAGCGCCTGGCCGAACTGCTCGCGCCGCTCGGCTTCGTCTGCGAATCGATCGTCTCGAACGGCGTCACCAACCTGTGGGCGCGCAAGGGACTCGAGTCGCCCGTGTTCGTCTTCGCCGGCCACACCGACGTGGTGCCGACCGGGCCGGTGCAGCAGTGGACTTCCGAGCCGTTCATTCCGACGGTACGCGACGGCAGGCTGTACGGGCGCGGCGCGGCCGACATGAAGACCTCGATCGCGGCGATGGTGATCGCCTGCGAGGAGTTCGTCGCGGCGCATCCCGACCACCACGGCTCGATCGCCTTCCTGATCACGAGCGACGAAGAAGGTCCGGCGGTCGA
Organism: Massilia sp. CFBP 13721; assembly: GCF_014842025.1. GTDB lineage: Bacteria > Pseudomonadota > Gammaproteobacteria > Burkholderiales > Burkholderiaceae_D > Telluria. The sequence continues at coordinate 170,335 of NZ_JACYUY010000011.1, forward strand.
CGGCACCGTGGTCGTCTGCGAGCTGCTGGAAGAGCGCGGCGTCACGCTCGACTACTGCCTGGTGGGCGAACCGACCTCGAACCACATCCTGGGCGACATGATCAAGAACGGGCGGCGCGGTTCGCTCTCCGGCCACCTCGTGATCAAGGGCGTGCAGGGCCATATCGCCTACCCGCACCTGGCGCGCAACCCGATCCACCAGGCCGCGCCGGCGCTGGCGGAACTGGCCGCCGAAGTCTGGGACGAGGGTAACGAGTACTACGCGCCGACCACCTGGCAAATTTCGAACGTCCATTCCGGCACCGGTGCGACCAACGTCATCCCGGGCCACATGACGATCGACTTCAACTTCCGCTTCTCGACCGCGAGCACGGCCGAAGGGCTGGAAGCGCGCGTGCATGCGATCCTCGACAGCCACGGCCTCGAGTACAGCTTGGAATGGACCCTGTCCGGCCAGCCCTTCCTGACGCCGAAAGGCACGCTGTCGGATGCGGTGTGCAGCGCGATCTGGGAAGAGTCGGGTGTGGCGACCGAACTGTCGACCAGCGGCGGGACCTCGGATGGGCGCTTCATCGCCCGCATCTGCCCCCAGGTGATAGAATTCGGCCCACCAAACGCCAGCATCCATAAAATCGACGAACACGTCGAGCTGCGCTTCATCGATCCACTGAAGAACATCTACCGCCGTACCCTGGAAAACTTGCTGGCTATTTAACCAGAAACCCAGAACGCGAGGACACGCCATGACCACCACCCATTTCAGCACCCCGCGCGATTTGCTGCGCTACGCCGTCACCCGCTTCAACGCCGCCAGGCTGTTCTTCGGCCACGGCAGCGCCGAAGCCTTCGACGAAGCGGCCTACCTGGTCCTGCATACCCTGAAACTGCCGCTCGACCGGCTCGACCCCTTCCTCGACGCCAAGCTGCTGCCGGAAGAAGTGCTGCAGGTGCTGTCCGTGATCGAGCGCCGTACCGTCGAGCGCGTCCCGGCCGCCTACATCACCAACGAAGCCTGGCTCGGCACCTATGCCTTCTACGTCGACGAGCGCGTGCTGGTGCCGCGTTCCTTCATCGCCGAGCTGATCCCGAACTTCTTCAGCCCGTGGGTGACGAACCCGTACGAGGTCGAGAACGTGCTCGAACTGTGCACCGGGTCCGGCTGCCTGGCGATCATGATGGCCGACGTCTACCAGAACGCCGTGGTCGATGCGGTCGACATCTCGAAGGATGCCCTCGCTGTCGCCGAACGCAATATCCGCGACTACAAGCTGGAAGGCCGCGTCAATCCGATCGAGTCGGACCTGTACGAGAACGTCCCGTTTAAAAAGTACGACCTGATCGTCACCAATCCGCCCTACGTGAATGCCGATTCGATGGCCAAGCTGCCGCCGGAATACCTGCGCGAGCCGCAGATCGCCCTGCATGGCGGGACCGATGGCATGGACCTGGTGCGCAAGATCGTCGCCGGCGCCGCCGAACGCCTGACGCCGGAAGGCATCCTGGTCGTCGAGATCGGCAACGAAGCCGAGTACGCCGAAGCCGCATTCGGCCACCTGGGCCTGACCTGGCTGACCACGAGCGCCGGCGACGAGGCGGTGTTCCTGCTCACCGCCGAGCAGCTGCAGAACGCTTGATCACCACGCGGGCATGCCCGCCCTACGCGCACCGACCATCGTAGGGCGGGCATGCCCGCCGGTTACCGCTGCGGACCACGCATGCCAACACAACGCCGACGGCCGCCGTACACTATCACAGCACCAACCAAGTAAAGAACCCGCATGATTCGCTTCCTGAACGTCAGCCTGATGCGCGGCATAAAGCCGCTGCTGGAAAACGCCGACCTGACCCTGAACCCCGGCGACAAGATCGGCCTGATCGGCGCCAACGGCGCCGGCAAATCCAGCCTGTTCGCCATGCTGCGCAACGAACTGCACGCCGACCAGGGCGAAATCGATTTCCCCGCCAAATGGCGCATGGCCTATGTGGCGCAGGAGACGCCGGCGCTGGACCGTCCGGCGCTGGAATACGCGATCGACGGCGACGTCACGCTGCGCCGCCTGCAGGCCGAGCTCGAAGCGCTGGAAGCGGCGCCGCACACCCACGACAATGGCATCGAGATGGGCAACGTCCACGGCGCCCTGATGGATGCCGACGCCTACACGGTGCAGTCGCGCGGCGAACAGCTGCTGCTGGGCCTGGGTTTTACGCTGGACCAGATGCAGCAGCCGGTGGCGAGCTTCTCGGGCGGCTGGCGCATGCGCCTGAACCTGGCGCAGGCGCTGATGTGCCCTTCCGACCTGCTGCTGCTTGATGAACCAACGAACCACTTAGATTTAGATGCGATCATCTGGCTGGAAGACTGGCTGAAGCGCTACCAGGGCACGCTGGTCATCATCTCGCACGATCGCGATTTCCTCGACGAGATCGTCAACGTGGTGGTGCACATCGACGAGCGCAAACTCAAGCGCTACTCGGGCAACTACTCGTCGTTCGAGCGCCAGCGCGCCGCCGCGATGGTGCTGGCCGCCAGCGCGATGGAAAAGCAGCAGCGCGCACGCGCCCACCTCGAATCCTTCATCGACCGCTTCAAGGCGAAAGCGTCCAAGGCGCGCCAGGCCCAGAGCCGCATGAAGCAGCTGGCCAAGATGGAAGAACTGGCGCCGCTGCGCGCCGCCGCCGAATTCTCGTTCGAGTTCCGCGAGCCGCTGGCCGCCCCGAATCCGCTGCTGGTCATGGAAAAAGTGGACGCCGGCTATCCGATCCTCGACGAACATGGCGACAAGGTCGGCGCCAAGACCATCGTCAACCACATCGACTTTTCGCTGCAGATCGGCCAGCGCATCGGCCTCTTGGGCGTGAACGGCGCCGGCAAGTCGACGCTGATCAAAACCATCGCCGGCGAACTGGCGCCGCTGACGGGCGAATCCACGCTCGGCAAGGGCCTGTCGATCGGCTATTTCGCCCAGCACCAGGTCGAGATGCTGCGCCACGACGAATCGCCGCTGTGGCACCTGGCGAAGATCGCGCCGACCGTACGCGAGCAGGAATTGCGCAACTTCCTTGGCGGCTTCAACTTCCCAGGCACCATGGTGACCAGCCCGATCCGGCCCTTCTCGGGCGGCGAAAAGGCGCGCCTGGCGCTGGCGCTGATCGTCTGGCAGCGTCCGAACCTGCTGCTGCTCGATGAACCAACCAACCACCTGGATTTGGAGACGCGCGAGGCGCTGACGATGGCGCTGGCGCAGTTCGAAGGCACGCTGGTCGTGGTCTCGCACGATCGCCACCTGCTGCGCGCCACGACCGACGAATTCATCATCGTCGCCAATGGCCGCCTGCAGCCGTTCGACGGCGACCTGGACGACTACAAGGACTGGCTGTTCAAGACCAAGCTGGGCAAGGGGACCGACCTGCTGCCGCTGCCGAAAGCGGCTGCCGCTGCTGCCGTTGCGGCGCCGGTCATGGTGGCGCCGCCGGTGCCGCCGGCCGAGCGCAAGGAACAGAAGCGCCTCGGCGCCGAAGAGCGCCAGCGCGTCGCCGCCCTGAAGAAGCCGATCGAGAACCGCCTCAAGCGGGTCGAGGAGCAGATGGCGAAGCTGAACACGAAAAAGGCCGACATCGACGCGCGCCTTCTGGAGCCGTCGATCTACGACGCCGACAAGAAGGATGCGTTGAAGACCCTGGTGGCCGACCAGGCGTTTTGCGTGCGCGACCTGGCGACGCTGGAAAATGAGTGGCTGGAGTTGCAGGAGCAGCTGGAAGGGCTGGCGGCGTAACACACGGCGGATGCAGCAGGACGTAGGGTGGGCGGCTCTGCCGCCCACGCGTTCAACCGGCTCCAGAAACCTCGCGTCGATTCGAGCGTGCGTTGAACGCGTGGGCGGCACAAGAGCCGCGTTTATTCACATCGCCGGATGGAGCCGCCCACCCTACGTCCCTCCGGCATCAGTATCGACCGATCACGCCACCTGGCGCGCACTCGTCTTCTTATCGATCGACATCAGCCGATCGATATCCACCAGGATCAGCCGCCGCCCTTCCGTGACCCCGAGTCCGATCAGGTAATCGATCGCCCCGCCGTCGGCGCCGGGAATCGGCGAAATCTGCTCGGGCGCCAGGCTGACGACGTCGGTGACGCCGTCGACCACCATCCCCATCACGCAGGTCGACAACTTGAGGATGATGACGTCGGTGGTCGGCGTGGTGGCCACCGGGTGGCCGCAAAAGGCGGCGCGCATGTCGACGATCGGCATGATCACGCCGCGCGACACGGCCACGCCTTCGACAATGGCGCCGTCGGCGGCGAAGCGCTCGAGGGATTTCAGGATGCGCAGCTCCTGCACCTTGCTGAAGTCGAGTCCGTATTCGAGGCCGCCGAGCTTGAAGCTCAGGAATTGAATGCTCGCCGGGCGGAAAGCGGTAATGTCCTTGTGCATGATGGGTCCTCTCGGTAACAGCCCCCATCGTAGAACTTGCCGCGCTTACCCTTGTTGAGTGCAGTCAACATTTCCCAAAGACATCATCTGAAGTCAAATTGGTATTGTCGACCTGTCGCCCGGCCAGGCGAAGCCACCCGCCACCGCCGCGTACAGCCGCGTGCCGCCGTTGCCGCGCAGTTTCGCCTTGATCTCGCGCGGGGCGAGGTCATGGAAGGGCGCGCCGTCCGGATCGAAGGCAAGTGTGCGCACCTGCGTGTCGCCCCTGATCTCGCCCAGCAGCACGTCGCTGCCGGCCGCGCGCTCGTCGCGCTGGGCGGTGAAGCGTGCCAGCAGCGCCTGCCCCTCGCGTTTTTCCAGCTCGGCCGCCTTGCGCGCCGCCGAGACCTCGCCGATGCGCGTGAGGTCCGCCGCCACCGCCTGCCCCATCAGCTTGAACTGCCCGGACTGGGCTGGGTTCAGCAGCGTTTCGCCGCTGCGCACGCGCCCGGCGATCTCGAGATACTTGCGCACCGCGGGTTTGGCGCACAGGTGGGCCAGTTCCAGCTTGTGGGCGTCGATGGCGGCATCGAACTGCGCCAGGCGCGCGCCGACCTGTTCCAGCACTTTGTCGATGGGACCGCAGTCGGCCGCGAGCACATACACCAGCATCTCGCTGCCGCGCCAGGGCGCGCTGGTATCGATGGTGACGCGGCGCGCGGCCACGGCGCAGCCTTCGGCGCTGCCGATCGAGACTTCGTCGGCGATGATCTCGCAGTTGACCGCCTGTTCGATGCGCACGCGCGTGCCGGAGACGACGCAGTTCTCGGCGCGCGCCAGCGTCACCGTGCCGGCGCTCGCCTGCACGACCGCGTTTGCGCTGACGCCGTCGACCCCGATAGCGCCGCGCTTGTTGTGGACGCTGCCGCCGACCAGGGTCGCGCGCAGGCGCACCATGCCGCCGCGCGAAACGATCGCGCCATACACGCTGCCATGCACGGTGATGCCGTTGCCCTCGATGACGCGCTTTTCCTGCACGTCGCCGAATTCCTCGTAGTCGCCGGTGAGTTGCAGGTTGCCGGTGGTTCGCGCGCTGACGCCGTCGCGGCTGACGATCTTGTCGCCGACGGCGATCCGGCGCGTCTTTGCGTCGACGTTCAGGAAGCCGGTGCGCGCCGCCACCAAGTACTCGCCGGCGGCGCTTTTTTCGACGATGGTGCCCTCCCCCACATATGCCCCCAGGTCGAGGTCGGCCGGCGGCGCCGGTTCGATGCGCATGCCCGACAGTTCGAAGCCGGGTTGCCCGACCCGGCCGGGCAGCTTTTGCAGCAGTTTCGTTTCGCCCCGCACCTGCGGGAAGCGGTTCTGGAAGCACATCAGGTCGAGCTTGCCGTTCGAGAGCTGGCGCGGCGCATCGCTGCGGTGGATGTCGTCGGACACCTCGACCACGGTGGCATCGATGCCGGCCACGGGATCGAGCCGGCGCGCCACCACGCTGCTTCCCAGTAAGGGATTGGCGATCCCGGCGCGCACGCTGGCCGGGTCGATGCCGAAGCGGATACCCTTGATCCACATGTCGGCCACGAACTCGTCGAAGTCGAGGCGGGTCGCGATTTCTTCGCCGCCCGGCCCTGCCAGGTAGACCGGCTCGAAACAATACTCGGCCTCGCCGTCGTCGATGCGCACCGAGCGGTACAGGCCGCGGCGCTGGGCGTTGAAGGGAACGATGTCCCGGGCCAGGCGCACTTGCGGGCGGCCATCGGCGCCCGTCGGCAGGGCCGCAGCGCCGCCGTAGATCGCCTTCATCAACACCGGATAATCGATACCGGCGAGGACGCTGCCGGAGCGGAAAATGCCGTCGATCGCGGCCAGCACGGTGGTGCCCAGCACGGCCGGGTCGGCATAGACGCCGTCGGGCCGCTGCTGTATGCAATGCGCGGGGCCGGTGGCATCGAAACGGGCGGCGGCAACAGCAGGATCGGACACGTTCGCCTCCAGGGTGGACCCGGTCCCGGCAAGACGCCGCGACCGCAACGCATCAGCCTACCATGTTGTTAGACGTAAATAAATAAAGACTGGCAACAACTGAGGTGCTTCGGCGTGGGAAATGACGAGCGTCAATACAAAACCGGCCGGCCATAAAAAAAGCCGGGACATTGTCCCGGCGCCGTTCCCTGCAACGCAGGCGGCTTACCTGCGCTGCGCATTCGGATAGATATCCATCCCCGCTTCGTTGATCTGGCGGCGCAGGTCACGCCGTTCGTCCGGCGTCAGGCGCCCGCCGCGGCGGCCGCCGTCGCGGTTGCCCTCGGACTGCTGCAGCTGCTGCGCCTGCTGCGCCTGGCGCCGCTGTTCCTCGTAAGCGCGCTGCTGTTGTTCGCGCTGCTGGTCACGCATCTGATCATATCCACGCGGGTCGCGCGGCTGTTCGATCTGCGGCGCCGGCAGGCGTTCGCCACGGGCCGAGGGCGGCTGCTGCATCTGGGCGTCGTCGCGGCGGCCATGGTATTGTGCCTGGGCGGCGCCGATGCCGGCACAGGCGAGCAGGCACACGGCCACACCACGGCGCGCCAGGCGGGCGAGCCGGCCCTGGGCCCGGGCTGCTGCATTGGTTTTGTCGAGCGCGTTTGTCATGGTGTTCCTCTTCCGTGGTGCTGGATAAACGGATAAGCTGTGTTTCATTGGTTCCCAGTGTATGTGGAACTCTCTCCGGGTATAAGCCGGATTGGGTAAAGTTTGTAACACAATGTAATGACCTGTCTGTAAATCCTAAACGCGCGGCGAAGAGAAGTTACCATAGCGATATGAATCTGACAAATTGACAGCATATGAATTCCGCTTCCACCTCGAATAATGCCGGCGCCAGCGCCGGTCAGACCGGCGGCCATAGCGCCAAGATCATGGTCGTCGACGACGACGTGCGCCTGCGCGACCTGCTGCGGCGCTACTTGACGGAGCAAGGCTTCCAGGTCGTTACGGCCGAAAGCGCGCCGGCCATGAACAAGCTGTGGCTGCGCGAGCGCTACGACCTGCTCGTGCTCGACCTGATGCTGCCCGGCGAAGACGGCCTGTCGATCTGCCGCCGCCTGCGCGGCGCCGGCGACCAGACCCCGATCATCATGCTGACGGCCAAGGGCGAAGACGTCGACCGTATCGTCGGCCTCGAGATGGGCGCCGACGACTACCTGCCGAAGCCCTTCAATCCGCGCGAACTGGTGGCCCGCATCGGCGCCGTCCTGCGCCGCAAGGGTCCGGACGAAATCCCGGGCGCGCCGTCGGAAACCCCGCAATCCTTCGAGTTCGGCCAGTTCGTCCTCGATCTCGGCACGCGCACGCTGAAGAAGAACGGCGAGACGGTTCCCCTGACCACCGGCGAATTCTCGGTGCTGAAGGTGTTCGCACGCCACGCGCGCCAGCCGCTGTCGCGCGAAAAGCTGATGGAACTCGCCCGTGGCCGCGAATACGAAGTCTTCGACCGCTCGCTCGACGTGCAAATCTCGCGCCTGCGCAAGCTGATCGAACCCGATCCATCGAGCCCGCTATATATCCAGACCGTCTGGGGACTGGGTTACGTCTTCATCCCTGAAGGGCAGCCGCGCTAAGTGCTTGCTTCGTTTTCACCACGCAAGTCCAGGCGCTTCGGCTGGATGAAGAGCGGCCTGTTCTGGCGCACCTTCTTCCTGCTGTCCCTGCTCACGACGCTGTCGATGGGTTCGTGGATCGGCATGATGAACGTGTTCCAGCGCGGCCAGAAGGTGGAACAGACGGCGGAACTGGTGGTCTCGGTGGTCACCATCACCAAGGCGGCGCTGACCCACTCGGCGCCCGAACTGCGGCGCGAGCTGTTGTTCGAACTGGTTTCCAACGAAGGCATCCGCATCTTCACGCTCGAAGACACCGACCAGGTCGACCCGCCGCCGGCCAATCCGCTGATGCCGGAAATCGCCGCCGCCGTACGCGAAAAACTCGGTCCCCAGACCCGCTTTTCCAGCCGCGTGAACGGCATGGCCGGCTTCTGGATCAGCTTTACCATCGAGGACGATCAGTACTGGCTGATGCTCGAACGCGAACGCATTGCCGGCCTGACGCGCATCCAGTGGCTGGGCTGGGCCAGCGTGGTGGGCGTGCTGTCGCTGCTTGGCGCGGCCTTCATTTCGAGCCTGATCAACCGGCCGCTGGCGCGCCTGACGGCCGCGGCGCGTGCGATCGCCAAGGGCGAGCGGCCGACGCCGCTGCCCGAACGCGGCTCGAAAGAGATCATGGTGGCGAACCGCAGCTTCAACCAGATGGTCGAGGACCTGGCCCAGGTCGAAAAAGACCGCGCCGTCATCCTGGCCGGTATCTCGCACGACCTGCGCACGCCGCTGGCGCGCATGCAGCTGGAACTGGAAATGGCGAACCTGTCGACCGACGCGCGCGAAGGCATGCAGTCCGACATCGCCCAGATGGATGCGATCATCGGCCAGTTCCTCGATTACGCCAAGCCGACCGAGGCGTCCAGCTTCACCGAGGTAGAACTCTCGCACCTGCTGGCCGACTGCGCCCAGCACGCGCGCCGCCTGCCCGGCATGCGCGTGAAGACCGACCTGGAAGAGAACGTGGTCGTACTCGGCAACGAGATCGACTTGCGCCGCGTGATCAACAACATCGTCGAAAACGCGCGCCGCTATGCGCGCACGCCCGGCGCCGACTTCACCGAACTCGATATCGCCTGCCACGTGCGCAGCACGGCGCATGGCCGGCGCGCCGTCGTCGAGATCGCCGACCATGGCCCGGGCGTGCCTGCCGACCAGATCAACCAGCTCCTGAAACCGTTTACGCGCCTGGACACGGCGCGCGGCCAGGCGAATGGCGCGGGCCTGGGCCTGGCGATCGTCGAGCGCGTCGTCACCCGCCACAATGCCGAACTCACGGTGCGCAACCGCGAAGGCGGCGGCCTGCTGGTGCAACTGGCGCTGCCCCTGGCAACCTGATTTTAATTTTATTTTTACCCCATGAACGCTACCGCCACCCTCACCTACAGCGACGTCGAACAGGCTGCCGCGCGCCTCGCAGGCGCCGCCCACCGCACGCCGACGCTCACCTCCACGACTGCCAATGCGCGTATTGGGGCCGAACTGTTCTTCAAGTGCGAGAACTACCAGTGCATGGGCGCCTTCAAGTTCCGCGGCGCCTTCAACGCGATCGCGCGCTTCACGGACGCCCAGCGCGCCGCCGGCGTGCTGACCTTCTCGTCGGGTAACCACGCACAGGCGATCGCCCTGTCGGCGCGCCTGGCCGGCATCCGCGCCACCATCATCATGCCCAGCGACGCGCCCGCCTTGAAGGTGCAGGCAACGAAGGAGTACGGCGGCGAAGTGCTGTTCTACGACCGCTACACCGAAAACCGCGAGGAAATCGCGAGCCGCCTGGCGGACGAGCGCGGCATGACCCTGATCCCACCCTACGACCATCCGGACGTGATCTGCGGCCAGGGCACGGCAGCGAAAGAACTGTTCGAAGACGTCGGTCCGCTCGACGTGCTGCTGGTACCGCTCGGCGGCGGCGGCCTGCTGTCCGGCTGCGCGCTGGCGGCGAGCGGCCTGGCGCCCGGTTGCAAGGTGATCGGCGTCGAGCCGGAAGCCGGCAACGACGGCCAGCAGTCATTGCGCCGCGGCGAAGTCGTGCATATCGGCGTGCCGAAGACGATCGCCGACGGCGCCATGGTGACCCACGTGGGCACGCACAATTTCGAGGTCATCAAACGCCTGGTCGACGACATCGTCACGGTGACCGACGCCCAGCTGGTCGAAACCATGAAATTCTTCGCCGAACGCATGAAGATGGTGGTCGAGCCGACCGGCTGCCTGGGCGCGGCGGCGGCGCTGTGCGGCGTGGTGCCGGTGGCGGGCAAACGCGTCGGCATCGTGATCAGCGGCGGCAACGTCGACCTGTCGCGATTCGCCGCACTGGTGGCCTGATGGAATTCATCCAGTCCAGCGAGCTGCCGGCGCCGGCCGGGCATTATTCGCAGGCGGTGGCGGCGGGCGGCCTGGTCTTCCTGTCGGGTATGCTGCCGGCCAGGGACAGCGTCGCGCCCGATTCTCCCTTCGAAGCCCAGTGCGAATCGGTCTTCGCGCAGTGCGAACAGGTGCTGCGCGCGGCCGGCTGCGGGTTTGGCGACGTGGTGCAATGCACGGCCTATCTGGCCGGCGTCGAGCGCTGGCCGGCCTTTAACGGCATCTATGCACGCGTGTTCGGCGAGCACAAGCCGGCGCGCGCGGTGGTGCCGGTGCCTGCCCTGCACCATGACTTCCTGGTCGAGATCCAGCTGGTGGCGCAGAAGCCCTAAGCGACGATCACCCGCTGAGTGAACTCATGCGTGGTTTTTTTGACAATGTTCGCGCACCGTGAAGCACCGAACATACTGAGACAGCCTCGGCCGGGACAATGGCTCCATTGTATCGATGGAGGTAGCCATGAAGCGCCTGGCCTCTCAACTGAGTTTGATCATCGCGGCCCTTGCCGCCACCCCCGCCGCACTGGCGGGTTCCGACATCCTGAAATGCGTCGATGGCGCCGGCCATGTGACGCTGACCGACCAGCCCTGCGAAAGCGGCGCCCGCGCCACGCGCCTGACCGCGAATGCCGGGCCTGAGGGCGCTGCGGAGCCTGCAAGCGCCGCCAGCGAGGTGCAGCCGGTGAGCGTGCAGCGCTACGAGGCCTCGCCTGCCATGGTGAACCAGCAATCCTGGCGTCCGCGCGTCCCGCAGCGCGACCGCCCGCTGGCGCGCGACGTCGCGACCTTGAAGGCGGCGCGTGCGCAGATGATGCTGATCGACGCCGACCGGCCGAGCCGTCCGACATTGGCGACGATTCAATAGTCAACGCGTCGCACCGCTTCCGCAAGCCGACGTAAGGTGGGCGGGTCTCCCGCCCACGCGTTCAATCCTTGGTGGCATTGTGCCGGTGCGATTGTTCACGCGATCGTTGAACGCGTGGGCGGGAAGACCCGCCCACCTTACGGGTATGCCAGATACGGTGCGGACGGTATGGCGCTGTTGTGAGACGCACCGAAACTCAATGAAACTTCATCATCCCGCGTAAATCCAGCGCCGCGCCGTTGCCGAGTTCCGGCAGCAGTTCGAGCAATTCCGGATCCTGGATGAAGCTGGCCGACGAGGTCGCCGTCAACATGCGCTCCGGCGGCAGCGAGCGCGCGACGGCCCAGCCCTGCACGTAATCGACACCGATCTCGGCCAGGGTCTGCACGGTCGCCGCGTCTTCGGCCCATTCGGCGATGGTCTTCATGCCGAGATTCACCGCCAGGCTGACGATGGCTTCGACGATCGCCACGTTGGCCGGGTGGGCGTTGATGTTGACGATGAAGTTGCCGTCGATTTTCAGCACGTCGGCCGGGAGTTCTTTCAGGTAGGAGAACGAGGTGTAGCCGGCGCCGAAGTCGTCCAGCGCCACCTTGACGCCGAAATTGCGCACCTGGTCGATGAAGCGGCGCGTGTTGTCGAGGTCATGCAGGGCCACGCTTTCGGTGATTTCCATGCACAGGCGCCCGGCCACGTGCACGTGGCGTCCCAGGATCTCCAGCGTGTCGGCGACGAAGCGCTCGTCGTTGAGCGAGGCGCCCGACAGGTTCATGCAGACGAAGCGGGTATTCGGCAGGCGCCCGATGTTCTCGGCAATCCAGCCCAGCGTCGTACTCAGCACCCAGCGGTCGATCACGCCCGCGCGGCCGCATTTCTCGGCGGCGCCGATCAGCGGGCCGGCCGGCATCACGCGCCCGTCCGGGCCGCGCATGCGCAGCAGCACCTCGAAGTTGAGCGAATCGTGCGGGTTTTTCAGCGACATGATCGGCTGCATCTCGATGAACAGGCCCTCGGTCGCGCTCGGCCCCTGCAGCTTGGCCACCAGGTTCAGCTCGGCCTCGCGTTCGTGGAAGGCGGCGGCGTTGCGTTCGTACACGACCAGGCCGTCGCTGTGTTCCTTGGCTTCGCGGCAGGCGCGGTCGGCGGCCGAAATGGCGTCGCGCATTGGCATGCCGTTCGACACTTCGATCAGGCCGACCGAACCGCGCACGTGGAAAGCCTTGTCGCCGACCCGGTACGGGGTGCCGCCGATGCGTTCGACGATGCCGCGGCAAATCAGGGACGCGAGCGGAATCGCGGTGTCGGGCATGACGATCACGAATTCGTCGCCGCCGACGCGGCCGATCTGCTGGCCGCCGGCCAGCATCATGGCCATGCGCTCGCACACCTGTTTGAGCACTTCGTCGCCGGCGCCGTGGCCGAACAGGTCGTTGATCAGCTTGAAGCGGTCGAGGTCGATGTAGGCGATCGCCATCGGCTTGCCGGCTGCCAGCGAGGCGGCCGCGCCCTCGAACATCTTCTCGATGCCGCGCCGGTTGAACACGCGCGTGAGCGGATCGTTGTTGGCCATGAACTGGAGCTGCTCGGTGGCCTTGGTTTTTTCGGTGATGTCTTCCAGTACCCCTTCGATGCGGCCGTGCGCCAGCGTCGCGCGCACCAGGAAGCGGCGCGCGCCGTCGCGGTTGCCGATTTCCATCTCGATCGTGGTTTGCTGGTGCACCTGTTCGCGCAGGTGGAACCAGGAGGCGCTGTCGAAGAACTGCTGCCACAGCGTACGCCCGGCGGTGGGCAGCTCGCACTCGAGCATGCGGCACAGCGCCGGATTGGCCGACAGGAAGGCGCCTTGCAGGTCGAGCGTGAACAGGCCGACCGGCATCGCCTCGTAGGCGTGCTCGAGTTCGGCCTGGACCGCGATCCGCTTTTGCGTCTCGAGGCGCATCTGTTCGGCGACCGCCAGTGCCGCCAGCAGGCTCGATGCCAGCGCGGCCGTGACGCTGTTGACCACGCCCAGCACTTCGCGCATGCTCAGCGCGGCCGACAGCACCTCGGCCAGGGTCGACAGGAAGGTGACGGCGAACGAGGCCGCGAACCACATCGCCACCCGCGCCTGGGTGTGGCGCATGACGGTGAACAGGCCCAGGGTCATCAGGGCCAGGCCGGGCGCGACCAGCACCCACATCAGCGGCAGGTAGATCCGGAACGGCAGCAGGATCGACATCGGCAACAGGCACAGGCATAGCGCCTGCGCCACGCGCAGCGGCCCGGCCAGGCGCGTGCGCGCCAGTTCCGCCCCGAACAGCTCGCGGTACAGGGTCATGGTCGCGATCCCGTACAGGGCCGTGGTCAGCGCGCGGCTTGGCGCCAGCCAGTCCTGGGGCAGCGTCTGGCCCAGCCACTGGATATCCCAGCCGGCCGAGATCGCGCCCACGCGCAGGTTCAGGATCAGCCAGACCGCGAACTGCAGGTACAGCACCTGGCGGTTGATCAGGGCGGTGATCAGGATGAACAGGCTGAGTACGATCATGCCGCCGTCGAGCAGGCCCGACTTGCGGTGGAACTGCTGGATCGACAGCGTCATCTCTTCCGCCGGCCATTGCACGGCGCTGACGCGCGCCGGCCCCGTGAAGCGCGCGCGGCACAGCACCTCGGCCGGCAGGAAGGCGGGCTGCAGCACGAAGCCGGCCTTGGAGGGCGCGAGTGCGCCGCTGGACGCCTCGTGCGAAGCACTGCCCAGCGATTGCAGGGTGGCGCCATCCCAGCAGGCGATGGCGATCGCGTGGCGCGACGGGAATTCGATGACTTGCGGGCCGTTGCCCTGGCCGTGGGTATGCAGCGCGAACCAGAGCGGCGCTTCGGACAGATGGGTGTCGTGGCGCTCGACGATCGGCGCGCGCGCCAGCCGGCGCAGGGCCGCGCCGGGGGCCATCTGGGCGCCGTCCTCGGCGATCACGCGCAGCGGCAGGACGACGTCGTCGTTGGCGACGTAATGGCTGTTCCAGGTAACCAGCGCCAGCAGCGACACCAGCGCCACCCCAATCGGCACCAGGTAGACCGACAGCAGGCGCATCGCCGCCGTCAGCAGACGTTCAAAGGAAGTCGGTGCGGGTGTGCGGTCGGGCGTGGACGGCTGGGGCATAGGCTGGTCGGTTCGGGCTGGCAAACGCCAGCCTGCTTGCCAGCGCGTTTTCAGCCCTCAAGAATACAACCTGCCGAAGATGCTGTCATGCAATATTTGGTTACGCTGCCATCAACTGGCCCACCGGGTTCAAAATCGGGGCACGTGGGACTGCCGGCGTGGCCAACAAACCACGTTGCAGTGCCAAACCGACATCGATGTCCGGATGGTGGGTATGGCGGAAGAACTTCAGCATCGGGTGATTCGCCTCGGTCCAGCGCTGTTCGCCGGTGGCGATCTCGAACGCCATCACGCGGTGCGGCATGTTGCCCGCATGCGCCAGCGGCACCATTTCCCCGTCGCCGAACACGTCGGTGAACATCAGCTGCTCGTACTGGCGGTCGACCGGGGCGCGGCCGGCGATGACGGCGTACTCGATGCCGGTCTTCTCGAAGTACTCGAAGAAGGCCTTGACCAGCGCCACCTTGACCATGCGGCCGATGCGGCCTTCGCCGACACCGAGGCGCTCGACTTCGCCGAGGGCGCGGCCCTGCAGCCATTGCGGCAGGACCACCGACTCTTCGATGTGCAGCGGATGGTGCACGTTGGTGCGGATGCGCGCGGTGCCGATCGGCGTGCCGTCGAGCTTGGACTCGGCCAGCAGCACCACGGTGTCTTCTTCATAGTCGCAGGCTTCCGGCAGGGCCAGGGTGCGGGCGAATTCAGGGACGTGGCGCGCATACGCCGCGTGACGGATCGCCACCGCTTTGTTCAGGCTATCCTCGGACTCGACCCGGCGGATGGTGAATGGCAAGCGCTCGGTAGACATTTCCGGACGCGACAGGGTAGCGGAGAGGACGGCGGGGTTGCGCATTTCCATGACGGGACATTTCCTAGGATTAATTGTTGGTCAACGGCTTTGGTGTTGACTATTATCAATCTTTTACAATCTTCCTAAACGTCAATAAAGAATGCTTTAGGCCCTCTATTCCGCGTTCTCGGAACGCCCGTTCTAATCCATGCAAATAGAATAACGAACAAATGTCTAGTCGTGTGCCATGAAACGCGCCGTCCCCGAGACCCGGATCGAGCCGCCCTTCTCCACGCCGAACTCGGCGTGCAGGCGCGAGCGCATGCCCATGTCCTCGCCCTGCACGATGTCGATTGCCCCGCCATGCGGCCAGCCCAGGTCACGCAGGTAACCGGCCAGCGCGGCGGTGCCGGCGCCGGTGGCCGGGTCTTCGTAGACGCCCCCTGAGGCGAACGGGTTGCGCGTGTGTAGCAGCGTAGCCGTCTCGGCCCACACCAGCACCACGGTAACGAGCCCGTGCGTGCGCATGAAGCGCCGCCCGGCGTCGAGTTCGTAGCGCATGGCGGCCAGCAGCGCGCGGCTGCGCAGCGCCAGCACCAGGTGGTCGGCCCCGCCATGGGCCAGGCCGGGCGGAATGCGCGGATCGAGGTCGGTGGCCCGGTAGCCGAACAGCGCCAGCGCCTCCTCCACCATCGCGCCCGGCGCCGGCGCGCTGCGGGTTGGCGGCGACTGCAATGCGGCCGAGGTCAGGCCGGCGCCGTCCGGTCCATTCCCCCGGCGCCCTTCGACCGTGATCGCGGCATCGTTCAAGACCAGCTTGTAGACACCGTCGCCGTGGCTGGCCGCCAGTGCGGCGCCGAGGGCGATCGTGGCATGCCCGCAGAACGGCACTTCGGACTCGGGCGAGAAATAGCGCACGCGCCAGCCCGCTTCTTCGTCATCCTGCGGCGCCGCAAACGCGGTTTCTGAATAGCCGACCGCATGGGCGATGCGCCCCATCTCGGCGGCATCGGGCAAGGCGGCGCCGATCCAGACGCCGGCCGGGTTGCCGCCCTGGGTGCCGTCGGAAAAGGCAGCGATGCGCTGGACGGCGTCAAGAGAGCATGGGCTTGAAGGCATAAATTGCTTCTCAGAAATAAAAGAGGGTTGATGTTACCTTGTTTGTAACGATTTTGCAGGAAGAAGCTTGGCTTATGGATAACGCACTGGTTTGCCCTGTTGTTCGGGCAGCGGGATGAATTCGGTCTCGCCCGGCACCTGCGGAAAGGCGTCGGCCTGCCAGTCGCGCTTGGCCTGTTCGATGCGTTCTTCGGAACTGGCGACGAAGTTCCAGGACAGGAAACGCGGGCCATCCATCGGCTCACCGCCGAGCAGCATGATGCGCGTCGGCCCCGGTCCGGGCGCGCCCAGCATGACCTCGGCCCCGGGCTTCAGTACCGCCAGCTGGCCCGGCTCGAAGACGCCGTCGCGGCCCAGGTCGAGCCGGCCTTCGACGATGTAGATCGCCTGTTCCGGGTATTCCGGCGGCATCGCGATGCGCGCGCCAGCCCGCAATGTGACGTCGACATAGAACATGTCGGATAGCGTCGCCACCGGCGCGCGCCGGCCCCAGAAGCTGCCGGCCACCACGCGTGCCTCGACGCCCTCGCCTTCGATGAAGGGCAAGGCGCCGGCCTCGATGTGGGCAAAGGCGGGATCCGTTTCCTCGTGCCGGGTCGGCAGCGCGACCCAGCATTGCAGCCCGAACAAATTCGATTGCCCCTGGCGCAGCACGCTGTCGGTGCGCTCCGAATGGACGATGCCGCGCCCGGCCGTCATCCAGTTGACTTCACCGGGCCGGATCGCCTGCACGCTGCCCAGGCTGTCGCGGTGCAGGATCTCGCCATCGAACAGATAGGTGACCGTAGCCAGGCACACATGCGGATGGGGCCGCACGTCGAGGCCACGGCCGGCGTCGAATACATGCGGGCCCATCTGGTCGAGGAAGACGAAGGGGCCGACCATGCGCCGCTGCCGGCTCGGCAAGGCGCGCCGCACCTGGAAGCCGTCGCCCAGGTCGTGCGTGGGCGGTACGATCACGATGTCGAGTGCGCCGATGTCGTCATGGCTGTCGGGGTTGTCCACGGTGTTCTCCTTGTTTGGTGACCGGTCCAGTCTACGTGGCGATACCGTGTTGTGCAAATGCTCACAGGCTGCGGTGCTCAAGCCCGAATTGCCGAGCCATACGACCTGCCGTCGGTTACAATATCGCCATCCATTGGGGAGTAGCCTACTTGCGGGCATTGACTGCGCCGCGAGTTCCCGTATCAACATACTCGGCGCCATCTATCTCAGCGCGCCGTGGTACGGGCAGCCGCCGAGCGTGTAAAAAAGTCGTCAGGGCAAGGCGCATCGTCGAAGACAGTACGTAGGTACGGCGAGACGATGCAACGCCGCCATGGCGATTTTTTTACATGCTCGTCCGGTTGGCAAGACCTTTGGCACGCCTGCGCGTGTTCGGGCCGCGCAGGTTTGCCCTTGCGTTCGCCCGATGGAAAGACCCGCATGAATTTCGCCGCCACCGCCTCGCTTGCCCTCGCCATGTCCACCGACGCCTTTGCCGCCGCCGTCGGCAAGGGGGCGGCCCTGCAGCGGCCGCAACTGCGCGAGGCGCTGCGCACCGGCCTCATCTTCGGCGTCATCGAAGGCTTGACGCCGCTGCTCGGCTGGGCGCTCGGCAACGCCGCCGCGCCCTACGTGCAGGCCTGGGACCACTGGATCGCCTTCGTGCTGCTGGGCGCGCTTGGCCTGCGCATGATTCACGAAGGCTGGGGCGAACCCGACATCGAGGAGGAAAAGCCGAACAGCCACTCCTTCCTGCGCCTGGCCGTTACCGGCATGGCGACCAGCGTCGACGCCCTGATCGTCGGCGCCGGCCTCGCCTTTATCGACGCCAACATTTTCGTCACTGCAGCCGCGATCGGCTGCGCCACCTTCGTGATGGTCACGCTGGGCGTGATGCTGGGCCGCGGCCTGGGCGCACTGGTGGGCAAGCGCGCCGAGATCGTCGGCGGCGTGGTGCTGATCGTGATCGGCAGTTTGATCTTGTACGATCATTTGCACGCGGCGGCGGGCTGAAAATGATGCTTGGCCACCACGCATCGACAAGCCATTATTGACGACCCGCAATATCCACCGGTGTTACGAGACATGCCCTCCGGCATGCCAACGTATGCTCTGCAAGTTTGTCGGCGCTATAGCGCAACCGATAAGAGCGCATGGCATTCCGCACCGGAGGAAGCATGTTGGACACTATTATTGCAGGGTCGATCCTGTTCGCGCTCGCTTATCCGTTCATCGTCACATGGATCGTGGGAGCCGGGCGCGGCCGCAGGTTGAAAGACCTGGAAGAAGAAGTATCCCTGTTGCGCGCGGCGATCCAGACGCGGACGGCGCCGTCCGCTCCCCAACAGCCGTGGCGGGAAACGGTGGCGCCGCAACAGCCCGATACGCCCGCGCCGGCAACCGTTCTCGACCTGACGCAATTGCCGGAGCCCGCTCCTGCGCATGCCCCTGAGCGCGTCTTCGTCCCGGAAGCACGGAGGGAAAGCGGAGAAATTTCATCCCCAGCCATCGTTGCTCCTGGCCGTACGGATGCGGCACCGGGCGTGCCACTCGTCGGCGATGCGGCCTGGGGCGTCGAGCCCGAATCCACGCGCGCTCCCGCCTTCACACCACCGCGCTGGCTCGTGGCCGCGAAGACCTGGCTGCTGACCGGGAACCTGGTCGCCAAGCTCGGCCTCGTGATCCTCTTCGCCGGCGTCGCCTTCCTTCTCAAATACGTGGCCGCGACGGTCACGATTCCGATCGAACTCAGGCTGGCCGGCGTGGTGCTGGCCGACTTGGCAATGCTGGGATGGGGCTGGCGCATCCGCGGCGCGCGCCGCGAGATCAGCCTGCCGATCCAGGGAACGGCGATCGCGATCCTGATGCTGGTCATTTTCGGCGCCTATCACCGCTACGAACTGATGCCGGCCGCCTTTGCCTTCACCTTGCTGGTGCTCCTGACCGCCTTCACCTGCCTGCTCGCTGTGCTGCAGGATGCCCCTTGGCTGGCGGCATTCGGCATCACCGGCGGCTTTGCCTGCCCGCTGATGGTGTCATCCGGACAGGGCAACCATGTCGCCCTGTTCTCGTATTACGCGCTGCTCAATGCCGGCGTGTTCGCGCTGGCCATCAAACGCGCCTGGCGGCCGCTGAACCTGCTGGGCTTCGGCTTTACCTTCATCGTCGGCACGGCCTGGGGCGGCCTGCGCTACACGGGCGCCAACTATGGTTCGGCGCAGGGCTTCCTGATCCTGTTCTTCCTGATGTACGTCGGGGTCGCGCTTGCCTTCGCGCGCCAGCAGCAGACCCGTCTGAAACACTACGTCGACGCCACGCTGGTGCTGGGTACGCCCCTGCTCGCCTTTGGCCTGCAGGCGGGACTGATGCGCGACAAGCCGTTCGGGCTGGCGCTGTCGGCCCTGGCACTGGGCGGCTTCTATCTGGTGCTGGCGCTGCTCTTGTTGCACCGCGGGCGCGAGCGCTGGCGGGTGCTGGTCGAAGCCTTCCTGGCGCTGGGCGCCATCTTCGGCACGCTGGCGATTCCGTTCGCACTCGACGGACGCTGGACCTCGGCGGCATGGGCGCTGGAAGGTGCCGGCTTCGTCTGGTTCGGCCTGAAGCGTGGCCAGTGCGCGACCTGGATCTTCGGCCTCCTGCTGCAGGCGGGAGCGTGGCTGAGCTTTATCGGTGCCGCCACCGGCCTCGATACCGACACTGCGCGCGATGCGAATCTGGGCCTGGGCTTCCTGCTGTTGGCCGGCAGCGCCTTCGTCATGGCGCACAACTTCCACCAGCATGCGGACGCGGCGCACCCTGCCCTGGCGCGCATCGCCAACTGGAGCATCACGATCGCGGCACTCTGGCTGTTGGCCGGCACCTGGAGCCAGGCGATCTTGCACACCAGCGGCGGCACGCTGGCGAACCTGCTTGCCGCCGGCGCCTTGCTGACGGCCGAGGTACTGTACCTGGCCAGCACGCGTATGGCCTGGCCGCGCGCCAAGCGGCTGGCGCTGCTCGCCCAGTTGGCGGGGGCGTGCGCACTCGCCGTGGTGGTCGCTTCCATGGCGCTGTCACATGGCGCGGGGCTCGTTCCCGACGCCCCTCTCCTGGGCGTGCTGATGATCGCCCTGGCGGCGCTCGCCACCAGCAGGATGCTCGACCGGTCGGCCGAGCAGACCGGCGCCAAGAAGCTGCCGGCCGCCCTGCTGCTATGGGGCGGCGCCTGGTGGTTCGGGCCGACGCTATGGATCGGCGCCGACCGGTTGGTTGACTACATGCCCGCTGGCCTGGGCCTGTCAGGGCAGCGCTGGGACTTCCTGTATGCGCTTGGGGTCTCCGCCTCGGCCGCGGCCTGCCTGCCGCTGGCGCGACGCCTAGCCTGGCCGCGCCTGCGCTGGCTGGGCGCGGCAAGCTGGGGGGCGCTGGCCATGTATACCGTAGCGGTGCTGGGGGATCTGTACGGCAGCCGCGCACTGCCCGCCCCGGCCGCCTGGCTAGGCTGGGCGGCGCTCCTGGCTGGCGGCGAGTATATGCTGCTGCGCTGGGACAGGAACGGCGCGCCGCTTGCCGAACTGCCGCTGCGCGCCGTGCACGCGCTGCGTACGGCTGGGCCATGGCTCGCGCTCTGGCCCACCGGCGCTGTCCTGATCGGGCGCTGGCTGGTCGATGGCAGCAGTGCCGACCAGCTGGCGGCGCAGGGCAACTGGGCGATTGGATCTGCCTGGGGCAACTACCTGCCGACCTGGGCAATGATGCTGGTACTGGCCTGGCTGGCTCGGCGCAGCGCCGCCGCGGCCTGGCCGACGGCGCCGCTGCAGGACTGGTACCGCACCGTGCTGATTCCCGCCGGCGCACTGCTGATCCTGCTGCTGGCGGCGGTGTGGAATCTCGGGCAAGACGGCACCATGGCGCCCTTGCCGTATATCCCGCTACTCAACCCGCTCGACCTGACGGCCGGCTTCGCCCTGGTGCTGTGCGCCAGCGCGGGCCGGATGCTCGCCGGCGCACGTCCGGGGCTGTCGCAGCGCCTGCGCGTCGCCACCGTGGGCGCGGCCTGGGCCTGGTTCAATCTGATCCTGCTGCGCAGCGCCGCCCACTACCTCGGCATCGCCTATCAGTTCGAAGACCTGGCGGCCTCGCAGTTCGTGCAGGCCATGCTCTCGCTGGTCTGGAGCGCCAGCGCGCTGGTGCTGATGCGCTTTGCGGCGCAACGGACAATGCGCCGCACCTGGGCCACCGGCGCCGTCTTGCTCGGTGTCGTGCTGGTGAAGCTGGTCATGGTCGACATGGCCAGCGGCGGTAGCATGGCGCGCATCGTCTCGTTCGTCGGCGTCGGCCTGCTGATGGTACTGGTCGGTTATCTGGCGCCTTATCCAAAGTCCGAGGCAGGTGCCGCCTCACCCCAACGCAGCACCTGAACGGGAGACCCCCATGCCAGCATTGCCCGCGCGCTTGCGCATCGCCTTCGTGTCGCTTGCCGCCACCGCTTTCACTGTGGCGGCCGCCAGCCAGGGCGACAGCCCCGGCGACTATGCCTACCGCATCCCGCTGAGCGCGAGCGGTACGCAAGCGGTCGTGCAGCTCCAGCTGCCGCGCGCCGTGTACCTGGAAGCGCGCAGCGCCGACCTGCGCGACCTGCGCGTGTTCGATGCAGCCGGCACGGCCCTGCCGTTCGCCCTGTTCGAACCGGCGGCGCAGTCGCGTGAAACGCGGTCGACGGCGCCGGTCGCGGTCTTCCGTGTGCGCGCCTCCGCCGGCGCACCGTCGCGGCTGCCCGACGGCTTGCAGATCCGCACCGACGCCAGCGGCGCCGTGATCTCGGTGACCGCGCCGCAAGCGCGCAGCAGCGACGAGGTGCTGGACAGCCTGGTGCTCGACCTGCACGGCGCGACGCCAGCCGCCAAGGATGCCGGCCCAGTCGGCGCACTCGTCCTGTCGCTACCACCCGGCATGAACAGCTACGGCGCGCGGGTCGCGCTCGAGGCCAGCGATGACCTGGCGTCGTGGGAAACGCTGGTGGAAACGTCGGTGAGCTGGCTGGACAACGGCCAGGGCGCCAGCGTGCGCAAGGACCGGATCGAGTTCGCGCCGCGCGCATTCCGCTTCGCGCGTATCCGCTGGCTAGAGGGAACCCCGGTCGAGTTCGGCGCCATCCACGCCGAGCGAATTGCTCGCCTGCGCACGCCGGCCCAGTACGACAGCGTCGCGCTGCGGCCGCGCTCCGGCACTGCGGGCCAGGACCTCCTGTACGATGCTCCCATTGGGGTTCCGGCCGACGCCGTGGGGCTGGAACTGCACGGCCAGAATGTCGTCCTACCTGCGCTCATCGGCCACTACCGCAAACTGGCCGGAACAGGACACGACAATCTCGCCTCGGTGCAGTTGCAGCCGGTGGCGAACGCGACCTTCTTCCAGTTGATACAGAACGGCCAGCGGCGCAGCTCGGGCGATATCGACATCGCCCCGACCCACACAGCGCGGTGGGTGGTGCGGCCGCAGGCAAAGATCGCGGATCGTCCCGGCCTGCGCCTGCGCTGGACGCCGGCGCGCATCGCTTTCCTGGCCGGCGGCAAGGGGCCGTATACCCTCGCCTTTGGCCACGGCGGGGCGCAGTCGAACCAGGTGCCACTGAGCCAGGTCGCACCCGGTTTCAGCATGCGCGAGCTGGCAGCGCTCGAACAGGCAAAGGCAGGCGAGCCGGTACGCCAGGACGGCGCCGGCAGCGACAATACGGGCAGCGAAGCGGGCGGCGCGCAGTCGACCGCCAAGCAATCGCTCTGGTTATGGGCGCTGCTCGTGGCCGGAGTCGCCGTCCTTGGCCTGATGGCGTGGAAACTGGCGCGTCAGCTCAAGGAAGGCGATCCGGACCGGCCTGCGGCCTGAGCGTCATCCCGGCAAGCCAGCTACGCTCGATGCGCCGGCGCCGGCGCATTCAGCTCGCTAGGCGCACTCGCGCTTCATCGCCTCTTCCATCTCCTCCGGCGAGACGTCGCGGATATGCGTCGCCATCGACCAGATGTGCCCGAACGGATCGACGATCTGGCCGTAGCGGTCGCCCCAGAACATGTCGGCCAGTTCCATACGTACCGTCGCGCCGGCTTCCCTGGCGCTGGCCCAGATGGCGTCGACGTTCGGCACCGACAGGTGAATCGTCACCGGCGAACCTTTCAGGCTCAATGGTCCGAAGGAACCGTAGTCGGGGAATTCGTCAGCCAGGAACAGCGGCGAGTCGCCGATGCGCAGCATCGCGTGGCCCACTTTACCGTCGGGCATGGGCGAGCGCATGACTTCGACCGCGCCGAAGGCCTTCTTGTAGAACTCGATCGCCTCGTGGCAATTCGCGCATACCAGATGCGGGGTAACGGTATGCATGCCCTCTTCGACCGGCTTGACCTCTGCACTCATGACGCTCTCCTTTCAGGATGGTGGATGGATTGTTATCTTTGCTGAGCTTTGAGCGTAGCGCCTGTCCCAAGTTCACGCAACGGATCCTTGTGTTGCGCCGCACCGCTGCCTGCTCAGCCGTCGAGCAGCGCCCCCAGTTCGCGCGCCAGGAAATCGACCAGCGCCGCCACCCGCGGCGCCAGGCCTCCCTGTTTATAGAACACGGCCCACACCGGCTGCGACCACGGCAGCGCGGCGTCCGCCAGCAGCGGCACCAGCCGTCCCGCCGCCAGGTCGTCGCGCGTGAGAAAGTCCGATAGCGAGGCGATGCCGGCGCCGGCCAGCGCCAGGTGGCGCACCGTTTCGCCGCTCGATGCGGTCACTGCAGGGGCGATCGTGTAACCCTCCGCCCCGCCGTGCGTCAGCGGCCAAGTATTCAATGAGGCCGGCGCCGAAAAGCCCAGCAGGCGGTGGCCTGCCAGTTCCGCCACGCTGGCCGGGGCGCCGTGGCGTTCGAGATAGCCTGGCGCCGCCAGCACGCGGATGCGGCTGGTGCCGAGGCGGCGTGCGTTCAGGGTGGAGTCCGGCAAGTTGCCGATGCGGATGGCGAGGTCGGCGCGCTCCTCGATCAGGTCGACCACCGTTTCGCCGCTGGTGAGTTCCAGCTGCACCAGCGGGTAGGCGTCGAGAAAGGCCGGCACCAGCGGCGCCAGCAGATGGCCGAGCGCTGGCGTGGCCGCATTCACGCGCACCAGGCCAGCGGGCTGGGAACGGCGCGCGGCGGCCTCGGCTTCGGTATTGGCCAGGTCGGCCAGCAACGCACGCGCGCGCGCCAGCAGCCAGGCGCCCTCGTCGGTCAGTTGAAGACGGCGCGTGGTGCGGTGCAGGAGCGTCAGCCCGAGGTGTTTTTCCAGGCGCGCAATGGTACGCGAGACACCCGACGGCGTCTGTCCGAGACGTTCGGCGGCGCCGGAAAACGAGCCGGCATCCATGACGGCGGAGAAGGCAATCAAGGCTTCCACATCGATCATTCGTGACTCCCAGTCAAAAGTCTATTGTACGGCAAGGGATTTTTCGCATGAAGCGCTGGGCGCACACTGCATGCCTGTCTAAAACTTTACCGGAGTCCCCATGCCTCTTGCCCTGTGGGCGCTGACCCTGAGCGCCTTTGCCATCGGCACCACCGAATTCGTCATCGTCGGCCTGATTCCCGACGTCGCCGCCAGTCTCGGCGTTTCCGTTCCATCCGCTGGCCTGCTGGTGAGCGTGTATGCGCTCGGCGTGGCCGTCGGCGCCCCGCTGCTGACCGCCCTCACCGCGCGCATCCCGCGCAAGCAATTGCTGATCGGGCTGATGTTGCTGTTCACTGCTGGTAACCTGGTCGCCTCGATCGCCCCCGGCTATGCCGCCCTGATGGCCGCGCGCGTGCTGACCGGCCTTGCCCACGGCGTGTTCTTCTCGATCGGCTCGACCATCGCCACCAGCCTGGTGCCGAAGGAAAAGGCAGCCAGCGCGATCGCCCTGATGTTCACCGGGCTGACCGTGGCGCTGGTCACCGGCGTGCCGCTCGGCACCTGGATCGGCCAGCAGTTCGGCTGGCAGTCCACCTTCCTCGCCGTGGCCGCGCTCGGCATCGTCGCCATGATCGGCAGCGCGCTGCTGGTACCGAAGTCGATCGGCGGCGCCAAGCCGGCCAGCCTGGCGAAGCAGTTCGCGGTATTGAAACAGCCGCGCCTGTTGCTGGTGTATGCGATCACCACGCTCGGCTATGGCGGCTCGTTCATCGCCTTTACCTATCTGGCGCCGATCCTGCAGGACGTGGCCGGCTTCGCTCCTGGCAGTGTCGGCCTGGTGATGCTGGTCTACGGCGTCTCGGTCGCGGCCGGGAACATCTGGGGCGGCCGCCTGGCCGACAGCAAGGGACCGGTGCGCGCGCTGCAGATCGTGTTCGCGCTGCTGGCCGCCGTGCTCGCCCTGCTGACCTTCACCGCGCCGCACCCGGTGCTGGTCGTGGCCACCGTGCTGGCCTGGGGCGCGGTCGCCTTTGGGAACGTGCCGGCGCTGCAGCTGTACGTGGTGCAGCGCGCCGAGCGCGACGTGCCGCACGCGGTGGACATGGCCTCGGGCCTGAACATCGCCGCCTTCAACCTCGGCATCGCGCTCGGCGCCTGGGGCGGCGGCCTGGTCCTGAAACACCTGGGCGTGATGGCGACGCCGCCGATCGGCGCCCTGATCGTGGTCGGCGCACTGGCCCTGACCACGCTGGCTGGCCGCCTCGACGGGCGCGAAGCGCGCGTCACGCGCCCCGCCGTCAAAGAAGCAGAACTCGTTTAATTCACTCTTTACAGGAACCCATCATGCACATGCCCCCAATCGGCGCCGGCACCTTCCGCCTGCAAGGCCAGACCGCCATCGACAGCGTCGCCAACGCCCTCGACCTCGGCTACCGCCACATCGACACCGCCCAGATCTACGGCAACGAAGCCGAGGTCGGCACGGCGCTGGCCGGCAGTGGCGTACCCCGCCAGGAGGTGTTCGTCACCACCAAGATCTGGACCGAACACCTGGCCGGCGACGCCCTGGTCCCCAGCCTGAAGGAAAGCCTGCGCAAGCTGCGCCTCGAGCAGCTCGACCTGACGCTAATCCACTGGCCATCGCCGGGTGGCGCGGTGCCGGTCGCCGAATCGATGGCGGCGCTGCTGGAAGCGCAAGGGCTGGGCCTGACGCGCCAGATCGGCGTCTCCAACTTCACGATTCCGCTGATGCAGGAAGCCATCGCGGCGGTCGGCGCGGCCAACATCGCCACCAACCAGGTCGAGCTGCATCCCTACCTGCAAAACCGCAGGGTCGCCGCCTTTGCGCGCGAACACGGCATCGGCGTGACGGCCTATATGCCGCTCGCCTACGGCAAGGTGCTGACCGATCCCGTCATCGGCGCGATCGCGGCGCGGCTGGACGCCACCCCGGCCCAGGTGACGCTGGCCTGGCTGCTGGCGCAGGGCTATACGGCGATTCCGTCGTCGACGCGGCGCGAGAACCTGGCCGGTAACCTGGCGGCGCGCGAACTCGTGCTGGGCGCGGACGATATCGCCGCCATCGATGCGCTCGACCGCGGCGAGCGTTTGGTGAGCCCTGACTTCGCGCCGGATTGGAACTGAGCGGGACTAACTATCCAGTTCCGGATAGCGCCGGAAGATCCCCTCTTCGTTGAACGGAATCCGGCGCGTCGACGACAGGTAGGCCGCAATCCGCGGACGCTCGGCGACACGCTGGCGTAGCGCCGCCAGGTTCGGATGCTGCGCCAGCGCACGTCCGGTCGCCTGCGGAAAAGCATAAGCCAATCCCTCGATAGTCTGGAACAGCGACAGGTCGGCGTAGGTGATCTCGGCGCCGAGCAGGTAGTCCTTGTCGCCCAGCACGTGGCCGAAATAACTGAAAAACTTCGGGATACGCGCCGCCGTGAAATCGCCCGCCCGGCGCCGTGCTTCTTCCTGCTGGTCTTCGTAATATAGGCTGTTGCCGACCGGGTGATGGGTATCGTGCGCTTCGCCCACCAGGTCGGCGATCGTCAGCTGCAGCTGGTGCGTCCACAGCCGCCCCGCCATGTCCTGCGGCGCCAGGCCATGGCGCTCGCCCAGGTAGATCAAGATCGCCGCGGTCTGGCCGATCGTCATGCCCTCGCTGCGCAGGAAAGGCGGCGCGAAGCTCGGCGTCGGCCCCTCCTTCAATGCCGCCATCAGGGCGTCGACGCCGCCCGGCCCACGTGCCACGTCTTCGTAATCTTCGCCCGCTTCTTCCAGCGCCAGCCGGACGAATTCGCCGCGTCCTTGAATACTGGGCCAATAGAACAGTTCGTATGCCATTGCTGCCTCCGCACAAGTAGGAGGCCGAGTATGGAACAGTTTTTCGGGAAGCCGCGCGCGGATCGTGCTAATCTTGCAATAAAGAATGTTTGTTCAAGACAATAAAAGCGATCTGAAAGAGAACCACGATGCTGACAATGCATACGCACGACGGGGATGATGCTGTCGAAAATATTGCCACAGAGAATCTGTTTCCCTTGAGCAATCGCACCGCTGAAAGCGCCCGGCTGGGACACCATGGGTTTGTCCGCAACCCGCCGTCTTCCACGGAGCGTCCCATGATCCTCGCTCACCTGACCCGTTACTGGCTCGCCCGCCGCAGCCAGCTGCGCTTTTCTTCCTGGCTGCTGTCGGTGGCGCGCAGCGCGCGCGTGCTGCGGTTCTATCGCGACCACGCCGCGCTGTGCAAGCTCGACGTCTACCGCAACCACGTGATGACGCCGCCCAACGACGATCCCTTCCACCACCTGAGCCATCCGGCTTACCTGGTGCAGGGGCTCAGTGCGCGCCAGCGCGTGCAGTGCGTGCTGTCGCATTACCGCTTCGAAGAGACGACCTTCGATACGGCTTACAAGGCAGCCGTGTACGCGGGCGGCGGCCTGATTTTGTGGGAACAGACGGTCGAGGAACACGCCTTCCTGATCCGGCTCGAGATGGCCTCGCGCACCAATGCCGAGGGCGACCTGACGATTGCGCTGCTGGCCGACGGCAAGGTGCTGCACCGGCTGTCGTTCTCGTGGGTCGAGGGGAAGATCGCCGGCGTGCCGGCGCCGCTGGTGCCCTTCGTTGCCCGCAACCAGGGCCGCTGGACCGATTCGGGCGAAGCCTTCGAGGCCTTCGAGCGCTGCTACCCGAACAATTCGCCCAGCTTCTTCTGCTTCGCGGCGATGCAGGGACTGGCGCAATCGGTCGGCATGGACCAGGTGCTGGCGGTGAAATGCACTGCCCACATCGCCTACGATCCGGACGAAATCAAGCACTTCGCGAATGCCTACGACGGCTTCTGGAAGGTGCTGGGCGGCGTCGAACTGCCCGGCGACACCTGGCTGGTCGCCCTGCCCTTCTACCTGAAACCGCTGGCCGACATGCCTTCCAAGCACCGCAAGCGCGCCGCCCAGCGCCGCGACAACTGGCGCGCGATCGAGGGCAGCACGCGCGCGACGCTGCAGCGCCACCTGCTGCATGCGCGGCCGCAGCATGAGCATGCGGCGCCGCTGCGGGAGCCGGTGGAGGTGTAAACATGTAGGGTGGGCTCTCTAGCCCACGCGGTCGTGCTCGTGCATGCCGCACCGTCTCGACAATCTCCCAACGCACGCATTCCACTCGTTTTACGTCTCGACTGCCCATCGGTTCCATCCGCGTGGGGTCACTTCACAAGCGCCCACCCTACCGCTCATTGCCAGAACTACCACACGGATAAAACTCCGTGTTACACTCGCGCCTCGCTAGGGGTCCTGGAACGTTGTTCCGGGTGAGAGATACCCTTCGTACCTGATCTGGATAATGCCAGCGAAGGAAAGCGCGTCAAGCAGTCCATACCTTGTTTGCCCTTCCCCCACGTTGGCTCCGGTTTTATTCACGCGTCGCGCATGCGCCGCGCAAACCACGAGCAAACCATGAAACCCGTCTTCAAGCATTCCCTCCTCGCCTGCGCCCTCGCGCAAGCATTCTCTGTTCAAGCCCAGACCGCCCAGACTGCTCAAACCGATGAGCCGGTCGCTTCCGTCGTCGTCACCGGCAGCAAATGGACCGTCAGCGACCGCGCCAGCATCGGCGGCTTCGCCGACCTGCCGCTGATGGACATCCCGGCCTCGGTCGTCGCGATCAGCCGCAGCCAGATACAGGATTTGTCGATCCGCTCGGCCAGCGACGCCGTACAGTACGACGCCTCGGTCGGCGACGCCTACAACGCGGTCGGCTATGCCGAGCAGTTCTCGGTGCGCGGCTTCAAACTGAACAACAATTCGGGCTACCGCAAGGACGGTATCGCGATCGCCGGCGATACCCAGATCCCGCTCGAGAACAAGGAACGCTTCGAGCTGCTCAAGGGCGTGGCCGGCCTGCAGGCGGGCGTGGCCGCGCCCGGCGGCGTGCTCAACTTCGTGACCAAGCGCCCGACCGATACGCCGCTGCGCTCGGTGCTGGTCGAGACCCGCGAACGCGGCAGCCTGCACGCCGAAGCGGACATTGGCGGGCGCTTCGAGGACACGCGCTTCGGCTACCGCATCAACGCCGCCGCCGACCGCCTGCGTTCCTACGTACGCGGCGCCGACGGCAAACGCCAGTTCGCCTCCGGCGCCTTCGACTGGCAGATCACGCCCGATGCCAAGCTCGAACTCGACATGGACTTCCAGCACAAGGAGCAGATCACCGCGCCCGGCTACCAGCTCATTCGCGGCGTCGACCTGCCGGCGAACGTGTCGCCGAAGACCCTGCTCAACGACCAGCCCTGGACCAAACCGGTCGACACCGACAGCGCCAACCTCGGCCTGCGCTTCGCCTACAAGCTGAACGCCGACTGGAACGCCCTGGTGAGCGCCAACAAGCACTGGTTCAAGCGCGACGACTACACCGCCTTCCCTTACGGCTGCAGCAACGAAGGCGACGGCTTCTATCCGGGCTACTGCTCGAACGGCGACTACGACGTCTACGACTACCAGAGCGTGGGCGAACGCAAGACGCCGTTCGGTGTGCAAGCCCAGCTCCAGGGGCGCTTCAGCAGCGGCGCCCTGCGCCACCTGCTCACCATCGGCGCCAATTACGCCGAGCGCCACAACAGCTATGGCGATTACGTCTACGACTATGCCGGCTACAGCAACATCTACCAGCCGCTGGTGACCGATCCGGCGCCGGGCAACCCCACCACCGGTCCGGTCCGCGAGCGCTTCCGCGACCGCGAGCGCGGCATCTACGTGCAGGACATCGTCACCCTGTCGCCGCAGCTTGCCGTGCACGCCGGCCTGCGCTACGTGAAGATCGACAGCGACCAGCAGCCCGAATCCGAGCTGCCGTGGGTGGCCGACAAGGCGTCGTTCACGCTGCCGAACGTCTCGCTGGTGTACAGCCCGAGCCGCAACTGGAACCTCTACGGCACGCTCGCGCACGGCCTCGAATCGGGCGGCGTGGCGCCGATCGAGACCACCAATGCCAACCAGGACCTGGGACCGAACCGCTCGAAGCAGCTCGAATTCGGCGCCAAGGGCATCCTCGGCGCCGGCGTGTCGGTCAGCGCCGCCGTGTTCCAGATCACCACCGGCCTGGAATACACCGACGCCAGCGACACGTTCGTGCGCAACGGCGAACGCAATCACCGCGGCCTCGAACTGTCGGCGCAACGCGCGTCGAACGGCCTGGCCTACGGCGCCTCGCTGATGGCATTGCGCGCGCGCCAGCAGGACACCGGCAACGCCGCGCTGGACGGCAAGCGCGTCACCAACGTGCCCGAACTGAAGACGACCGTCTGGGGAGAATACGCGCTGGCCGCCGTGCCGGGCCTGAAGCTCAATGGCCAGTGGCAGTACGCGGGCAAGAAAACCTTCGATCCGGAGAACACGGTCGACGTGCCCGGCTACCACGTGGTCGGACTGGGCGCGGCCTACGCCATGAAGATGGGCGCCAGCAGCGTGACCCTGCGTGCGCGCGTCGACAACCTGTTCGACAAATTCTACTGGCGCGACGTCACCCAGGACCTGGGCGGCTACCTGCTGCCGGGCGCACCGCGGACCTTCCGCCTGTCGGCGCAGGTCGACTTTTAAGGAATTTGTAGGGTGGGCTACGCCCACGCGGTACGGCAGTCGCTCAACATTTGCGTGTAAAGGCGAATGCCACGGCGATCGGTCTGCACATGCAGCCGGTCGAAGCCAAGCCGGCACAGATCAAACGGTGAGACCGCGTGGGCGGAGCCCACCCTTGTATCTTGGACGAGTTGGTGGTTAGCTACTACCAGCAGAGGTGAAGACCAGCTTGGGCCCACCCTTAAGGCTCGACCTTGGAAGGTAGATCAAGCCCTTCACCTCGTTCCCACACCATACCAAACACTGGACGGTAGCCAAGGGCAATGACCCTGTATGCACAAGGAGAGTGGGTGTGTTGATCGAGAACACAAGGAGAGACTATGTTTTACCTGGGTGTAGACGTTGCCAAGAAAAAGCTTGATTGCATGCTGCTCGACACCTCGAGCGGCAAGACGAAATCGAAGGTTGTTCCAAACACACCAGCTGGTTTTAAAGAGCTGCTGGAATGGCTGGAAAAGAATAAAGCCATCAATCCCCACGTCATCATGGAACCGACGGGGATGTATCACGAAAGCGCTGCGTTGGCATTAGCCGATGCAGGCCTGGTGG
>NZ_JACYUY010000012.1 GCF_014842025.1 Massilia sp. CFBP 13721
TCAAGGCCTTGCCTCAGCGTTACACCGTTCGCGTCCTGAAGAAGGACCTTAACTGAACGGCATTAGCGCCTCGGCGCTGCTTTTTTTTTGTTGTGGTTGCCCTGGCCGATATCACGCGCCCAGGCGCCGATAGGCGCTGCATGGCGTCGCTGGCCCTTGCAACACGAGACGGGACTGCGGGCAGCGCACCGCCGTACAATGAACACATGACAGAAAACCTTTCAGCGTTTCGCCGGATGGGGCCAGGCGAACTCGATCTCGCTTTGCAGGAAGCACGGCACCATACGCTTTCGCTGTTCGAGGCATTCGCCGCCGTTGGTTACGACCGGGCCGTGCAGGTACCGCGCCTTGCCAGCCTGAACCCGCCCCTGTGGGAACTCGGACATGTGGCTTGGTTTGCGGAATGGTTCGTCCTGCGCGATGCGGCCAGCAGCAGCCCGGGCGACGCGGCCGGCGCGTCGCTGCTGGTACACGGCGATCGCTGGTTCGACTCGAATACGGTGGCGCACGGTAAGCGCTGGGCGCTGGACCTGCCCGCACCCGGCGTGCTCAAGACATATTGTGGCGAAGTGCTCGACAGGATATGCGCGCGCCTGGTGTCGGCCGGCGAGGACGATCCGGCGCTCTACCCCTATCGGCTGGTACTGGCGCACGAGGACATGCATGGCGAAGCCCTGCTTTACACCTTGCAAACGCTTGGCGTGGCTTGGCCTGCTTTCATTTTGCACTTGACTGAAGCAGGACCCGCCTCCCTGGCGCCAGGCGAGCTTGCCTTCCCAGGCGGGAGCCTGCTGCGCGGCGGCGAACAGTCGCGTGGATTCGTGTTCGACAACGAAAGGCAGGCGGCGCCTTGCCACGTCGCCCCTTTCGTGATCGACGCCGGTCTGGTGTCGAATGCGGCTTACGCCGCATTCATCCGCGATGGCGGTTACCAGGACGCGCGCTACTGGAGCGAGGCCGGACGTGCATGGGTAATGCAAAGCCAGCGCGTGGCGCCACGCTACTGGGAGCCGGATGGCACGCGCGGCTGGAATACCGTCCGCTTCGGAAGCCCGGCAGCGCTCGATCCTGCCGAGCCGGTACGCCATGTGAGCCTGCACGAGGCACAGGCATATTGCAGCTGGGCCGGCAGGCGCCTGCCGTTGGAGGAGGAGTGCGAATACGCGGCGACTTCAAGCCATCCCGGATTCGCCTGGGGCTACCTGTGGGAATGGACCGCGTCGTGCTTCCTCCCCTATACGGGTTTCGTCGCGGACCGCTACCGCGAATACTCGGCGCCATACTTCGGCAGCCGGCAAAGCTTGCGCGGCGCCTCCTTCGCCACGCCCCGGCGCTTGCGCTCGCCCCATTTTCGCAACTTTTATACGCCCGAGCGTGATGACATCTTCACGGGATTTCGTACCTGTGCCTGCTAAGCCGGTGGCGGCAGCGCCCGGCACCTGCGGTTGGCCGGCCGTCCGTGCCGCGTCAAGCCGTCAGTTGGCAGCGTTACGCGGAGGCGCCAGCCGGGCCGCGACTTGCTCGCGAAAGTAACCGCTCTCCACGTAGCGGTACAGGTTCGCCCCCGGGCACACGGTGTTATTCGAATGGTCGCGGTGGCTGGCGATGCGCTCGACCGGCACGCCATATTTTTTCGCCAGCAGCGCCATCAGGTCGACCACGGCATCGAGTTGCTGCTGATTCGGTTCGACTTCCTCGAAATTGCCGACCACTTCGATCAGCGCATGTCCGCTCGGATCGTATTCGGTATTCGTGTCGCCGGCATAGGCGATGTCGCGCGCGGCCCAGGTTTTACCCTCGAGGTCGATCACGTAATGATAGGGGATGTCGAGCCAGCCCTTGGTGTTGCGCGACCAGGTCTGCAGGTTGCGCAGGTACTGGCGCACGTCGGTGCCCGCTTTAAACGTTTCGCCCTGGTGGTGCAGGGTGATGTGGGTGATGGCGTGGCGCCGCGCCCTGGCGGCATCGGCTGGGGTGCCGCCCCAGTCGGCCACCGGCACAATCGGTGGCGTCGCAGGTGGCTGGCTGGCGCAGCCGGCCAGCAGCAGTGCCAATGCCAGGGCGGGGAGGGCGCGCGTGCGTAGATTGAAATTCATGGATGAGTCCAGAGGGGGGAAGCCGCCATCTTTCCACAGCTGGCCGGGTGCGCGCAACGCGCGCCGTGCGATGCTTTCCTGTTAAGCTTACACGGACCGAAAAAAGCCAATAAGCGACCATGAGAACGATTGCCCAGATACTTAAAGACAGCAAGACCATCGCCATCGTCGGCCTGTCGAACAAACCCGAACGCGCCAGCTATGGCGTGGCCCACTACCTGCAAGGGGAGGGTTACCGCATCCTGCCCGTCAACCCGGCCTACGCCGGCGACGAGATCCTCGGCGAGCGCGTCTATGCCAGCCTGCAGGAGGCGGCCGATGCGCTGGCGCCGAGCGGCCAGCGCATCGACATCGTCGACTGCTTCCGCAAGTCGGAAGACATTCCGCCGCTGGCGCGCGACGCCATCGCCGTGCGCGCCGGCTGCCTGTGGATGCAGCTCGAGATCGAGAACCAGGCCGCCGCCGACCTGGCGCGCGCCGCCGGCCTCGACGTGGTGATGAACCACTGCCTGAAAATCGAGCACCGCCAGCTCAACGCCTGACGATTACCATAGACCCGAACGGACCTCATCATGTTGAAAACCACCTTGTCGCTTTCCCTGCTGGCCGCCGTGGCATCCGTCAGCGCCCAGACCACGGGTGTGGCGAATCCGCGCCCACCCGTCGCCGCCACGCCGGCGCCGGCCAGCTGCCCGGCTTTATTAAAGCAAAGTTTCAAACGCCTGCAGGACGAAGCGCCCCAGGACCTGTGCCAGTACGCCGGCAAAGTGGTACTGGTGGTGAACACGGCCAGCAAATGCGGCTATACCAAGCAGTACGAGGGCCTGGAAAAGCTGTACGCCAAATACAGCCCGCGCGGCCTGGTGATCCTCGGCTTTCCCTCCAACGACTTTAAACAGGAAGTGGCCAGCACCAAGGAAATCGCCGACCTCTGCTACAACACCTATGGCGTGAAATTCCCGATGTTCGCGCCGACCGTGGTCACCGGCGCCAACGCCAACCCGCTGCACGCGGCGCTGGCGCGGCAGACCGGCCAGCAACCGAAATGGAATTTTGCGAAGTACCTGATCGGGCGCGATGGCCAGGTCATCGAGCACTTCCCGAGCAAGGTGGCGCCGGAAGATCCGCAGCTGGTGGCCAAAGTCGAGGGCGCGCTGGGGCGCTAAGCGGCGAGCGGTGCGCCTCCGAGAATCGCCAGCATTGGCCCGCGCAGCGCATTGCACACCACGATCCCCTCGGCACGCGCCAGCATCTCGCGCGTGATGACGCGCTCGGCCGCGTCCCAGGCCGGCGCGGCCAGCATCACGGCGCGCATCACGCCCGGCAGCAGGCCGCAGGATAGCGGCGGCGTGTACCAGTTCCCCTTCAGGCGCACGAACACGTTGCTGCGCCCCCCTTCGGTCAGTTCGCCGCGCTCGTTGAAGAACAGGGTGTCGAACGCGCCTTGCGCCTCGGCGGCGCGCCAGGCGGCGTCGTAGCGGCTGCGCACCGATGTTTTATGGCGCAGGAAGACCTCGTTCGATGCGGTCGGCGTATCTGCCAGCAGCAGGCGCACCGGTTCATGCAGGGGCGCCAGCGGCGCCGTCGTGATCGCTAGTTCGCCATCCGCCCCGAGCGCCAGGCGCAGCCGGTGCACGCCGCCCTCCGGCGGCAAGCCGAGGCAGGCGTCGAGCACGCGCGCGTGGGCGGCGGTCGCATCGAAGGGCAAACCGAAATAGGCAGCCGATGCCTGCATGCGCGCCAGGTGCAGGTCGAGGTGGCGCGGACCGTCTGCCCAGGATGCCTTGATGGTCTCGAACAGGTCGACGTCATTACTCAAACCGGTCAGGAAGCGCGCCTTCAGCTTGCATTCGGCGTACTCTCCCTGCGGATCGCTGTCGTAGACGATGCCGGCGCCGACGCCCAGTTCACCGCGGCGTAATCCCTCTCCAGGTCCCAATGCGAGGGTGCGGATCGGCACCGACAGGCAAAAATCGCCGAAGGCATGGCCGTCGCCCGGCGGATCGAACCAGCCGATCGCGCCCGTGTACAGGCCGCGCGGGTCTGGTTCGAGTTCGTCGATGATTTCCATCGTGCGCCGCTTGGGTGCGCCCGTGATCGAGCCGCAGGGATACAGCGCGGCGAACAGGTCGGCCAGGGTGACGTCCGCGCGCAAGGTCGCCTGCACGGTGGAAGTCATCTGCAGCACGGCGCCGAAGCGCGTCACCTCGAACAGTTTTGGCACCGTCACGCTGCCGGTTTGCGCCACGCGCCCCAAGTCGTTACGCAGCAGGTCGACAATCATGAGGTTTTCGGCGCGGTTCTTGGGGTCGAGCGCGAGCGCGGCGGCGCGTTCGCGGTTAATGGCTTCGTCGTCGCTGGCGGGCGCGGTACCCTTCATCGGCCGCGCCAGCAGCGTATTTCCGCTGTGGCGCACGAACAGCTCGGGCGAGAACGACAGCACCGCGCCGCCATCCGGCAAGCCAACCAGGGCGCCGTAGGGCACCGGCTGGCGTGCGCGCAGGCGGCTGTAGAGCGCAACTACGGAACCGAAGGCGTCGAAGCGCAGGCGGTAGGTGTAGTTGACCTGGTAGGTGTCGCCGGCGGCGATGTAGGCGCGGATGCGATTGATCGCAGCGACGAAGCGCGCCTCGTCGACGTTCGCCGTCACGGCGGCGACGCCGGCCGGGGAGGCGCCAGTGCGGGTGGCAATCCAGGCGTGCACCGCGTCGGCGTTCAGTAATTCGCAGCGCTCGAACAGCAGGACCTGCGCCAGCGGGCCTGGCAGGCTTTTAGTGGGGATACCGAGCAGGTGCGCGCCCAGTTCATAGCTGAGCAGCGGCACGGCGTACAGGCCGCGCGCCAGGGCTGCCTGCAGGTCTGCCAGCACGCCGTTCCAGCCGGCGGCATCGACGCAGGCAAGGGTGCCGGCGTGGCCGGTGTACAGGCGCGAGCGGGCTTGCGCATGACCCTCCGCGCTCGCATCGTCGAGCAGTGCAAAGACGTTGTCCATGGCGAGTCGGTCCTGGAATCAGGCCGCCAGCAGCAGCGACAATTGTACGCCGCTGGCATCGGCCGGATGCTGTTTGAAACCGCTCTTCGCATAGCGGTGCCAGCGTCCGGTGACGTAACTCACCAGCAGGCTGGCGCGCGCGGCGACGTCGTCTTCGCTGCCGTGGCCTTGCGTGACGGCCAGGCGCAGGGCGCCCTTGCAGGCCAGTTCGACGCGGTCATAAAAACCGTTCATGCGTGCTTGCAGGCGCTCGTCTTCGCCCACCAGCGCGTCGCCGATCAGGACCCGCGTCATGCCCGGGTTGTTGGCGGCAAAGGCCAGCAGCGTGGTGAGGATGGCGTGCAGCTGGTCGACGCCGCGTTCTTCCTTCTCGCTGATCTGGTTGATCACGCCGAACACGCTGGACTCGATGAAATCGATCAGCCCCTCGAACATCTGCGCCTTGCTGGCGAAGTGGCGGTACAGCGCCGCTTCCGACACCGATAAACGCGCCGCCAGCGCGGCGGTGGTGATCTTGTCAACCTTGGGCTGCTCGAGCATGGCCGCCAGGGCCTGGAGGATTTGCAGTTTGCGCTGGCCTGGCCTGGTGCTTGCCATGGGATTCCGGAAGAAGAGTTAGTCGAAAAAACGTAGCCGCTGCAGGCGCTGCGGCAGCTGGCGCACGGATTTTACTTTGACATCGACGTAATTGGGGCGAATCACCCGCCGCGGGCGCGCCATCGCCAGCGTGCTGCGCTCGAACCGGCGCAGGTATTGGGTAATCCACACTGTGCGCAAGCCGAGCTGCTTGGCGCTTTTCAGGTTGGCCAGCGTGTCTTCGACCAGGATGCAGTCGCGCGCGGCGATGCCGTACTTGCGCAGCAGGCGCGCCAGCATCAGCTTCGACGGTTTCGGCCTGAGCTGGCGGTGCACGTGCATCTGCTCGATCGCGATATGGTGCGCGAAATGGCGCCCCAGGCCGAGGTGGCGCATCACGTGGGTCGAGTAATCGAGCGGCGCATTCGTCAGCAGGATCTTGCGGCCCGGGAGTTTCATCAGCAGGCGTCCCAGGCCGGTCTCGGAGCGCATCATGGCGCGTAAATCCTTGAGATCATGGGTCTCGCGCAAGAAATCGGCGGCGCTGACGCCGTGATGGCGCATCATGCCGAGCAGGGTGGCGCCGTACTTCTTCCAGTAGCCGAGGCGCGCGGCATCGATCCGCGCCTGGGTCACCGGCGTGATGCCGTCGTCGAGCACGCGCGCGATATACGTGTTCATGTTGGCGCTGATCGCCGGGAAAATCGCGTGCGAGGCGTCGTGCAGGGTATTGTCCAGGTCAAATAACCAGACGGGGGCGGCGGGAGTATGATTCGACACGTTGAATATGGATGACAGGAGCAGTAAATGCGACGTCCGATTATAGTGGCCTTCCTCGGCTTCGTTCTGCTGGCGTGCCAGGCGCTCGCGGCCGAACGCGGCGCGCTGTTCAAGGTGAGCGGCGCAAAACATAGCTTGTACCTGTACGGCACCATCCACGCCGGCAAAGCGGACTATTATCCGCTCGAGCCGCGCCTCGGCAAAGCCGTCGCCGCCGCACCGACGCTGGCGCTGGAAGTGGACGTACAACGCGACCCCGGCGCCACGGCGGCGGCCTTCCAGCAATACGGCCTGGTCGCGGCCGGCAGCGCCGGCGTGGCACAATTGCCGGCCGCGCGCCGCCAGCG
The DNA here is from genome assembly GCF_014842025.1 of Massilia sp. CFBP 13721. Classification (GTDB taxonomy): domain Bacteria; phylum Pseudomonadota; class Gammaproteobacteria; order Burkholderiales; family Burkholderiaceae_D; genus Telluria. Next base: position 6,792 of record NZ_JACYUY010000012.1, read on the forward strand.
CATCGAGGCCGGCCTCAAATTGCAGGGCATCGATCCGGGTGCGCTGGCGCAGCTGAAACCCTGGGTGCTGGCGACGATGCTGGCGGTGGCGGACCTGGCGAAACTGGGTGTCGACCCGGCCCTCGGCGTCGACCTGCACCTGGCATCGCTGGCGCGCGGCAAGGCGCGCATCGCCGAACTGGAATCGGTGCAGTACCAGGCGGCGCTGCTCGACCGGCTGCCGCTGGCGATGCAGTGGGATGTATTGGAAGAGACGCTGGCGCACATGGCATCGGGCCAACAATTGCGCGAGACGCGCGAACTGTTCGCGGCCTATGAAGGCGCCGACCGTACCGCGCTGGACGCCATCGCGCACCGTATCGAGACCGACGACAGCGTCAGCGGCAAGTTCATCCGCGACGTGGTGCTGATCGAACGCAACGGGCCGATGGCCGACAAACTCGCCGCGCTGCTGGCGCGCGAAGACAATGCGGTGGCCGCGGTCGGTTTATTGCACTTATTGGGAAAACACGGGATACCGGAACTGTTGCGCCAGCGCGGTTTACGCGTGGAGCGGGTGTATTGAAACTGCGGGGAGGGGAGTGGTGCCCTTTACGTGGATTGAACACGTGGCCTCTCCCTTACCAAGGGAGTGCTCTACCACTGAGCTAAAAGGGCGGTACTGACATGACGGCATGGAAGCCGTCACATTTGTTTAGTGCGACCGGATCATAGTGCCAAATGCCTGTTCGGTCAAGACTTCCAGCAACAAAGAGTGTTCGATGCGGCCATCGATGATGTGCACGGTGTTCACGCCGGACTTGGCGGCATCCAGCGCCGACGAGATCTTCGGCAGCATGCCGCCCGAAATCGTGCCGTCTTCGAACATCTCGTCGATCTCGCGCGCCGACAGGTCGGTGACCAGGTTGCCGGCCTTGTCTTGCACGCCGGCGATGTTGGTCATCATGATCAGCTTTTCGGCCTTGAGAATTTCCGCGATCTTGCCGGCGACGACGTCGGCATTGATGTTGTAGGCTTGCCCGTCCTGGCCAAAGCCGATCGGCGAGATGATCGGAATGAAGGCGTCGTCCTGCAGCGCTTTTACCACAGCCGGATTGATCGCCTCGATCTCGCCGACGAAGCCGATGTCAAGGAACTCGCCCGGCTTGTCGCGGTCGGGCATCGACATTTTGCGGGCGCGGATCAGGCCGCCGTCCTTGCCGGTCAGGCCGACTGCCTGGCCGCCGTAATGGTTGATCAGCATGACGATGTCCTGCTGCACTTCACCGCCCAGCACCCACTCGACCACTTCCATGGTTTCTTCGTCGGTGATGCGCATGCCTTGCACGAAGGTGCCTTGCTTGCCGATTTTTTTCAAGGCGTTGTCAATCTGCGGACCGCCGCCGTGCACCACGACCGGGTTCATGCCTACCAGTTTCAGCAGGATGACGTCGCGCGCGAAGCCGTGCTTCAGGCGTTCGTCGGTCATGGCATTGCCGCCGTACTTGATGACAATCGTCTTGCCATGGAAGTTGCGGATATACGGGAGCGCCTCGGCCAGGATCTGTGCCTTGATTTGCGGGGAAACCCCGGTCAGGTCACTCGATGGGTCGTCGGTTTTCAAGCTGGTCACGTGAGCGTTCATGGGGAGTCCGAAAAGAATGTGGCGGAGATTTTACAGGCAACGCGGGCGCCCTTGTAGGCATTCTGCGGCGCGCTTGTTGTATTTTATTGGATGACCGGGTCAGGATCGCTGCCAGTAAACCTTCTATGATGCTTGTACGATATTACACATGACGAATAATTTATGTCGCAAGGGTGTGCCATGAGCCTGTGTACACGTTGCGGCGCCGCCTTCGGCTGCGCCATGGCCGATGGATCGAACCAACCCTGCTGGTGTACGACGCTGCCGCCGGTGGTGCCGGTGCCGGGTGTCGATGCCGCCTGCTGGTGCCCGGCCTGCCTGCGCGCGCATATTGCCGAGACTGCCAGACCCGCCGCCGAAAAGTTCCCGCTTGACGATTGAGGCGCTGCGGTGACCTGAGCCCGGCGTGCGCGCATCATCTTTTACAGAGACGACGCTGGCATCGACGCCACGCCGGGCCGCATGACGCGGCCGGTAGAGTCCGAGGGCCTTGAGAAAGCGTAGCGAGCGGAAGGAGCGGCAGCCGAGATGCGCAGCTGTACGGAAGTACAGCGAGCATCGCAGGCTGTCGCGCCGACGCGCATTAGCTTTATCAAGGTCCTCAGCGATGGGTACTGAAGAAACGCAGCATCTCGCGGCTGGCGTCCGGTCCCTTGCCGTCGGTATAGGAACCGCGCGCGCTGCCGCCCGACCAGGCGTGGCCGGCGCCGTGGATGACCCAGTGTTCACCATGCACCTTGCCGTCGGCGCGCTTGTGCATGGTGCGGGTAAAGGCGTGGCCATCGGGTACCCGGCCCGGTTCGATCGCCATGGCATGGGCGGCGTCGCGCGCCTGCACCATCAGCTCGTCGCCATTGGTCGGGTGCACGGTGTGGTCCTGGTCGCCATGGAAGACGATGATCGGGATCGCTTTACCGCGTTTGTTCTGGCGCTGCAATTGACCCTGCATCGCGGCCAGGGCCGAGGGCAGGTCGTGCGCGGACGCGTAGGGCAGGCCCGAGTGCACGCCGACGGCGGCGTACAGTTCCGGGTACAGCGTGCCCATGATGGTGGCCATGGCGCCGCCGGCGGACAGGCCGGCGACATATACCTGGGCCGGGTCGATGCGGTATTGGCCCATGATCTCGCGGGTGATGCCGGCGATGATCGAGGGTTCGCCCTGGTCGCGCTTCTGGTCGACGGCGTTGAACCAGTTCCAGCAGCGCGAGGAATTGGCCTGACGCGATTGCGAGGGATAGACCACCAGGCAGCCGGTTTCCTCGGCCAGCGCATTCATTTGCGTGCCGGTGGCAAAGTCGTCCGGGTCTTGCGTGCAGCCGTGCAGCATCACGACGAGCGCCGTGGGTTTATGTTGCTCGCCCTGGTAATTGCTAGGAACATACAGTTTGTAACTGCGGGTGCCGGCGCGATTGGTAAAACTGCCTTCGCTGAAGGTGCCGGGCAAGAGTGCCGCCGGTTCGTTGGCGGCCGCGCCGCCGTGGCCGAATTTACGGCTCAGTTCAGCCAGCATGTCGGGCACGTCTCCCGCTGAACGCAGGTTGGCCATGCCATTCGCCTGCGACAGGCCGCTCATCTGCGCCTGCGCCGCCTGGGTGAGCGCCGAGGCGTTTTTCAGGGCATCCTGGATCACCTTGTTGGTATCGACCTGGGGCTTCTTGATCAGGTTACGGGTCGCGGCACGCATTTGCGCGAGCAGTTTGTTATTCATGTTCATATTCATTTTCATCTGGCTTCCTTTTGTGCGCTTTATAAGATGCGCTCTGCCAATGCGGTCTTGACGGCACTGCTGGCATGCAGCGCGCCCAGGACCGAAATCGATTCGATGGTGGCCAGGGCCAGTTCGACGGGGACGTCGCTGGCGATGCTGGCCATGCCGAGCACCTGGATCTGCAGCCGGATACCGGCTTGCTGCGCCGCTTCCAGGTCGGCCCGCGAGTAATGGTGCATGCCGAGCACGAGGCTGCGGCGGGCCACGGTTTGCCGGACGACGTCGGCATGGGTATTGAGCTGGTTGCGGATGGCGGTGCGGATCAGGTCGGTACGGTTGCTGTAAAAACCTTCACTCACCAGTAAATCGATCTGGCCCAGGTCGATCATGCCCAGGTTGATCGTGATTTTTTCCGAATCCACGAGCTTCGGCTTCGTGTCGTGCGTGCTCATAACTTGACCCCGCATGCTTACACCATCCTTTCAAACCATCTCCGTACCATCCACATGGATGGTTTTATTTGCTGCCAAGTCTACGCTCCTGAGTGTTGAGGTCAAGCGCAATTCGATTGAATCGGGTAATCTCTTTCTTCATGAGTCCAGAATTACAACCCGGCCTGCGCTTCGCATGGCAGTACACGGTCCCGCCGCGCGCGACCGTGCCGCAGCTGTACCACGACACCCCGTTTTGCCGCGACATGCCCGAGGTGCTGGCGACCGGCTACCTGGTCGGCATGATGGAACTGGCCTGCGTGCACGGCATGCTGCCCTTCCTCGACTGGCCCCGCGAACAGAGTCTGGGCACCATGGTCAGCTTTCAACATTTGGCGCCGACGCCGCCCGGCATGCAGTTGCGCATCGAGGGCGAAGTGCTCGCCGTCGAAGGCCAGCGCGTGCGCTTCAAAGTGCAGGCTTGGGACGAGCAGGAGCGCATCTGCGAAGGCACGCACGAACGCTGCGTGATCGATGTCGACCGTTTCAATGCGCGTGTCGCAAACAAGCAACGCGCAACGTCCGGAGACGCCGCATGAGCCTGGCATCTCCCGAACTGCAGACCCCGGTGCCTTCGCCCTGCATCAGCCTGTGCGAGATGGACGGGCGTACCGGTTTGTGCCGCGGCTGCCTGCGTACGATCGACGAGATCATTGCCTGGGGCACTGCCAGCGATGAGGACAAACGGGCGGTGTGGGTCGAGATCCGCCGTCGCGAAGCGGACCTCGATTTTGGCTAACCTGCCTGCGCAGTTGCCTCTGCATTTGCCCCCGACGATGCTTGTCTTCGAGCGCGGCTGGCTGTCGTCGAACAATGTGCTGTTCACGGGCGACGCCCCGGCGCTGCTCGACAGCGGCTACGTGACCCATGCGCCGCAGACGCTGGCGCTGGTACGGCATGCGCTTGATGGACGTCCGCTGGCGCGCCTGTTGAACACCCATCTGCATTCGGACCACTGCGGCGGCAATGGCGCGCTGCAGACAGCGTATGGCTGCCACACGGCGATCCCGGCAGGCGAGGCGGCCAAGGTCGCCGCCTGGGACGAGGAGGCGCTGAGTTTTCGCGCCACCGGCCAGCAATGCGCACGCTTCACCTACGATGCGCTGCTGGCGCCGGGGCAAATGCTGGAACTGGGCGGCATGGCGTGGGAAGTGCTGGCGGCGCCGGGCCACGATCCGCATGCCGTGTTGCTGTTCTGCGCGCGCGAGGGCATCCTGATTGCGGGCGACGCGCTGTGGGAAAACGGGTTTGGCGTGATTTTTCCGGAACTCGATGGCGAATCCGGTTTCAGCGAAGCGCGCGCGACGCTCGACCTGATCGGCACGCTCGATGCGCGGGTGGTGATTCCGGGGCATGGACGCATGTTTACCAATGTGGCGGGCGCCCTGGGGCGGGCGTACGCGCGGCTCGATTATTTATCGGCCGATCCGAAGAAGAATGCGGAGAATGCGGTCAAGGTGCTCCTGAAATTCCTTCTGCTCGAGCGCCAGCGGATTGCGCTCAGTGCATTGCCGGCGCTGCTGGCGGCGATTCCGGTGGTCGCCAGCGCCATGCGGCAGATGGATATTGCTGGCCTGGCGACGGATCCTGCGCTGGTTGAACGCGTGGGCAGCGAAGCTGCCCACCTTACGTCGCAAGGCGCGCCCCTCGGTCAGGTCGGTATCGCCACGACGCTTGCACAGACCCGTAAGGTGGGCGGATCCTCCGCCCACGCGTTCAACGCACAGTCGCATACCGCAGCGGACGCTTACATCGACCTCGCCACTTGGGCCGCATCCTCCCTGCTGCGCGCCAAGGCTGCCCGCATCGACGGCGCCGACCTGGTCGACGCATAAATTAGAGCCACCGATCTAGCACGATCGTGCTTTTTATGAGGCTATAATCATCAGCCAGTCCGAATAACCCCACGCCGAAAGAGCTGCCCATGTCGCTGCCTACCGTACTGCAAAACCTTTCCTTGCCCGTGATTGCCTCGCCGATGTTCATCGCCAGCGGTCCGGCCCTTGTCGCGGCGCAGTGCAAGGCGGGGATCGTCGGTTCCTTCCCGGCCCTGAACGCCCGTCCGGCCGAACTGCTCGATACCTGGCTGACCGATCTGCAGAAGGAGCTGGCCGACTACGCCGCTGCGAATCCGGGCGCAAAAGTCGGCCCGATCGCGGTGAACCAGATCGTGCACGCCTCCAACGCGCGCCTCGAGCACGACGTCGAAATCTGCGTCAAACACCAGGTGCCGATCATCATCTCGTCGCTGCGTGCGCCGCCGAAGGAGATGCTCGACGCCGTGCACAGCTATGGCGGCATCGTGTTGCACGACGTGGTCTCGATCCGCCACGCGCACAAGGCGCTGGAAGCGGGCGTCGACGGCCTGATCCTGGTCGCGGCCGGCGCCGGCGGCCACGCCGGCGCCTTGTCTCCGTTCGCGCTGGTGGGCGAGGTGCGCAAATTCTTCGACGGCCCGATCGCCTTGTCCGGTTCGATCGCCACCGGCGACGCGATCCTGGCGGCGCAGGCGATGGGCGCCGATTTCGCCTACATCGGCTCGCGCTGGCTGGCGACGCAAGAGTCGAACGTCAGCGACGACTACCGCAACGCGATCGTCGAATCGAGCGCGGCCGACGTGGTGTACACCAATCTGTTTACGGGCGTGCACGGCAACTACCTGAAAAAATCGATCGTCAACGCCGGGCTCGATCCGGACGCGCTGCCGGAATCGGACAAGAGCAAGATGAGCTTTGGCGACGGCAGCTCGAAGGCCAAGGCCTGGCGCGACATCTGGGGCGCGGGCCAGGGCGTGGGCCTGATGCACGACGTGCCGACGGTGGCCGAGATGGTCGAACGCCTCGCGCGCGAATACGCCGCCGCACGCGCACGCCTGGCGCTGCGCTGAAAGGGTAGGTAGGGTGGGCGCCCCCTGTGCCCACGCGGAATGATGCACAGTGTTAGCCGGTTGAAAATGCCGACACGGCGCCACAAGCAAAGGCCTCTATCGAGAGTAATGCGCTTCAGTGAAGCCTGAGCGAACTCTCTACCAGCGGTGAGCCAGGCAACACTGCCTGCGTTTCGATAATCGTAGGGCGGACCGGGCGGCGAACCGCTCAGTCCACGGCCGTTTCGTTGCATTCCTTCATACTAGGGAAGCCCGTACGTGCGCGCTCCGGGCTACTTGGCGCATTTCGATATGCACGAGAAAGGCCGTGGACGGAGCGGTTCGCCGCCCGGTCCACCCTACGTATCGCGCCACTCGGCGTGCGCGATACGGCTTGGCATTAGCTCGAAGGCGTGGCAAACCGCTTAACTGAACGGCATTACTCCATCCGGAGGCCTTTTTTTACAAAACCGGTTATTTAGTTTACTCCATTTCCGGAGACTTTTACATCCGGAATCGGATACTCGGTCTCCGGTTCCGCCGGCTTCAAATCTTCCTGGCGAATCGACCACAGCCCCGGCAGGTTGCGCCAGTAACCGTACACGTCCATGCCGAAACCGACCACGAAGGCATTCGGCAGCGTCAATCCGATGATGTCGGCCGCGATCGGCTTGCTGCGTCCGATATCCTTGTCCGCGAACACGGCGATGATGACCTCGGCCGCCCCCATGTCGAGCAGGCGCTGTTTCACATGGGCCAGGGTTTCTCCCTCGTCGAGGATGTCGTCAAGCACGACGATCGTGCGTCCGGCCACGTTCTGGCGCGGGATGACTTTCCACACGACCTGGCCGCCGCGGTCATCGTCGCCGTAGCGGCTGACGTGGATGTAGTCGAACTCGAGCGGGAAGTCGAGCTGGGGCAGCAGGGTCCCCGTAAACACCACGGCGCCGCCCATCACGCCGAGCACCAGCGGAAAGCCGGCGCCGGGCGCCTGGAAACGCTCATTGAGCACGGCGGCGACCTGGCTTACCGCCGCCTGCACCTGTGCTGGTGTGACGATCTCCTGCGCGTTCTGGAGCAGGGCCTGCGCGCGCGTAACATGAAAATCTTGCATGGACATTGATGGATAAGGGGGCAATGCATCAATTATCGCGAAAATCGTCAATGACAGGCGGACATTTGGCAGGCTGCGGTGTGGGGGTTATTTTTCTTCTTTGCCATGCATGACCATGATGGTTTGCTGCATCAGCACGCACAGGGTTTCCTGCCCGTCGCGAATGGCAAACACGTCCGCGCGGGTGACGACCAGCTTGCGTCCCGCCCGCACCACGGCGCCGCGCGCCACCAGCCGTTCGCCGTCCGCCGGCGCCATCAGGTTCAGCTTGTATTCGACGGTGAGCACCGACGCACCTGCCGGGGCCACGCTCATGGCTGCATAGCCGGCCGCCGAATCGGCGATCATGCCGACCACGCCGCCATGAATGAAACCGTGCTGCTGCTCGACGCCTTCCCAGTGCGGCAAACCGATCTCGGTACGGCCGTGTTCGACAAGTTCCAGGCTGGCCCGGATCAGGCGCATCGCCTGTTGGCGCGCGAAGCTGGCGCGCACTTGTTGCGCCACCTGCGGATCGAGAGTCATGGTCATCGCTACCCCTTCAGCTGTAATCGCGTGCGTCTTCAATGACCTTGCCGTCGTCGGGCAGCGAACCCGGCGCCACAAAGGCGACCTCGCCGCGCAGCTTGGTCACTTCGCGGATCGAGGCGGCGATCGCCGCTTCCAGTCCCGGGTCCGGCGTTCCCGCCACCTCGCACTGCAGCGTCATCAGATCGTTCGCCATCCGCCCCGAGACAAGCAGTCTCGCTTTCAGGATGTCCGGATGGCGGCGCACGATGTTTTGCACCTGCGACGCATGCACGAACATTGCCCGCACTTTGGTCGTCTGGTCGGCGCGGCCCAGCCAGCCGCGGATGCGGCTGTTGGTGCGCACACCCGGCGCCGCCTGGGGCAGCAGCGCCGACAAGTCGCCGGTGGCGAAGCGGATCAACGGATAGTCATCGTTGAACAGGGTGATCACGACTTCGCCGATATCGCCCGGCGCCACGGGTTCTCCGCTGCCGGGCCGCACGATTTCCAATAACACCTCTTCGTCGAGCACCATGCCCGGATCGAGCACGCCGTTCGTCTCCGTCTCGTAGGCGATGCTGCCGATATCGGCCGAGGCATAGGTCTGGAACACGTGCGGCACGCCGTGCTCATGAAACCAGCTGCGTAACGATTCCGGCAGCGCCTCGGCGCCGAGCAGGGCATTCCGCACGCTGCTGATGTCGAGGCCCGTTTCGCGTGCCTTTTCGATGATGATGCGCAGGAAGGAGGGCGTGCCGACATAGGTATCCGGGCGCAGCGCCGCCATCGCCTGCACCTGCATTTCGGTCTGCCCGGTACCGGCCGGGATCACGCTGCAGCCGATGCGCGCGGCGCCGCTTTCGACCATGAAGGCGGCCGGCGTGAAGTGGTACGAAAAGCAGTTCTGCAGCAGGCCGCCGGCGCGCACGCCGGCCGCGAACAGCGGCCGCCCGAAGCGCCACCAGTCGGCGCCTCGTCCTTCGGGATCGAAGATCGGTCCGGGCGACATGAACACGTGCGCCAGATCGCTCGCCGCCGTCGCAGTCAAGCCGCCAAAGGGCGGATCGCGCTCCTGCAGCGCCTTCAAATCGGACTTACGCGTCACCGGCAGTTGTGCCAGCGCGGCGCGGCTGGTGATGGCGTGCGGGTCGACCCCGTCCAGGATGTTCGCCCAGCCCGGCGCCGCCTGCGCCCGTGCGATCAGGGCCGGCAAGCGCGCCAGCAGGTCGCGTTCGCGTTCTGCCGGCGCGCGGGTTTCCAACGCATCGAGGGTGATGCCTGTCATGTGCTTCTCCGATTAAGTAGAGGCGTTCAGGCGAGCCAGCGTTTGCGGCGCCTATAAAACTTCATGTCCCTGAAACTTTTACGGCCGGCGCCCGAGACGCCGAGATAAAACTCCTTGACGTCCTCGTTGTTGGCCAGGTCCTGCGCCGCGCCATCCATCACCACGCGCCCGTTCTCCAGGATGTAGCCGAAGTCGGCGTAGCGCAGGGCGACGTTCGTGTTCTGCTCAGCGAGAAGAAAGGAGACGCCTTCCTTGCGGTTGAGGTCCTTGACGATGCCGAAAATCTCGTCGACGATCTGCGGCGCGATCCCCATCGACGGCTCGTCGAGCAGGATCATCGACGGATTCGCCATCAGCGCGCGCCCAATCGCGCACATCTGCTGCTCGCCGCCCGAGGTATAGCCGGCCTGGCTGCTCCTGCGCTCTTTCAAACGCGGGAAATAGTGATACACCGATTCCAGCGCGGTTTTCAGCTCGCCGCGGCCGATCTTGCGGGTGTACGCACCCGTCAGCAGATTCTCTTCGATGGTGAGATGACCGAAACAGTGGCGTCCTTCCATCACCTGCGACAAGCCGCGCCGCACCAGTTCGTTCGGCGTCAGCTGGTCGATGCGTTCGCCCTGGAAGCGCACCTCTCCCTTGGTGACGTCGCCGCGTTCGCCGCGCAACAGGGTGGAAATCGTTTTCAAGGTGGTCGACTTGCCGGCGCCGTTCGCGCCCAGCAGGGCGACGATCTTCCCCTTCGGTACCTGCAGCGATACGCCCTTTAACACCAAAATCACGTGGTCGTAGATGACTTCGATGTTGTTCACCGACAGGTAGGGTTGTTCGCTGGTGCTGGTCATGGTTTCTCGTCCAGGAGTGCCCCGCCGCGGCGGCGAGGCGGGTAGGTCAAGCGATCACTGCATGCAGCCAGGCGTGATGTTCTTTTCCCTGGCATACGCCAGCGACGATTCTTCCAGCAGCCTGCGCGTCAGCGCCTTGTCGCCCACGACCCAGTTCGGCGTGATCGCATTCCACTTCTTGCCATCCCACTGCTGGACTTTCACCGCGCCCGACCCCTCGTGGTCGTCGCAGCTGGTTTTAATGGTCGGGAACATGCCGAAAGCCCCGATCGCCTTCTGGCGCGCGGCGTCGACGTTCAGGTTTTCCAGGCCCCAGCGCACCTGCTCGCCGGTCATGGTTTTCCCTTTACCGAATTTTTCCTGCGCGGTGCGGATCGCCTCGACCCAGAGCACGCCCAGGGTCACGCCGCGCATGTGGTACACGGAGCCGATGCGCGATTGGTCGGCCAGGTTGCCCTTGCCGCCTGCATAAACCTTTTTACGGATCTCGTCCATCAGCGGATAGTTGCCGGGCGTATTGAAGGTCATCGAGGTATACCCTTTTGCCGCTTCGCCCGACGGGATCGTGTCTTCTTCCGAACCCGCCCACCAGACGCCGAGGATTTTCTCGCGCGGGAAGCCGTTGCGCTGGGCGGTCTTGATGGCGACCGAATTCATCACCCCCCAACCCCACAGGATCACGTGGTCGGGACGCGCCTGGCGGATTTGCAGCCATTGCGATTGCTGTTCGCTGCCCGGCGGCGCCACCGCGATCTTGATCAGTTCAAAGCCGTACTGCTTGGCCTGCGCATCCAGCACCGGCATGGCTTCCTTGCCGAAAGCCGAATCGTGGTACAGGTAGACGATCTTCTTCCCTTTCAGGTTCTGGTAGCCGCCGTTCTTGTCGCCCAAATACTTGATCATCGCCGCCGCCTGGTTCCAGTAGCTGGTCACCAGCGGAAAGACATACGGAAAAACCTTGCCGTTGGCGGCGTCCGAGCGCCCGTAGCCGAGCATGGTCATCGGGATCTTGTCGACCGCGACGCGGTCGACGATGCCGTAGGCGATGCCGGTCGACAGCGGGTCGACCAGGGTGGCGCCGCCATTCTTGGTTTTCAGGCGTTCGTAGCATTCCACGCCGCGCGAGGCGTTGTATTCGGTCTCGCACTCTTCCCAGGTCATCTTGACGCCATTGATGCCGCCGTTCGCATTCACCAGATTGAAATAGTCGATCATGCCGCCGTAGAAGCCGGAGCCGCCGGCGCCATACGGGCCGACGCGGTAGGACTGCAGCGCCACGAACTGGTCGGCGGCCAGCACCTGCCCGCCGACGCTGACCAGCGTGGCCGCAAGCACGATCGATTTGATGACTTTCATGGGTGTCTCCTTTTTATTAACATCGTTGAATGGGAATACGAATCAATGCGGGAAGGGCCACAAACGCAGCTTCTCTTTGCCGATCTGCCACAGGCGCGCCAGGCCGTGCGGTTCGACGATCAGGAAGAAGATGATCAAGCCGCCGAACACCATCAATTCCAGGTTCGACGCGTAATTGGTGGCGATGCCGAGCGTGTGCGCCAGCATGTTCAGGAAGATCGGCAGCAGCACGATAAAGGCGGCGCCGAGAAAGGAACCCAGGATCGAGCCGACGCCGCCGATGATCACCATGAACAGGATGCGGAACGACAGGTCCAGGCTATACGCTTCCGGCTCCACCGTGCCGAGGTAGGCAAAGGCATACAGGGCGCCGGCCACGCCGCAATAAAACGAGCTGACGGCAAAGGCGAGCAGCTTGGTGCGCAGCGGCCGGAAGCCGATCACTTCGGCCGCCATGTCCATGTCGCGGATCGCCATCCACGAGCGGCCGACGTTCGAGCGGATCATGTTCTTGGCCAGCAGCGCCATCGTCGCCACGATGCCCAGCACCAGCAGGTATTTCGAAGCCGGCGTGACGAAGCGGTAGCCGGCAATCTGCATCGTCTGCACCGTCACCACGCCCGAGGCGCTGTAATTGGTCAGATACGGGATCTTGGTGAGGCACCAGATCACGAAGAACTGGGTCGCCAGCGTGGCGGCCGCCAGATAAAAGCCGCGGATGCGCAGCGAGGGCAGGCCGAAGGCAATTCCAACCATGGCCGCGCATAGGCCGCCCAGCACAAAGGCGAGCAGCAACGGCATGCCCGGAATGCGCGCCACGAAGTTAAAGGCGGCGTAGGCGCCGACCGCCATGAAGGCGGCTGTGCCGAGCGAGAGCTGGCCGGCGTAGCCCGTTAAAATGTTCAGCCCCAGCGCCGCCAGCGCAAAGATCAGGAACGGGATCAGGATCGCCGACAGCAGGTAAGGGGAGGCAAACAGGGGCACCACCACCAGCGCCACCAGCAGCAGCGCCAACAAGCCGATGCGGTCCTGGCGGATCGGCAGGATCTGCCCATCCGCCGCATAGCTGGTCTTGAATTGTCCGGCTTCGCGATACAGCATGGTCTAGATCCTCCGGATGATTTTTTCGCCGAACAGCCCCTCGGGCCGCACCAGCAGGAAGCCCAGGGCCAGCACGTACGGGAACCAGCCTTCGATGCCGCCGCCGACCAGCGGTCCGATGTAGACTTCGGCCAGCTTTTCGCTGGCGCCGATGATCAAGCCGCCGACGATCGCGCCCGGCACCGAGGTGAACCCGCCCAGGATCAGCACCGGCAACGCTTTGAGGGCAATGAACGTCAGCGCGAACTGCACGCCATTGCGGGCGCCCCACAGCATGCCCGCCACCAGCGCGACCAGGCCGGCCACCGACCACACCACGACCCAGATCCGCTGCAGCGGAATGCCGACAGCCAGCGCCGCCTGGTGGTCGTCGGCCACGGCGCGCAGCGCGCGCCCGACGCGGGTCTTGGTGAACAGCAGCGCCAGCGCCACCACCAGCACCGCGCACACGATCGCCGCCATCATGTCGAACTGCGAGACCAGGATATTGAAGTGTTCCATCAGGTATTCGTTGGGCACGTCCTCGATCGGCAACTCGAGTTTGCGTACCTGCGAACCCCAGACCAGCTGCGCCAGGCCCTCGATGAAAAACGCGAGGCCGATGGTGGCCATGAACAGCGTGATTTCCGGCTGGTTCACCAGCGGGCGCAAGACCACGCGTTCGATCGCAACGGCGAGGGCGATCATCACCAGGATCGTCAGCGGAACCGCAACCCACAGAGAGACGCCGAATTTGTCGACGATGCCGACGCAGGTGAGGGCGGCGAAGAACACCATCGCCCCCTGCGCGAAGTTGAACACGCCCGAGGCTTTGTAGATCAGCACGAAGCCGATCGCGACCAGCGCATACATCACCCCGGACAGCAGGCCGCCGAGCAGCACTTCGATGAAAAAGCTCATGTGCTTGCCTCCTGCTCGTTTGTCCCCTCATGGGCCTGGCCGAGATAGGCCTTGATCACGTTCTCGTTGCTGCGCACTTGGTCCGGCGTGCCGTCGCCGATCTTCTTGCCATAGTCGAGCACGACGACGCGGTCCGAGATGTCCATCACCACGCCCATGTCGTGTTCGATCAGGACGATCGTCGTGCCGAACTGGTCGTTGACGTCGAGGATGAAGCGGCACATGTCCTGCTTTTCCTCGACGTTCATGCCGGCCATCGGTTCGTCCAGCAACAGGATGTCCGGTTCGGCGGCCAGCGCTCTGCCCAGTTCGACGCGCTTCTGCAAGCCGTAGGGCAGGCGGCCCACCGGCGTCTTGCGGATCGCCTGGATTTCCAGGAAGTCGATGATGGCTTCGGCCTTTTCGCGGTGCGCGATTTCCTCGCGCCGGGCCGCGCCGAGATAAAACGCCTGCTGCAGGAAGTTGGTTTTCATTTTGAGGTTACGGCCGGTCATGATGTTGTCGAGGACCGTCATCCCCTTGAACAGCGCGATATTTTGAAAAGTGCGCGCGATGCCCGCTTTCGCCGCGCCGTAACAATCCATGTTGGTGCGCCGGGCGCCGCGCAGCACGATCTCGCCGTGCTGCGGGCGGTACACGCCGTTGATCACGTTCAGCATCGAGCTTTTGCCGGCGCCGTTCGGGCCGATGATGGCGCGGATCTCGTGCTGGCGCACGTCGAACGAAATGTCGGTCAGCGCTTTCACCCCGCCGAAAGCCAGCGAGATGTTTTTCAGGTCGAGGATCACGTCGCCGATCTTGCGGCCAGTGCCGGGACTATCGGGGCTGGCCGGCGGTTGCGTCATCTGCATCACGCTGCCTCCTGCATGTTCTGCATCAGCGGGTAGGTCGCGGCATCGACGATGCGCAGGTCGGCGCTGACGGTACCGGTGCGCCCATCCTCGAATTTCACCTGCGTGCTGATGTGCTGCGCGGCTTTGCCGGTGTACAGCGCCTCGATCAGCACCGCGTATTTGTCGGCGACGAATTTACGGCGCACTTTACGGGTGCGGGTCAGTTCGTCGTCGTCGGGGTCGAGCTCCTTGTGCAGCACCAGGAAGCGGTGGATCTGCGTGTGGCCCATCAGCGCCTCGTTGGCCAGGCCGGCATTCACTTGCTGCACGCAGTCGCGCATCAGTTCCAGCACCTGCGGGTGCCCTGCGAGATCGGTATAGCCGGCATAGGCGAGATTTCTGCGCTCGACCCAGTTGCCGACCGCTTCCATGTCGATGTTCAGGAAGGCGCATACCTGGTCGCGACCATTCCCGAAGGCGACCGCCTCTTTTATGAATGGGAAGAACTTCAGTTTGTTTTCGATGTAGTTGGGCGCGAAGATGGCGCCGTTCTGCATGGTGCCGACGTCCGCCGCGCGGTCGATGATTTTAAGGTGGCCATCGCTGTCGAACATGCCGGCGTCGCCCGTATGAAAATAGCCGTCGGCGTCGATCACTTCGGCCGTCGCATCCGGGCGCTTGAAGTAGCCGCCCATGTTCGACACCCCTTTGACCAGCACTTCGCCATTCGCCGCCAGTTTTACCTCGACCCCGGGCGCCGGCACGCCGACGCTGTCGAACTTGATGTTCCCGTCCGGTTGCAGGCAGACGTAGGCGCAGGTCTCGGTCGAGCCATACAGCTGTTTCAGATTGACGCCGATCGACCGATAGAAACGGAACAGGTCGGGGCCGATTGCCGCACCGGCGGTGTAGGCCACGCGCACGCGCGACAGGCCGAGCACGTTTTTCAGTGGTTCGTAGACCAGCAGGCGCCCCAGCGCATAGTTAAGACGATCGAGCACATTCACCGGTTTGCCGTCGAGGAGGGCGGCGCCGCTGCGCCGCGCCACGCCCATGTAAAAATCGAACATGCGGCGCTTGATGCGGCTGGCGTCTTCCATGCGGATCATGACGGTGGTGAGCATGTTCTCGAACACGCGCGGCGGCGCAAAATAATAAGTGGGGCCGATCTCGCGTAAATCGTTGAGCACGGTGTCGCTCGACTCCGGACAGTTCACCGTAAAGCCGGCCACCATCGCCTGTGCGAACGAAAACAGGCAGTCGCCTACCCAGGCCATCGGTAAATAGGAGAGCACGTCGTCGCGGTCGGTGAGCTTGTCGAAGCCGACGCCGCCGCTGCCGGCGGCAATCAGGGCCGCGTGCGACTGCATCACGCCTTTTGGTTTACCGGTGGTGCCCGAGGTGTAGAGGATGATGGCGGTGTCGCCCCCCTGGCCGCGCTGGATGGCCTCGTCGAAGGCGCCGGGATGCTCGCGGTCCCAGGCGCGGCCGAGCTCCTGCAGGGAAGCGAAGGAGAGCAGGCCGGCGTGCCGGTAGTGGCGCATGCCGCGTTCATCCTCGAACACGATGTGGCGCACGCGCGGGCAGGTGGCTTGCAGCTCGAGCAGCTTGTCGACTTGCTCCTGGTCCTCGACCACGGCGAATTCGATGTCGGCGTCGCTCAGCACGTGGGCCATGTCGGCGCTGGGCGCATCCTGATAGAGCGGCACCGGCACCCCGCCCAGGCACTGCGCCGCCAGCATCGCCCAGTACAGGCGCGGGCGGTTGTCGCCGATGATGGCCAGGTTCATGCCGCGTTCGAAACCGAGGGCGGCCAGGCCGCAGGCCAGCGCCCGTACCTCGGCGTCGACGTCGCGCCAGCACCAGGTCTGCCAGATGCCCAGGTATTTTTCGCGAAAGGCTGGACGCGCCCCGCGTTGTCGGGCGTGGTCGAGCAGGCGCCGCGGAAAAGTCTGCAATGGCAAACGCTCCGATGTCTCCATCGCTGTCTCCTCAGTTAGCATCGTCCGGCGCGGCGCAAAAGCTGTGACCGGTGGAATTTTTATGTGAAGATAGTACTTTGCGTTGGCGCGCCACGTTGTCATTTGCATGACAATTGGCCCGACTTTCGATGACGCGTTGCACAAACGCATTGCACAAATGAAGATGCCGACACCGACACTCGTGGAACACCTGCGCGCCACCATCTGGGGCCGTGTGCTCACGCCCGCCGAAATGGCGCGGGTCGAGGCCGTCTGTTTCGAGCAACTGGTGCCGAAAGGCGGCTTTGTCTGCCGCAAGGGCGAGCCGCTGGAATACTGGGTCGGCATCGTCGACGGCCTGGTAAAAATCAATAACTTTTCGCCATCCGGAAAAAGCGTGACGTTTACGGGGGTGACCGCCGGCGGCTGGTTCGGCGAGGGGTCGCTGCTCAAGGACGCATTCCGCAAGTACGACGTGATGGCGCTGCGCGATACCCGCGTGGCGCGCATGCCGCGCGCCACCTTCGAGTGGCTGCTCGAGACCAGCCTGCCGTTCAACCGCTTCCTGCTGATGCAGCTCAACGAGCGCCTCGGCCAGTTCATCGGCCAGGTCGAAACCGACCGCATGCTCGACGTCGACACCCGCGTCGCGCGCTGCCTGGCGGCGATGTTCAACGACCACCTGTATCCGGGGCTCGACACCTTGGTCCACCTGTCGCAGGAAGAGATCGGCTACCTGTCGGGCGCCTCGCGCCAGCGCGTGAATGGCGCCTTGCAGCTGCTCGAAAAAGCCGGGCTGCTGCGGCTCGATTACGGCGGGATCCGGGTGCTGGATCTGGACGGTTTACGAAACTTCCAGGCCTGAGGCGCAAAGAGGACTTAACTAGCCGCGTAAAGTAGGGTGGACTCCCGAGTCCACGCGTTACGGTCGAGTACCGCAAAGGTCGCGAAGGTCGGTAAGGCATGCAGCACGGTACTGCGCATGCATGTCGATTTGCATATTTTGTACCGCGTGGGCTCGCGAGCCCGGTGCACCCGTCGTTGAGGCTATTGGCCTCAACGACCCCATACGGTGCACGACCTTATCGGCTCGCGTGTGATGGTTCGTTGGGGGTATGATATTAGGCATGCCTAATCAATCCAATTCATCCCCCCGCGCCGAGCGCCTGCAACAGCTGCGCGCCGCCATGGCGCACCACGGCATCGACGCCTGCATCGTGCCGTCGAGCGACCCCCACCTGTCCGAATACCTGCCGCGCCGCTGGCAGGGCCGCGAGTGGATCTCCGGGTTCACCGGCTCGGTCGGCACCTTCATCGCCACTGCGGAATTTGCCGGCGTCTGGACCGATGGCCGCTACTACACGCAAGCCGAAACGGAGCTGGCCGGTACCGGCATCGCGCTGATGAAAATCCCGTCGGGCGCCAGCCTGCTGCACATTGACTGGCTGGCAGCCAACATGCAGCCCGGCCAGACGGTGGCGGTCGATGCGCGCGTGCTCGGCCTGGCCGTGGCGCGCCTGCTGAACGATGCCCTCAGCGCGCGTGGCGTCACCCTGCGCACCGATATCGACCTGCTCGACACCATCTGGGCCGACCGTCCCGGCTTGCCGACGGAAGCGCTCTACGAACACGCGGCGCCGCATGCGACGCTGGCGCGCGCGGATAAACTGGCGGCCACGCGCGCGGCGATGGCCGCCCTCGGCGCCGAGCGCCATTTTATTTCGACGCTCGACGACATCGCCTACCTGTTCAACCTGCGCGGCGCCGACGTCAGTTTCAATCCGGTGTTCGTGGCGCACGCGCTGATCGAGCGCGATGGCGCGACCCTGTTCGTCGCCGAAGGCAAGGCCTCGCCGGAACTGCAGGCGCGCCTGCGCGAAGACGGCGTGCGCCTGGCGCCGTATGCGCAAGCCGCGGATGCGCTGGCGGCGCTGCCGGCCGCCAGTACCCTGCTGCTCGACCCGCGCCGGATCACGGCCGGCATGCGCGCGGCGGTGGCCGACGGCGTCAACATCGTGGAAGCGATCAACCCGACCACCTTCGCCAAGTCGCGCAAGAGCGATGCCGAAGCGGCGCACGTGCGCACGACGATGGAGCAGGATGGCGCCGCCCTGTGCGAATTCTTCGCCTGGCTGGAAGGAGAATTGGCCAACCCGCAGCGCGCGCCGCTGACGGAACTGACCATCGACGAGCAGATCACGGCCGCGCGTGCGCGCCGTCCGCACTTCGTCAGCCCCAGTTTCAATACCATCGCCGGCTTCAACGCCAACGGCGCGATCATGCATTACCGCGCCTCGCGCGAATCGCATGCGCTGATCGAAGGCGATGGCCTGCTCCTGATCGACTCCGGCGGCCAGTACCTGGGCGGCACCACCGACATCACGCGCGTGGTCCCGGTGGGGCAGATCACGGACGCGCACCGGCGCGACTTTACGCTCGTGCTGAAAGGGATGATGGCGCTGTCGCAGGCCCACTTCCCGCGCGGCACCCGCTCGCCGATGCTCGACGCGATTGCGCGCGCGCCGATCTGGGCGGCCGGCGTCGACTACGGCCACGGCACCGGTCACGGCGTCGGTTACTTCATGAACGTGCACGAAGGCCCGCAAGTGATTTCGCCGAGCGCCTCTCCCGATCCGCACACGGCGATGGAGCCGGGCATGATCACCTCGATCGAGCCGGGCATCTACAAGCCGGGGCGCTGGGGCATCCGCATCGAGAACCTGGTGCTGAACGTGCCTGCGGAGGGGGACGGAAAAGCGGGCGAATTCGGCGAGTTCCTGCGCTTCGAGACGCTGACCCTGTGCCCGATCGATACGCGCTGCCTCGACATGACCCTGCTGCAGCCGCACGAAGTCGAGTGGCTCAACGACTACCACGCGCAGGTACGCGCGCGCCTGCTGCCGCATGTGGACGGCAGCGCCCGCGCCTGGCTCGAACTGCGCACGAAAGCGATTTGATCATGGCTTCTTCCCGCTCCACCCGCGCCAGCTCCGCCATCGAACGGCTGAAACGCCGTACCGGGCAGACCGGTTATTCGATGGCCCGCACCGCCAGCGGCGGCTTTTATTTGTCCGAGATGCCGGGTTCGCCGCCGCTGTGCGAACCGCTCGAACTCGACGAATTCGTCGCCTTCGTCAACGGCCTCGGACCGCAGGAAATCCGGCGCATGACCAAGAACGACATCGCTTTCGAGAAGCAGCTGGTCAAGAAAAAACCCGAGTAGCAAGCCTGAGCAAAATCGAGACCGAGAAAGTAAAACCCCGAGGCGGTCCGCAGCTGTCGCAGTCTTATAAAGTCCGCCATGACGAACCATGATTTTTTGATGCCGTACTGGTCGCCGACCGAGATCGCGACCAATGCCGTGATCCTGCTGCACCTGGCCGGCTCGCTCTTCCTCGGCCTGCTGGTCGGTTACGAGCGCTCGTATCACGGGCGCGCGGCCGGCATGCGTACCTATGGCCTGGTGTGCATGGCGTCGTGCGCGCTGACCATCGTCAGCGGCTATCCGGAGATGTGGTTCGGCGGCCAGGTCGGCGCCATCGGCGTGGTCGACCCGACCCGGGTGATGCAGGGCGTGGTGACCGGCATCGGCTTCCTTGGCGCCGGCGTCATCATGCGCGAAGGTTTCAATATCAGCGGCTTGACCACCGCCGCCTCGATCTGGAGCTCGTCGGTGATCGGCATCCTGGTCGGCGTCGGCTTTTACCTGGCCGCGATGGGCCTCGCCTTCTTTTCGGCCATGATCATGATTTACCTGAACCGCGTCGAGGCGGTGCTGCCGTCGCGCCGCGCGGTGGCCGTCACGCTGCGCTTTCGCGAGGATTACCTGCCGCGCGAAGACGCATTGCGCGCAGCGGCCCTCGAACGCGGCTACCAGATCGCCGGCAGCTCGCTGACGGTCTCCAGCAGCAACCGGCGCCAGGAATGGCGTTTTGTCGCCATCGCCCTGTCGCGCCACAACCGCGCCACGCTCACCGAACTGGCGGCCGAACTGGCGGCGTCCGAAGGCGTCGAAGGGTTTCAACTCTCGCACGCACGTAACTAACTAAAATAATCAATGACTGGGGTAGTACGCATGAAGGCTCAAGATGTTCTCGATTTCTGGTTCCTGCCGCCTGAGGATCCCGGCTACGGCCAGGCGCGCCCCGCATGGTTTCGCAAGGATGCCGCCTTCGATGCGCAGATCCGCGACCGCTTCGGCAGCCTGATCGGGCAGGCGGTCGCCGGCGGCTTGCGCGAGTGGGACATGGAAGGGCCGCAAGGGGCGCTGGCACGCATCCTGGTGCTCGACCAGTTCACCCGCAATGCCCACCGCGACACGCCCGAAGCGTTTATGGGCGACACGCTGGCGCTGCTGGCCGCGCAATCCCTGGTCGACAGCGGCGCCGACCGCCAGCTGGCGCCGTTCCAGCGCGCCTTTGTCTACATGCCCTACGAGCACGCGGAAGACGCGCGCATGCAGCAATGCGCGGTCGACCTGTTCGCGTGTTTGGCGGCTGAACATGAAGGGTTCGGCGAGATGCTCGACTATGCGCACCGCCACCGCGGCGTGATCGCGCGCTTCGGCCGCTTCCCGCACCGCAATCCGATTCTTGGCCGCGCCTCCAGCGCCGACGAACTGCAATACCTGGCGCAGCCCGGCGCCGGGTTCTGATGGCCCCCACGCTCAACCTCGTCGGCGCCGGCCACGTCGGGCGCACCCTCGGCCGCCTGTTCCATGCGCACGGCGTGTTCGCGGTCCAGGACGTGCTGACGCGCTCCGCTGCCAGTGCCGAAGATGCCGTCGCTTTCATCGGCGCCGGGCGCGCGCTGGCGCAGCTGTCCGAATTGCGCCCGGCCGAGGTCTGGATGCTGGCCGTCGGCGACGACCAGATCGCCGGCACTTGCGCCGCGCTGGCGGCGGCCGGCCTGTTGGGCGGCGCCACCGTGTTTCACTGCAGCGGCGCCAAGGCGTCCGATGAACTGCTGGCGGCAGGCAGCCGCGGCGCGCGGGTGGCGAGCATCCACCCGGTACGCAGCTTCGCCGATCCGCACGCCGTCGCCGCCGCTTTCGACGGCACCTGGTGCGGCATCGAAGGCGATCCGCAGGCGCTGGCGCTGTTGACGCCCGCCTTCGAGGCAATCGGGGCGCGCCTGGTCGCCATCGACCCCGCCGCCAAGACGGTCTACCACGCCGCCTCGGTGTTCGCCTCGAACTACCTGGTGACAGTGCTCGACGCCGCCCTGCGCGCCTATGCCGCGGCCGGGGTGCCGCCCGAGGTTGCGCGCGAGCTGGCGCGGCCGCTCGCGGGTGAAACGCTCAATAATGTATTCCGGCTCGGGGCACCCGCCGCCCTCAGCGGGCCGGTCGCGCGTGGCGACATGGCGACGGTGGCGCGCCAGCAGGCGGCGCTGCAGGGTTGGGATGCCCCGACGGCGGACCTGTACGCGGCCCTGGTCGACGCCACCACCGCGCTGGCCGAACGCAAGCGGCGCGGCGCGCCCTGATGCGTCCCGGATCATTTATTGAGGAGTACCGATGTTGTTGACCGCCTGGGCCATGCTGGCCGTTCTCGGGGTGTATTTCTGGACCGGCGTGATGGCCGGCTATGCGCGCGTCAAGTACAAGGTGCCGGCGCCATCGATGGATGGTCCCGCCGCCTTCCAGAGCGCGCAGCGGGTACACATCAATACGCTGGAACAGTTGCCGATCGTGATCGTGCCCTTGTGGCTGTGCGCCACGTACCTCGGTGATGTCTGGGCGGCTGCCGGCGGCTTGCTGTGGTGTGGCGCCCGCATTGCGTACGCGCTCGGCTATTACCGCGATCCGGCGCAGCGCGAACTCGGTTTTGTCCTTGGCATGGTGGCAAGTGCGTTGTTAATTGGTGGCACCGTCGTCGGTTTATTAATGCAGTAGAGCAAATTATGTGCATTGAGGAATCGACAGAGTTCTTAATCGGCAATAAGCTTGGCGGTTGAATCCATCATGCCGGTGACTGGTGCGCGTCGCGCCCGGGCCGGTCCGATGCGCAGGAGGCAGCATGCTCTTTCTGAAAAGTACCGCAGTCATGAAGGCGCCGGGTATTTACGAAGTCGACCTCGCCGCCAAGCCGCCCGGTAAAACCTTTGGGGTCTACCTGGCCACCGATCCCGACAATCCGCCGCAGGCGCTGCTTGCCGCATTGGCCGAGCTCGGCTTCAAGGGCAGTTACCAGAAGAAATACACGCACCGCGACGGTGGCCGCGTGCTCGACCTGCATTTCGAAAAAGACGGTACCGACGTCTTCAAAGGCTGGAAGGCCGACGAGTGCAGCGCCAACCTGGCCGCCCTCGACAGTCTGTTCAGTAAGCTCGGCATCAGCGTCGCCCGGCGTGTGATGAGCATGGCGGAAGCCTACGCCTGAGTTGTCAAGCGCCCGGCCTTGCCTGCACGTCGATGTGATATAGCGCCCATGGACAACTGCCAAAACGCGCGGCCAGCGGCTGCGCCGCCATCTCCGGCACCCGGTCGGCGTCATAAATCGCCCATAGCGGTCCCAGGCCCCCGAGCGCCATCGGCTGCCCGTCGAGGTGGGTGGCGACAATAAAACCCTGGGCGCGTGCCTGGCGCAGCGTGATGGTCGCCGCATAGCCGTCGACCGCGCGCAGGGTGATGCGCGTATCCGGCCGGGTAGGTGCGCCGGCCAGCGCCAGTACCTCAAACAGCAATGGACCGCGCAACCCATGCGGCTTGCCGTCGTATTCGAGCGTGGGGCGGATCGAGCGCGCCGGCAACCGCGCCAGTGCCGCGAAGTCGAGCGCCCGCGCTTGCGTAAATGCCAGCTTGTGCTTGGCCATCATCTGGTCGAGCGCGCCATCGAGCGCGCCGCGGTTCGGGCGGCGGATGGCGCCGCTGATGGTCAGCAGGGCGGGGCCGGCCGCTGTCGTACAGGCTGGCTCCTTAGCTGCGGACGCCGTGGCGGCAGGCAGGGCGCCGGCGGCGAGCGCGGCGCCGAGGAAGTCACGTTTGTTCATGCGACAATTCTCAATCATGGGATCCGCCCATGATAAACGCTTGATTGTCTTATGGATCTATTCGACACCCCCGGCACGCTCGTGCCGATCCCCATCATGGATGGCGAACTGGCGCTGCTGCCGCAACTCGCGCTGCCGCTATCGAACGCCGCCATCCTGGCGCGCCTGCTGGCGGAAACACCATGGCGCGCGGAAAGCGTCGTCGTCTACGGCAAGCGCCACCTGCAACCGCGCCTGACGGCCTGGTACGGCGACGCCAGCTATACCTATTCCGGCCTGCGCCTGGAACCCTTGCCGTGGACGGCGCTGTTGCTGGAATTGCGCGCTGCCGTCGAGGCCGCGTGCGGACACCGTTTTAACAGCGTGCTGCTGAACCGCTACCGCAACGAGCGCGACAGCATGGGCATGCACAGCGACGATGAAGCGGAACTCGGTGACGACCCGGTCATCGCGTCGCTCAGCTATGGCACGGCGCGTACGTTTGTTTTGAGGCATAAAAACAACAAACAGACGGTTCGCTTACCTCTGGAAGATGGCAGTTTGTTATTGATGAGCGGCCAGTTACAAAAACATTGGCTCCACGGCATCAACAAGTCGACGCGCTCCCTCGGAGAACGGGTGAATTGTACCTTTCGGTACATCGTCTAAGTTGCTAAATGCAAGCACCGGACTGGTGTAAAAATAACTGAACCGTAAGTCAGTTATGTTACATTTGATTACAGTTCTTACCTGATTGGCATGGGTGTGCGCTTTTCATGATGCTATCTTGGACACATCGCGATTCACGATGAATTGCGAGCCAGACTAAAACGTGAAAAGGATTGTCGTATGAAAAAGCTCATCTTTGCACTGATCGCAGGCTCCGCTGTCATGACCGCTGCTCAAGCCCAGACCATTACCGGTCCGTATGTCGGTATCGGTGCTTCCGGCGCCGACCGCGAGTACAACGTCCCGGGCGCCACCATGAATAACAATGGCGGCTACAAGTTCGGCGGCAAGGTCTTCGCCGGCGCGCAAGTGCACGAAAACTTCGGCGCCGAAATCGGCTACACCGACTTCCGCAAGGCAGGCGGCAACTACACGCGCAACGGCGTGAACGTCAACACCGAGAACGAAGGCTACGGCGCCTACATCGCCGCCAAGGCCAGCAAGAACTTCAATGACCAGGCATCGGTCTACGCCAAGCTGGGCGTGGCCCACACCAGCAACGAGCAGACCTCGGCTACCGCTGGCCTGAACCGCAAGGTCAGCGACAACGCCGGCTACGGCGCCCTCGGCATGCAGTACAAGGTGACCGATCAAGTCGCACTGCTGGCCGAGTACGAGCGTTACGGCACCAAGAAAGACTTCGGTCCGAAGCCGGACGTCTTCACCATCGGCGCCAAGTACCAGTTCTAATCTGGGACTTCGCTGAAGTAACGACAAAAAGGGCCTGCGGGCCCTTTTTGTATTGGAGGATGCGTGGGCCGGTTGCAGCCCGTTTGGCCTTATAGCGCTGGCGCGGCGCCTGTGACGCCACCGCGTCCCATCGACCAGGGCGGCAACACGGGCGGCGTCTCCACCTGCGGCGCACTTAAACCTGCGGAAACAAACCGGTGTACCGACGACCACGGCCAGTCGTGCGCGCTCGCGCACAGGCCATGGCGCACCGGATTGGTGTGCATGTAGTCGATCAGGGAAGCATATTCGGCATCGTCGGCCACGCGAAATTCCTGGTACTGACGCGCCCAGATCGCGCCATCGTCGCTTGCCGCACCGAGCGACTTGCGCAAGGCTTTAGAGAAGGCAATCTTGACGGCGCGCCAGCGGCTGGAACAGTCGTGGTCGCCCGGCGGCAGTGTCCACATCGCGTGGGCGTGGTCTGGTAGCACCACCCAGCCATCGACATGGAAGGGTTTGCGCACGCGCGCCTGGCGGATCGCATCGGCGAAGGCGGAAATGTGGTCCGTCAACAAGGAACTGCCACGGTCCAGCAGGCGAACCGTGAAGAAAAAGGTCCCACCGGGGACCCGGTTATCGCGGTAGTCGGTCATGGGCAAAGTGTGCCGATCGATGGTGGTCGCCATGTCGATTGGCGCAAATGGGAGGCGGGAACGATAAGCCTCATCGGCGCTCGATTCTACACACTGCCGCTCACTGCCGCGTTACGTTTCCGCGCATAAATTTTAAGCAAAAAAAAGCCCGGCAAAGCCGGGCCCTCGTGCTTCAGACGGCGATCAGGTCGTCAGCGGCTTGTAACGAATCCGCTTCGGTTTGGCGCCTTCTTCACCCAGGCGCTTCTTCTTGTCCGCTTCGTATTCCTGATAGTTACCATCGAAGAAAGTGACTTGTGAATTGCCCTCGAAGGCGAGGATGTGGGTCGCGATGCGGTCCAGGAACCAGCGGTCGTGCGAGATCACCATCACGCTGCCGGCGAATTCGAGCAGGGCGTCTTCCAGCGCGCGCAGGGTTTCCACGTCGAGGTCGTTCGACGGTTCATCGAGCAGCAGGACGTTGCCGCCTTGTAGCAGGGTTTTCGCCAGGTGCAGGCGGCCGCGTTCGCCACCCGAGAGGTTGCCGACGATTTTCTGTTGGTCCGAACCTTTGAAGTTGAAACGGCCGAGATAGGCGCGCGACGGCATTTCGAAGCGGCCGACGCTGAGCATGTCGGCGCCGGCGGTGACGTCTTCGAACACCGACTTATTGTTCGCCAGTTCGTCGCGGTGCTGGTCGACCAGCGAAATGCGCGCGGTCTTGCCGATCGCGACTTCGCCACTGTCCGGCTGCTCTTTACCGGCAATCATCTTGAACAGCGTCGATTTACCGGCGCCGTTCGGGCCGATGATGCCGACGATCGCGCCCGGCGGTACCGTGAACGAGACGTTGTCGAGCAGCAGGCGGTCGCCGAACGCTTTCGAGACATTCTTGAACTCGATGACTTCATTGCCGAGGCGCTCGGCCACAGGGATGAAAATCTCCTGGGTTTCGTTGCGCTTCTGGTATTCGAATTCGCTCAGTTCGTTGAAGCGCGCCAGGCGTGCCTTCGACTTGGCCTGGCGGGCTTTCGGATTCTGGCGCGACCATTCGAGTTCCTTCTGCAGCGCCTTCTGGCGTGCCGATTCGGTCGATTCTTCCTGTTTCAGACGCGCCTGTTTCTGATCCAGCCACGACGAGTAGTTGCCCTTCCATGGAATGCCCGAACCGCGGTCCAGTTCCAGGATCCATTCGGCGGCATTGTCGAGGAAGTAGCGGTCGTGGGTGATGCCGACCACGGTGCCCGGGAAGCGCAGCAGGAACTGTTCCAGCCATTCCACGGACTCGGCGTCCAGGTGGTTGGTTGGTTCGTCGAGCAGCAGCATGTCCGGTTTACTCAGCAGCAGTTTGCATAGCGCCACGCGACGCTTTTCGCCACCGGACAGGACAGCGATCTTGGCATCCCAGGGCGGCAGGCGCAGCGCATCGGCGGCCATTTCCAGCTGCAGGTTCAAATTGCCGCCGTCGGAGGAGGAGATGATCGCTTCCAGGCGTTCCTGCTCTTTCGCCAGTGCGTCGAAATCCGCGTCTTCTTCGGCGTAGGCGGCGTACACGGCTTCCAGCTTGGCTTGCGCCTCGAAGGCTTCGCCCAGGCCCGACTCGACTTCCTGGCGCACGGTTTTTTCCGGATCGAGTTGCGGTTCCTGCGGCAGGTAGCCGATGTTCAGGCCCGGCATCGGACGCGCTTCGCCCTGGATGTCGGTATCGATGCCTGCCATGATTTTCAGCAGGGTCGATTTACCTGAGCCGTTCAAGCCCAGCACGCCGATCTTCGCGCCCGGGAAGAAGGACAGCGAAATATCCTTCAGGATCTGCCGCTTCGGTGGGACGATTTTGCCCACGCGGTTCATGGTATAGACGTAATTGGCCATTATTCAATTCTGTAGAAAATCAAGGTGCAAAGGATACGATAGAAGCGCGCCCGCGGGCACCCCCATCACGAAACTTTCACTGCGGGCTCACCGCGCCCGCGCCGCAGCAGTCCCTCGCCGGCAAACAGCGCCAGCGCCGTCCAGATCAGGGCGAAGCCGACCAGGCGGTCAGCTGTAAACGCTTCCCGGAACAGCAGCACGCCCAGCAAAAATTGAATCGTCGGCGCCAGGTATTGCAGCAAGCCGAGGATCGACAGCGGAATCTGGCGCGCACCGCTGGCGAACAGCAGCAGCGGGATTGCCGTGATCGGACCGGACGCCACCAGCAGCCAGCGCGTGCTGCTGGAAGCTGTGTTCATGAAAGCGTTGTCGCCATGCAGGGTCAGCCAGCCGATATAGGCGGCCGCCAGCGGGAACAGCACCATGGTCTCGAACGACAAACCCTCCAAAGCGCCGAGCGCGGCGGTCTTGCGCAGCAAGCCGTAGGCGCCGAAGGTCGCCGCCAGGAACAGGGCGATCCAGGGCACGCTGCCGGCTTGCCAGGTTAGCCAGGCAACGCCGAGGGCGGCCAGTCCGATCACGCCCCACTGGAACGGCCGCAGGCGCTCCTTCAGGATGAGAAAGCCGAACATGATGTTGACCAGCGGTGTGATGAAATAGCCAAGGCTGGCGTCGATCACGTGGCCATTGTTGACGGCCCAGATATACAGCAGCCAGTTGGCGCCCAGCAGCACGGCGGAGCCCGCAAAACTCCAGAATACGCGCGGCTGGCGCACTTGCTCGAGCCACCCCCATTGCCTGCGCAGCGCCAGCACGATCAACAGGAAGGCAAGCGACCACAGCATGCGGTTGGCCAGGATCTGCAGCGCCGGCACCTCGCTAATGGCGTGGAAATAGAGAGGAAACAAACCCCAGCACAGGAAGGCCAGGGCGGCGGAAATGATGCCGGTACGCATGGGGAAAGAGGAAGGGATTGCAGGGCTGACATTATCCCCGATGCGGCCGATCCCTGCAGGCGCTGCCCCTTTTTATGGCGGTGTATGATGCCTGACGAAATGTTCTTGCAATTTTCTTGTCGTTATTTTATGGTGCGCCGCACCAAAACAGAAAAAATGGTGCAATTTTGACGGCTGAAAACAAGAAGAGCAGCATCGCCGCGCTGACCCTGTCCGCGGTCGGCATCGTCTACGGCGACATCGGTACCAGCCCTTTATATACCCTGCGTGCGATCTTCGACCCCGAGCACGGCTTGCCGCTGACCAGTTCGAATATCCTCGGCATCATTTCGCTGATTTTCTGGAGCCTGACGATCATCGTCTCGCTGAAATACGTCACCCTGGTGCTGCGCGCCGACAACCGCGGCGAGGGCGGCATCATGGCGCTGATGGCGCTGGCCCTGAATTCCGTCACCCGCCATTCGAGATGGCATTTTCCATTGCTGGTGATCGGCGTGCTCGGCGCCACCATGTTCTATGGCGACAGCGTGATCACGCCGGCCATCTCCGTGCTCGGTGCGATCGAGGGCCTGGAAGTGGCGGCGCCCGGCATGTCGCATTACGTGGTGCCGCTGACCATCGTGGTGCTGGTGGCCTTGTACAGCGTGCAGCGCCATGGCACGGCCGGCATCGGCCGTTTCTTCGGGCCAGTGATGCTGGTCTGGTTCATCAGCCTGGCGGCGATGGGCATCGTCAACATCATCGAAACCCCGGCGATCCTGAATGCCCTCAATCCGTGGTACGCGCTGGACTTCATGCTGCACAACGAATTCCTCGCCTTTGTCGCCCTTGGCGCGGTGGTGCTGGCCGTGACCGGCGCCGAAGCCTTATATGCCGACATGGGCCACTTCGGCAAGAAGCCGATCCGCCTGGCCTGGTTCATGATCGCCTTCCCGGCGCTGACCCTGAATTACCTGGGGCAGGGCGGCTTGCTGATCGCCGACCCGACCGCGATCGACAACCCCTTCTTCCACCAGCTCGGCAGCTGGAGCGTGATCCCGCTGGTGATCCTCTCGACCATGGCGGCGGTGATCGCCTCGCAGGCGACGATTTCCGGCACCTACTCCATGACCAAGCAGGCCGTTGCCCTTGGCCTGCTGCCGCGCATGCGCATCCTGCACACGTCGGAAAGCGAGATCGGCCAGATTTATATTCCGGCCGTGAACTGGCTGCAATTGGGCGTGGTGCTGATCGCCGTGATCGGCTTCGGTTCCTCCGAAGAACTGGCCGGCGCCTACGGCATCGCCGTCACTGCCACCATGATGGCGACCACGATATTGACCTTTTTCGTCACGCGCTACCGCTGGCAGCTGCCGCTGGTGCTGTGCATCGGCGCGACCGGCTTTTTCCTGGTGATCGACATCATGCTGTTCTCGTCGACGACACTCAAACTGTTCCATGGCGGCTGGTTCCCGTTGCTGCTCGGTTCGGTGCTGTTGACCGGCATGCTGACCTGGAAGCGCGGCCGCGAACTGGTGTTCGAAAACCTGGAACGGCATGCGATCCCGCTCGACGCCTTCTTGCAGTCGCTGTTCGTCGGACCGCCGACGCGCGTGCCCGGCACCGCGATTTTCCTGCGCGGAGAAAGCGATGGCGTGCCGCATGCGCTGCTGCACAACCTGCTGCACAACAAGGTGCTGCACGAGCGCGTCGTGTTCCTCACCGTGCGCATCAAGGAAGAACCCTGGGTGGCGCCCGCCGAGCAGGTGGAGATGGTCGAACTCGGGCACAACTGCTACCAGCTGAACATCCACTATGGCTTCAAGGACGAGCCGGACATCCCGGGCATCATGCGCCATTGCGCGACGCTGGGATTGCCGTTCGAGATGATGGAAACCTCGTTCTTCATCGCGCGCCAGACCGTGATCTCAGCGCCGGGCGGCGGCATGATGCCGTGGCGCGAACACCTGTTCGTGGCGATGTCGAGAAATGCGCGCGGCGCCGCCGACTATTACCAGATCCCGCCGAACCGCGTCATCGAACTCGGTACACAAGTCGAAATCTGATACATCTGCCCGACAAAAAGCGGACAGTCTGGCGTGGAGGCCTGCGGTAAGGTACTGTGTTTCCTCTTAAACACATTTTCCGCGAGTTCCCATGCAACAAGTTAAACTTTCCCTGCTGGCGGCCTGCTGCGCCGCCGTCCTCAGCCTGAGCGCCTGCGGTGGTGGCGGCGGCGGCGACAGCGCGCCGGCGATTGCCGTCAGCAACCCGGCCACGCTGGTGGTCACCGACAGCGTCGTCGGCAGCGGCGCGACCGCCACCAACGGCAAGAAGGTCACCGTCAATTACACCGGCTGGTACTACAGTGCCAGCGCCGCCGACCACAAGGGTCCCCAGTTCGAGAGCAATAGCACCGGCTTCGGCTTCGTGCTCGGCACCGGCGCCGTCATCGCCGGCTGGGACCAGGGCGTGGCCGGCATGAAGGTGGGCGGCAAGCGCACCCTGGCGATTCCATCGAGCCTCGCCTACGGCAGTTCCGGCCGCGGCCCGATCCCGCCGAATGCAGGCCTGCTGTTCGAGGTGGAGCTGACCAAGGTGGAATAAAGCGTCCCCTGTCCGCCAGCGCCTGCCGGCGTGGGGGACGCCGCGAATTACCCGGATTGGGTACGATGTGAAACGGGCGACCACAACGGTCGCCCGTTTGCGTAAACACATCGGAGCAATACAACATGGCGGAACACCTTACTAAAACCGAAATCGAGGAACTGACACCACGCCAGCGCGTCATGGCCATCGTCGGCGCCTCCTCGGGCAACCTGGTCGAATGGTTCGACTTTTATATTTATTCTTTCTGCGCCCTGTATTTTTCCGCGGCCTTTTTCCCATCCGGGAATCCAACCACCCAACTGCTGAACACCGCCGGCATCTTTGCCGCCGGCTTCCTGATGCGTCCCATCGGCGGCTGGATGTTCGGCCGCATCGCCGACAAGTACGGCCGCAAGAATTCGATGATGATCTCGGTGCTGATGATGTGCGGCGGCTCGCTGATGATCGCCATGCTGCCGACCTATGCGCAGATCGGCACCGCGGCGCCGGCGCTGCTGCTGCTGGCGCGCCTGTTCCAGGGGCTGTCGGTCGGCGGCGAGTACGGCACCAGCGCCACCTACATGAGCGAAGTGGCGCTGCCGGGACGGCGCGGTTTCTTCGCCTCGTTCCAGTACGTGACGCTGATCGGCGGCCAGTTGCTGGCGCTCTTGGTGCTGGTGATCCTGCAGCAGCTCCTGACCGAAGCCGAACTGCGCGCCTGGGGCTGGCGCATCCCGTTCGTGTGCGGCGCCGCCGCCGCGATCGTGTCCCTGTACCTGCGCCGTTCGCTGACCGAAACCACCACCGCCTCCGATCGCAGCCGCAAGGAAGCGGGCAGCCTGGCCGGCCTCATGAAACACAAGCGTGCCTTCATCACGGTGCTCGGGTTTACCGCCGGCGGCTCGCTGATCTTTTACACGTTCACGACCTACATGCAGAAATACCTGGTCAACACGGCCGGCATGAACACCAGGACCGCCAGCGCGGTGATGACGGGGGCGCTGCTGGTCTACATGGGCATGCAGCCGCTGTTCGGCGCGCTGTCGGACCGCATCGGCCGCCGTACCGCGATGATCTGGTTCGGCGCCCTGGCGACCCTGTGCACGGTGCCGATCGAGTCGGCCCTGCACGGCGTCACCAACCCCTGGGTGGCCGGCATGTTGATCATCTGCGCACTGGCGATCATCAGCCTGTACACCTCGATCAGCGGCTTGATCAAGGCGGAGATGTTCCCGGTCGAAGTGCGCGCGATGGGCGTCGGTGTCTCGTATGCGGTGGCGAATGCGCTGTTCGGCGGTTCGGCCGAATACGTGGCCCTGTGGTTCAAGCAGGCTGGCGTGGAGCAGAATTTTTACTGGTACGTCAGCGGCATGTGCGCGCTCGCCTTTATCGTCGCTCTGCGCATGCCCGACCCGAGCAAGTCGGGCCTGCTAAAAGGCTAAGTCTTAAGGTATATCCCTTAGCGCAGCATGTCGATGTGTAGGATGCCGTCTTCGTCGTAGGGCGCGGAGACGGTCTCGAAGCCGAAGCTTTGATAAAAATTTTCCAGGCGCTGCTGGGCGCCGATGCGGATGCGGTGGCCCGGGTGCAGCCGTTCGGCGTACTGCAGGCCGTGCGCGACCAGTTCGCGCCCGGCGCCCGAGCCGCGCACGTCGTTCGTGGTCAGGATGCGCCCCAGCGACATCTCGTCGTATTTGGCGCCCGGCGCCAGGCAGCGCAGGTAGGCGACCAGCACGCGCCGTCCGCCGATGTCGCGCCAGCCGAGCAGGTGGTGGGCATCGAGGTCGTAGCCGTCGATGTCCGGGTACAGGCAGGTCTGCTCGAGGATGAACACTTGCTGGCGCTGCGCCAGCACTTCATACAGTTGCGCGCCCGAGAGGTCGGCGAAGCTGCACCATTGCCATTCGATCATTGTGAATCCGTTCGTGTTTAAAGATAAGCGGCCGTCTCGAAACCTTCGAGCACGTTGACCGTGTGGATGCCGAGTTCGGCGTGCGCCTGCCCGCCCTCGAACACGAAGGCGGTCGGCAAGCCGAGCCAGGCGATGCGTTCGCCGATGCGCAGGTAGTCGGCGCCATTGAGCGTGAATTCCGCCTTGGCGCCGGCCTCCGCATCGTCGCCGCGCGCGCCCACGCCGAGCGCCACCACCAGCGCTTCGGGCGCGAACATGCCCAGTTTCAGGCAGGCCGTCTCCAGCGCCGCCAGCCATTGCGCGGCGCCCGTGCCGCGCGCCAGCACCAGGTTCATGTTGTAGCCGCTGCCTTCGCCGCTGCCGGTTTCGTCGGCGTGGCCCAGATAATAAGGGAAATCGACGCGCGGGTCGGCGTGCAGCGAGATGGTCAAGACGTCGCTACGGCCATAAAAAATGGCTTGCGTGCCGCTGCCGTGGTGGTAATCGATGTCGAGGATGGCGACGCGTTGCAGGCCATCGTCGAGCAGGTGCTGGGCCGCCAGCGCCGCGTTGTTCAGGAAACAGCCGCCGCCGAAATAATCGGCGCCGGCATGGTGGCCGGGAGGACGGGTCAGTGCGAAACTGCCGCGCTGGCCCAGGCGCAGCGCGTGCGCCGCATTGATGGCGCAGTCGGCGCCGGTCCTGGCTGCGTTCCAGGTGCCGGCGCTGAGCGCCGTGGCGTCGGTCGAATACAGGCCGAGGCAACCCAGGACACTGCTTGGTTCGACGTCGCTGCGCAGGCCGCGCACCGGCCAATTCAGCGCCTGCGCATCTTTGTCAACGTTGGCCGGGTCGAGCGCCAGCCACTCGCTCCAGGCACTGCGCAGGAAGTGCAAATAACGCGGCGTATGGATGCGTTCGAGCGAGACCGGCGGCGCGCGGTGCGGGGTGACGATCTCGCCCAGCCCACGCCGCTGCAGCTCTTTCAATACCAGTGCCACCCGCTCGGGCTGGTCGAACGACGCCCGGGTCTGCACGAGCTGGGCGCGGTGCTGGCCATGGTGTTCGTTATAAAAGGTGAGCAAGGCATCCCCAGCGGGTCAGAGCACCGGATTACTGCTGGTTGCCGCACAGCGTACTGCTGTTGTACGCCGCCACGAAATCGTCGAAGCTGCCCGTGTCCTGCTGTTCGACGATCACCTGCTCGGCCAGCGAAGCGGCGGCCATCTCGGCGAACACGGCTTCCTCGGCCGGCATCAGCGGGCTATCGCGGAAGGTGGCCGCATGCAGCCGGCTTTGCTGCAGTCCAAAGGCGGCGGCCGAACCGAGCTTGCGCACTTCGTCCAGCACGCGCGCCGACGGGGTGGTGGTCGGATCGGCGATCTTGCCCTTTTGCTGCGCCAGCGAGGCTTCGTGCACGCCGCTTTCGTTATGCTCGGCGTCGAGCAGGCGCGCCAGCGGACGGATGCGTTCGATCAGTTCATCGGCCCATGCCGCCAGCGGTACCTCTTCGCCGTTGCGCGTGAGCGTCAGGCCCGGGCGGCGTCCTTCCTTCACCGTGCGTGCAAAATTGCGGGCGTGGATCTGTCCTTCGGCGGCGCTGATCAGCGGACTCTCGTCGAGCGCGCAGAAGAGTAAAAAGGCGTCGAGGAAGCGGCCGGTCTCGATGGCGATCCCGATCGGCTCGAACGGGTCGACGTCGAGGCAGCGCACTTCGATGTATTGCACGCCGCGGTTGCACAGGGCTTGCACCGGACGCTCGCCGGTGCGGATCACGCGCTTCGGGCGGATCGTCGAATAGTATTCGTTCTCGATCTGCAGCACGTTGGTCGACAACTGGATCCACTCGCCGTCGCGCTTGGTGCCGAGCGCGGCGTACGGCTCGTAAGGGCGGTTCACGGCATCCATCAGGCTTGTGACATAGCTTTCCAGGCTGTTCTCGTGCGGACGCAGGCCGGACTGGGCATCGTTCTGGTAACCCAGGTCGCTCATGCGCAGGCTGGTCGCGTACGGCAGGTACAGGGTGTCGTCGGACAGCGTTTCCAGCCCGTGCTCGCGCCCGCGCAGGAAACTCGTGGTGAGGGCCGGCGATGCGCCGAACAGGTACATCAGCAGCCAGCTGTAGCGGCGGAAGTTGCGGATGGTGGCGAAATAGCTTTCGGACTGGAAGTCGCGCAAGGCATTGCGCCGCTCTTCGGGCACGCCCTCGCTGGCCAGGATCAGGCGCCACAGCTGTTCCGGCAGCGAATAGTTGTAGTGGATGCCGGCGATGCATTGCATGGCCTTGCCGTAGCGCAGGGCCAGGCCGCGGCGGTACACGTGTTTCAGCATGCCGATGTTGGCGCTGCCATACCAGGCGATCTCGATGTCTTCTTCGGCAGGCAGTTCGCCCGGCATCGACGAGCTCCACAGCATTTCGTCGCCCAGTTTCGAATAGGCGAAACGGTGGGTGGCGTCGAGGCGGTGCAACGCCAGGCCGATGTCGTGTTCGGCCGGGGTGATGAATTCGAGCAGCGCTTCGGCGTAATCGGTCGTGATTTGCGGGTGCGTCAGCGCCGCGCCCAGCTGGACCGGATGCGGGGTGCGCGCGAGCTGGCCGTGCGGGTCGATACGCAGGGTCTCGCGTTCGATGCCGCGCAAGCCCTGGCCGAGCAGGCCACGATGGGCATCGTCGTCGAGCAGGGCCAGGCGGCGGGTCAGTTGGTTCGACACGGGTGTTTCCTTTCTTATACTGCCTTAGTGATTGGTGCAGAGAGTAACCGAAAATCGAACAGCGCGTCGGTGCCGGGCCCATTTATGGGAGCCGCCGGCGGGTGTCAATCGGGCGCCGGCACGGGCGGCGCAGCAGGCGGCGACGCGGGGGACTTGGCGGGCGCGCTGGCCGGCGCGCTGGCGGGCAGACCGGCGCGCTCGGCGGCCGGTGGCTTTGCGGGCGTGGCAGGTGGCTTGTCGACAGGCGCCGTGGCAGGTGCCGCAGCAGGCGCGCTGCCGGGCGTGTCCGCCGGGGGGACCGCTTTGCCGGGCGCTGGCGCCGGCTCCGCGCCGTTCACCTCGCCTACCAGCCATTTGTTCATCACGCGCTCGAGCAGCGGCAGCGGCAGCACGCCATTGCCCAGCAGCGCATCATGGAAGCGGCGCAGGTCGAAGCGCGTGCCGAGCGCGGCCTGCGCCTTGTCGCGCAGGGCGGCAATGCGCAATTGCCCCGCCTTGTAGCTGAGGGCCTGCGCCGGCTGGGCGATGTAGCGGTCGACCTCGACCTCGTTGTCCAGTAAAGCGTTGGCCGTGTTCGCGTTCAGGTAGTCGAGCGCCTGCTGGCGTGTCCAGCCAAAGGCGTGGATGCCGGTGTCGACCACCAGGCGCGCGGCGCGGAACATGGCGTCGTTCAGGTAGCCGAAACGGGAGAAGGGATCGCGAAAGAAACCGAGTTCCGGTCCCAGCCCCTCGGCATAGGTGGCCCAGCCTTCGCCAAAGGCGTCGTCCCAGCCATGGCGGCGAAATGCCGGCAGCTCGCGCAAGGCGTGCGCGCGCGCCACTTGCAGGTGGTGGCCCGGTACCGCTTCGTGCAGTGCCAGCGTCTCGATTTCCCACAGGGGTTGGCCGGCAGGACGCTCGGTATTGACCACCAGCGCCGCGCTGCGATCGAGCGTGCCGGCTTCGTAATAGGCCGCCACCTGGCTGGCCGCGCCGGCCTGGCCGAGGCGCTTGACGCCGATGTCTTCCAAAGGCAGCGCGCCGAACAGCGCCGGCAGGCGCGTCGTGGCGCGTTCGATCACGCGCCGGTAGCGTGCCAGCAGCGCTTCTGGTTCGCGCGCGAACAGGCGCCGGTCGCTGCGCGCAAACGCAAGGAACTGGGCGACGTTGCCGCGAAAACCGGTCTGGGCGACGACGTCCTTCAGCGCGGCGCGGATGCGCGCCACCTCTTTTAGTCCCAGCGCATGCAGCTCGGCCGGGGTCAGCTCGCCGCCAGTGGCATTCCTGGCCAGGAAGGCGTAATAGCCGGGGCCACCCGGCAGGCTGGCGGCGCCGAGCGTATCGCGTGCGGCGGGCAGGTAATCGCTACGCATGAACGCTTCCAGGCGGCCCAGGGCGGGCGCGGCGCTGTCGTTCAGGGCCGTGGTGCCGGCGGCCAGCAATTGCGCGCGGAGCGCCGGCTCGATGGTGGCGGGGATGCGCTGCAAAGGCGCGCCCAGCGGCCCATCGGTGATGCGTTCACGCAGTGCACGCAGCTGGTCCGGCACGGCGCGCACGCTGGCTTTCGGGGCCGTCCAGCCGGTACGTATGCCTTCGCGCAGCTGCTCGATCAGGCCATCCACGTGTGCCGGCAGGGCGTTCAGGCGCGCGATGTAGTTGCGGTAGTCTTCCTCGCTGGCGAAAGGCGTCTGCGCGACCAGGCGCGGCAGGCGCACCTGTACGCCATCCCAGGCCGTGAGCAGTTGCGGGTCGACCAGGGTAAATGCGAGGGTGGCGAGCTGGCGTTCTTTTTCGAACACGAACAGGTCGAGCGAGAGCCGCTCTTGCGCGGACAGGCCGGCGCGCTCGATGGCGCGCGCTTCCTCGAGCATGACGCGCGCGTGCTCGCGCCGGGCACGGGCAGCCGCCAGGGAAAGGTCGGACAGCCGGTCGTTATAACGGCGCTCGCCGAGGGCGGTCGCGTATTCCGGAGACTGCTCGAGGCGCCACTGCCAGTCGCGCTCGAACAGCACCGCGGCCGCGCCCGGCGCGCTGTGCGCGGCGCCGTGGAACAGGGCGGATAGCAGGAGCAGGAGGATAACGAGGCGTCGCATCGGCAAGGGGCGGTGGAGGACTCCGCATTGTAGCAATGCTGACAAGAAGGCCGCGCACCGTGGGGAGGTGGGGTGGCTGTAATCACTATGCCCTGCAATGCCGAAGTACTGTAGGGTGGACTCCCGAGTCCACGCGGAAATTAGCTCAGCGTTATACATGAGCGGAGCCAGACGAAGCTGCATAACCGCGCGGTCACCGCTCGTGTGTCGTTAGCGCCTCAGGTGTAACCCTGTCAACACTGTGCGAAGATCCGCGTGGACTCGGGAGTCCACCCTACAAATCCGGCCTGCGAGCTACCCGCGCCGGCCGCCGCTGACGCGCTCGATGCCACTCAAATCGCGCCAGCTTTGCACGTCGGTATAGCCGGCGTCCGCCAGCAGGCTGCGTACCGCGGCGGCCTGGTCGTAGCCATGCTCGAGCAGCAGCCAGCCGCCCGCGACCAGGTGCGCGGGGGCGCCATGGATGATCGTGCGCAGGGCCGAGAGACCGTCGGCGAAATCGGTCAGCGCGCCGCTCGGCTCGAAGCGCAGGTCGCCTTGTGCCAGGTGCTCGTCGCCGGCGGCGATGTAGGGCGGGTTCGAGGCGATCAGGTCGAATGTTTCGTCCTCCAGCGCCGCGAACCAGTCGCTGCGCAGGAAGCGGACCCTGGCGCCGTTGCGCTCGGCATTGGCGCGCGCAACGGCCAGCGCCGCTTCGCTGACATCAAGCGCGGTGACGCTGGCGTCCGGCCGCGTGTGAGCGACGGCGACCGCGATGGCGCCGCTGCCGGTGCCCATGTCGAGCAGGCGCGTGGTGGAAGGAATGGGTGCAAGCCGTTCCAGCACCAGTTCGACGATCAATTCCGTATCCGGACGCGGAATCAGCACGGCGGGACTGACCTGGAACGGCAGCCCGAAGAATTCGCGCTGCCCGACGATGTAGGCGATCGGCTCGCCACCCAGGCGGCGCGCCAGCAGCGCGTCCAGCTGCACCGCTTCTTCCTCGTTCAACACACGTTCCGCATTGGTGATCAGCCCGACGCGGGTGAGGCCCAGCGCATGGCACATCAGGATGCGGTTTTCCAGCGGATCGAGCGGCAAGCTGGCCTGCAGCGCCTTGACCGTGGTGCCGGCGACAACTTTCATCGCGTGCGCCGGCTTGCGAACAGGACCCAGACCAGGCCCAGGGTCAGCAGCACGAACCAGACCGCCGACCATTGCGGAATCGACAAGCCGAACAAGCCGTCGGTGGCGCTCTCGCACAAGCCTTCGGCCTTGAACAGCCACGGCATCATGGTGGCGGTCGGGATCGTGTTCAGTGTCGTTTCCATCGGATCGATACCGCAGGAAAAGCCGGGATTGGCCAGCACATATAAATGCTTGCCGACCGTGCCGAGACCGCCGAGCGCCGCCAGCAGCGCCACGCCGGCGCCGGCGCGGATCTTGCCGCTCAGCGCACCGATCAGGGCGGCGAGGCCGATGCCGATGAAGGCATAGCGCTGGATCACGCACAGCGGGCAGGGCAGCATGTCGTGCACATGCTGCAGATAGACGGCGGCGCCGACCAGCGCGAAGCTGACGAGGGAAATGAGCAGTAAAACGGAGCGGGAACGTGGCATCACGTGGTGGCTTTCGTGGTGAGAGGATGGCGGCGATTCTCGCATAGGTCAGGATCGCCGCCACATTTTCACATTGGCAAGACCTTATTGTCTTAACGCGACCTTAATCGCCCAGCGCCGCCAGCAACTCCGCCTGGTGCTCGGCCGCCAGCGCATTGGTCAGTTCGGTCAAGTCACCGTCCATGATGAAATCGAGTTTATACAGGGTCAGGTTGATGCGGTGATCGGTCAGCCGTCCCTGCGGGAAGTTATAGGTGCGGATGCGTTCGCTGCGGTCGCCCGAGCCGATCAGACTCTTGCGGGTGGCCGCTTCCTTCGACTGCTGCTCGCGCAACTGCACGTCTTTGATACGCGCGGCCAGTACCTTCATCGCCTGCGCCTTGTTTTTATGCTGGCTGCGGTCGTCCTGGCATTCGACCACGATCCCCGTCGGCAGGTGGGTGATGCGCACCGCCGAATCGGTTTTGTTGATGTGCTGGCCGCCGGCGCCCGAGGCGCGGTAGGTGTCGATGCGCAAGTCGGCCGGGTTGATGTAGACGTCCTCGACCTCGTCCGCCTCCGGCATCACGGCGACCGTGCAGGCCGAGGTGTGGATGCGTCCTTGCGTTTCGGTGGCCGGTACGCGCTGCACGCGGTGGCCGCCCGATTCGAATTTGAGTTTCGAATACACGCCGTTGCCGATCACGCGCACGATGACTTCGCGGTAGCCGCCCAGGTCCGAACTTGATTCCGACACCATCTCGACTTGCCAGCGGTTGCGTTCGGCG
The DNA here is from genome assembly GCF_014842025.1 of Massilia sp. CFBP 13721. Classification (GTDB taxonomy): domain Bacteria; phylum Pseudomonadota; class Gammaproteobacteria; order Burkholderiales; family Burkholderiaceae_D; genus Telluria. The sequence continues at coordinate 46,827 of NZ_JACYUY010000012.1, forward strand.
AAGCGGGTGTACATGCGCAATAAATCGCCGGCGAACAGGGCGGATTCATCGCCGCCGGTGCCGGCGCGGATCTCAAGAAAAATGTTGCGCTCGTCGTTTTCATCCTTCGGCAGCAGCATTTTCTGCAGGTCGAGGTCGAGGGCGCCCAGGCGCGTTTTGGCCGCTTCGATTTCTTCCTGGGCGAATTCCTTCATCTCCGGGTCGGCCAGCATCTCCTGGGCCGTGGCGATGTCGCCATTCGCTTCCTGGTATTGGCGATACAGCGCGACCAGCGGGCCGATCTCGGCGTGCTCCCTGGTCATCTTCCGATAATTGTCCATGTTGGCGGTGGCGCCTTCGTGGGTCAGCAATTCGTCGAGTTCGACCAGGCGGTTCGCCAGTTGGTCGAGCTTGGCCAGCATCGATGGTTTCATGGTGTTTTTTGAGAGCAGAAGAGATGACAGGAGGGCGCAAGGGCGCCCGGATGCGCCCGTGGACGGCGCAACTGCAAAAAATAAACGACGCTAACGGCGGCCGCGGAACAGTTGCGGCAGCAGGTTCGCCAGGCGTGCGCGTTCGTCGCCTTCGGCGCGGTGCAGCGCCTGTTGCGGGCCATGCAGGAATTTCGCGGTGAGACCCTTGGAGAGCGCTTCCAGCACGGCGTCGACATCCTCGCCCCTGGCCAGCAGCTTGCGCGCGCGCTCAAGCTCGGCCAGGCGCAGCGCCTCGCTCGACTCGTGCAGTTGCTGGATCACCGGCACCACGGCGCGGTCGCCGATCCAGTGCATGAAGGAGGCGACCCGGGTCTCGATGATGGCTTCGGCCTGGGCCACGGCCGCTTGCCGGCTTTCCATGCCGGTTTGTACCACTTGCGCCAGGTCGTCGACGGTGTACAGGAACACGTCGTCGAGTCGCGCCACTTCAGGCTCGATATCGCGCGGAACCGCCAGGTCGGCCATGAACACCGGGCGGTGGCGGCGCGCCTTGATCGCACGCTCGACCAGGCCGAGGCCGAGCAGCGGCAGCGTGGACGCGGTGCAGGAGACGACGATGTCGAACTGCGCCAGGCAGTCGGGCAGGTCGGCCAGGCGGATCGCGCGCGCGTTCAGGCGGGTGGCGAGCGATTCGCCGCGTTCCAGGGTGCGGTTCGCGATCGTGATCGATTTCGGGTTGTGCGCGGCAAAGTGGGCGGCGCACAGTTCGATCATCTCTCCGGCGCCGATGAACAGCACGTGCTGGTCGGCGATGCTGTCGAAGATGCGTTGCGACAGGCGTACGCAGGCAGCCGCCATCGACACGCTGTGGGCGCCGATCTCGGTGGTGGTGCGCACCTCTTTCGCCACCGCGAAGCTGCGCTGGAACAGCTGGTGCAGGTAAGTGCCCAGGCCGCCGGCCTCTTCGGCGGTGCGCACCGCATCCTTCATCTGGCCGAGGATCTGCGGTTCGCCCAGCACCATCGAATCGAGCCCGGAGGCGACGCGGAAGGCGTGGCGCACGGCATCGTCCTGCGGCAGCATGTACAGGTGCGGGCGCAGTTCGGCGAAATTCAGGGCGTGGTAGTGGGCCAGGAACTGGGCCGAGGCGTCGAGCGGATTGGGCACGCCGCTGGCGGCATACAGCTCGGTGCGGTTACAGGTGGAGAGGATCGCCGCCTCGTCGCCGCCGCCGCCAACGTCAGCACCCTTGAAGCGGCTAAACCATTCGCGTGCCGAGTGCACCGCACGCCCCAGCTGCTCGGGTCCGAGCGCCAGCTGCTCGCGCAGCGAGACGGGGGCGGTGGTGTGGTTCAGGCCAACGGCGAGCAATTGCATGCTGGGGTGAAAAGAGGAAGACGGTGAGCCGCATTATACCCCCATGCGCGCGGGGTGTAGCGTGGGCCGGGCCACGAGAGGCGCCCTGTGTCCATGGGAAGCTTGCACGAACAGTATCATAGGGGGAGGTCCGGCTGGGCACGGGGTACCCAGCCGCGGAAAATCAGGCGGCGCCGAGCTTTTCGAGGCGGTAGCCGTAGCTGTACACCGGCACCAATCTGAAACCGTTTTCGGGGCGCAGGCTGAGTTTATTGCGCACGCGCGAGACGTGGGTGTCCATGGTACGCGACGGTACGGCCGTTTCGCGCACCCAGACGGCTTCGTGAATATAGGCGCGCGACAGCGGACGGCCAATATTGCGGAAGAACAGCAGGGCCAGATAAAACTCTTTCTGGGTGACGTCGATGACGCTGCCATCCTTGAGCAGGCGCCCCGGACGCGTTTCGAACACGTAGGAGCCGAACTGCAGCTGTTCGGTACCGGTCTGGGAAGGGTAGGCGCGGCGCAGCAGGGCGGACACGCGCGCCACCAGTTCGCCGCGGCGCAGCGGCTTGACCAGGTAATCGTCGGCGCCGGCGGCCATGCCGGCCACGATATCGTCCTCGGCATTGCCGCTGACCAGGAACATGGCGGGCGCTTCGGGCGCCATCTTTTCCTTGGCGCGGCGCAGGATGTCGGCCGCCTCCATATCGCCGGCCGGCCAGTCCATGATCAGGAGATCGGTGCTGTCCTTGCGCATCTGCGCCAGCATATCCTTGCCGCTGTCGAAAAACTGGCAACTGTGGCCAGCGGCACTGAGCACCTGGCAAACCAGGTCTGCCTGACTACGGTCATTATCAAAGACGGCTATTCTCATGGCGGCACATTACTTGTCAAATTCGTACTGTAGGATGAGTCCTACAACGTTAAACCGACTATATCAGACTTTGACAAAATAATGCTAATCGCAAATTTTCATTTTTTACCGAAAGAAGAAAAGTGTCGGACGCGCCCAGCGTTTTCTCAGCCATTCTCACTCTATGCGCGCTCAATTCCGGCAGTTTTATGAGAGTGTTCCTAGCTTGAACGATTGCCGCATAAAAGCAACATTAATAGCCAAAAAACAACAGTGTTGCAGGATTTTACTAACTTGCTGGTACATTTTAAAGAGTACCTGATGTCGGGCTAGCGTGCTGTCCTACATTTAGCCGAACAGGGTAAGGCATGCCGGCAAGGTGAACAAGATGGCGTCGCAAAAGAAAAAGGCGCCCGATCGGGGCGCCTTGATGTGGGAGGAGTGGCCGGCGTCAGGCGTCAGGCAGCACCACGTTGACGTCGAGCACTTCCAGGTTGCCCTGGCGGTCGAGCGAAATCTTGATGTCGTCCGCGTTGACCTTGGTGTATTTAGAAATCACTTCGATCAGTTCGCGGTGCAGGGCCGGCAGGAAGTCGGGACCGGCGCGGTTGGTGCGCTCGCGCGCGATGATGATCTGCAGCCGTTCCTTGGCCGCGGTCGCGCTCTTCTTCTTTTCGGGGAACAGGAATGAGAGCAAGGCCATGTCATTTTGCCCCAAAGATGCGCTGCAGCAGGCCCGGCTTTTCATAGTTGGTGAAGCGCAGTGGACGCTCTTCGCCCAGGAAGCGGGCGACCACGTCCTCATACGCCTCGGCCACGTCGGTGCCTTTGAAATGGATCGCCGGATTGCCCTGGTTCGATGCGTGCAGCACCGATTCCGATTCCGGGATGATGCCGATCAGCGGGATGCGCAGGATTTCCTGCACGTCCTGGTAGGACAGCATCTCGTCGTTTTCGACGCGCTTCGGCGAATAGCGGGTAATCAGGAGGTGTTCCTTGACCGGCTCGCCGCCGGTCTGGGCGCGGCGCGACTTGGCCTGGATGATGCCGAGGATGCGGTCCGAATCGCGCACCGACGACACTTCCGGATTGGTCACGATCAGCGCCTCGTCGGCGAAGGTCAGCGCCATCAGCGCGCCATGCTCGATGCCGGCCGGCGAATCGCAGATGATGAACTCGAAATCCATCTTGACCAGCTCGTTCAGCACGCGCTCGACGCCGTCTTCCGACAGCGCATCCTTGTCGCGCGTTTGCGAAGCCGGCAGGATGAACAGGTTGTCGCAGTGCTTGTCCTTGATCAGGGCCTGGTTCAGCGTCGCCTCGCCATTGATCACGTTGACCAGGTCGTACACCACACGGCGTTCGCAACCCATGATCAGGTCGAGGTTACGCAGGCCGACGTCGAAGTCCAGCACCGCGGTCTTGTGGCCGCGCAGGGCCAGCCCGGTGGAAAAGCTTGCACTGGAGGTGGTTTTGCCCACGCCGCCCTTGCCGGACGTCACAACAATAATTCTTGCCACAAAAGTGTCCTTTACAGTATCTGGTCAGTAGCGCGCTTGTGCGCCCGACGAAGCCGGAGTCAGCGATGCGAAGTCATGGATGATATATCGATCCGGTCGCCGACCAGGCGAATTTGTGCCGGCTGGCGTGCCAGCTCGGCCGGGAAGCCGTCGTCGAAGGTACGGTACACGCCTGCGATCGACACCAGTTCCGGTTGCAGCGACAAACCGAAGATGCGCGAATCGGCATTGCCGGAGGCGCCCGCCAGCGCGCGCCCGTGCATCGGCGCGTACACGTGGATGCTGCCGTCGGCAATGATCTCGGCGCCATTGTTCACCACCGCCGTGATGATCAGGTCGCAGCCGCGCGCATACACGCGCTGGCCGGCGCGCACCGGCGTGTCGACGATCATCGCCGGCAGGGCGACCGTCTGCGGCTGGGGTGGCGCCGGCGCCGGTGCGGGCTGCGGTGCAGGCTGCGGCGCCGCGGCAGGTGCATTCGCCGCCGCGGTGGCCGCGGCCACGTCCTCGCGTGCGCGCTCGGCGCCGGCTTGCCCCTCGTCGAGCGCCAGGCCGCGCGCCTTGATGGCCTCGAACATGGCCGGCGTCGCGCCGCGCACGGCGACCGCGTTCAGGCGGTATTTTTTCAGCAGGTCGACCAGCGCGCGCCAGTCGATATAGGTGTGGTCGCCGGCGAGCGCGCCGACGTCGATCACCGCGAATTCATCCTCGAAGAAGTCCGAGACGCCGCCGGTCATCTGCTGGAGGGCCGCATCGATCGCAATCGGATCGACCGAGTGCAGGATCGCCGAGATGGCGACGACCGTGGAAATCTTGATTTCGATGGGCAGGCTGGACGGGCTTTTCGACATAAACGGATCAGGTTGGATTAGCCCGTGCATTCTACTGTGAAATGTGCTGAAAAGGGCAGCATTTCCCTATCATTCCATAGGGCAATGGAGGCTGCGAAAGTGTTCAATATTTTGCCGGAAATCACCCTGTGGAAACCCCTTATCAACCTGACGGCATTACTGGTTGTTTTCCGTGGATAAGCTGATAAGATTGACTTCGCTCAAACGTAAACGCAGGCGTGAAACCTACCATTCGAGGTTTCCGCCAGGCCGAATCGGCAGCCCTGCACCGTATCCGGGTGTACATGCCATCGCTACAGAGCATCGAGTGTGTGAAAAAATCGTCAGGGCAAGGGATACGAACGCCCGGCGCGCCGCCGAAGACAGTACGTGGGTACGGCAAGGCGGTGCAACGCCGCCATGGCGATTTTTTCACGCACTCGTAGCGAGCTATCGCTGCCCCCTTCAACCCTGGCCAAGCCAGAATACCGGAGACAATAATGGAAGACGTCGTCATCGTAGCCGCAGGCCGTACCGCGGTCGGCAAATTCGGCGGCTCGCTCGCCAAAGTCCCAGCGGCCGAACTCGGCGCGCAGGTCATCCGCCAGCTGCTGGCGAAAACCGGCATCGACCCGGCCACCGTCAGCGAAGTCATCATGGGCCAGGTGCTCACCGCCGGCGCCGGCCAGAACCCGGCGCGCCAGGCCGTCATCAAGGCCGGCCTGCCCGACATGGTGCCCGCCTACACCATCAACAAAGTCTGCGGCAGCGGCCTGAAAGCGACCCACCTGGCCACCCAGGCGATCCGCTGCGGCGACGCCAGCATCGTCATCGCCGGCGGCCAGGAAAACATGAGCGCCTCGCCGCACGTGCTGAACGGCTCGCGCGACGGTTTCCGCATGGGCGACGCCAAACTGGTCGACACCATGATCGTCGACGGCCTGTGGGACGTCTACAACCAGTACCACATGGGCGTCACCGCCGAAAACGTCGCCCGCAAGTACGAGATCTCGCGCGCCGAGCAGGACGAGTTCGCGCTGAACTCGCAACTGAAGGCCGAGGCGGCCCAGGCCGCCGGCAAATTCAAGGACGAGATCATCCCGATCGAGATCCCGTCGAAAAAGGGCACCGTCGTGTTCGATACCGACGAGTATCCGAAAGCGGGCAGCACCATCGAGGCGCTCACCAGCCTGCGTCCGGCCTTCAACAAGGAAGGCACTGTCACCGCCGGCAACGCCTCCGGCCTGAACGACGGCGCCGCCGCCGTGATCATGATGAGCGCCTCCAAGGCGCGCGAACTCGGTCTTACCCCGATTGCGCGCATCAAGGCGTATTCGTCCTCGGGCCTCGATCCGACCATCATGGGCATGGGCCCGGTCTCGGCTTCGCGCCTGTGCCTGCAAAAGGCCGGCTGGACCCACGACCAGGTCGACCTGATGGAAATCAACGAAGCCTTTGCCGCGCAAGCCGTGGCGGTCAACAAGGAAATGGGCTGGGATACGTCGAAGATCAACGTCAACGGCGGCGCCATTGCCCTCGGCCACCCGATCGGCGCTTCCGGCGCGCGCGTGCTGGTGACCTTGCTGCACGAAATGGTCCGGCGCGATGCCAAGCGCGGTCTTGCCAGCCTGTGCATCGGTGGCGGGATGGGCGTGGCGCTGGCGGTCGAGCGCGACTGACCAGGGTAGTTCTGCAGTTCGGTTCGGATAATAAAACATAGGAGAAGACAACATGGCACGAGTAGCATTGGTAACGGGCGGTATGGGCGGCCTCGGCGAGGCAGTGTGCATGAAGCTGGCGGCACTCGGCTATACGGTGGTCACCACCCACTCGCCGGGCAACACCAAGGCCGAGGGCTGGCTGGCCTCGATGCGCGACCAGGGTTTCAATTTCAAGGCGTATCCGTGCGACGTGGCCGACTACGATTCGGCCCAGGCTTGCGTCAAACAGGTCGAGCAGGAAGTCGGTCCAATCGACGTGCTGGTGAATAACGCCGGCATCACGCGCGACATGACTTTCAAGAAGATGGACAAGGTGAACTGGGATGCGGTTATCAAGACCAACCTCGATTCCGTGTTCAACATGACCAAGCCGGTCTGCGACGGCATGGTCGAGCGCGGCTGGGGCCGGATCATCAACATCTCGTCGGTCAACGGCCAGAAGGGCGCCTTCGGCCAGACCAACTATTCGGCCGCCAAAGCCGGCATGCATGGTTTTACCAAGGCGCTGGCGCTGGAAGTGGCGCGCAAGGGCGTCACCGTCAACACCATCTCGCCGGGCTATATCGGCACCAAGATGGTGATGGAAATCCCGAGTGAAGTCCTGGAAAGCAAGATCATCCCGCAAATCCCGATGGGCCGCCTGGGCAAACCGGACGAAGTGGCCGGCCTGGTCGCTTACCTGTCGTCGGACGAAGCGGCGTTCGTCACCGGCGCGAACATCGCCATCAATGGTGGTCAGCACATGTCGTAAGGGGCTTGCGCATTGAAACAGTAGCACCGTGTCGGCGAGCAGCCGAACGGTGCTTTTTTTATACCAGGTGAACTGCATAATCTGCGGTTACCTGACCAAAACAGCGCAGTGTTTGATCGGTCACGGCAGCTTTTCGACAACGCCGATAAGTACGGCAACTTGCTCGATCAACTCGTCCACGAATCCAGAAGTAACATCCAAATCACCTTCGTACTCGGCAAGATTGCGCTTTCTGTGCGCCTGGTCGAGCAGGCGCCACTGTTCGGCCGTAAATCCAACCGTATGTTCCAGGCACTGGAAAACGATAAAACGGTTTTCACTGCGATAACCGTGTGCGCGCAGCGCCGCCAATGCGGCCGCGTGCGCAGCGTTGTAGGCAAGATCAAAGCGACTGACAAGCGAGAGGCTGGGGATGCGCGCATCCTGCAAGCGCTCGATTGCGGAACGCAACAGGCCGGCGCGCTCATTGGGATCAGGCGCTTCAGGCTTGAGCTGGCCGATCGTCGACAAATTTTTCAGTTTGGACGAGCTCATTTTCCGCCCCCTTGATGAACAATTTGGGCTTGGCGAGTACACGCAGTATAAAGGAGCGGCGCTCGCGCACGCGTTGGAAGAATTCCTCCGGCGTGTACAAGGTCGGATTGACGCTACGGCCGAGTTCTACCCGGGCCGGCTCCAGTGCACGCAATAGTGCCGCATTCGACAATGCAGCGCTGATCACCATCAGGTCGACGTCGCTGTCGGCATGTTCGGTGCCTTCGGCTACCGAGCCATACACGAATGCGACGTCGATGTTGTCCCACACGGGAGCGAGGGCGGTACGCAGAAGATCGGCGGCTCCCAGGGTCTTGCGGACAATCGCGCGCAATTCCGCAAAAATCGGACAACGTGGATTTGCCTGATAGTGCTTCTGGTTGCCGATACGTTGCGTGCTAAGCAACCCCGCCTTTTCCATGCGAAGGAGTTCCCGCTGTACCGCGCCGGTACCTATGCCGGCACGGGCAATCAACTCGTTTGCGTAAAAAGACCGCTCGGCCTGGCCGAACAACATTCCCAGCAAGCGCTGTTGGGTAGACGTAAAAAGAAAGTCGAGAAGCATACTCATTTTGGGAATGATAGTACCCAAAATGGGAGTGGTCAACGCGGTTTCCCAAGAGCGTGGCCGGTTTGCGCCGGTTTTTGTATCCTGTGTGCAGAGACCACTCCGATGCACGCCATGACCATTGACTCCCAGCCCGACGCCCAAGCCGACGTCCTCGCCCTACCGAAAGCCCTGCGCTACGACCACTTTATTCGCCGCGTGGCCGATACCGGCCGGGTCTGGGGCCTGGTCAACGACGGCTGGGCGATCGGCAAGACCGACGATGGCGCCCTCGTGTTTCCGCTCTGGCCGACAGATGCGCTGGCCCAGCAGTGCGCCGTGCTCGAGTGGACGGGTTACATCCCGCAGGAATTCGGCTTGCAGGAATTGCTGGAAGAATTGCTGCCCCAGCTCGAAGCCGACGGCATCCTGCCCGGCATCACCTATACACCCGACGAGTACGGGCTCACTCCCTCGCACGCCCAGCTGCGCAAGGACCTGGCATTGCGCCTGCGCCAGCGCGCCGGCTTGCCGGGCCAGTCTGGCGATTGAGACCATGCACACGCTCCCATACGACGGCCTGGCGCTGGGCGCCCTCGACGAGCAACTGCTGCAGCCTGGTATGAAAGGCTTGCCGATTACGGAGCCATTGCGCCAGGGCGCGCTCGGCGTGCAGGGCTGGAACGTGCTGCACGCGGATACCAGCTTCCCGGTGGCGGTGCTGAAAACGTCGGCTTTGCGCCATAACCTCGACTGGATGAGGCGTTTTTGCGAACGCTACGGGGTCACGCTGGCGCCACACGGCAAGACCACCATGAGTCCGCAACTGTTCGGCGCCCAGCTGGCCAACGGCGCCTGGGGCATCACGCTGGCGAACGTCACGCAGCTCCAGGTCGCGCACCGCTTCGGGGTGCGCCGTGTGCTGCTGGCGAACCAGCTGGTGGCGCCGAGCGACATCCGCAGCTTGCTGGCGCTGCTGCGCGGCGACCCGGATTTCGACTGCATCGTGCTGGCCGATTCGCTGGCGGGTGTGGCGCGCCTGGCCGAGGCAGTGGCGCTGCATCCGCTAATTCGGCCGCTGCCGGTGCTGGTCGAACTGGGCTTATCGGGTCAACGCGCCGGCTGCCGTTCGCCGGAAGCAGCGCTGACGGTGGCGCGTGCCATCGCCGGCGCCCCTGGCTTGCAACTGGCCGGCTTCGAGGGTTACGAAGGGCTATTGGTGAGCGACGACCGCGGCGCCGATCTGGCGCACGTCGACGCCTTTCTGGCGCAGCTGGTCGCACTGGTGCGCAGCGCCGACGACGAAGGGCTGTTCGTCGGCGCCGAGATATTGCTGTCGGCCGGCGGCTCGGCGTATTTCGACCTGGTGGCGCGCGGCTTTGCCGCCGTGCCCGGCCTGTCGCGGCCCGTGCGCGCCGTGCTGCGCAGCGGCTGTTATCTGACCAGCGACCATGGCACCTACGAACGCATGATCGGCGAATTGAACGCACGCGAAACAGAATCCGACGGCCTGCGGCCAGCCCTGGAAGTGTGGTCGATGGTGCAGTCGCGCCCGGAGCCGACGCTGGCCATCCTCACCATGGGCAAGCGCGACGCCTCGTACGACGCCGACCTGCCGACGCCGCTGCTCTACCACCGTCCGGGACCGGGCACGCCGCACGCGCTGCCCGCCGGCTGCCGCATCGACAAACTGAACGACCAGCACGCCTACCTGCGCCTGCCCGACGGCCACCCGCTGTGCACCGAACTGGCCGTGGGCGACCTGGTCGGCTGCGGCATCTCGCACCCGTGCACCACCTTCGACAAGTGGCCGCTGCTGCTCGCCGTCGACGACGATTATCACGTGCGCGGGGCCTACAATACCTTCTTCTAAAGCAGCGGCCGGGTAAGCTACAATCCTTGCCTGAACTTCAAGAAAGCTGCCATGCCCGCCACCCCGCCGTCGCTGTTTCCGCCGATCCAACCGACTCGCCACGGCATGCTGGCGGTCGATGCGCTGCACACGATTTATTGGGAAGAGGTCGGCAATCCGAACGGCATTCCGGTCCTGTTTCTGCATGGCGGTCCGGGCGCCGGCCTGTCTCCCCAGCACCGGCGCTTTTTCGATCCGCACGCCTACCGCGTGATCCTGTTCGACCAGCGCGGCGCTGGTAAATCGACGCCGCTGGGCGAATGGAAGAATAACACGACCGCTCTGCTGATCGAGGACATCGAGCGCCTGCGCGTCATGTTCGGCATCCAGCGCTGGCTGGTGTTCGGCGGCTCCTGGGGCTCGACCCTGGCGCTGGCCTATGGCCAGGCCCATCCGGAGCGCTGCCTCGGTTTCATTTTGCGCGGGATTTTCCTGTGCACGAAAGCCGAGGTCGAGTGGTTCCTGTACGGCGTCCAATGGTTTTATCCGGAACTGTACGACGAATTCATCGCCCCGATCCCGCTCGAGGAACGGGCCGACTTGCTGGGGGCGTATGCGCGCCGCCTGCTGTGCGACGACCCGCGCCTGTACTGGCCGGCGGCGCGCGCCTGGAGCCGTTTCGAGGGGCGGCGGGTGTTCCTGCTGCCGCAGGAAGAAGAGCAGCCGTCCGACACGCTCGACCTCGGCGTCGGCCGCCTGGAAGCGCACTACATGGCGAACGGCGCGTTTATCGAAGAGGACCAGCTCATCAGCGACATCGGCCGCATCGCCCACTTGCCGGCCGTGATCGTGCAGGGCCGCTACGACGTGATCTGCCCGCCGCTGGCGGCGCACCGCCTGCACGCGGCCTGGCCCGGTTCGGCCATGCGCATGGTCCCGGACGCCGGCCATGGCGCGCTCGAGATCGGCATCGCGCGCGCGCTGGTCGGCGCGACCGAACAGTTCAAGCGCTACGGACGCTTCGATTGAGCTGGGGCGGGCATATTCTGCCGCGACGCGGCTGCTACACTACGCCTGACGGACAGACAACGTCATCGACAATGCCTCAAAAATGCCAACGCACGTATTCCCATGAATATCCAGATTAGCGACATCGGCCACATGATCCAGCTGGCGATCGCCCCCGTGTTCCTGCTGACGGGCGTGGCCACCAAGCTGACCGTGCTCACCAACCGGCTGGCGCGCATCATCGACCGCACCCGGGTGCTGGAAGACCGCCTGCAGATCGGCCCGAACGACGACTACACCGAAGAACTGGAGACGCTGTACGTGCGCTCGCACCTGATCAACTACGCGATCACCTCGAGCACCGCCTGCGGCTTCCTGGTGTGCCTGGTGATCGCGATGCTGTTCCTGGGAGATAGCGCCAACATCAAGCTCGACCAGTACATCGCCGCGTCCTTCGTGCTGGCCATGGGCGGCCTGATTTCCAGCTTCGTCTTTTTCCTGCGCGAGATTTTTATTTCGTCGCGCTTCATGCGCATGCGCCATGACGCCCACCTGGTGCCGGGCGCGCGCCGCACTTAATTTACTTTTCCACATCGAATCGAGTACCACATGCACGACTACCAGCGCCCACCCACCCTGCACCGCTACGGCATGCGCGACGAACTCGAACAGGCGCTCAAGGAAGGCCTGTTCCGGCTGCAGCCGGCCGGTGGCTTCCTGACCGTGTCGTTCTCCCAGGCCTGGAACAAACGCCTGTTCGAGGTGCTGGGACCGGCCGATTGCTGCCTCGTCATCCACAACAGCGAGGAATTCGGCGAACGCCTGCACCGCGCGGTCCAGCGCGCATTGCCGAACTGGGCCGGCATCGACGGCGCCGTCGAATACGGCAGTCGCTCGCCGCTGGGCGCGGCGTTCACCAAGACCGGCGCCGAGGCGCAGGAACGCGAATGGAAATTTGCCTGGCGCTCGCTGTCGCCGAATGCCAGCCTGAATCCGGTGACCGTCAAAATCGGCAGCATCGAGCAGTTCGCCGAATTGCGCGCGCCGGAGAGCCATTTGGTGTGATTTTGTAGGGCGGGCGCCAGTACGTTTAGAACCAGCGCTCGACTGATTTCCGGCGTGATTCCATGATAATGCCGGAATGACAAACACCGCCTACCCCCATCTGCTCGCGCCGCTCGACCTCGGCTTCACGGCGCTGAAGAACCGCGTGATCATGGGCTCGATGCACACCGGCCTCGAAGACCGGTTTTATAACTACGGCAAGCTGGCCGCCTTTTATCGCGAGCGCGCCGCCGGCGGGGTGGGGTTGATCGTCACCGGCGGCATTTCCCCGAACCGGCAAGGCTGGCTGCTGCCGCTGGGCGGCACCCTGAACATGATCGGCGACGTGCCCAACCACCGCCGCGTCACGCGCGCCGTGCACGAAGAGGGCGGCAAGATCCTGCTGCAGATCCTGCACGCGGGCCGCTACGGCTATCAACCCTTTGTCGTCTCCGCGTCGCCGCTGAAATCGCCGATCTCTCCGTTCAAGCCGAAGGAACTGAGCGAATCCGGCATCGAGTCGACCATCCGCGCCTACGTGCGCTGCGCCAAGCTGGCGAAACTGGCCGGCTACGATGGCGTCGAGGTGATGGGCAGCGAGGGTTATTTGCTGAACCAGTTTTTATGCGCGCGCGTCAACAAGCGGACGGATCGCTGGGGCGGGCCGATCGAGAATCGGATGCGCCTGGCGGTGGAGGTCGTGCGCCGCATCCGCGCCGCCGTGGGTACGGAATTCATCCTGATGTACCGCCATTCGGTGCTCGACCTGGTCGAAGGCGGCAACACCTGGGACGAAGTGGTGGCCGTGGCGCGCGCGCTGGAGGCGGCCGGCGTCACCATCCTGAATACCGGCTATGGCTGGCATGAGGCGCGCGTGCCGACCATCGTCACTTCGGTGCCGCGCGCGGCGTTTACCAGCGTGGCCGGGCGCCTGCGCCGCGAAGTGAGCATCCCGGTGGTCGCCTCGAACCGCATCAACATGCCGCACGAGGCCGAACAGGTGCTGGCGCGCGGCGACGCCGACATGGTCTCCATGGCGCGGCCCTTCCTGGCCGACGCCGCCTTTGTCGCCAAAGCGGCGAGTGGGCGCACCGATGAGATCAATACCTGCATTGGCTGTAACCAGGCCTGCCTCGACCATACCTTCTCGAATAAACGTGCCAGCTGCCTGGTCAACCCGCGCGCCTGCCACGAGACGGAGCTGGTCTACACGAAGACGAATACACCGCGCCGGATCGCTGTGGTCGGCGCCGGACCGGCCGGGCTGTCGGCAGCGACCGTGGCTGCCGAGCGCGGCCATGTGGTGACGCTGTTCGAAGCGGCCGGGCAGGTCGGCGGCCAGTTCAATGTCGCCATGCAGGTCCCGGGGAAGGAAGAGTTCAGGGAGACGGTGCGCTATTTCGCGCGCAAGCTGGCGTCCAGCGGCGTGGACGTGCAACTGAACCGCCGCGTGACGCGCGCCGAACTGCTGGCCGCCGGCTTCGACCACGTCATCGTCGCCACCGGCGTGCGCATGCGCCTGCCGGCGATTCCCGGTATCGACCACCCGAAGGTGCTGTCCTATTTGCAGGTCTTGCGCGACAAGGCGCCTGTCGGAAAACGCGTGGCGATCATCGGCGCCGGCGGCATCGGTTTCGATACCGGCGAATTTTTACTGCACGACCCGGCGCACCCGCTGCCGCAGCCGATCTCGGCGTGGACCGGGGAGTGGGGCGTCGACCTGGCGGCGACGGTGGAAGGGGGACTGGTTAAACCCGTGGCGCCGCATCCTTACCGCCAGCTGTACCTGTTGCAGCGTAAAAGCACGCGTCCGGGCGCAGGGCTCGGTAAAACCTCTGGCTGGGTGCACCGGGCGGCGCTGCTGCGCGGCGGCGTGCAGATGCTGGCCGGGGTGCAGTACGAACGCATCGACGATGCCGGCTTGCACATCACGGTCGGCGGCGAGGCGCGCGTGCTGGAGGTGGACAATGTCGTCATCTGCGCGGGGCAGGAGAGCCTGGATGAATTGACGGGGGGAGAGGCGGCGCCGCGGACGGCGTTCCACAAGATCGGCGGGGCGGTGCTGGCGGCGGAGCTGGATGCGAAGCGGGCGATTCGGGAGGGAGCGGAGTTGGCGGCACGCCTCTGATCATATGCCGTACCGCGTGGAGTCGGGAGCGGTTCGCCGCCCGCTCCACCCTACGAACCGAGGTATACGTAGGGTGGACTCCTGAGTCCACGCGTTACAACGTTTAAATAATCGAAACCTACTTCTTGCGCACGACCACGCAACCGATCGAGTACCCGGCCCCGAACGAGCAAATCACGCCGTTCGCACCAGCCGGCAAATCGTCCTGGTACTTGTGGAACGCAATGATCGATCCCGCCGACGAGGTATTCGCGTAGGTGTCGAGGATCACCGGCGCCTCGTTCGGCTCGGCGTCGCGGCCGAGCAGGGTGCGCGCGATCAGCAGGTTCATGTTCAGGTTGGCCTGGTGCAGCCAGTAGCGCGACACTTGCGGGATCTGCAGGCCGGCATTCTCCACCGTGGCGCGGATCATCTCGGCCGCCATCGGGCACACTTCCTTGAACACCTTGCGGCCCTGCTGGCGGAACAGTTTATCGGCCTTGCCGGCGCCGGCTTCGTCGAAACGGTTCATGAAGCCGAAGTTGTTGCGGATGTTGTTCGAAAACTTGGTTTTCAGTTTCGAATCGAGGATCTCGAACTGGTGTTCGCTCACCGCCGTGTCGGCCGCTTCGATGACGATCGCGGTGCAGGCGTCGCCAAAAATGAAATGGCTGTCGCGGTCGCGGAAGTTCAGGTGGCCGCTGGTGATTTCCGGATTCAAGACCAGCACGGCACGTGCCTGGCCGGTCTGCACCGCGGCCATCGCGGTCTGGATGCCGAAGGTGGCCGACGAGCAGGCCACGTTCATGTCGAATCCAAACCCCTCAATGCCGAGCGCTTCCTGCACTTCGACCGCCATCGCCGGGTAGGCGCGCTGCATGTTGGAGGCGGCGACCAGCACCATGTCGATGTCGGCGGCGACGCGGCCGGCGCGCTCGAGCGCCTCGCGCGCGGCGGCGACGCACATTTCCGCCTGCAGCGACAGTTCGTCGTCGCCGCGTTCGGCGATGCGCGAGGTCATCCGGCTCGGGTCGAGGATGCCTTCCTTTTCCATCACGTAGCGCGACTTGATGCCGGACGCCTTTTCGATAAAGCCGCTGCTCGACGGTTCCAGCGCGGTGACCTCGCCGGCGGCGATGGCGGCGGCATTTTCACGGTTGTGCAGCTCGACGTAGGCATTGAACGCCGTCACCAGCTCGTCGTTCGAGATGGAATACGGAGGCGTAAACAGGCCGGTGCCGCTGATGACGACAGGTTTCATGGTGGGGACTTTCAAAGGAGATAACGGGTGCTTCCCGTGTGAATGACGGCGATTCTACACAATCGGCCGGAGCCTGGGAATTGTCGGGTAGACCATCACTGTCCCTGCTTTTGCCGGGGACCTGGCGCATGGTGGCGCGCCAGTGTCGGCGCCGCTGTCCGCTGCGACAGCTGCATCGGCTCGCCCTTCAGGTGTTTTACGGCCTGCGCCAATTGAAAATCGGTGGCGCTTCCGTAGGCCAGCGGCTTGCGGTCGCGCGCGGCGTCGAGCAAGGCCATCTGCTCTTCGATATCGTCCGGGCGGGTCTTTTCTTCGAGACCGTCGCCCGACAGGTGGTGCTGCAGGTCGGCTTCGCGCAGGCGCAGCGCGTTCAGGCCATCGTTGTCGCGGTTTTCGTCGACCGCGTAATCGGGCACGATGCCGCGCGCCTGGATCGAGCGCCCGTTGGGCGTGAAATAGCGCGCCGTGGTGAGTTTGACGGCGGCGTCGTGCCCGATCGGGCGGATCGTCTGCACCGAACCCTTGCCGAAGGTCGGGGTGCCGACGATCGCCGCGCGCTTGTGGTCCTGCAGGGCACCGGCCACGATTTCCGAGGCCGAGGCCGAACCGGTATTCACCAGCACCACCAGCGGCAGGGTTTTATAGGTGGCGGGTACGCTCGCCAGCGGATCGCGCCCGCTCCTGAGCATGTAGTGTTCGGGGCGGCCATAAAAACGCTGGCGCGATTCGGCCAGCTGGCCATTGGTGGAAACGATTTCCGCACCGTCGGGCAGAAACGCCGCGGCGACGCCGATCGCGCCTTGCAGCAGCCCGCCCGGGTCGTTGCGCAGGTCGAGCACCAGGCCTTTCAGGTGCGGTTCCTTCTTCGCCAATTCGGCCAGTTTGATGGCCATGTCGTCGACGGTCGGTTCCTGGAACTGGGCGATGCGCAGCCAGCCATAACCCGGTTCGACAATGCTGGCCTTGACGCTTTTCTGCACGATTTCCTGGCGTTCGACGGTGAGTACCAGCGGCTGCGCCGTGTTCAGGCGCGCAATGGTCAGCGTGACGCGGGTGCCGGGCGTGCCGCGCATGCGCTTGACCGCTTCTTCCAGCCCGAGGCCACGGACGTCGGCGCCGTCGATACGGGTAATCAGGTCGCCGGCCTGGATGCCGGCGCGTTCGGCCGGCGAGTCTTCCATCGGCGAGACGATTTCGACATAGCCGTCGTCGCTCTCTCCGATCTCGATGCCGAGGCCGACGAACTTGCCTTCGGTCCCCTCGCGCAGCTCGCGAAAGGCGGCCGGGTCGAGGTAGGCCGAATGCGGATCGAGCGCATCGACCATGCCGGAGATGGCATCGGTCAGCAGTTTGCCGCCTTCGACCGGCTCGACGTAATCGGAGCGGATCACCTCCACCGCTTTGGCCAGTTGCTGCAGCTGGTCGAGCGGCATGCTCGGCTCGACCGGTTTGTAGGCGAGCGCGGAAAACTGCATGGTCACCGCCACGCCGGCGGTGACGCCGGCGACGATCAAAGCGCAATTCTTGAGAGTGGAGCCCATAGCTGTTGGTGGTGAGGCGGTGGTGAGGCAAAGGTGAACGCCAATGAGGAACGCATGAGATAGCGCGCCCCCAGTATAAACCCGAATCGCGCCCGGGCCGGGGTGCGCCCGCGCAAACGAGCGCCACTTGTAAAGCGGCTTGCACTTCCGGTAAGTAATTGTAAGAAGCGGGGCGCCAACCCGTTGGCAATCTTATAGTCAATCCAGTTTTTCTCTCACCACTCCTCAGTGGTTTCGCCCATGGCCCCTGTCGTGGGCATTTTTTTTGCCTGGAGTTCGTATGCGATTGACTGCCATCTTCGCCAACACCGTGCGCGTCGCTTCGCTGGCATTGCTGCTGCACGCCGGCAGCGCTTTGGCCGCGCCCGTGATGGAGCTGCGTGTCGAGGACTTGCTGCCGATGGCGCCGCACCTGCGCAACGCGCTCGCGCTGAACCCGAACCAGCTGCTGCTGTGGCAACAGAGCGAGGCGCGCACCCGCACCCTGTTGCGCGAGCGCCAGGCGCGCCGCGAGCGCTTGCAGAAGGGCGCGACCCAGCTGGCCGCGCGCGAGGATGCCGAATTGCGCGAGCTTGGCCTGGCCGCCGAGACCGAAGCGGCCGCCAGCGCACAGGAAGAGGCGCAGCTGCGCAGCCTGTGGCTGACGATGAACGACGCCCTCGACGACAACCAGCGCCGCACCGTGCTGCGCTTCCTGGCCGACCAGCTCGAACGCGTGCGTGACGGCGCGCCGCCGGCGCATGCAGAAGGCAAAGCGAGTAGTGGCGCAGGGCGCGAAGGCGGGCACGGCGCTCCGGGCGGCGGGCGCGGGCGTCCTGGCAACGGCGGCGCCGGTGCTGGGGCAAGTGCCGGCGGCGGCATCGGTTTCTAGCCTGATCGCGTATCCGGCGCCGTGCCGGCGCCACACCCGATTTGCCATAAGGCCCGTCAATACGGGCGCCGTACCCCCGCCCCAGTTGCCGCGGTGTCAGCATTTTTGCCACATCCCCTCTCGACGGATGGGTCCGGATCGGGCATTCTTGCGGGATGACCCATGCCGCGGTGGCAAGGTTGCGTCGTGTAAGGACAGTTGTTTGCCGCGGCCGAGGTCAACGTCACCATCCTGTTGGTGCACACGGGCTCGGCTGTTTTGCCCGGTGCGCGCCGACATCGGCAAAACATTATCGGCATACGAGGATTTCCCTTGAAACGTACCCTTCTGAGCACCCTGACCCTGTCCGTGCTGGCCACCTTCGCCCATGCGGGCGAACCTCCCAAGTCCAATGCCGCGCCGGCCGCCGCAGTCGCCGCCGCAAGCGCGACGTCGGCGCCGATCTCGGGCATCGACACCCAGTTCATCGACACCTCGGTGCGCCCGCAGGACGACTTCTTCACTTACCTGAACGGCAAGTGGCTGAAGTCGACCGAGATCCCGGCCGACAAGGCCAGCTGGGGCACGTTCATGCAGCTGCGCGACGACAGCCAGGCGCACCTGCGCGAAATCGTCGAAGCGGCGCAGCAGGACAAGAACAAAAAGGCCGGCACCGACGTCCAGAAGATCGGCGACCTGTACACCAGCTTCATGGATGAAGCGAAGCTCGAGACCCTGGGCGTGAAACCGCTGGCCGGCGAACTGCAGCGCATCCGCACCCTGAAGGACAAGAAGGGCGTGCCGCAGCTGGTGGCGCACCTGTCGAAGATCGGCGTCGCCACGCCCTACGGCATCCGCGTCGGCCAGGATGCGCGCGCTTCCACCAGGTACGCGACCTACATCGGCCAGGGCGGCCTCGGCATGCCGGACCGCGACTACTACCTGAAACTCGACGACAAGCGCATGCTCGACGCGCGTACCAAGTACGAAGCGCACGTGGCGCAAATCCTGACCCTCGCCGGCGAAAAGAATGCCGCCGCGCAGGCCAAGGCCATCGTCGACTTCGAGACCGAACTGGCCAAGGTACAGTGGACCAAGGTCGAGAACCGCGACCCCGTCAAACGCTACAACAAGATGAGCGTGCGCGAACTGGCGGCGCTGACCCCGGGCTACGACTGGAACGCGGCCCTGGGCGCCGCCGGCGTCGGCAACAAGCTCGATTACGTGATCGTGGCCCAGCCAAGCTATCTGACCGGTTTTAACGAGGTGCTGGCCAAGACCGAGCTGTCCACCCTGAAGTCCTACTTCGAATGGCAGCTGCTGCGCGAATACGCGCCTTACCTGTCGAAAGCCTTCGTCGACGCCAACTTCGCCTTCTACGGCACCGCGCTGACCGGCGTCACCGAAAACCGTCCGCGCTGGAAGATCGGCGTCTCGGTCGTCGAAGGCGCGCTGGGCGAAGCCGCCGGCCGCCAGTACGTGGCGAAATACTTCCCGGCCGAGCGCAAGGCGCGCATGCAGGAACTGGTCAACAACGTCACCGCCGCCTACGCGCAAAGCATCGACACCCTCGACTGGATGACGCCGGCGACCAAGAAGGAAGCGCAAGCCAAGCTGGCGAAGTTCGTGCCGAAAGTCGGCTATCCGAACACCTGGCGCGATTATTCGAAGCTGACGATCCGCAGCGACGACCTGGTCGGCAACGTCAAGCGCGCGGCCGAATTCGGCTACAACCGCAACATCACGAAACTGGGTAAACCGATCGACCGCGAAGAGTGGGGCATGACGCCGCAGACGGTGAATGCGTACTACAGCAGCTCGATGAACGAAATCGTGTTCCCGGCCGCGATCCTGCAGCCGCCGTTCTTCGATATGCGCGCCGACGATGCGGTCAACTATGGCGCCATCGGCGCCGTGATCGGCCACGAAATCGGCCACGGCTTCGACGACAAGGGCAGCCAGTCCGACGGCGAAGGCAACCTGCGCGACTGGTGGACCAAGGAAGACCGCGCCGCCTTCCAGGCACGCGCCGACATGCTGGTGAAACAGTACAACGGCTACAGCCCGATCCCGGGCTATAACGTCAACGGCGAACTGACGCTGGGCGAAAACATCGGCGACAACTCGGGTCTGGCGATTGCCTACAAGGCTTATAAAATCTCCCTGAAAGGCCAGCCGGCCCCGGTGATCGACGGCCTCACCGGCGACCAGCGCTTCTTCATGGGCTTCGGCCAGGTATGGCGTTCGAAAATGCGCGAGGCGCAGCAGATCGTGCAAGTGAAAACCGATCCGCACTCGCCAGGCCAGTTCCGCGCCAACGGCACCGTGATGAACCACCCGGCCTTCTATGAAGCGTTCGGCGTGAAGGAAGGCGACAAAATGTACCTGGCGCCGAAAGATCGCGTCACGATCTGGTAAAGTCGTCGATCGGCCGGATCTGCGCAGCCGTCATGCCGCTGTCGGCATGACATGCATATGTCCGGCCGAGGCGTGAAACAAGGGCCTGGCGC
Organism: Massilia sp. CFBP 13721; assembly: GCF_014842025.1. Lineage (GTDB taxonomy): Bacteria > Pseudomonadota > Gammaproteobacteria > Burkholderiales > Burkholderiaceae_D > Telluria. The sequence continues at coordinate 67,528 of NZ_JACYUY010000012.1, forward strand.
CACGAGCGCCGGGCCGCGCCGTTTTGGTCACCATCCATCAAACAACAAAGAGAGACCCATGAAACAATATCTGCTGAGCGCATTGACGCTGGCGCTGGTTGCCAGCGTCGCCAATGCCGAAACTGGCGCTGCCGGCGCTGCCGCCACCGCCAAGAGCGCCAAGGCGCCGGTCCTGTCTTCCGGTATCGCTACCGAATACATCGAACCGAGCGTGCGTCCGCAAGACGATTTCTTTGAATACCTGAACGGCAAGTGGCTGAAAACGACCGAGATCCCGGCCGACAAGGCGAGCTGGGGTTCGTTCATGCAGCTGCGCGACAATACCCTGCCGCGCCTGCGCGGCATCATCGAAAAGTCCGCCGCCAGCAACCCGGCCGCGGCCACCGACGCCCAGCGCATCGGCGACTTCTACGCCAGCTTCATGGACGAAGCACGCCTGGAACAGCTGGGCGCGACGCCGCTGAAGGGCGAGCTCGACAAGATCGCCGCAATCAAGGACAAGTCGGAACTGCCGGCCATGCTGGCGCGCCTCGGTAAAATCGGCGTCGGCGTGCCGTTCGACTTTGCCATCCACCAGGACAACAAGGATTCGACCAAGTACGTGGCCGACATCATGCAGGGTGGCCTGGGCATGCCCGACCGCGACTACTACCTGAAGGCGGACGACAAGAAGCTGGCCGAAACGCGCGCCAAGTACCAGCAGCACGCCGAAAAGATGCTGGCGCTGGCCGGCGACAGGAACGCCGCTGCGAATGCGAAGGCCATCGTCGACTTCGAGACCGAGATCGCCAAGGTGCAGTGGACCAAGGTCGAACTGCGCGATCCGGTCAAGGCCTACAACAAGGTCAACGTCGCCGACATGGGCAAGGTCGCCCCGGGCTACGACTGGAACAGCTGGTTCGATGCCGCCGGCCTGTCGGGCAAGGCGAGCTATGTGATCGTCAGCCAGCCAACCTACCTGAAAGCCTTCGTCGACGTCTCCAACAAGACCTCGCTCGATACCTGGAAAGCCTACCTGTCGCTGCACCTGATCGAATCCTACGCCAACTTCCTGTCGAAGAATTTCGTCGACGAGCGTTTCGATTTCTACGGCAAGACCCTGTCGGGCGTGACGCAGATGGAACCGCGCTGGAAGCGCGGCGTGGGCGCGGTCGAACGTGCGCAGGGCGAAGCGGTCGGTAAACTGTACGTGGCCGAGTACTTCCCGGCCGAGCACAAGGCGCGCATGGAAAAGCTGGTGCAGAACCTGCTGGCGGCCTATAAACAGAGCATCGACAAGCTCGACTGGATGAGCCCGGCGACCAAGAAGGAAGCGCAAGCCAAGCTGGCGAAGTTTACCCCGAAGATCGCCTACCCGAACAAGTGGAAGGATTATTCGGCCCTCGTCGTCAAGCGCGACGACCTGGTCGGCAACGTGATGCGTTCGCGCGTGGTCGAAGCCGACCGCGAACTGAATAAACTGGGTAAACCGATCGATCGCGAAGAGTGGGGCATGACGCCGCAGACGATCAACGCCTACTACAACCCGGAGATGAACGAAATCGTGTTCCCGGCCGCGATCCTGCAGCCGCCGTTCTTCGACGCGAATGCGGACGACGCCGTCAACTACGGCGGCATCGGCGCCGTGATCGGCCACGAGATCAGCCACGGCTTCGACGACCAGGGCGCCCAGTACGACGGCGACGGCAACCTGCGCGACTGGTGGAGCCCGTCGGACCACAAGAACTTCAAGGCCAAGGCGGCGATGCTGGTCAAGCAGTACAACGGCTACAGCCCGCTGCCTGGCTATAACGTCAACGGCGAACTGACCCTGGGCGAAAACATCGCCGACAACTCGGGTCTCGCCATCGCGGCGAAAGCCTATAAAATTTCGCTGAAGGGGAAAAAGGCGCCGGTGATCGATGGCCTGAGCGGCGAGCAGCGCCTGTACATGGGCTGGGCGCAAGTCTGGCGCGAAAAGATGCGCGAGCCGGCCCGCATCGCCCAGGTGAAAACCGACCCGCACTCGCCGGGCCAGTTCCGCGCCAACGGCACCCTGATGAACCAGCCGGGTTTTTATGAAACCTTCAAGGTCAAGCAGGGCGACAAGATGTACCTGGCACCGCAAGAGCGTGTGATCATCTGGTAAGCGCAGCCTTCCGGCTTTGCTGATCACAGCGGCCAAAACACCGCCCGGCTTTGCCTGGCGGTGTTTTTTTTCGTTCATGTTATGTTACGCGCTGCGGCAATAAAAAAGCCCCAACAGCCTGGCGGCGGTTGGGGCCTGGTGCTACACCGGTCGCTTAGCGCGGCACGATCGCAAATTGCGGGCTCTCGCTGTAGTTCGGCTTGACCGAACGGGACATGAACTTGGCCCATGCGGCCGCGCCATTCGGCAGGCGTGCATCCACCGAATACGCCAGGGCTGGCTGCATGTTCGACGGGTAGCCAATATTAGTCGAGGAATAACCGGTCATTTCGCCGACGCGCAAACCCAGGGCATTTGCCATTGCCTGACTATTGCAAGGCAGGTTCGGGTTCGTCGTGGGGTTGGCGGCTGCCAGCTGGGCCATCGTCGTATAGTTGGGGCTGTCCCACGAATCGCGAATGTTCATCGAATACATCGCACCGTCAACCCAGCACATGGGCTCGCTCATGCGCAGTACCGGCGCCTTGGCTTTCCAGGCCAGCAGGGCTTGGGCGCCGCTGAAACCCAGCTCGGCGGTGTGGCCAACGGCAGCAGTAAAGAAATCGTCCTGCCACGGGGCGATACCACGGCCACCGTAGACCACTGCACCTTCGCCGTCGAGTACGCCGAAGATGTTGGCGCCGGGGTTGTTCGTGTAGCGGGCGTTATACCATTCCATGTTGTTCGTCATGATGCGGGTAAAGTGCCCTTTCAACGTGTCGCTATCCGGCGTGATGTAGGTTGCTTCCGCCACCGTGCGCAGGCTCCAGGCCTCGGCACGTACCTGACCCCGCCACGACAGCAGGCCCTTGATATTGTCGCGGTAGCCCGGATTGGACTCGAATATGTCGTACATGGCCCAGAACTGCAGCTCTTCCAGGTAATAGTAGTCACCGGTGACCAGGTAAGGCAGGTAAGCGAAGCCTGGCTGGTGCGCACTGTCATGGGTCTTATACGTTGCGCAGCTGGCGCCGGGTGCGCAATTCGGGAACGATTCATGCTGTCTGGTAACCGGGTTATAGGTATCACCAGATCGTCCCAGGATGGTCATGTACGGATAGTCCATCAGACTTACCGGGCGGCCGGTATTCTTGTCGCGGTAGTGCGTCGACCAGGTGCCGGCCAGGTCGGCGGTGCCCAGCGTGACCTCTTTGGCCCGTGCATCCATCGACAGCAGGTAGCTGGCGGCCCAGCCAGGCAACAGGCCAATGTCCGGACGCCCGCCGGTGCTCGGCATGTAAGGATCGGCCATGCCAACACCCATCGGCTCGATGCCGGGGCCGGTCCAGCTCCGCTTGTAGCCTGCCAGGGTTGCTTCAGACGGCACCACGCTCTGGTCGTAGTTCGGCAGCGCGCGGCTGGCGATCAGATAAGCGGTATTGTGCTTCACGTGCACTTGCGAGCCGTCGCCGCCCCACCAGAAGACCTTGCGCCAGCGGCTGTGGTGGACGTGCTCCAGGGCTTGCTTGGAGAAGACCACCTGGCCCTGCACCGTGACCTGAGTATCGTAGGTGAAGTTCTGCGGGTTCGGCTCATAGGCCCAGGTATTTTCGAGGGTGACGTCGACGCGCGCCTTTTTGACGGCGTCGTACCAGCGGATTGCAAAGCGCGCAGTCAGGTGCGGGTGGGCGACACCCTTGTCGTCCCGCAGTGGTGCGTTCACCAGCCATTCGTTGGCGACGGCGCCGGAGAGCCAGGTCTGGGAGGCGTTGCCATTCTTGATCAAGTCGTCAGGCGAAACGCGATAGGTCACGCCGCCGATGGTGGCTTGCACGGATGCGCTGAAACCGTTCTGCAGCAGGGTTTTCGGTGACACGCCCGCAGTCTTTGGCGCGTTCGTTTTCATCAGCGACAGGGTGCGCGTTTCGTTCACGGCCAGGCTCGGGACAATACCCGACACGACGGCGTGGCGAATCGAGCCGTCCGCATGGGTGGCCTTGACGTCCATTTGCAGGTAAACCGTCTCGCCATTGTCGAAGCGGCCGACCAGCGTATTACCCGGCTGCATATCGCCGACGGCAAATACTTGGCCAAAGGTCACCGGCACATTCGTTTGCGCGACTTTCGCAGTATTCTGGAGGCGCACATCGGTGACGACGCCGAACACGTTGCTCGAAGCGGCAGGGATGGGGGCTGCGGAGGTTGCGATGGCGTCTGCAGCAGGGGTTGCAGAGAGGCTTGTCGCGATCGCTTTCGCTGCTGTCGCCAATTCGGCTGAAGCGTCAGCGGCAGACGTAGCAGGCGCTGCCGAAGCTGCTGGCACACCGGTTGGTGCAGCCGTTGCAGAGGTAGGGAGCGTAGCAGGAGCACTGGAGCCGCCGCCGCAGGCGACAAGCGTGGCACCGAATACCGCGGCTGCGGCAATTCGCGATGCAAAATTCTGGAGTGGGAGTGTCATGGCAGTTCTTCGTGAGTTGCAATCGGGTATAAATTATTGCCCGGTGGAATTCCCAAAGGTTACGCCAAAGCAAAACCCAGTAACAGCAAAATCAAAGCTGTTGTTCCATATCCGTTCAAAATACAACGAAAGGTTGTCGATTTTTTTACGAATATTATTCGTTTAGAAATCGATTCTTACATATTTATATAGCCAATTTAAAATTCTGTGCAAATAAATAAACCGCCCTGTAGGCGGTCTGTTTTAGGGGTGTTCAGCAAGCCTCATCGCGAGGATGCCACCATGAAATCGACGGCCGCCTTGACGTCGGCATCCGGGGCGCTCGAGCCACCTTTTGGCGGCATCACACCTGCCTTGCCCTGGAAACCTTTGAGCGCATGCTCATACAAGACGGCGTTACCCTGCTTGATACGTGGTGCCCAGGCAGCCTTGTCGGCAAGTTTTGGCGCGCCGGCAATGCCCGCGCCGTGGCAGGCGATGCAGGCGCTGTTGTAGAGCGCCTTGCCGACTTCGGCACTGGCAACCGCTGGTGCGGCGACTGGTGCGGCGGCCGGTGCAGGGGGTGGGGCAGCAGCCGGCATGGCAGCGGCTGGAGAAGCGCTTGCGGCATTCGCCGCCGCCGGGACAACCGACGCGGCAGCGGCTACAGGTGCCGCGGCAGGCGCCGGCACGGCCGGTTCCTTGAACTTGGCGCCGCTCTGGTTAGCCATATAAACAACAGCGCGTTCGACTTCCACATTCTCCAGGTCGGGATTGCCGCCCTTGGCCGGCATGGCGCGGATGCCCTCGATCGCATGTTTCACCAGCGTGTCGTAACCCTGGGCCAAGCGCGCATTCCAGTCGCCGGCAACGCCTACCTTTGGCGCTCCGGCGGCGCCACTGGTGTGGCAGGCGGCGCACACGGCGGCATACACGGCATTGCCGGCTTGCAGTACCTTGGGTGCATTGGCATCGCGCAGCGTAAAACCTTCTTCCGCCACCGGACGCAGACGTTGTGCAACCGCTTCCGGACCCAGGCTATTGGTGCCGGCGCCCGCGAGCTTGTCATTGGTGACGAAGGAGACAAGCAGAATGATGCCGATCACGATGACCAGGAAGAAGCCTGCGACCACGCCGATCAGTTGCTTGGGCGTCCGGATAAACGATTGTTCACTGTGTGCGTCGCTCATGATTTCCTTAATACGATTAAAAAAACCTGCTATCCGGCGTTTGTTCTTCCTGCGTGACGCTTTGCAAAGGCCGCAATCGGCGATTATAGACCCAAAAGATTCCTTATGGCACATCCAACATGAGCAAGTTCGCACCTTTTCCGTGGACGGCTGGCCGGAAAGACTGTATCCTTCGCTTCGCTCAGGAGTTTCTCCGTGCGGCTGTAGCTCAGTGGATAGAGTATTGGCCTCCGAAGCCAAGGGTCGCTGGTTCGATCCCAGCCAGCCGCACCATCAATCAGGCTCTTCTCAGGTTTTTAACTGAGGAATTTAGATGCCGTCCTTAAGAACAATGTCCTCATCAGAGGGGTTGTTACCAAGTCCAGTAATGAAGAGACGCGTAGAACGCGTCATCGGGCCACGATTCATTGTGTCCTGATTACCTCGTCCCGCAATCCACGATTTTTCTGTCATGCCGCAGGTCCGCAAAGGGCCAAGTTGCGCGCGACACAAGTAAGCCTTGCTTTTTATAAGCAAATACCTGATCACACATCTACCTTTTCTTGGCAGAAATTTTATCCAACCACAGGGTGTTTTTGGGCGTATGCCGAGCTGTAGCGAGGGGTTGCGGATCAGGCTTGGTGAGATGCCTTTACAACAACTGCAAGTAAGTCATTTTGATATTCCGTTACACATATGAAAGTGTTGTATCATTCTTACCATTAGTGCTTATCAATTGTTACCTTAAGGCAAGTAATGACTACTCAAGTTCCACTTTTCTCGTCGCAAATTGCCAATACTGGCGTTGATTTGATTGGTGCAATGGGACGTGTAGTCGAGCGAAACTGGTATGTTCTTGGTAGTGAAGTGACTGCGTTCGAAACTGAATTTGCGGCTTATCAGGGCGTGAAATCGTGCATTTCGCTTGCCAATGGGACGGACGCGCTTGAAATTGCCCTGCGTACGCTGGACATTGGTGCCGGCAAACGCGTTGCCCTGGTAGCCAACGCCGGATTTTATGGCAGCACCGCAGTGCATGCAGTCGGCGCCGAGCCTGTCTACGTCGACGTCGACGCCGCCACACTGACCATGGCGCCCGCCGCCCTGCAAGCGGCGCTGGCCGCTGGCGTCGATGCCGTCATCGTTACCCACCTGTATGGGCAGATGGCCGATATCGAGCAGATCGTCGCCCTGGCTGCGGCCGCCGGCGTCCCCTTGATCGAAGACTGTGCCCAGTCGCATGGCGCTATCCACGGTGGTGGCCGTGCCGGCAGTTTCAGTGATATCGCCTGCTACAGTTTTTATCCGACCAAAAACCTCGGTGCGATCGGGGATGGCGGCGCCATCACCACCAACAGCGCCGAACTCGACACCCGGGCGCGCCGCCTGCGCCAGTATGGCTGGAGCAGCAAATACCACGTCACCGAAGCGGGCGGACGCAACAGCCGCCTGGACGAGTTGCAGGCCGCCGTGCTGCGCGAAAAATTGCCAATGCTCGACGGCTGGAATGCCCAGCGCCGCGACATCGCCAAGCGTTACAACGCCGCCTTTTCGGACTTGCCCGTGCAGTTGCCGGCCTCGACCGGCGACGATTTCGTCGCCCACCTGTATGTGATTCGGGTCAAGGAGCGCGCCGCTTTTATCGCCGCCATGACCGCCGCCGGCATTGCAACCGATATTCATTACCCGGTGCCAGACCATCTTCAAACGGCCTATCCCGATGCAGCGGGCGCATCGCTGCCTGTGTCGGAAGCTGCCAGCGCCACAGTCGTGACGCTGCCATGTTTCCCTGGGCTCGACGCCGGCAGTGTCGAACGCGTCATTGCGGCCGTGCAGGGCTACTTCAGGGCCAGCAACTAAAAATGCTCAGTCTGATTGTCCCCGTCTACGGGAACGAAGGTTCGCTGCCGGAACTGCTCGCCGCGGTCACCAGGCTGAACGACAACCTGGGCGGCGAATTCGAAGCGGTGTTCGTGGTCGACGCCAGTCCCGACAACTGTTACATGTTGTTGCGCAAGCAATTGCCTCAACAAGCTTTTCGCTCGCAGCTGGTGCTTTTGTCGCGCAACTTCGGTTCCTTTGCGGCGATTCGCATGGGGTTGCAATTTGCCCAGGGACAGCGCTTTGCCGTGATGGCGGCGGACTTGCAAGAGCCGCCCGAGCTGGTGCTGCAGATGGACGCCATCCTGCAGTGCGACGAAGCCGATGTGGTCGTCGGCGTGCGCGAAGGGCGCAACGATCCGTTGTCTTCCCGCCTCATGTCCGGCGCCTTCTGGTGGCTATACCGCAAATATGTGATGGCTGACATTCCGCCAGGCGGTGTCGACATGTTTGGCTGCAACCGCGATTTCCGCGATACCTTGCTGACGCTCGAGGAACGGCATTCGTCGCTGATCGGACAACTGTTCTGGGTCGGCTACCGCCGCAAAATCGTCGGCTATACAAGGCTGGAGCGTCAGCACGGCAAATCCGGGTGGACCTTCAAGAAAAAGTGGAAGTACCTGATGGACAGCGTGTTCTCGTTCACGGACCTTCCCATCAAATTGCTGATTCGCATTGGCGCCATCGGCACCGCATTTGTCGCCGCGCTTGGTGTCGTCGTCATGGCGGCACGCCTCAACGGGCTGATCGACGTGCCCGGCTACGCCATGACCATCCTGACGATCGCCCTGCTTGGTTCAATGAACCTGCTCGGTCTCGGTATCGTCGGTGTATATGCCTGGCGCACCTACGAAAACACCAAACAACGGCCTAACGCCATTCATCGCCAATCTCACGTTTTCGAAGGAAACCATGTCTGCCAACATTGATTATTTCGTCCACGAACGCGCCTTATGCGAATCGTCCCATATCGGCAAAGGCACGCGCGTATGGGCCTTTGCCCATGTGTTGCCGGAAGCAAAAATTGGCGAAGACTGTAATGTTTGCGATAACGTTTTCATAGAAAACGATGTGCGCGTGGGCGACCGCGTGACCATTAAATGCGGGGTGCAGTTGTGGGACGGCGTCACCCTCGAAGACGACGTATTCGTCGGACCGAACGCCACGTTTACCAACGATATTTTCCCGCGCAGTAAAAAATTCCCGGAAAAATTCGCGCGCACGATCATTCGGCGCGGTGCCTCGATTGGCGCGAATGCGACCATTTTGCCGGGCATTACCATCGGGCAGGGCGCGATGATCGGCGCCGGCGCCGTCGTCACCCGCTCGGTTCCGCCGGACGCCATTGTGGTAGGCAATCCCGCAAAAATCGTCGGTTATGTCGATGCCAAGGCGGTAGTCGCCGCTGCCCGTGCTCCAGTGGGTGAAGCGCGCCCCGCGTCGAACGTCAAGGCCACCGATGTGCGGGGTGTCACCGTGCACACGATGAAGGAAGCGGCCGATATTCGCGGCAGCCTGTCGGTGGGTGAATTCGAGCGCGACATACCGTTCGTGCCAGCACGATATTTCCTGGTGTATGGCGTGCCGACCGTGGAAACGCGTGGCGAACATGCGCATCACGAATGCCATCAGTTCTTGATCGCCATTAAAGGTTCGGTGCATGTGGTCGCGTTCGACGGCAGCAAGCGCGAGGAATTCGTGCTCGATGCGGCGACCACCGGGCTGTACCTGCCGCCGATGACCTGGGGTATCCAGTACAAATACTCGAGCGATGCCGTATTGCTGGTGTTCGCATCGCACCATTATGATAATGCTGACTATATCCGCAGCTACGACGAATACGTCGCGCTGACGTCGCACCGGCATGCGTGAGGGCGGCAGCGCCCTGCGCTTTCTGCTTGCCGGGGGCCTGAATACCGCCGTTACTTATCTGATGTACCTGGGGCTGCTGCATGTGGCGGGCGTCCAGGTCAGTTACGCAATCGCCTTTGTCAGTGGCATCGCCATCAGTTACGTGCTCGGTCGCGTCTTCGTCTTCAAAGCACACCGGGGCTACCGCTCGGCGCTCATCCTGCCCCTGGTGTACCTGATCCAGTACTTGACGGGCGCCGCCGTGGTCTGGGCCTGGGTTGATGTATTGCACCAGCACCCGATGTTAGCGCCGGCCATTTCCATTGCGGTCACCCTCCCGCTGACGTATTTTCTGTCGAAATTTGCCTTTGTTGGAAAGATCCGATGAGTTCATTTGCTTCCTGGGTGCAACGCCACCGCTTCAGCTGGCGCGAATTTTCTGTCCTGGTAATGATCGGCGCCTTGGCCAATATTTATTTTTTGACCAATTATTCGCCCTCCATCGACGATGAATTGGCGGCTGTGCGTTCCAGCAGCGAAGTCTGGATTTCGCAGGGGCGCTTTACCATCTATCTGCTGGAAACCCTGCTGTTTCCCCAGGCGTCAATCCCGTTCAGTCCCTATTTGTTTTTGGTCGTCATGATGGCACTGACGCAGATGTTGCTTGTGCGTGCACACGGAATGATGCCAAGCTGGCGCACCAACGCGACGTTCTGCCTCTTCATCACGTATCCCACCTGGTGGCTGATAGAAGAATTTGCGGCAAATGTCCCGGCCACCGGCCTCGGATTTTTCCTGGTCGCTGCCGCGATGTTGCTGCAGGCGGAAAGGCAGGTGGCCACGTGGCGCCACTTTTCGCGTCCCGACGCTGTGCGGTTGCTGGCAATCGGGCTGCTGCTTGCGCTGAGCGCGGGTGCCTACCAGACCTTGTTAGTGTTATTCGCCTGCGGAACGATTGGCATGGTCCTGTGCCGTTCGATCCAAAGCACCGACTTGTTCTCATGGCGGCAGACGTTTTCACAGATTTTTTTCGGCGCTCTCTGCCTGCTGATCGGCGCTGTGCTGTACTTTGTGTTCAACAAGCTGGCCATGATTATTACGAACACGCCGCCTGATTACATCGGAAGTTTCGTCCGGCTGGAAAACCTGAAGGCGCCGTACTGGCTGGTTGGCTCGATCGCCATGTATGCATTGAAAGCCTATTCAGGCGCTGCCGGCTTGTTCGGTGCCGCCATGCCTGCCGCCGCGGTGGCGCTTATTTGTGCAGCTGTGGCAGTCACCCGCGCCCGTGCGCGGACAGGCGTGCCGCATCTGCTGCTCTTCGTTGTTCTGCTGGGAGCACCATTCCTGTTGCTCCTGGTGACAGGCCCGGGCTTGCCTTTGCGTGCGATGGTTGCTTTGCCTTATGTCATCTGGCTAAGCGCACTGCTGACGCTGACGTTCCAGCGTGGTGCCGCCTGGATTGTTGGCGTATTGGTGTTTGCCGTCTTTCAGCTACAAATTATCAATCTGACTTCGCAGTACATCGTGACCGCGACCTTGGCCCAACAACAGGACCGTGTCATGGGCTTTGAAATCGGGCGTCGCCTGCTGACCTTGCGTGGCGAAGACAGTGTCGACAAGCCAATCTGGCTCGACACCTATGGCTATGACGAGCAAGTGAATGCTTCCCTTTACGCCACGGCCGAAACCAGCACGACCCGCGGTTCGTTTTTTAAATGGGATTTCGGCAACCCGGTACGCATCTCGGCCTACCTCCGCTTGCTCGGCTTCGGCCCGGTCCGTGCGGTGTCACCTGCCGAACGCGGCGCGTTCACCAAGCAATTCGAGGAAATGCCAGTGTGGCCCCAGGAAGGGTCGTTACGCCGCAGCGGCGATTTCTATTTGCTCAAGCTTGGGAAAACACCGGGCGTCGCGCATGGCGGATCGTTGAAATAAGGCCCATATGGCGATAAAGGGGGACTTGCGATAGCCCCTTTTAATGCAAATACATGCCGGCGCCGAGGTAGACATAGCAGACCGCCAGTTGTCCATGTTCGCCTGTTCTGAATGTGTACCCCGCGCACAATTCATTTTCTTGCGGAACTTGTTAGGCGGAAAATGCTATATTGCACGCTGTACTGCGGAGTGCGTGGCCATTTCCTATGCGCCGCGACCGATGCCCCCTGGAATGAACCAGGTAGCGGCGCGGCCGACCGGCCATAGAGCACGAGAAAACAACAAATCATGCGGCTACAACTACAACATTGTTTATGCACTGTTGTTGATGTCGTACAAACCAGATGCCCAAGTTGAGGTGCATCTAGTTCCCATGCTATATTTAATAATTGCAAAATAGCAAAACTTTATTCGGAATCGGAAGCTGATAATGAAAGCAGATCAGGTCGTTGCAGTAGTTGGACTGGGTTACGTTGGTTTACCGCTGGCAGTGGAGTTTGGCAAGAAAGTACGCACGATCGGCTTCGACCTGTCCACGTCCAAAGTCGACAACTACAAAAAATTCATCGACCCGACCGGCGAAGTATCGACCGAGCAGCTGCAAGCGGCAAGCAAGCTGGAAGTGACGACCGACCCGGCGCTGCTGGCGCAGGCGGATTACGTCATTGTCGCCGTGCCGACCCCGGTCGACATCGCCCACAACCCGGATTTCACCCCCCCTGATCGGCGCCAGCACCACGGTTGGTAAAAACCTGAAAAAGGGCGCCATCGTCGTCTTCGAGTCGACCGTCTATCCAGGCGCCACCGAGGAAATCTGCATCCCGTTGCTGGAAAAGCATTCGGGCACGACATGGCTGCAAGACTTCCACGTCGGCTTCTCGCCGGAGCGCATCAATCCGGGCGACAAGGAGCACACGCTGACCACGATCCTGAAAGTGGTTTCGGGCGACGACGCCGAGACCCTGGAAAGCGTGGCGCAACTGTACGAATCCGTGATCACCGCCGGCGTGCACCGCGCGTCCAGCATCAAGGTGGCGGAAGCGGCCAAGGTGATCGAGAACACCCAGCGCGACCTGAACATCGCCCTGATGAACGAACTGGCGCTGATCTTCGACAAGATCGGCATCGATACCCTGGAAGTGCTGAAAGCGGCCGGCACCAAGTGGAACTTTTTACCATTCCGTCCGGGCCTGGTCGGCGGCCACTGCATCGGCGTCGATCCCTATTACCTGACGCACAAGGCCGAGATGGTCGGTTACCACCCGCAGGTGATTCTGGCCGGGCGCCGCATCAACGACGGCATGGCGAAGTTCGTCGCCGAAAAGACCGTGAAATCGATGATTTCGTCGGGTTTCCAGGTCAAGGGCGCCAAGGTCAACGTCATCGGCCTGACGTTTAAAGAAAACTGCCCGGACCTGCGCAATTCGAAAGTGGCCGACATCGTCCACGAACTGCAGAGCTATGGCGTGGACGTGCACGTGTACGACCCGATGGCCGATGCGGCCGAGGCCGACCACGAGTACGGCATCAAGCTGGAAACCTGGGACAGCCTGCCCAAGGCCGACGCCCTGATCGCCGCCGTGCCCCATAAGGAGGTGCTGGCGATGTCGCTGACCGACTTCCAATCCAAACTCAACGACGGCGGCTGCTTCATCGACGTCAAGTCGCAATTCGATGAAAAAGCCCTCCGCGAGGCTGGGTATTGCGTCTGGCGCCTGTAACAAAGCAAGCGGGACGAGCCGCCGCTTTTCATGCGGCGGCTTTGTTCGTCCTGACGCTGCTGTAGCGCGCGTACTGCATCGCATTATCGAGAAAGTGCATTGAACTGTGAATAAGATTCAAGACGTTAGGCAGCAATTGAGCCAGCAAAGCCATCACTGGCTGGTCACCGGCGCTGCCGGCTTCATCGGCTCGAACCTGGTCGAGGCCCTGCTCAAGCTGGGCCAGCGTGTGACCGGGCTCGACAACTTCGCTACCGGGCACCGCCATAACCTGGATCAGGTGAAAGAATCTGTCACGGACGAGGCCTGGATGAAATTTAATTTCATCGAAGGCGATATCCGCGTGCCTGCCGATTGCGCGCAAGCCTGCGCCAGTGTCGATTTTGTATTACACCAGGCCGCCCTGGGTTCAGTCTCTCGTTCGATCGACAACCCGATCACGACCAACGAGGTCAACGTCACCGGCTTCCTCAACATGCTGGTCGCCGCGCGCGATGCCAAGGTAAAACGCTTCGTCTACGCCGCGTCGAGCTCGACCTATGGCGACCATCCGGCTCTGCCGAAAGTCGAGGACGTGATCGGCAATCCGCTCTCGCCGTATGCCGTCACCAAATACGTTAACGAACTGTATGCGAACGTGTTCGGCCGTACCTATGGCATGGAATCGGTCGGCCTGCGTTATTTCAACGTGTTCGGCCCGCGCCAGGACCCGCACGGCGCGTATGCCGCCGTGATCCCGCAGTGGGTCGCCGCCTTGATCAAGGATCAGCCGCTGCGCATCAATGGCGACGGCGAAACCAGCCGCGATTTCTGCTACATCGACAACGTCGTGCAAGCCAACCTGCTGGCGGCGCTGGCCGCGCCCGAAGCGGCGAACCAGGTGTACAACGTCGCGCTCAACGAGCGTACCAGCCTGAACCAGCTGTACGCGATGATGCGCGACCTGCTGCGCGCGCGCTTCCCGCACGTGGACGCGCACCAGCCGCAGTACGGCGACTTCCGTCGCGGCGACGTGCGCCATTCGCAAGCGGACATCGGCAAGGCCGCCACGCTGCTGGGCTATGCGCCCACGCACCGGATCGGCGAAGGCTTGCGCGAGGCCATGGATTGGTATGTGCACGACCTGCTTGGGCAGGAGCCTGCCCTTCAAGCAAGCAAAGAATCAGGAGACTGACGTGTTCAGGATTTCTAATCACTACGTATCGAAGATCGTATCCATGCTGCTGGTCGTGGAAGTGCTGGTGCTGCTCGGCGCGGCCTACGCGGGTGCGGCCTTGCGCTTCATGGACATCGATGCGACGGTGAGCACGCCTCCGCTCGAACATTTCTTCACCTCGGCCGTCGCCTTTGCGACCGCGATCGTGTTCAGCATGAGCGCGATGGGCATGTACCAGCTCGATTTCGAAGAAGGCTTGCGCCACCCGTTCCTGATGAAGCTGATGCCTTCGTTCGTGATGGGCTTCCTGATCCTGACCCTGGTGTTCTATATTGCACCGGAGTTGTCGTTCGGACGCGGTATTCTGCTGCTGGTGTTCGCACTGTCGGCGCTCGGCATCTTTGTCGCGCGCATGATCTTCTTCAAAACCTCGGAAGCGCGCTTCCTGCAGTCGCGCATCATGTTCCTCGGCGGCGGCGCACTGGCCAAGGAATGCAGCGAACTGGCCGAACGCGCCAACCGCTACCACCGCTACGACATCGCCGGTTTCATCCCGGCCCCGGGCGAGGAACTCTGCGTCGGCCCGTCCGACCTGCTCAAAATGCGCGAAGGCGATTCGCTGGTCAAGCTGGCACGCCAGTACAACGTGTCGGAAATCGTGGTCTCGGTGCAGAACCGCCGCGGCGGCTTTCCGATCAAGGAACTGCTCGACTGCAAGCTGCAAGGGCTGAAAGTCACCGACGCCGCCACCTTCTTCGAGCGCGAAACCTGCCAGATCCGCGTCGATTCGATCCAGCCGAGCTGGCTCGTCTTCGGCGGCGGCTTCGACCAGAGCTTCGTGCGCATCTTCATGAAGCGCACCTTCGACCTGGTCTGCAGCACGACGATCCTGGTCCTGACCTTCCCGCTGATGCTGCTGGCGGCGCTGGCGGTCTGGCTGGAAGACCGCGGTCCGGTGTTCTATTCGCAGGAACGGGTCGGCGAAGACGGCAAGAGCTTCTTCGTGCACAAATTCCGCAGCATGCGCGCCGACGCCGAAAAGAGCGGCAAGCCGCAATGGGCGGCGCAGAACGATCCGCGCGTCACGCGCGTGGGCAACTTCATGCGCAAGACCCGGATCGACGAGCTGCCGCAAATCCTGAACGTGTTCAAGGGCGAGATGTCGTTCGTCGGCCCGCGTCCGGAGCGCCCGTATTTCGTCGAGCAGCTGATCGAAGTGGTCCCGTACTACAATGTCCGCCACAGCATCAAGCCAGGCATCACCGGCTGGGCGCAAGTGCGTTACGGCTATGGTTCCTCGGCCGAGGATGCGCTGCAAAAGCTGCAGTACGACCTGTATTATGTGAAGAACAACAGCCTGTTCCTCGACGTCCTGGTGCTCATCAATACCCTCAAGGTCGTGCTGTTCCGCAGCGGCCGTTGAGATTGCCACTTCGATTGCCACCTGGCGGCAACACCGCAATAACATTTTGCGCCGGGTCCGTGTACCCGGCAGGCGCACATGGATAGTGTTTCCCTGACCAGTATCGCCACCTACAGCTATGGTCTCGCGGCCATCGGCTTCCTGTTGCTGGGCGTACCCCTGCTGACGGGCTGGCGCGGGCGTGCGCACGGCCCGCTCTTGGTGGCGGCCTGCCTGACCTCCGCCTTCTGGGCCGGCTCGCTGGCCTGGGCCGCCACCGACCTCATGATGTGGACCGGCCTCTCGGACGGCTTCGAGGTGGCCAGGAATGCCGTCTGGTCGCTGTTCCTGGTGGTGCTGCTGGGCGACTGGCGCGATCCCGACAGCAAACTGCCGCTCGGGCTGCGGCCGGTGCTGTTCGGGGCAGCCGTCTGTTACGTGCTGGCGCTGGTGGCCGCCGGCTGCGGTTACTGGGACCTGGCCTTGCTGGAAAGCGTGCTGCCGGTGACGGCGCGCGTGATGCAGGCCGTGGGCGGCATGCTGCTGGTGGAGCAGGCCTACCGCAACAAGACCACGCAGGAACGCTGGGCGGTAAAATTCGCCTGCCTCGGCATCGGCGCCATGTTCGCCTACGATTTTTATTTGTACAGCCATGCGATGCTGTTCCGCGAGGTCGATCCCGACATCTGGGCCGCGCGCGGCATCATCAATGCGCTGACGGTGCCATTGCTGGCCCTGTCGATGCGGCGCGCCAAATCCTGGCGCTCGCCGCTGGCGGTGTCGCGCCGCGCGATGTTCCATTCGGCGGCCCTGTTCGGCTCGGCCATCTACCTGCTGGCGATGGGCTCGGCCGGCTACTACCTGCGCTATTTCGGCGGCAGCTGGGGCACCGTGATGCAGGTCACCTTCCTGTTCGGCGCCTTGCTGCTGCTGGCCGGGATCCTGTTCTCGGGCACCTTCCGCGCCTGGCTCAAGGTGTTTATTTCCAAGCATTTTTATAGTTACGGCTACGACTACCGCGAAGAGTGGATGCGGTTTACGCGCACCCTGTCGGAGGCGGGACCGCACCTGGGCGAGCGCACCGTGCAGGCGGTGGCGGCGCTGGTCGAAAGCCCGGGCGGGGCGCTGTGGCAACGGCGCGAGAGTGGCAACTTCGAGCCGGTGGCCGGCTGGGACGTGCCGCTGCCGGACGTCAGCGAGCCGGCCGATTCGGCCCTGTGCCGCTTCCTCGAATCGACCCAGTGGGTGATCGACCTTGGCGAGTATGCCGACGAGCCGGAAAAATACGAAGGCTTGATCATGCCCGCATGGCTGCTGGCCTGGCCGCGCGGCTGGCTGGTGGTGCCGCTGATGATGGGCAGTAAACTGTCGGGCTTCGTCGTGCTGCAGACCGCGCGCAGCCGCGTAAAACTGAACTGGGAAGTACTGGACTTGCTGGAGATCGCCGGCAGCCAGGCCGCCAGCTACCTGGCGCAGCAGGATGCGGCCAACGAACTGATGGTGGCGCGCCAGTTCGAATCGTTCAACCGCATGTCGACCTTTGTCGTGCACGACCTGAAAAACCTGGTCTCGCAGCTGTCGCTGATGAATGCGAACGCCGCCCGGCACAAGGACAATCCCGAATTCCAGGCCGACATGCTGGAAACGGTCTCGCTGTCGGTGCAAAAGATGCGGCTGATGCTGCAAAAGCTGTCGCGCATCGATGTCGAGGAAAAGCCGATGCCGCTCGCCGTCGACCAGGTCGTGCGCCAGGCGGTGGCGAACAAGGCGGCCTTCGAGCCGCGTCCGCGGCTGGAGGTGCGCGATAGCGGACTGCGCGTGCTGGCCGACCGCGAGCGCCTCGAGCGCGTCGTCGGCCACCTGATCCAGAACGCGATCGAAGCCACGCCCAAGGATGGCAGCGTGATCATCGCCGTCGATCAGGACGGCGACGCGGTGCGCATCGAGATCACCGATACCGGCGAAGGCATGAGCGAAGATTTTATACGCGAGCGTTTGTTCAAGCCTTTCGAATCGACCAAGTCGGCCGGCATGGGCATCGGCGTGTTCGAGAGCCGCGAATACATCAACGAGCTGGGCGGCCGCCTGGAAGTTTCCAGCAGGCCGGCGCTCGGCACCACCTTCAAAGTCATCCTGCCCCTGTACCGGCGCGATGCGCTGCTCGAACGGGCAGCCTGATAGTGGAATTAGATACAAGGATTACCGTGACCCAGAATAAACAGAAACTCCTGATCATCGAAGACGATCCCGGCCTGCAAAAGCAGCTCAAGTGGAGCCTCGACGCCTACGATGTCGCCGTCGCCGGCGACCGCGAAGCGGCGCTGGCGCAGATCCGCCGCCACGAGCCGGCGGTGGTGACCATGGACCTGGGCTTGCCGCCCGACCCGGACGGCTCGACCGAGGGTCTCGCCACCCTGCAGCAGATCCTGGCGCTGGCCCCGGACACGCGCGTGATCGTCCTCACCGGCAACCAGGATCATGCGAACGCCGTAAAAGCGATCGGCCTGGGCGCGTATGACTTCCACCAGAAGCCGTGCGACCCCGAGGTATTGAACCTGGTGATCCAGCGCGCCTTCTTCCTGCACCAGCTGCAGCAGGAAAACCGCCGCATGCAGCAGCAGCAAGCCGATTCGCCGATGGCCGGCGTGATTTCGCGCGCACCGTCGATGCTGAAAATCTGCCGCAACGTCGAAAAGGTCGCGCCGACCTCGGCCTCGGTGATGCTGCTGGGCGAATCGGGCACCGGTAAAGAGGTGTTGGCACGCGCCGTGCACGCGCTGTCGCCGCGCGCGAAAGAGCGCTTCATGGCGATCAACTGCGCGGCGATTCCGGAAAACCTGCTCGAAAGTGAGCTGTTCGGCTACGAAAAGGGCGCGTTTACAGGCGCGGCCAAGCAGACCAAGGGCAAAGTCGAGCTCGCCCACGGCGGCACCTTCTTCCTCGACGAAGTCGGCGACCTGCCGATGCCGCTGCAGGCGAAACTGCTGCGCTTCCTGCAGGAGCGCGTGATCGAGCGCATCGGCGGCCATGAAGAGATCGCGGTCGACGTGCGCATCGTCTGCGCCACGCACCAGAAACTGAAGGAATTGTGCGCCCAGGGCCGCTTCCGCGAAGACTTGTATTACCGCCTTTCGGAAATCGTGGTGACGATTCCGCCGCTGCGCGAGCGCGAAGGCGACGCCGCGCTGCTGGCGCACCATTTTAAAAATAAATTCTGCGCCGCCGAAGGGCGCGCGGCGCTGCACTTCGCGCCGGATGCGATCGCCGCCATCGAAGCCTATCCATGGCCCGGTAACGTGCGCGAGATGGAAAACTACATCAAGCGCGCCGTCATCATGGCCGACGGGAACACGATTGTTGCCGACGACCTCGGGCTGCCGGGCGAGGGTGCGGAAGAAGAGCCGATCAACCTGCGCCAGGTGCGCGACGAGGCGGAATACAAGGCGATCATCAAGGCGCTGGCGCGCGTGGACGGGAACATCGTCAAGGCCTCCGAAATCCTCGGCATCAGCCGCCCGACCATGTACGACCTGATGAGCCGTCACAACATCAAGACCACCGCATGAGGCTGGTCGCGCTGCTGGCCGCGCCGCTGGTGCTGGCGGCGGCCGCGGGCGCCGCCGGGCTGTTCTACCTGCAGTCCCAGGGCGTGGCGCCGCGCGCGCTGGCGCCTTACGTCCTCAAACGCTCGAGCGGCCACAATCCCCTGATCGAAGCAGCCGGCCGCTTTGCCGCCACCACCCTGTGGCGGCTCGACCGCGGCGCCGTGGCGCCGTACGTGCTGCCCGCGCTGACATTGGGCGCACAGTCGGAGGGTCCAGCATCTCCACATGGCCGCGATCGCCTGGTTACATCCGCCGACGAAGCACGCCAGGCGATTGCGACTGCCGTACCGGGCGACGTCATCACCTTCCTGCCGGGCGCGTATGCGATCGCCGGCACCGTGTACGCGCGCCAGGCCGGCACGGCAGACGCCCCGATCGTGGTGCGCGCAGCCGACCCCGGCACCGTCACCATCGCCCTCGACGGCGTCGAGGGCTTTGCCGTGTCGGCGCCGTACTGGCGTTTCGAAAACCTGACGATCCAGGGCGCCTGCGGCTACGCCGGCGACTGCGAACATGCGTTCCACGTAGTCGGCAACGCCCACCATTTCGTCGCGCGCAACAACACGATCCGCGACTTCAACGCCCATTTCAAGATCAACGGGCACGGCGGCAGCTTTCCGGACCACGGCCTGATCGAGTCGAACACCCTCGACAACAGCGCGCCGCGGCCGACCGCGCATCCGGTGACGCCGATCGACCTGGTGGCCGCCAGCGACTGGACCATCCGGGCCAACCTGATCATGGATTTCGTGAAGGCCGAGGGGGATGGCGTCAGCTACGGGGTGTTCGCCAAGGGCGGGGCGCAGCGCACGGTCTTCGAACGCAACGTGGTGCTGTGCGAGCGCGCGCTGACCGGCCAGCCGGGACAGCGCGTCGGCTTGTCCTTCGGCGGCGGCGGCACCGGTAAGCCCTACTGCCGCGACGGACGCTGCATTACCGAGCATGACGGCGGCATCATGCGCGCCAACCTGGTGTCCGGCTGCTCGGATGCGGGGATTTACCTCAACAGTTCGGCCACCACCCAGGTGCTCGACAACACCCTGCTCGATACGGCCGGGGTGCAGGTGCGCTTTCCCGAAAGCGGCGCGACCTTCGAGGGCAACCTGGTCGACGGCCCCTTGCAATCGCGCGACGGCGGCGTGCTGCGGGTGGGCGATAACCTCAGCACCGACATCGCCTGGCTGTACCTGGGGCGGCATCCGCAGCGCGGCCGGTTTGCCGATCCGGGACAGCTCGATCTACGCTGGAGCGATGGCAGCGGCCCGCAGCGCGCGGAGCGCGTAGGCAACGGCGACCTGTGCAAGACGGCGCCCCAGGAGCGATCGGCCTACGGGGCCTTCGACGACTTTGCCGCCTGCCTGCGGCCCGCACCGCGCCTGCAGTCACGTGGCCTGTAGTAAAGTTGCAACAATGAACAGATATAATGCCGTAGATGTTCCATTAAGATAAAATCCTCGATTAAGAAAAATCCTACAAATTACTGGAATATTTCTAGTGTCCTGTCGTGGGGCCCAGCCTATTTCTGTTTAGAGCCCCCCCGCCTTATGAACGAATTTCGCATCGGCCAGCGCAACTCCGGCCCGACCTTGCGCTCCCCGATCCTGCAATTCCTGAGCTTTGTCCTGGTCGGCGCCGCCGGCACGGTGCTGCATTATCTCGCCCTGACGACCCTGGTCCTGCTGTCGTTGATGTCGCCCGGTGCCGCCTCCGCGGTAGGCGCCTGCCTCGGCGCCTGCGTCAATTACTGGCTGAACCAGCGCTTTACCTTCGCCAGCACCCGCCCGCACCGCGAGATGATGCCGCGTTTCTTCGCGGTGGCCGCGGCCGGCGCTGTCGCCAACGGACTCATCGTCAGCAAGCTTTCAAGCCTGGGCATGCATTTCCTGCTGGCCCAGGTCATCGCCACCTGCACCATCCTCGTTGCAAATTTCTTGATAAGTAAAAAATGGATATTTCAAAAAACGAAATAACGGCATTTGCAAACGCAGGTATCAGCGCCTCCCTGTCGCCGCGCGGTGCGACGGCCATGCCGAGTATCTCGGTCGTCGCGCCGGCCTACAACGAGCAGGAAGTGCTGGGCGAATTTCATCGCCGCGTGACCGAGGTGCTCGCCGGGTTGGGCTGCGACTATGAAATCGTGCTGGTCAATGACGGCAGCCGCGACAATACGCTGGCGCTGATGCACGCGCTGCGCGAACGCGACCCGCACGTCACCGTGGTCGACCTGTCGCGCAATTTCGGCAAGGAGATCGCACTGAGCGCAGGCCTGGACCACACCAAGGGCGAGGTGGTCGTGATCCTGGACTCGGACTTGCAGGATCCGCCGGAACTGATTCCGGAGATGCTCGCGTCCTGGCGGCTCGGATATGACGTCGTGTATGGCGTGCGCACCCAGCGCGATGGCGAAACCTGGTTCAAGAAACTGACGGCCAAGTATTTTTACCGCCTGATCAAGAAGATCAGCCGCGTGAATATCCCGACCGATACCGGCGACTTCCGCCTGATGACGCGGCGCGCGGTCGACGCAGTCGGCAAATTGCGCGAAGAGCACCGTTTCATGAAGGGCCTGTTCGCCTGGATCGGCTTCCCTTCGATACCAGTGTTCTATCGCCGCGATCCCCGCGCGGCGGGTACGACGACCTGGAATTACTGGAACCTGTGGAATTTCGCCCTGGAAGGCATCACGTCCTTCACCGTGGCGCCGCTCAAGGTCGCGACCTATCTCGGCCTGTCGGTCGCCGTGCTGGCGCTGCTGTATGCGGCCTTCGTCGTCTGGAAAGCATTGATGTTCTCGGACCCTGTGCAAGGCTATCCCTCGCTGATGGCGGCCATGCTGTTCCTCGGCGGCGTGCAGCTGATTTCGATCGGCTTGCTCGGGGAATACGTGGGACGGATCTTCAATGAAGTCAAACAACGTCCGCTGTACCTGGTGAACCGGCTGCTCGGTTCCGACCTGCGCGATGCGCGCTTGCCCGATAGCGGCAAGACTCCATGACAGTGTCGGGACGCGCCCGCATCGGGGGTGTGGCGTGGCTGCTGCTGTTGACCGTGCTGGTATGGCTCTCCAGCCTGCTGACCTTGCGCCTGCCTTACCAGAACGACACGCTCGTCCACCTGCGCTGGGCGGACCAGTTCCTGGCGGCGCTGCGTGAAGGCTGGCTGCTGCCGCGCTGGGCCTCGGCCTCGATCGGCGGCCTGGGCGACCCGACCTTCCTGTATTACCAGCCGCTGTTCTATTACGTCACGAGTGCGTTTTCGCTGCTCGGCCTGCCTTCCGAATACGCCTTGCTGGGCGGCGCGATGGTGCCGTTCGTGCTGCTCGGCTGTATCGTCTATTGCTACCTGCTGCGCGCTTACCGCAACCGTACCGCGCTGCTGGGCGCGACCTTCATTCTCGCCTGTCCGGTACTGTATTTCGTGACCGCCAGCGTCGGCGCATTCCCCTGGGCGCTGAGCTTGCCCTTCAGCGTGCTGTTCGTTGCCGAGAGCACGCGCAACGCACCGCGGCCTGCGCGCCTCGCGGTTTTCCTGGCCCTCGTCTGCCTGAGCCATCTGCTCAGCGGCCTGATGGCGCTGCTCTGCGTCAGCCTGGCGCGCCTGCTGTTCGCCGTCCCGAACAATCGGCTGGCGATTGCCGGTCATGTTAAATGGGCGGCCGGCGTGCTGCTGGGCCTGGGACTGGTCGGTTTCTTCCTCTATCCCGCCATCAGCCAGCTGCACCTGATTAATACGGACGGCTGGGTGCAGGGTGCCAATTTCGACTGGCGCCGCGCCTTTGCCCTGCCGACGTTCACGTTTGCCCAGTACGGTTTCCGCTGGTTTGCCATCCAGGGACCGTATGCGCTGGTCGCGCTGGTGCTGAGCATGCTGATCGTGTCCCCGCTCGCCGGCGCCGCCGACACCCCGGGCAAGGTATTCGCCAAACGCTTGGGCTATGTCGCCATTGCGGCGCTGGTACTGGGCAGCGAACTTGCCTATCCGCTGTACGCTGTCCTGAGTCCCTTGCAGAAGCTGCAGTTTCCCTACCGCTTCGTGTTCATTGCCTTATTGTTGGCAAACATCGCCTTGGTGATCCAGCTGGGGGAGGGGGCGTGGCGGCGCTGGGGCTGGCTGGCCCGCACGCTTGCGCTCGGTCTCATTTTCGCCCAATGTGCGATCATGGCGCATTTGCAATGGGACCTGGTCAAACGCGGTGTCAAACTGCCGGCGCAATCGGCCTTCATGCAGGGCAGGTTCGGGCAGCCGGAATATATTCCCGCAGTGCGCAAGCCTGGCTGGGAAGCCTATCTGGAAACGAACAAGTTCGTCGGCGAGTGTACCCGCCTGAACATCGTTTGCAGTGACACGGTGCAGCGCACCCATGATTTCTCGGCCCGGATTGTCGCTTCCGCGCCGGTGCGCGTACGGCTGCCTGTCCTTGCCTTCCCGGCCTGGAGCGTCACGGTCGATGGCAAACCCGTCGCGCTTGTTCCCGACGACACGGCCGGGCTGATCCTGGTGACACTCATGCCGGGCGAACATCGCGTCAGCGTGACGTGGTCACCCCTGCCTGCCGAAGTCGCCGGCCGGTGGATCACGGGAATTGCGCTACTGGCACTGCTCGCCACAATGGCGCTGAGCCGCTTGCGCTGCGGCCGCACGCCACCGAGCGCTGCCGGGACGAACGTAGGGAAGCGACATGCAGCACAGGAATCGCACGCGGTGAGCAGTGCCTGACGGCTGGGCATTGATCCGGCAGGGCGCAGGCACCCGGCTTCCTGCTAATAAACTTACTCACTAACATCATGAATACAGCGGTAGCACGAACGCGGGTCTGCATCACCATCGACACGGAATTCAGCATCGGCGGTGCTTTTGGAGACCAGGCAAGGCAGCCCGTCGCCGAGCCGCTGGTCTGGTGCAATGTCGAGGGCCGCTCGCAGGGCCTCGGTTTCATGCTCGAGACGTTCCGCCAGTACGACGTGCAGGCGACTTTTTTTGTCGAGACGCAGCAACGGCACCATTTTCGCCATGACCCGATGCGCCCGATCGCGCAGCACATCCATGCCGAAGGCCACGAGGTGCAATTGCACACCCATCCATGCTGGTCCTTGTTCCAGCATGCCGACTGGTGGAATCTGGCGCGCGGCCAGAAGGAACCCGACGATATCGGCAAGCGCAGCGTCGACGAGGCGGTCAAGCTGATCAACCAGGGCATCGAGACGTTCGCATCGTGGCAGCTTCCCCGTCCGCAGGTTTTTCGTAGCGGCAACCTGCATCACAGCGACAACCTGTACCGCGCACTGGCGCAGGCCGGCATTCCCTACAGCTCGAACGTCGGCGTGGCGATCTACGACAGCGGCAATCCGCACTACAAGCTCTACAGCGGCCAGCACGAGCGCCACGGTGTCAGGGAGTTTCCGGTCCTGTCATTCTCGGACTGGAAGATCGGCCCGAAACAGAACGTCAAATCTCTCACCATTGCCGGCTCGAGCTTTGCCGAAACGCGCTACTTGCTCGAGAAAGCGCGCAGCGAGGGCATTCCGCTGGTGGTGGTGCTGACCCATCCGTTCGAATACGTGCAAAATCGCGACATGGCCTTCCAGCAAACACGGCGCAACCACATGACGCAGGAACGGTTAATAAAATTGTGCCGGTTCCTGCAGCAAAACAGCGACCGCTTCGAGGCCGTGGGCATGGCGGCCGCGGCGGCGGCGATTCCTGCCACTACCGCGCCGGCAAATACCCTCCTCAAAGGCGCGCTCCGGCATGCCTTGCCGCGCATGGCGGCGCAGGTGGCGTATCACCGCTTCGGGCGCTGGATGTTGGCCCGCAAACATGGAGCATTCAAGAACCTGGTATGAAGAACTGGATCGATAATCAATACGGCACCTGGCGCGGCCTGGTGCGCGCGTTGCTGGCCCGCGCCGAACTGGCCGCCGGCCGCTTGCAACCGTTTATGTTGAAAAAGCCCGAGGCGGTGCGGCGCCTGGTATTCGTTTGTCACGGCAACATCTGCCGCAGCGCATTCGGGCACCACGAGGCGCTGAAATACGGCCTGAACGTGGCGTCGCTGGGCCTGTCGACCAGTACCGGCGGACGCTCGCCCGCCCCGGCCATCGCCAGCGCCGCCCGCGCAGGGATCGACCTGTCGATCCATCGCGCGACCGCGTGGCCGGATTTCGAGGTGCGCTCCGGCGACCTGTTCCTGGTCATGGAAGTGCGCCAGGCCCATGAAGTCAGGCGCAGGCTGGGCGGCCGCGACGACGTGCAAATCTGCCTGCTCGGCATGTGGTGCAAACCCGTCATGCCGCACCTGCACGACCCCTATACGCTGGGCGAGCGCTATTTCGACCGTTGCTTCGAACGGGTCCGGCAAGCGATCCGGCGCCTGGACGCCGACGTGCCGAACGCCCATGTCACATCGGCAGGGGCACGCCCTGGCCAGAAGGCCGGCCAACATGCAGCATAGTGTGAGCACGGACAAGATCCCTGCCGTGGTCTTCGGCATCGACACGCCGATCGGACTGACGATCGTGCGCGACCTGGGACGCAGCGGCATCGAGGTGCATGGCATTGCGCGGTCGGCGCAAGCCATCGGCCTGGCCTCGCGTTACCTGCGCGCGGGCCTGGTACGCGAGAAGGGCGAGGAAGCGACCATTGCGCAACTCGTGGCGCTCAATGCGCGCCTCGGCACGGCCTGCCTGTTTGCCATTTCCGAAGGCGACATCGCATTGCTGAACCGCCACCGGACGCGCCTGGCCGGCTACAAGATCATGTTCGCCGACGATGCGCGCATGGATAGCGTTCTCAACAAGGACCGCACTTATGCGGCGGCGGCGCGCGTCGGCATTCGCACACCGCGCACCGAGCAAGTCACCGGCATGGCGCAAGCCGAGGCACTGGCGCCCTCGCTGCGCTTTCCGGTGGTGCTGAAATGGGCCAATCCGCTGCTCGTCGTCGAGGCGCTCGGCGCTGCCGGCCTGCACCTCGACAAGACGCATTACTGCGACACGCCCGCCGAGTTGCTGGCCTACCTGCGGCGTTTCGAGGGCGTCGGCCTGTATCCCCTGATCCAGGAATACTGTCCGGGTTACGGCCTGGGCCAATTCATCCTGATCAAAGACGGCCAGGTGCAGTACACCTTCCAGCACAAGCGCCTGCACGAATGGCCGCCGGAAGGCGGGTTTTCGAGCATGTGCGAATCGGTTGGTCGCGAACGGCATGCCGAATTGATGGACAAGTCGGTGGCCCTGCTGCGCGAGCTGGGCTGGGAGGGCGTGGCGATGGTCGAATACCGACACGACCCGGCCAGCGGCGAGTCGGCATTGATGGAAATAAATGGCCGCTTCTGGGGCAGCCTGCCGCTGGCCTACCATGCGGGCGCGAATTTCCCCACCCTGTGCTACAAGGTACTCGGCCTGGGCGAACAAGTGACAAATGCGCCGTATCGCAGCGGCATGCGCTGCCGTTACATGGTTCCGGAAACGAAGCGCCTGCTGCGTGTCCTGTTCGGTCAACGGCATATCGCCGACAAGACGCTGGTCTTCCGGCGGCTACCGACGCTGGCGGGATTCTGTGTCGATTTTCTGCGGCCGGGCAGCCGCTATTACGTGTTCGATATGCGCGATCCGAAACCGTTTTTCACCGACATCGGCGCGATGATGCGCAAGGGGTGGCAAGGCATTCGGGGCCATTAGCCGGTTGAACATCCATCCAGTGCAAGCCCGGTCCGTGCGCACTACGGAAAATCCATGTTAGCCGCGATAATGCGGCAGAACTGCGCAAGCCGTGCGTCGCCAGGCGGTTCACCTTCACCTTTCGAATACGCACTCCGCTCTTCCGTTTTACCCTTGCTGTAGCTCTATGACAAAACTTCGCCGTTCACTTGTAATCAATTTCCTTTCTTCGTCCGGGGCGGCGCTCCTGCAATTCATTACCAGCATTTTCCTGGCGCGCCTGCTCAGCCCAAGTGAAATCGGCGTGTTTTCGATGGCGATGGTGTTCGTTGGCATTGCCCACATGTTCCGTGACTTCGGTGTGCCGAGTTATCTGCAGCGCGAAGCGAACCTGACGCCGGAAAAGATCCGCTCGGCGATCGGTGTCATGTTTGCATCGACCTGGTCGATGGCAACCATCCTGTACCTGGCGAGCGGATCGATTGGCGCCTGGTTCAATGAACCCGCCACCATCCCGATCATCCGCCTGTTGGCGATCGGCTTCCTCTTGATTCCATTCGGTGCCATTACGCACGCCATGCTGGTGCGTGAACTGGCTGCCGATAAGCAGGCCGTTGTTTCGGCAGGCAGTACGGTGAGTTATTGCGTCAGCTGCGTCACGCTGGCTGCGCTCGGTTGCGGCACCTTGAGTATTGCCTGGGCAAACCTGATCAGCAATGCCGTCACGGCGCTGATGTACATTCCTTACCGTCCGCCCGGCATGCCCTGGATGCCTTCATTCCGCCATTGGAAAGGGATTGCCAACTTCGGCATGGCAACCTTGATGACCAATACCTTGAACGCGCTCAGCAACTCGCTTCCCGACGTCCTGCTGGGAAAGCTCAGCAACGCGCGCGCGGTCGGGCTGTTCAGCCGTGCCAACTCGACAGTGGCCCTGTTCACTTTCATTGCGGGTTCCACGATCAGCTATGGCGCGGTGGCCTACATGTCGCAGTCGCACCATCGCGGCGAATCCCTCGCGCCCACGCTGGCGCGCACGACGGCGCTGCTGACCGGCGTAGCCTGGCCGGCGTACGCGCTGACGGCGTTGCTGGGGCACGATATCGTCTTTACCTTGTACGGCGAAAAGTGGCTCAACTGCGTCCCGGCGATCCTGCCACTCACCGTGGCTGCCGCGGTATCGATCCTGTTTCAGTATGCCCCACCGGCACTGACTGCCATTGGCCGGCCGTACCTGAGCGCCTTACCGGCAGCGCTTACCCTGTTCTCGCGGATCGTGCTTGCCTTTATCTTGTTCAATGGCGACCTGGCCAACTATGCCTGGTCGATTGCCATTGCCACCATCGTCGTGGCCCCGGTCATCATCTTCCAGCAAGGCCGGTATCTTGGCTTTGGCTTGCGCCCCATGCTGATGAGTCTTCGCGCCAGCCTGGCCGTCACGCTGATGTGCCTGATTGGTGGCGCAGCGATCATGCTCGTGCTTCCTGCTACGATGGCCCCGATGGCACGCCTGCTGGTGCTGATGCTGGCCCTGGTCCCCATCTGGTATGGCGCACTGCGCCTGACGCGCCACGAATTGCTGCCCGAAGTGCACCAGATCGTGGCGGGCGTACGTGCACGCTTGCCGCAGTTCGTCTGATGAATATGGCGGCGTGGACGAGGACGTTTTAATCACAGTAACAATTTGGAGACATCGTGGACTGCAGAAGCCCGACCATTTCGCTGGTCATCCCGACCTACAACCGGGGCCACCTTATTGCCGAGACACTCGACAGCGCGCTGGCGCAACATCCACCGTTCCTCGAAATAATCGTCGTCGACGATGGCTCGACCGACGACACCACGGCGGTCTTGGCTTCCTACGCAGGCCGGGTGCAGCTCCTCGGCGGTCCGAATGGCGGAGTGCAGCGCGCGCGTAATCGCGGCGTTGCCGCCGCCCGCGGCGAATTCATTGCATTGTGCGATTCCGACGATTTACTGGAAGCCGGTTACGTCGACGCAATGCAAGACTGGTTGCGCGCGCACCCGGAATGCAACAGCATTTACAACAACTTCGTGACGTTCGATGAAAACGGTACGCAGGCCGATAAACTTTCCAGCGCGCCGCGCGACTTTTTTGATGGCGCCGAGCGCAGCGGCGCATTCTGGCATGGCATTCCCGACCTGTACCAGCGCATTCTGCGCTTTCAACCGTTATTCCCGTCGGGGAATGTCATCCGCCGCTCCTTGTACACCGAACTGGGCGGATACGACAGCCGCTTCAACGGCGTCGGTGCCGAAGATTTCGAATTTGCCCTGCGTCTGGTCGAGGCCGGCGAAACGGCGGTGTGCGCTACGCCGATGATTCGCATTCGACGGCACGGCGCCAATGACTCGAGCGACAATGTGCGCCAGGTCCATGGCACGATCCAGATTCTGGAATTCGCGCTGGCCCACCATCGCAGCGCGGTGCTGTATGGCGAAGCCATTCGTGAGAGCATTAAAGAGCGCCGCCTCAGCGTTTTCAATGGGGCCTTCGAGCGCGGCGCGTTCGACATGGCAACGCAAATGCTGGACGTGCTGCGCCCGCCGCCAGGCGACAAAAAATTCCGGCTCAAAGCCATGATCACGCGCTTGCCGCCACTGCCGCGTCAGCTGTTGTGGCGCCTGAGCCAATAAAGGACATACCGGTCGCCTC
Organism: Massilia sp. CFBP 13721; assembly: GCF_014842025.1. Taxonomy (GTDB): domain Bacteria; phylum Pseudomonadota; class Gammaproteobacteria; order Burkholderiales; family Burkholderiaceae_D; genus Telluria. The sequence continues at coordinate 97,130 of NZ_JACYUY010000012.1, forward strand.
TCTCGCTCACGAACATGGGCCATTGATATTGCCAGGCTCTGCTTCGTTCGGTTTCGCCCATTTCTCTTTGTTTCGTGCCCTTCATGTCGATCAAAACACTGCTATTCCCCACACTCAATCGTGCCCCGCGCCGCGCCTTGCTCGAACCATTCGAGGCTGGCACGTCGATTCCACGCATTATTCACCAGACATTTTACGAGCGCCAGTTATCGGACCGCTTGCAAGAAAATGTGGACCGGTTGCGCGCGTTGAATCCTGGATGGGAATACCGGTTTTACGACGACAACGATATTGCCACTTTCATCAAAGGAAATTACCCGGCATGGGTGTGGAGTTATTTCGAACGCATCGATCCGCGCTATGGCGCTGCGCGCGCCGATTTTTTCCGCTATCTGCTGATGTACAAGGTCGGTGGCCTGTACCTGGATATCAAGAGCACGGCCACGCGCCCGCTCGATTCCGTCCTCAAGCCCGACGACCGCTTCATCCTGTCGCAGTGGTATTTACCGAATGGAGAATTTGAACATTCCGACGGTTTTATCTATGACCTGCGCCATATACCCGGCGGCGAATTCCAGCAATGGCACATCTTGTGCGCGCCGGGCCATCCATACATGAAAGCGGTGCTGGAAGCGGTCATGGCCAACATCGACGCCTATGATCCTTATCTGCATCAGACCGGCAAGCCCGGGGTCTTGCGCGTCACCGGGCCGATCGCTTATACGCTGGCGATCCGGCGCATCATGGCGGATCATCCGCACCGCGACGTCGATGGCCGCAACGAGATTGGCCTGGAATACAACGTCTACGGTGAAAACATGCAACACGTCAAGGTGTTCGCCGGCCATTATTCGAAACAGACGGCACCGATCGTGCGTTTGAGCCCGCTCAAACGCCTGGTGAGCCGGGTGTATGGGCTGGTTCAGTACCTGCATTACCGGGTCCGCGACCCGGCCAAGCTGAAGGCCTGAACTCAGGGACGCTGTCGCTGCGGCGGCAGTTTCTTGCGGTAATACAGTGCTGATATGGCGCATGCTGCCCGCATCAGCAACGGCACCTTGCGGTCATATGACGGGCCGCCAAACTTGCGGTTGAAAAAATCGGACACGGCGATCAGGGTAGTATCAGCCTGTTTTGTCCAGCCATTCCGATACAGCCGGTTGGCGTCGTACAGCGCCCGGTCGAGCAGGCGCGGGATCAAAAAACGCCGGTAGCCGGCTGGCGTATTTTTTTGCCAGAACAAGAGCTCGTTTCGCTGCAGCAGATAGACCATATACAGAGGGAACTCTTCGTACATTTTCTTGACGTCATGCAGGACGGTGGCATCGAATGCGCACTGGCTGAACCAGCCTTTTGCGGCCAGTCGTACGCCGATATCGTTATCGTCGTAGTAGGCAAACAGATTGTCGTCGAGCGGACCGGTGTCACGCAAGGCCGCCACACGGAACAGCACCGCGGTGCCGTCGACCCAGGTCGCCTCGGGATGCGCTGCCTGAAAGCGTTTTCCTTCCTCGATCGAGACGATGCGGCGGTCCCGCAATTTGGCCCAGTCGTGGGTATTGATGCAGCGCGCGACCGTAGTGCCATCGTCGATGTCGCGCAAAACAGGCGAGACTGCGCCACATTGCGGGCTGGTTTGCAACACGGTCACCAGTTCTTCGAGCGTGCCCGGCATGACAGCGGCATCGTTGTTCAGCAGCCAGATGAAGTCGTAGCCCTCCTTCATTGCAATGTCGATAGCGACGTTGTGTCCACCAGTAAAGCCGAGGTTGACCGGTAGCCGCTTCAGGATGGCGTCATGAGCAGCCATTCCTGCCTCCAGCTGCGCGATATCGTCGGGGCGTGACCCGTTATCGATGACCAGGATGGTGACATCGGCTTGCGTGACGGCCCGCTGGTCACGAAGGGATTCCAGGCAATGCAACGTTCTTTGCGCGCGGTTCCAGTTCAGGATGCTGATAAGTACCTTGGCCCGCGTTGCCGGCTGCGTGGTCTGCTGCAAGACTGCTGTATTCATTATTTATGGTGATTCATAAGAGTAGCCGGAAAAAACCAGCGGATTCAGGACGCGCCCGAGGAGAAGTCGCGTTGAGGGCAGTGGCTCACGAGGGCTGCGGCGCGCGGGGGAGGAGCAGCGGTGTCCGGGATGAAATCTGGAGAAGTGTGCTCATGAACGCGTGCTGTGGAAACCGGCCGGCCATCCGAAACAGAAAGATAGTAATCCAGCATCTTACCATCGCCTTCCAACCAATCGAGGTCTTGCAAGCGCGCTGCCAAGAGGCTCGACCGATCAGCTGCGTTGCGCGTATACTCGGCGACGCATCCAGCACCGTTCCAAGGACTTCATGTCAGTCAAAGAAAAGATCTTCCCAACGCTGAACCGCGCGGTATGCCGGAGCGATGTCCCTGTTAACGATATGGGCGCAGCCATTCCGCGTATCTTGCACCAGACGTTTTATGAAAGGACGCTGGCGCCGCAGTTGCAGCACAATGTCGACCAGCTGCAGGCTGCAAATCCCGGTTGGGAATACCGCTTCTACACCGATGACGACATCGTCCGTTTCATTCGCGAAAACTACCCGGCCTCCGTATTGGAACGGTTTTTGCGCATCGATGCACGCTACGGCGCCGCGCGGGCGGATTTGTTTCGTTACCTGCTGATGTACAAGGTGGGCGGCGTCTACCTCGACATCAAAAGCGGCGCCGCGCGCCCGTTCGACAGCGTGCTGCGGCCAGACGATCGTTTCGTGCTGTCGCACTGGAACGAACACGACGCTGCAAATGGCTGGGGTCAGCACTATGAATTGCGTGACATCGCCGCGGGTGAATTACAGCAGTGGCACATCATTTGCGCACCGGGCCATCCGTTCATGAAAGCCGTCATCGATACCGTCCTGGCCAATATCGATACCTACCTACCGAGCCTGCACGGCGTGGGCAAGAACGGCGTGCTGCGGGTGACTGGTCCCATCGCTTATACGCGCGCCATCCATCGCATCCTGGCGCAGCATCCGCACCGCCTCGCCGACAGCGAGCGTGATCTCGGCCTGACATACAACATCTACCGTAACCAGTCGCACGAAACGGCTTTTAAATCGCACTATTCGGTGCAGAGCCATCCTTTACTGCATCTTGGTGTCGGCAAACGCATCATGACGCGATTCTGGCGCATGGTGCAGTTCACTTACGACGTCGCCAGCGGCCGCCTGCGCAAGACGAAATCCTGAACACGCTGATAGACCGATGCATCCTGTGCCTGTCGCGGGACACGGTGTCACGCATGACGCGTTATTCACGCCATCAGTCGCCTGATTTCCAGTGCAGAAATGCTTGCGTGCGGACCTGCCAGTACTGGTGCGCCGCCTGGTAAAAGAGTTCGGCCGGTTCCTTGATAGCTGTCCGTGGCTTTATTGCATGAATATTTCGCTGAGTCATTTCACCGACATCGGGAAATTCATTAAAATTTTGTTAAATTAAATAACGGTTCATAGACTGATGTAACAAAGATTTTATTTATAAAAACAATAACATATACTCGAAATATGAATATCTTTTCGAGTCAGATTCGTACCTCAGCGCCTGTTTTATCCGCGATTGCGCCAGAACGCCGGCTGCGCTCCGGCGCCGTAGTAGCGTTGTGCCTGTTCATCGGTCTGTTGTGGCTGTATCCCTTGGCAACCTTGAAGCTGGCGCATCAGAACGATATCGCTGTTCACCTGCGTTGGGTGGAACAGTTCCATACGGCCTTGCAGGATGGTGTCCTGCTGCCAAGGTGGGCCAATGCCGCCCAGCTTGGCCTGGGCGACCCTTCCTTTTTTTACTACCAGCCGCTTTTTTATTACATCAGCAGCCTGTTCCTAATTTTGGGTGCAGGCCCGGAGCGAGCATTGCTCCTGGCTGCTGTCATCCCCTTCTTGATGATTGCAGGAATTGTATATTGGCATTTCCTGCGTTGGTATTCAATGCGCGCCGCCGTGCTGGGGACAATGTTCGTCGCCGGCTGTCCGACCCTGTATTTCATGTCGACTCACCTGGCGGCCTTTCCATGGACGTTGAGCATCCCGTTCAGCATCCTGTTCGCCGCCGAGAGCGTGCGCGACAAACCACGCGCGCGCTACATTGCTGTACTGCTGTGCCTGATTTGCCTGAGCCATCTGCTCAGTGGATTGATGGTCTTGCTGTGCACAGGTTTGGCACGGCTGGTTGTCGTGCCACTGCGACCCCGCACGCTGACCTTGCACGCCCCCTGGCTCGGCGGCATCGTGCTTGGGCTGGCCCTGGCGGCGTTCTTCGTTTATCCGGCGCTGACCCAGATGCACCTGATCAACCCGGCCGGTTGGGAAGAAAATTTTAATTGGCGCCGCTGCTTCGCCTTGCCGTTTGTCAGCCAGTTCCTGTTCGGTACCTACTGGTTCGGCGTGCAGTGGCCGTTCTCGCTCGTTTGCATGGGCATGATCCTGCTCGTGCTGGTTCCGCGCTCACCACTGCCATTGACTCCCCGCCAACGCAATGCGAAGCGCCTGGCGATCGTGGCCTTGTGCGCGCTTGCCCTGGGTAGCGAACTGGCCTATCCGTTGTACGCGCTATTGCCGCCGATGCAAAAGCTGCAGTTTCCCTACCGCTTCATGTTCCTGGCCTCGATCTTGGTCAGCATTGCGCTGATGATTCACCTGAACGAAGGCGCCTGGGCACGCTGGAGCAAAGTGGCGCGTGGCGCTGCCGTGCTCCTGATTGCATTGCAATGCGGCCAGGCCGCAATCCTGCAACTGAAAATCGCGCGCGACGGCGAGCGCATGGCGAGCCACGATAAATATTTCAATGGCCGTTTCGGCCAACCTGAATACTTGCTGGCTGTACGCGGTCCGCTGTGGATCGATTATGCCAATGCCGGCGCACTGGCGGGAGACTGCGCGCGCCTGAACATCGAATGCAGCGATGTCGTCCAGCGCAGCCATGCCTTCACAGCCACCATCAAGACACCTCGCCCCCTCCGCCTGCGCTTGCCCGTATTTGCATTCCCTGCGTGGCAGGCCACGGTGAATGACCAGGCGAAAACAGTTTATATAGATAAGGAAACAGGCGTCATTGCGCTTGATCTGGCGCCGGGGGTACATAAGGTCACACTGCAATTCGGTCGTTTGCCAGCCGAAATCACGGGGCTGTGGATGAGTGCGGGCGCGCTGTTGATCCTGCTCTTGCTGGCGCGCCACGCGCACCGCCACGCCGTGACAGCAAATGCGATGTGACTTGAGGACCCGATGCGCGCAAGACGCCAAACCCTTTCGTTCAATACGCGAAGGGCAGAGATAATTGGCTGAACATGCCGCTTACCGGCAGTAACCCAAGCCCCGATCCATATCCGAAAATTCAGGCGACAAGTGGTTTCGTGATGCTCAAGCGTGACATGGCGAATGCTGCCACCGTGGACAGTGCGAACACAGCGATGACATAGAAGATGTCGTCGACCCATCCAATGCCAGTCCAATGATGCCGGAAAGCAAAAAGATCGACGAAAACGTAATGGACGGCATATACCCCTAACACGATTGGCCCGACACCAGACAGCGTATCCCAACGAAGGCGGGGATGATTGGAGAGCGCCATCATGGACACGCCCATGCCTACAAAGAACGTACTGACTACATAATCTTGCCGCAGGCTGGTTCCCCATGTTTTAAAAAGATAATTCAGCTCAAGAAATTGCAAGACAAGTGCAGCAAGGGTAAGAGCGAATCCATAGATAAACCAGGAATGCGTTGGCTTGAGTTGCTGTAGTACATGGCCGGCAACGAAAAACAACAAGCCAAAAAATGGCCCATTTCGGAAATTGAACTGCGTATTGATTCCTAGCGGGCTGGCATTATAGGCTCCGCCTAGAAGGCCGACGGTATATAAACCAATTGCGACGATTACCAGTGCGCGGAGTCGGTTCTTTTCGAGAAAATAGGCTGTAAGCAGTAGGCTGATGAGCAAGGCTGGCAAGAACCAGAGATGCGCTTTGCTTCCTTGAAGCAAAGAGGTAACAGGTCGATGGATCAAGGCATCGATAAAGAAGTCGACTTCTTTAAGGAAAGCAATGCGGCCGTTCATTAACAGGAGATTCATTCCTGTTATGCAGACGTAAGCGAGCGACCATAACACGAACAGTGCCAAAATACGTTTGGCCGTTTTTTTCGACGAACCGAGTATGTCGTCGCTAGTAGAAATCTTTTTTGACCAGAAATATCCAGATGCAACAAAGAAAAACGGAACCGCGAATCGTGCCAGCTGATTGATGACGATGGCAAGATTTAACTCGTTTCCGATAGATCTCGTATCCGAAAACGGGACTGTATGTATGGCAATGACTGCCAACATGGCCAGTACGCGGAAAGAGTCGACGCTTGCTAAACGTGGCAGGGTAGAGTTCACGAAAGAAGACAGGTTATGATTCACATATAGCCGAGGGTGTTACCGGGAAGTGTTCGAAACAAAGGCGAGCGATGACGGGAACATGATCGCACGAAACTGAACATGATTGTTCAGGTTGCGCGCGGACCACCACCATTCAGTCCCCACCAGGCAATGCGAAACGCTGTTGATTCAGCCGTTGTCGTGAGTGGCCATTACATCATCGAGCAGCGCCGCCAGCTGTACCGCGCGCGCCTTGCGCGAGGCGCCCAACACCACATCATCGGCAGGCAAGACCACGCTGCCGGCAGGCACCCTGGCCAGAAAATCGAGCAGCACCGCAGCGATGCGCTGCGGCTCGTCGAGCGGCCCGATGGTGTCGATGCCGGCGCTGCGCAAGGTCGCCGCGGTGTCGCCGGCGGCATCGGTCAGGGCCAGGATCGGGCGCCGCGCGCGCAAATATTCATACAGCTTGGCGGGTACCTGGCAATTGCAGTTCGCGCCTTGCAGCACCAGCAGGGCGTCGGCCGCCAGCATTTCCGACAGCGCCTCGCGGTAGGGCAGGTGCGGCGCCAGCGAGACGATGGCGCCGATGCCATATTGATCGATCAGCGCACCGAGGTAGGCATCATGCACTGCCGCGCGCAAGCGGACCTGCAGTGTCGCCGCCGACACTTTGCCTTCCGCCAGCAGCGTCGCCAGCGCCTGGAAAAAGGGGACTGGATCGCGTTCGGACGGATAAATGATGCCGCTGTGGAGCAGCAGCAAGGGCCGCGCTGCGCCAGCCGGCGCAGCCGCTTGCGCGCCGGTAAAATTGTCCTCGTCGTAGCCGTTCTCGATCATCACGAATTTGGCGGGATCGGCATCCGGGTATTTGTCGCGGTAGGCGGCCAGCGCGCCGCGCGTGGTGCAGACCACCCGCGCGGCATGCCGGATGGTGCGCGCCTCGATCCAGCCGAAGGCGGCCCGCACCGCGCGTCCGGACGGATAGCCGGCATCGATCATCGGGTCGCGCATGTCGGCGACCCACGGCAGTCCGGTCAGCCGATGCAGCGCCAGCCCGATCAGGTGGGCGGTGGCGATCGGATAGGTCGACCAGATCACCGCCGGCCGCAGCCGGCGAACCATGCGCAAGCCGGCGGGAATCGCGCCCAGGCACCAGGCGACCCAGCGATCGGGCAGGGCCAGTGCGCCCAGATAGCGGCCGCGAATGCTCAAATGGCGCGCGCTGTCGAGCGCAAAGGCACGCTCGACCGGCAAGTCCGGTGGAATTTCTCCGACCTGCTCCTGGCCGCGGCTGGCATGGGCGCGCGGGTGCGCGGTCAGCACGGCAGGCTGCCAGCCAAGCGCAGGCAGGTGGCGCGAGAACGCCAGCGTGCGTTGCACACCGCTGCTGCCGCGCTGCGGTGGAAAATGAAACGCCACCATCAGCACCCGTTTCACCACGTACGAACCCACTGCGCCGTCCATGCGGCGACCTGGTCGCGCCAGGCGCGGCGCGAGAAGGTGTGATCGGCCGCGCCCAGCCGGTGGCGGGTCACGCGCGCCGCGCCCAGCAGGCGCTTCCAGGCCGGCGAGGCCGCCGCCAGGTCGTCGAATTCGCGCGCCGTCAGGTCCTTGCCGCTGGTGATCAACAGGACTTTTCCGTTGAACGCCTCGAGCCCGCTACGCATCCGTTCGGGCAGGGTGGCGGCGCTGCTTGCGGCAGGCTGCTGCGCGCTGCCCATCAGCTGGCGCAATGAGGACAGGGCGGCGCGCAACTGGAAGCGTCCCGCCAGCAGCTTGCGCCACAACGTCGGGTCGAGTAAGCGTGCCCGGTAGTAGTGCTTGATGGTCGCCTTGGCCATGCCTCGTTCGGTGCGCACCCAGGGATTGAGCAGCGCCACGCCGCTCACGCGGGCATCCTGCGCCGCGTAGAACAGCGCCGCCGATGCGCCGTCGCACAGGCCCCACAGCGCTACCTCGCGCAGGCTGGGGACGGCCGCGAAAAAGGCGTCGAGCGCGGCCCGCAGGTCGGCATCCACGGACTCGAAACTGCGTGGCTCGCCCTGGCTGTCGCCCATCCCGCGGTAGTCGAAGCGCAGCGCCGCGATGCCCTGGTCGGCCAGGGCGCGCGCGAGCAGGGCGAACTGGCGGTGGCTGCCGGCACGGTACTGGGGGCCGCCCACCACGATCAGCACGCCGCGCGTGCACGGCTGCTGCGGCAGGCTGGCGACACCGTACAACCAGTCTTCCTCGCAGCGAAAGGCGAGCGCCCGTTCTTCAGTCATTGCTCCTCCAGCAAGGTGCGGCAGCTGGCCTCGATCAGCGCTGCGGATTCGGTCATTTCCGGGGTCGACCAGAATGGCGGGCCGGCGACCGCCTGCAGGTTCACCCGGGCCCCGGCCAGGCGCCAGTTGAACGTCGTGCGTTCGGCCGCCTGGGACGCCGGGCGCTCCGCGCTGGCGACGATCTCGAACCAATCCACCGGTATCCCGATGGGCACCAGTTTGGTGGCATCGGCGCCGTCGATGGCTGCCGCCAGGGCCGGCGCGAGGTCGTAGCCGGCAATTTCCAGCACCTCGCCGCCGGCCAGCGCGACGCGCAGCGCGTCGGTGCCGGCGCCCGTCGGTTCGCCGCCGAGCATGTCGCTGGCAATGCGCAGGCGCAGGAACTGGGTGATGTAGGCCGCGCCGCTGATCACCGGTTGCCATAGCAGCAGCCGCGCCGGCGGCACCGCTGCCGTGGCGGCGTAATCAAGCGCCAGCAGCGCGCCCAGGCGCAGCCCCCACAGCGTGACCGGCTGGCCAAGGCGCTCCTGCAGCCAGGCGCAGCCCGCCTGCAGGTCGGCCTTCCAGGCATGCCAGCGGGCGTCCCCGAAGTCGCCACTGCTGTCGGCGCAACCATGCAGGTCGATCTGCAGGACGCCGTAGCCGTGCGCCGCCAGCGCGCGCGCAGCCAGTGCGGCCATGCGGCGCGAGCGGTTCATCTCTTCGGCAAACGGATGCACGTACAGGATGGCGCCGCGGCAGGTGACGCCGGCGGGCGGGTGGTACATGCAAAAGCGCTGCCCATCTTCCCGTGGGAGGAAGAAGGGCTGGGCGGCGGCGTTCTCCGCTGCGCTCATTGCTGTGCTTTATCGGCAACAAAAGCGGCCAGGCTCCCCAGCGTTTCGAAAGTACGCGCGCTGATGTCGTCATCGTCGATCATGATGCCGAAGCGGTCTTCGATGGCGGCGATGACGCTGATCACGGCCATCGAGTCGAGTTCGGGCAGGGCGCCCAGCAGCGGCGAATCGGCGCTCAGCGCCTGGCCGGCGTCGCCGAGGTTCAGCACGTCGGCCAGCAGGGTCTTCACTTCTTCCAGATACATGTCATGCTCCATTGCATATTCAGCTACGAGCGGTGGTGGCGCCGCGTTCCTGCAGCAGTGCATGCAGGCGTGCCAGCGCCGGCCACCGGTAATGGTTGAGATGGTAAAGAGTGCGCACCTGGTCCGTCCAGCGCGTGTGCCACTCCATGACCCGTCCGTAAAATTCGATGCGCGCAAAGCGCTGTTCGGCGAACAGCGTGCGGCAGGCTTCCTCGCGCATCAGCAGCGCCGGCGAGAACGCGCTGCCCACGCTTTCGTCGTAGGCCGTCTTCAGGATGACGATGGTGTCGCGCTCCAGGATGCACAGGTCCATCGCCACCAGCCGCTCGCCGAACCAGTAGCGGTAGGCGCGTGCGCCGCCCTGATGGGCGAAGGCTTCCAGCATGCGCGCGTAAAAACGCCCCTGGGCGTTGGCGGCATCGACGGCGGTGCCGCTGTGCGCCTTCCAGCCGGCGCTTTCCAGGCGGCCGTAGTCGGCCATCGCGGCGGCCATGGCCTGCGGGTCGGTCACGGTTTCCAGCCGGGTCGCGACAGCGTCGGCGGCCAGCCGGTTGCGCTGCTTTTTGAGGTTGCTGCGCAGGTTCTTGCCGCGTCCGTTCCAGTAGTCGTCGAAGCTGCCGGCAACCATAATGCGCGCGGTGGCGATGTAGTCCAGGGTGCGCGCCTGGCCGCCGTCGGCGGGGCGCGTCAGCAGCAGCGGGTCGCATTGGGTCAGGCCGAGCTGCAGCGCAAAGCCGGGCAGGGCGCCGGACAGGCCAGAGAGCAGGCGCCCGGTGTCGAGGCCGGGGCGTTGCAGCCAGAGTCCGAGCGGCGCCTGCGCCGGCTGGAACGTGGCCCAGCGGCCCGGTCCCTGTGGCGCCAGCACGGCCGCCGCGCAAGGGCCGTTGCCATCCTCGCACCAGGCCAGCAGTTCGCGTCCATCGGCAAGTTCTGCCAGCAGGGCCGACACGAAGGCCGGCGCCAGCATCGGCGCGGCCGGCCCGGCAGCGTGCAGGGCGGCCCAGTGCGGCGCCACCGTGTCGAAGCGCGCCGCGGGAAGCAGCCGCCACCTCATGGCGTAAGCGCTGCGCGGGCGCGTTCGCAGAGCCAGGCAAGTTCGTGCTCGAGCAGTTCCTGGTGCACCGGAAAGGCCAGCACCCGGCGCGACAGCGCGGCGCTGCTGGCGCAGGTAGCCGCGTCGACGCCGGGCCACAGGGTGGAGGCGAAACGCGTCACCGGCACGCCCCAGGCGCACAGGCGTGCGAATGCCGGTTCCGGATCGTCCACCAGCAGCGGGAACAGCCAGGGGCAGGCGCCCTCCGGCAGGCGGTCGAACAGCGGCCGGCAGCCGGGCAACTGGCCGAGCGTCCGTTCGAGCCGCAGGTAGTTGGCGCGGCGCTGCGCGACGATGCGCGCCCCGGATGCGCGCCGCAACAGGCGGCGCGCGATCCACGAAGCCGGCTTGTCGATCCAGGCCGGGTCGAATTCGACGCCGCTCTCGGAGGAGGCGGGCGCGAGTGCCGGCGCGCCCTGGGGACGCGCGGATTTCAGCGCGCGCCACAGCAGGTCCTTGGCGGCCAGCGGCGCCGCAAGCAGGGCGCGCAGCAGCGGCAGGCGGCCGTAAGTGAAACCCAGTTCCAGCGTGTTGAGCAGCGCCTTGATCTCGAATCCGGGGCCGGCCGGGCGCATGGCCAGTGCCAGCGGGCGCCGGTTCGACACCAGCACTCCGCCGTCGTAGGCAGGGAAGAATTTCATGCTGCTGGCGATGGCGTAGTCGCCGAACGACCCGACCGGACGTCCCGCGTGCTCGCCGAAGAAGCAGTGGGCGCAATCCTCGACCAGCGCCAGGCCATGGGCATCGCAGAAGGCGCGGATGGTGCTCAGGTCCTGGGGAAAACCGAAATAATGCGTCACCACCAGGACTTTTACGCGCGGTCCGAGCCTGGCCGCCACGTCGTCCAGGTCCACCTTCGTGTCCATCCCGACGCGGTAGAACGCGGGTGCGGCGCCGCGCCACAGCACCGGCGGCACCATCGACAGGCTGTGGTAGGCCGGCAGCAGCACAGTGTCGCCTGCGCTCACGCCCAGTTCGCGCAGCGCCAGCGCCAGCGCGACCCGGCCGCTGGTCACCAGTTGCGCCGGGCCGGCATCGAGCACGCCGCGCAGGCTGGCCCGGCCGCGCCCGAACGACGCGCGCGACAGCACCGGCGCGAGCGGCACGAAGGGGCGCCCGGGCGGCGTGAGCGGGATGGTGGCGGGAAGCGGCATGGAGGTGCGGTATCTGGATGGCGTATCAGCGTCATTGTGCCTTGTTTCGCAAACGAAATGGTAACATAGCGTCTTATTTGCACTGCAACATGACACCCGCATCACATCCGTGTCACGTCCGTATTACGCCCGATAAGCACACCTGAAACACTCATGAGCGAGCTGGTCCACGATTTCATTTTTGCCGCCGCCGCGCGCACTCCCCTCGCACCTGCGCTCGTCCATGGCGAGCAGCGCCTCGACTACGCGGCACTGGCCGATGCCGTGCATGGCGCCGCCGCCGTACTCGGGGCGCGCCTGCGTGCGCCCGGCGAACGGGTGGCGGTTTTCCTGGAAAAGCGTGTCGAGAACGTGGCGGCGATGTTCGGCGCCACCGCTGCCGGCGCCGTGTTCGTGCCGGTCAACCCGCTGCTCAAGCCCGAGCAGGTCGCCCACATCCTGCAGGACTGCAACGTGCGCGTGCTGGTCACGTCGCACGAGCGCCTGAAGGCGCTGGCGCCGGTGCTGGCCGCCTGCCCCGACCTGCGCGCGGTGCTCGCCACCGGCTTGCAGGCAGGGCATGCCGTGCCTGCCGGCGTCGAGCTGGCCGCCTGGGAGGACGCACTGGACGCGGCCGCGTGCCAGCCCACCCCGGCGGCGCCGCGCCGCATCGACGCCGACGTCGCCGCCATCCTGTACACCTCCGGCTCGACCGGCAAGCCCAAGGGCGTGGTGCTGTCGCACCGCAACCTGGTGGCGGGGGCGCGCAGCGTCTGCGCCTATCTCGCCATGACGCCGGCGGACCGCATCCTGGCGGTGCTGCCGCTGAGCTTCGACTATGGGTTGAGCCAGCTGACCTGCGCTTTCCTCGGCGGCGCCTCGGTGGTGCTGATCAATCACCTGTTCGCGCGCGACATCGTGACGGCGGTGGCGGCCGAGCGCATCACCGGCCTGGCCGCCGTGCCGCCGCTGTGGAGCCAGCTCGCGCGCCTGCCGTGGCCGGCCGACTGCAGCCTGCGTTATCTGACCAATTCCGGCGGCGCGATGCCCGGCGCCACCCTCGCGGCCCTGCGCGCCGCCCTGCCGCGGGCCGAGGTGTTCCTGATGTACGGCCTGACCGAAGCCTTCCGCTCGACTTACCTGCCGCCGGCGGAACTGGACCGGCGCCCCGATTCGATGGGGCGCGCGATCCCCAACGCCGAGGTGATGGTGGTGCGCGCGGACGGGACGCCGTGCGCGCCGCACGAACCGGGCGAGCTGGTGCACCGTGGCGCGCTGGTGTCGCTTGGCTACTGGAACGATCCGGCCAAGACCGCCGAGCGTTTCCGCCCGGCCCCGGGCCAGGATCCGGCGCTGCCGCTGGTCGAGATGGCCGTCTGGTCGGGCGACACCGTGCGCCGCGACGAGGAGGGTTTCCTGTATTTCGTCGGGCGTACCGACGACCTGATCAAGGTGTCTGGCTACCGCATCAGCCCCACCGAAATTGAGGAACAGGCCTATGCCAGCGGACTGGTGGAGGAGGCGGTCGCCTTCGGCGTGCCGCATCCCGAACTGGGACAGGCGGTGGTCTTGCTGGCCGTGGCCGGCGAGACAAGCGCGGCGGCCCTGCTGAAGGAGTACAAGCGCCAGTTGCCGGCCTACATGGTGCCGGCGCACGTGGCCTTGCGCACCGAGCCTTTCCCGCGCAATCCGAACGGCAAGATCGATCGTCCGGCGCTGCGCATGGCCTACCTCGACCTTTTTGAAAGCCAGTCCCCATGAACAAGCCTGTCCACGCGCCGCAAACGCAGTTTCCGGTCGCCGGCGGAGAGCTGCAGGTCGGCGGCATCGCGCTGTCGCGCCTGGCCGAGCGGGTCGGCTCGACGCCGTTCTACGCCTATGACCGCGCCCTGATCGCCAGCCGCATGGGCGCGCTGCGCGCAGTCTTGCCGCAGGAGCTCAAGCTGCATTACTCGATCAAGGCCAACCCGATGGCGGCCGTGGTCGGGCTGATGGCCGGATTAGCCGACGGGCTCGACGTCGCCTCCGGCGGCGAACTGGCGACTGCCCTCGACACCGGATTCGATCCACAGCACATCAGCTTCGCCGGCCCGGGCAAGAGCACGCCCGAGCTGCGCCGCGCGATCGCCGCCGGCGTGTGCCTGAACGCCGAGTCGCCAGGCGAGATCGAACGCATCGGGCAGCAGGCCGATGCGCTCGGCATCGCCCCGCGCGTGGTGCTGCGCGTGAACCCCGACTTCGAGCTGAAGGCGTCGGGCATGCGCATGGGCGGCGGCGCCAAGCCGTTCGGCATCGATGCCGAACGGATCCCGCAAGCGCTGGCGCAGCTGCGCGCGCTCGGCATCGCGCCGCTTGGCCTGCACATTTTCTCGGGTTCGCAGAGCCTGAAGGCCGATGCCATCGTGGAAGCCCATGCGCGCAGCTTCGAGCTGGCGCTGCGCCTGGCCGATGAATGCGGCTTCGCGCCGCAGATGCTGAACCTCGGCGCCGGCTTCGGCATCCCGTATTTTCCCGGCGAAGCGGCGCTCGACCTGGCGCCGGTCGCCGCCGGCCTGGCCGAGTGGCTGGCGCGCGTGCGCGCGCGACTGGGCCAGGTGCGGGTATCGCTGGAATCGGGGCGCTACCTGGTGGGCGAAGCCGGGGTCTACGTGGCGCGCGTGGTCGAGCGCAAGGAGTCGCGCGGCCAGGTGTTCCTCGTCACCGACGGCGGCCTGCACCACCACCTGGCGGCGTCGGGTAACTTCGGGCAGGTGATCCGCAAGAACTACCCGGTTGCGATCGGCAACCGGATGGATGCGGACGAACGCGAGAGCGTGAGCGTGGTCGGCCCGCTGTGCACGCCGCTCGACATGCTGGCTGACCGGATGGACCTGCCGGCGGCCAAAGCGGGCGACCTCGTCGTGGTGTTCCAGTCGGGTGCCTATGGCCTCACGGCCAGTCCCGCGGCCTTTCTCGGTCATCCGGCAGCGGCCGAGGTACTTGTTTAGGGGAAACAAGAGCGGTGTCAGTGTAAAATCGACGATTCGCCGATGAGATTGACTTGATCGCTCGGTGCGAACACGTGCACATCAGGAAGCATCAGGATCACCATGGCAAATTTGCGTCGCTCGCTGGTCATCAATTTTTTCTCCTCTTCCGGCGCGGCCTTCCTGCAATTTATCGTCAGCGTGCTGCTCGCGCGCATGCTCAGCCCGAGTGAAATCGGGGTGTTCTCGATGACGGTCGTGTTCGTCAACGTTGCCCACATTTTTCGCGATTTCGGGGTGACCGCGTACGTCCAGCGCGAGCCGGACCTGACGGTGGAAAAGATGCGCTCGGCCATTGGCGTGCTGTTCGCCTCGTCGTGGCTGATCGCGCTGCTGCTGTTCGCATGCAGTTCCTGGTTGGGCGCCTGGTTTCAAGAGCCGGGCATCGTGCCGGTGATGCGGGTGCTGGCGCTCGGGTTCTTCGTCATTCCATTCGGGTCGATTACGCAATCGCTGCTCATCCGCGAATTTGCCGCCGACAAGCAGGCCATTGTCATCGCCGCCTCGACTGTCGCCTATTGCGTCAGTTGCCTGGTGTTGGCCGCGCTCGGCTTCGGGACCATGAGCCTGGCCTGGGCGAACCTGATCAGCCTTGTTACCAGCGCGCTTTGTTATATTCCGTTGCGTCCCCAGGGCATGCCGTGGCTACCGTCGCTGCGCCATTGGCGCAGCATCGCCCACTTCGGGGTTGGCACGCTCATCACGAACTGCACGGCGGCAGTCAACAATGCGATTCCGGACATACTGCTTGGCAAGCTCGGCAGCGCGCACCACGTCGGCCTGTTCAGCCGTGCCAACTCGACCGTGTCGATTTTCACCCATGCTGCGGGCTCGACCATTAACTATGGCGCGGTTTCCTATCTGTCGCAGTCGCACCACCGCGGCGAATCGCTGTCGCCTGTGCTCAGTCGCGCAACCGCGCTGCTGACCGGGATCGGTTGGCCGGCCTATGCGCTGACCGCCCTGCTGGGCAAGGAGATCGTGCTGGTACTGTATGGCGCGACATGGATCGGGTCCGTGCCGGCGATCCTGCCGCTGACGATCGCCGCAGCCGTGATGATGATGTTCCAGTATGCGCCCGCTGCGCTGACCGCCATCGGCTTGCCTTACCTGGGCGCGATTCCAGTGGCGGTCACCTTGCTGACCCGGATCGGGTTCGGTTTCTGGCTGTTCGACGGTTCCCTGAATACCTTTGCCTGGGCCATCTGCCTGGCGACCCTGGCTGCGGCTCCCGTGATGGCCTTGCAGCAGCGGCGGCACCTTGGCTATCCGGTCCGCGCAGCGCTGGGCAGCGTGCGCTTGAGCGCGCTTGTAACGCTCCTGTGCGTGATCGCCTGTTTGGGGTTGAAGCTGGTGCTGCCGGAATCGATGCCCGTCGTCGCGCGCCTGTTGACCATGGCGCTGCTGCTTGCGGCCACCTGGTATCTGGCGCTGCGGGTCACACGCCATGCCTTGCTGGGCGAAGTGCATCTGCTGGCGGCGGGACTGAAGTCGCGATTGGTGCGCGCGCGGATGGCTTGATGCCATCGCGTCGCTAAAAAACCCTCCTTGGATTGTCTCTAAGCGTGCGCGCGCACCTTTGCGGTCAGGCGCTGCAGGATCACCGATACGGCGTCGGTGTGCTGCCCGATGGAATAGCGCTGCGCAGTCTGCGCTGCGTTGCGCGCCATGCCGGCGGCCCACTCCGGGTTGTCGAGGATGCGCAGGATGGCTTGCGCCAGCAGGCCGGGATCGCGCGGTGGAACCAGCAAGCCGTCGTGTTCATGGGTGATGACGTCGAGCGGGCCGCCTTCGGCCGCGGCGATCACCGGGCGAGCGGCCGCCATGCCCTCGAGGAAGGTGCGGCCGAATGGTTCGGGCTTGGTGGAGGCGTGCACCACCACCGAACTGATTGCGAGGATATCGGCGACATCGCTGCGTCCACCCAGCAGCAGCACGCGTCCGGCCATGGCCGGGGCCGCGACCTGATGCGCGATCTGGCGCGCGAACAGATCGTCGCGGCCATAGGCCGACCCGACCAGCAGGATACGCGCGCGCGGATAGCGGGCGAACAGGCGCGGTGCGGCGTCGAGCAAGATGTCCTGTCCTTTCCAGTCGATCAGCCCGCCGACGAGCGTGATGACCGGATCATCGGGCTGGAGTCCGAGCTCGGCCAGCAGGGCGGCCGCGGGCACGCGCGGCCGGAATAGCTCCAGGTCCAGCCCTTCGGGTACGACGGTGCATTTGTCTTCCGGCAGCCCGAGCTGCAGCAGGTCCATTTTCACGGCGTTCGAGACGGGGATGCAATGGTCGAGCCACTTCAGCACCAGCCGGGTGATGCGGGTGTCGGCATGGAATCCGCGTGCGTGCAGCACCAGCGGCAGGCCGGCCAGGCGGGCGCCAAGCGCCGCCGCGAAGTTACAGGTGGCGTCGTTGTTCAGGTAGACCAGGCGAATGCCTTCGGCGCGAAACGCGCGGTAGTAGCGCAGCGCCTCGGGCAACACGTTGAACAGGTTGTCGATCATCGACGCGAAGGGCACACGGTGGCGGCGCAGCGCGCGGTGGTCAACCAGTTCGCGCGGCGCCAGCTGACGCCAGCGGCCGAAGCGCGCCAGCTGTTGGTAGGGTTCCGTGCCCAGACCGGTAAAGATGACCGGGGCGTAGCGCCGGTCGAGGTGGTCCAGCATCGCGGTCAGCGAGATGATGGCGCCGCCGTAGCCGGCGCCGTTTTCGCAGAATGCAATCGGCAACGGTGTGCTCACGTCGCCTCCCTGTGGTACGCGGTGGATCAACGGCATGATGTGTGTGTAAAGTGCAAGGTCAGCGCCTGGAGAATGCGCGTGCTCGGCCAGCGCCTGGCCTGCGGCAGGTGTCGGGCGCTCATTGCGGGCGTCCCTGCACCAGCCAGCGCAGCAGGCGCAGCCCGAACATCAGCGGGCTGCTGTCCCAGGGACGGCTGCGCGGCAGTTGGAAATGGTCCTGGTCGCGCGTGATCGCGCCGACGGCGGTCGTGAACGCGGCGTCGAAGCCCGCTTCACGCACCATTGCCACGTGGCGATGGTCGAAGTCCATCCCGACCTTGCCGTTCGGGTAGGCGAACAGGCGCACCGGTTTACCCAGGATCGCCTCCAGCTCTTCCTTCCCGGTGCTGATCTCGGCGCGGGCCGACGCATCGTCCAGGCTGGTCAGGATCGGATGCGTCACCGTGTGGGCGCCGATCTCGATGCCGCTGCGATCGAGGTTGCGCACCATGTCCTGGGTCAGCATCAGTTCCGGCGTCATCGTGGCGCCCGCCAGGGTGACCAGCCGTTCGATGACGTTGCTGCGCTCGGCGGGCGGCAGGTATTTGGATCGCTCCGTGAGGAGGCCGATCGCGGCCATGCGGTCGTCGAGGCTATGCAGCGAAAACGTGCCCAGGCCCAGGTCGCTCAAGTCGAGGAGGCCGTCCGGCAGCATTTGCACGGCCTCGATGATGCGGTCGTTCCACATGTTGCCCTTGCCGACATGGCCGCTGGTGACGAACACGGTAGCGGGCAGGCCGAAGCGGCGCAGCACCGGCAGCGCCAGGTCGTGGATCGAGCGGTAACCGTCGTCGAAGGTGATGCACACGGAGCGCGGCGGTATCGGCTCGCCGCTCTGCAGGTGGGCCATCGCCTTGCGCAGTGGCATGACGTGAAAGCAACGGGCCAGCAATTCCATCTGCCAGCTGAAGGCGGCGACGTCGGGCTCGGACGCGAGCAGCGGGTTGTGGACCGGCAGTACGCGGTGGTAGTTGACGATGCAGAGGCGGTCGGCGGCCGGACCGGCGGCCAGCGTGTTGCCCAAGGCCCTGATCAGGGCGACCGTCAGCCGCGGAATTTGCCCGGTGTGCCGACCGGTGAGCTGCAGGGTGTCGTTCATGCGGAAACTCCTGTCGCCTTGATGACTGATGTCTCCGGCGGCGCCGATGCGTTCAGAATGGCAGGGAGGATACGCGACTCGATGACGATGAGCAGCGCGATGATGGCGTAGAACAGCTCGAAATAGGCAAAACTGAGGGCGGCGCCGCCGAGCGCAAAGACGAAAATGCTGAGCTGCAACATGGTGGCAAGCTGGCCGACCCACGCGGCGGCTTTGAGCTTCCTTGCCTTGCGCGTGATGCGGCCGGCCTTGAAGAACGCACCCGCCAGGCAAGTCAGGAAGATCAACAGCCCGGCGAAGCCGTGTTCACCCAGCACCTGGAAATAGATGCTGTGGGCAGCGCGCGCTCCTACCGTTGCCGGCAGGGCGGAACCGGTAGAGAACCAGCTGTAGTCGAAGAAGTACCGGGACAGCTCTGTCCAGACCGCATACGTCTCGAGCGACTTGAATCCGCCGCCGAAGAACGGATTTTGCATGGCCATGATGAAGCTGAGCTTCCAGGCGACCACCCGTCCCATGAAGGATTCGTCCTTGTCGGCCGATTCGAGCGTGTTCATGCGCGATGTCCACTCGTCCGAGACGAAGAAGGACAAGCCGATGGCCAGCACGATCATCAAAAGCAGGACCGGTCCCTTGCGTTCGGTCTTGAGGAAGAGGTAAGCGCCGAAAGCCGCGAGCGCCACGAAGCCGCCACGGGACTGGGTACCGATCACGGCGACGGTCAGCAGTACCATGGTGCCGAGCAGGCCCAGCCAGATCATGCGTGAGCGCTGCCCGTATTCGCCCAGCAGGTAATAGCAGATCGGCAGCGTCATCACGAAGGCCAGGGACAGTTCGTTGCGGTCGCCCAGCACATGGCCACCGAAGCCCTCGATCTTATGACCGCCACCGCTGACGATGAATTTGAGCGCTTCGAGGTCGGCGTAAAAGCCCACCGAAAACACCACGCACCACAGGAAAAAATCGATGTGCAGCTTCTTCTCGATCACCAGAAGCACGAACACGAACAGCGTGATCACCTTCGAAAAGCGCTCCCAGATATCCCAGGCACGTTCCGGCGGGGCCAGCGTCAACATCGTCGAGACCGTAGTCCACAGGAAAAACAGCACGACCGTCGCACCCAAGGCTCCGATCAGGGGCTTCGGCTTGTTTTTCATGACCAGGTAACTGACGATGGCCACCGTGGTGAACAGCAGGTTGTAGCGGATGCTGCCGGCGGCGCCATAGACCCAGGCGTTGGGGAAGAACAATGCGGTCCAGATCCACATGCCGGCGCCGATGAAGGGGCGTTTGGCCATGAAGTACAGCATGAACGGCAGGACGCTCAACATTACCAGGTCGCGCATGGATCAGCCCCGTCCCGTTTTCTTTTGTTGTTCGGCTTTTGTGGCGGCCGCGTCGGCACGCAAGGCCCAGCGGCAGGCAAACACCACGGCCAGCAAGTCACAGGCCCAGAGAATTGATTCCATCGTACGTGTCGATCCAGGTTAGGGTAGCCGGCAGGCCAGGGTGCCGGACGATTGGCGCTGGCGCCGGTTGAGGATGTCGTCGAACAGGCGCAACTGTCCGGCCGTCGTGTCGTCCCAGCTGAAACGCTCGGCGTAGCGGCGGGTGGCAAGGCGGTCCGGATAGCGCGCGCGCAGCGCGTTGACGGCGTCGGCCACGCCCTGCGGCGTGCGTTCGGCCATCAGCACGCCCGCTTCGGGTGCGGCGACCACCTCCGGCGTGCCGTAGACGCGGCTGGCGACCACCGGGGTACCGCACGCCATCGATTCCAGCAGCACGTTGGCCCAGCCTTCGCGCGACGACGCCAGCACCAGCGCGTCGGCCGCGCCGTAATGGCTGCGCAGTTGGGCTTGCGGCACGGCGCCGAGGAATTGCACGCGCTCCGCTACGTTCAGGGTGCGCGCCAGGTCTTCTAGCATCTGCCGGTTGACGCCGTCGCCGGCCACCACCAGGCGCACATCCGGCAGCAGCGGCAGCGCGCCGATGATCAGCTCCTGTGCCTTGACCGGCACCAGGTGACCGACCGTGAGCAGCGTAAAGGGGCCCTTTGTCGCCAGGCGTTCGGTCGGACGGAACAACTGCAGGTCGACGCCATTGCGCAGCGAGGTGACGCGGGCCGCATCGACGCCGAGCGCGATCACTTCGTCGCGCAGCGCGTTGCAGACCGTGATGACGGCATCGGCACGGCGCGCGGCCCAGCGGATCATGCGCCGCGGCAGCGGGTGCTGCGGGATCAAGGTGATGTCGGAGCCGCGCGCGGTGATCACCAGCGGCTTGTTGAAGTGGCGTGCCAGCATGGCCGCGGCCACGCCGTCCGGATAAAAATAATGGGCGTCGATCAGGTCGAAGTCGTCGCCTTCGTCGAGCATGCGCGCGATCACCGGTTTGACTGCCTGCGCCAGCAGCAAGGGCGCCACATTCATGCCGATCCTGGGGATGGTCGGATAACGCGGATGCAGCACCGTGATGCCGTGGCGCTGTTCCTGACGCGGCACGCGCGCCTGTTTCGCATAGTCGCCGAAGCGCGGATGGGTCGACGGGAACCAGGGCACCGGCGCCACCACGCGCGCCTCGACCTGGCCGCTGGCGACCAGGTGGCGCAGGCGCGTTTCGACGAAAATCCCGTGGCCGGGCTTTTCGCTGTTCGGGAACAGGGTGCTGAAGGTCAGGATCTTCATGCGGCGCGCTGCCGCGTCAGGCGGCCATAGATGTCCTGGTAGCGCGCCACGCTGACCGGCCAGTTGCGTTCGGTTTCGACGTAATGGCGGCCGTTGGCGCGCAGCGCCGGCCATTGTTCCTGCGCGCCGAGCAGGGCGCCGACCTTGTCCGCCAGCGATACCGGGTCGCCGGCCTTGAACAGCACGCCGGTCTTGCCGTCGGCGATCAGTTCCAGGTGGCCGCCGACGTCGGACGCCGCCAGGATGCGGCCTTGCGCCATCGCTTCCAGCGGTTTCAACGGGGTCACCAGTTCGGTCAGGCGCATCGGCAGGCGCGGGTAGACCAGCACGTCGAGCAGGTCGTAATACATGTTGACCTGGTCGTGCGGCACGCGCCCCGTGAACACGACCTTGTCGGCGATGTTCAGCTGTTGCGCCAGCTGGCGCAATTGGGCGTCCTGCGGGCCGCCGCCGACCAGCAGCACGCGCAGGTCGGGATGCCGGGCCGTCAGCGCGGGCACGGCGCGCAGCAGCACATCCAGGCCTTCGTAGGCATAGAACGAGCCAATAAAACCGATCAGGCGTGCGCCGCCAAGACCGAGGCGGTTTTTGAGGTCCTGGTCGGCCGTGCCGCCCACGGCGAACTTGTCGATGTCGACCGCGTTCGGGATGACGGTCACCTTGGCGGCCGGGATGCCGCGTTCGACGATGTCGCGGCGCAGGCCTTCGCAGATGGTGGTGACGGCGTCGGCATGGCGCAGCGCCCAGGTTTCCAGCGCGCGCGTGGCGCGGTAGCGCAGGCCGTTTTCAACGCTGGTGCCGTGGTCGACGGCCGCGTCTTCCCAGAAGGCGCGCACCTCGTACACCACCGGGATGCCGAAGCGCTTGCCGGCGCGCAGGGCGGCAATGGCGTTCAGGCTCGGCGAATGCGCATGCAGCACGTCGGGTTTGACCACGGGGATGATCTCGGCCAGGCGCCGCGCCAGGCCGTCGATGACTTCCTTCTGGTTCAGCACCGGCAGGCGCGCCAGCGCCCCGGTCGATTTCGGGGTGCGGTAGAAATGCAGGCCATCCACGGTGTCTTCCAGCGCCTCGTCGGAGTTCTGCTTGGAGCCGGTCACGTGGTAGGTTTCCCAGCCGAGCGCGCGCTGTTCGCGCAGGATCGAGCGGGTGCGGAAGGTGTAGCCGCTGTGTAGCGGGATCGAATGGTCGAGGACGTGCAGGACGCGCATCAGTTGCTCCTTGGGGCGGTGGTGGCAGCGGCTGCGCCAGCGCCGTTCTTGCGCAGGAAGGCTTCGAACATCAGCACCGACCACAGGGCCGTGCTGTGGTCCTTGGTCGCTGCCTGGTGTTCGTCGACCATCTGCCTGAGGGTGTTCGGGTTGAAAATGCCGGTGTCGAGCAGGGCAGGATTGAGCACCGCCGCCTTCATGGCGCCGGCCAGCGGGCCGCGCAGCCAGCTCGCCAGCGGGATCGAAAAGCCCATCTTCTTGCGGTACAGGATGTCGTCGCCCAGGTAGGGCTTCAGCACCTTTTTGAAGATGTACTTGCCTTCGCCGTTGCGCAGCTTGCAGCTCGACGGCAGGCCGGACACCCATTCGACGAACTGGTGGTCCAGCAGCGGCACCCGCACCTCGAGCGCGTGCGCCATCGATGCGCGGTCGACCTTGGTCAAAATGTCGCCCGGCAGGTAAGTCTTCATGTCGATGTACTGGATCAGCGAGAGCGGATCGTCGGTCGGCGCCTTGTTGGCGTAACCGCGCATGACCTCCACTGCGCGGTAGCCCTGCAGTTTGCTTTTGAAATTATCCGAGAACATGCCGCCGCGCACGCGGTCGTTGTTGATCGAGACGCCGTGGAAGTAGCCTTCGGTGAGGTCGCGCGCCAGCGCTTCGAAGGTGGTCTTGGCGCGTAATACGCGCGGCGCCCAGTCGGCCTTCGGATAGGCTTTACCCAACAAGCCGAACACCGGTTTGCGCAGCGCCAGCGGCAGCATCGAGCGCACCCGCTCTTCGCCCATCGCCATGCGGTGGCGGCGGTAGCCGGCGAAGTTCTCGTCGCCGCCGTCGCCCGACAGCGCCACGGTGACGTTCTTGCGCGCCAGCTCGCAGACGCGGTAGGTCGGGATGGCCGAACTGTCGGCATACGGCTCGTCGTACAGGCCGGCCAGCAGGTCGAGCAGGCCGTAGTCGTCCTTGTCGACGATCTCGCTGCGGTGTTTTGTCTTGTAGCGTTCGGCCACCTGCTTGGCATAGGTCGATTCGTCGAAGTCGGCCTCGTCGAAGCCGATCGAGCAGGTGTTCACCGGCTGGTTCGACAGGCCGGCCATCATCGCCACGATCGCACTCGAATCGACGCCGCCGGAGAGGAAGGCGCCCAGCGGCACGTCCGCTTCCATGTGGCTTTCGACCGCTTCGCGCAGGCGGTGGATGGTTTCGCCCTCGATGTCGCCGTCGGTCATGCCGACGTGCGGGGTGAACGGCACGTCCCAGAACTGCTTCGACGGCGGCAGCGCGGTCATGCCGGGTTTCAAGGTGAGCGTGTGCCCCGGCAGCAGCTTATGGGCGCCAGTGAAAATCGTGCGCGGCTCCGGCACGTAGCCGTAGGCAAAATATTCCTCGACCGCGCAGGGATCGATCTCGCGCACCAGGTTCGGCAGCGTCAGCAGCGATTTGAGTTCCGAACCGAAGGCGAACATCCCGTCCGGCAGCAGGGCGTAGTGGAAGGGTTTGATGCCGAGGCGGTCGCGCGCCATGAACAGGACTTGTTGATTGCGGTCCCAGATCGCGAAGCCGAACATGCCGCGCAGGCGCTGCACGCATTGTTCTCCCCATTCTTCCCAGGCGTGGACGATGACTTCGGTGTCGCAGCGGGTGCGGAAGGTGTGGCCGAGCTCCTTGAGTTCGGCCATCAGGGCGCGGAAATTATAGATCTCGCCGTTGAACACGATGACCACGCTGTGGTCTTCGTTGAACATCGGCTGCAGGCCGGCGGCCAGGTCCATCACCGAGAGGCGGCGATGGCCGAATGCCAGGCCCGCCTCCAGGTGCAGGTCGCCCTCGGACGGGCCGCGGTGGAATTGCGAGTCGTTCATCCGCTGCAGCAGGGCCGGGTCGATGGGACGGCCGCCGCGCAGGTCGAAAATGCCAGTTATTCCGCACATGGTGTGATTGCTTGTCGAAGTGTTGTCTTGCTTTTGCAGAGGCGGTCGTAGAGGCCGAGATAGGCGGCCAGCATGGCCGCCATGCTGTAGTGTTGTTCGATGCGTGCGCGCGCCGAGCGGCCGTGGGCGGCGGCGCGCTGCGGATCGCGCACGTAGGCGGCCAGCGCCTGCGCCAGCGCTTCCGGGTCGCCGGCCGGCACCAGGGTGCCGTTTACGCCGTGCGTCACGACTTCCGGGATGCCGCCGACGGCGCTGGCCACGACCGGCAGTTCGCTCGCCATCGCTTCCAGTAGCGTCACCGGCGTGCCTTCGGCGATCGAGGGCAGGGCGAACAGCGAAAAGCCGCCCAGCAGCGCAGCGACATTCGCATGGGCGCCGGCGAAGACGATGTCGGCGCCGGCACCGCTGGCGGCCGCCTGCGCCTCGAGTTGTGCGCGCAGCGGACCATCGCCGACCAGCACCAGGCGCAGCTGTTGATCCGGCACGCGCGCGCGCAGGCGCACGAAAGCGTCGATCAGGCCGGCGTGGTTCTTGACGTCCTGCAGGCGGCCGACCGCGCCGATGACGAAGGCGCCGTTGGCACGCCAGCTTGCGGCGGCCGGGTCGAGCGGGGCACCCGCATGGAAGCGGTCGGTATCGACGCCATTGATGATCGTGTCGACCTTGCGCCGCGGCAGGCGCACGGTCGTGTCCAGCCAGCGCGCGAGGTCGGCGGACACCGGCACGTAGCGGTCGATCACGTGCGCCAGCAGGCGCCGCAGCAGGTTGTGCTTGCGGTTCAGGCCTTGCGGGTCGGAGGCGTCGCGCCCGTGCTCGGCGTGGATGCGCACCGGCACCCCGGCCAGCAGCGCCACCGCCTGGTACTCGATGGTGCCGAGGTTATACGTATGCAGGATTGCCGGGCGCAGGCGGCGCAGCAACTTGAACAATTTCAGGTGTACCTCGGGCGCCAGGCCCGGCCCCTTGTGCAGGGCGAACAAGGCGACGTCCGCACGCTCGATGCGCGCGGCGAAATCGGTGTAGTCGGTCAGGCAGACGATGGCATGCCGGTAGCGCCCGGCCGGCATGCGGTTGATCGTGTCGACCAGCAGCGTCTCAAGGCCGCCGATATCGAGCCGATAGATCAGGTGCACCACCAGAGGAGGGGTGCGCTCAAGCGTTACCGCGGCCATGCTCAGTGTTCCCGCGTCTGCTGTAGCGTGGCCTCGATGGCGTCGCCGCCGCGTGCCAGGAAGGCGCGCAGCGCGGCGCGCGCCGCCTCGGGGTCGTCATTGACCGGCGTGGCCAGCACGATCAGCGCGCCGTCGTCGCCCTGGAACAGCAGCTTGCCCTGTGCCTGGCGCAGCTTGCCGACGATATTGCTGGTCGTATGATGGCCGTTGATCGACATCCAGTCCCACACCAGCAGCGGGCCGCCAGGGCCGGCCATGGTGCTTTCGCGCACGGCGCCAACAGGCTCGCTGCGGATGCTGCTGGCCGTTGCGTGCCATGCATCCTTGGGGCCGGCCAGGCGGTTAAGCGAACTGATCAGGTTCTTCGATTTGTCCTGGTTGCGGTAGTACAGCACCTGCAGCCGCACCGGGCGCGCCGCCTCCATGTAGACCCCGGAGACGCGCGCATCGGGCGCCATGTAGTCCG
Organism: Massilia sp. CFBP 13721; assembly: GCF_014842025.1. GTDB lineage: Bacteria > Pseudomonadota > Gammaproteobacteria > Burkholderiales > Burkholderiaceae_D > Telluria. Next base: position 123,466 of record NZ_JACYUY010000012.1, read on the forward strand.
GTTGCCAGCCCGGGAAATCGGCAGCGGCGGCCAGGCCGGACAGCTGCGGCAGGCCGAGGGCGACCGCTTGCGTATTGTGGTTGGCGCGGTCGTTGTAGGCGGCAAAGACCGGCCAGACGGCGGCGATGGCGACGCTCGCCAGCGCGATCGGCAGCAGCGAACGGACGGGAGTCATCCCGGCCACGCCCTGCGCCGCCGCGGCGCTCGGCGCCGGTGCTTCTTCTTCGCGCCAGTAGCTGCCGATCCAGAACATCAGGAACATCACCAGCCCGAAGAACAGCCAGCCATAGATCAGGTGGTCGACACCGGTCGCCAGTTCCATGCCGGAGAGGTGGCCGATCATCACGATCATGTAGGCACGCAAGCCGTTGGCGATGATCGGCACGACGATCGACAGGCCGATGAACAGCGCGCGGCGCAGGTTCGAGCGGTAGGTCAGGTAAGCGTACAGGCAACCCAGGGTGACCGAGGAAATCAGGTAGCGCACGCCGCTGCAGGCTTCCACCACCGACCAGCTGCCGGTAGGCAGCTCGAAGCGGGTGCCGTTACGCAGCACCGGGATGCCGGTGACCTGCACCGCCCACACGGTGAAGTCGGCGGTGATGTGGATCAGCGGGTCGACGAAGACTTCGCCGAACGGCACCGCGAACAGCAGGAACAGCAAGGGGAAAGCGAGCGAGCCGGCCAGGCGGCGTCCCAGCAGCGCGAACGCGACCAGCGGGAACATGACGACGAAGGCATACTGCATCACGACCTGCACGCCGCCGATGCGCGCGGCCAGCCAGCCGGCGCCGGCCAGCGCCAGCAGCGCCAGCGCCGGCCAGGCCGGGGTAGCGGGGATCAGCGAAAAATTGACGCGCCGGCGCCAGATCAGCCACAGGCTGATCGGGACGATGGCGTAGCCGTGGGCGAAGGTGTCGGAGCTGTCCCAGATACTGACGATCGAGCGCGCCGTATCGAAGTAGAGCGCCAGCGGCGCGAGCAGCGCCAGCACGATCAGGATGATGTTGGCGCGGGTCAGGGGCTGGGCGCTGTGCTCGACCAGGCCGGGCGGAGGTTTCAGGAACATTCGAGGCGTTCTCCGATGCAGGCCAGGTTGCTCGGCCAGCTGTATTGACGTTCGACGCGCGCGCGGGCGGCGCGTCCCATCGCGCCCTGGGGCGCGTGCAGCATGGCGGCGACGGCGTCGACAAAGGCGTCGGCGCCGTCGGCCAGTACCAGGTCCAGGCCCGGTTCGGCATCGATGCCTTCCAGGGCCTGCGGCGACACTACCACCGGCGTTGCCATCGCCATCGCTTCCAATACCTTGTTCTGGATGCCGCGCGCGATGCGCAGCGGCGCCACCGCCGCCTGCGCGTGGGCGATGTACGGACGCACGTCGGGCACGGTGCCGGTGACCGTCACGGCGGGCAGTTTTTCAAGGTCGCGCACGGCCTGGGTGGGACGGGCACCGACGATGTAGAAGCGCAGGTTCGTAAAGCGGGTGCGCAGTTGCGGCAGCACCTCGTTTGCAAACCAGGTCACCGCGTCCACGTTCGGCCAGTAATCCATGGCGCCGGTGAACACCACGGCGCGCTGGCCCGCCGGGTAGGGATTGGCGTAGCCGGCATCGGGCGTGAAATAGTCGGTGTCGACGCCGTTGTTGAAAAAGCCGATGCGGGCGCTGCTTTCCGGCGCCAGGTCGCGAAACAGCGCCGCTTCCGGCGCCGAGACGAACAGCGAGGCATCGTAGTTGCGCGCGACCCGCCGTTCGTAGGACAGCAGCTGGCGCGCCTCGTGCCGGTACAGCCAGCTCATCGGCCAGGATTTCTGCTCGGCGTACTGGCGCCACTTGTCGGAGTCGACGTCGCAAAAGTCGACCACGCGGCGTGCCTGCGGGTACTTGTCGGCGTACTGCGCCATCGCCGACGAAAACACCAGCACGCGTTCGATGCCGTGGCGGGCCACGGTCGCGTCGACCCAGCGTTCCAGGCCGGCGTCGCGGTAATAGTCGAGCGAGAGCGAACGGTTCCTGACCAGGGCGCCAAGGCTGCGCACGCGCGCCAGCGTCGGATTGAGTGGTGCGAAATGGCTGCTCGCGCACATCGCCTCGACTGTCGGCACGTGCTGCCAGTCGTCGGCATCGTCGACGAAGGTGGCCAGGTGCACCCGGTACTGCTGCGCCAGATGTTTGAGCAGGTGATAAGAACGGATCTTGTCACCCTTGTTCGGCGGATATGGGATCCGGTGGATCAGGAGCAGCAGGTCTTGCACGGATTACCCCAGGTTGCGGACGATGTAGGGCCCGACCAGGTTCGCCAGCGGAATCGGCAATTTCTTCCACATCTTGATGAAGAGCTGGTATTTCGGGTTCAGCGGGTTATTATCAGGCAACGCGTCGGCCCCGTACAGCTTGTATTCATACGGCAGCGGCTGCGCCGTGAAACCCCAGTTCTTCTTGAAATCGTAGGCGCCGGTACCGAGCTTGCTGCGGCCGAAGTCGAACAGGCGGCAACCGCGCGCGGCGGCCGCCTGCATCAGGTTCCAGTACATGAAATCGTTGCCGGCCACTTCGCGCGCCAGGTCCATGCCGCCGCCGTAATACGGCACCACCTCGTTGCGCCAGTAAAAGCTCAGCACCGAGCCGACCAGGCGCTTGTCCTCGGTGACGATGGTGCGCACTTCGCATTCGTCTCCGAATTCCTGCTGCAGGAGCGCGAAATATTTTTTCGGGAATACCGGGGTGCCGAGGCGGTGCACGCTGTGCGAGTAGGCCGTGAACAGGCGCTCGACATTGTCGTCGACTTCGCCGCGCAGCCCGAGTTTGATGCCCTTGCGGACCATGGCGCGCTGCTTGCGCGGGATCGCGTTCAGGTTTTCCTCGTCGTCGCCGGAGATCTCCTTGCGGAAGGTGACGTACAGTTCCTTGGTCAGCCAGGACGCGTCGTCCGGGTGCGCGCGTTCCATGCCGCGGTATTCGAGGTGGCCGACGCCGAGTTCGTGCGCCAGCTTGTCGGCGGCGGCGTCGAGCATGGCGCGGGCGCCGGCGTCGATCGCGGCTACGCCGCCATACACGCAGAACGGCATCGCGCCCAGCGAGTGGCCGAACAGGCGGCTCTTGATTTGCGCCAGTGGCAGCACGCCCTGGATCTGGCCGTCCTGCTCGACATAATAAAACCAGGTCTTGATGCCGAAGGCGCGCTCGATGACGTTCTGCCAGCCGGACAGGTGGAAGAAGGTGGCGTCGGGGCAGCTGCGCACGAACGCATCCCAGCGCGGGCGTTCGCCCGGTGTCAACAGATGCAGCGTGGACGCGCCCACAGCGCCGCCTGCGCGCCGCGCATGGGCGTTTTCAATAATCGAATTCATGGCTTGTTCAGGAAAATGCGGTCCATCCGGTCCCACGCGAAATCACGGGCGAGGGCGGCGATGCGCCCTTCCATGCGTTCGATGTTGATGTAGTGGCGGAAGCGCGCCTTGGCGCCGAGACCTTCGGGACGCGGCTGGCCCGGATCGACTTCCCAGGGGTGGAAATAGAACAGCGCCGGTTCGTTATCCATCTCGTTGACGCGCTTGACCATCCAGCGCGACAGCGCGTAGGGCAGCAAACGAAAATAACCGCCGCCGCCGGCCGGCAGTTTACGACCGCCCAGCATGGCGGTGGTGATCGGGATCTCCAGCAGGCCGTCGGGACCGTTCGGATAAAAGGCGAAGCGCGGCGCATCCGGCATGCCGTAGTGGTCATGGGCGATCGGGTAGATGCTCGAGCTGTAGCGATAGCCGGCTTCAGTGAGGGCGTCGAGTGCCCACAGGTTGCCGTGGCCGATCGAAAAGCTCGGAGCGCGGTAGCCGAGCACCTGCTGGCCGCCGATGTCTTCCAGCAGCGCTTTCGCGCTACGGATGTCGTTGTCGAATTCGGCACGGCTCTGGTCCGAGGCGCGCAGGTGGCCGTAGCCGTGGCTGGCCAGTTCGTGGCCGGCGGCGACGATGCGGCGCACCATCTGCGGATAGCGTTCGGCGATCCAGCCCAGCGTGAAGAAGGTCCCCTTGACGTCGTGTCGTTCGAACAGCGCCAGGATGCGCTCGACGTTGGCCTCGACGCGGCATTCGCGCGCCGGCCAGCTGTCGCGGCTGATGTAGGGCGCAAACGCAGAGACCTGGAAATAATCCTCGACGTCGCAGGTCATCGCATTGCGGATACGCTCGCCCGGCTGGCGCTGTGGCCGGGCTGCCGGAGTCTGCATCTTCATTCGGGAGTATCCACGTGTTGGTTGGCCGGAAGGTTGGCCGAAACGCCGTTTTGCGGCGTGGCGACGATTTTCTTCAGGATCGACAGCACCGAGACGATCGATTTTTCGAGGCGCATCATGCGCTCGTCGAGCACTTCGATGCTGTCGCGGCGATCGGCGGCGGCGTCCAGCGCGTTGTTCATCCCGGTGCCGCCGGCGCCGTGGCCGGCCGGCGTGCCCAGCACCTCGGGCAGCTGGAATTCCTCGCTGACGTCGGCGATCACGGTCTGGATATGCTCTTCGGTGAACGCGTGCAGCTCTTCCAGGTAGCCCATCAGCAGCACGCGGTCGAGCAGGGTGTTGGTCTTGCGCGGGATGCCGCCGGTGTAGGCGAAGATCGCCGCGTGGGCGGCGTCGTCGAAGGCAGGATCTCCCTTCCAGCCGACCGTGTGCAGGCGGTGTTCGATGTAGGCGCGCGTTTCCGGCGCATCCATCGGGCCCAGGTGGTAGCTGGCGATGACGCGCTGGCGCAGCTGCTGCATGCTCGGGCTGTGCAGGGTGCCGCGGAACTCCGGCTGGCCCAGCAGGAAGGTCTGCAGCAGCGACTTGTCGTCGGTCTGGAAGTTCGACAGCATGCGCAGCTCTTCGACCGTCTTCGGGTTCAGGTTCTGCGCTTCGTCGATGACGAGCAGGGCGCGCTTGCCCTGGCGGTCGACGCTGTGCAGGAACTGCTCCAGGCGCGTGAGCAGGTCGGTCTTGGTCGCGCCTTCGTGCGCCAGGCCGAAGCCCGAGGCCACCATGCGCAGCGTGTCGTCCGGGTCGAGGTGGGTGTTGACGATGTGGGCGGCGACGATCTGCTGCGAGGGCAGCTTGTTGAACAGGTTGCGCACCAGCGTCGTCTTGCCGGCGCCGACTTCGCCGGTCACGACAATAAAACCTTCACCTTGCGACAGGCCGTATTCGAGATAGGCCATGGCGCGCTTGTGGCCCTTGCTGCCGAAGAAGAAGTGCGGGTCGGGGCGTAGCTGGAAAGGCTTGGCTGAAAATCCATAATACGATTCGTACATCGTGTCACTCCGCTTAAAGCTGCGCCGAAAGGGTGGCGCTGATGGCGTTTTCCTTGTAGCCCGCGCCGAACACGCCAAGGTCGCCGCGGTTGTGGCGCAGTTCGACATTGCCGGACAACTTGCGGCTGAAGCGCCGGGTCAGGGTCAGGCGCAAGTTCTGCTGGTCGGTTTCGAAGTTCGTTTCCAGGGAACGGCTGCGCGTCGCCGTCGCCGAGGCCGTGGCGCTGGTGAGGGCGTTCAGGCGGTAGCTGTGGGCGAGGCTGGCGCCGACCTGGCGCACGTTGTCGTTCAGTGCGAACAGTCCGCTGCCGAGCAGGCCGGCATCGGCTTCACTGGTGGACAGCGCGGTGCGTTCGTTCGCATAGAACGTCAACACGCTGCTTTGCTTGCGCATGTTGTAGGCGAACGAAGCCTGCGCGTTCTTCTCGCGGAAGTAGCGGTTGGTCAGGTAGTTCACGCTCTGGACGGTGCTGAGCGGCAGGCCGGTGGCGAGCAGGTAGTCGAGCACGGCCTGGCGCCGTGCCAGCGGATCGGGAATCGTCGCCGCGAACAGCGAGTCCAGCAGCGCCAGGGTGTCGACGCCTTGCACTCCTGCAAATTGCTGGCGGGTGTTCGTGACCGAATCGGAATAACTTGCCTGCCAGACCGTGTGGCGGCTGCGGTGCGTGGCCAGCAGGGAACCGGTTTTGCCCAGGAAGTGGCGGCCTGCCGACATCTGGACGGCGGTGCGCGCCGACGGGTTCCAGGCGAAGCCGCCGGACCAGCTGGTGCCGGCGGTGCGGTTGCCCGGCATGGCTTCGTAATCGTAGCTGTCGTAGCCGCCGCTGGCGGTCAGCTTCAGCGTTCGGTGCAGACGGTAGCTCAGGCCCAACAGCGCGTTTTCCGATGTTGTCGTGCCGAGGCGCTCGGCGTCGATATTCTGGCGCACGTAGCGCAGGTTCCAGCCGATATCGCGCCATGCGCGGCCGCTGACGAGGTCGATCGCGGCACTGTCGGAGCTACTCTTGCCGAAATTCACATCGTCTGCGTCCACGCTGTCATGAGTGTAGCGCAGCGTTGCGGAGGCAACGTTGCCGAAGCGCTGGACCAGATAGGGGCTGATGCTCCAGTTGCTCAGTTTGGTGCGGTTCTCGCCGGTGTAGCGGTTAAGGCCGCTGCTGTCAGGGCCGAAAGCCGTCACCGGACGCGTCCCGCCATTCATGCGCGCGTCGACGTACAGCAACTCATCGATGACATTGGCGCGGCCGGAGGCGTCGTATTGAATGTTATTGCGAAGCATGTTCCCAGGCCGGCCATCGCTGTAGCTGTAGAGCGAAGCACGGGCGCTGGCATTGAGCTGGACGCGTGCATTCTGGCCGTACACCGCAATTCCCGGGGTCGCTTCGCTGATCCACTGGCTGCGCTTCTGGGCATCGCTGGCCAGGGCGGGATTGTCGGAATACGTTTCGGTCAGCGACAGCGACGGGGTGACACGCCACTGCGCCTGGGCCGGCAGCGCCACCGCCAGCGCCGCCGCCAGCGGCACCAGCCGCGGCAGGCGGGCGGCGATGCGTTTAGCCGTAGTGATAGTCATACGTCTCTTCAATTCCCGGAATGTCCCGCGCCTTGTTGTAGATGAGATTGATATTGCTGCAGCCTTCGAGCTGGCGCAGCGCTTCGGTCACGGCGTGCTGGGTCGTGGCCTGGGCCTCGACCACCATCACGATCTGGCCCATGTGGCTGGCCAGGACGCGCGATTCGCTCGTCAGCAGCAGCGGCGGCGAATCGAAAATGACGACGCGGTCCGGATAGCGGTTGGCGATCTCGTTGACCAGGCTGCTCATGGTCGAACTGGCCAGCAGTTCGGTGGCGCGCGGCGTGCTGGTGCCGGCCGGCAGGATGCTGAGCGTGTCGACGTTGGTGCGCAGCATCACGTCGGCCAGGTCGAGGCTGTCGTCGACCAGGATGTCCATCAAGCCGCGCTGGGCCGGCAGGCCGAGCGTGCGCAGCACCGACGGACGGGCCACGTCGGCATCGACCAGCAGCACCGTGTGATCGAGTTCCATGGCGATGCTCATCGCCAGGTTGATCGCGCAATAGGTCTTGCCTTCGCCCGGCAGCGAGCTGGTGATCATGATCAGGTTGTTCGGGCGCGCATCCGACCCTTTGGTAAAGGCTTGCTTGAGCAGCGGACGCTTGATGACGCGGAAATCCTCGAGCAGGCTGGTGCGGCCGCTGGCGGCAGTGACCATGCCGGCCGCGCGCATGTGCGCCAGGTCGAGGTCGACCTTGCGCGCGCCCGGTTTCGGGGCTGTCTTGCGTGGCTGCTCCGCGCGCGCGGCGGCGACGGTCGGCGTGGCGACGCCCGGCACTTCCACACGCGCCACCGGGGCCGCCGCGACGGCGGGAAGGTCGGCCAGCGGCGCGTGCTGCTCGAGCACGATGGTTTGCCCGTCGTACTCGACGACGGCCGGGGCAGGGGCCGCTGCGCGGGTGTGGTCGATGCGGCTGGCCGCTTTTTCGATAATGCTCACATTCGCTCCTAATATTGATCCGTTATGGCCGCTCAGGCGTTGGCGCGCACCAGCATGGTGGCCATGCCGACGGCATAGGCACTGAACAGCACCAGCACCGAGGCACCGACTGCGAGCAGGCGGCGCTTGCTCAGCACTTTCTGGCTGTCGGTCCAGTGCATGCTGATCGATCCCAGCACCGGGAAGCCGGTTTCCTGGCGCAACGCGGCGTGGCTGAGGAAGGTCGGACGCACCTGGCTCAGCAGGAATGCACCGACCACGCCGGCCGCCAGCGCCATCAGGAAGACGCCGGAGAACAGCATCGGGCGATTCGGCCCGCTTGGCTTGGTCGCCGCCATCGGCGGCTCGACCACGCGGAAGGTCAGCATGTCGGTCGCCGAGGACAGGTCACCGGACAGCTTGGCCTGCTCGCGGCGCTGGACCAGTTTCTCGTAGTTGTCGCGGTTGATCTGGTAGTCGCGGGTCAGCTGGGACAGTTGCGCCTCGACTTCCGGCGCCGTCGTGCTCTGGGCACGCAGGGTCGTGACGCGGTTCGCATATTCGTTGACGCGGGCGCGCAGTCCGGCAACCCGCGATTCGGCGTCCGACAGGCTCACCATCATTTGTTGCATCATCAAGCTGGTGGCGGTGCCCGGATCAGGGCGGTCCTTCTTCGCTTCTTCCTTCTTGCGCGCCTGCAGCTGCTCGATCAGGCGCCTGGTGGCGATGATGTCCGGGTGTTCCTCGGTATATTGCAGGCGCAAGGTATCGAGGCTCTTCTGGGCAGCGGCAAGGCGACCTTCGAGTTCCGGATCGACCATGCCGCCGCCTTCCTTGCCACTGCCGCTCATGCGGCGGCGGATGGCGTTACGCGACTGCTCGGCCTCGGCCAGTTCCAGGCGTGCCTGGTTCAGCGCCTCGTTGGCGCCGGCAACCCGGCCGCTGAAATCACCGTTCTGCGGCATCAGGCCCATGTTCCTGATCTTGAATTCCTTGAGCTTGTTTTCGTCGGCGGCCAGCTTTTCTTCGGTGCTGCGGATCTGGTCGTTAATGAACTGGATGGCCTTGTCGGAATCCTGTTTCTTGCCGCCGAAACTGCCCTCCACGAAGATGGTCAGCAGCGACTGCACCACGTCCTTGCCCAGCTTGGCGTCGGTCGAGGTATAGCTGATGCTGTAGATGTCGTCGCGACCGGTGCCGGAGACCTTGATGTTGCGCATCAGCCCTTCGATGATCTGTTCCTTCTCGCGCGTCGTGGTCGCCTTGACGTCCAGGTCGGTATCGCGCATGACCTTTTCGACGTTCGGACGGCTGATCAGGGTCTGGCGCATGAACGACACTTGCTGGTCCAGGTTGGGCAGGGTGGTCATGCCCGACAGCAGCGGTTTCAGGATGCTCTGGGTATCGACGTAGACGCGCGCCGAGGTTTCATAGGTATTCGGCATCCGCCACACCATGGCCCAGCCGATCAGGGCCACCAGCCAGGCGATGGACACCGCGTGCCAACGGTATTTACCGAGGGCTTTCAGGAAATTCAGGATTAGGGCTGTTATTTCTGCCATCGTAGTCTCGCCATGAACGCCCGGCGCATGGCCGGGCAAGGAACAATCATAAAAGAACACGCATCATCGCTTGTAGTATGTGCAATTGCAATTGCGTTTCAGAAAATTTGTGGTAATAAAGCCGCCGCTTAGGACCCCCTTACAACACAAATTCCAAATAGCAATATAAAAATCCTGCGTCACCCGGCATCTCCGGCAGTATTATTGCCGTTTGACAAGTGAAGGCAGTGGAAAATGTTGCACTTCATCAAGGGGTGAGGTGAGGAGCAGACTGTTGTCAGAAGGACGAGACAACGTCTTTGCGGTACATCAAGCTGTTGTATTGTAATGTTTTATTTGCAAAAAGGTTGGCACGATTGATTCCTATTCGAAATATTGAATGCAACCCGGCCAAGGCATTGCTGCGGCGCCGCATGCTGGCTGGGCTTGCCGTCCTGGGCGCCATGAGCGCGGTCGCGCCGCTGCACGCCGAGACGCTGGGACGCACTATTGCGACCGTCAAACCGTCGATCGTCGGCGTCGGCAGTTTCCTCAAGACACGCAGTCCATCGGTCACATTTTCGGGTACCGGGTTCGCCGTCGGCGATGGCCTGAGCATCATCACGAACGCCCACGTCGTGCCGAAGATGCTCGATGGCGCGAACATGGAAACGCTGGGCGTCGTGGTCGGCACCGGCCAGGATTTCCGCTTCCGCCCGGCGCGCCTGGTGGCGCTCGACCGCGCCCACGACCTGGCCCATTTGCGCCTGCTCGACGGCCCGCCGTTGCCGGCGATGGTACTGGGCGACTCGAACGGCGCCGCCGAAGGGCAGGCCTTGGCATTTACCGGTTTCCCGCTGGGGATGGTGTTGGGGCTGAACCACGTCACCCACCGCGCCATGCTGTCGGCGATCACGCCGATCGTGATGCCCTCGATCAGTTCGCGCAGCCTCGACGCGCGCGCCATCACCCAGCTGCAGCGCGACCCCCTGAAAATTTTCCAGCTCGACGGCACGGCCTATCCCGGCAACAGCGGCAGTCCAGTCTATGATCCCGACAGCGGCGCGGTGCTCGGCATTATTAATATGGTGTTCGTCAAGGGGTTGAAGGAAACGGCGATTACCAGCCCGAGCGGGATCACTTACGCGATTCCTGCACGCTATGCGCAGGAACTGTTGCAACAAAAGTGAAAAGGAAGTATTTCAATCGTGCATAGCTTTCACATAGGCATGATTGAGATACAATATGCCGGTTTTGATGGCTAAATAACAATTTTTGATTTGCTAGAACAACAGCCGGGCTTAGCCTGTTACTGCTGTCCTGAAAGGGAATGACGTGAGCAAGATCTCGACAAATTTGACGAAACTGGCCCTGGCGAGCGCCTGCGCCCTGGCCTTGTCCGGCTGTGCACTGTGGAACAAGCCGCCTGCGCCCTCGGCTGCCGCGCTGGCAGGGGCCGCGCCCGCCGACTACCTGATCGGCCCGGGCGATGCTGTCAACATCATCGTCTGGCGCAATCCGGAAGTGTCGATGTCGGTTCCGGTCCGTCCGGACGGCAAGATCACGACCCCGCTGGTCGAAGACTTGCCGGCCGCGGGTAAAACCTCGACCGAACTGGCGCGCGACATCGAAAAGGCACTGGCCAAGTTCATCCAGCAGCCGGTCGTCACTGTCGTCGTCACCGGTTTTGTCGGCAATTACGGCGACCAGATTCGCGTGATCGGGCAGGCCGCCCGCCCGCAAGCCTTGGCTTACCGTCGCGACATGTCGCTGATGGATGTCTTGATCACGGTTGGGGGCGTTACCGAATTCGCTTCCGGCAACCGTGCCAGCATCATCCGCACCATCGACGGCAAACAGCAAAAGCTGAACGTGCGCCTCGACGACCTGATCAAGGATGGCGACATCTCGGCCAACATGCCGATGCGCCCGGGCGACATCCTGGTCATTCCGGAGAGCTTCTTCTGACCTGAATCGACGATTCGTTTTGATTGCAACGGCGCCTGCGGGCGCCGTTGTCGTTTACGCATAAGCGTATCGCCGGCGCATGCCTGGAGAGCAACGTCCTTCTACTGCAAGTCCATTTGTCGCTAGGAAATGTTAAATAAATAGAAGAAACATGTCTAAAAAGCATTATAATTCCTACAAGAATTTTTTGTGAACTTATGCTGTCGGGATTTTTTACATAGCGCTTAATATGGGTTAATTGTAGAGATATAAGTATTTGATTTTAAAGAAAATACTTAACGTGGCACGGCACTTGCTAATAGGAGGATGTGTTTGCCCAAACCTTCAACTAAGCGAGGAACTGAATTATGAAATTTCTGAAGAAACTGGCCTGTGCCGCTGCTGTCGCAATGTCCGTCGCCGGTGGCGCCAATGCTGCTACCGTGCTGAACGATTGGCACTTCAACCCAACTGGCGGCGGCTTTGCTGGTTCTCAGCAAATCAACGAATACCTGGACGTGAACGGCAATGCCTTCATCCAGATCACGCCAAATGGCGGCACCAGCTTCTCGTTCACCGAGCACGCTGTGTTCAACATTTCGCAAGCGGACAGCAACTTTGCCCTGTTCCCAGTGAATTTCCCAGGCGGCAACATTACCGCGACCTTCGAAGCTACCGGCACCGGTAACTTCAGCGGCGCCTTCTCCTTCACCGGCGGCACCATCCGCATGTTCCAGAACCCAACCGGTGGCCAATACGCTACCTCGGCTGGCACCTACGGCGCCGATCTGGGCAACGAAATCGCCGTCTTCAACGTGATGGCCGGTGGCGGCGGTAACGTCGATGCAAGCGGCTCGCCAGTCAACAATGGCCAAGTCAGCGTGCTGGCAAAGATTCAGCAAGGTTCGATGGACGCAGGCTACTTCTTCCGTGAAAACGGCGACGACCTGTCGATGGAATCGATCATGGCCTTCGCATTCACCAACGCCAACACCATCGCGAATCCAGACGGTACCCTGGTCAGCGAAGTGGCGTGCGACTTTGCTGGTTTCGCCGGTCCTGGCTGCGGCAGCGGCACCTACCAAAACACCTCGAACTACTTCTTCGTGAGCAACAACGGTCAGTTCAAGCTGGCTGAAGTGCCAGAGCCAGGTTCGCTGGCCCTGTTCGGCATCGCCATGCTGGGCGCCGGCATCGTCAGCCGCAAGCGCGCAAAGAAGGCTTGATTGCCCTCTGAGCCGTACCTGATGTAAGAAAAGAGCGGGCTGGCCCGCTCTTTTTCATGCAGTCGCAATTGTTGTAAATAGAATAAGACGCGAGTTGCTGGGCAAGCGCTGGCGATAAGAACAAGATCTACCAGGCAGGGAAAACGAAAGCAAAAAGCGGCGCTGACTTATCGAAGTCANAGCGGGCGCCGTACCGAGCGTGCCGCCGGCGCCGGGCCATAGCCGAGGCGGCCCATGTACACCGGGAACAGGCTGTCGTTGAAGATCAGCGCCTCGGTTTCGCGCTGCAGGGCGCGCGCCGCGCCTGCGAGCTTCGGCTGGGCGGTAAAGCGCGTGCCTTCGCGTGCGTACTTCGAGAAGATCAGCGGCGTCATTTCCGGCTGCATGTACAGGCCGAGCGTCGTCATCGTCAGCCAGAAACGCTGCAGCGCGCGCCCGGCGGCCACGTAATCGTCGATCGATTGCGGCGCCGCGTGCGCTTTCAGCACGAAGTGGGCGGCGCAAGCCATGCCCGGCGCCAGGTCCATCTGCAGGCGCGGCGCCCACGTGCCCATCAGGGTGTTGACGGTGGACATGCGGCGCCAGCTGACCATCGCCCATTTCATCAGGTGCAGGGTCATGGCGTCGACGCCGAGCGCGCCGGCCGGGACCTTATCCGGGCTGTGCGTGCGGTTGTTCCAGTCGATGATGCTGCGGTGGGTTTCGAATGCTTCCGGCATCGTCAGGCGCAGGCGGGCGTTGTTGAACATCAGCCTGGCCGCCTGCCATTTCTGCGCGCGGCTCTCGAGCCAGGTAAGCGCATAGCCGGGTGCGACGGTGGCGGCGAGGATGCGCTTGTGTTCGTCGCTGAGCGGGGTGGTGCGCATCGGCCGGCGCTGCACGGTGCGCTTGTCGATCACGTCGATCAGCGGGCTGCGCACGACCGCCGCGTCGGCGGCGAAGCGCACGTCGAATACCGGGTGCGTTGCGCGCCCCTCGGGCCTGCGCGCCACGTCGGCGCGCAGGCCATGGCCGCTGGCGGCGATGGCGATCGTCTCGAGCAGGGTGCCGAAGGCGATCTGGCTCGGATGGCCGTCAAGGTCGTAGACGCAATGGTCGCGCGTATCGTAGGCGTGCACGGCAAGATGATCCGGCGCGACGATCTCGAAGCGCCAGGTTTGCATGTTGTCGCCGCTGGGCGCCCAGCGCGCCAGTTCGAGGATGTGTTGGATCGTACTTGTGCTCATGCCGTCGCTCCCGCCGCTGCCCCGGCCGCGGCCAGGTCCTTGGCCAATTGTTTCTTGCCGATTTTAATCATCAGGCGGTGCAGCGGATTTTTGTTGCCGCCTGGACGCCACGTGCGTACCAGCTTGTTGCGGTAGGCATCGAACTGGATGCCCCAGGGCGCCGCCAGCACCCGCCCGCGCCCGAGCAGGATTTTCAATGCTTCAGTGCCCATCACGCCGGCGCACAGCTGGCAGGCCATGATGGTCGAGGGACCGCGGCGTTCGACGAAGTTGACCGCCTCCGGCACCACCAGGTAGGGGCGGTGCAGGCCGGCCGGCGCCAGGCCGACGACGAAGTGGACGGCCTTGTCCGTATCCGGCAAGTCGCCCCATTGAAAATATTCTTCGAAGGTCATCTGGCCCGGGAGGAAATTGACCAACGCCGCCCCCATGCCCAGCGGCGCCACCGTGCTGGCGGGAATGCCAAGACGGGCGCACAGGGCAAACGTTTTCTGGCGGATATCGAAGGCGAAGAAGTCGAGCGCGTCGACGTACATGTCGGCGCCCTCGAGGAAGGCATTCAGGTTGGCATCGTTGATGCCCTGCTCAAACACCTCGACTTCGCATTCGGGATTAATGTCGAGCAGCATGCGGCGGATGACCTCGACCTTGGGCTGGTCGAGCGTCGAGACCATGGCGCCGACCTGGCGATTAAAGTTGGGCACGTCGAAGGTGTCGAAGTCGGCAATGCGGAATTTGCTCACCCCCAGGCGCGCCAGGGTCAGCGCATGGACGCCGCCGACACCGCCGCCGCCCGCGATGGCCACCCGTTTATTGCGCAAGCGCGACTGCTCCTCCCGCGTTACCCAGCCAATATTTCGGGAAAAAGCCTGCTCGTAGCGGAATGGAGTGGTCATGTAGGGGGAGATAAAACGGTGAACGGTGAATGACGGGATGGCGAAAACGAGATGCACCGTGCCGGTGCACCGCCGGCCTGTTTCGGGAAAACAGGCCGGGATAAATCGGTGAATCAGGCTGCCTGGTGTTCGTCGATGCGGCGCAGGCGGTTGATAATACCCTGCTCTTCGCGCGGCGAGAAGAAATACGGATAGAACGAGCGCTCGGTGGCCGCTTCGGGAGACGATTCGCTGAAAGTGCCGCCGTGCTTTTGAATCTGCTCGGTGACATAAGCCAGCTCGATGCGCAGCAGGTAGGCCGGCGCATTCACACGCGGATTATCCTTCAAATCGCCTTCGCGCTTGAATCCGAGCATATGCTCGTAAAAGCGGCGGTGGCGCGGATTGACTTCGATGACGATATCGGTGCAATCGTGGATATCGCGGGCGTAAATCACCGCCAGGTGGAACAGGTTGGCGAGCGAGGTTTTCGAGCGCACGGTCGGATCGAACGCCAGTTTGGTGAACTCACACAGCTTGGCGCCCCGCGCACGGTGGGCGTCGAGTTCTTCCTTGAAAATCTGGTCGGCCATCATGCCGATGGGCGAATCGATACCGAGCGTCAGGGTGCCTACTACCTCGCCTTTATCGGTAGCCGTGAGTGTGATGCGATTGGGATCGTCGCTGAACTGGTGCGTGCCAGCATAGCCGCGCCAAGCATACATCTTGTTGACCAGCATGCTGGCCGAATTGCGTCCTTTTGCCGTATCGGTAAGCCGGATTCCATATGAATCTTGGTTCACGATAACATCCTCTAATTCTGAGTTCGCTATATTATCGCGATCCTCTGACACATGAGTGTTCGTTAGAAATTCGACAGAGCGTTCTTCACACTCTTTCACTTCGTCGGGATTGGTCATGGCAAGACACCTTCGTTTTACTTTGCCGCCAGGACGGACGGCGTCTTTTTTGGTCCCATACCGCGCTCTCTTCGTGGGAAAAAAGCGCGGCATGTTGGTTTTTATTTATTTTAGATAGTAGACGCTTATAAGGTTTTAAGCAACGAACGGGCTTCTTCCAACTGGGCAAACGGTTTGTTCTGCGCGAGCAGGGTTTCCAACTCCTTGCGCGCGCCCGTTTTGTCTCCCGATTTATGCATTGCGACCGCCAGGTGATAACGGATTTCCGGCGTCGCCATTGGCGCGGCTGCGGCTTTTTGCAGCAGTGGCAGGCCGCGCTGGGTATTGCCCTGTTCCACCAGCATCCAGCCCAGCGTATCCTGGACGGCGGCATGGTCGCTGGCCACCTTGTACGCCTGCTCGGCCGTGGCCAGCGCGCGCGGATCCTTCTGCTGCTGGTAGGCCCAGGCCAGGTTGTTCAGCGCCGGGCCACTGTTCGGTGCGCGCTTGACGATGTCTTCCAGGATCACCGACGCCGATTTGTATTCCCGGGCCGCCAGGTGCGCCTCGGCCATGTACATCGCCACTTGCAGGTCCTCCGGATGCGCCTTGGCCCACTGGGCGACACGTCCGTTCGCCTCGGCTTCCTTGCCCATCTGGCGCAACATCTGGGCGCTGCGCAGCAGGACCGCGCCCTGCTTGGTGATGGCGAAGGCCTTGTCGTAGGCGACCAGGGCCAGCGCCGGCTTGTTCTGCGCCTTCTGCATATCGCCTTCGAGCAGGAAGCCGACCGGCGAGCCGGGCGTATCCTGCTGCAACTGGCGCGCCAGCGTCATTGCCTCGTCGAGGCGACCGCGGCGCATCGCCAGTTCGACCTGGGCGACACGCGTTTGCAGCATGTTCGGCGCCAGCGCACTGGCCTTCTTGAGCGACTCGGCCGCGCCGGTGTCGTTCTTCAGCGCGCCCTGCACCTGCGCCAGGCGCATTTGCGCCAGCGCCGACTTCGGCGCCATGTTGACCAGCTTGCTATAGCTGTCGAGCGCGCCCTGGGGATCGTTGTTCGCCAGTTGCGCCTGGCCGAGCAGGTCCATCATTTCGGGACTGGTCGGGTTCGTCGTCTGGAACTTGCGCGCCAGCGTCAGCGCCTTCTTCTCCTGCTTGGTCATCAGGTAATGGCTGCCCAATTTGAGGACCGGTGCGATCGCATCGGGATTTTCCGCCTGCGCCTTCTCGAGCCAGGTGGTCGCTTCTTCAGGACGCTGCTGGTACATTGCCAGTTCGGCCAGCGCACCCATCGCGCCGAAATTCTTCTTGTCCTTTTCCAGGATCGCCTCGAAGCGCTTACGGGCCGCGTCCGGCTTCTTCTCGATCATGTCGAGCTTGGCCAGGTTGGCCGCAGCCGGGAAGAAGGTCGGGTTGATCTGCAGCGCTTTTTCGAAGGCGGCGCGGGCAGCGGGTACGTCGCCCTTGGTCAGCAGTACGGTTGCCTTCAGGTTGTGGGTTTGCGGCTCGTTCGGCGTGAGCGTCTCGAGCTTGTTCACGGCGGCCAGCGCCTTGTCGTAGTGTTTCAGGCCCAGTTCGGCCTGCACCAGCGCCGCCAGCGCGCGCTCCGACTTCGGATCGAGCTCGGTGGCGCGTTCCAGTTCGACAATTCCCTTGGCGGTGTCGCCCTGCTGCAGGCGCGACATACCCAGCGAGGTGCGCAGCACAGCAACATTCGGCGCCAGCTGGCTCGCTTTTTCGAGGTTGGCCGTGGCCTTGCCGAAGTCGCGCGCCTGCATGTACGACTCGCCGGCCAGCGCCAGCAGTTGCGGGTCTTTCGAATCGGTGAGCGCAGGCGCCAGCGTGGCGGCCGCTTCGTCCGGCTGCGAGCCTTTCAGGTACGCCTGTGCCAGCAGCTTGCGCGCATACATGTTCTTCGGATCGACTTCCAGGTATTTGCGCAGGTGCAGCTGCGCTTGCAGGGCCGCGTCCAGGTTCAGTTCCACGGCGCCGGCCAGCAGCACGCTCGGCATGTGGTTCGGTGCGCTTTTCAGGACGCGCTGCAGCGATTCGCGTGCTTCCTTGTTCTTGCCTTCGTTAAACTCGAGCAGGGCCTGGCCGTAGGTAACGAGCAGGCTGCTCGGTGCGATCTTGCGCGCCGCCTCGATCTCGGTGCGCGCTTCGGCGAACTTCTTCTGGTTGATGAAAATATACGCTTTTTCCAGGTTCGCATTGCGGTCTTGCGGACGCAGGGCGAGCACCTTGTCGAACGCAGCCAGGGCTTCCTCAGGCTTGTTCAGGCCGCGCAGCATTCCGGCCTGGAACATCCAGACGTCCGGATTCTTGCTGTCCTTGGCGACCGCATCGGCCAGGTAACGCTGGCCGGTTTCCTTGTCGTTGTTTTTGATCAGGGAATGGCGCGCCAGGCCGGTCAGCGCCGCGCCGCTGTTCGGGTCGAGCGCCAGCGCCGCCTCATAGGCCGCCTTGGCGCCGTCGGCGTCGCCGGTGGCGAGCAGGGCGTCACCGCGCAGCGCCATCAGAGGCGCCGATTTGGCGGCCAGCTCGGGTTTGATCTCGTCCAGCATTTCCTTGAACTGGCCCTGGTTTTGCAGCGACTTGGCCAGCAGCGGCAGGGTGCGCGCTGGCGCCATGCCGAGGCTGGCGGCCTTGCGCAATTCCTTGTCGGCCGAGACGGCGTCGCCGGTTTCCAGGTACAGGGTGCCGAGCTGCAGGCGCGCTTCCGCATCCTCGGGGCTCTTCGCCACCGCATTTTTCAGCTGGATCAGGGCAGCCTTGTCGTCGCCCTTCTGCTGGTATTGCTTGGCTTCAGCCAGCAGGCTTTCGGTGGACTGGTCACGGTTGCAGGCAGTCAGGCCGCTGAGCAGCAGTGCGCCCGAAACGACGGCGGTAGTAAATTTGATCTTGTTACGGGACATGATTTCCTCAGGGTTGACATGCTGGATGCCGACCGGGAAAAACCCGGCGACAAGTTTCCTAGCCAACAATAATACCTTAAGGAACAGCTTGATAACCGCAGAAATTACTGCATTATCGACTTACCGTTGTAGACAAACGATTTCCTAGCGGCACTAATAGCGCTTCGATGGCACCCAGGCAGCAACGTCCGCCAGCTTGCGCCGAGTCCGCCTGAATTACCACGCTTAATTTGTGACAAGAAGTAAGAGAGCAGCGCCAGCGTTATTCGCTCTCGCCCTTGCGCAAGCGCCCGAGCAAGGCCTCGACGTCTTCACTCACCGGCAAACCATGGCGCCGCAACAACTGGACATGCAGCACCAGATTTTCGAGCACGAGCTTGGCCGATACCGCGAGCAGGGTCAGCAGGCGGTCTTCGGTACTGAAGTTTTCCATCGATGCCGCCATCTCGCACAGGTGGTTCGCCACCAGTGCGCGCAAGTCTTCTTCGGCGAACGGCAGGTCGGCGAAATCGATCGGGTCTTCCAGTTCGACTTCACGCATCAGGGCGGCAAGGTCTTCGGGCTTGATCGGCATGGGTGGCTCCGGTGATCGGTCTCGCCTTTATTCTAGAGCACGCATCGAAAATTGCCGTACCGCTGATCCGGCAGCACCTGACTCGTCTAGAATGCGATGATGATGCCAAAAAGAAATTCTCTGAATATTGGAATCGTCGGCGCCGGTACCGCCGGCCTGGCGAGTGCGATTGCACTGGCCCGCGCCGGCCACGCGGTGACGGTCTTCGAAAAACACGCCTCGTTGCGTCCACTCGGCGCCGGCCTGCTGATCCAGCCGCAGGGGATTGCCGCCTTCGACGCCCTCGGCGTGGGGCCGGCCTTTCACGCGGCGAGCGTGCCTGTCACGCGCCTGCTCGGGACTTGCCACCGCAACTGGACCCTGGTCGACATCGGCTACGGCGAAGGCGAAGCGCGCGGCGTGAGCCGGGCAGCGCTGTCGCAGGTGCTACTTGGCGCCGCGCTGGCGCTGGACGTGCGGGTGCGTTATGGCGCGGCGGTGGACAGGATCACGGTCGAGGGTGAGCGCGCGACGCTGTACGCTGCCGATGCGTTCGGGTTCGATCTGGTCGCGATCGCCGACGGCGCAGCGTCCATCTTACCGGCCCAGGCCGGGCTGGCGGTGGCATCGACCGTCTATCGATGGGGTGCGCTGTGGGCGATGTTCGACGTCGCCGACTGGGATGGCCAGGCGCTGCTCGAGCAGCGCTACCGGGGCACGCGCCAGATGTTCGGCCTGATGCCGACGGCGCGGGTGGACGGCAAGCTGCGCCTGTCGATGTTCTGGAGTTTGCCGTGCGCCGGCTACGCCGCCTGGCAGGCAGGCCCGCTCGACGCGTGGAAGGAAGAATTACGCGCACTGTGGCCGCAGGCGGCGCCGGTCATCGACCAGATCCATCGCCACGACCAGTTCACGCTCGCCACCTACCATCACGCGCGTGCAAGGCGCCTGGCGGGCGGCCCGGTGTGCGTGATCGGCGACGCGGCCCATGCGATGAGTCCCCAGCTCGGCCTGGGCAGCACCTTGGCCGTGCAGGATGCGCTGGCGCTGGCCGATGCGGTATGCCGGTACGGCGCGATTGCCGGCGCCGCCGCCTATTCGGTCGAGCGCCTGTGCGCCGTGCGCAACTATCAGATGCTGAGCCGTGCATTGACGCCTTGCTTCCAGGCCGACAGCGCCGGCTTGTGGCGCGACTTGCTGTTTGCGGCCGGGTTGAAGCTGCCGGGAGTGGCGCGCCTGATGTATCGCAGCATCGCGGCACCGGCAAAAGCACAAAAACACATCCCTCCGGACGCCGTCGGGGCGTTGCGGAGGGATTGAACGTGGCCGCCGCGGAGGCGGCCGCGCAACGGCTTACATATTGCGGCGGTACTGCCCGCCCACCTCGAACAGGGCGGTGGTGATCTGGCCCAGCGAGCAGACGCGCACGGCGTCCATCAGCTTGTCGAACACGTTCTGGTTGTCGATCGCCGCTTGCTGCAGGGCTGCCAGCGCGGCTGGTGCGTCGGCTGCATGCTGCTGGTGGAAGGCGTCCAGGCGCGTCAGCTGCGACTGCTTTTCGTCGTCGGTCGAGCGGGCCAGCTCGATCGTGGCCGGGGCTTCGGCGCCTTTCGGGTTGCGGAAGGTGTTGACGCCGATGATGGGCAGCGAGCCGTCGTGCTTCTTGTGCTCGTACAGCATCGACTCTTCCTGGATCTTGCCGCGCTGGTAGCCGGTTTCCATCGCGCCCAATACGCCGCCGCGCTCGGCAATGCGCTCGAATTCCTGCAGCACGGCTTCTTCGACGAGGTCGGTCAGTTCGTCCATGATGAACGAACCCTGGTTCGGATTCTCGTTCTTGGCCAGGCCCCATTCGCGGTTGATGATCAGCTGGATCGCCAGTGCGCGCCGCACGGATTCGTCGGTCGGCGTGGTGATCGCTTCGTCATACGCGTTGGTGTGCAGCGAGTTGCAGTTGTCGTAGATCGCGATCAGCGCCTGCAAGGTCGTGCGGATGTCGTTGAAGTCGATCTCCTGCGCGTGCAGCGAACGGCCCGAGGTCTGGACGTGGTATTTCAGCTTTTGCGAGCGGTCGTTGGCGCCGTACTTGTCGCGCATGGACACGGCCCAGATGCGGCGCGCGACGCGGCCCAGCACCGTGTATTCCGGGTCCATGCCGTTCGAGAAGAAGAACGACAGGTTCGGTGCGAAGTCGTCGATGTGCATGCCGCGCGCGAGGTAGGCTTCGACGAAGGTAAAACCGTTCGACAGGGTGAACGCCAGCTGCGAGATCGGGTTCGCGCCGGCTTCGGCGATGTGGTAGCCCGAGATCGACACCGAGTAGAAATTGCGCACCTGGTGGTGCACGAAATACTCCTGGATGTCGCCCATGACTTTTAATGAGAACTCGGTCGAGAAGATGCAGGTGTTTTGCCCCTGGTCTTCTTTCAGGATGTCGGCCTGCACGGTGCCGCGCACGTTGGCCAGCACCCATTCCTTGATTTTTGCCGCTTCGTCGGCGGTCGGCTGGCGGCCGTTATCAAGCACGAACTTGTCGATCTGCTGGTCAATCGCCGTGTTCATGAACATCGCCAGGATGGTCGGCGCCGGGCCGTTGATGGTCATCGAGACGGACGTGCTCGGGCTGCACAAATCAAAGCCGTCGTACAGCACTTTCATGTCGTCGAGGGTGGCGATCGAGACGCCCGAGTTGCCGACTTTACCGTAGATGTCCGGGCGCAGCGCCGGGTCGGCGCCATACAGGGTGACGGAATCGAAGGCCGTCGACAGGCGCTTGGCGTCCATGCCGGTCGACACCAATTTAAAACGTTTGTTGGTGCGGAAGGCATCGCCTTCGCCGGCGAACATGCGGGTCGGATCTTCGCCTTCGCGTTTGAAGGCGAACACGCCGGCGGTGAAGGGGAAGGAGCCCGGCACGTTTTCCAGCATCAGGAAGCGCAGTACTTCGCCATGGTCTTCATACTTCGGCAGCGCGACCTTGCGGATGGTGGTGCCGGACAGGGTTTTCTGCACTAATCTGGTGCGAATTTCCTTGTCGCGGATTTTGACGACGTAATCGTCGCCGGCGTAGGCCGCCTGCATGTCGGGCCACATGGCCAGCAGTTTTTTGGCGCCGGCATCCATCGCGTTGTCACGCTCGGTAATCAGGTCGTCCAAGACCACTTCGCGATTCGCCGCGGCCAGCATGCGCTTGGTTTCGCTCAGCTGCTGGCGCTCGCGCGCGAGTTTCACTTGTTTCGCGGTGTTCTTGTGGTAGCCGCGCACGGTGTCGGCGATCTCGGCCAGGTAGCGCGCGCGGCTTGGGGGCACGATCACGTTCTTGCCGCTGGAGTGCTTTTGCGGCGGCGCGGCCAGCTTTGACGCTTCCACCTTCAGGCCGAGTTCAGCCAGCTTCGGCAGCAGGCCGTGGTAGAGGGCGGTGACGCCGTCGTCGTTGAAGCGCGAAGCTTGGGTGCCGAACACCGGCATCTGGTCCGGGCTGTGCGACCACAGTTCGCGGTTGCGCTGGTACTGTTTCGCCACGTCGCGCAGCGCGTCTTGCGCGCCTTTGCGGTCGAACTTGTTGATGGCGATGAAATCGGCGAAATCGAGCATGTCGATTTTTTCCAGCTGCGAGGCGGCGCCGAATTCCGGGGTCATCACGTACATCGAGGCGTCGACGTGCGGCACGATGGCGGCGTCGCCCTGGCCGATGCCCGACGTCTCGACGATCACTAGGTCGAAGCCAGCCACCTTGCAGGCGGCGATCACGTCCGGCAGTGCGTGCGAAATCTCGGAGCCTGCTTCGCGCGTGGCGAGCGAGCGCATGAAGACGCGCGATTGACCGTTCCACGGGTTGATCGCGTTCATGCGGATGCGGTCGCCGAGCAGGGCGCCGCCCGACTTGCGCCGCGACGGATCGATCGAGATCACGGCGATGTTGATGCGGTCGTTCTGGTCGAGGCGGATGCGGCGAATGAGTTCATCGGTGAGCGAGGATTTGCCGGCGCCGCCGGTGCCGGTGATGCCGAGTGCCGGGACTTTTACCGTGTCGGCCGCTTCGACGATTGCCTTGCGCAGGTCCGGGTCGGCTTTGCCGTTTTCGAGGGCCGTGATCAGCTGGGCCAGCGGACGGTGGCGTTCGCCGATGTCGCCGTGTTGGAGCGCGTCGATGCTGGTCGGCGCATAGGGCGAGAGATCGATGTCGCAGGTTTCGATCATCGAGCGGATCATGCCGACCAGGCCCATGCGCTGGCCGTCTTCGGGGCTGAAGATGCGGGTGACGCCGTAGGCATGCAGTTCTTCGATCTCGCTCGGCACGATCACGCCGCCACCGCCGCCGAAGACTTTGATGTGGGCGCCGCCGCGCTGGCGCAGCAGGTCAATCATGTACTTGAAATACTCGACGTGGCCGCCCTGGTAGCTGGAGATGGCGATGCCTTGCACGTCTTCGGCCAGCGCCGCGGTGACGACGTCGTCGACCGAGCGGTTGTGGCCGAGGTGGATGACTTCGACGCCGTTCGACTGCAGGATGCGGCGCATGATGTTAATCGAGGCATCGTGGCCGTCGAACAGCGACGCGGCGGTGACGAAGCGGACCTTGTTGGCGAGCTTCGGCGGCTCTTGCAGCTCGAGTTTGGCAGCGGTGGTGATGTCGTTCATGGGGTTCCTTCAGGAGTCGGACGGCGGACAGGTTCGTCTTGTACGGTATATGACGTTAACGTTAACGTCAAGTTTGGAATGTATGGTGACGCGGCGTTTGAGTAAGACCCGTAGGGTGGGCGGGTTCCCCGCCCACGCGGTGACTGTTAGCGGCAAGATCATCCGGCACGATACCGGGGCCGATAACGGTCGACGCGTGGACGGCAGAGCCGTCCACCCTACGGTTTAGGCGGCGCGCTTGATGACGCTACCCGAGAGCAGCTCAGCTTTGCGGGTGCGGAAGTTGTCGACCGCCTTTTCCTTCACGTGGCCGAAGCCGCGGATCTGTTCCGGCAGGTTCGCCAGCTCGACCGCGGCCGCATACGAAGCACCGCTCAGGGATGGCAGCAGCGCTTCGATCATCTGGCGATACTCGACGATCAGCGCGCGCTCCATCTTGCGCTCTTCGGTGCGGCCGAAGACGTCGAAGGCGCCGCCGCGCAAGCCTTTCAGCTTGGCCAGCACTTTGAAGGCTCCCAGCATCCATGGGCCGAATTCGGCTTTTACCAGCTTGCCCTGCGCATCCTTTTTCGCGAACAGCGGCGGCGCCAGGTTGAATTTGAATTTGAAATCGCCTTCGAACTGGGATTTGACCTGTTCCAGGAAGCGGCCATCGGTGTACAGGCGCGCCACTTCGTATTCGTCCTTGTAGGCCATCAGCTTGAAGTAGTACTTCGCGACCGCCAGCGACAGTTTATTGCCCAGGCCCGCAGCGGTTTCCGCCGCGCGCACGCGCTCGACCAGTTGCGCATATACGCCGGCATAGGCCGCGTCCTGGTAGGCGGTCAGGAATTCGACACGCTTCTTGATGACCGTGTCCAGGCTTTGCGGCATCTGCACCAGCACGGCCTGGGTCGGCGTCGCGACTTTTTCGACGCGCTTGAAGTCGACCGCGGCACGGCGGCCCCAGAGAAAACTCTTCTTGTTGGAGGCGACGGCGACGCCATTCAATTCGATCGCGCGCATCAGCGATGCCTCCGTGAGCGGGATGCGGCCTTTCTGCCAGGCGTACCCCATCAGGAACAGGTTGGTGGCGATCGAGTCGCCCATCAGCGCACACGCCAGTGTCGTCGCATCGACGAAGTCAGCGCCGGCCGCACCGCCCACGGCTTCGACGATCAGGCCGCGCACATCTGCCGCC
Source organism: Massilia sp. CFBP 13721 (assembly GCF_014842025.1). GTDB lineage: Bacteria > Pseudomonadota > Gammaproteobacteria > Burkholderiales > Burkholderiaceae_D > Telluria. The sequence continues at coordinate 148,239 of NZ_JACYUY010000012.1, forward strand.
GGGAACTGCCAGTCGGCGTTCTGGGCAAAGGTGCCGGTCGGCTGCTCGTGGAGGTTGACGATGGCCAGCGTGCGCCCCGGGCGCATCTTGGAAATCGCGTCGGCGGCGCCGGTGGTCAGCATGTCGCAGCCGAGTACCAGGTCCGCTTCGCCGGTGGCGATGCGCTGGGCGCGCAGGCGCTCCGGCGTCGCCGCGATTTTCACGTGCGAGGTGACGGACCCGTTCTTCTGGCTCATGCCGGTCATGTCCAGCACCGAAGCACCTTTGGCTTCCAGGTGCGCGGCCATGCCCATCAGCGCGCCGACGGTGATGACGCCGGTGCCGCCGATCCCGTTGATCAGGATGTTGTACGGATGCTCGACACTCGGCAGGGTCGGCTCGGGCAGCACGCCCCAGCCGTCGTCATCGCCTTTGCTGATGCCGGTCTTGCTCTTCTTGAGCGTGCCGCCTTCGACGGTAACAAAACTCGGGCAGAAGCCCTTGGTGCACGAATAATCCTTGTTGCAGGATGATTGGTCGATGGTGCGCTTGCGGCCGAAATCGGTTTCTTTCGGCAGGATCGAGACGCAGTTTGACTGGATGCCGCAATCGCCGCAGCCTTCGCAGACGGCTTCGTTGATGACCATGCGTTTCGGCAGGTCGGGAAATTCTCCCTTCTTGCGGCGGCGGCGCTTCTCGGCGGCGCAGGTCTGGTCGTAGATGATGACGGAGACGCCCGGCAGTTCGCGCAGTTCGCGCTGGATGGCGTCCATCTCCTTGCGGTCGTGCAGCGTGACCAGGGCTGGCAGCGCCGAGCGGTCGGCGTAGCGCGACAGGTCTTCCGTCACCAGGGCGATGCGTTTCACGCCTTCGGCCGCCATCTGCTGGGCGATCATCGGCACCGAGGTCTGGCCGTCGACCGGCTGGCCGCCGGTCATGGCGACGGCGTCGTTGTACAGGATTTTATAGGTGATGTTGACCTTGGCCGACACGGCGGCGCGCACGGCCAGGTAGCCCGAGTGGAAATAGGTGCCGTCGCCCAGGTTCTGGAACACGTGCGGCACTTTCGAGAACGCGGCCTGGCCGATCCAGGGGGCGCCCTCTCCGCCCATGTGGGTGGTCAGCTTGTTCATCTCCGGGTAGATCGAGGTTGCCATCACGTGGCAGCCGATGCCGGCCAGTGCGAACGAACCGTCCGGCACCTTGGTGGACGTATTGTGCGGGCAGCCGGAGCAGTAGAAGGCCGGACGGAAGGGCGTGGTGATCGCCTTTTGCAGCACGGCGTCTTTCGCATCGAGGAAGGCCAGGCGCGCCTTGATCAAATCGCGCGTGGTCTCGTCGTCAACCAAGCGCGCAATGCGGCCGGCGATCACGCGCGCGACCTGCGCGACTGAAAAATCGGCTTTCGGCGGCAAGAGCCAGTCGCCGCGCGGCGCGACCCATTCTCCCTTGTCGTCGAACTTGCCGATGATGTGTGGACGTACGTCGTCGCGCCAGTTATATAACTGTTCTTTCAGTTGGTATTCGACGACCTGGCGCTTTTCTTCGACCACCAGGATTTCGTCCAGGCCCTGGGCGAATTCGCGCACGCCTTCGGGTTCGAGCGGCCAGATCATGGCGACCTTGAACAGGCGCAGGCCGACTTTGGCCGCCATGGCTTCATCGATGCCGAGTTCTTCCAGCGCTTCCAGCACGTCCAGATAGGATTTGCCGGAGGCGATGATGCCAAGTTTCGCGTTCGGGCTATCGATCGTGGTGTGATTCAGTTTGTTTTCGCGCGCGTACGCCAGGGCCGCGTAAATCTTATAGTCCTGCATCAGCGCTTCCTGATTGCGCGCCTGCTGGCCCAGCGGGACCGAGGACAATTTCGTATTCAGGCCGCCTTCCGGCATCGTGAAATCGCCCGGCAGTTTTACTTGCACGCGGTGCGGATTGGCGTCGACCGAGGCGCTCGATTCGACCGTGTCGGCCAGCGCCTTGAAGGCGACGGCGCAGCCGGAGAAGCGCGACATGGCCCAGCCGTGCACACCGAGGTCGAGGTATTCCTGCACGTTGCACGGGTACAGGACCGGGATCATGCAGGCTGAGAAAATGTGGTCGGACTGGTGCGGCAGGGTAGACGAGTATGCGCCGTGGTCGTCACCAGCCACCAGCAGCACGCCGCCGTTTTTCGCGGTGCCGGCATGGTTCATGTGTTTAAAGACGTCGCCGCAGCGGTCGACGCCTGGGCCCTTGCCGTACCACATGGCGAACACGCCATCGTATTTGGTTGGGCCGATCAGGTCGACCGTTTGCGTGCCCCAGACGGCGGTAGCGGCCAGGTCTTCGTTCACGCCCGGCACGAACTGGACGTGGCTCGCTTCCAGGTGAGCTTTTGCTTTCCACAGGGTTTCGTCGAGGCCGCCCAGCGGCGAGCCGCGGTAGCCGGACACGAAGCCGGCGGTGTTCAGGCCGGCGACAGCGTCGCGCTCGCGCTGCATCATCGGCAGGCGCACCAGGGCCTGGATACCCGACAAGAAGATGTTGCCCGACTTCGCGGTGTATTTGTCGTCCAGAGTGACCGCAGTTAAAGCTGAGTTATTCAAACGGGACGGGATTGCATCCTGCGCGGCTTGCGGCGCGACGGTATCGGGCATACGGACTCCATGGGTGATCGAGGGGTTTCCGCCTTGGCTGCTGCACCGGGTAGGCGCGCGATGGGGCGGAGATTGTCGCGGTTGGCGACGGGCGCGTGGAGTGTAGGGGCTGCGTGCGGGCAGGGGAAATACGGATTGCGGATGGGGGTATAAGAAAAAATGATACCCGTTATTCACGCAGCCGCGCGCCGGGCCAGCTACCATCAGTGCACAGCATTTCGGTTACTTGCCGCACCAGGCGGCTGATCGCCGCCGCCGCATTCGTCAGCGGGATATTGCGCGAGGCGCACAGGGTGACGCTGCGCCGGATCGGCGGGTTTTCGATCGGGATCGCGGCCAGGATGCCGCTGTCGATCTCGGCCCGCAGGGGAGCCAGCGGCAGCAGGGTGGCGCCCATATCGGCCAGCAGGGCGGATTTTAGAATAGCGATCGAGTTGATTTCGATCAGTTTGCTCAGGGCCAGGCCGGCGCTTGCCGCGGCGCCCTCGATCAGTGGCCGTACCCCGTGCTGCTGGGCCGGCAGGATCAGGGTCGTGCCGAGTGCGGTGGCGAGTGTGATCGCCGCGCCCTGCGGTTTTTCCGCGGAATCGGCGCGGCAGATGTACAGCACATCTTCCTCGACCAGGGACGTTGTTTCGAAGCCGCCGAGCTGGCCGTCGTCGAACAACACTGCCAGGTTCAGGCGGCCCGATTTCAGCTGTTCGATCAGGTTGCCGGAAATTTCCTCGGTCAGCTGCAAGGTGATTTCCGGATAGGTGGCGCGGGCGGCGGTGAGCAGGGGTAAGGCAAGGGCCCCGGAAATGCTGTGTGGCAGGCCAAGCGTGACGCTGCCGGAAGGGCGCGTGGTCGACTGGGTGACGGCCGAGCGCGCGTCGGCCACCTGTTTCAGGATCGCCTGGGCGTGTTCGTAGAAAATTTTTCCGGCATCGGTGCTGAGCACGCCATGCGCGGAACGGTGCAGCAACTGTGCGCCGAGTTCTTCTTCCAGCTGGCGCAGTTGCTGGGTCAGCGCCGGCTGCGCCACGTGCAGCACCAGGGCCGCGCGTGACAGCGAACCGTGGTCGACGATGGCGACGAAATAGCGGAGTTGGCGTAATTCCATAAAGACTATTTTGTGCCGAGCTGCAACACGTCAAGACGAAAAGTTTATGTAGGGAAATGAAATTGAATATACTTCTCCCTTCCGTCGCGGTGGCGGAGATTACCATATCGCCGGACCCTGGCAATGCTCAAGAAAATCGATTCCTCCCAGCTGCGCGTCGGCATGGCCATTCACGACCTCGACTGCGGCTGGATGGATCACCCTTTTGTGCGTGCCAGGTTCGTCCTGAGTAGCGAAGACGAAATCGGCAAGATCACGCGCGCCGGGATTCGCAACGTCGTCATCGATTGCGCGAAGGGGCTCGATGTATGGGAAGCGCCGACGCTGGCCGAATCGCAGGCGAAGACCGAAGCGGAAGTGACGGCGATCGCCGGCAAGCCTGTGAAACCGGTGCGCAGTACGCTCGGCGAGGAGATGCAGCGCGCGGTCGGGATCCGGCGCCAGGCGGTCAACCTGGTGCGCACGGTGATGCAGGACGCGCGCCTGGGCAAGGCGGTGGAGATGGACAACGTCGCGCCGGTGGTGCATAACATTACCGAATCGATCCTGCGCAACAGCGGCGCCTTGCTCAGCCTGATGCGCATCAAGACCAAGGACGACTACACGTTCCTGCATTCGGTCAGCGTCTGCACCTTGCTGGTGGCGTTCTGCCGTTCGCGCGGCATGGACGAGGAGACGATTTACCAGGCCGGTGTCGGCGGTCTGCTGCACGATACCGGCAAGGCGCTGGTGCCCGACGCCATCCTGAACAAGCCCGGGCGCTTGACCGACGAGGAATTCGCGGTCATCAAACGACATCCGCGCGACGGTTACGATTTCCTGTGCCAGACGCCGGAGATCGGCGCCATTCCCCTCGACATCACGCTGCACCACCACGAACGGCGCGACGGCAGCGGCTACCCGGAGATGCAGAATGCAGCGGAGATGTCGGAACTTGCGCAGATGGCGGCGATTGTCGACGTCTATGACGCGATCACCTCCGATCGTTGCTACCACAAGGGCATGCCGGCGGCCGACGCACTGCGCAAGATCTATGAATGGAGCAAGTTCCACTTCGATCCGGGCCTGACCCAGGAATTCATGCGCTGCGTCGGCATTTATCCGGTGGGCACGCTGGTGATGCTCGAGTCGGGCCGCCTGGGCGTGGTGGTGGAGCCGCACGAGAGCAACCTGCTCACGCCCAAGGTCAACGTGTTCTTCAATACCAAGAGCCAGACCTACATCCGTCCGGAGCTGCTCGACCTGTCGCGCGGGTTCGGTTTCGGCGGCGGCGACAAGATCGTGCGGCATGAGGCGCCCGACAAGTGGCGCGTCGATCCGGACAAGTTCCTGCTGGTTCCTTAGAAAAACTCCGCGGTGTCGTTCGAGGTCACCGTCTGCAGCAGTCCACGCTCGACCAGCTCGTTGTAATGGCAGACCTGGTTGCGGCCGTGGGTCTTGGCGTGGTACAGGGCCTGGTCGGCGTGGCCCAGCGTGACCACGGGCGAATCGTAGGGGCTGAGGCTGACAAAACCGATACTGACCGTCACCTTTCCCACCTGCGGGAACAGGTAAGAGGCGACATTGCCGCGGAAGCGGTCGATGATGCGGCGCGCATTCTTCAGCGTCGTCGCGCGCAGCAGCACGACGAATTCTTCGCCGCCGAAGCGAAACACCCGGTCCTGGGCGCGAAACGATGCCTGCAACTGGTTCGCAATCAGGATCAGCACCTCATCCCCATACAGATGGCCGAAGGTGTCGTTTACCGTTTTGAAACGGTCGACGTCGACGACGGCCAGCCATCCTTTTTCCTCTTCCCCGATGCAGCGCCGTTCCGGTTGGCCCGCCAGCGGCGGTTCGGGTTCGGCCGGGCATTGCGACATGCGTGCGAGCTGGTCTTCGAAGGTCTTGCGGTTGAGGAGACCGGTGAGCGAATCGCGTTCGCTGTAGTCGAGCAAATTCTGGAAATTGCGGTAGACGCCGACGATACCGGCCACCATGTGAATGGTGGCGGCCGGGAAGGGCGCGTCGCGCACGATTTCGAGGCAGGTATCGGCCTTGTCGCCGCACCAGATCGGCAGCCATAAAGTGCGGGTACAACCGGGGCCGCAGGCTTCGGCGCTGGTGTCGTGACGCGCCAGGCAGGCTGCCAGTTGCGGATAGGCGTCGAGCGGCTCGCCGGGCGTGCTGTTGTCGTGCAGGTCTTCGACGCGGGCACTGGCGCCGATACCGATGGTGGCGCGGACCCGCACATAGCGACGTACGCCGGTGGTAGAGATGGACAACACCCGCGTTTGCGCGGCGGCGGCTAGTTCCTGCACAGCCGCCACCACGGAGATGTCGAGCATCGCGTGGTCGCGGTGGCCGGTCATGTCCACCATGTGTTTTAGAAGGGAATCCATGTCGTTCTCGGAAATGTAATCAACCCGCCATTGCCTCCCAAGGCTGGCGCCGAGCGCCGAAATTTCCTAGGGGCAAGCGAAACAGCATAATCCCTTTTTGTTATCCGAGCAATATTTCCCCCGGTTTTTTTGATCTGCTTGGTGCTCACTGCAGGCACATGCGATCTGGATCAATATTTTCAGAACGCAATTAATTCCCTATGGAAAACTTGCTTGTAGTCAACTTACCGTACAGCATCATCTTTTATAGTGAACTCACTGCAGCGGAACTGACAATGCGAAGTTGGCAGCGTCAAGAGAAGTCTTCTGCCGCAGGGTTGTTCTTATAAACCACCATATGGAGCTTTTTCATGAAAACGATCTTTACCGCTGTGCAAGCTTTCATCGCTGACGAAGACGGCGTTACTGCCATCGAGTACGGTCTGATTGCTGCACTGGTTGGTGTCGCAATGGCGGCCACCGCCAAGGCGTTGGGCGCCGAGATCAATACGACGTTTACCAACGTAGTCGCCAAGCTGAAAGGTCAGTAATCAAGTAGTTTTGCCCTCCGGACTTCGGTCCGGAGGGCTTTTTTTTTGGGGAGTCCGCTCATGCCCATTTCACTCTGGCTCGACTTGGTGTTAACCATCCTCGTCGTCAGCGCTGCCGTAACCGACCTTGCGATACGCAAGATTCCCAATCTTTTTCTGTTGCTTGCCTGGTGTGCCGCCATCGGCTTGCGCTTGGCCGATACGGCACCGGTCGCGGGCATCGGCAACGCACTGGGCGGCGCGCTCGTCGGCTTCGCTCTTTTCCTGCCCTTGTACGCCGTTCGCGGCATGGCCGCTGGCGATGTCAAGCTGATGTCGACTGTCGGCCTGTTCCTTGGATCAGTGGAAACGGCGCAGGCCTGCATCCTCACCTGGTGTGTCGGCGGGGTAATGGCGCTGGTAATGATCCTGTTTTCGCGGCGCTGGTCCGACGCCTATGCCAACCTGCGCAGCATGCTCCTGCCGATGTTGCGTACCGGTCCGACCTTGCAGGCCGTGTCGCTGAGCCGGCCCAGTGTTGGCTCGATGCCGTATGGACTTGCCATTGCCATGACGGCGCTTTGGATGCTGGCACAACGTCACTTTCCGTAATGCCTAGTTTACACGGGGGAGTAAAGAAGATACGGATCAAGCTCTAATTAATTCCATGAGGAAACATTGTGAATGCACAAATTTCTTTGTGGAAACTTATCTTATAGTGGAATTACTGCAGCGTACTTAGTAATCACAACTGCAGTGTTCTTATAACCACCACCATATGGAGTGAATCATGAAAACGATTTTTACCGCTGTACAAGCCTTTATCGCTGACGAAGACGGCGTCACTGCCATCGAGTATGGCCTGATCGCTGCGCTGGTCGGTGTTGCAATGGCGGGTGCTGCAAAGGCGTTGGGTCTCGAGATCGACAAGACCTTCAATAGCGTGTTGACGGCTATGCAAAACAAGTAATTGCGCGAGCCTGCCCTCCAGACTCGCTCCGGAGGGCTTTTTCCAAGCTGATCCAACCTCGACACGCATGTTTGCAAAAAGTTATTTTCCATGCGGGTACCCGCTTGCTACGCCTCAATGGTCACAAAGACCTGGTCGCTAGAATGAATTCAATATTCCAAGGGAATGTACCCTTGTGAATGCTAGGAGATGACAAATGAGCGAAACGCTGTCATTCGCAGCGTCGGGCACGGTGCCTGCAATGTCTTCGGCACTTGCCGGTGAGACGGAGGTGGCAGCAATTCTGCCGCGCCAGCCACGAACCGTCAGCGACACCGGGCTCGATCTGCGACTCCTGGCCACCCTCGTGCTCAAGACATTGCGTGTTACTGGCCGCGCACCATTGCCGCTCTTGTCCGGAAAACTACGCCTCTCCATCAGCGTGCTGCGCGAAGTGCTGGTTGCCATGACGGCCGAGAAGCAGGTCGAGGTAGCATGGTCGGGCGATTCCGACATCGATGTGCAGTATCAGTTAACCGCCATTGGCGAACCTGCCGCGCTTGCTCGTCTGGCGGAGTGCAGCTATGTCGGACCGGCACCGGTGACGCTCCTTGATTACCACGCGATGGTAGAGCGCCAATCCTTGCGCCAGCCAATGCTGCGCCACCCAAAACCTCACAGAGCGCAGTCATCTTCTGCCCACTTGACGCCGGCGGAACTGGCCACCGTATTGGCCGAAGACGGCCTCGATCCCTCTTTGCGCGGGTTGCTCGGCGCAGCCTTGCATGCGCAGCGCCCGCTGCTGTTGCACGGCCCGTCCGGCGCCGGCAAGACGACATTGGCGCGCAAGCTGGCGCGCTTGCTGCCGGGCGCGGTCGCAGTGCCGTACGCGATCCTGATGGATGGTCACATCGTTCCGTTCCACGACCCGCTGCGCCATCCAGCCCCATTGCCGCTGGGACGCCAGCAGGAAGAACGCCGCAGCTGCGACGCGCGCTGGACGATCTGCCAGCGCCCCTTGGTGCATGTCGGCGCGGAACTTGAGCCATCGATGCTCACGCTGCAGGCCGATCGCGCCAGCGGTATGCATCGTGCTCCACTGCAACTGCAGGCCAACAATGGCATCCTCGTGCTTGACGATCTCGGCCACGCGCGTACGCCTGTGGCCGAGCTGCTGGCGGGCTGGCGTGGCCTGCTCGACGGCGGCCCCGCCCGCTTCGGAACCGGCGAAACCATGCCATTCGATGCGATGCTCGTACTCGTCACTAATCTAGTACCGGCCAGCGTGTTCGACGCTGCCTTCCTGCGCCGTATCGCTTACCGGGTCGACCTCGGACCACTGGCTGAACCGGCCTACCGGGCTTTACTGCACCGTACCAGTATGCTGCATGGCGTCGACTGCGACGAGGACGTGGTCAACCACCTGATCACGCGCTTGCACCGTGCCAGCGGTACCCCGCTGCTGGCCTGCTATCCACACGAGCTGCTCGGCCGTGTACGCGATTTCGCCGGTTTTGCCGGCACCGAACCCCGCCTGACGATCGCTGCCCTGGAGCAGGCGTGGAACAGCATCTGCACCAGCGGCAGCGCCCCGGCCTCGTGCCCCGTCGCAGGAATCGAACCATGAAAAACAAGCGCGCCCTTGTCGTGATGGCCATTGCCATCCTGTTCGGCCTGACCGCCGTGATCCTCGCTTCACGCTGGCTGCTGCTGCAGCCGGCTGCCAGCGCCGGACATATCGCGGTCGCCGCGACCGATATCAACCTCGGCCAGCGCCTGACCCCGGAAATGGTCAAGCTCGCCGAATGGCCCGCCGATAGCGTACCCAAGGGCGCCTTTACCGATCCCGCGAAGCTGACTGGTCGGGTGCTCAAAAGCAGCGTGCTGGCGGGCGAACCGGTGAGCGAAGCGAAGCTGGCGCCGGCAGGCACGCTCGGCGGCCTCTCGGCCCTGATCACCGAAGGCAAGCGCGCGATCACGGTGCGCGTCAATGATGTCATCGGCGTGGCAGGCTTCACGCTGCCGGGAAATTACGTGGATATCATCGTCAGCACCGCAAAGGATCCGACGCCCGAAACCAACGCCCGCGAACAAAGCATTTCGAAGATCGTACTCGAGCGCATCCTGGTGCTGGCGGTGGCACAGGAAGTCAACCGCGACGAAACCAAGCCGCGTGTGGTGAACGCCGTGACGCTCGAGGTCACGCCGGAGCAGGCCGAGAAACTCGACTTGGCGCGCAGTGTCGGCACGCTGTCGCTCGCATTGCGCAACCAGGTCGACCCGCAATCGGCCCAGACCGAGGGTGCCACCAAACTGACCTTGTTGCCGGTCGCGGCGCCGGTCGTCAAGCCGGCTCCGCCAAAGCCGGCCGCCACGCCACGGCGCCCCGTAAAGACTATGGTGCACCGGGTCGCCACGCCACCCGTACGTCGCAATTGCGTCACCGTCATCAATGGCCTGCATTCCTCGCAAGAGTGCCTCTGATCCCTTTACCGTATCAGGTGAAATTATGAACAGCAGTGCAAAACCGTCCGGCTATTCCATTCATCCGCGCACCGGCCTGGGTTCCCTGTTGCGCCAGTGCGCGCTTGGCGGCGTGGCATTGACGCTGGCCGGCGCAGCGCATGCCGCTCGCGTGAATCCCCAGGCCGATGCCGCACCGGCTGCCGGCGAGCGAACCGGCGCCGGGCCACGCTGCAGCGGCGAAGCGGCGCGTCCTGCGCAGGTTGCGCTGCAGATGGGTAAATCGACATTGATGCGCCTGCCGGAGGTAGTCCAGAACCGCAGTGTCGGCAACCCGGAAGTCGTGCAGGCGATGCTGGTCTCGCCTGACACGATGTACATCGCCGGCGTCGACGTGGGCACTACCAACATGATCGTCCAGGGCCGCAGCGGTTTGTGCAGCGTGCTCGATATCACGGTCTCGATGGACCCGAGCGCACTGCAGGCGACACTTGCTGCCGTCATGCCCGAGGAAAAGGAAATCCGCGTGCTGGCCGCCGCCGATTCGCTGGTGCTGACCGGGACCGTGTCGGACGCCTCAGCAGTCGCTCGCGCCGCCGAGCTGGCCACCGCTTATGTGCGCCGTCCGCTCCGTCCGTTGGGCGCCGTACCAAAGGACCTGGCGTCGAACGGCGCGGATGCGGCGACTGCCGCGGCCGGCCCGCGTCTGGTGAACCTGCTCGCAGTGGCGGCGCCACAGCAGGTACAACTCGAAGTGAAAGTGGCCGAGGTATCGAAGAGCCTCCTCGAAAAGCTCGAAACCGGCACCAATTGGAGCTTTTTTGGTACCAGCAGTTGGGCAACGACGCTGGCGACGAATTTCCTGAGCGGCACCCTGAAAAGCGGCTTGGCTTCGCAGCGCTCGAACGGCAACGGTTATAACGTCGGTGCCCAGACCCAGGACAGCCTGGTGCGGGTGCTGGCCGAGCCGAACGTCATGGCCATCAGTGGCCAGGAAGGCAGTTTCCTTGCCGGTGGCAAGTTCTATATCCCGGTGGCGCAGGACAACAACCGGATCACGCTGGAGGAAAAGGAATTTGGCGTCGGCCTGCGCTTTACGCCGACAGTGCTGGGCGGTGGCCGAATTAACCTGCGTGTCGCCCCCGAGGTATCCGAGCTGTCGCGCGAAGGCATCGGCATCAATGCCACGGGCCTGAACGCAAGTGCGATCCTGCCGGTCGTCACCACGCGCCGTGCCAGCACCACAGTGCAGCTGTACGACGGCCAAAGTTTTGCCATCGGTGGCCTGATCAAGAATAACTTGGTGACCGGCCTGAAAGGACTCCCAGTGCTGGGCGAGGTTCCTGTGCTTGGCGCGCTGTTTCGCAGTACCGACTTCCAGCAGGACCGCACCGAACTCGTCTTCGTGATCACGGCGCGCCTGGTCAAGCCATTGACGGCCACTGGCTACGCATTGCCGACCGATGGCGTCGAAGCCCCGTCGCGCGCCGCCCTGATGCTCGGCGGCCGGCTTGAGAGCACGGCAAAGCCGCCGGCGCCAAGCGCACGCACGGGTCAGAGCGTCGACGGATTCGAACTCAAATAGGAGGCGGCAATGATCACCAGGACAATCGCAGGAATCGTGGCGCTACTGCTGCTGCAAGGCTGCTCGAGCGCGCCGCATTTCGAAAAAAGCTTTGGCACGGCGGTACGCGCCAATCTGGCGGCGCAAACGGTCGATCCAGCCGCGGCGGCCAACACCAATCCTGCCAACGGCATCGACGGGGCGGCGGCGCGCGCCGCCCATGAGCGCTACCAGCGCTCCTTCATCCAGCCTGACGCCGCGGCCAGCACGCCGCTGCTCAATACACTCGGCAGCGGGAAATAAGCTGATCGGCGCGCGGCTGCAATTCCTCCGTTATTTCCAACTCAAGTGCGTCCACGAGGATTGTCATGAAAGCCCTTCTGATCAGCCGCGACAGCCTGCTGTTTGCCGAGCTCGCCTCTCAGGGCGCGGCACGCGTGCCGCCGCTGAATGTGGCCAACAGCCGTGTTTCGATGCGCGATGCGCTCGAGCGGCCCTTGGGGGAGGCACCAAGCGTGGTGATTGTCGATGCCGGCGAAGGCTCTCCCGACGATGCCGACCTCCTTGAACGCATGGCGCGCCAGTTCCCGGAAGCGCAATTCATCCTGCTCACCAGCGAGCATCAGCCTGAATTCCTGATTCGTGCAATGCGCGCCGGGGTGCGCGAAGTGCTGCAGCTGCCGCTGGTGCACCGGGCCTTTCACGAGGCGATGGACCGCATCGCCACCGCTGCCGGCGTCGCCCAGCTACGCGACGGCAAGGTACTCGCTTTTATCGCCTGCAAAGGCGGCAGCGGCGCGACCTTCATTTCGACCAATTTTGGCTATGCACTGGCCACGCTGGCCGAAAAGAAGGTCCTGCTGATCGACCTGCACGGCCAGTTCGGCGACGCCGCGCTGTATGTCTCGGACCAAAAGCCAGCGATGACGCTGTCCGATGTATGCGAACAGATCGCACGCATCGACGGCCCGTTCCTCGACTCTTGCCTGGTGCACGTCACGCGCGGCTTCGGTGTGCTGGCTGCGGCCGACGACCCGTCGCAGGCAAAGGAACCCAAGCCGGAACACATCGACGCAATCTTGCGCGTGGCACGCCAACACTACGATTACATCGTGCTCGACGTCGGCCGCCAGATCGACGCCGCCTCGCTGCGTGCGCTCGACAGCACCGATACCATCTACCCGGTGCTGCAGCTGGCGCTGCCCGACATCCGCGACGCGCGCCGCTTGCTCGACATCTTCCGCTCCCTCGGTTATCCCCTCGATACGATCCGCCTGATCGTCAACCGCTACGAAAAAGGCGGCCGTCTGCGCCTGCCGGACCTGCACGCGGCGCTCGGCTGCGAAGTCGTGCATACCGTGCCGAACGATTACGTCGCTGTGACCGACTCGGTCAACCAGGGGGTCCCAGTGCTCGAACTGTCACGCGCCAGCGCAGCTGCGCGCAGCCTGGCCGACCTGGTGGAACTGGTCACCGCGCGGCGCACTCCCGAAACCCGTGGCTTGCTCGAGCGCCTGTTCGGGCGCGGGGAAGCCGAGCATTGATTTGCAAGGAGAACCTCATGTCGTTGCGTGAACGCCTTTCCATTTCGGACGATGACCGCAAGGCCGGCGTGCTGCCAGCCGAAGCCGGCAACGCCGCCTATCAGGAACTGAAAAAGATGATGCACCAGATGATCCTCGACCGGATCGATCTGGAGCGCCTGAAGCGCCTGACCGCCGAGCAGTTCAAGCACGAGCTGGCCTTGCTCATCCAGCGCATCATCGAGGAAGAGCGGATCGTCCTCAACCAGCATGAGCGTCACAATCTCGTGCTCGACATCCAGCACGAAATGCTTGGCTTCGGCCCGCTCGAGCCGTTGTTGAACGATCCGACGGTGTCGGACATTCTCGTCAATACGGCCAGCCGCGTCTACGTCGAGCGCCGCGGCAAATTGGAAATGACCGACATCAGCTTCCACGACAACGCCCACCTAATGAAGATCATCGAGAAGATTGTTTCGCGCGTGGGGCGCCGCGTCGACGAGTCGAGTCCGATGGTCGATGCCCGCCTGCCCGATGGGTCGCGCGTGAACGCGATCATCCCGCCGCTGGCGATCGATGGACCGATCTTGTCGATCCGACGCTTCGGCGCCTCGCCGCTGACGGTGCAGAACCTGCTCGACTACAGGAGCGTGACGCCGCCGATGATGAAGGTGCTGCAAGGCCTGGGTATTGCCAAGATCAACATCCTGATATCGGGCGGCACCGGCAGCGGCAAGACTACGATGCTCAACCTGCTGTCCGGCTTCATTCCCGCCAACGAGCGCATCGTCACCATCGAGGACGCAGCCGAACTGCAGCTACGCCAGCCGCACGTGGTGCGTCTGGAGACGCGGCCGGCAAACATCGAAGGCAAGGGCGAGGTTACGCAGCGCGCATTGGTCAAGAATGCGCTGCGCATGCGTCCCGACCGCATCATCCTCGGCGAAGTGCGCGGTCCCGAGGCGCTCGACATGCTGCAGGCGATGAATACCGGTCACGAAGGCTCGCTCGCGACGATCCACTCGAACACCCCGCGCGACGCCTTGTCGCGTCTGGAAAACATGGTGGGTATGGCTGGTGTGAGCCTGACGCCGCGAGCGATTCGCCAGCAGATCTGCTCGGCGGTGACGGTGGTGGTGCAGGCTTCGCGCCTGATCGACGGCGGCCGCAAACTGGTCAGCATCCAGGAAATCACCGGCATGGAAGGGGACATTATCTCGATGCAGGAGATCTTCCGTTTCGAGCAGACCGGCGTTGATCGCGATGGCAAGGTGCTCGGTCAATTCTCTGCGACAGGGGTGCGTCCGCGCTTCGCCGACCGCCTCAAAATGTATGGCGTCGAACTCCCCGACGACACCTTCGATCCCGACCGCATTTTCCAATGAACCCGCAGGCTGTGCCTGCAGTGGAGTCGCGCCATGGACCTGCTTTTCTACACCTTCACCGTTTTTCTGTTCGCCGCCGTGATCCTGCTGATCGAGGGCGTTTATCTATGGTGGTCGAGCACCCATGGCAAGGCTGCCCAGCGTATCGCGCGCCGCCTGCAGGTCATGTCCGGCGGGATAGGTCGCTCGGGCGAGCGCATCTCCATCCTGAAGCAGCGGCGCTTCAGCGCCCATGACGGCTTCGATCGCCTGCTACACCGGATCACCCCCCTGCAGCGGATCGACGCCTTGCTGGTCCAGGCCGGCAGCACGCTGACCGTCGAACGCTTCCTCGGCTGTTCGCTGGTAGCCTTCCTGCTGGTTCTGGTTGTGAGCATGCGCTGGCCACTGCCGCTGGGGCTACGCCTGCTGCTGCTGGTGCCGGCGCTTGCAATTCCCTACGTCCTGGCACGGCGTGCACGCACGCGACGCCTGGGCCGCATCGAGCACCAGCTGCCCGACGCCGCCGATTTCATCGCCCGCGCGCTGCGTGCCGGACACTCGTTTACGAACGTGCTGCAAATCGTCGGCAACGAGCTGCCGGAACCGCTGAGCAGCGAGTTTCGCATAGCGCGCGAGGAAATCAACTACGGCGTTCCGATGGCCGAAGCGCTGCACAACATGGCGGCGCGGATTCCCCTCACCGACCTGCGCTACCTGATCATCGCAGTGCTGATCCAACGCGAGTCGGGCGGCAACTTGGCCGAGATACTCGGCAATATCAGCACCATCATCCGCAGCCGGTTGAGGTTGGTGGCCCAGGTCCGCGTGCTGTCGGCCGAGGGCCGCATGTCGGCCTGGATCCTCGGCCTCCTGCCGTTTGGCGTGATGCTGGTGCTGACATTGATTAATCCGGATTACGTCAGCCTGCTGTGGACCGACCCAAGCGGGGTACGCCTGCTGTGGTATGCGGCTGGCATGATCCTGTTCGGCGTCGTCTGGCTGCGCAAGGTCATCCGCATTCGTATTTAAGGAGCTGCAATGAATGCCGCACAATTATCGTTCTTGCTGATCGTCTTCGGTATCGTCTGCGCACTGGCCTGGCTGGCGATGATGCTGTTCGCACCGGGGGTGCTGCGCACCCGCCTGCGCCGTTTCATCGGCAAGTCCGATACCACCCAGCTCGAGTCCGATGGCTGGGTCGAGCGGGTCGCCAAGGTCACCCAGCCGCTGACCAAGCTGTCGATCCCGGAAGAGGGCTGGGAAAAGTCGCAGC
This sequence comes from Massilia sp. CFBP 13721, assembly GCF_014842025.1. Lineage (GTDB taxonomy): Bacteria > Pseudomonadota > Gammaproteobacteria > Burkholderiales > Burkholderiaceae_D > Telluria. The sequence goes on from NZ_JACYUY010000012.1 coordinate 163,985, forward strand.
TGCGCACCCGCTTCATGAATGCAGGCTGGCGCAACCCGGTTGCGCCGACCCTGTTCTTTGCCGCGAAAACGTCGCTGGCCTTGCTCGGCCCCGCCCTCGTCGGCGTGCTGGTCGCGACTGCCGTGATCACGCTGTCCGGCCTCCAGCTCCTGTTCCTGCTGTTGTTGACGGCGGCGGTTGGCTATTACATGCCGAACGTTAGCCTGAGCCGCATCGCACGCCGCCGCCAGCGCGAGATTTTCGAGACCTTGCCCGACGCATTGGACCTGCTTACCGTCTGCGTCGAGGCCGGACTGAGCCTGGAGCGGGCGTTCGTGAAAGTGGCGGGCGAGATTCATATTAAAAGCGTGACGCTGGCGCAGGAGTTGCAATTGGTCCTGATGGAAATGCGCGCTGGCTTCAGCAAGGAGCGGGCCTTGCGCAATTTCGCCCTGCGCAGTGGCGTTGGCGACGTCGACACGCTGGTTGCCATGCTGATCCAGTCCGAACGTTTCGGTACCAGCGTCGGCGATTCGCTGCGCGTGTATTCGGACAACCTGCGTAACAAGCGGCGCCTGCTGGCGGAAGAATGCGCTGCCAAGATTGGCTTGAAACTGCTGTTTCCCCTCATCTTCTGCATTTTCCCGACGCTGCTGATGGTCCTGCTGGGACCGGCCGGAATCCAGTTGAGCCGCACGCTCAGCGCCGTCAACGGCGCCCCCTGAACCGAGGAGAAGACCCATGCAATCCCGACGCATCGTCAAGAAAATTTCGGTGCTGTGTGCCGCCGCACTGCTGCTCGCCTGTGCCGACATTACGCGCCAGCCCGACGCCGCGCCGGCTGCCGATGCCGAGCGCGCATACGACCAAGGGCGCCAGCATCATGTGGCCGGCCGCTACGACGAAGCAATTACCGCCTATCGCACAGTACTTGCCTCTGCACCGCGGCATGCGCGCGCGCGCAATGCATTGGCGGCGGCGTTTGCACGCCAGGGCGACTTCGCCCAGGCCATCCCCATCTGGCGTGCGCTGACCGACGAGCTGACGCCTGGCACCGGACCGGATGGCGCCTATCTGTTCGCCAACCTCGGCTATGCCTATCTGCTGGGCGGTGACCTTCAGAACGCGGTGACGGCGCTTGAGAAAGCCTGTGTGCTCGATCCGCTCGACCATCGTGCCTGGAATAATTTGGGCGAGAGCCTGCGCCGCCTTGGCCATGACCAACGCGCTGCATTGATGTTCCGCCAGGCCGCTGCGTTGCGCGACCATGATTTCCGCGGCGACTACGCGGCGGCCGGCGGCACGGCGGTGGCCGCCATTGAGGCCGCGGTCGCGCGTCCGGCGCGGCCCGACACCGGCTGGGCGGCAACCGAAGTGCGTACAGCCGCCGACGGCACGCTTGAGCTGCTGCGGCTGCCGGCAAAAGGCGCGTTGGCGCAGAGCGCGCCGGTTCCGACGCCGCTCCCTCCCGTCCCGCATTCACGGCTTGATTTCGTGCTACTGGAAATACGCAACGGGAACGGAGTCACCGGCATGGCGCGCGCGCTGTCGCGCAAGATGACCGGCGATGGACTGCAAGTAACCCGGCTAAGCAACGAAAAAGGTTTCCAGGTACGTCATACCCGCATCGAGCACCATGCGGACTACCGCGCCGCAGCCGAACGGTTGGCCCAGCGCCTGGGCGACCGCCAGACAGGCCGCTTCGATCCGGTGCAGATCGTGCAGGTCGACAATTGCAAGCCTACCGACCTGCGCCTGGTTCTCGGCCAGGATCTGGCAAGCGGACAACTCGTGCTGCGTCCAGCCTTGCAACCTGTCCACATCGTGGCAGCGGCAGAGTTGCCAACCAAGGCCCCTTGAACGGGGTAGCCTGACACCTTTGTTCCTCATCAAACGTTGTCGATGCGCCCACCCGAAAATGGGATGATCTTTTTCATTTCACGGGAGCGTTGCCATGAACATTGCTCAGCGTTTCACCTCGGTATTGGCCGCCTTCATGGTGTTCCTGCTGGTTAGCTGCGCGCCGACCAGCACGCGCGAAGGCACGGGCGAATACATCGACGACACCGTCCTCACCAGCAAGATCAAGGCTGCCTTTGCGGCCGACCCCACTGTGAAAGCCACTGAAGTCAATGTGGAAACGTTTAAAGGCACGGTACAGCTGAGCGGCTTTGTCGAGTCGCGTGAAAGCGCCCAGAAGGCGGTGCAAATCGCGCGCGGGGTCAAGGGTGTGAAGGAAGTACGCAACAACACCGTCCTGAAGTAAAGGTCACGCGCGCGCGCAGGGAAAATGCGGCTCAACGGCGTAGTGCGCGCCTGATCAGCCGACCCGCGCCCACCAGCGACAGCACTACCACACCAAGCGCCACGTGGCCTTCGTAGACGTGGATCAGGTGTGGCATGTTTGCCTCATGGGCCTGGACAGGTAGCGCGATAAAAGTGGCAGCAAAGATCGCCGCAACCAAGCGACGGCGGTGCAGGGAAGGAGACATCGGCAGTCCTTGTCGAGATGGAGACATCGAACGCAGTTCGATGCCGATATCGACTGATCAGCAAGAACCGTGCCCTGGTCTGAACCCTTGCTCTCCCGCAAAGCCATACCTCAGACGCACCCGGAAAGTGCACCATCAGACGCGAAAAATGACGCGCGGCGCCCTGCCGAGGTGCATGCGCCTCGCGCACATTACGCACTCGGGACAAGCGTCATCCGGACCGCACCGGCCCGGAAAGCAAAAAGCCCAACCGTGATGGCTGGGCTTTTTGTTTGACTAATTGGTGCCGGCTGCCGGTTTCGAACTGGCCACCTGATGATTACAAATTAGCAAAGAAAACAGTATGTCTTTGATTAGTAAGAGAATTGTACAGTAAACTAGCGAAAGTAAAAGTACTTAGTTAACAGTAACTTAGCGTAAATTGACGAAGTCAAGGAGAACTGACAACTGTACCGATACTGTCACTGTAGACGCCGCTGTTGAAAGTAAGTGGAAATGGCAACACAGTAACTTTTACAATGCTTGCCGTCATCGCGCAGCCTAACGTAGCATGTTGGGTAGGATAGATCAGAGCATTGCTTACATGACAAAGGAATTGCGTGAACGTCAACATTATGGATGAACGGTGGAACAAACTACTCGCCCCAGGCCGCCGCAAAAAAGAGAGGCAAGGGGGCGATCAAAGTACGCGCGCTGACGAGACCAGAACAGAGATTGAGCGCGACTATGACCGCATTTTGTTCTCGACACCTGTTCGGAGGCTTTCCGACAAAACCCAAGTATTTCCTCTTGACAAGAATGACAGTGTGAGGACGCGCCTGACGCACTCTCACGAGGTTTCGAATCTGGCAAGAAGCATCGGCATGGCTCTTGCGTTCAACTATAAAATTGCGGGCGAGAGTGATGCAGCGAAGCGTGATATTCCCGCTCTCTTAGCCGCTATCGGACTTGTTCATGACCTCGGCAATCCTCCTTTCGGTCACCAGGGAGAGGCTGCGATACAAAGTTGGTTTACGGATCATAGAGTGTCGGTTTTGGAAAGTGCTGATCGACCACTGAGCGAACATCAAAAAGAAGATTTTCTGAAATTTGAAGGGAATGCTCAAGCATTCCGTCTCGTTACGCGGCTGCAGCTGCTGAATGACGACTTCGGTTTAGACCTAACTTATGCAACCTTGTCGGCCATGTAGTGGTCTAATGCCCCCGGACACCTCGATAGGTGGATAATTCACCTTCGAAGGAGTTTACATGACC
>NZ_JACYUY010000013.1 GCF_014842025.1 Massilia sp. CFBP 13721
CCTCGACCTGGTGGCATCGGTCGAACTGTCGCCCCAGTCCGACCTGCTCAGTTCGGCCGACGAAAAGCGCGTGTACGTCAGCTGCCTGGCGCACGACAAGACGGTGATCGCCACCGTGCACTTCGATACCGTCGAAGATGCGCACGCGTGGATCGAAAAGAACCTGGGCGTGCAGCTGTAAGCATGGCCAACAAGACGCTGCCGACTCCGGCCGATGCGCATGGCTATCTCGCGGCCATCGACGACCCGGTGCGGCGCGCCGACTGCCAGGCGCTGGCCGCCCTGATGGAGCGGATCACCGGCGCGCCGCCCGTCATGTGGGGCGCCAGCATCGTCGGCTGCGGCAGCTACCACTACCGCTACGCCAGCGGCCGCGAAGGCGACGCCCCGCTGGCCGGCTTCGCGCCGCGCAAGGGCGACATCAGCATCTACCTCAGCTGCGACCTGGAAGCGCGCGCCGACCTGCTGGCGCAACTCGGCCGCCACAAGATCGGCAAGGCTTGCCTGTACGTGCGCAGGCTCGACGAGATCGATATGGCCGTGCTCGAACAGCTGGTGCGCGAATCGGTCGCCGCTACCGAAGCGCTGTACGGCACATCCTAATTGGCCGCCGTTTCGCCTTCCACCTTCTGCAAGGCGCGCTCCACGATCGCCGCCAGCTCGTTCAACTGGAATGGTTTACGCAGCAGCATGTCGTCCCCGATCACCTGTTCGATCGCCTTCATGTCGGCATAGCCGGTGGCGATGATCATCGGCACGCCGGGCAGTTCCGCACGTGCGCGCAGCACCAGTTCGGCGCCGGTCATGCCCGGCATCAGGTAGTCGGTGATGATCAGGCCGGGCCGGGCGCGCCGCAGTTCCAGCAGGGCCGCTTCGGCGTGGGGCGCCTGCGCCACCGTGTGGCCGAGGGCCTCCAGTGATTCGACCATCGATTCGCGCACGAAGTCGTCGTCTTCGACCACCAGGATGCGCACGCCCGGACGTGGGGAGGCGGCAACCGCCGCCGCTGCCGCCGGCAGCGTGTCGGCGCCGCTGCCCGCCGCGCGCAGCCAGATCTCGACCGTGGTGCCGACGCCCTGTTCGCTCAGGATGCGCGCCGCGCCGCCCGACTGCTGCGCCATGCCGTAGACCTGGGACAGGCCAAGTCCCGTTCCCTTGCCGACGCCCTTGGTGGTGAAGAAGGGTTCGAACACGCGCGCCGCCACTTCCGGCGGCATGCCGGCGCCGCTGTCGGTCACCGCGATGCGGACGTAGTCGCCAGGCGGCAGCAAACCGCTCGGCGGCGTGGCGGCGCCCGCATGAAAGCGCAGCTGGCCGCCGCCATCCATGGCGTCGCGCGCGTTGATCGCCAGGTTCAGCAGCGCCATCTCCATCTGGTTCATGTCGGCCATGATGCTGGTCGATGGGTCCGCGATCTCGAACGACAGGCGGATGCTGGCGCCGAGCGAGGTCGTGACCAGTTCGCGCACGCCCTCGAACAGCGTACCGACGTCGAGCGGGCGCAGGTCGAGGCTCTGGTTGCGCGAAAAGGCGAGCAGCTGGCTGGTGAGCTTGCCGCCGCGCTGGCAGGCCCGTCTCGCCACCTCGGCGCGCTTTTTCGCGGCCTCGTCCTTCGACATCAGGAGGATCAGGTCCATGCTGCCCTGGACCACGTTCAGGAGGTTGTTGAAATCGTGGGCGATGCCGCCGGTGAGGCGGCCGATCGCTTCCATCTTTTGCAGCTGCACCATCGCCGCCTGCACCCGTTCGCGCTCGATGACTTCGTTCATCAGGCGATCGTTGGCCTGCGCCAGCGCGCGCGTGCGCTCGTCGATGCGCGCTTCCAGCGTTTCGTTCAGGTGCACCAGCGCCTGCTGGCTGTGGCGCAGGCTGGCGGCGGTGCGCTCGCGGTCGAGCAGCACGTCGCGCGCCTGGTACTGGCGCCGGCGCGCGCGCAACACCGAGGTCGCGGCGCTGCGCAGCGTTTGCGCGTTCAGCGGGCGCTCGAGCAGGATCACGTTGCCGAGCTCTCCCAGGCGCGTACGGGCGCCGTCGGCCGGCACGCCGACACTGCGGTTGAGCAGCACGACGAAGGGAAAGTCCGACCAGTGCGGCTGGGCTTCGAGCCAGGCGCGCAGGGGCGCGGTGTCGGCGCCTTGCAGCGCTTCCTCGGCAACGATCGCCGCACCGGCGCCTGCGGCAATGCTGGCGGTGAAGTTGCCGACGCTGTCGACCGTGGCGCAGCCGAAACCGTCGCGCGTCAACATCGCGCACATGACCTGCGCATCGCGCCCGTGCGGCGCAAAGATCAGGATGCGCTCCTCGAAGGCGTCAGCCGGCTGCATGCGGACCCGGTACCATCATCGGGGTCGAGCCGCGATAGCTCGGCAGGCCGGTGAGCACGCCGTCGAAGCCTTCGAGCGGCTCGCCAACACGCACGCCTTCCTGGCCGAGCTGCAGTTCGTGGATGGTCAGCGCGTGGTTGGCGGTGCGGCTCTTGATGACGGTGATGGCGCGGCGCAGGCGCCCGCTCGATTCGAAGAAGCGCAGCAGCACCGTGGTGTCGGCCAGGTAGCTCAGGTCGACGTCGCTGTGCACGTCGCCGATCAGGCCGTGCTGCCCGAGCACCAGCAGCGTGGTCACGCCTTGCTGGTTCAGGTAGGAGAGCAGTTCGTGCATCTGCAGCGTCAGGTACTGCTCGCCCGGCATCGCCTGCAAGTAGGCGTTCAGGCTGTCGATGCCGATGAAGGAAACGCCATGCTGCTCGACCGCGTCGCGCAGCATTTGCGCGAATTCACCCGGCGAGAGCTCGGCCGGGTCGATGTGGTGCAGGCGCAGCCGGCCACTGTCGACGAAGGGGCGCAAGTCCATGCCGAGCGCCTGGCTGCGGGCGAAGAAGGTGCCCAGGCCTTCATCGAACAGGTAGAACGAGGCCGTCTCCCCGCGTTCGAGTGCGGACAGCAGGCAGCGCGCCACCATGGTCGTCTTGCCGATCCCGGACGGACCGACGATCAGGGTGTTGGTACCGCTCACCAGGCCGCCGCCGAGCAGCTTGTCGAAGCCGCTCGACCCGGTCGAGTGCAGGGTCGGCGTGAAGTCGAGCACATGTTCGGCCGCGACCAGGCGCGGATACATCGTGATGCCGCCGGTGTCGAGCGTGTAGTCGTGGTAGCCGCCGCGGAAGCGGATGCCGCGCATCTTGATGATGTTGACACGGCGCCGTTCCTTGCCGAATTCCTTGGCGATCTGTTCCAGGCTGATGACGCCGTGGGCGATGCTGTGCAGGTGCTGGTCGGTCGAGCTGGTCTTGTCGTCGAGGAGCAGCACGGTGCAGGCATGCGTGGTAAAGAACTGCTTCAGCGCCAGGATCTGGCGCCGGTAGCGCAGCGGGTTCTGGGCCAGCAGGCGCATCTCCGACAGGCTGTCGAACACCACGCGCAGCGGTTGCACGCGGTCGACTTCGTCCATCACGTTGCGGGTGGTCTCGCCGAGTTCGATTTCGGACGGGTGGAAGATCGATTGTTGGGCGTCGATGTCGAGCGACATGTCGCTGGCCAGTTCGTACAGCGACAGCGCATCGAGCGACCAGCCGTGGCTGGCGGCGACGGCTTTCAGTTCGTCGGTCGTCTCGGACAGGGTGATGTACAGGCCATGTTCGCCCTTCGCCAGGCCGTCGAGCAGGAACTGCAGGCCGAGCGTGGTTTTACCCGCGCCGGGCGAGCCTTCCACCAGGTAGATGCGCCGTGGTGTCAGGCCGCCTCCGAGGATGTCGTCGAGGCCGGCGATGCCGGTCGACATCCGGGGTGGTGGAATGGACTCTGCGGTGCGAAGGGATGCTGGGGAAGTCATGAATACGGCCTATGAGTGGCCGGGGCGCCGTTGCAGGGGCCGGCCGGGTTGGGGTGCGTTGCCGTCGTGCGCGGCAGTGCTGATGACGTAATTATAGTGCCAGTTTGCGCCGTTTTATCGTACGGCCGGGCACATTCAGGCCGCCTCGATGCGGCTCAGGCGCTGGCCGTAGATGCCCCAGGTGACGTCGGCGCCATCGACCTGGGCACGCAGGACCCAGCCGGTGCCGAACTTCTCGACCGTGACCGGCGCTTCGATTTCCTTGGCCACCTTGGCGGCCCAACCCTCGGCCGCGCCGCGGCCTTTAAACAGTTCCTGGCCGTTGTAGACCACGGTGGCGTCGAAGACGGAGGCGGAGAAGATGCTCATGATTCTGCTTTCAAAGGTAAAACGCCCCGGCTGGCGGGGCGTTGGTGCATGTTATACGTCGCTTACTTCAGGGCGCGGATCGATTGCAGCACCGGCTGCAGCACTGCGGCGCCGAGGCGGGCGCTGCGCGCACCGTCCCAGCCCACCTGCGGGTCGGGGTCGTTGGCGTTGTCCTTGAACGGCAGTTCGAGCGTCAGCGACAGGCAGCCGAAGGCGTGCGTGATGTGGGGCGAACCCATGGTCAGCGTCTCTTCGGTATACGGCGACTCGCCGTAGCCGTGGACGTCCTGGAAGTCGGGGCTGGCGATCATGAAGTTGTCGCTGAAGCGTTTTTGCGCTTCCGCCTGCTCGGGCGTGAAGGTCGGCAGCGATTCGCTGCCGGCCACGAACACATAGGGCAGGCCTTCGTCGCCGTGCACGTCCAGGCACAGGTCGACGCCGGTTTCATGCATCTTCTGCTTGACCAGGAAGACTTCCGGGCTGCGTTCCATCGATGGGTTGAGCCACTCGCGATTGAGGTTGGCGCCGGCCGCGTTGGTACGCAGGTTGCCGCGCACCGAGCCGTCCGGGTTCATGTTCGGGACTACGTAGAACACGGTTTCCTTCAACAGCTGGCGTCCGAACGGGTGCGCCGGATCGAGCAATGCATCGAGCATGCCTTCGACGAACCATTCCGCCATCGTCTCACCCGGGTGCTGGCGTGCGATGACCCAGACCTTCTTCTTGCCTTCGCCCGGCTCGCCGATGACCAGCATGTTCAGGTCGCGGCCATCGACGGTCGAACCCAGGTCGAGCATGCGCACGTTCTCGCTCATCTGCGCGCGGTCGAGCAGTTCCAGGTGGCGCTCCCACGAATACGGCTCGAAATAGGCGTAATACACGCTGTCCATGCCCGGCGTGTGGTTGATCGTCATCACCTGGCCGTCGAAGGTGGTCGGCACGCGGAACCAGTTGATGCGGTCGTAGCTGGCCATCGCCTGGTAGTCTTCCCAGCCGGCCGGATAGGCGGCCTGGCCGGCGTTCAGGAAGCGGATGGTGCACGGCTCGCCCGCCGCGCCCTGCAGGCGGAAGTAGAACCACTGGATGATGTCGGCGTGCGAATCCTTGCGGATGTTCAGGTCGATGGCGTTGGCGCTGGTGGCGTTCACGATCTCGATGGCGCCAGCGTCGAACTGGCTGCTGATCTTGATAGACATGGTGTGTCCCGTAGAAGAGGCGTAAAGCCGAGATGATACTCGGTTTCGGGGCGGGTTTGAGGGCGCATCCGCTCATGGGGTGTGACGCGTGGAGTCGGGACTCCACCCTACGGTTATCGCAGTTCGTAGGGTGGAGTCCCGACTCCACCGGGGGCCACGTCCGCTCAGCCGCGCAATCCGCCAAACCGCCCATAAAACGCTTCATCGGCGGAAGGCGCCTCCGCATCCTCGCGCCGCAACACGGCATCGATATGCACCTCGGCCGGCACCGCCACCATCCGGTACACCTCGCGCGCCACCGCATACGCATCCGACCCCGGCCACGGATCGGGCAGCAGTTCGATCGGCAGCATCGGATCGTGCAGCTGCAGCCGCCGGTAGGCGTGGATCAGCAGCGAACGAATCGCGAACGCATCCGCCGGCGCCACCGGCGGCGCCTCGCGCAGCAAAGCCAGCAGCGGCGTGAACTGCGCGATGAAATCGACGTAACTGCGCGCCACCGCCGTCAAATCCCAGCCTTCGCCCACAAGTTCCTGCAAGGGGCGCGAGCCGACGTCGGGCAGCTCGGCCGCACTGACCACGAATACCTTGTCGCGCGCGCCGGTGCGTCCGAGCGCATCGAGCAAGCCTTCGGGATCGGCGCCGGGATGCGCCAGCACGCCCGGGCCCAGCATGGCAAAACCTTCCCACTCAAGTTCCTTGCGCACGGCGGTGCGCAGGTCGGCGTCGATGCTGCCGTTCGGGGCGAGCACCAGGGTCCAGCGTCCGTCCCAGTGCAGCCCGGGAGGCGCATAGATGCGGCGGTTGGCGCGCTGGAAGCGCGGCAGCGATTGCGGATCGAAGGCATAGCGGCTGCGCCGGCCCTCGCGGCTGGCAGTCAGCCAGCCTTCCTGCACGAGCCGGAATACGCTGGTGCGCACCAGGCGGTCGGTTACGCCGAGCGGGGCCAGCAATTCGATCAGGCTGCCCAGCCAGGCCGCGCCGCCGTGGGGCGCGATGGCGTCCCCCATCACCGTCATCACCAGGGATTTCGAGCGCAGCGATTCACGAGCGAGCGCATCGGTTATCCATTCGGTGCAGGTTAGTTGTTTCATGTAATCCCGTCTGCTTTTTTTACCCAACATGATTCAAAATTTCGGTGTACATCTCGTTTTCTGTATCGTATTATTGTTGGACGATGTTTGCAATGGGAGACTGACCATGTACGCGCAACTGGTAGAAACGGGCCTGAAAAAGGTCCAGACGGCAGAAGACATGAGTGCGGAAGAGCAGGCCTTCCAGGCCCGCATCGACGCCGGTGTGAAAATCGAAGCGAAGGACTGGATGCCGGATGCGTACCGCAAGACGCTGGTACGGCAGATCTCCCAGCACGCGCACTCCGAAATCGTTGGCCAGCTGCCCGAGGGCAACTGGGTGACGCGCGCACCGACATTGAAACGCAAATCGGTGCTGCTGGCGAAAATCCAGGACGAAGCCGGGCACGGCCTGTACCTGTACAGCGCCGCCGAAACCCTGGGCGTGTCGCGCGACGAACTCCTGGCCGCGCTGCACTCCGGTAAAGCGAAATATTCGAGCATCTTCAATTATCCGACCCTGAGCTGGGCCGACATGGGCGCGATCGGCTGGCTGGTCGACGGCTCGGCGATCATCAACCAGATCCCGCTGTGCCGCTGCTCGTACGGTCCGTATGCGCGCGCCATGATCCGCGTCTGCAAGGAGGAGTCCTTCCATGCGCGCCAGGGCTACGACGTCATGATGAGCCTGGCCAAAGGCACGCCGGAACAGAAGGCGATGGCGCAGGATGCGCTCAATCGCTGGTGGTGGCCGTCGCTCATGATGTTCGGCCCGTCGGACGCCGAATCGGTGAACAGCGCGCAGTCGAGCAAATGGCGCATCAAGCTGTTCTCGAACGACGAACTGCGCCAGCGCATGGTCGACCAGACCGTGCCGCAAGCCGAATACCTCGGCCTGACGATTCCCGACCCGGATTTGAAATTCAACGAGGCCACCGGCCACTACGAATTCGGCGAGATCGACTGGAGCGAATTCAACAACGTCCTCAAGGGCAACGGCCCCTGCAACCGCGAACGCCTGCGCACGCGCGTCAAAGCCTGGGACGACGGCGAATGGTTCCGCGACGCCCTGGTCGCCCACGCCGACAAGCAAGCCGCAAAGAAGGCTGCCGCCTAAATCTGATTCCCGGGACCGTTGCGTAACGTAGGGTGGGCTCTCGAGCCCACGCGTTACGCACGCCCCGGAACTCCGCGGCCGTGAATAAACATCGAAACACCGGAGACAAAAACCATGAGCAAAGAATGGCCCCTGTGGGAAGTATTCATCCGCAGCCAGCACGGCCTCGCCCACAAGCACGTCGGCAGCCTGCACGCCCCTGACGCCGAAATGGCGATCAACAATGCGCGTGACGTCTACACGCGCCGCAACGAAGGCGTCTCGATCTGGGTCGTGCGCGCGATGGACATCGTCGCCTCCAGCCCGTCCGACAAGGAAGCCCTGTTCGAGCCGGCCAACAGCAAGGTGTACCGCCACCCGACCTTCTTCCCGATGCCGGAAGAAGTCAAGAACCTGTGAGCGCGGCAGCCATGGACGCGAAAATTGAATACTTACTTCGCCAGGGCGATAACGCCCTGATCCTCTCGCAGCAGCTCAGCCAACTGTGCGGCAAAGGCCCGGCGCTGGAAGAAGACATGGCGCTGACCAACGTCGCCCTCGACCTGCTGGGCCAGACGCGCATGTGGCTGACCTACGCCGGCGAACTGGAGGGGCAGGGCCGCGACGAAGACAAGCTTGCCTTCCACCGCGACGCCCATGACTACCGCAACGTCCTGCTGGTCGAGCAGCCCAACGGCAGCTATGCCGAAACGATGGTGCGCCAGTTCCTGTTCGATACCTGGCACTACTTCCTGATGCAGGGCCTGCTGAAGTCAAGCGACCCGCGCATCGCCGAGATTGCCGAAAAGTCGTTCAAGGAAGTGACTTACCACCTGCGCCGCAGCGGCGATCTGGTGGTGCGCCTGGGCGACGGCAGCGACATCAGCCACGCGAAGATGCAGGCGGCGCTGGACGACCTCTGGATGTACAGCGGCGAAGTGTTTATCTACGACGCGGTCGACAACGCGATGGTCGAGCAGGGCATCGCCCCGCCGGCCGACGGCTTGCGCGCCGCCTTCCTCGAGCACGTGAGCGAGATCTTGGCGGAAGCTACCTTGAGCATGCCATCGCCCGACGCCTGGATGCAGCGCGGCGGCAAGGCCGGCCGCCACAGCGAGCACCTCGGCTTCATCCTGGCCGAGATGCAGTTCCTGCAGCGTGCCTATCCCGGGGCGGAGTGGTAATGATGTCCCAGGCCGCCACGCTCGAACAGGTCTGGTCCTGGCTGGGCGAGGTGCCGGACCCCGAGATCCCGGTGATCTCGGTGGTCGACCTCGGCATCGTGCGCGACGTCGCTTATGAGGGCGACGAAGTCGTGGTGACGATCACGCCGACCTATTCCGGCTGCCCGGCGATGCAGGTCATCAGCGAAGCCGTCACCGAGGCCCTGCATGCGCACGGACTCGACAAGGTAAAACTGGTCAGCCGCCTGTCTCCCGCCTGGACCACCGACTGGATGAGCGAGACCGGCAAGGCGGCCTTGAAGGGCTATGGCATTGCGCCGCCGGTGCAGCAGGCGATCGACATCAGCGGCTTGCGCGGCGGTGTCAAACGCGGCGCTTTTGTCGAACCCGAAGTGACTTGCCCGAACTGCGGTAGCAAGCACACGCAATTGACCAGCCAGTTCGGCTCGACTCCGTGCAAGGCGCTCTACAAATGCCTCGATTGCCGCGAACCCTTCGATTACTTCAAGTGCCACTAGAAGAACAGACATGAGCAAATTCTATCCACTCACCGTGGCCAAGGTGAAGCACGAAACGCGCGACGCGGTCGCCGTCACCTTCGCCGTGCCGCCCGAACTGAAACAAACCTTCGCCTACCAGCAGGGCCAGCACCTGACCCTGCGCGCCATGATCGACGGCGAAGACGTGCGCCGCTCGTACTCCATCTGCTCGGCCGTGCAGGACGAGCAGCTGCGCGTGGCGATCAAGAAGACGCCCGGCGGCCTGTTCTCGAACTGGGCCAACGACAGCCTGCAGCCAGGCGCCACGCTCGACGTGATGCCGCCGATGGGCCACTTCAACGTGCCGCTCGATCCGAACAGCGAACGTCACTACCTGGCATTCGCCGCCGGCAGCGGCATCACGCCGATCCTGTCGATCATCAAGACCACCTTGCTGGCCGAGCCGAAGAGCCGCTTCACCCTCGTCTACGGCAACCGCGCTTCCTCGTCGGTCATCTTCCGCGACGAGCTGACCGACCTGAAGGACGTCTACATGGGCCGCCTGAAACTGGTCTACGTGATGAGCCGCGAGCAGCAGGACATCGAACTCTTCAACGGCCGCATCACCGGCGAGAAGTGCAGCGCCTTCCTCAAAAGCTGGATCGACGCCCAGGATATCGACGTCGCCTTTATCTGCGGCCCGGAAGACATGATGCATGGCGTGTCGAAGTCCTTGCAGGACGCCGGCATGGCCAAGGAAAAGATCCGCATCGAGCTGTTCGCCGCCAGCATCCCCAAGCACGAGCACAAGCCGCGCCCGGTGGTCGAAGGCGCCCGTCACCAGACCGAAGTCACCGTGATCATGGACGGCAGCGCCGCCAGTTTTACGATGGACAAGGACAAGGAATCGATCCTCGACGCCGGCCTGCGCGCCGGCATCGACATGCGCTACTCGTGCAAGGGCGGCGTCTGCTCGACCTGCCGCTGCAAGGTCGTCGAGGGCAATGTGGAGATGGACGTGAACTACGCACTGGAAGACTACGAAGTCGCGCGCGGCTTTGTCCTGAGCTGCCAGGCTTTCCCGATCACCGACAACGTGATCGTCGATTTCGACCAGCACGAATAAACAATACGGGAGGAGACACCCCATGAGCTACGAATCGATCCTGTTCACCATCAACGACGGCGTCGCCGTCCTGACCTTGAACCGCCCCGACCGCCTGAACAGCTTTACCCAGGCCATGCACGGGGAGGTACGCGACGCCCTCGACAAACTGCAGGCCGACAAATCGGTACGCGTGCTGGTGCTGACCGGCGCCGGCCGCGGCTTTTGCGCCGGCCAGGACTTGGGCGATCGCGCCGTCGCACCGGGCGCGCCAGGCGTCGACCTGGGCGAATCGGTCGAAAAATTCTATGCGCCGCTGGTCATAACCCTGCGTTCGCTGCCGATGCCGGTCATCTGCGCCGTCAACGGCGTGGCCGCCGGCGCCGGCGCCAACCTGGCCCTAGCCTGCGACATCGTGCTGGCCGCAAAGTCCGCCAGTTTCATCGAAGCCTTCTGCAAGCTCGGCCTGATCCCGGACACCGGCGGCACCTGGCATCTGCCGCGCCTGATCGGCATGGCGCGCGCCACCGGTCTCGCCATGCTGGGCGAAAAACTCTCGGCCGAAAGGGCGGAAGAGTGGGGCCTGATCTGGCGCAGCGTGCCGGATGAAGCGCTGATGGAAGAAGCGCTGGCCATGGCCACGCACTTCGCCAGCGCGCCGACCAAAGGACTCGCGTTTACGAAGAAAGCACTGCAGGCCAGCTACGCCAACACGCTGCCCGACCAGCTGAAGCTGGAAGGCGAGATGATGCGCGAACTCGGCTACAGCCACGATTACCGCGAGGGCGTCGCCGCCTTTATCGCCAAGCGCCCGGCGCAGTTCAAGGGAGAATAGGCATGGAGGGTCTGGCAAGGGGCAGCATCGTCGCCGTGATCGGCAGCGGCGCCATGGGAGCAGGCATCGCCCAGGTGGCGGCCGCCAGCGGCCACGAGGTGCGCCTGTTCGATACGCGGCCCGATGCGGCAAGCAAGGCGATCGACGCGATCGGCAAGGTTTTTACCAAGCTGGTCGACAAGGGCCGCATGGGCGCGGCGGAAGCGGATCTCGCGCGCGAGCGCCTGCAGGCGGTCGGCTCGCTCGCCGAAGTCAAGGAGGCGGCGCTGGTGGTGGAAGCCATCGTCGAACACCTCGACGCCAAGCGCGCCCTGTTCGCCGAACTGGAAGGCATCGTCGACGCGCGCTGCATCCTGGCGACGAATACTTCCTCGATTTCGGTCACGGCGATCGGCGCCCAACTGCGCCATCCCGAACGCCTGGTCGGCATGCATTTCTTTAATCCGGTGCCGCTGATGGCGCTGGTCGAAGTGGTGAGCGGCCTGGCGACCGACAAGCAGGTTGCCGACACCGTCTACGCCACCGCCCACGCCTGGGGCAAGGACCCGGTGCATGCGAAGTCGACGCCCGGCTTCATCGTCAACCGCGTGGCCCGTCCCTACTACGCCGAGGCGCTGCGCCTGCTGCAGGAAGGCGCGGCCGATGCGCCGACGCTGGACGCGGTCATGCGCGACTGCGGCGGTTTCCGCATGGGTCCCTTCGAGCTGATGGACCTGATCGGCCACGACGTGAATTTCTCGGTCACGCAATCGGTGCACGCGGCCTATTTCGGCGACCCGCGCTTTACCCCATCGGTGTTGCAGCAGGAACTGGTGAATGCCGGTTTCCTCGGCCGTAAATCGGGCCGCGGTTTCTATCGCTACGGCGACGATGTCGTCACGCCGGCCGTGCCAACCGAGCCGCAAGCGGTGCGCCCGCACACGGTCGGCATCAGTGTCGCGCGCGAAGTCACGCGTAGCGTACTGACGCCGATGGAAGCACGGTTGACGGACGCCGGCTTGAGCGTCGCCCACCGCGAACCGCTGGCGGGCGCCGAAAAGCACGAGGCGCCGGCCCTGCACACGAACGGCGTCGCGATTTTTCTCAGCGATGGCCGCAGCGCCACCGAGCGCGCCGCCGCCAACCACCACCCGAACACCGTGGTGTATGACCTGCTGTTCGACGTCGCCCGGGCCACGCGCATCGCGCTGGCGCGCGCCGATCAATGCAGCGAGGAAGCCTGGCAAGCAGCGGTCGGCCTGTTCCAGGCGGCCGGTTTCACGGTCACGCGTATCGACGACGTGCCCGGCATGATCGTCATGCGCACCGTCGCCATGCTCGCCAACGAAGCGGCCGATGCCGTCAACCAGGGCGTATGCAGCGCCGGCGCGGTCGACATCGCCATGCAGAAGGGCGTGAACTATCCGCGTGGACCGCTGGCCTGGGCGGACAGCGTTGGCATTGGCCACATCGTCACCGTGCTTGCGAACCTCGCCGCCACCTATGGCGAAGACCGTTACCGGGTCTCGCCGCTATTGCGCCGCAAGCTCGCGGCCAATCCATCCGGAGCACGTTTCCATGCTTAGTACCCAATTGAGCAATCCGCAAGCCCTGGCCGAACTGGCCGGCAAGACCATGTACGAACGCGACCCGGCCAGCCAGGCGCTGGGCATGACGCTCGACGAAATCCGTCCCGGCTACGCGCGCATGAGCATGCGCGTGCGCGCCGACATGCTCAACGGGCATGCCACCTGCCACGGCGGCTTCATCTTCATGCTGGCCGACAGCGCCTTTGCCTTCGCCTGCAATTCGCACAATTTCAACACCGTCGGCGCCGGCTGCACGATCGACTACCTGGCGCCGGGGCGCGAAGGCGACCTGCTGGTTGCCGAAGCGGTCGAGCAGGCACTGGCCGGCAAAACCGGCGTCTACGACGTCACGGTGAAAAACGAAGAAGGGCGCACGATCGCCCTGTTCCGCGGCAAGTCGCACCGCGTGAGCGGGATGGTGGCGAACGTCGACTAAGTCTATAGCTATAGCTGAACTAAGGAGGTCCAGATGGTCCAACGTATTCCCTCGCCCGGCGAGCTGGAACCGATCGAACGCGCCAGCCGCGACGAACTGCAAGCCTTGCAGCTCGCACGCCTGCAATGGTCGCTGCAGCATGCCTACGACAACGTCCCGCACTACCGCAAGGCCTTCGACGACGCCGGCGTCCATCCCGCCGATTTG
This sequence comes from Massilia sp. CFBP 13721, assembly GCF_014842025.1. Taxonomy (GTDB): domain Bacteria; phylum Pseudomonadota; class Gammaproteobacteria; order Burkholderiales; family Burkholderiaceae_D; genus Telluria. The sequence goes on from NZ_JACYUY010000013.1 coordinate 13,377, forward strand.
AAGTCGCTCGCCGACCTGGCGAAATTCCCCTTTACCGAAAAGAAGACCCTGCGCGACAACTACCCGTTCGGCCTGTTTGCGGTACCGCGCGAGCAGGTGGTGCGCGTGCACGCCTCGTCCGGCACCACCGGGCGTCCGACCGTGGTCGGTTATACGAAGGGGGACATCGACGTCTGGGCCGACATGGTGGCGCGTTCGATCCGCGCGGCCGGCGGCCGTCCGGGCGACATGGTCCATATCGCCTACGGCTACGGCCTGTTCACCGGCGGCCTCGGCGCCCACTACGGCGCCGAGCGCCTGGGCTGCACCGTGGTGCCGATGTCGGGCGGGCAGACCGAAAAGCAGGTGCAGCTGATCTGCGATTTTCAACCGTCGATTATCATGGTCACGCCTTCGTACATGCTCAACATCGTCGAAGAGTTCAAGCGCCAGGGCCTCGATCCGGCGGCGTCCTCGCTGAAAGTCGGCATCTTCGGCGCCGAGCCGTGGACCAACGAGATGCGCCGCACCATCGAAACTGAAGCCGGCATCGACGCGGTCGACATCTATGGCCTCTCCGAAGTGATGGGTCCGGGCGTGGCCAGCGAATGCATCGAGAGCAAGGATGGCCCCGTGATCTGGGAAGACCATTTTTATCCCGAGATCATCGACCCGGATACCGGCGAAGTGCTGCCCGACGGCGAAGAGGGCGAGCTGGTGTTTACCTCGCTCAGTAAAGAGGCGCTGCCGATCATCCGCTACCGCACGCGCGACCTGACCCGTTTGCTGCCGCCGACCTCGCGTTCGATGCGGCGCATGGGCAAAATCACCGGCCGCTCGGACGACATGCTGATCATCCGCGGCGTGAACGTGTTCCCGAGCCAGATCGAAGAACTGGTCCTGAAAATGCCGGCGCTGGCGCCGCAGTACCAGCTGGTGGTGGCGCGCGACGGCCACCTCGACACGCTGGAGGTGTTTGGCGAATTGCGCGAAGCCGGCCAGTCGCAGGAAACCGTGGACGCGCTGTGCCGTGAACTGCAGCACTGCATCAAGACCTATGTCGGCGTGACGACGAAGGTAACGCTGACGCCGCCGATGGGTATCGAACGCACGATGACCGGCAAGGCGCGGCGCGTGGTCGACCGCCGTCCGAAGAACACATAAGGAGAAACCAGACATGGTCAAGGTCTACGAAATCGACGGCGTGCGCCCGGTGGTGCACCCGACCAGCTACGTGCATCCGACCGCGGTGCTGATCGGCGACGTCATCGTCGGCCCGCGCTGCTACATCGGCCCGCTGGCCTCGCTGCGCGGCGACTTCGGCCGCCTGGTCCTGGAAGAGGGCGCCAACGTGCAGGATTGCTGCGTGATGCACGGCTTTGAAGACGGCGAGACCGTGATCGAAGTCGACGGCCACATCGGCCACGGCGCCGTGCTGCACGGCTGCCGCGTCGGCCGCAACGCCATGGTCGGCATGAACGCCGTCGTCATGGATGGCGCCGTCGTCGGCGCAGAATCGATCGTCGCCGCCATGAGTTTCGTGAAAGCCGGCATGCTCATCCCGCCACGCAGCATGGTTATGGGCACCCCCGCCAAGGTCATGCGCGCGCTGACCGACGAAGACGTCAAGTGGAAGAGTTTTGGGACGCACCAGTACCACCAGCTGACCGAACGCTCGCTGAAAACGATGCGCGAAGTCGAAGCGTTTACGGAAATCGAACCGAACCGCCCATCCTTCGACTTCACTGGTACCGGCGGCCACACGCCCAAAAAATAATCTAACCGTAGGGTGGGCCGGGCGGCGAACCGCTCCGCCCACGCGTTTGCGGCATCCGCACACCACCTGCGCGAACAAAATCCTGAGGAGACAAACATGGCACAAGCAAGCACCCTGCAAAGCTGGATCGCGGGCCGCTGGATCGGCATGGAGGCCGCCACGCCCCTGCACAGCGCCCTCGACGGCCAGCTGGTCTACCACACCCACGCCGAGAAAATCGACTTCGACGAAGCCGTCACCTACGCCCGCAAGACCGGGGTCCCCGGCCTGATGAAGCTCGACTTCCAGACCCGCGCCCAGCGCCTGAAAGCCATCGCGCTCTACCTGATGGAGCGGAAAGAAGAGCTGTACGAAATCTCGCACCTGACCGGCGCCACCCGCCAGGACAGCTGGGTCGACGTCGAAGGCGGCATCGGCACCCTGTTCGCCTACGCCAGCATGGCCTCGCGCGAGCTGCCCTCCTCGAACGTGCTGCACGAAGGCCCGGCCATCGCGCTGGGCAAACGCGGCGGCTTCGCCGGCACCCACATCCTGGTGCCGAAGGGCGGCGTCGCCGTCCACATCAACGCCTTCAATTTTCCGATCTGGGGCCTGCTCGAGAAATTCGCACCGAGCTTCCTCGCCGCCATGCCCTGCATCGGCAAACCGGCGACTGCGACCAGCTACCTGACGCACGCGGTCGTCAAGATGATGCAGGAATCGACGCTGCTGCCGGAAGGTGCGCTGCAACTGGTGATCGGTTCGACCGGCGACCTGCTCGACCGCCTGAGCGGCTTCGACGCCGTCACCTTCACCGGTTCGGCCGACACCGCCGCCAAGCTGCGCGCGAATGCGAACCTGATCCGCGAATCGGTGCCGTTCACCGCCGAAGCCGATTCGCTCAACTGCGCGATCCTGGCGCCGGACGTCACGCCCGACGATCCCGAGTTCGACCTGTTCGTGAAGGAAGTCGCGCGCGAAATGACCGGTAAAGCGGGCCAGAAGTGCACGGCGATCCGCCGCATCATCGTGCCCGAAACCCACGTCGATGCACTGGGCGAGCGACTGCGCGAGCGGCTGTCGAAAATCGTGGTCGGCAATCCGGCCATCGATGGCGTGCGCATGGGCGCGCTGGCGTCGATGGACCAGCACCGCGACGTGTCCGAACGCGTCGAGATGCTCGCGCGCGGCAACGAGGTCATCTTCGGCGCCCACCACGGTTTCAATCCGGTCGGCGACGATGCAGCAAAGGGCGCCTTTTTCGCACCGACCCTGCTCCTGTGCCGCAACGCGGCCATCAACACGGCGGTACACGACATCGAAGCCTTTGGCCCGGTCAGCACGATGATGACCTACCGCGACATCGACGAGGCGCTGCACCTGGCCGCGCTCGGCCGCGGCAGCCTGGTGACCACGCTGGCAACCAAGGATCCAGCCATTGCCGCGCACGCGGTGCCGGTGGCGGCGGCCTCGCACGGACGTGTGCTGATCCTCGACCGCGAAGCCTCGGTCGACAACACCGGCCACGGCTCGCCGCTGCCGCAGCTGAAGCACGGCGGTCCGGGCCGCGCCGGCGGCGGCGAAGAGCTGGGCGGGATCCGGGCCGTAAAACACTTCCTGCAGCGGGCAGCGGTGCAGGGCTCGCCGACGATGCTGGCGGCCGTGACGGGAGAATATGTGCGCGGCGGCGCGGTCAAGGAAACGGAAATCCACCCGTTCCGCCGCCACTTCGAGGAGCTCGAAATCGGCCACTCGCTGCTGACCCACCGCCGCACCGTGAGCGAGGCGGACATCGTGAACTTCGGCGGCGTCTCTGGCGATTATTTCTACATGCACTTCGACGAGATCGCGGCGAAAGACACGCAATTCGGCAAGCGCATCGCGCACGGCTACTTCGTGTTGTCGGCGGCGGCCGGCCTGTTCGTGTCGCCGGCCCCGGGTCCGGTGCTGGCGAACTATGGCCTGGACAACCTGCGCTTCGTGGCGCCGGTGGCGATCGGCGACACCATCCGCGCGCGCCTGACCTGCAAGCGCAAGGTCGACCGTAACCGCACGGATGAACAGGGCCGCGGCCAGGGCGTGGTGGCCTGGGACGTGCAGGTCACCAACCAGAACGACGAACTGGTGGCAAGTTACGATATCCTGACGCTGGTACAGAAACGCGCAAGCTGAGTTCTCCACAGTGGGGAGCCAGCCTATCTTTGCAGCTCCCCACACAGGAAGGAATTGAGTATGTCGCGGTTAGACCTGAGCAGTATCCCCGTGCTGACCGGCACCGGTTATCCGGAACCCTTTGCCGACATCGTCAACGGCCGCAGCCGGCAAGCGCTGGGCGAGGCCGGTGGCCTGACCCAGTTCGGCGTCAACCTGGTCGAACTGAAGCCCGGCGCGGCCTCCTCGCAGCGCCACTGGCATACCCATGAAGACGAGTTCGTCATGGTGGTGTCGGGCGAACTGACCCTGGTCACCGACGAGGGCGAAACTCTGATGCGCGCCGGCGACTACGCCGCCTTTCCCGCCGGCCGGCCGAACGGCCACCACCTGGTCAACCGCGGCTGGGGCAACGCCCTGTTCCTGGCGGTCGGCCCGAACGTCCCCGAAGACCGCGCCACCTATCCGGACATCGACCTGATGTACGACGCCAGCACGAACAGCTACACGCACAAGGATGGGACGCCGTATCCGCAGCGCGATGCGGGTGCGGCAGCGCCGGCGCCGCAGCCGCCGACGGAAGAACACGACCTCGAACCGCGCGTGTACCGGCACGAATAAACGTAGCCACAGGCTGCTGTGCATCGTAGGGTGGACTCCTGAGTCCACGCGTTGCTGCGTTGGCGTCATGGCTGCGGTTGCAACAAGACGCAGGCGCTCGCGATCTCCGGCCCCGGTAGGGGGACGCCGCGGCACGAACGCGTGGGCATGCCCACCCTACGGTGCACTGCCGCCGCGGGTAACCTGCAGCAGTCCGTCTGCAGTGCGGTTCATCCGCAAATCCGCATAATCGAGCACGCTCACCACATCCGTCTCCAGCGGATGCGTATGCGTCACCGTCACGACGATGCTCTCCATCCCGGCCGCCGCCGCTGCCTGCAGCCCGGTCCGCGTATCCTCGAACACCAGGCAATCGGCCGGGGTCACGCCCAGCTTGTGCGCACCCAGCAGGAACGGATCGGGCGCCGGCTTGCCGTGCTCGACATCTTCGGCCGCCACCAGCAGGTTGTTTGAGGGCAGCCCGGCTGCCGCCAGGCGCGCCTCCGCCAGCGCGCGCGGCGCCGAGGTGACGATGCCCCAGCGGTCCGGCGGCAGGCTGGCGAGAAAATCCGCCGCGCCCTGGATGGCCTCGATATCGGCCACGTCCTCGATCTCGGCCGCCGTGATCCAGGCCGCTTCCGCAATCGGATCGACGCCTGGCAAGCCGAGCTGGCGGATGGTGTCGTGGGTGCGCTTGCCGTGCAGGGTCGGCAGGAAGGTCTCGACGTCGAGGCCGTGGCGCGTGGCCCAGCTGGTCCAGACCCGTTCGGCGGAGCGGATCGAGGTGAGGATGGTGCCGTCCATGTCGAACAGGAAGGCGGCGAAGCTGCGCTCGGGCAGGGAAGTAGTCGTTGTCGTGATCATGGTGCGCTTCAATCCAGCTTGCGTTCGTAACGGTCCTTGACTACCTGGCTGATAAACGTCGACAGGCCGCTGCCCAGCGTCGCCAGCCGCTGCATCTCGGCGATATTCTCGGCACCGGCGCTCCCGTCGGTGTACAGGTAGCGCTCGCCGCTATTAAAACGGACCGTGATCGAGCGGTCGCCGATCTCATAGGCGACCACGCCTGATTCGCCGCTCAGGTTTTTGTAGCGTTGCATCGCGTTCCCCATGCTGATGTCGTGGGGCGATTTTATTGGGAAGCGGGCGCGTGTTCTGTGCTGCTTCCAACAGTGCGCATCACACCGCCCGCGCCACGAACACGATCAGCATTGCCGACGGCACCAGCAGCGCCTGCGCCAGCATGGTCCCTGCCAGCCGGCTGCCGACCAGCCAGACGATCGCATGGCGGAACTCGGCTTCGCTGACGCGGCCCTCGACCACGTCGTCGGTCATGCCCGACATGTGCGGGTCGATGAAGACGGCCATCATGATCGTCGCGCCGCCGTTGATGATGGCCGACAGGGTCGAAGAGGTCACGCGTACGGCGGGATCGAGCGCGCCGGCGTACAGCGAGGCGAATACGCCAACCGTCCACAGCGCCACTGCGCCGACGTTGAGCAGGGTGATCGACAGCGACACGCTGTTCTTGCCGCGCAAGCCGCTGACGTTGGCCGCAGCCGGCAGCGTCGCCGAATGTTTTACGTACGACAGCCCGCCCTTGAAGAAGCCGTGCAGGATCAGTTTCGGCACCGAGCGGTGCACCTGGAAGTGGTCGACGGCGCGGCAGAACACACGCTGGAAGGTCGGGATCAGGACGGCGCCGGCGATCGTCGCCAGCGAGGCCGAGATAAGCAGCCAGCGGAAGTCCGACAGCAAATTCGTCGCCATCGTGCCGGCCAGGTTCGATTCGACCCGCTTGGCGAGGAAAGGGCCGAGGAAGGAATTCGAGGTGCGCGACACCAGCACCAGGATGCTGAACAGCGCGAACGATACCGCGATGCGGCGCGTGCGCACGCCGGCGATGCGGACCGAATAGGCGAGCGTGCCGATCAGGTGGATGACGAAGGTGAGGAAGCAGATCAGCAGGAGCTGGGTGTCCATGCGCGAGCGACGTTGTTGTCAGGCATGCATGCTGACATTGAACGGGCTGGGCGGCAACTGAAGATTGCGGCAGAGGATTTTCGTAGGGTGGGCGCCCCGAGCCCACGCGTGGAGCGAGCAAGGTGTTGTCCGTGTCCTTCCTGAACGAAGCTAAAATGATGCGACGTTCATGCGCGGGCACGGGGCACCCACCCTACATACATCACCGTACAGCAGAAAGAGATGAAATATTATTTCATCTCTGCCAGCATAATGAAATATTATTTCAACTGCCCCCGCACCCGTTCGATCGCCTTACGCACCTGGTTTGGCGCCGTACCACCCACGTGATCGCGCGCGGCAACGGAGCCTTCCAGCGTCAGCACCGCAAACACGTCGTCCTCGATCAGCGGCGAGAAGCCGCGCAAGGTTTCCAGCGACATTTCCGACAGGTCGACACCGGCACTGTCGCAGGCGCGCACCGCATGCGCCACGGCTTCGTGCGCGTCGCGGAACGGCAAGCCTTTTTTCACCAGGTAGTCGGCCAGGTCGGTCGCGGTGGCGTAGCCCTGCAGCGCGGCGGCGCGCATGTTGTCGGCTTTGACGGTGATGCCGCCGGCCATGTCCGTAAAAATGCGCAGCGTGTCGAGCACGGTGTCGACGGTATCGAACAGCGGTTCCTTGTCTTCCTGGTTGTCCTTGTTGTAGGCCAGCGGCTGGCCTTTCATCAGGGTCAGCAGCGAAGCGAGGTGGCCATACACGCGGCCGGTCTTGCCGCGCGCCAGTTCCGGCACGTCCGGGTTTTTCTTTTGCGGCATGATCGACGAGCCGGTGCAGAAGCGGTCGGCGATGTCGATGAAGCCGACGCGCGGGCTCATCCACATGACCAGCTCTTCCGACATGCGCGAGACGTGCATCATGACCAGCGACGCCGCGGCGGTGAACTCGATCGCGAAATCGCGGTCGGAGACGGCGTCGAGCGAGTTGTGGCAGACGTCCTCGAAGCCGAGGTTCTGCGCCACGCGCAGGCGGTCGATCGGGAAGGTGGTGCCGGCCAGGGCGGCCGCGCCCAGCGGCAGGCGGTTCACGCGACGGCGCGCATCGAGCATGCGCTCGGCGTCGCGCCCGAACATCTCGACATAGGCCAGCATGTGGTGGCCGAAGGTGATCGGCTGCGCCACCTGCAGGTGGGTAAAGCCCGGCATGATGGTGTCGAAGTGGCGTTCGGCGAGATCCGTCAGCGCGCCGCGCAGGCTGTTCAGCAGCGCCACCACGTCGTCGATCGCCGCACGCACGTACAGGCGGATGTCGGTGGCGACCTGGTCATTGCGCGAGCGGCCCGTGTGCAGGCGTTTACCGGCGTCGCCCACCAGTTCGGTCAGGCGCTTTTCGATGTTCAGGTGCACGTCTTCGAGGTCGAGCAGCCATTCGAAGCTGCCGGCCTCGATCTCGGCCTTGATCTGCGCCATGCCGCGCTCGATCTCGGCACGGTCGGCGTCGCTGATGATGCCTTGCGCGGCCAGCATCTCGGCGTGCGCGAGCGAGCCCTGGATGTCGAACATGGCCAGTCGCTTGTCGAAGAAGACGGAGGCGGTATAGCGTTTGACGAGGTCCGAGACGGGTTCGGAGAAGCGTGCCGACCAGGCTTCGGCTTTTTTGGAGAATTGTTCGGTCATGGTGAGTGGGGTCAGGTGGATTTATTCGATTATAGCCCGCCGTCCTTGACCATCGTCCGTGCCGGCGCCGCATGACAAGGGCGGTAAAATAGCCCATTATTCAACTGTTAACATTCGCATTCGAAGGAACCGACATGAAACGATGGCTCAGGCTCGGCGCCGCCGCCGCAACGCTCACCGCTGCGAGCACGGCAATGGCCCAGCTGCCGCAGCCGCCGGTGCACACTGCGCCCGCCCATCCCGCGGTGGCGAAGGAAGCCGACGGCGCCTCGGTCGACAGCACCGTCGCCGCCTTGTACGAGGTCATCTCCGGTCCGGCCGGGGCGCCGCGCAACTGGAACCGCATGCGCGCCCTGTTCGCCCCCGATGCGAAATTGATGGTGATCCAGCCGGGGCGCGACGGCGGCTATGGCCTGCGCACGATGACGGTCGAGGATTACATCAGCCGCAACATGAGCGCCTTTAATACCAGCGGCTTTTATGAACGTGAAATCGCGCGCACCACCGACGCCTTCGGCCAGCTGGTGCACGTCTTCAGCACCTATGAACTGCTGCGCTCGCCGAACGATCCCAAACCTTTCATGCGCGGCATTAACAGCATCCAGCTGGCATTCGACGGCAAGCGCTGGTGGATCGCCAACCTGGTCTGGCGCGCCGAAGACGCCGGTCTCGCGCTGCCCGAGCGATACCTGCAAAGCCGGTAGGAACAAGGGTGGTCGGCTCCACCCTGGAACCTGCGTCGACGCTGCGTGTGCGCCGCCCACGCGTTCAAGCTGTGCCGGAATGATCGCACGGTGCGCGTTGGGCGAGTGAACGCGTGGACGGCACCGGAGCAGCGTCAGTGCATGCCGTCGGGTGTAGCCGTCCACCCTACGTAAAGCCGCCAGGAACAAGCCACAAAGCAGCAAAAGATCCTCTGACGAATCGTACTTGTCGTTCGCATAAACAGCGCTAAACTTAATTTTTTAGCCAGATCGGCCGGCGCTGACTATCACCGATGACTACCAACGATTCCAGTTTCGACGTCAGCACCGACCAGTCGCGGCTCGACATCCCGATGATCTACCGCTTCCTCAGCGAGCAGTCGAGCTGGGCAGTAGGGATATCGCGGCCAACCGTCGAGCGCGCCATCGAAAATTCGCTGTGTTTCGGCGGCTTCCTCGACGGCCGCCAGGTCGCCTTTGCGCGCGTGGTCACCGATTTCGCCACCTTTGCCAACCTGGTCGACGTGTTCGTCGTGCCCGAGTACCGCGGCCGTGGCTACGGCAAGCAACTGGTTGGCGCCGTGCTGCGCCATCCGAGCCTGCAGCGCCTGCGCCGTTTCACGCTGGCCACCCACGACGCGCAAGGGTTGTATGAACGCTTCGGTTTCACCGCGCCGCGCAATCCCGAAACGCTGATGGAGCGTTACTTCCCGAACATTTATCTCTCCTGAGACAGCGCAACACGGCGCCGTTCTTCCGGGCACAGGCTGATGGTTTGTCGTGTTCGAGAAGGAGCAAGCCATGCGCCGCTCTGCTGTCTCTGTCGCTCTCGCCCTCGCTGTGGCCTGGCTGGCCGGATCCGTGCGCGCCGCCGAGGCGCCTGCCTCGAAAGGCTCGCTCGTCATCATCGGCGGCGCCCTGCGTCCCGATAATGCCGCCGTCTGGGAGCGCATCGTCGAGCTGGCCGGCGGGAAGGGCGCCCGCATCGCCGTGTTCGCCTCCGCGTCCGCCAATCCCGAAAAATCCGGCGCCGGCCTGGTCGAGCGCCTCGACAAATATGGCGCCAACGCCTTTTTCGTGCCGGTCGCGGTGCGCCTGACCGGCACCGACTACCAGGTCGCGGCCGATAGTCCCGAACTGGCGCAGGCCGTCCGCTCCGCAGGCGGCGCCTACTTTGCCGGCGGCGACCAGGCCCGCATCACGCGCGCCCTGCGCCGCCCCGACGGCAGCAATACCCGCGTGCTCGACGCCCTGTGGGAACTGTACCGGCGCGGCGGCGTCATCGCCGGCAGCAGCGCCGGCGCCGCCATCATGAGCAGCACCATGTTCGGCAATCCGAAACCGGTGCTCGCCACCCTGAAACTGGGCCTGACCGACGGCCAGGAAATCGCGCCCGGCCTCGGCTTCATCGGCGACGACGTGTTCATCGACCAGCACCTGCTGGTGCGTGGGCGCTTCGCACGCATGCTGCCGGCGATGCTGCAAAAGGGCTATAAGTTGGGTCTGGGCATCGACGAGAATACGGCGATGGTGGTCGGGCCGAACCGCGACGTGGAGGTGCTCGGCTACAAGGGCGCGCTGGTGGTCGACCTGTCCGCGGCCAACGCACGCCAGGGCACCTTCAACGTCAGCAACGTGCGCCTGAGCTACCTCGACAACGGCGACCGTTTTAACATTGCCACCCACAGTTTCACGCCGGCGCCGGACAAGGCCGACGGCCGCCTCGACCCGGCGCGGCCGTATTACCGCGAGCCGCTGTTTTCCGCCGACATCCTCGGCAACAGCACGGTGGTCGACCTGATGGGCAAGCTCATCGACAGCGACCAGTTCGAGGCGATCGGCCTTACCCTCGACAGCGCGAATGCGGTGCAGCCCGATCTCGGCTTCGAATTCAAGTTCTCGCGCACCGGCGACAGCGTCGGCTACATGTCGGCCACGACCGAGGCGTATTCGGTCTACAACGTGCGGCTCGACATCCGGCCGATCGTGGTCAAACGGCCGCTGTATCAGTACAAATAAATCACATGCAGCGCGGTAATGCCGTTCAGTTAAGCCTGAGTGGACTCGCTGCCAGCAGTGAGCTAGGCTACACAGGCTGCGTTTCGATAATCGTAGGGTGGACTCAGTCCACGGCCGTTTCGTTGCACTCCTGCACGCTGGCGGAAGCCCGGACGTGCGCGCTCCGAGGCTACGTGGCGCATTTCGATGTGCATGAAAAGGGCTGTGGACGGAGTCCACCCTACGTATCGCGCAATTTGGATTGCGCGACCGGTCTTGGTACTAGCTAAAAATGCGTAACGCTCCGCTTAACTAAACGGCATTACAGGCAGCGCGGCCGGATTTCTTCCTTCAGCAGCCGCGTTTGCGCTTCGACCGTCGGCGGATTCGGATCGTGGCCGGCGCGCGGCACCAGCACCAGTTTTTTCACCGGCGCCCGGATCGCATCGTAGTAGCGCTGCGTCACTTCCTGTGTGGTGAGCAGGTCTTCGGTGCCCTGCACCAGATAGACCGGCAGCTTGAAGTCCGTTCCCAGCTTGTACAGGTCGATGGTGGCGGCCATGCCGTTGTCCCGCGGGCCGACGAACTGGAAGAACGAATAGTCTTCGCCGCCCTCGTAATCGGCCAGCGCCTGCGGCGTGGCGTACAGCGCGCCTGGCGTCATCCATTCCTTTGGCATCGGGTCGGTGGTCATCGCTTCGTACTTGCGCATGGCGCGGCGTTCGATGCCGAACGAGCGCGGGTTGGTCCATGGCGGCGGGCCGAGCGCCTCGATCCGGGTGACGGTCTCGGTGTCGCCGGCGGCACGCGCCAGCGCGATCAGTTTGGCGTGGCCATCCGTATTCCCGCGGTGCGAGACGAACTGCGCCGTGCCGAGATAGGCGCAGAACAATTCGGGACTGGTTTTCACCATGTTCACGGCCAGTACCGAGCCCCAGGAACCGCCCATCATGATCAGCTTGTTTTTCCCCAGGCGCGCGGCCACGTGGCGCGCCACCGCCAGGCCATCGTCGCGCAAGCCCTCGACGGTCAGCGTCTCGGTCTCAAGCGGCTTGTTGCGTCCATAGGTCATGCCGGCGCCGCGCTGGTCCCAGTGCACCACCGTAAAATCCTTGCTCAAGCCGGCGTCGGGGCCATTCACGTACAGGCTTTGCGGATTGCCGGGGCCGCCGTGCGCGATCAGGATCACCGGATTGGCGCAGCTGTCGCCGCGCATGGTCACCCATTGCTCGATGCCGTTGATGCGGACGAAACCTTCTTCCTGTACCCGCCCATCCGGGGCGGCGCAGGCCGGGGCCGCCGCCGTGCAGGTGAAGGGGAGTGCCAACAGGGTGGCGGTCAAGGCAGGCAGCAACGATCTCATCCGGTCTCCGATTCTTGTTGATAAGTAATCATGCTTCGATGCACGGTTGGCGTCAACAAACATCGGATATGCATCGGCGTCTATTCACGCCGTGTCAGGATTACAATGCCCGGATTCGTTTCCCGAGGATTTCCCATGCTTCGATTCATCTCGCGCCTGTGCGCCTCCGTTTCCTTATTGGTCGCTGGCCTGGCCCAGGCGGCGCCACCGGCGACCGTGCGCGTCGACTACACCCACAGCGGCAACGCTTTATCGGACAGCTACGCGCTGGAACAGGTGCTACTCGAACCGCTGCCCTGGCCGGGCGATACCACGCGCAACCTCGACAACACGAACCGCGGCCAGAACCGGGTCGAGGTGGTGGATGCGAAGACGGGAGATTTACTGTATTCGCGCGACTTTTCCACGATCTTTGGCGAATGGCGCACGACGGAAGAGGCCAATAAAATCAGCCGCGCGTTCCAGGAATCGGTGCGCTTTCCCAAACCCGACCGCCCGGTGCGCGTGCGCATCCTGAAACGCGACGAACGCAATGTGTTTTCGGTGGCCTGGAGCGTCGAGGTCGATACCGATGCGCCGGACGTGATCCGCAAGCAGCCGCCGGCGCCGGCCACGCCGATGCCGATCCGGGTCAGTGGCCCGTCGCCGCAAAAGGTCGATTTGCTGGTGCTGGGCGATGGCTATACCGCGGCGGAGATGAAGAAATTCGAGGCCGATGCGCGCCGCCTGGCGGCGCACCTGTTCACGGTCTCGCCTTTCAAGGAACGCGCGGACGATTTCAATGTCTGGGCGCTGGCGGTGCCGACCGTGGAATCGGGCGTATCGCGCCCATCGACCGGGGTGCACCATGCCTCGAAACTCGGCACGCGCTACGACATCTTCGGCAGCGAGCGCTATGTGCTGACGCTGGATAACCGGGCGCTGCGCGAGATCGCCCAGCATGCGCCCTACGAATTCATCGAAATCCTGGTGAACAACGAGACCTATGGCGGCGGCGGCATTTTCGGCCAGTTCAGCACGGCGGCGGCGAGCAACGAGTGGGCGCCTTATCTGTTCGTGCACGAGTTCGGCCACCATTTTGCCGGCCTGGCCGACGAGTACTACACCTCGCCGGTGGCGTATGCGGCCAGCAGCACGCGCATGGAACCATGGGAGCCGAACGCGACCGCGCTGCGCGACCCGAATAAGCTGAAGTGGGCGAAGCACGTGAAAGCCGGCACGCCGCTGCCGACGCCGTGGCCGAAAGCCGAGTACGAGGAAGCCTCGCGCGCCTACCAGAAGCGGCGCGCCGCGCTGCGGGAACAGAACCGTCCCGAGAGCGAGATGAATGCGCTGTTCCGTGAAGACCTGGCGCGTACCCGCGCGCTGTTCGCCAAACAGCCGCACCGGCATGACATCGGCGCCTTCGAAGGCGCGAACTACGAGGCGAAAGGCTATTACCGGCCGGCCATGCAGTGCATCATGTTCGACCGCAGCGAGGCGTTCTGCCCGGTGTGCCAGGACGGGATCGGCGAGATCATCGACCTCTACGCAGGCCCGGCAAAGCGATGAAACGCGCTTGATCTTGCGCAACAAGGGTCTGTGTGGTGGCGAACAGACCCTTCCTTCGGCAAGGCATATTCTGGGGGCGTTGTTAATAAAAAGTTAAACAAGCGGGAGAGAACCCGCACCCACCATAGCACCGAAAGGAACACATCATGAACAAACTGCTCGCCACCCTGATCGCCGCTTTCGTCGCTACCGGCGCCTATGCGCAGACCGCCACGACCGAGACCAACACCAAAGCCGTCGTCAAAGCCGAAGCGCGCGCCGAAGCCGACGTGGCCAAGGCCGAAGCGAAGGAAATGAAGGCGGCTGCCAAGGCCGACGAAAAGGCCACCAAGGCCGTCGCCGACGCCCAGGAAAAGAAAGCCAAGGCGCATGCCAAGGCCGTGAAGACGCACGCGGAGGCCGCCGAAAACGTCAGCCGCGCCGATGCGGACGATCGCGCCAAGGTCGTCGCCCGCGCGGAAGAGAAAGTCTCGAAAGCGAACCTGAAGGCGGAAAAGGCAATGATCAAGGCCGACGAAAAATCGCTGAAAGTGCAGGTCGACGCCGCCGCCGACAAGGCGACCGCATCGGCCAAGACCGAACAGGCACGCGCCGAGGCGATGGCCGACGTGCACAAGGCGGCGGCCAAGAAGTAATTTGGTTCGTTGTCATGAAAAATGCCGGCACGAAGCCGGCATTTTTTTGTACGTAGTTTGGAAAAGCGGCCGGGCGTGCATGGGAACGAACGCGTGGGCACAAGTGCCCACCCTACGGTGCACAGCCACCGCATGAAGAAATCCAAGGCCGCCGCGTAACGTAGGGTGGGCTCCCGAGCCCACGCGTTACGGACGCAGCATAGCCGCGCAGCCATTCGACACCCTAAACAACAATGCCGGCTCGCGCCGGCATTGTCACATTCGCGTCACGAGAACATTACTCCCCGGTCGCGCGCATCGACAAATCGGTCGCTTTCAGCTTCTGCGACAGCGGCTTGCCCTTCTTCGCGCGCTTGCCGAAGTGCGGCTCCAGCCCCGACGCATACAGCTCCACCGTGCGCGGCTTGGAGCCGGCCCAGGTGCCGATCACGTTCACGCCTTTCTGGCTGATCGGCTGCGCCGCCAGTAGCTGCTCTTTCGGATCGAGTTCCATCAGCGTCACGCCGCGCCCGCCATTGGTCAGCACCTTCATTTCGTCGATGCCGAACACCAGCACACGGCCATTGCCGGACAGGCAGGCAATCGCCCCGGCGGCGTCAAGCACCACGCGCGGCGCCAGCGGTACGGCGCCGGCGTCGAGCGTGATAAACGATTTACCACCTTTCAGGCGGCTGACCATGTCGCCCGCCTTGGAGATGAAGCCGAAGCCGTTCGAGGCCGCCAGCAGCAATCTCGTGTCGGCATTGCCAGCGAAGTAGTGGAGGATGCGCACGCCACCGGACAGGTCGACCAGCGTCGTGATCGGCACGCCGTCGCCGCGCGCGCCGGGCAGGGCCGACACCGGCACCGAATAGGTCTTGCCGTTGTCGCCGATGCCGACCAGCGAATCGACCGTGCGGCACTCGAACACGGCGTGCAGCGAGTCGCCGGCCTTGAACGTGAACTGGGCGGCGTCGTGGCCGATGCCGGTGCGTGCGCGCACCCAGCCTTTTTCGGAGATGATCACGGTGACCGGCTCGTCGATGATCTTCTGCTCGGCCACCGCCTTTTGCGCTTCCTCGATCAGGGTACGGCGCGCGTCGCCAAAGGCTTTCGCGTCCGCTTCGATCTCGCGGATGATGGTGCGCTTCATGGTCGACGGATTGGCGAGGATGTCTTCCAGCTTGTCCTTCTCGCCGCGCAGCTGGGCCAGCTCCTGCTCGATCTTGATCGCCTCCAGGCGCGCCAGCTGGCGCAGGCGGATCTCGAGGATGTCCTCGGCCTGGCGGTCCGACAGCCCGAATTCGGCGATCAGCGCCGCCTTCGGCTCGTCCGAATTGCGGATGATGGCGATCACCTTGTCGATGTTCAGGAGAACGATCTCGCGGCCTTCCAGGATGTGGATGCGGTCGTTGACCTTGCCCAGCCGGTGCTCGCTACGGCGCCTGACGGTCGTGAAGCGGTAATCGATCCACTCCTGCAGGATCTCGTTCAAGCCCTTCTGGCGCGGGCGGCCATCGCCGCCGATCATCACCAGGTTGATCGGGCTCGAGGTCTCGAGCGAGGTATGCGCCAGCAGCAGCAGCATGAATTCGGTCTGGTCCTGGTTCTTCGACTTCGGTTCGAACACCAGGCGCACGGCAGCCTCGCGGCCGGATTCGTCGCGCATCGCGTCGAGCGAGTTCAGGACCGTCTGCTTCAGGGCGATCTGTTCCGGCGTGAGCGTCTTCTTGCCCAGCTTGACCTTCGGATTGGTGATCTCTTCGATCTCTTGCTGGACCCGCGCCGCCGAGGTGCCCGGCGGCAGTTCGGTCACCACCGCCTGCCACTGGCCGCGCGCCAGTTCCTCGATCTTCCAGCGCGCGCGCACCTTCAGCGAGCCGCGGCCGCTGGCGTACATGTCGGCGATCTGGGAGGCCGGGGTGATGATCTGGCCGCCGCCCGGGAAGTCCGGACCCGGCATCAGCGTGATCAGTTCGGCGTTCGAGATTTTCGGGTTGCGGATCATGGCAACCGCCGCCTCGGCCACTTCGCGCAGGTTGTGCGACGGGATCTCGGTGGCCATGCCCACGGCGATACCGGAGGCGCCGTTGAGCAGCACCATCGGCAGGCGCGCCGGCAGCGTGCGCGGTTCGTTGGTGGAACCGTCGTAGTTCGGCTGGAAGTCGACCGTGCCCATGTCGATCTCGTCCATCAGCAGGCGAGAAATCGGGGTCAGGCGCGCTTCGGTATAGCGCATCGCCGCCGCGCCGTCGCCGTCGCGCGAGCCGAAATTGCCCTGGCCGTCGATCAGCGGGTAACGCAGCGAAAAGTCCTGGGCCATGCGCACCAGGGCGTCGTACACCGACTGGTCGCCGTGCGGGTGCAGTTTACCGAGCACGTCGCCGACCACGGCGGCGGACTTGCGCGGTTTCGCCGTCGGGCCGAGGCCGAGTTCGTTCATCGCGTACAGGATGCGGCGCTGCACCGGCTTCTGGCCGTCGGCGACGTCGGGCAGGGCGCGGCCTTTCACGACCGAGACCGCATAGTCGAGATAGGCGCGCTCGGCGAAGGTGGAGAGGGTCAGCGTGTCGATGTCGTCGGCCGGTTCGGCAGCTTGTTCGAAGAGGTTTGCTTGGTTCGTCATAATTCAGTGTGTTCGATTCTCTTGGCGGTGTAACGCGTGGACTCGGGAGTCCGGTGAACCCGTCATTCAGGCCATTGGCCTCAATGCCCCCTACGTATTGCGGGTTTCGTAGGGTGGAGTTCCGACTCCACGCGTTTTACGTGCGTCTCATCACCGCAACCCATCAAATATCCGCTTCCGTCTCGTTACCGTGTTCTTCGATCCACGCGCGGCGTGCGGCCGCTTCGCCTTTACCCATCAACATGTTGAAACGCGCGCTCGATTCGCCGTGGTCGAAACCGCCCAGCGACACCGGCAGCAGGCGCCGCGTGTCCGGGTTCATCGTCGTTTCCCACAGCTGCTCGGCGTTCATCTCGCCCAGGCCCTTGAAGCGCGAGATGTTCCAGCTGCCTTCCTTCAAGCCGTCTTTCTTGAGCTTGTCTTCGATCGCCAGCAGTTCGCCGTCGTCGAGCGCATACAGCTTTTGCAGCGGCTTCTTGCCGCGCGGCGGCACGTCGACACGGTACAAAGGCGGCCGCGCGACGCAGATGTGGCCATGGCGGAACAGGGCAGGGAAGTGCTTGAAGAACAGCGTCAGCAGCAAGACCTGGATGTGCGAACCGTCGACGTCGGCATCCGACAGGATGCAGATCTTGCCGTAGCGCAGACCGCTCAAGTCAGGCGAATCGCCCTGGGAATGCGGGTCGACCCCGATCGCCACCGAAATATCGTGGATTTCGTTGTTGGCGAACAGGCGGTCGCGGTCGGTTTCCCAGGTATTCAGCACCTTGCCGCGCAGCGGTAGAATTGCCTGGTATTCCTTGTCGCGGCCCATCTTGGCGGAACCGCCGGCCGAATCGCCCTCGACCAGGAACAGTTCGTTGCGGGTCAGGTCGGTCGATTCGCAATCGGTCAGTTTGCCCGGCAACACCGCCACGCCCGAGGATTTCTTTTTCTCGACCTTTTGCAGCGAGCGCATGCGCGACTGCGCCTGCTTGATGACGAGTTCGGCCAGCTTCTTGCCGTATTCGACGTGCTGGTTCAGCCACAATTCGAGCGGCGGCTTGGTAAACGTCGAGACCAGTTTCACGGCGTCGCGCGAGTTCAGGCGCTCCTTGGTCTGGCCCTGGAATTGCGGGTCCAGCACTTTTGCCGACAGCACGAACGAGACGCGCGCGAACACGTCTTCCGGCAGCAATTTGACGCCTTTTGGCAACAGGCCATGCAGTTCCACGAAACCTTTGACGGCGCCGAACAGGCCATCGCGCAGGCCGGACTCGTGCGAGCCGCCGGAGGGCGTCGGGATCAGGTTGACGTAGGATTCGCGCACCACGGCGCCTTCCTCGTTCCAGGCCACGACCCAGGCCGCGCCTTCGCCTTCGGCAAAGCTTTCGTCGCCCGCGGCGGCGTAACCCGCGCCTTCGAACAGCGGGATCACGGTCTGGCCGCTCGAGGTCTGGTTCATCGCCTCGACCAGGTAGCCGCGCAAGCCTTCGTCGTAGCGCCAGGTCTGGACGTCGCCGGTCTTCGCGTTGGTCAGCGTGACGGTCACGCCCGGCAGCAGTACGGCCTTCGAGCGCAGCAGGCGTACCAGGTCGCCCATCGGGATG
The DNA here is from genome assembly GCF_014842025.1 of Massilia sp. CFBP 13721. Classification (GTDB taxonomy): domain Bacteria; phylum Pseudomonadota; class Gammaproteobacteria; order Burkholderiales; family Burkholderiaceae_D; genus Telluria. The sequence continues at coordinate 31,946 of NZ_JACYUY010000013.1, forward strand.
TTGGGCGAATCGAAGTATTTGGCGTCCGGCCAGGCAGTGACGCGGGTACCGTTCTTCTTGCCGCCGCGCTCGAACGGCGCGGAGCTCAATGGCTCGATGACGTCGCCATCGGCGAAGACCAGGTTGTGCACGCCGGTGCCGTCGTCGCTCTTGCGCCACACGGTGATTTCCAGGCGCTTCGACAAGGCATTGGTGACGGACACGCCGACGCCGTGCAGGCCGCCCGAGAACGCGTAAGCGCCGCCCGAACCCTTGTCGAACTTGCCGCCGGCGTGCAGGCGCGTGAACACGATCTCGACCGTGGAGACGCCTTCTTCCGGGTGGATGCCGACCGGGATGCCGCGGCCGTCGTCCTCGACGGTGACGGAGCCGTCGACGTTCAGGGTGACGCCGATGTTGTTGCAGTAGCCGCCCAGCGCCTCGTCCGAGGCATTGTCGATGACTTCCTGGATGATGTGCAGCGGGTTCTCGGTGCGGGTGTACATGCCCGGGCGTTGCTTCACGGGCTCGAGGCCCTTGAGGACGCGGATGGATGATTCGCTGTAGTCGGGTGCGGGTTTCTTGGTTGCCATGCTGATCAGTGTATTTTCGAAAGCCTGCGCATTCTATCTTGTCGGCGCTATCTTGTCGGCGCCATCTTGTCGAAAGGAAAGAGCGAGAGGGGCGTAAGCGATTGTTCTTGTCAATACGTGCGAACGTGACTAGATTGGTACGCAAGGTTGCTACGTCAAGCGGCCCCGAGAACCGTTGAGCAAAAGGTGTAGCCGAGACTAGTACTGTACATGCATACAGTAATAATCGCAAGTCAGCCTGCTTTTTGTGCAACAGGTTGAGGACTTGCGCCAACCAGGTGAATTTGATGCATGCACAAAAAATTCCGACCGCCGTCTGCCTGCTCGGATTCGGGCCGGAGCAGGGCGCTGAACTAGGCGCGCTCTTGGCTGCGGCGCCGCGCTCGGGACCGCTGTATGTCTGCCTGCATGACGACAGCCTGCAGGAGCCCGACCTCGTGCTGGTCGACGGCGCCAGTCCGGCCGGCCTCGCCTGCCTCGAAGGCATGCGCTGCGCACCGCCGGCGCTGGTGATCGGCGGCCCCGTGCATGGCGCCTGCGATCACCTGGCGCTGCCGCTCGATCCACCTTCCCTGTACGAAGCGATGGGGCGCCTACTCGATGAACGGCGGCGCGCCCTGGCGCTGCTGCACGCACGCGGCCAGCCGCTGCTGGCCGAACGGCGCCGCCGTCCGCGCCTTAGCCCGCATACCGGCTGCGCCTCCGAACGGCGCCCGCCGCGCGACGGCAAGGTGCTGATCGTCGACAAGGGCGGCACTTTCCGCGACCACCTGGCCGGCCTGGTCGGCGCGCGCGGCCTGGCCATTGCCTGGACCGACAGCGCGCCGATGGCGGTGCGCCTGTGCGACGAAACGCAGGTGGCGCTGGCCATGATCAATACCGCCGCGCCCGGCATCGACCCTTACGGCCTGAGCCGCAACATCAAGGCCCAGGAAGGCGCGGGGCGCACGGCCGTGGTGCTGCTGGTCGGGCGCACTTTTAATTACGACAGCACGCTGGCGCACGGCGCCGGGGTGCGCGGGCTGCTCGACAAGCCGGTGGGGGACCGCAGCCTGGTGTGCATGCTGCAGCGGCTGACCAGCTTGCCCGAGTTGCCGGTGTGACTTTGTTACAACTTCGAATCGTGCGCGGCCATGGCAGGGCTATATTTGGGCCATGGCAGACGACCAACCACAGCGCCGCGGCGAGGCGCCGGGCCCGCCGCTGGAAAACCGCGAGGATGCGCCGCAGCGTGTTCCTGACCGCCGCGCCGCCAGCGGCCCGCCGCGCTACCAGCGTCCCGGCGACACCCCGTTCGCACTCGCCGGCCGCGTCCTGCGCTCGCGCTGGCGCGCCCTGCGCGACCGCTTCAGCCGCGACTTCATGCGCCGCACGCTGCGCATCGGCGTCTCGGCGCGCATCTTTCATCCCGAACCGGGCTCCACCGGCCTGCGCAGCAAGAACCTGCAATACCTGGAAGAGTCGATCGCCCAGTGGGTGATGTCGCGCGACGTGCTGGTGTTCATGATCCCGACGGTGAACACCAACGGCTTGTTACACCCCAGTAACATCACCCTGCGCCACTACGCGCGCCACCTGGATGGCCTGGTGCTGCAGGGCGGGGCGGACGTGTCGCCGCAAACCTATTCCGAATCGCCTACCCGCCCCGAGTGGAGCGGCGACCGCGCGCGCGACCTGTACGAACTCGAACTGCTGCACGAATTCGTCGAAGCCGGCAAGCCGGTGCTTGGCGTCTGCCGCGGCTGCCAGCTGATCAACGTCGCCTTTGGCGGCACCCTGTACCAGGACGTCGCGACCAACGTGCCGGCGGCGCTGGCCCACGTACACACCGACTACGACGCCCACCGCCACGCCATCGAATTCCCGCCCGGCTCGACCCTGGGGCGCATGTTTCCCAATGCCGGCCGGCCTGTCGTCAATTCGATCCACCACCAAGCCGTGAAGGAACTCGGGCGCGACATCCGGGTGGAAGCGATGTCGTATCCCGACGGGATCGTCGAGGCGATCCGCTACGACCGCGCCGACTTTGTGATGGGGTTGCAATGGCACCCGGAATTCCACCGGGCGGGCGGGACGGATCTGCTCGATTGCACGCCGGTGCTGGATGAGTTTTTGCGGGCGGCGCGGGAGACGCGGTTGTAGGAACCGCAGCCGTCTGATCTATTCAGGCGGCTACGCTGCGCGGAGGCTGGATCAAGGTCTCGGCCGGGATACCCAGTCCTTTATGCAATCGCCAAATCATGGGCAGGGTTAGCGGCCTGGCGCGGCTCAGCACCTCGTACACGCGATTCAACCTGCCGATCATCGGCTCGAGATCCTTAGGTGTGAGGCCCTTCTGGTCCATCTGAAACTTGATAGCTTCAATTGGGTCTGCAATGTCCATGGGGAAGTGTTTTGCTTCGTAAGCTTCGACAAGCGTAGCCAGGACATCAAGACGATCTCCTTCCGGTGTGCCGAATTCTGCAGTCATCAGCGATTCGACTTCGCTCAGCGCTGCGTGATAGTCCTCTTCAGTGCGGATAGGCTTAATGTCCATGGCGATGTCTTTCAAATTGTTTGAGCATCGATAGCGTCGTACTGCTTGTGTGTTCCGACGAATTTCACGAAAACAATCCCATACGGGTAGTTGATAGACGTAACTAAACGGTACTTGTTCCCAGCGATATTAAACACTACCCGACCTTCTTTGAGGATGCTCGCCGTGCCAAAGTCAGCTTTGACGTCGGCCGGCGTTTCCCACTTAGCCTTGAGGACATGTCCATGCCAGGTCAGGAGAGGTTCCTTTGCGTCGGCATATCCGGGCTGTTCGTAAAAAGCACGAAGCGTGGGAAGAGAAAGTATGCGCATCGACGGATGTTAGTCCCAATTTGGGACTAACGCAAGTTTGGCGCGTAAACCGCTTGCATCCCATCCCTCCCTTGATCATAATGAATGAGAATCATTCTCATTAAAGACTGATCAACAGGAACCGCCATGGACCATCCACTCGCAGACACCGCCGTACCTTCGCACGGCATGCCCCAGCGCCACGCCGTCATGCTCGCCTCCCTGCTGCACCTGATGTCGCACTACACCGCACGCGACGACAGGGACAAGCCGTGCGTGCGCCTGGCCTCGGTGATCGAGCGCCACCTGTGCGCGCTGGCGCGCCTGCCGGACCTCGACCCGGTGCTGCGCGCGACCTGCGAGCAGTTGTGCGAACGCTGGGCAGTGCTGGTCGACGAGGGGATGCCGCAGCCGGTCAAGCGCAATTTTCTCGAGCGGATCATGCGGCCGAGCCGCATCAGCCCGGCGTAGGTTCATACGGCCGGAAACAGTTACCGCCGCCGGAAGCGCCGCTCGCCGCGGAACCAGTTGATCGCCGCATGCACCATTCCCTCGACGCTGCCCTGGCGCTCGTATTGCTGGCGCAGCAGCGCCGCGTCGCTGCCGCCGGCCGCCGCTGCCGCCAGGTGGCGCAAGCCCTCCAGGCTGCCGAGCGCCGCTGCATACGGTTCCATCCTGGTGAGGGTCGCCAGGATGTCTTCGCGCAGCGGCATCGTCGCGTAGGTCTTGGGATGGGTAATCGCGCCCTCCAGCCCGAAGCGGCAAGCCTGGAAGCGGTTGTAGTTATAGACCAGGTAGTCATCCTCGACCGGTGGTTCTTCCAGCCGCTCCAGCAGATAGCTGCACAGCGCCTGCAGGTAGGCGGCCAGGGCCGCTGCCCGTTCGACGGTGAGCGGCGTGTCGCAGACGCGCAGCTCGATCGTGCCGTATTCGGGTTTAGGCCGCAGGTCCCAGTAAAAATCCTTCATGCTCTTGATGATGCCGGTGCGTTCCATCTTCGCGAAATAGGCCGACTCGAACTCGCTCCAGCGCAGCGTGAACGGCGCGCGTCCGCTCATCGGAAAAGCGAACACGGAATTCAGGCGTGCCGAATCGAACAGGCTGTCGTGGCCCTGCACGAAAGGCGACGACGCGGACAGCGCGATGAAGTGCGGGATGTAGCGGTTCAGCGCATGTAGCAGGTACAGCGCATTGTCGCCATTGCCGCAACCGATGTGGACGTGCTGGCCGAACACGGTGAATTGCTTGGCGAGGTAACCGTATAGCGAGGACAGGTGTTCGAAGCGCGGCTTGGAAAAAATCTTCTGTTCCGACCAGTGCTGGAACGGGTGGGTGCCACCGCCGGCGATGCCGATGTTGAGCTGGTCGCCGGCCGCGACCAGGGTGTCGCGGATCTCCTGGAGTTCCGCCAGCAGCGGCGCGTAGGCCGAGTGCACGCTCGAATTAATCTCGATCATGCTCTCGGTGATCTCGGGCGTGACATTGCCGGGGAAGGGTTTACGGGCCAGCAGGTGCAGCAGGTCCGGGCTGGCGGCAGTGAGGTCGAAGTCGGACAGGCTGACCAGTTGCAGTTCGAGTTCGACGCCGAAGGTCAGCGGCGTGGAGGCGGTGAACGGCTCAAGCGGCATGGTTGATCTCCGGCTGGGTCTTCGGTACCTCGTTCGCCCACACCAGCGCGCGCTGGATGATGATCGGGCCGAACACCTCCAGCAGCATCGTCACCGCCGCCACCGAGCGCAATTCTTCCACCACGTGCACGCCGCGCTGGCGCGCGTGTTCCAGCAGCAGGATCACGAACACGGACAGGGGCGCCAGCGCGACGCCGGCCAGCGCGCCCTTGCGCCAGGACACGCCGGACAGGTGGGCAAAGGCCACCACGCCGCCGGTCTTGGTCACGAGCCGCGCCAGCACGATCACGGTTGCCAGTCCGATGCCGGCGGCGACCTTTTGCCAATCGAGGGTAGAGGCGGCGAACACGAACAGCAACACCGTCAGCAATTCGCCGAGCGCGCCGAAACCGCGCTGGGCCTGGCTGTAGGCGACGCGCCGGTGGCGCGCCACCAGGCCAAAGGCGAGGGTGGCCACCACCGGCGACAGGCCGCCCGCATGCGAAATCGCGACCAGCAGGATGACCGCCAGCGCAAACGCGACCGTCGCATCCTGTTTCGGGTTCTTGAGCCCGTGCAGCAGCGCCGGCACGGCAAGCCCGAACACGGCCCCGGTCAGGAGCGACACGGCGAGCAGCACCAGGCTGTTCCAGATGGCGTCGCCCAGGTCTTCGAAGGTACGGAAAATCCAGAAGCCGATCACGACATTAAAGGCGAACACTGCCAGCACGCAATTCTGGGCGGTCAGGTGGAGCACCCGCTCCGTCACCTGGCCCGAACTGCGTTGCTCGTTGATCACCCGTACTACGGTGGCGGGCGAGGTCGCCATCGACAGCGCCGCCAGCATCAGCGCGGTCAGTTGCGGCGTGCCGAAGGCGATCGCGATCAGGTAGACGGCAACCAAGGTGGCCAGCGATTCGACCAGGCCGCTGATGCCGATCCAGGGGTTGGTGCGCAGCCAGCGCAGGTTGATGCGGTAGCCGAGTTCGAACAGGATCAGGCCGAAGGCGACGTCGGCCAGCATCGACGCCGGGCCGCTGTCGGGGATCGGCAGGACGCCGAGCTGGGAGCTGCCCAGCGCAAAGCCAATCACGCCATAAAAACTAATGCGCGGCAAACCCGTCCAGCGTTGCCCGAATTCGCCCGCAATCCAGGCGATCGCGATCGCGAATGGCCACGCCAGGCTGGTCAGGATCGGCAACAGGTCGGGCATGCATGCTCCTCGAAAATACACCGGAAAGCCCGGCCTGGAGCGGACGGGTCTTTTGTCGATTCTATAAGACGGCTTCGACAAAGGCTGCGCACGATTGGACAGCGGATGAACGGAAGAGTTCGTTGTCAGGCTTGGCGCCGCTGGCTAGAATGCCGGTTGTTCCAGCCGCCTTTCGATTTCTCATTCGTCCTCATTCGTCGTTTTGCGACGCACCCCCATGTCCCGACAGATTCCGCAGCATCCCCAGCCGGCCCGTGCGCCGATCCGCCTCACCGCCCAGGTATTGACCTGCGTCGTGTTTTCGCTGATCGCGCTGGTGCTCATTTTCGTTTTGCAGGACCAGCCGCGCCTGGTGCTGCGCGGGCCAATGACGTACGGCGAACAGGTGCTGTACGGCCTCGGCCTGTCGGCGCTGGCGGCGGTGTTTTCCTACGCCAGCGCGCGCCTCAGCGCGAACTCGGAAGCGAGCCGCAATACGGTTACGGCCTATGGCCGGCTCGACCTGTCGGGCCTGAACCCGGTCTGGATTAGCCTGGCCGCGGCGATCGGCGAAGAGTTGCTGTTCCGGGCCGCGCTGCAGCCGCTGCTGGGGGTGTGGATCACCTCGCTCGTGTTTCTGGTGACGCATGTGCCGGTATACCAGGTCCGCAAGCTGAACCGGGCGGCGCTGGTGCAGGCGGCGAGCGTGTTCGGGGTGAGCGTGGTGTTGGGGTTTATTTACCAGTACGTGGGCGTGCTGGCGGCCATGATGGTGCATGCGGCGCTGGATGTGGTGGGTTTGTATGTGGTGCGCAATGCGTTGCGGGGAGCGCGTTGACGCGGTGCGGTTGATCGACGGGTGACGGCGGGCATGCCCGCCCTACGTTATACGACGGCCCCATGAAAGATCCATTAGCGGCTGTGCACCGTACGGGGTCCTTGAGGCCAATGGCCTCAAGGACGGCTTCACCGGGCATGCCCACCGGTACGTGCCGTTGAATACCGCACCAATACCGCGAGCCATGGTTCATTGATTGCTCGGCACCTCGGCGTCAATGGCGAGGTAGCCGGTGTAGCCGGCGACCTGCCCGATCAGCGGCAGCGCAGCGCTGATGCGGAAATGAAGGCAGCCATCGCGGCCTTCTTCTTCGGCCACGATGCGCGGCAGCGCCCAGCGCGGGCAGGGAATGCCGAGGAATTTCAATGCGCGCAGCTGCATCACCAGGCGGCCGTCTTCGGCCAGCAGCTGGAAGTACAACAGGGTCGGTCCCAGCCGTTCCGTCAATTCTCCTTTCACCAGGCGCATGCGCGAACGCATCGTCTTGCCCGGGAAATGCCGTACCCAGGTTTCGCAGGCGGGCGTGGCATCGAGTTCGAAGCGGATGGCGCCGGACACGGGGTGCAGAGGCGTGCCCAGGCTGCGGGCCAGCAGCCGCGCCGGCCAGGAGGCGGGCGCCTCGGTGCGCACCCACCCGTGCAGCGTGCGCCGGCCGCGGGTGCGATGAAAGGATTTAACGGGGTCGGCCAATGCCTCGAATGCGGGGCCCATGACGGTTTCGTACATCGACAAATTCACTGGTCGGCTTTCATGACGATGTGCAGGCCGGCGGCGGCGCGTTCGAAATCGGCCAGCGTCAATAAACCCAGGCAGGGACGGGCGCCGGGCGGCAGGACGTCGCCCGCGGCCAGGCGCCGCACCAGCGCGGCCGCGGCCAGCGTAGGAACGAAGGGACCGTCGCCGTGTGTCGCCACCAGCGACCAGCCGCGCGCCACCTGCACGCCGGCGGCGTCAAGGCCCGTCACGCGCACGTGCATGGCGCCGGCATCCGACCCGCAATGGCGGAACCAGTCGGCGGCGCGTTTCAGTAGTGGCGCGTGCGCGGCCCAGTCGCGCACCAGGCCGCGTTGCGCCAGCCACGCCATCAGGTTCATGCCGCGGTGCAGGAAGCCCAGTTCGAGTCCGGCCCCGAAGCGCACGCTCGGCGTGCCGGGAAAGCGCGGCCCCAGCAGTTCCAGGTCGGGGACGTCGCAGGGCGACAGCAGGCGCCGTCCGACCGGCGCCGGGTAGGTGTGGGCACGGGTCGTGCGCCAGCCGGTGGCGCCGCCGGGCAGGGGCTGGCCGCAATAGCCGAGGATGGCGCGCACTGTGGACAGGCCGCGCTCGGTGCGGTTGCCGGGACTGATGCCGATGTCGATCGCGCCGACGCTCCGCATGCCGGCGGCCAGCGCGTCGGCCGCCGCGCCGGACAGGGCGGGGACCGAGCTGGCGCCGCTGGTGACCAGCACGCCGGCGCTTGTCGCCGCGCCGTGCAGCGCGCCGATGCCGGCGACAAAGGCGCGGCCGTCGGCCAGGTCGATGTAATGGGCGCCGGCGGCGATGCAGGCGCTGGCGACGCGGTAGTCCTGGCCCTGGAAGGGGCCGGCGGTGTGGATGACGGCGGCGGGGTGCAGGGTGGCCAGCGTTTGCGCGAGCGCAGGCGCGGCGATGTCGAGGGCGTGGGCTTCGAGTGGCGAGGCGGCGCCGGGCGCCAGCTTGTGCACCAGCGCCGCGGCTTGCGTGTAGGAGCGGCCGGCGACGAGGATGTGCAGGCCGGGCTGGCGGGATAGGAGTTCGACCAGGCGGGTGCCGAAGAAGCCGTAGCCGCCGATGACCAGGACGTGAAAGTTGCTCATGCTTAATGTATAGCACAGGCAACACATTGATGATAGGCCGCGTTCGATCGGACGTTGAACGGCGGGCATGCCCGCCCTACGTCAAACCGTGCGAATGTAGGGTGGGCATGCCCACCATGACGCTTGCACGGCCCGCAGCCTCCTTATTTGCTCAACAACCGCATCGCCCGCTCCAACCCTTCGAGCGTCACCGGGAACATCCGGTTGTTCATGATCTGGCGAATCACGGCAATCGACTGCCGGTACTGCCACAGGTGTTCCGGCTCCGGATTGAGCCAGGCGAATTTCGGAAAGGCCTTGCAGAAGCGCGCCAGCCATTCGGCGCCGGCTTCCTCGTTGTTGTATTCGACCGAGCCGCCCGGCGCGAGCACCTCGTAGGGGCTCATGGTGGCGTCGCCGACGAAAATGATGCGGGTGTCGGGCGGGTATTTGCGCAGCACGTCCCAGGTGTCGAAGCGTTCGGCGTGGCGGCGGCGGTTGTTCTTCCACAGGTAATCATAGATACAGTTGTGGAAGTAGTAGAACTCCATGTTCTTGAATTCGCTCTTCGCCGCCGAGAACAGCTCTTCGGTGCGCTCGATGTGGTCGTCCATGGTGCCGCCCACGTCCAGCAGCATCACCACTTTTATTCGGTTCTTGCGCTCGGCTTGCATGCGGATGTCGAGGTAGCCCGCGTTGCTGGCCGTGGCGCGCACGGTTTCGTCGAGCGCGAATTCGTCGAGCGCGCCGGTGCGGGCGAAGCGGCGCAGGCGGCGCAGGGCGACCTTGATGTTGCGCGTGCCCAGTTCGCGCTCGTCGTCGTAGTCCTTGTATGAGCGCTGGTCCCAGACCTTCACCGCCGTGCGGTTGCGGCCGGCGCCGCCGATGCGGATGCCTTCCGGGTTGGTGCCGCCGTGCCCGAACGGGGAGGTGCCGCCGGTGCCGATCCACTTGCTGCCGCCTTCGTGGCGTTCCTTCTGTTCCTTCAGGAGTTCGTTGAGACGGTCCATCAGCTTGTCGTAGCCGAATTTTTCCAGCGCGGCTTTCTGTTCGGGCGTCAGTTCGCGCTCCATGCGCTTGATCAGCCAGTCGAGCGGGATCTCGCCTTTGGTCGTGTCGAACACGGCCTCGATGCCCTTGAAGTAGGAGCCAAAGGCGCGGTCGAACTTGTCGAAGTGCGCCTCGTCCTTGACCATCACCAGCCGCGCCAGGTAATAAAATTCGTCGAGCGACGGGGCGATGACGGTCTTTTCCAGGGCTTCGAGCAGGGTCAGGAATTCCTTGATCGAGACCGGGACTTTCGCATTACGCAGTGCGAAGAAAAAATCGATCAGCATGTTACGTACCCGCGTGGCGCGTGAGTTGATAGTGCAGGTGGCTTTTGACCTCGTGCCACTCGCCGCGCACGATGCTGTACATGACGGTGTCGCGCACGGTGCCGTCGCGGCGCGGCGCATGGTGGCGGATCACGCCATCCTTTTTCGCGCCCAGGCGTTCGATCGCGGCCTGCGAAGCATAGTTGAAATTATCGGTGCGAAAACCGACCACCGCGCAGCCGAGGGTGTCGAAGGCATGCGACAGCAGCAGCAATTTGCAGCTGGTGTTCACGTGGCTGCGTTGCGCGGCTTTCGCATACCAGGTGTAGCCGATCTCGACGCGATCGATGGCCGGCAGGATGTCGTGGTAGCTGGTGGTGCCGATGACGTCGCCGCTCGAGGCATCGATCACCGCAAAGGGGAGGCGGTCCTTCGTCTCCAGCGCCGTATGCACGTAAGCCTGGGTGCGGTGCGGTTCCGGCACCGAAGTCACGCGCAGGTTCCACAATTGGCCGTCGGCGGCGGCCAGGCGCAAGCCGTCGACGTGCTCGAGACGCAGCGGTTCGAGGCGCACGCCGTTGAATTCGAGCGCGACCGGCTCGATTGCCATCATCGGTTCATCCTCGACATCGACAGCAGGCGTTCGAACAGATGCACGTCCTGCTCGTTCTTCAGCAGGGCGCCATGCAGCGGCGGCACCACGGTCTTGTTGTCCTTCGAATGCAGCGCTTCGGCCGGAATGTCCTCGGCCATCAAGAGTTTGAGCCAGTCGAGGAATTCCGAGGTCGACGGCTTTTTCTTGATGCCGGGGATGTCGCGCACGTTGTAAAAACTCTGCAGCGCGGCGGCCAGCAGCTCCTGCTTCAGCCGCGGGTAGTGCACCTGCACGATGTCGGCCATCGTCTCGCGGTCGGGGAATTTGATGTAGTGAAAGAAGCAGCGGCGCAGGAAAGCGTCCGGCAGTTCCTTCTCGTTGTTGGAGGTGATGATCACCAGCGGACGGTGCTTGGCGACGACCATTTCGCGCGTCTCGTAGACGTAGAACTCCATGCGGTCGAGTTCGCGTAATAAATCGTTGGGGAATTCGATGTCGGCCTTGTCGATCTCGTCGATGAGGAGGACCACCGGTTCCGGCGCCGTAAAGGCTTGCCACAGCACGCCCTTGACGATGTAGTTGTGGATGTCGCGCACGCGCTCGTCACCCAACTGCGAATCGCGCAGGCGCGAGACGGCGTCGTATTCGTACAGGCCTTGCTGGGCCTTGGTGGTCGATTTCACGTGCCACTGCATCAGCGGCATGTTCAGCGCCGACGCCACTTCCTCGGCCAGCATGGTTTTACCGGTGCCGGGCTCGCCCTTGATCAGGAGCGGACGCTGCAGCGTCAGGGCGGCATTCACTGCCAGCTTCAGGTCGCTTGTCGCGACATAGCTTTCGGTGCCTTCGAAACGGGGATGGGCTTGCATGGGCGTCTATCGTGAAGAGGAAAATCCCGAGTATATGCCAGAACTTTCGGTGCGGCTGACGACGCGTACGACGTTGGTAGACTGCAATCTTTTGTTGGGCTAGAATCGACAGGTTAGTAGTAGATAACTAATTTTTTGTGCGGTAGCGGTTTTCGATTAAAAAATTTTGCGATTCCCACCATGAAAAAACTTTTGGCAGTACTCGTTCTGGCCGCCGGCGTCGGCCCTGCGCTCGCAGCGGACGTCGTCGGCAATCCGAAAGCCGCACAAAGCAAGATCGAGATGTGCATCGGTTGCCACGGCATTCCTGGCTACAAAGCCAGCTTCCCCGAGGTCTACCAGGTGCCGATGATCGGCGGCCAGTCGGCCAAGTACATCGAATCCGCACTGCACGCCTACAAGAAGGGCGACCGCAAGCATCCGTCGATGCGGGGCATCGCCACCAGCCTGTCGGACCAGGACATCGCCGACGTCGCCGCCTATTATTCGCAGCAGAACGGCCAGAGCCGCAAGTAAGGACCCACGCCATGAAAAAACTGATCATCGCGCTGGCCCTCGGCGCCGTTTCGTTTTCCGCTGCCGCCGCCGACGTCAAGCGCGGCGAAGAGCTGACCAAGAAGTACAACTGCGCGTCCTGCCACGGCGCCGACTATAATAAGCCGATCGACCCGAGCTATCCGAAGCTGGCCGGCCAGCATGCCGACTACCTGGCGCACGCCCTGATGGCCTATAAACGCGGCGGCGACCAGGCCAACGGGCGCAGCAACCCGATCATGGCCGGCTTCGCCAAGCCGCTGTCGAACCAGGACATGGCCGACATCGGCGCCTATCTTTCCAGCCTGCCGTCGCAGCTGGTGGTGCGCAAATAAGCCACTAGCCGCCCGGCCCGCGCCGGAGACTAAATACCATCGGAATCCCCCGGATCCGGCTTGATTTGCCGGCGCCGGGGGATTTTCATTTTCCATCTGGAGTTTATTTTGCAGTCTGTTTCACCTGCCTACCTTAAAACCAACCTGCTCAGCGGCCTGACCGTCGCGTTGGCGCTGGTGCCCGAAGCGATCGCCTTTGCGCTGGTCGCCCATGTCTCGCCATTGACCGGCCTGTACGCCGCCGTGCTGGTCTCTTTCATCACCTCGGCCTTTGGCGGACGGCCCGGCATGATCTCCGGTGCGGCCGGCGCGCTGGCCGTGGTGATGGTGGCGCTAGTGGTCGAACACGGCGTGCAATACCTGTTCGCGGCGATCGTGCTGATGGGACTGTTCCAGATGCTGTTCGCCGCCGCCCGGCTCGGCAAGTTCATCCGCATGGTGCCGTATCCGGTGATGCTCGGCTTCGTCAACGGCCTGGCGCTGGTGATCTTCATCGCCCAGTTCGGCCATTTTAAAATCGGCGGGGAGTGGATGCAGGGTGCGCAACTGTTCACCATGCTCGGGCTGGTGGCCGCGACCATGGCGGTCATCTACCTCACGCCGCGCATCACCAAGGCGGTGCCGGCCACGCTGGTCGGTATCCTGGTGGTCACGGCAGGCGCCGCGCTGCTCGGCATCGAATCGAAGACCGTCGGCGACCTGGGCGCGATCGGCGGCGGCTTGCCGCAGTTCGCCCTGCCGGAGGTGCCGTTCAACTTCGACACCTTGCGCATCGTGCTGCCGTATTCGCTGGTGCTGGCCGGCGTCGGCCTGATCGAGTCGCTGCTGACCCTGACGCTGGTCGACGAGATCACGGAAACGCGCGGCCAGCCGAACCGCGAATGCATGGCGCAGGGCACGGCCAACATCGTCACCGCGTGTTTCGGCGGCATGGGCGGCTGCGCCATGATCGGCCAATCGATGATCAACGTGAACAACGGCGCCTACGGCCGCCTGTCGGGCATCGCCGCCTCGCTGTTCCTGCTGTCGTTCATCCTGTTCGGCTCGGCCTGGATCGAGCAGATTCCGCTGGCGGCGCTGATCGGCGTGATGTTCGTGGTCTGCGAAAAGACCTTCGAGTGGGGCACCTTCCGCACCATCGGCAAGGTCCCGCGCGCCGATACGCTGGTGGTGGTGCTGGTGGCGGCGATCACCTTGATCTTCGACCTGGCGGTGGCGGTACTGGTGGGCGTAATCGTGTCGGCGCTGGTGTTCGCCTGGCAGCATGCGAAGCAGATTGGCGTGAAGACGAGCGTCGACGCCCAGGGCTGGAAGGTCTATGAGCTGGAAGGCACGCTGTTCTTCGCCTCGATCGCCAATTTCAACGAACTGTTTACGCCGAAAGACGACCCGCAAGACGTGGTGGTCGAATTCCGCCGCGCGCGCGTGGTCGACCATTCGGCGATCCAGGCGATCGACGCGCTGGCCGAACGCTATCGGGTGCTGGGCAAGCGCCTGCACCTGCGCCACCTGAGCGCGGACTGCCGCGAGCTGCTGGGCCGGGCGCAGGACATGATTGAGGTGAATGTGGTGGAAGATCCGAGGTATCGGGTGGCGGACGACAAGCTGGGCTGATTTCGTAGGGTGGGCCGGGCGGCGAACCGCTCCGCCCACGCGGTCGTACCGTTGCATACCCCGACGCTTGGTTCAACGTTTCGACATGCATGCGCAGCACCGCGTGGGCGGAGCCCACCCTACGGACCGTGGATAACCATAGTGCGGCGGGCCACCCGCGAACATGATACGAAAAAAGCGGCCTTGGCCGCTTTTTTGTATCAGATTGCCGCTGACCTCAGCGCGTTGCGCGCCGCCGCACGCACTCGATATATGCGTCGGTATCCGGCGGAGTGCTGTTGCGTTGCGAGGTCCAGATCATCTCGCCGAGACACTCCATGATCTCGTGGTGGGCATCGTGCTCGCCTATGCGGTTCACCAGCAGATCGTGCGCCGCCTTGATGCCGCGCGGCTGGTCGATCGAGACCTGTTCGGCGATCGACAGGTGCATCGACAGGTGTAAAAACGGATTCGGCTGGCCGCCTTCGACCGAATAATCGCGCGCGACGGCTGCGTCGGCGTCGGCGAGGGCGTCGTGGTATTCGGGGTGCTGGACGATCCAGTCGGCGGCGATGGCGTCCATCGGCGTGAGGATCTCGCCGGCGCGCTGCTTGCGCAGGGCTTCGCAAAAAAAGCGGCGCACGTCGTGCGAAGAGGGCGTGAACATGGGGGAGTAGGCAGGAACGATAGAGTGGCCGTCATTGTAGCGCGCGCTGCGACGGCGCGTGCGAGGGCGCGCACTGTGCCTCGAAGCGGGCGCTGAGCGCCGCGGCCGGCCCGGCTTCGCCGTGTGCGCCGTGCCAATCCGACATGGCCGACAATGCCTCGCAAGTTTGCTTGCGTGCGCGCTCGCCGTCGCCGGCGGCGGCCTGCTTCAGCAAGGACTCGGCCGTCATCTTGCCGAGAAAAAAATCGGCGACCGGCGCCGGCCAGGCCTGGTTCTGGCTGCGTGCAAGGTTGGCTGCCAGTTCGGTGCGCGCCAGGTCCGCCTGTTTGTTGCGGATGCGCGCGAGATACAGCCACATTGCCGCCTTGCGGTTCGACGGCAGCTTGTCGGCCGCATGGCGCAGGCGCACGATGCCCTGTTCGAGGAAGCCTTGCTGCACCAGCGCGTGTCCGGTCATCAGGTTCGCGCTTGGATTGCCGCCGAGCGTGGCTTTTTCGAGCCAGCCGCTGCTGCGCGCCGCATCGCCAGGCGCGGCGCCGCCCTGGGTGGCAAGGTAAGCGGCGAGCATCTGCGCATCGTGGTTGCCCGCTTCGGCTTCCTCGACGATCCACGGTTCGAGCTTCCTGCGCTGGCCGAAAGGCTCGCCGCCGACGTAGGAGAGGTAGATCTTTTGCTGGCTCATGGCGATCAGCACGCGGTGGGCACGCAGGAAATC
Organism: Massilia sp. CFBP 13721; assembly: GCF_014842025.1. Classification (GTDB taxonomy): domain Bacteria; phylum Pseudomonadota; class Gammaproteobacteria; order Burkholderiales; family Burkholderiaceae_D; genus Telluria. Next base: position 47,419 of record NZ_JACYUY010000013.1, read on the forward strand.
GGCGCCGAGCAGGATGTCGACATGGCCCTTCCAGTCGATCACGCCGACCTGGGCGTTGCGCACGATTTCGTCGCCGATCTGGAAGGTGGCGAAACTGGTGCTCCAGTGCGTCACACGCCTGGCGCCGATGCCGATACTGTCGCCCAGGCGCGTCAGGTCGGGCGCGTCCAGGCGCAGGCCGGCGCGCTGTGCGGCGGCCAGGCCAATGACGGTGCTGGCAGCACCGGTGTCGATCATCGCGCGCATTTTCTTGCCGTTGACGAGGACGCTGAATTGAGGATTCGGGCTCTGGTCAAGGTTGGCTTCGAATGGAATTTCCATGGCCGCCTCATCCCAGTAGGCCAGGGAGGCGCCGCTGCAGTTCGATGGCTGGAAGAAGCGCATCTTTTTGGTGGCCAGCGACAATTCCATGTCGGTTTGCAGCAGGAAGGGCGCGCCGATGATCGCATCGTAGGCGGGCGGATCGCCAAAGTCGGCCAGCATCGGCATCCAGCCGCGGCCGGTTTGCAGCGGGCCGGCGGTGAATGCGTCGACCCGGGCCAGGTAGATGGCGGCATCCCCGCCGATGCCTTTCGCGTAGTGGCCCGTGGCGCGCATGGACAGCTTGCGGCGCTCGGCCCCGGTTTTGGTCAGCAGCGTGTCGAAGGCCCCGGTATCGACCAGCATGGTCGCCGGGGTGCCGTTGATGCTGCCCTCGGTACTCAGGGCCAGCTCCTGGCCGCTGTAGTGCAGGGGCAGCATGCCGACCTGGAGGTAACGGCAGGCCGGCGCCTCGGCCCGGGCGGTGGGCGCCACGGCGGTACACAGGACGAGCGCAGCGAAAGCGGACAGGAGGGTCGATTTCATCGATCCGATTCTACCGGGGAAGTTTCCAATCCAGCAATAAATAAATGGCGGGACGACGCGCGCTCAAGGCGAAAAAAAGCAGGCGCCACCACTTGCGTGATGTGCCTGCTTTTCGACGCCATGCGGCTTTCACGCCTGGCGGTGTTGATTACTTCTCCGGCGCCAGCATCAGTTGCGGCTCGCTGCTGGCCAGCGGCGCCTTGACGGCAGGCTTGTTCGCTGCCGCGCTGCTGGTGGTGCGCGGCTGGCGCAGGTAACGCGCGCTGTGGCGGCGCTCGCCATGGCCGCCGTTGGGCGGCATGGTGAGAAAACGCGACAGCTCCTGCAATGCGCGCTGGTACACGTCACGCTTGAACTCGATGACCACGTCCAGCGGCACCCAGTAATCGTGCCAGCGCCAGGCGTCGAACTCCGGATGGTCGGTCAGGCGCAGATTGACGTCGTTGTCGCGCGCAACCATGCGCAACAAAAACCAGATCTGCTTCTGGCCGCGGTAATGGCCGCGGATTTCGCGCTTGATGAAATGGTCGGGCACCTCATAGCGCAGCCAGTCGCGGGTGCGGCCCACGATCTTGACGTGCTCCTGGCGCAAACCGATTTCTTCCTCGAGCTCGCGGTACATCGCCTGTTCCGGCGTTTCGCCGTATTTGATCCCCCCTTGCGGAAACTGCCAAGAGTGCTCGCGCACCCGTTTGCCCCACCACACCTCGTTATTGGCGTTAAGCAGGATGATGCCGACGTTGGGGCGGAACCCTTCCCGATCGAGCATAAGAACACCTCGAAACTTTCTGCCGGCTTCCGGGTCCTTACATTTTTACCTACAAATCCACACGTCAGCTTCCCTCGTGCACAACGAAAACGGCGGACGCTGCGTGTTCAAGACCCATTTGTACAAAGATTGGACGCATCAGCCAGCTAATCCTTTAAAATTAGGTCGATTATAACTCTCTCTTTTTAAAAAGAATTCATCGATATGCGTGCCTCACGATTTTTTATTTCTACGCTTAAAGAAGCGCCATCCGACGCCGAGATCGTCAGTCACCAGTTGATGATGCGCGCCGGGATGATCAAGCGCCTCGGCTCCGGTATCTATACGTACATGCCGATCGGCCTGCGCGTGATCCGCAAGGTCGAAGCCATCATCCGCGAAGAGATGAACAAGTCGGGTGCGCTCGAACTCCTGATGCCGGTGGTGCAGCCGGCGGAACTGTGGCAGGAAACCGGCCGCTGGGACAAGATGGGTGCGGAACTGATGCGCGTCAAGGACCGCCATGGCCGCGAGTTCGCCATCCAGCCGACCTCGGAAGAAGTGGTTACCGACGTGGTGCGCAGCGAGATCAAATCCTACCGCCAGCTGCCGCTGAATTTTTACCACATCCAGACCAAGTTCCGCGACGAACGCCGTCCACGCTTCGGCCTGATGCGCGGCCGCGAGTTCACGATGAAGGATGCGTATTCGTTCGACCGCGACCTGGCCGGCATGCAGCAGTCGTATCAGATCATGTTCGACGCCTACGTCCGCATCTTCAATCGCTTCGGCTTGAAATTCCGCGCGGTGGCAGCCGACAACGGCGCCATCGGCGGCACCGGCTCGCATGAATTCCACGTCATCGCCAGCACCGGCGAAGACGCGCTGGTCTACTGCCCGGATTCGGATTTCGCAGCCAACATGGAAGCGGCCGAAGCGCTGGCGATCGGCGAGCGCGGCGTGGCGACCGAGCAAATGACCAAGGTGCCGACGCCTGGCAAGACCAAGTGCGAAACGGTCGCCGAGTTGCTGAACCTGCCGCTGGCGCGCACCGTCAAAACGATCGCGCTGACGGTCGAGGCCGAAGAAGAGGGCAAGACCAGCAAGCAGTACTTCATGCTGCTGCTGCGCGGCGACCATGAACTGAACGAAGTCAAGGTCGGCAAGGTCGCCGGCCTGGCGAATCACCGCTTCTCGACCGAAGCCGAAATCCAGGAAGTCTACGGCACCGTGCCGGGCTACCTGGGTCCGGTGGCGCCGAAGCAGGCGGTCACCATCGTTGCCGACCGCACGGTCGCCAACATGGCCGATTTCGTCTGCGGCGCCAACGAAGTCGACGCCCACCTGACGGGCGTGAACTGGGGCCGCGACCTGCCGGAACCGCTCGTTGCCGACCTGCGCAACGTGGTCGAGGGCGACGCGTCGCCGGACGGCAAGGGCGTGCTGGCGATCGAGCGCGGCATCGAAGTCGGCCACGTGTTCCAGCTCGGTACCGCCTACTCGGAAAAGATGGGCGCGACCTTCCTGGATGAAAACGGCAAGCCGGCGCCGCTGCAGATGGGCTGCTACGGCATCGGCGTGACCCGCATCCTGGGCGCGGCCATCGAACAGAACTTCGACGACAAGGGCATCGTCTGGCCGGACGCACTGGCGCCGTTCCAGCTGGTGCTGTGCCCGATGGGCATGGACCGCAGCGAGATGGTCAAGACCCAGGTCGAGGCGCTGTACACCGAACTGCAGGCGGCTGGTGTCGACGTCATCGTCGACGACCGTGGCCTGCGTCCGGGCGCGATGTTCGCCGACTGGGAACTGATCGGCGTACCGCACCGCATCGTCATCGGCGAGCGCGGCCTGAAGGAAGGCAACCTGGAATACCTGGGCCGCCGCGAGTCCGAAGCCACGGCCGTGCCGGTGGCGGAGATCGCCGCCTTCATCAAGGGCAAGCTGGGCCAGTGATGCGGTGGGGCTTCCACGGCCGGGCGCGGGCCTGGCTGGGTGCGCACTTGCTCGCGGCCTTGCTTGGTGCGAGTGGGGCAGCGCACGCCGGCAACCAGAAAGAGGAAGCGATGGCGGACTCGGTGCGCCTGGCGCTGGCGAACGCCATTGCCGACACCCGGCCGCCGAAGCCGACTTTCCGCGACGAGGCCGCGCGCGTGCGCTACCAGCAGTGGTTCACGGAGATGTCGGCGCGTTTGAAGAAACGCCTGCCGGACGAGCAGTCGCGCACCGAGTTCCTCGAATCGGCCTGGTACGAAGCGACCCGCGCCGGGCTCGATCCGGGCCTGGTGCTGGGCCTGATCCAGGTCGAGTCGGCCTACCGCAAATACGCCGTCTCGGTCGCCGGCGCGCGCGGCTACATGCAGGTGATGCCGTTCTGGACCAAGGTCATCGGCGACAACGACCGCCGCAAGCTGTTTCACATGCAGACGAATTTGCGCTACGGCTGCGCGATCCTGCGCATGTACATCGACATGGAACGCGGCAACCTGTATCTCGCCCTGGGCCGCTACAACGGCAGCCGCGGCAAGCCGCAGTATCCGAATGCGGTGCTGGCGGCGTGGAAGAAGTGGGAGTTCAGCCCCGTCGCAGTCGCGTCGCGCTGAACCATGCGCTTGACCCTACATCCTGCTGCACGCGCCCCATATCGTTTGAGCCACACCCGTCGTTTGCGGTATACACTCCCTGCTTTCTCCGCTACGAACTCCATCATGCGAATCAACACTCTCGCCGCCGCGTGCACGCTGGCGGCGCTTGCCGGTTGCGCCTCGACCGGCCCGGCCGCCACTGGCGTGCGTCCCGCCGTTCCCGGCCAGGCAAAGAACGTCATCTTCTTCCTCGGCGACGGCATGGGCATCAACACGCTCACCGCCGCGCGCATCTATGCCGTCGGCGAAGAGGGCGAACTGGCCATCGACACGCTGCCCGAATCGGCCTTCGTCAAAACCTTTTCGAACGATGCGCAAGTGACCGACAGCGCCGCGTCGATGTCGGCCTACATGACCGGCGTAAAACAGAACAACGGCGTGATCTCGATGTCGAGCGACACCCGCTCGATCGCGCCCGCGACCGAAGGCAACCGCAGCGTCAGCCGCTGTGCCAATGGCAGCGCCGTGCCGACGCTGGCCGAACTGGCGAAGGCGCGCGGCATGGCCGCCGGCGTCGTCACCACCACCAGCGTCACCGACGCCACGCCCGCCGCGACCTATGCCCACGCCTGCCACCGCAAGCTGGAGCAAGACATCGCTGCCGCGCTGGTCCCCGGCGGCGCCGGCTACAACAAGGCACTGGGCAGCGCCGGCCTCGACCTCGTCTTCGGCGGCGGCGCCCAGCAATTCACGCCGCTCGATGCCGGCGGCAAGCGCGCCGACGGCCGCAACCTGCTCGGCGAGCTGCAAGCTAAAGGCTGGCGCGTGGCGGCGAACACGGCGCAGCTGCAGGCGCTGGCGCCGAACGGCCAGCCGGCCATCGGCCTGTTCGCCCCGAACCATTTTAAATACGAAGCCGCGCGCGACCCGGCGCAGCAGCCGGCGCTCGCCGAGATGACATCGAAAGCGATCGACATCCTGGCCAACAACCCGAACGGCTTCTTCCTGATGGTCGAGGGCGGCCTGATCGACCATGCGCTGCACGCCACGGTGGCCAAGCGCGCGCTGCAGGAGACGGTGGCCTACAACGCAGCCATCCAGACCGCGCTCGACAAGATGAACAAGCTCGATCCGGGCCTGAAAAACACGCTGATCGTCGCCACCGCCGACCACGACCACACGCTGCTGATCAACGGCTACTCGCCGCGCACCGGCAAGACCACGCCGACGAATGCCGGCGTGCTGGGCCTGGTGCGCAGCCTGCCGGACGGGAAGGTCCGCCTCGACAAGGATGGCGCGCCATTCACGATCCTGGGCTTCGGCGCCGGCGAGCACCGCATCCAGGGCAGCCGCAAGGACGTCAAACTGAGCGACGCCATCGCGGCCGGCGACGACTACCACCAGGAAGCCGTAGTGCGCACGCGCACCGGCGCCGGCATCCATGGCGGCGCCGACGTATATCTCGGTGCGGCCGGCGCCAACGCCGAACTGTTTCGCGGGACGATCGACAACACCCGCGTCTTCGACCTGATCAAGAGCGCGGCGGGATTATGAGCGCCACCAGAAAGCAAGCCATGACCAGAACTCTCCTTTCCACGCTGCTGCTGGCGGCATGTTGCGGTGCCCAGGCGCAGACCGCCGCCACCATGCGCCTGGCGCCGAAGCCGCAAGCGAAGAACATCATCTTCTTCCTCGGCGACGGCATGGGCCCGACCACGATCACCACCGCGCGCATCTACAAGGCGGGCGAAGACGGCCTGCTCGACTTCGAACGCCTCGACCGCACCGCGCGCGTTAAAACCTATTCGGCGGATGCGCAGGTGACGGACAGTGCGCCGTCGATGGGTTCTTACATGACCGGCGTGAAGATCAACAACGACGTCATTTCGCTGAAGGACGCCAAGCCAGTCCCGCCCGGCAAGGACGCCAACGGCAACCTCTCGGTGGACCGCTGCGGCGCCAACAACGGCACAGCGCCGATGACGATCCTGGAACTGGCCAAGGCGTCCGGCAAGTCGGTCGGCGCGGTCACGACCACGGAACTGACGCACGCGACGCCGGCGTCGACCTTCGCGCACGTCTGCGAGCGCGACATGGCCTATACCATCGCCCAGCAAATCGTGCCCGGCGGCGCGGGTTACAACACGCGCCTGAAAGACGGCGTCGACGTGCTGATGGGAGGAGGACGCAATCACTTCACGCCCTTCGACGCCAAGCGCAATCCGAAAGGCCGCGCCGACGGACGCGACCTGGTGGCCGAACTGGAAAAGCAGGGTTATTTCATCGCCGCTACGCGCGCCGACATGGCGTCGAGCCGTCCGGGCCGGAAATTCCTCGGCCTGTACAGCGCCGAGAGCCATCTGGACTACGCGTCGAAACGCCGCCCCGAGCAGCCGACACTGGCCGAGATGACGGCCAAGTCGATCGAACTGCTGTCGGCCAATCCGAAAGGCTTCTTCCTGATGGTCGAAGGCGGCAAGATCGATCACGCGCTGCACGACACCAACGCGCGCAATGCGATGATCGAGACGGTGGCGTTCGACGAGGCGATCCAGACCGCGATGGAGCGCATGCGCGCCATCGATCCGGGCCTGGACAACACCCTGATCGTCGTCACCGCCGACCATGACCACACGATGGTCCTGAACGGCTACCCGAAGCGCGGCAACCCGGTGCTCGACATCGTGCGCGGCTACCGCGACGGCGAACCGACCCGCGACGCCGACGGCAAGACGTTCACCACGCTCGTCTTCGGCAATGGCCCGAACCGCCCGGACCTGCGCGCCGACGTCGACAGCGCCACGGCGCAGTCTGCCGACTACCACCAGGAGACCGGCGTGAAGTGGTCGAGCGAATCGCACGGCGGCGGCGACGTCAAGCTGCACGCGGCCGGCGCCGGCTCGGCGCCGTTCCGCGGGACGATCGAGAATACGCACGTGTTCACGCTGATGAAGGCGGCGGCGGGGTTGTAGGCACGGCGCTGGCGATCGTAGGGTGGGCGCCCCTGTGCCCACGCGGACGTATGCATCGTGTTGGCATGTGATCGCGGCTAATGCAAACACAGATCAAACATCCGCGTGGGCCCAGGGCGCCCACCCTACCAAATCAATAAGCCAACGCCTAAAAACAAAAAGCCCCGATCTCGCGAGCGGGGCTTTCAACATGCGGCCGTTCGGCCAGACATTATTATTTCAGGTGATTCGAAATCAGCTTGGTCATTTCGAACATCGAGACCTGTTCCTTGCCACCGAAGACGGCTTTCAGCTTGTCGTCGGCGTTGATCATCTGGCGGTTGTCTGCAGCTTGCAGGTCCGCTTTCTTGATGTATTCCCAGACTTTCTTGGTCACTTCGGTGCGTGGCAGCGGCTTGTTGCCGACCACTGCAGCCAGTTCGGCCGACGGCGTCAGTTCTTTCATGAACGCAGCGTTAGGCTTGCGTGCGGCGGCCGGTTTCTTGGCTGCTGCTGCTTTCGGTGCGGCTTCCTTGGCAGGAGCTGCTGCCTTCTTCGCTGCAGGCTTGGCCGCGGCGGCCGGCTTCGCGGCTGCCTTTTTTGCAGGCGCTGCTGGGGATTTCTTGGCTGTTGCCATCTTCGAGCCTCCTAATATGAGAAATTGCGCAATACATCGCACGGCTTATATTGGTGGCGTTTTACTGTTCCTGCAAGTCTTTTTCACCATTTTTTCACTCTGATAAGCCCAAAAAACAGGGTTTATTCGCAACTCGTCGGGATAGAGTGAAAAACGCCCCGAAAACGCGCAAAAAAACGCCGCGCCGGCATGGTGCCGGGCGCGGCGTTTTATGAGGACAAAAGGGTCCGCAACCGGATTAAGGACCTTGAGAAACCGTAGCGAGCGGCGGCAATGTTGGCTGCGCCGCCAAGGCGCCGCGGCTGTACGCAAGTACAGCGAGCTATCGCCTTGGCGGCGCAGGCCGGCAGTGCAACGCGCAGTAGATTTATCGAGGTCCGACTAGCGCATCCCGCCTGGCATCATACCTTTCATACCCCGCATCATTTTCATCAGGCCGCCGCCCTTCAATTTTTTCATCATCGTCTGCATCTGGTCGTACTGGTTCAGCATGCGATTGACTTCCTGCACCTGCACGCCGGCGCCGGCGGCGATGCGGCGCTTGCGGTTGGCCTTGATCAGTTCCGGCTTGGCGCGCTCCAGCGGCGTCATCGAATCGATGATGCCGCACATGCGCTTGACCTGCTTTTCGGCCTGGTCCATGTTGGCGCCGGCCGCCGCCTGCTGGAACTGCGCCGGCAGTTTGTCGAGCAGGCCCGACATGCCGCCCATTTTCTTCATCTGCGACAGCTGCGCCTTGAAGTCGTTCATGTCGAAGCGGCCGCCCGACTTGATCTTGTTGGCCATGTCGGCCGCAGCCTTTTCGTCGACGCCTTTGCGCGCTTCCTCGACCAGCGCCATGATGTCGCCCATGCCCAGCACGCGGCTGGCCATGCGGGTCGGATCGAAGGCTTCCAGGCCATCGAGCTTTTCCGACACGCCGGCAAACTTGATCGGTTTACCGGTCACGTGGCGCACCGACAGGGCGGCGCCGCCGCGCGAATCGCCATCGAGCTTGGTCAGCACGATGCCGGTCAGCGGCAGCGCGTCATTGAAGGCCTTGGCGGTGTTGATCGCATCCTGGCCCAGCATGGCGTCGACCACGAACAGGGTTTCGATCGGTTTCACGGCGCCGTGGACGGCGGCGATTTCCTGCATCATCGCTTCGTCGATACCGAGGCGGCCGGCGGTGTCGATGATCAGGACGTCGTGGTAATGCTTCTTCGCCCAATCGAGCGCGGCCAGCGCGATGTCGACCGGCTTGTCGCTCGACGTCGACGGGAAGAAGTCGGCGCCGACCTGCTTGGTCACCGATTCGAGCTGGGCGATCGCGGCCGGACGGTACACGTCGGCCGACACGGTCAGCACCTTTTTCTTTTTCTGTTCCTTGAGGTACTTGGCCAGCTTGCCGGTGGTGGTCGTCTTGCCGACACCCTGCAGGCCGGCCATCAGGATGATCGCCGGCGGCTGCTGCGCGAACGAGAGTTGCGTCGCTTCGGGACCGAGGTCGGCGCCCATCAGGGCGGCCAGCTCGCGCTGCACCACGCCGACCAGGGCCTGGCCCGGGCTGAGCGAGCCGATGACTTCTTCGCCCAGCGCTTTTTCCTTGACCTTGGCAATGAAGTCGCGCACCGCCGGCAAGGCTACGTCGGCCTCGAGCAGGGCCATGCGCACTTCGCGCAGCATCTCGGAGGTATTCGCTTCGGTCAGACGGGCCTCGCCGCGCATCGTCTTGACGACCTTGGCAAGGCGTTGGGTAAGGTTATCTAGCATGTTCTACCTGACTATATAGAGGGACCGCATTCGGAATCCAGCATTTTACCCTGCGCAAGAAGGCGCCGCCCGGCAATGCGGTTCGGGTGTTGCGAATAATTGCATCCCTCAATGCTTCCCGTCAAAAACGGGGCGCGCTTTCTCCGGCACATTCTGCACTCGCAGATAAAAATTTCCACACGGAATTATTTGACGGTCAAACATTTCGTGTTCAATCGCAGAGCGGAGGAACTGGCATGACGAATCTGGTGGGTAGGACATTGGCGACGGTAGCCCTGGTGCTGGCGGCCAGCGTACAGGCCCAGGAACGGGCCGATGTCGTGCGGCTCGGGAACCTCAAGCTGGCGCATTTCGGCGCGATCTCGTACATCAAGGAGATCGCACCGAAGTGCGGCATCAAGGTCGAGGAAAAAACCTTCGCCAAGGGGCTGGACGTGATGCAGGCCATCATCGCCGGCGAACTCGACGTCGGCGCCACCGCGTCGGAAGCCGCGATTGCCGGCCGCGCCGGCGGCGCACCGATCGTCGTCGTGGCCGGCTTTGCCACGGGCGGCGCGCGCCTGGTGGCGCAGCCGGGATTGAACATTCGGAATGTCGCGCAATTGAAGGGCAAGCGCGTCGGCGTCACCCGCGGCGCGATCCAGGAAGTGCTCCTGATGGCCGAACTGCAGAAACACAAGCTGAGTTCCGGCACCGAGCCGGGCAAGGACGTGCAGCTGGTGTTCCTCTCCTATCCCGACCTGAATGCGGCGCTGGTGGGTAAACAGATCGACGCCATGATGCAGTCCGAACCGCAGGCCTCGCAGGCGCTCAACAAGGGTTTTGGCGCCGAGGTGCTGAAACCCTACGACACCCCGGTGCGCACCATGGTCATGACCGAGCATTTCTACAAGGCGCGCCGCCCGCTGGCGGAAAAGTTCATGCGCTGCTTCGTGCAGGCGACGAAGCGCTTCATCGCCGACCCGGCGCTGGCCTCGAAATACGTGCGCGAGACGGTCTTCAAGGGCCAGATCAGCGCCGAGGATTTCCGCCATGCGACCGGCAACGCGCCGTATTCCTACGACGTCACGGCGGAACACATCCAGGTCACCACCGACACCATGGCGCAGACCGGCGTCGGGCGCATGCGCCGCCCGCCCGTGGCGCGCGACTGGGTGCGCACCGACCTGCTGGCCGCGGCCAAGAAGGATTTGAATGTCAACTGAGGCCTGAGCCCTCACTAAGTCGCGATACGACAAGGAGTGGATATGGAAGAACGCAACTGGCGCAGGCAGTGGCAGCAGTGGGCGGTCGGCATGGTGGTGCCGCTGCTGGCGACCCTGCTCTGGCAGGGCGTGGCCAGCGCCGGCCTGGTCAACCCACAGGTGTTGCCGGCCCCCGTCGACGTGGGGCGCAAATGGGTCGAATACCTGCTGCCGCTGCAGCGCTTCGAAGGGCAGGGCGGCGACTGGTCATGGGCCTGGTGGTCGTGGGCCTTCTCCGGCGAGCTGGTAATCGACACCCTCACCAGCCTGTACCGGGTGGTGGTCGGCTTTGCCATCGGCGCGGCGCTGGCCCTGCCGCTCGGCCTGGCGATGGGCGCGATTCCTGCCGTGTATGCCTGGATGAACCCGCTGGTGCAGATCCTGCGCCCGATCCCGCCGATCGCCTACATTCCGCTGGCGATCCTGTGGTTCGGCCTCGGCAATCCGCCGGCCGTGTTCCTGATCGCGCTGGGCGCCTTTTTCCCGGTGCTGATGAACACTATCGCCGGGGTGCGCCAAGTCGACGGCATTTATTTGCGCGCGGCGCGCAGCCTGGGCGCCAGCCGCGGCACGATCTTCGCCCGCGTGATCCTGCCGGCGGCCGTGCCCTACATCCTGTCCGGGGTGCGGATCGGCATTGGTACCGCCTTCATCGTCGTCATCGTGTCCGAGATGATCGCGGTGAACAACGGCCTGGGCTTCCGGATCCTGGAAGCGCGCGAGTATTTTTGGTCCGACAAGATCATCGCCGGGATGATCACCATCGGCATGCTGGGCCTGGCGATCGACATCGGCATGAACCGCCTGAACAACTACCTGCTGCGCTGGTACCGGGGACTGGAACACTGATGGGAGCACTGATGGAACCGCATATCCGTATTCAGCAAGTCAACAAGGTGTTCATCGGCGGGCGCCGCAGGACGGTGGCGCTGCAGGACATCGATCTCGACATTGCACCCGGCCAGTTCACCTGCCTGCTCGGACCCTCGGGCTGCGGCAAGTCGACCCTGCTCAACGCGGTGGCCGGCTTCGCGCACCCCACCAGCGGCAGCATCACGGTCGACGGCATGCCGGTTGGCGGTCCCGGTCCGGAACGCGGCATGGTCTTTCAGGAGTACGCGCTGTTTCCCTGGATGACGGTCGAGCAGAACATCGCCTTCGGCCTCGAGATCAAGGGGCTGGCCAAGGCGCGCATCGCCGGCACGGTCGAAAAGCTGCTGCACATGCTGTCGCTGTCGGAGTTCAGCACGCGCTATCCGAAGGACCTGTCCGGCGGCATGCGCCAGCGGGTGGCGATCGCGCGCGTGCTGGCGCTCGATTCGCCGATCATGCTGATGGACGAACCGTTTGGTGCGCTCGACGCGCTGACCCGCCGCAACCTGCAGGACGAACTGCTGCGCATCTGGATGGAGACGAAAAAAACCATCCTGTTCGTCACCCACAGCATCGAGGAAGCGATCTATCTCGCCGACCGCATCGTCGTGATGACTTACCGGCCGGGCACGGTCAAGCGCGACATCCTGGTCGACCTGCCGCACCCGCGCGACCCGGCCGCGCCCGCGTTCAACGACCTGAAACGCGAACTCGGCATGCTGGTGATGGAAGAGCAGCAGCGTCACCACCAGGACGAGCGCAGAATGGCGGCGCTCGACTGAACTGACAGCCGGGCAGGGCGGTGGCCTGCCACCGGCGCCTGCCGATGGTGTAGACTCGCACCATGCACAACACCCTGTTTTTTGCCGCGGCTTTCCTGTACGCGGTCTGCGCCCTGCTGCCGTCGCGCCAGGGCGCCGTCATTTCCGGCGTTACCGCACTGGCCTGGGCCGTGCACGGCGCCGCCCTGTGGAGCGACGCGTTCGCGCCGGGCGGCCTGCGCATCGGTTTTGCCATCATGCTCTCGGCGGCATTGTGGGTCTCGGTGGCCGCCTACTGGGTCGAGAACCGCAATTTCGCACTCGATGGCTTGCGCCGCCTGGTCATGCCCTGCGCCTGCGCCGTCGCCTTGCTGCCGATCGTGTTCCCGGGCGCGGTCATGCCGCTGCAAAACCAGTCGAGCGCCTTTGGCTGGCATGTGGCGGTGGCGGTGCTGGCCTACAGCACGCTGACGATTGCCGCCTTCCATGCGGTGCTGATGGCGCTGCAGGAAGCGCGCCTGCATGCGCGCGCGGTGCCGGCCGGCGGTGGCTGGTTCGGCGGCGCGCTCGACCAGCTGCCGGCGCTGCTGACGATGGAAAAGCTGCTGTTTCGCCTGATCTGGATCGGCTTCGTGCTGCTCAGCCTGACCGTGTTGTCGGGCGTGGTGTTCTCGGAACAGCTGTTCGGCCGTGCGCTGCGCTGGGACCACAAGAATGTCTTCGCGCTGCTGTCCTGGCTGCTATTCGCGGCCTTGCTGGCGGGACGCCAGTGGCGCGGCTGGCGCGGCAAGACGGCGCTGCGCTTCACGCTGGCGGGATTTGCCACGCTGGCGCTGGCCTATGTCGGCAGCCGCTTTGTGCTCGAAGTCGTGCTGCACCGGGGGATCGCATGAGCCGCGTCCTGTTCTGGATTTTACTGGCGTTGCTGGTGTATTTCGCGCTGCGCGCCAAGCTGCGCGCCGCCGCCCGCAAGCAAATGCAGCAGCAGACGCACGTGCCGCCGCGCCAGCAGAATGCGCCGCCGCCGGCCGCCATCGAAAACATGACCAGCTGCGCGCACTGCGGCCTGCACTTCCCGGCCTCGGAAGCGCTGCACGCCGACGGGCGCGACTACTGCAGCCCGGCCCATCTGCCGCGCCTGCCTTGATGACCGAGCGGCAGGTGCTGTCCACGCAGGCGCGCGCCACCTTCTGGCGCTCGCTGCAGGCGCTGACCGTCACCCGCATCGTGATCGCGCTGGTGCTGCTGCTGTACCTCGCCTTCGACGTGCGCGAAGGCGGCGTGCGCGCCATGCCGTCCTATGCGCCTACCTGCTTCGCCTACCTCGGCGCCGCCGTCGTCTTCAGCGCGCTGACGGTGTTCTGGCGGCGCCGCTTCACGCTCCAGCTGACCAGCCAGATCGCGCTCGACCTGGCCGTGATCTCGCTGTTGTACCTGGCCGCCGGCGGCGTGCGCAGCGGCCTGGGCATCCTGTACCTGTTCCCGCTGGCCGGGGCCGCGATCCTGGCGCCGCTGGTGCCGGCCCTGTTCTCGGCCGCGCTGGCGACCCTGTTCGTCCTGGTCGACGCTACCTGGCAGCTGTGGACGCGCGACGGCGAGCCGGCCCTGATGCAGGCCGGGATGATCGGCAGCGCCTTCTTTGCCGTGGTCTGGCTGGTGAACCGGCTGGCGGCGCGCCTGATCGACCAGGAAGAACTGGCGGCCCAGCGCGGCATCGACTTGCAGGTACAGCAGGCGATCAACGAGATCGTGGTGGCGGACGTGGGCGACGGCGTGCTGGTGGTCGGCAGCGACGGCCGCATCCACACCGCCAATCCAGCGGCGCGGCGCATGCTCGGCATGGAGACAGTCGCCGGCTTGCAGCTCGACGCCTTGCCGGGACTGGAACCGGTGGCGCATGCGTTCGCCGGCTGGCTGGGCAGCGATGCCGAGGGGCCGGCGACCCTGGCCGCGGTCGAACCAGTGCCAGGCGCAGCCGGGCCGGATACGGCCTATGTCATATTAAAACCCTACCAGGAAGTGGCAGTGGGGGAAACGGGCCTGCGCGCGCGGCGCGACCAGCCGGCGCACATCAAACTGCGCTTTGCGCGGGTGGCGGCCGCCGGCGGGATACTCGGGCGCAGCGTGATCTTCCTGCAAGACGTCAGCGCCATCGAAAACCAGGCGCAGCAACTGAAGCTGGCTTCGATGGGACGCCTGACGGCCAGCATCGCGCACGAGGTAAGGAACCCCCTGTCGGCGATCGGCCACGCCACGGCCCTGCTGGCCGAAGACCTGCACGGCAAGGCCGAGGTGCGGCTGTTGAAGATCATAGGCGACAACGTCGCGCGCGTGAACCGCATGGTGGAAGACATCCTGCAGCTGTCGCGCAAGGCCCAGCCGTATGCCGAGCCGGTGCAGCTGGCGCCGTTCCTGCTCGAGTTGAAAGCCGAGTTCTGCGAAACCCAGGGCCTGCCGGACGAGATGGTGTGGCTGGGCGGCGCCGGTGCGATCGAAGTGCGCTTCGACGCGCTGCACCTGCGCGAAGTGCTGGTCAATTTGCTCGGCAATGCGATCCGCTACGCCAGCCGCCAGCCGTCCAGCATCCGCATCTGGCCGGAACTGGACGCCTTCAGCACGCTGGAGCTGCACGTACAGGACGACGGTCCCGGCATCACGGCCGAAGTGCGCGCGCACCTGTTCGAGCCGTTTTATACCACTTCCAGCAAGGGTACCGGCCTGGGGCTGTACCTGGCGCGCGAGCTGTGCCTGAACAACGGCGCTAAACTCGATTACGAGGCGCGGTTCGACACGGCAGCGCCGGGTGCGCGCCAGACCAGCGGCCGCTTCGTCATCACCTTCGCCCAGGAGAGCAACGTATGAGTTCCCCCCGCAGTTCACCTCGCGTATTGGTCGTCGACGACGAAGCCGACCTGCGCGAACTGCTCGAGATCACGCTGCTGAAAATGGGTCTTGACGTCGACTGCGCGGCCACGCTGCGCGAAGCGCGCCGCTACGTCGCAGACACCAGCTACAACCTGGTGCTGACCGACATGCGCCTGCCCGACGGCCTCGGCCTGGAACTGGTGCGCGAAGTGTCCAGCACCAGCAAAACCCCGATCGCCGTCATCACCGCGTACGGCAGCGCCGACAATGCGGTGGTCGCGTTGAAAGCAGGCGCCTTCGATTATGTGTCCAAGCCGGTGGTGCTCGACGAATTGCGCGTGATGGTGCGGTCGGCATTGAAGCTGTCCGATACCAAGGCGGCCCAGGACGGCACGGCGGGCAGCGGTTCGCGCCTGATCGGCGATTCGCAGGCGATGCAGGCGCTGCGCGCCCAGATCGGGCGCCTGGCGCGCTCGATGGCGCCGATCGCGATTACCGGCGAGTCCGGCGCCGGCAAGGAACTGGCCGCGCGCGAAATCCACGCCCAGAGTTCGCGTGCTGCGAAACCGTTCGTGGCTGTCAACTGCGGCGCGATTCCGGAAAACCTGATGGAGTCGGAATTCTTTGGCCACCGCAAGGGCGCGTTCACCGGGGCAGGGGAGGAGCGCGACGGTTTCTTCCAGGCGGCCAATGGCGGCACCCTGATGCTGGACGAGGTGGCGGACTTGCCGCTGTCGATGCAAGTGAAATTGCTGCGCGCGATCCAGGAGCGGCGCGTGCGCAAGATCGGCGCCACCAACGAGGAGCCGGTCGACGTGCGCATCATCAGCGCCACGCACAAGGATCTGGCGAAATGCGTCGAGACCGGCGTGTTTCGCCAGGATCTGTTTTATCGCCTGAACGTGATCGAACTGGCGCTGCCGCCGCTGCGTGAGCGGCTGGACGACTTGCCAGTGCTGACCGGCGCCATCCTGGCGCGTCTGGCGGGGCCGGGCGGCGCCACGCTCGGGCCGGGCGTGCTGGAGGCGCTGCGCGCGTACTCTTTCCCCGGCAACGTGCGCGAGCTGGAAAACGTACTGGAGCGTGCACTTGCGTTTGCGGACGACGGCGTGATCCAGGTCGACGATCTGTCGCTGAAAGCGGCGCGCCTGGCGGAGGCGGCGCGGCCCGAGGTGGCGCTGGCGGCGCCGGTCGTGGAGACGCCGCCTCCCGCGCTGCCGGTTGCAGAGCAGGCCACCGCGCCGGCCGCGGTTGAACCGGCCGGAGTGGGACCGGCTGCGTTGCCGAGCAACCTGCCTGCCTATCTGGAACAGGTCGAGCGCGACATCATCGGCCGCGCGCTGCAGCAGACCCAGTTCAACCGCACCAAGACCGCCAGCCTGCTCGGCATCAGCGTGCGCCAGTTGCGCTACCAGATGCAGAAACTGGATATCCAGGCGCCGGAGAATTGATGCGCCTTGCCGCACGGATCGCCGTGGCGATTGCCATCCTTGCCGCGGTTCTTGCCATGGTCGATTGTACCGGTCGATTCTTCCGCATCGACAGCTGCCTGGACAGGGGCGGGCGCTGGGATTACGACGAGGATGCGTGCGACCAGGCCCCCACGGTACCCGGGCTTGTGCCGCTTCAACCCTGATCTTGTCAAAAAGCGTTGCCTTTTCGCCAGTGCAAAACGATGCGCGCTGCACTGCGATTGGGCAGCACTGCGGAGCACTGAACAAGCTTTAAGCAGCAGGTTAGTACTCACTTACTGGCGAGCGCCCATTCATCGTCAAACAGCGTGCTGTCAAGAGTCGTTCGCATGAAAAGCGCACAAAACTGGAAATTTAATCTCTTGCGGCTTGCTGCGGCCAAGTACTACAATTAGTCCATTGTCAAACTACGCCACTAGATCTAGTGGTAGCAGACTCAAGCATTAAAGACAATCATTGCAGCACGGCAGCAAAGTCGTCTTTGCTTCAAACCCGGTCAATCCATCGGCAATACCCCTGTCCAGCCTGGAAATCAGCAGTTGGCAGAGGTCCGTTTTGCTTCTTGATTTTTAGTTAATTTACTGACTGCCCGTCCTGCGGGCGCTCGACCAACGTTTCAACCAATTTAGGCGGCAGCCCGACTGCCCTTCCTGGAGGCCCCATGCAGACTTCACAAGACATTTCCATCCACCCGCAAGCGGCACCAGGAGCGGCTGCCGGTACCAATAACGCCGCCGAACTGGCCGCGCGCGCCGACTACCGCATCCTGCGCCGCAACGGCGCGGTGGTGCCGTTCGAGCCGAATAAGATCTCGGTCGCGATGACCAAGGCCTTCCTGGCGGTCGCCGGCGGCCAGGGCGCTGCCTCGGCGCGCATCCGCGAACTGGTGGAAGAGCTGACCAACAACGTGGTCGCCGCCCTGATGCGCCGCCAGCCGACCGGCGGCACCTTCCACATCGAAGATGTGCAGGACCAGGTGGAACTGTCCCTGATGCGCTCGGGCGAACACGACGTCGCGCGCGCTTACGTCCTGTACCGCGCCAAGCAGATGGAAGAGCGCCGCGCCGCCAAAGAGGCTGCGGGTACCTCGGCTCCGCAGGCTCCCCAAATTCATGTGGTCGACAACGGCCAGCGCCTGCCGCTCGACGTCAACGACGTGCACGCGCTGGTGAACGCCGCCTGCGCCGGCCTGGAAAAGCACGTCGACGCCGATGCGATCGTCGCCGAAACCCTGCGCAACCTGTACGACGGCGTGCCGGTCGAAGAACTGCACAAGTCCGCTATCCTGGCCGCGCGCGCGCTGATGGAAACCGACCCGGCCTACAGCCAGGTCACCGCACGCATCCTGCTGCACACGATCCGCAAGGAAGTCTTCGGCAAGGAAGTCCCGCAAGCACGCGCCGCCGCCGAATACGTCACCTATTTCCCGCAATACGTCGCGAAAGGCATCGAGAACGAACTGCTCGACGCCGAACTCGGCAATTATGACCTTGAGCGCCTGGCCAAAGCCATCGTGGCCGACCGCGACCTGCAATTCGGCTACATCGGCCTGCAGACCCTGTACGACCGCTACTTCCTGCACGTGCGCGAAACCCGCATCGAGATGCCGCAGGCCTTCTACATGCGCGTCGCCATGGGCCTGGCCCTGCGCGAAGCGGACCGCGAAGCGCGCGCGATCGAGTTCTACAACCTGCTGTCGTCGTTCGACTTCATGAGCTCGACCCCGACCCTGTTCAACTCGGGCACGCGCCGCTCGCAACTGTCCTCGTGCTACCTCACCACCGTGGGCGACGACCTGGAAGGCATCTACGACGCCATCAAGGAAAACGCGCTGCTGTCGAAGTTCGCCGGCGGCCTCGGTAACGACTGGACCCCGGTGCGTGCGCTCGGTTCGCGCATCAAGGGCACCAACGGCAAGTCGCAAGGCGTGGTGCCGTTCCTGAAAGTGGTCAACGACACGGCCGTGGCCGTGAACCAGGGCGGCAAGCGCAAGGGCGCGGTGTGCGCCTACCTGGAAACCTGGCACATGGACATCGAGGAATTCCTCGACCTGCGCAAGAACACCGGCGACGACCGCCGCCGCACCCACGACATGAACACGGCGAACTGGATTCCCGACCTGTTCATGAAGCGCGTGATGGAAAAAGGCCACTGGACGCTGTTCACCCCGTCGGAAACGCCGGACCTGCACGACCTGGTGGGTAAAGCCTTCGAACAAGCCTACCTGGCGTACGAAGCCAAGGCCGAGCGCGGCGAAATGCTGGTCTTCAAAAAGATCGAAGCGCTCGACCTGTGGCGCAAGATGCTGTCGATGCTGTTCGAAACCGGCCACCCATGGATCACCTTCAAGGATCCATGCAACATCCGTTCGCCGCAGCAGCATATCGGCGTCGTGCACTCGTCGAACCTGTGCACCGAGATCACCCTGAACACCAGCGCCGACGAAATCGCGGTCTGCAACCTGGGTTCGATCAACCTGCCGCAGCACATGAAGGGCGATGGCCTGGACCACGTGAAGCTGCAAAAGACGATCCGCACCGCGATGCGCATGCTGGATAACGTCATCGACATCAACTACTACGCCGTGGACAAGGCGCGCAATTCGAACCTGCGCCACCGTCCAGTCGGCATGGGCATCATGGGTCACCAGGATTGCCTGCACATGATGCGTGTGCCGTTCGCCTCGGAACAGGCAGTGCAGTTCGCCGACCGTTCGATGGAAGCCGTCTGCTACTTCGCCTACCTGGCCTCGACCGAGCTGGCCGAAGAGCGCGGCCGCTACGAGTCGTATGCCGGTTCGCTGTGGGACCGCGGCATCCTGCCGCAGGATTCGATCAAGCTGCTGGCGGAAGAGCGCGGCGGCTACCTCGAGCAGGACACCAGCGAATCGATGGATTGGACCGTGGTGCGCGAGCGCATCAAAGCTTTCGGCATGCGTAACTCGAATTGCGTGGCGATTGCCCCGACCGCGACGATTTCGAACATCATCGGCGTCTCGGCCTGCATCGAACCGACCTTCCAGAACCTGTACGTGAAGTCGAACCTGTCGGGCGAATTCACCGAGATCAACTCGTACCTGGTGCGCGACCTGAAGGCACGCGACCTGTGGGACGAAGTCATGATCGCCGACCTGAAGTATTTCGACGGCTCCCTGTCGAAGATCGACCGCGTGCCGCAAGACCTGCGCGACATCTACGCCACCGCGTTCGAACTCGAGCCGAAGTGGCTGGTCGAGCAGGCATCGCGCCGCCAGAAGTGGATCGACCAGGCGCAGTCGCTGAACATCTACATGGCTGGCGCCTCGGGCAAGAAGCTGGACGAAACCTACAAGCTGGCCTGGCTGCGCGGCCTGAAGACGACCTACTACCTGCGCACCATCGCGGCGACGCACATGGAGAAGTCGACCACCCGTACCGGCGCACTGAACGCGGTGCCGGTCTCGGGCGGCCTGGCGGCGGGTCACGCAGCCCCGGCAGCCCCGGCTGCCGCGCCGGCGGCCAGCGCCCCCGAGGCGGATGGCGCGGCGTGCTACCTGCGTCCGGGCGATGCCGGTTTCGACGAGTGCGAAGCCTGCCAATAAGCTGCCTAGTTAATTAATTTTCGCCCGGCCTGTGTGCCGGGCGCTGCTGTCACAGAATTCAAGAGGAATAAATCATGCTGTCATGGGACGATGAACCAACCAGCGCGCCGGCCGTGAACCCGGCGCTCGCCGCGGGTAACCCGGAAGCTGCACCCGCCGCCGAAGTCGCCAAGCGCGTCAACGCCGACGACAAGCGCATCATCAACGGCAAGACCGACGTCAACCAGCTGGTGCCTTTTAAATACAAGTGGGCCTGGGACAAGTACCTGGCCGGCTGCGCCAACCACTGGATGCCGCAGGAAGTGAACATGCAGCGCGACATCGAGCTGTGGAAGAGCCCGAATGGCCTGTCGGAAGACGAGCGCCGCCTGGTCAAGCGCAACCTCGGCTTCTTCGTCACCGCCGACTCGCTGGCCGCCAACAACATCGTGCTGGGCACCTACCGCCACATCACGGCGCCGGAATGCCGCCAGTACCTGCTGCGCCAGGCCTTCGAAGAGGCGATCCATACCCACGCCTATCAGTACATCGTCGAGTCGCTCGGCCTGGACGAGCGTGAAATCTTCAACGCCTACAACGAGATCCCGTCGATCCACGACAAGGACCAGTTCCTGATCCCGCACATCAACGTCCTGACCGACCCTGACTTCAAGACCGGCACGCTGGAAACCGACCAGACCTTGCTGAAGTCGATTATCGTCTTCGCCTGCCTGATGGAAGGCCTGTTCTTCTACGTCGGCTTCACCCAGATCCTGGCCCTCGGCCGCCAGAACAAGATGACCGGCGCCGCCGAGCAGTACCAGTACATCCTGCGCGACGAGTCGATGCATGTGAACTTCGGCATCGACCTGATCAACACGATCAAGATGGAAAACCCGCTGCTGTGGACGTCGGCCTTCAAGGACGAATTGAAAGCGCTGTTCCTGGAAGCGGTCGAACTTGAATACCGCTACGCCGAAGACACCATGCCACGCGGCGTGCTGGGCCTGAACGCTACCATGTTCAAGGGCTACCTGCGCTTCATCGCCAACCGCCGCGCGGTGCAGATCGGCCTCGATCCGCTGTTCCCGGCCGAAGAAAATCCATTCCCATGGATGAGCGAGATGATCGACCTGAAGAAGGAGCGTAACTTCTTCGAGACGCGCGTGACGGAATACCAGACGGGTGGGGCGTTGAACTGGGATTAAACGCCGCATTACCATGGCGCGTACGCGCACCATTTAACGCAATCAAGCAAAAACGCAATCANCAAATGGCAACTGTTGGTTGCAGACTGTCTCGCTCGCTTCCGCCTCGTTCAAAACTTTGTGGTAGGACAACTCCTACTTCGAAATTCACGCGTTTTGTTTATTCTAAGACAAGAACATAGGCAAAAATTCATGTTGCCACTCCCCAACATGTAAGATGTGTCCTACGGAAAACTTTGTTGCTTCAGGAAGTCGGCTGCTACAATTGCCACCGGGCATCGACGTTCGGTAACTGAAAGTTGACCAAGGCAGGTACAAGCGGAATGCCCGACGCAATAAGCCGGAATATGGAGCACGAACAGGTGCTCCAGGCATGAGCCCCGGCGTCATACTGCCTGCAGCGCGCGAATGGATCGTGCGGGCGGCGAAGAACAAGCCGCGGTGACATGCCGCGTTAGCCACCTAACCCATAGCGATCCTCCTCATGGTTGTTACCAGTGAACGTGCACGTCCGCCCAGCGACGCGCGCCCCCATGCAGTCCTTGTCATGCGCCAGGTCGCCATCGCCGCTATCGCGATCGCTTCGGGCGCCAATGCCGCCTACGCCCAGACCACGCCGCAGCCGGACGCCGGCTCCCTGACCCAGCAGATCGAGCAGGGCAAGGAAATGCGCCTGCCTGCGGTAAAAAAGCCGTCGGCCGTGCCGACCCCGGAAGCCACGCCGGCCGGCGGCCTGCAAGTTACCGTGACGCGCTTTCGCTTCACCGGCACGACCCGCTTGGGCCAGGACATCCTGCAACAGGCCGTCCAGCCCTGGCTGAACCGCCCGGTCGGGTTCGGCGAGCTGCAGAAAGCCGCGGCCGCGGTCGCCGCGGCGTATCGCGACGCCGGCTGGGTGGTGCAGGCCTACCTGCCCAAGCAGGAAATCGATGGTGGCGTCGTTACCATCGAGGTGGTCGAAGCGGTGCTCGGCAAGGTGCAAGTCGAGGCCAATGGCAAGGTGCGCGCCCGCCAGGATGCGGTGCGCGGGATCGCACTGGCGGCGCAGGCCGCCGGGCAGCCGCTGAACGGCGATGCGATCGACCGTTCACTGCTGGTCATCGACGATTTGCCGGGCGTGTCGGCGCAGGGCTTCCTGAAGGCCGGCCAGAACAATGGCGAGACCGACCTGGTCCTGCAACTGGAACCGGAACCCCTGGTCGCCGGCAACCTTGGCGTGGACAACACCGGTTCGCATTCGACCGGCGAGAACCGCGTCACCCTGGCGCTGTACGGCAACAGCCTGCTCGGCATCGGCGACCAGCTGACCGCCAATGCCATCCATACCGAGGGCAGCAACTACGGGCGCCTGGATTTCTCGGCGCCGCTCGGCTACCGCGGCCTGCGCGTCGGCATCAACCATTCGCAGCTGCGCTATCGCGTCACTGCGGACGAGTTCGATACGCTGGGCCTGAAGGGCCGTTCGGCCTCGACCGGCGTCGACGTCAACTATCCGCTGCTGCGCAGCCGCCTGAAGAACCTGTACGCCAGCTTCGACGTCGACCACAAGGCCTATTTCAACCAGTCGAACGGCGTGGCGACCAGCGATTACGACGTCAACGTCGCCAGTGTCGGCCTGTCCGGCAACATGTTCGACGAACTGTGGGGCGGCGGCTCAACCTGGGGCGGCGTGTCGCTGTTCAGCGGCAAGCTGGACCTGGACGGTTCGCCGAACCAGGCATCCGATGCCGCCAGCGTCAATAGTGCCGGCAGCTTCCGGATCCTGCGCTACAACATCCGCCGCCAGCAGGTCATCCTGCCGAAGCTGACCCTGACGGCCGGCTTGACCGGACAGTTTGCCAACCGCAACCTGGATTCGAGCGAAAAGATCTACCTGGGCGGCGTCAGCGACGTGCGTGCCTATCCCGCCAGCGAAGCCGGCGGGTCCGACGGCAACGTCGTCAACCTGGAATTGCGCTACGCCCTGCCGCGCGGCTTTGCCGTGTCGGCGCTGTACGACTGGGGCCGGGTCCGCGTCAATCACGACAACGACATTCCCGGCGCCGCCATCCGCAACGAGCAGGTCATGAAGGGCGCCGGCGTGGCCGCATCGTGGGCCGCCAGGAACGGCGCCAGCGTGCGCCTGACGCTGGCGCACCGCATCGGCGACAACCCGAATGCCAACCCGGCGACCGGCAAGGACCAGGATGGCACGCTCGACCTCAACCGGGTCTGGCTGCAAGCGAACCTGCCTTTTTGATTCATTCATTCAGATAAAGATACCCGTTCATGACTACCCTGCTGTTCTATAAAAACGTCGTTGCCCTCGATCGCGAATTGCACAAGTCGCTCAAGATCAAGCCTGCCCAGCACCTGAAGTTCGCCGCCGACGCCACCGCGCTGCCGATCGTGATGGGCGAGTTCGTCGAAGTGGCGCGCCAGTTCCCGATCGGTTTCCTGCGCGTGGAAGGCGGCGGCATCCTGCCGGTTGCCCTGGTGGGCCTGCCGGACGGGAAGAACCTGTTCCTGACCGAAGACGGTAAATGGGATGCGCCCTACGTCCCGGCCTTCGTGCGCCGCTATCCGTTCGTCTTTGCCGAAACCGGCGACGACCAGCTGACCCTGTGCATCGACCGCGACTACGACGGCTTCGACGAGAACGAAGGCACGCCGCTGTTCGGCGCCGATGGCGAGCCGGATGCCGGCGTCACGGGCGTGATCGAACTGCTGTCCGAGTTCCAGCGCCAGCACACCGCGACCCAGCAATTCGTGCAGCGCCTGGAGCAGGCCGGCGTGCTGATGGAAGCCAACGCCAACGCCACCCTGAACGATGGCCGCAACCTGTCGCTGCAAGGCCTGCTGGTGGTCGACGAGCAGAAGTTCCGCGCGCTGCCGGAAGCGACCGTGAACGAGTGGTTCCGCGCCGGCGATATCGGCCTGGTCTACTCGCACTTGCTGTCGCTTGGCAACCTGCTGGAACTGGTGCGCCGCCAGCCCGCAGCGGCCGAATAAGAACCGACCCCACCCATCCGGCGCGACAGCGCGCGCGCCGGAATACGCCCACGCCCACGCATGCCCCTCTTTTTGCCCGCTGCCGCCGCTGCCTCGACGAGCCAGTATCCGCATTCGCCCCAATTCCCGAACCGAACTGAATTCCTGATGGAGTCCCCGCAATGAACCGACACGCATCCATGAACCGCATCTACCGCCTGGTCTGGAGCGACCGCCTGCAGACCTGGGTCGTCGTCCCCGAATTTGTCCGCGGTCGCGGCAAGTCCAGCGGCGTGGTCGGCGCCGAAATGACCGCCACCGGTCCGGCCGGCGGCAAGCACCATCCGGCGCACGACCCGGGGCCGGGATCGCGCCTCAACTGGCTGGCGCGCCTGGTCGGGGCGACCTTCCTGGCAGCGGCGGGCACCGCATTCGCGGCGCCGGGCGTGAACCAGCTGCCGACTGGCGGCAGCGTGGCGGCGGGGCAGGCGACGATCAGCCAGAACGGCGCGCGCATGGACGTCAACCAGAGCAGCAACCGCGCCGTCGTCAACTGGGACACGTTCAACGTCGGCGCCTCGGCCCAGGTCAACTTCAACCAGCCGTCCGCGTCGTCGGCCACGCTGAACCGCGTGCACGACACCCAGGCGTCGCAGATCCTCGGCCGCGTCACCTCGAACGGCCAGGTGTTCCTGGTCAACCCGAACGGCATCTATTTCGGCAAGACCGCGTCGGTCGACGTCGGCGGCCTGGTCGCGACCACCCATGGCATCGGCGACGCCGACTTCATGGCCGGTAACACCAAGTTCGCGCGCGACGGTTCCACCGGCAGCGTCGTCAACGAAGGCCAGTTGCGCGCCGCCCTCGGCGGCTACATCGCGTTGCTCGCGCCCGAGGTGCGCAACCAGGGCGTGATCGTGGCCAAGCTCGGCACGGTGGCGATGGCCTCCGGCGAAGCCGTGACCCTGCAGTTCGACAGCAACAATACGCTGGCCGGCATCGTGGTCGAGCCGTCGAAGGTCAAGGCGCTGGTCGAAAACAAGGGCGCCGTCGTGGCGCCGGGCGGCGTCATCATCATGTCGGCCAAGGCGCTCGACCGCCTGCAGGGCGGCGTGGTGCGCAACAGCGGCACGCTGGAAGCCCAGGGCATGAGCATGAAGGGCGGCAAGATCGTGCTGGAGGCGTCGGACAGCATCGTCAACACGGGCACGATCAGCGCCAATGCCGGCAGCGACGGCAGCCCGGCGGGTGCAATCACGCTCAGCGCGCCGCACGTCGACAACCAGGGTGTCATTTCGGCCAGCGCGGCGCAGGCCGCGGTCGGCGCAGCGCAGGGCGGCGGCCGCATCGAGATCGCCGCCACCGATGTCGTCCAGTCCGCGCATGCGCGCCTGGACGTGTCCGGCGTCGCCAATGGCGGCGCGGTGACGGTCAAGGCCGCCGACAGCGTCGCGCTGGGCGGCAGCGTGGACGCCAGCGCGGCCGCCGGCAGCGGCGGCGACATCGCCGTCACGGCCGGCAACGACGTCGTCATCGACAGCGGCGTGCTGGACGTCTCGGGCGACACCGGCGGCAAGCTGGTGCTGGCCGCGGGCGAACCGGACGGCCCGGCCCCGGCGCCGGGCGTGCCGCGCGATCCGCCGCTGGTGGCGATCGTGGGCGAATCCTCGCTGCGTTCGCGCGGCCGCCGCGGCAAGGGTGGCGGCGTCACCCTGACCGGCGGCAACGTCGGCCTGTTCGACGACACGAAAATCGACGCGTCCGGCGCCACCGGCGGCGGCACCGTGCTGGTCGGCGGCGACTACCAGGGCAAGAACCCGGACATCGCCAATGCGAGCGCCACCTACGTGGGCGCGAACGTGGCCATCGACGCCGGCGCCAGCGGCAGCGGCGACGGCGGCAAGGTCATCGTCTGGGCCGACGAGACCACCCGCTTCCTCGGCGCAGTCAGCGCCACCGGCGGCAGCGCAGGCGGCGACGGCGGCTTCGTCGAAGTCTCCGGCAAGGGCCAGCTCGACTTCCAAGGCAGCGTCGACACCCGCGCCGCCGCAGGGCAGGCCGGCACGCTGCTGCTCGACCCGTACAACCTGACCATCAGCGCCGGCGCCGATGCCGGCAACACGCCGACCGCCGGTGCCTTCGACGCTTCCGGCAGCGGTTCGGTCCTGAACGTGGGCACGCTGCAGAACGCGCTCGCCTCGGGCAACGTCACGGTCACCACTGGCAGCAGCGGCGCCGAAGCGGGCGACATCACGGTCGCCTCGACCGTCGGCTGGTTCTCGGATTACTCGCTGACCCTGAGCGCGGCCCGCAACATCGCCATCAACAGCGGCGTCAACGTGGTCTCGGCCGGCAACGGCGACATCAACCTGAACGCGGCGGCCGGTTCGATCACCAACGGCGGCACGATCCGCACCTTCACCGGCAACCTGAGCGCGAATGCCGGCACCAGCATCGGCGGCGCCGGCGTCTACAACGTGGCCGGCACGGCGACCATGACCGCCCCGGGCGGCATCACGCTGGCGAACGCGGCCAACACCTTCGCCGGTGCGCTGACCCTGTCCGCCACCAACGGCGCGGTACAGCTCGTCAATAACGTCGCGACCTCCCTGAAGGGCGCGCCCGCCGGCGCCGGCGGCCTCGCCGTCACGTCCAACGGCGGCATCAGCGGCACGGCGTCGCCCAGCGGCATCAGCTCCGGCGGCGCGCTGACGCTGACGACGGCAGCCGGCACCAACGGCTCGATCAACTATGCCGGCGCGGTCGCGGCCGGCGGCGCCATCACGCTGTCGGCGAACGGCACCGGCGCCATTTCGATTGCCGACATCAACGGCAATGCCACCTTCGCCTCGGTCACGGCCGGCGGCGCGGTCACCCTGGGCGACGGCGCGACCGGCGCGCTGACCTTCGATGCGGCCTCGGGCAACGTCATCTCCGGCACCGCCGGCAGCGGCGGCCAGGCCAGCGGCATCGTCACCATCACCGGCGCGTCGATCACGATCAACGATGCGATCCGCACCAAGGGCGGCAACGTCAACCTGACCGCGACCTCGGGCGCGGTCACGGCCAATGCCGGGGCAAGCATCACCACCACCGCCGATAACGACACCGGCACCACCTCGGGCGCGATCACGGTCAATGCGGCCAATGGCGTCACCCTGCAGAACCTGGTGAGCACGGGCGCGTCCAACGCGGTCGGCGTCGGCAGCAACGCGGCGGCGGTCACGCTGAATGCCACCACGGGCGACATCAGCGTGGGCGCGATCGACGCCAGCGGCGGCAACGCCACCGGCACCACGTCCAACCGCAACGGCGGCAATGCCGGCAACATCCTCCTCGGCGCCACCACGGGCACCATGTACCTGGGCGGCGACCTGACCGCGATCGGCGGCAGCCCGGTCGGCTCGGCAACCCAGGGCCTGGGCGGCTACATCGAACTGCAGACCAAGGCAGTGCTGAAGGGCGACCGCCTGGTCTCGAGCGGCAACACCTCGGGCGACGTGATGTTCCTGTCCACCGTCGATTCCGATACCACCGCGCGCAAGCTGACGGTCACCGCCGGCACCGGCGCGGTCACCTTTACCCGCGCGCTGGGCGGCGCGGCGGCGCTGTCCTCGCTGAACGTCACGTCCTCGAGCCTGACCAAGATCCAGGGCAACGTGAGCACCAATGCCGCCGCCGGCGTGGTAGTCACCGCTCTCACCACCCGCCTGGGCGACGACAGCGTCACCAACGGCAGCGGCGCCGTCACGGTCGATACCTTGACCGGCAACGGCATCGTGACCTTCAACACCAGCGGCACCGTTTATCTCGACGATGCGGTGACCTTCAAGCGCGGCAGCGGCGCCATCACCTTCGGCGGCGACCTGTACAGCAAGACGAGCGAGCGCAACGACCTGACCTTCACCGGTACCGGCGGCGGCGCGGTGTCGGTCGCCCGCAGCCTGGGCAACAACGGCATCAATACCAACAGCCTGGGCAACATCCTGTTCGGTTCGGGTACCGATTTCAGCGTCGGCTACTATACGTCGGCCAAGAGCCTGGTCGCGCTGAACAACACCGGCCAGTTCAGGCTCGGCCAGGGCAACTACGCCCAGAACTACGACGGCGCCCTGGGCCTCCAGCTGCGCACCACCGGTGCGGCCAACAACATTCCTGGCGACGAGAACATCACCATCTACGGCAGCGTGACCGTGACCGACCCCGCGGCGCCGATCAGCATCGCGGCGCCGAACGGCAGCATCACGCTCACCAGCGACGTCGGCCTGACGTCCAGCGGCGGCACGATTTCGCTGAGCGGCGTCGGCGTGACCCAGGCCTACACCGAAAACACGCTCAACGCCGGCAGCGGCAAGATCCGCATCGATGGCGGCGGCGCCGCCGTCAGCCTGTACGGCCGCCTGGCCACGACCGACGCCGACAGCGGCGGCAGCGCGGCCATCCTGATCACCAACGCCGGCGGCGGCGGCAACGCGGCAAGGCTGCGTTCCGTGACGGCCACCAGCGGCACGCTGCAGGTCGGCGTCGTGGGCGGCACTGCGGTCGCGGGTTCGCTGTACCAGTACCTGTCCGGATCGGGCAGCGACAGCATCAACATCAAGACGCTGTCGGCCGCGACAACCGGCGCGATCACGCTCACCAGCAGCAGCAACATCATCGACCAGCTCGGCAACTTCGCCGTGGGCAGCAGCCTCGACGTGCGCGCCAAGGGCCGCAGCGCCGGCATGGCGCTGACCGGCGACGTGACGGCCACCGCCGTGACCATCATGACCGGCAACGGCGCGCTGGCGCTGGGCGATCGCAGCATCACCTCGACCAGCGGCAGCGTCCTGCTGCAGGGCACGGGCCTGACCCAGGGCGCGGGCTCCACCATCACGTCCGCCGGCACTACCCAGATCTACGGCAACGACTACCAGGCCGGCACCCGCGGCAACGTGACCATGGCCGGCGCGATCGTGTCGGCAAGCGACGTCAGCATCCTGGCTGCCAACAGCGTCCAGCTGCCGAACATCACCATCGGTTCGGCCGCGTCGCGCGGCATGCTCACGCTGGGCGCGAACTCCACCAACAACTACCCGTACCCGACCTCCAACATCGTCAACGGCGCCATCACCCAGGCCGCGGGCAGCGCGCTCAAGATCGGCACCCTGAGCATGTACCAGCAGGGCGCCGGCAATGTGACGCTGTCGAACGCCGGCAACGAGATCCGCACGCTGAGCGCACTCTACCGTACGGGCGCACTGTCCATCTACGACCAGGACAGCGAAGCCAATGGCCTGGCGGTCAACGGCAGCATCCTCGGCAGCAGCAGCGCCACCACCACCATCGCAACCGAAGGCGCGCTGAGTTTCAGCATGGGCGACTGGCTGAACACCGGCAAGGCGATCCTGTCGGGCAGCGCGATCTCGGGCTCGCTGCTGGTCAATGCCACCGCCAACGCCGACGTGGTCCTGCGCGCCAACGGCGGCAACGTCAGCCTCACCGGCGGCCAGATCCTGACCTCCGGCACCGGCAACATCGTGGTCCAGTCGGCCAACAACGTCGGCCTCGGCGCCTACCTGCAAGGCAACAACACGCTGCAACTCGGCACCGCCGCCAACGGCACCGCCGTGGCGGCCAGCCAGACGGCGTCAGCCGGCAACCTGGCGCTCAACGGCGGCACGGCCACCTTCGGCAGCGGCCAGCGCATCGCCATCGCCAGCAGCGACGCCAATACGGTGTATACGATCACCGGCACCGACGCCTTCGGCCGCGCCCAGAGCGAGACCGTCACCGGAACCGGCAGCGGAACCAGTTACTTCTCGACGGTCACGCGCATTGCGGCCGACCGCGCCGGCGCCACCGTGACGGTGGGCACCGCGGCCGAGACCCTGGCCGGCAACGTGACGCAGTCGAGCTACGTCAACGGCTTCTCGAAGCTGGAGGGCGTGGTCGGCGGCAGCGTCACCCTGACCAACATCAACAACCGATACGCTGCCGTGGGCGACCTTGCCGCGGGCAGCGACATCAGCCTGTACAGCGTCACCAACCCGCTGACGATCAGCGGCGCGGTGGCCTCCAGCGGCGGCAACGTCAACATCAGCAGCGGCTACACCCTGAACGTCGCCGGCACCGGGTCCGTCGCGGCCAACGGCGCGGCCAAGGGCGTGACCCTGACCGCCGGCACCAGCAACGCCTCGAACTACGGCCTCACCGTCCAGGGTGCGATCTCCGCCGGCAGCGGCGGCATCAGCCTGGGCGCCAACCTCGGTACGGTGAGCACGGGCGGCGCCGGCACCTTGAACACGACCGGCAGCGCCACCATCCGTTCGGCCACCGGCTATTCGTCCGGCCAGACCACGGACTACAGCACCACGATCGGCGCCGCCGTCAACGCCAATGCCGGCATCGTCATCGCGTCGGCCGGTTCGTTCAACAACACCGCCACCGGCACCCTGACTTCGTCGGCCGGTTCGGTCGCCATCAAGACCTACTGGGACGGCACCTACGCCCGCAACCTGACCCTGGGCGGCAACGTCACGGCCAGCGCCAACGGCATCCAGCTGACATCGGCCGGTACCATCAACCAGGTCGCCGGCGTCCTGAACACGGCCGGCACCCTGTCCGGCCTGAACCAGACCGGCGGCAGCAACCTGGGCGACAGCAGCCCGTCGGCGCGCGGCGCGATTACCCTGGCCGGCGCCAACCGCATCGGCAGCCTGGGACCGTTCTACGTCTACAACACGACCGCTTCCGCCATCAACATCAACGACGTCGACGGCGGCCTGACCCTGACCGGCTCGATCGAGAGCTCGCACGGCGGCGTGACCCTGGCCACGGCCGGCGGTGCGCTCAACCTGGCGACCTACAACGTCTACGCCGGCGGCCAGGCCACCGGCGGCGCCAACATCAGCCTGACCGGCCAGGGCATCCTGCAGGCGCAGGGCAGCATCAGCGCCACTGGCGGCACCAACGGCAGCGCGCGCACCGGCGCCAGCGGCGGCGGCACGATCACGCTGACCGGCTACGACGGCAGCGCCTACGGCACCATTGCACTGAGCGGCACGCTGGAAACGGCGAGCGCCGACGCCAACGCGGCGATCAAGATCCGCGGCACCAACAACCTGATGCTGCCGAACGTCAACGCACCGAACGGTACGCTGGCGCTGGGCGACGACAGCGGCGCCGCAGGCCTGATCACCGGCAACATCACGCAGGCAGTCAATACCGCGCTGAACGTCAAGACCCTGACCATCGGCACCGCCAACAACGCGGTCGGCGGCTCGGCGGTGCTGGCCAACGCCAACAACAAGATCGCCCAGCTCGGGCTGTCGCGCGTGGGCGACGCCGGCGCCACCCAGTACGACCTGGACATCTTCGATGCCGACGGCGGCCTGAACCTGACCGGCGACCTCGCCAGCGCCGGCGGCCTGCGCATCCGTACCGCCAAGAACGGCGCCACCATCGGCACCCTGGCGCTGGGCAGCAAGAACGTCACCGCCAGCGGCGACATCTTCCTGGGCGGCGACTCCGTGACCCAGACCGTCGGCTCGACCATCAATGCGGATGGCGCCGGCAACAATGCGGTCGGCGGCAGCATCCGCATCGACGGCGGCGGCAGCACCAATTCGATCGACCTCAGCGGTACCGTGACCACCGACAACGCCGGCAGCACGGCGATCGAGATCGTCAACGCCAAGGACGTGACGCTGAACATGGTGTCGGCCATCAAGGGCACGGTGGCGCTGGGCACGCCGGCGCAGGCGTTGACCGGCACGGTCAGCCAGACCACGCCGGGCACCAGCCTGCTGTCGGCCCAGACGCTGGCGATCAAGGCCGGCGTCGTCACCCTGAGCAAGACCACGCTCGACAACCTGGGCACGGTGGCGACCACCGGCGCGCTGACGCTGACCGATACCGGCGGCAGCGCCGGCAGCACCGGCCTGAAGTTCACCGGCAACGCCACGCTCGGCGCGGCGTCGTCGATCACCAGCACCGACGGTGCGCTCGACCTGGGCGGCTACGGCATCGACGCCAGCGGCGTCGACCTGAAGCTGAACGGCACGGGCGTGAAGCAGTCGGCCGGATCGAGCATCAAGTCGACCACCGCGGACATCGCCGGCAACAGCGGCGACATCGACCTGTTCAGCACCCTGAACGACTTCACCGGCCAGGTGACCGTGACCGGTTCCGGGACCTCGGTGCGCCTGCAGGACGCCAACCAGCTCAGCATGAACGTGCTGACCGGCAAACTGGCGAAAACCACCTCGTTCACGGCCTGGGCCGGCACCCAGATCGTGATGACGCCGGAAGACATCACCACCACCAGCGGCAGCATCGAGCTGCGTTCGCTGAACGGCAACCTGCTGACCCCGGGCAAGCTCGCCACCGGCAGCGGCAACATCACGCTGATCGCCTCCGGCACCCTGACCCTGGCCAACAGCCTGCAATCGGACAGCGGCGACATCGCGCTGAGCGGCGCGGCGATCGCCAGCCGTTCCGGCGCGGGTGACTTCATCAAGACCGGCGCCGGCGGCGACATCACCGTCACCGCCACCGCCGGCAACTTCACCCAGGGCCTCGACGTCCTGTACCAGACCGCCAACGGCGACATCACCGTCAACGCCCAGGCCGGCAACGCCAACCTGGCCAACCTGAAGTCCAGCGGCGGCACCGTGCGCATCAACGCCGGCGGCGACATCCTGCAGCAGGGCGGCACCACCATCACCGCCGCCGGCATCGAAGCGGCGACGAAGAAGGACAGCGGCGGCGCGATCAACCTGACCGCGGCCGGCAACCATGCCAACTACGTCACGCTGCGCAGCCTGAAGGCCGACGGCAGCACCACGGTCGCCGGCGCCATCCAGTACCTGGACAACAACAGCGCAGGCTTTGCCGTGCGCCAGATCGACACCACCGGCGCCGCCACCCTGACCGCGTCCGGCGCGATCACCACCGACACCGCCACCGGTCCGGGCACGGTCAAGGCCGGCACGCTGAACGTGAAGACGCTCAACGACAACGGCGCCAGCGTCAGCCTGACGGCGGGCGGCAACGACGTCGGCACCCTCAACGTCAAGGTGCGCAAGGCGGACGATTCGGCCATCGCCGGCAGCACCGCCAACGACGCCACCACCGGCGCCGCCGGCACCGTGCGCTTCACCGACGTCAACGGCTTCGTCGTGGGCGGCATCGAAACCGGCGCCAGCACCATCCTGAACGCCGGCGGCGCGGTCACCCAGACCGGCGCCATCGATTCGGCCAAACTCGGCCTGTCGGGCAGCGGCAGCTTCACCCTGAACGCGGCCGCCAACGGCGTGCCGCTGAACCGCTTCGGCACCATCGCGTCGAATACCACCGGCGCGGTCAACGCGACCTCGCAACTGGCGACCGACATCGGCACCGTGGCCAACATGCCGGCAGGCGTCGCTTCGCAGGGCGCGTCGTTCACCCTGTCCGCAGCCGCGATCAGCGCCAGCGCCGGCATCGACACCCGTAGTGGGTCGGCCGGCACCAGCGGCGGTGCGGTCAACCTGACCACTACCGGCAGCGGCGCGGCCGGTAAGCTGGCGGCCGGCGCCATCAACACCTCCGGCAAGGCGGCGGCGGCGGGCTCCGGCCTGGCCGGCGGCGCGGCCGGCAACGTGACCCTGAGCGCTTCCGGCGACAGCCTGGTCGCGGGCGGCGCCATCGTGGCGCGCGGCGGCGCCGGCGACGGCAGCGGCGCGACCGGCGCCGACGGCACGGCCAAGCTGCTGGCAGCGGCGGGCGCGGTCAGCCAGGCCGCCAACAGCGGCGGCATCGATGCCGGCAAGCTGGACGTGAGCGCGCAGAACGCTTCGGCGCTGCTCGCCACTGGCAACAAATCCAGCCTGCTGGCGGCGCGCATCACGGGCGCCGACCAGGACTTCAGCTACCGCAGCGCGGCCGACTTCACCATCGGCGGCGGCGACGTGGCGATCCCGGGCATCACCACCCAGGGCGGCGACATCATCCTGGACAACAATCAGGTGCGCATCACCGTCAACGAGCCGGTCAGCACCCGCGGCGGCGCCTTCAGCGCCACCAACGTGGGCGGCTTCAACGCGGCCGGCGTCACCATCTCGACCAACGGCGACGTGACCTATGCCGGCGGCGCCTACAAGAACGGCGGCGCGATCCGCATCTCCAGCACCGCGGGCAGCATCGTGACCGGCACCCTGAGCGCCGACGGCGACAGCAACGCCGCCGCGGCGGGCGCAGGCGCGATCACGGTATCGACCGGCGGCACCGCGACGGTGGGCAACATCAGCGCCCGCGGCGTGGGCAGCAGCACCGGCGGCGACGTCGCGCTTACCGGCGCGCTGGTCAACCTGGCCGGCAACATCGACACCAGCGGCGGCGGCGTGGACGCCGGCGCGGCAGCCGGCGGCTTGATCACCGTCACCGGCGCGACGGTCGTGCAGGGCGGGGCGCACAGCCTCAGCACCGGCGCAGGCGCCGGCGACATCCGCTTCACCGGTAGCGTCGACAGCGACGGCACCGCGCGCGACCTGAGCCTGACCGCAGGCACCGGCAACATCGGCTTCGGCGGCACCCTGGGCGGCGTCTCGGCCCTGAACAACGTGCTGCTGGTCTCGGCCAAGGACGTCACTGCCGGCGGCGTCAACGCCGCCGGCCTGACCCAGGTCGCCGGCACCGGCACCACCACGCTGGGCGGCGCCGTGACCCTGGGCGGCAACCTGGCCTTCACCGGCAATCAGCTGGCCGTCAACGCCGCCGTCAACGCGGCCGGCAAGGCAACCATCAGCAACACCGGCCTGTTCTCCACCTCGGCCGCGGGCGACATCGCGGCCGCAGGCGGCTTCATCCAGAACGGCGCCGGCGCCAGCCTGCTGGCGGGCGACATCGCCACCACCGGCACCGGCATCAGCTTCGCCAGCCCGGTTGCATTGAAAGGCAACGTGGTCCTGCGCAGCAACGGCGGCAACATCGCCTTTGCCAACGCGCTGGACAGCGATGGCGCGACGCAGCGCAACCTCGTGCTCGACGCCGGCGCGGGCGACATCGCCCTGGCTGGCAAGGTCGGCGCCAGCGCGGCGCTGGGCGGCTTGACCGTCGCCGCGGCGCACGACGTGAACGCCGCGAACACCGTCAACGCGGCCAGCTTCACCCAGCTGGCGGGCAGCGGCGCCACCACCTTCGCCAAGGCGGTGACCCTGTCCGGCAACCTGGACTTCAGCGGCACGGCCCTGAACGTCAACGATGCCGTCACTACCGGCGGCACCGTCGACATCGGCAACAGCGGCGTGTTCACCCTCGCCGCGGGCGCGTCGATCGCCTCGACCGGCAGCTTCGTGCAGGACGGCACGGGCGCCAGCGCCCTGGCCGGCGGCATCAGCACCGCCGGCGCCGACATCGAGTTCGGCGCGGCCATCGTCCTGACCGGCGATGTGGCCCTGTCGACCGGCAACGCCAGCGGCGCCATCGCCCTGGCGGCGGTCGACGCCGACGGCGTCCAGGCGCGCAAGCTGTCGCTGACCACCGGTACCGGCGGCATCGAACTGGGCGGCAATATCGGCGCGGCCAAGGCCGTCGATACGCTGGTCCTGAAGTCGACCGGCGCCGTCACCCAGGGCGCGGGCAGCGCCGTCAAGGTCGCGAAGCTGGGCATCGAGGCAGCCGCCGACGTGACCCTGAACAATGCCGGCAACGACGTCGGCACGCTCGCGGCCAGCCTGAACGGCAATGCCGGCCTGCAGTATCGCGACGCCAACGGCTTCGTGCTCGGCAGCGTGGGCGGCCTGACCGGCCTGACCGACAACGCGGGCGCTTCGAGCGTCGGCTTCACCGCCGGCGGCCTGGTGGCGCAGGCGCAGGGCGTGGCCATCCTGCTCAACGGTAACCTGAGCATCGATACCAGCACCTACAACGCCGGCAATGTGTCGGTGACCAACACCAACGCCGCCGGCACGGTGCTCGACAACACGCTGATCGGCAACGACTTCACCCTCGACAGCGCCGGTCCGGTCACCCAGAAGGCCAATGCCAACGGCACGGCGCCCAACCAGACCGACGCCTACCTGCGCGTGGGCGGCAACTTCAACACGCCGCATGGCGCGCTGATCGAAGGTACGTCGAGCGACAATTTCTTCCAGGGCGGCGCCGCGTCGGCGTCGGATCCGAACCAGATCCGCCTGAACGGCGTGATCACCCTGAGCCAGAACGGCAACATGCTGTCGGCCTCGTACATCGATGCGAACAGCGTCAGCCATACGGTCAACGTCGATCTGTCCCAGGTCACGGCGCCGCTCAGCATCGTCAGCGATGCGGGCGGCAAGACCATCGTGGCGGTCAACAACACCGACGCGGTGTCGCTGACCGGTGCCAACCGCATTGGCGGCGCGCTGAAGATCACGACTTATGGCGGCTACCAGGACACCGGCATCGCCAACGCGACCGGTATCGTCGCCTCCGGCGCGCTCAATATCGGCAACGACGTGAGCTTCACGGCGCAGCAGAGCAGCGCCAACAGCGCTTCGCTCGTGACCGGGGCCGGTCAAGTCAAACTGTCCGACAGCACCAACGTGTTCGGCGGCACCGTGTCGGCATCGGCGCGCGGTATGGGCATCCAGATCGCCGACAGCACCGACCTGAGCCTGGGCAACGTGCTCGGCAGCCAGCTGTTGCTCGACCTCGGCCAGGGCGCAAGCCAGGCCGGCGGCACCCAGCTCAACGTGTCCAGTCTGGTGATCCGCAGCACCCCGGGCGGCGGCGGCACCGTGACCTTCGACCAGGCCAACCTGATCGACCAGGTGGCGGCCGACGTGAACGGCGCGCTGGCATTGAACATCGCCGGCACCTTCACGCCGGGTAGCACCAGCGTGCAGGTGGCCAGTGCGACGCCGTTCAGCGGCGGCGCAGCGGTCGACGGCATCCATACCGGCAACCACGCACTGATCCTGTCGTCCGCGGTCGACCTCGACATCGTCGCGGCGATCGACAGCGGCAGCGCGGCCACCACCATCAGCGCCAGCGCCAATGGCCAGAACATGGTCCTGGGCGGCGCCGGCAATACCGGCGACCTGGTGCTGGGCACGAGCGACCTGGCCAACATCAACGCCGCCTCGACCAGCTTCACCGTCACCGGCGGCGGCAGCCTGAGCGCCGGCAACGTCGACTTCAATGCGGGCGACGTGACGCTCCAGGCCGATGATATCGCCCTGTCGGGCAGCATCGGCACCGGCGCCGGCGACACCCTGACGGTCGATGGCGCCACCCGCCTGGCGACCGACACCACGGTCGACGGCAACGTGCACTTCGCCGGCACGCTCGACAGCGCGATCGATGCGGCCAACAGCCTGGCCGTGACCGGCAATGCCGTGTTCGGCGCCGCCGTGGGCCAGGATCCGCAGGGCGCCACCACCAAGGGCGCGCTGGGCAGCCTGCGCGTGGACGGCACCACCGTCATCGACGGTGGCGTGGTGATCACCACCGGCACCCAGACCTATGGCGGCGACGTCAAGCTGGGCGCAGGTACGACCCTGACCGGTCCGACCGTCGTCCTGAACGGCGACGTCGACGGCGATGGCCACGACCTGGCCATCGTCGGCAATGCCGTCACCGGCGGCGACGTCACGGATGTTGCCGACCTGAGCGTCACCGGCACGTCCAGCCTCGGCGGCGACGTCAGCACCAGCGGCGACCAGACCTATAGCGGCGCGGTCACGCTGACGGCGGATGCAACGCTGTCCAGCACCGGCGGCGGCGACATCGGCTTCGGCGGCACGCTGGACGGCGCACATGCGCTGACGGTCGCTACCGACGGCACCACCACCTTCGGCGGCGCCGTGGGCGGCACCAGCGCCCTGGCCAGCGTCACCACCAGCGGCAACGGCACCACCGCAATCAACGGCGGCGGCGTCACCACCAGCGGCACCCAGACCTACGGCAACGACGTGGCGCTGGGCGCGGACACCACCCTCACCGGTTCGACCGTCACCCTGGGTGGCGACGTCGACGGCGATGGCCATGACCTGGCCATCGTCGGCAATGCCGTCACCGGCGGCGACGTCAGCGGCGTGGCCGACCTGAGCGTGACCGGCACCACCACCATCGGCGGTGACGTGACCACCAGCGGCGACCAGACCTACACCGGCGCGGCCACCCTGGCGGCGGATGCAACGCTGTCCAGCACCGGCGGCGGCGACATCGGCTTCGGCGGCACGCTGGACGGCGCACATGCGCTGACGGTCGCTACCGACGGCACCACCACCTTCGGCGGCGCCGTGGGCGGCACCAGCGCCCTGGCCAGCGTCACCACCAGCGGCAACGGCACCACCGCAATCAACGGCGGCGGCGTCACCACCAGCGGCACCCAGACCTACGGCAACGACGTGGTGCTGGGCGCGGACACCACCCTTACCGGTTCGACCGTCGTCCTGAACGGCGACGTCGACGGCAACGGCCACGACCTGACCATCGACGGCGCGATCGTGACCAACGGCGACGTCAGGAACGTGGCGGACCTGGGCGTGACCGGCGCCACCACCATCGGCGGCGACATCGTCACCTCCGGCGGCCAGACCTATACCGGTCCGGTGACCGTCGGCGCGGACAGCACGATCACGGCCACCTCGCTCACGACCGGCTCAACCGTCGACGTGGGCGCGCACGGCCTGGACATCCATACCGACACCCTGTCGCTGGGCGGCGACGTGACCGGCAGCGGCACGCTGTCGATCGCGACCCTGACCCAGGGCCGCGCCATCGACATCGCCACCGGCGCCACCGGCACCGGTTCGCTGGTGATCGGCACGGACGACCTGGGCCACATCGGCAAGCAGTTCGCCAACGTCACCTTCGGCGATGCCGACAGCGGCACGATCACCGTCGGCGCCAGCGGCACGCCGCTGTCCCTGGACAATGCCACGACCCTGCATTCGGGCGCCGCTGTCAACATCGAAGGCGACGTCACGATTGCCGACGGCAAGACCGTGACCGTCGATGCCGCCAGCGCCAGCGCCGTGAACGGCAGCCTGGCCGGCGGCGGTGGCCTGGCCACGACCGGTGCGGGCACGCTGACCCTGAATGCCGCCAACACCTACACCGGCGACACCACCATCGGCATGGGCGCGACCCTCGCCGTGGTAGCCGACGATGCGCTCGGCACCACCGGCGCGGTGCGCAACAGCGGCACGCTCGACTTGTCCGGCTCGAACGGCGTGGACACCACGACCGTGACCGGCTCGGGCGACGTCAACCTGGGCGCGCAAACGCTGACCCTGCGCGACGCCGACGGCACGATCTCGGGCACGATCTCGGGCAACGGCGGTGCGCTGGCGATCGAAGGCGGTTCGCTGACGCTGTCCCACGCCAATACCTACACCGGCACGACCGCGATCGGCAACGGCGCAACCCTGACCGTTTCCGACAGCCACGCGCTCGGCACGTCCGGCGGCGGCACCACGGTGGCGGCCGGCGGTACCCTGGTACTGGACAGCGGCAACGGCGGCCTGGACATCGCGGATGCCGTGACCCTGAACGGTACCGGCGCGAACGGCGCCGGCGCACTGGTCAACCTGGCTGGCGACAACACCGTGTCGGGCACCGTCACCCTGGGCAGCGGCACCGTCGGCGTGACCGGCCAGTCCGGCAACCTGACCTTCGGCAACAGCGTGGACGGCCCGGCCGACCTCGTGATCGACAGCCAGGGCACGGTCGGCTTCGGCGGTCCGGTGGGTGGCACCACCGCACTGTCGAGCATCACGACCAATGGCGGCG
The DNA here is from genome assembly GCF_014842025.1 of Massilia sp. CFBP 13721. GTDB lineage: Bacteria > Pseudomonadota > Gammaproteobacteria > Burkholderiales > Burkholderiaceae_D > Telluria. The sequence continues at coordinate 87,631 of NZ_JACYUY010000013.1, forward strand.
GCACCACCGCAATCAACGGCGGCAGCGTCACCACCAGCGGCACCCAGACTTACGGCGACGACGTGACGCTGGGCGCGCACACCACGCTCACCGGTTCAACCGTCACCCTGGGTGGCGACGTCGACGGCCATGGCCATGACCTGGCCATCGTCGGCAATGCCGTCACCGGCGGCGACGTCAGCGGCGTGGCCGACCTGAGCGTGACCGGCACCACCACCATCGGCGGTGACGTGACGACCAGCGGCGACCAGACCTACACCGGCGCGGCCACCCTGGCGGCGGATGCAACGCTGTCCAGCACCGGCGGCGGCGACATCGGCTTTGGCGGAACGCTGGACGGCGCGCATGCGCTGACGGTCGCTACCGACGGCACCACCACCTTCGGCGGCGCCGTGGGCGGCACCAGCGCCCTGGCCAGCGTCACCACCAGCGGCAACGGCACCACCGCAATCGACGGCGGCGGCATCACCACCAGCGGCACCCAGACCTACGGCAACGACGTGGCGCTGGGCGCGGACACCACCCTTACCGGTTCGACCGTCACCCTGGGTGGCGACGTCGACGGCGATGGCCACGACCTGGCCATCGTCGGCAATGCCGTCACCGGCGCCGACGTCAGCGGCGTGGCCGACCTGAGCGTGACCGGCACCACCACCATCGGCGGTGACGTGACCACCAGCGGCGACCAGACCTACACCGGCGCGGCCACCCTGGCGGCGGATGCAACGCTGTCCAGCACCGGCGGCGGCGACATCGGCTTCGGCGGCACGCTCGACGGCGCCCATGCGCTGGACATCGACACCACCGGCACCATCCGCTTCGGCGGCGCAGTGGGCGCTGCCACGGCGCTGGACAGCCTGAGCACCGGCACCGGCACCGTCGCGATCGACGGCGGCAGCGTGACCACCACCGGCACCCAGTCCTACCACGGCAACGTGGTCCTGGGCGCGGATACCACCATCGGTAGCGGCAACGGCGCGGTGACCTTCGACGGCACGGTCGACGCGGCCGGCGCCGGCAAGGACTTGACCGTCAATGCCGGCAGCGGCGCGGTCGCCTTCAACGGCGCCGTCGGCGCCGCGGCCAACGGCGCGCTGGGCGATCTGGTCGTCAACAGCAGCACTGCCACCGTGTTCGGCGGCAGCATCAATGCGGCCAGCGTGACCACCGACGCCGGCGGCACGACCAGCCTGAACGGCAATGTGACCACGACCGGCGGCCAGTCCTATGGCGATGCGGTGCAGGTGCAGTCCGACCTCACCTTCAAGTCCGGCGGCGGCAACGTCGCATTCGGCGACGCGCTCGGCCAGCCTGATGGCCAGGGCCGCAACGTGACCGTCGATGCCGGCACGGGCAGCGCGACCTTTACCGGTCCGGTGACGCTCGCTTCGCTCGACATCGCATCGGCTTCCGGTGCGACGCTGGACAACGGCGGCAACGCGATTGGCGCCATCGCCGGCAACCTGGGCCATGGCGGCCTGTCGCTCGACAACACGACCGGTATCACGATCGGCGTCGGCGCCAAGGGCATTTCCAGCGGCGGCGTGGTCACCATCCACGCGCAAAGCGGCGACGTGACGCTCCAGCACGGCATCACCGTGTCGGGCAACGGCAACATCGTGCTCGACGCGGCGGGCGGCAACTTCGTCAACCACGCGGGCACGGCGGCGCTGGCCACCGGCGGCCGTTGGCAGGTCTATTCCACCGATCCGTCCAAGGACGAGCGCGGCGGTTTGACGCCGGACTTCAAGCAGTACAACGCCCGCTTCGGCGACCTGCTGGCATCCGGCGGCAACGGCTTCGTCTACAGCATCGCGCCGGTCATCACCGGCAAGCTGGCCGGCGAAGTACGCAAGGTCTATGACGGCGGCACCACCGCGGTCCTGGCGGCGGGCAATTACGACGCCACCACGGGTGCGATCGACGGCGACGTCGTGACTTTCAACACCCCGGTCTTCGGCAGCTACGACAGCAAGACCGCGGGCAGCGGCAAGACGGTGACCGTGAACGGCGTGCAGATCCTGAACGCCATGGACGGCAACGTCGCGGTGTACGGCTACCAGCTGGCCAGCAGCACGCTGAGCGGCGCGGTGGGCGTAGTCGACAAGGCCATGATCCAGGTCGCCGGCCTGGTCGCCCTGAACAAGGTGTACGACGGTACCGACATGGCTTACCTGAACACCCAGGCGGCCCGGGCCACCGGCGTGATGGCGGGCGACCAGATCAGCCTGGTCGGCGCGACCGGCCACTACGTCGACGGCAAGAATGCCGGCGCAGGCAAGGCGATCATCGCCGACAACATCCAGCTGGCGGGTGCCGACAAGGACAACTACCAGATGGTGCCGAGCACCGGCTTGGCGTCCGACATCACGGCGCGCGCGCTGGCCGTCACCGCCAGCGGCGGCAGCAAGACCTACGACGTGACCACGGTCACGACGGTGGCGCTGGCCGACAACCGCGTGGCAGGCGACGTGCTGGACATCGGCTACCAGGCCAACTACCTGGACAAGAACGCCGGCACCGGCAAGTACATCAGGGTGTCCGATATCGCCATCTCGGGCCAGGATGCGCAGAACTACACGGTGAACTCGACGGCGGCGTCGTTCGGCGACATCGCCAGGGCCGACCTGACGGTCCATGCCACCGGCGTGAGCCGGGTCTACGACGGCACCACCAACGCCAGCGTGGTCCTGTCCGACGACCGTACGGTCGCGGCGATGCAGGGCGACCAGCTGACCCTGTCCTACGAGGCGGCGATGTTCGCATCCAAGGGCGCAGGGCTGGGCAAGACGATCAAGGTCTACGGCGTCAGCGTCGGCGGCGCCGATGCGGGCAACTACAAGGTCAACGTGGCGCCGGCCGGCAGCGCGAGCGCGGACATCAGCGGCATCCACCTGACGCTGAGCGGCGTGCAGGCGCTCGACAAGGTGTATGACGGCTCCACCGGCGCTGTCCTCAACCTGGCCAACGCCTCGCTGAACGGCGTGGTGGCTGGAGACAGCGTGTCCCTCCTCGGCGCGCTGGGCAGCGGCGTGTTCGCCAGCAAGGATGCCGGCGCCAGCCCGATCGCGGTCAGCGTGACGGGTGGCGGCATCCAGCTTGCCGGCAAGGACGCCGACGGCTACTTGATCGACATGCCAACCAGCCTGATCGCCAGCATCACGCCGAAGGCGCTGACGGCCGCCATCACGGCGCCGGGCAAGGTCTATGACGGCAATACGGCGGCGGCGCCGACGGTAACCATCACCGGCGGCCTGGTCGGCAACGAGCGGCTGGGCGCGAGCGGCACCGCGAGCTTCGACTCGAAGAACGTGGGCGCCCGTGTGGTCACGCTCGATAGCGTCGCGCTGCAAGGCGATGCGGCCAGCGGCGGCCTGGCCAGCAACTACGTGCTGGTGGCCGGCCAGACCACCGTGGCCGACATCACCCGCCTGGCTTCCGTCACCTGGACCGGCAATGCGCATGGCGGCAACTGGTTCGACCCGAACAACTGGGAAGGCGGCGCAGTGCCGGACTTCGCCAACGTCAAGGACGTCCTGATTCCGGGCGGTGTCGTTATCGACTTCAACCCGGCGCCGAACGGCGCGCCGGTGTACGTCGACAGCATCGTCGGTAACGGCGGTAACGGCGGTAACGGTGGTAACGGTGGCACCCTGAACATCAGCGGCGGCACCTTGAACACCGGCAGCGGCGGCGTCAAGCTGGGCGGCTTCACGCAGTCGGGCGGCACGCTGACGAGCGGCGGCGACGTGTCGGTCAACGTCTTCGTCCAGACCGGCGGCACCACCGTCGTCGAGGGCGACTTCACGGCGCACGGCGGCTTCAACCAGGGCGGCAGCGGCACCCTGAGCGTCGGCGGCACGACCACCATCGTCTCCGACGGCGACGTGGTGATCGGCAACCTGACGTCGGAAGGCGACCTGGACGTGACCAGCACGGGCGGCCCGATCACGCAGTCCGAGGGCACGACGATCGTGATCGAAGGCGACACCACGCTGACCGCCGGCGCGAACGGCAAGCCGGCGGACATCGTCCTGAATGGCGCGGGCAACGACTTCGGCGGTCCGGTGACGGTCAGCGGCAAGGACGTTCACCTGAGCGACAAGAACGACCTGAGCGTCGGCGGCAAGACCAGCGGCGGGCTGAGCACGCAAGCGGGCGGCGGCACCACCCTGGGCGAGACCACGGTGGGCGGCAAGCTCGACGTGACCGGCAAGGGGCCTGTGAGCCAGACCAGCGGCGCTACGCTGACGGTTGGCGGCGCCACCACGCTGAAGTCCGAGGGCGACATCAACTTGGGCAACGGCGGCAACGACTTCGGCGGTCCGGTGACGGTCAGCGGCAAGGACGTTCACCTGAGCGACAAGAACGACCTGAGCGTCGGCGGCAAGAGCAGCGGCGGGCTGAGCACGCAAGCGGGCGGCGGCACCACCCTGAGCGAGACCACGGTGGGCGGCAAGCTCGACGTGACCGGCAAGGGTCCGGTGAGCCAGACCAGCGGCGCTACGCTGACGGTCGGCGGCGCCACCACGCTGAAGTCCGAGGGCGACATCAACCTGGGCAACGGCGGCAATGACTTCGGCGGTCCGGTGACGGTCAGCGGCAAAGACGTGCGCCTGGGCGACAAGAACGACCTGAGCGTCGGCGGCAAGACTAGCGGCGGGCTGAGCACGCAAGCGGGCGGCAGCACCACCCTGAGCGAGACCACGGTGGGCGGCAAGCTCGACGTGACCGGCAAGGGTCCGGTGAGCCAGACCAGCGGCGCTACGCTGACGGTTGGCGGCACCACCACGCTGAAGTCCGAGGGCGACGTGACCCTGGTCAACGCAGGCAACGACTTCGGCGGTGCGGTGTCGGCGAATGGCCGCAACGTGGCCCTGGCCGACGGTACGGGCGGTCTGACGCTGGGCAAGGTCGATGCCGCGGGCACCTTGTCGGTCAAGGCAAGTGGCGCCATCACGCAAGCGCCGGGGCAGTATCTCGACGTTGCGGGCCTGGCGACCTTCACTTCGGCAACGAATGAGGTCAAGCTTGCCCCGACCGGCAACAACCTGCGCGGCAATCCGAAATCGGATGCGGTGACGGTCCTGACCCCGATCGTGCAGGTGGCCACGGTGCCGGCGCTCGGCACCGGCCCGCAGGTGCAGACGGTCAACCCGGTCGGCGCAGCCGGCACGGGCGGCATCGTCAACCCGGTCGGCTCGGTCAACGCGAGCGGCATGGTCAACGCGAGCGGCATGGTCACCGCGGCTGGCGATGTGAAGAGCGCAAGCAGCGCGAGCGCGTCGAATGCCGCGGGCGGCACGGTCGCACCGGCTTCCGGACCGCTTGCGTCGGGCATCACGGTGCAGACGGTGCAGACCGCCAGCGCCTCGCAGAACGGCCTGATCTCCGTAGGTGTGCCCAAGGCTGTCGGCGCTTTTGCCTTCAACGTGCCGGCGGAAGCCTTCGCGGACCAGGGGCAGGGCGGCATCGTGGTCAGCAGCGTATCGCTGGAAAACGGCGCATCGTTGCCGTCCTGGCTGCAGTTCAACGTCAATGACTTGAGCTTCACCGCGACGAGCGTTCCTGCCAATGGATTGCCGCTGCGGGTTGTCGTGAGCACCGCTGGCAAGCGGGTCGTGGTCGTCATCTCGGAACAGGAGACCAGCAACAAATAAATGATGGATTAATCAGCCCCGCGGGCACGCGGCGACGGAAGTTGCCGCGTGCCCGCTGTCGTTTCGCCGGGCGCGTCGGCTTCATGCCGCGGCAGGTCGGGGCATACGAACGCGTGGTCCGCGATCGCGCCTTGCGGCAAACCATGGGCGAAAACGCGCAACGTGCCGGCGAGGTGCGCGCACGCTTCGACCGGCAACGGCACGTGACGGGATTGCGCAGTCTTGCAATGGCTGTGCAAATGGACCTCGTCCACCATGCGTGAGGAGCCCGATTTTTTGCGCAATTTCGTGATCAAAGCAGGAGAGAGCAGCGTTATGCGTTCACGCAGGCGCCGCACACTATGAATTTAATGTGTGCGGGTTGCGGACTGACAAGGTTTTCGTGTACTTTACGTGATTGAATTTGTCAAAACATGAACACTGAAGTTTGCATGTTTTGGGGCAAACAAAACCGATCGAATTAATGGGACGCCGACTTAATCAGTATGCACATAAAGCGTAATGAAAAGAACAAGCCGCACTGCCTGATCTTTTTCAGGCAAGGCGGCTTTTTCTTTTCGTGCCCGTGAGGGTAGCGATGTGGAAGCGCAACTGAAGCAGTAAGCGGCGTGCCCGACGTCGTTGGCTGAAGCGCTGCAATCGTGAGGAGTTGCAGCAGTTCAGCTGGTGCCGGATTCATTGGCAGTAACCAAACGGTTTATGCCGATGAATAACCCGCCTGTCCATCCGGACGGACGGGTTTCAACCTTGTAGCGTATTTTCTCATCGCAGATTAGGAGAACGAAATGGCAACAGCCGCTAAGAAATCAGCAGTCAAACCGGCAGCCAAGGCTGCCACCAAACCGGCAACCAAGGCTGGCGCAGCAGAGAAACCAGCCGCCAAGTCGGCCACGAAGACGGCGGCCAAGGCGACGCCTGCAAAGACGTCCACCAAGGCCGCCGCCAAGCCGGCCGCGAAACCTGCAGCCAAGACCGCTGCAAAACCGGCAGCGAAGCCAGCTGCAAAACCGGCTGCCAAGGCTGTAGCGAAGTCGCCGGCAAAGGCTGCTGCGAAACCGGCTGCCAAAGCTGCGGCCAAGCCAGCGGCCAAAGCTGCTGCTAAACCGGCGGCGAAGCCGGCTGCCAAAGCCGCTGCAAAACCAGCCGCAAAACCAGCTGCAAAGAAGGCTGCTGCCAAACCAGCCGCCAAGCCAGCAGCGAAAGCCACCGCAACCAAGCCGGCAGCCAAGCCAGCGGCCAAAAAAGCCGCAGCAAAGGCGCCTGCAAAGAGCGCAGCCAAAGCCGCTGCCAAGCCAGCCGCCAAGCAGGCTGCTACGAAAGCTGCAGCCAAGCCGGTAGCGAAAGCGGCCGCCACCAAATCACCAGCCAAGCCAGCGGCAAAGAAAACCGCAGCCGCCAAACCGGCCGCCAAGCCAACGGCAAAGAAGACGGCAAAGAAGACGGCAGCCGCCAAGCCATCCGCTAAATCGGCTGCTAAAGCAGCAGCGAAGCCAGCCGCCAAGAGTGCAGCCAAGTCGGCCGCCAAGCCGGTAGCAAAAGCTGCGGCAACCAAGTCGTCGGCCAAGTCGGCAGCGAAAACCGCAACCAAGTCGCCGGCCAAGTCGGCAGCGAAAACCGCAACCAAGACGCCTGCCAAGTCGGCAGCGAAGGGCGCGGCACAAACGCCGGCAAAGACCGCAGCCAAGGGGGCGTCTGCAAAGACGCCCGCCAAGACTGCAGCCAAGGCACCGGCCAAAGCCGCTGCCAAGAGTGCCACGCCGGCGCCGGCCAAGTCAGCCGCCAAGACTGCCACCCCAGCTCCAGCCAAGGCTGCTGCTACCAAGACCGCCGCCAAGGCGCAAGCCAAGCCGGCAGCGACCAAGAGCACCGCTGCCAAGTCGGCGGCACCTGCCGCAACCAAGGGTACGGCTGCAAAGACGTCCGCTACCAAGGGGACGTCCGCGAAGTCGTCCGCCAAGCCAGCCGCCAAAGCCGAAGCCCAGCCAGAGGCCATGAAAGCCGAAGCCCAGCTGGAAGCGGCGAAGGCGGAAGCGCAGCCGGAAGCCAAGGCTGAGGCCCAGCCGGAAGCGAAGACCGAAGCCCAGCCTGAGGCGCAGCCGGAAGCCGCGGCGGCAAAAGCGGAAGCCCAGCCGGAGGCGCAAGCCAAGCCGGCAGCCAAGTCGGCCAAGCCTGCAGCGAAGAAGGCTGCGGCGAAGAAGCCGGCCGCCAAGGCGGAAGCCAAGGGCGAAGCCCAGGCAGCAGCAGACGCCAAGGCGGAAGCCAAGCCGGCAGCACCCGCACCGGCCGCCAAGACCGTGCTGGCACCGGCGGCCGCATGGCCGTTCCCGACCAGCAGCCGTCCGTAACGCCAGGCCAGGCCCGCTTAGGGCAAAATACCGCTGTGTGAAGCTGTCACACAGCGGTTTTTTTTATCTCAAGGAGTTGTCGTGCCCATTCTTCAGTTGATCGTCGATACCATCGCCACTTTGCTGGGGGCCGCGCTCCTGCTGCGTTTCTGGATGCAGGCCATCCGCGTGCGTCCTCCCGCTTCGGTGGCGCAGTTCACCTTCACGATGAGCGACTGGCTGGTGAAGCCGCTGCGCCGCCTGGTGCCGGGTGCGGGCGGCTACGACTGGGCAAGCCTGATCGGCGCCTTCCTGGTGGTGCTGCTGGCGACCTCGATCCTGTTCATCGTCGGGGCGAGCGCCGAGCAGGTGTTCCTGCTGGCGCTGGGGCGTTTCCTGAAGTGGATCATCTACGGTTTTATCGCGCTGCTGATCATCGAGGCGATCTTCAGCTGGGTCAATCCGCACGCGCCGCTGGCGCCGTTCGTGCATGCTTTGAACGATCCGCTGCTGCGGCCGATCCGCAAGGTGGTGCCGCCGATCGGCGGGCTGGATCTGTCGGTGCTGGTGGCGGTGGTGCTGCTGCAGATTGCGCTGTATTTGTTGAGGATGGTGGTGCCGATCTAGTGTGATCGGAATGGATGTGAAAATGGGCAGCCAGCGGGCTGCCCATTTTGTTTTATGGCTCACGGTGAGGGTGGGAGCGACGTTCTTGAGCCGCCGGCCAGGCTCAACGTGCGTAACGCGTGGGCGGAGCCCACCCTACGGTGCGCGGCTGGCGCGGGTTTACTTAAAACGGTAGCCGAAGGCGGATTCGAACTTGTCGGCGATCTCGGCTGGCGTGAAGCTGTGGTTCTGGCCGCCCTGGTGGGCGATCTTGATCGAGCCGAGCAGGCTGGCGAGGCGGCCGGTAGTCGGCCAGTCGTAGCCCTGGGCGATGCCGTACAGGAGGCCGGCGCGGTAGGCGTCGCCGCAGCCGGTGGGGTCGACGACCGCGGCGGCCGGGACCGGCGGGATGTCGAAGCGTTCGCCGCCGGCGTAGATTTCGGAACCCTTTTCGCCGCGCGTGACGATCAGGGCGTCCAGGCGCGCCGCGATCTGTTCCAGCGACAGGCCGGTGCGGTCCATGACCATTTCGAATTCGTAGTCGTTCGCAGCCAGGTAGGTGGCTTCTTCGATGAAGTTCAGCAGTTCTTCGCCGCTGAACATCGGCAGTTGCTGGCCCGGGTCGAACATGAAGGGCACGCCTCCCGCGGCGCAGTCGCGCGCGTGCTGGAGCATGCCGTCGCGTCCGTCCGGGGCAATGATCGCCACCCGCAGCGGGCCCTGGTCGGCGACCTTGTTCTCGTGCGAGAACTGCATCGCGCCCGGGTGGAAGGCATTGATCTGGTTATTGTCCTGGTCGGCCGTGACGAAGCACTGCGCGGTGTAGGCGTCGCCGATGGTCTTGATGGCGCGCGTCTTGATGCCGAAGTTGCGCAGGCGCTCGAGGTAGTCGGCGCCATCCTGGCCCAGGGTCGCCATGATCAGCGGGTCGCCGCCGAGCAATTTGAGGTTGTAGGCGATGTTCGCCGCGCAGCCGCCGTATTCGGTGCGCAGGGTCGGCACCAGGAACGAGACGTTCACGCGGTGCAGCTGGTCGGCCAGCAGGGTGTCGGCGAAGCGGCCGTGGTACTGCATGATCTTGTCGAAGGCGAGCGATCCGCAGATCAGGGTCGGTTGGGTCATGGGAGGATTCAAGGATAAAAAACGGCGATGTGGTAGCCGGAGGGTTTCAGGTCGTCCACCCGGAAGTGGAGCTTGATCGGTTGTTCGGCGCGCGGGGCGATGCCGTTGGCAGTTGCAGTGGTCGCAGCGGCGGCGAGATAGTCCCTGGGTGCGAATACGCGCCGCACCAGCGGCTTGTCGTCGGCGTCGGTGAGCGCCAGTTCCAGGCTGGGCCAGGCCTGGGCGGTGGCGCCGGTGTTGCGCAGTTCGGTAGTGAACGAATAGGCGCCGCCGCCGAGCGTGGTCAATTCTCCGGTTTCGATGGCGAGGTTATCGGCCTGCATCGGCAGCTCGACGCGGCAGCCGAACACCGCGCAGCCCGACACCAGCGCCGGTTTCGCGGCCGGGAAGCGTGCGGCGAGCGCATTGCGGAAGGTGAAGGCGCCTTGCGCGAACAGCAGCACCAGCATGACGACGGCACCGCCCAGCAGCGCGACCTTGCGCGTGCGGCCGGTCTGCTCTTGCTGGCGGCCGCGCTTGACGAAATCGGGCTCGTCGATCTCGGCCGCGCGCAGCTTCGGCTGCGATTCGATGCGGGTCGGGGTGAGCTTCGAGCGGCGCGCAGCGGCCTTGTCGGCACGCTTGGCACCGGGTGTGCGTGCCACCGGCGGGATGTGCGCCGCGGGCGGGTGGCTGACCGTGCTGGCGGTCGCTTCGCGCATCGGCATCGGCGGCGCGTCGGCGGCAGTGTGCATACGTGCCGCGGCAGGGGCCGTGAACTCGTCCGGCTCATGATCGGGCAGCGGCGCGGCGACCAGTTCCTCGTCGACCGGCAGGCCGAAGGTCGGTTCGATGCGGCCGACGCCTGGCGACGTCAATGGCGCGGCAGGTGCGGGTGCGTCCGCAGGAGGCTCGTCCTCCGCCTGGAGCGCGGCGGGCGCCGGCTCCGGCAGCGGCGCGGCGGCGACAGGCGCGTCGGATGGAATGGGCGCTTCCTGCGGCGTATCGACCTTCGGCAAAATCCCGAACGGATCGAAGGTATGGTCGAAGTCGAGCGTATAGACCGGCTGGTCGTCGAAATTCGGCAGCGCGACTGCCACGTCGAGCGGCGCCAGCGGTTCGTCTTCGGGTACGGTGGGAGCGGGTGGTTCGACCGACGCCTGCGCCACAGGCGCAGGTTCGGAGAAAGAGGCAAGTTCGGGTGCAGGTGCGGGTTCAGCGACCGCTTCAGCGACGACAGGCTCAGGCTCTGGAGCAGGCGCAATCTCCGGAACAAACGCAGGCGCAGACTCTGCAACAGGCGCAGGCGCCGATTCCGCAGGCGCCTCGGCCTTGTCCGCCGCCGGCGCTTTGGCCGGCAGCGCATCGAGGTCGACCAGCGTCGCGCTGCCGTCGAAAATCTCCTGGCAGGAGCCGCAACGCACGATGCCCCCACGCAGCTTGAGTTGGTCCGAGGCGACCCGGAACATCGTGCCGCAATGGGGGCATTGTGTGGCAAGCGCCATGCCGGGCTCCTTAAACGTTCGTTGCGGAGCGCGCGGCCGGTACGGTATCCTGGCCAAGCGTCCCGTGAAGGGCAACCCAGCCGTCCTGCTCGGCCCAGACGCCCAGCTTGATGAAAGGTGCATACGCCGCGGCCACTTCCTCGGCCTGGCGCGCCAGCACGCCCGACAGCACCAGCGAACCGCCCGGCGCCACGCGGCCCGACAGCATCGGCGCCATCAGCTTCAATGGGCTCGACAGGATGTTGGCGACGACGATGTCGAACTTGCCGCTCTTGTGGCGCTCGTTGCCCGAGACAGCCAGTTCGTCCGGCACGTAGAAGGTAATGTCGCAACCGTTGCGCTCGGCGTTGGCGCGTGCCGATTCGATCGCCTGCGGATCGATGTCGACACCGGTGACGTCGGCAGCGTCGAGCTTCTTGGCGACCATCGCCAGGATGCCCGAACCGCAGCCGTAATCCAGTACCGATTTGCCGGGCGCCGGATGGGCCTCTAACCACTCCATGCACAGGCGCGTGGTCGGATGGCTGCCGGTGCCAAAGGCCAGGCCGGGATCGAGTTCGAGAATCAACCCGTTCGGGTCCGGCGCTTCGTGCCAGCTCGGCACGACCCAGATGTTGGTGCCGATGTGGATCGGTTCGAACTGCGATTGCGTCAGGCGTACCCAGTCGGCGTCGGCGACGTCGCGCGTGGTAAACGCCGGGGCCTCGGCCAGGCCGATGGCGGCCGCCGCTTCGGCGATGATCGCGGCCTGGTCGGCATCGACGTCGGTCAGGGCCACGACGCGGCTGTGGTCCCAGGCCGCTTCGGTCGGCTCCATGCCAGGTTCGCCGAACAGCGGCTTTTCCTGGTCGGTACCTTCGTCGGCATCTTCCACCGACACCGACAGCGCACCCGCTTCCATCAAGGCGTCCGATAACGCCTCGGCGTGCTCGCGTGCGATTTCGATGATGACTTCGGTCCAGCTCATGCGTCAGCCTTGTTCTCGGGAGCCACGACCACTTTGGTGTCGGGGCGGTTGGCCAGCTTCTGTTCCAGGTAATGGATGTTGGTGCCGCCTTCGATGAAGCGGGCGTCGACCATCAGTTCGCGGTGCAGCTGGATGTTGGTCAAGATACCCTCGACCACCATTTCCGACAACGCGATTTGCATGCGGCGGATGGCTTGCTCACGCGTAGCACCGTAGGAAATTACCTTGCCGATCATCGAGTCGTAATGAGGTGGCACATAGTAGCCCGCATACGAGTGCGAATCGACACGGATGCCGGGACCGCCCGGCGGATGCCAGCCAGTGATGCGGCCCGGCGACGGCGTAAATTTGAACGGGTCTTCGGCATTGATGCGGCATTCGATCGCGTGGCCGGCCAGCATGATGTCGCGCTGGCGGAAACGCAGTTTCTCGCCGCAGGCGATGCGGATCTGTTCCTGCACGATGTCGATGCCGGTGATCATTTCGGTGACCGGGTGTTCGACCTGCACGCGGGTGTTCATTTCGATGAAATAGAACTCGCCGTTTTCGTACAGGAATTCGAAGGTGCCGGCGCCGCGGTAGCCGATCTTGCGGCACGCTTCGGCGCAACGATCGCCGATCTTTTCGATCAGTTTACGCGGGATGCCCGGTGCCGGCGCTTCCTCGATCACCTTCTGGTGGCGGCGCTGCATCGAGCAGTCGCGCTCGCCCAGCCAGACGGCATTCTTGTGTTCGTCGGCGAGGATCTGGATTTCCACGTGGCGCGGATTTTCCAGGTACTTCTCCATGTACACTTCCGGATTGCCGAAGGCGGTACCGGCTTCGGTCTTGGTCATCGCCACGGCATTGAGCAGCGCCGCTTCGGTGTGGACCACGCGCATGCCGCGCCCGCCGCCGCCGCCGGCCGCCTTGATGATGACCGGATAGCCGACCTTGCGGGCGGTCTGGATGATCTCTTTCGGGTCGTCCGACAGCGCGCCATCCGAACCCGGCACGCAAGGCACGCCGGCGCGGATCATCGCCTGCTTGGCCGACACCTTGTCGCCCATCAAACGGATCGAATCGGAACGCGGGCCGATGAAGACGAAGCCCGATTTTTCCACGCGTTCGGCAAAGTCGGCGTTTTCCGACAGGAAGCCGTAGCCGGGGTGGATCGCTTCGGCGTCGGTCACTTCGGCGGCGCTGATGATGGCCGGCATGTTCAGGTAGCTCAGCGACGATTGCGCCGGGCCGATGCAGACCGATTCGTCGGCCAGCTTGACGTACTTGGCGTCCTTGTCGGCTTCCGAGTGAACGACCACCGTCTTGATGCCCATTTCGCGGCATGCACGCTGGATACGCAGCGCGATTTCACCACGGTTGGCGATAAGAATTTTTTCAAACATGGTTAGCTTGGTCAGGTGAGAGTGCCGGCGTCGTGCGCCGGCCTGGATTCGGGATGGTGCGGCCGGGAAGAGATCACGGCCGGAAGGACAATTAACCGATCACGAACAGTGGCTGGCCGAATTCGACCGGCTGGCCATTTTCCACAAGGATCTTGGTCACCACGCCGGACGCATCGGCGTCGATTTCGTTCAGGAGTTTCATTGCCTCGATGATGCAGAGGGTATCGCCTTCCTTGATGTTGGTGCCGACTTCGACGAAGGCCGCAGCGCCAGGCGCCGACGAGCGATAGAAGGTACCGACCATCGGCGACTTGACGACGTGGCCGGTTTCGGCGGCGGGAACCGGTGCTGCAGGCGCGGCCGGGGCAGGTGCGGCGACAGGGGCGGGCGCCGAATACTGCTGCATGCCGGCAGGCGGCATCATCATCATCTGGCCTTGGGGCGTGGCGGACGACTTGACGATGCGAACCTTGCTCTCGCCTTCGGTCACTTCGAGTTCAGCGATGTCCGATTCGGCGACGAGGTCGATCAAAGTCTTGAGTTTACGTAAATCCATGTGAAACCCCTTGGAATTATTGTGGTATTAGAAGAGTAAAACAGCGCGCAAAAAGACGGCGCAGCCGAGGATGATGCATGAAGTTGTCGTAGATTAACGCTATTTAAGCGCAAAGTCGATGGCAAACCGATACCCGTCGACGCCGAGTCCGCAGATGGTGCCGCGGGCCAGGGCCGACAAATAGGAATGGTGACGGAATTCTTCGCGCTGATAAATATTTGAGATATGGACCTCGATGAACGGAATCGCCACCGCGGCCAGCGCATCGCGCAATGCCACGCTCGTGTGGGTCAGTCCGCCGGGATTGATGACGATCGCGTCGACGCCTTCCTCGCGGGCGGCATGGATGCGGTCGATCAGCGCACCTTCATGGTTGCTCTGAAAGCAGGAAAGCGACCCGCCCGCAGCTTCGGCTTGCGCCTGTGCCGCGCTTTCGATGTCGGCCAGCGTTGCCGCGCCATACACCGCAGGCTCGCGGGTGCCCAATAAATTCAGGTTGGGACCGTTGAGCAGCAGTAGCTTTTTCGCCATTGTATTCTAGAGTCTATGCTCGAAAGTGTCGCATTTTGCCGCTAACGTCAGCTATTGGCAAGCGATAAAATTCTTGGTGGATAGAGGGGGCTGGCGCGCAGATCAGAAACGAACGACCGTGCGCGATGTTTCAGAGTTCCGCCAAGTCGGCCTTCAACACATCGAATTTCAGTTTGCCGAGATAGGTCTTGCGCACTTGCCCGTTGGCGCCGATCAGGACCGTGAAAGGCAGGCCGCCATTGGCGTTGCCGAAATCGCGCGCAATATCGGTGCCGCCCATGCCGCCCACCAGCAGTGGATACTTGATGTTGTGCTTGGCGGCGAATTCGCGCATGGCCGTCGGCGAGTCGATGCCGACACCGATCACGTTGAAGCGCTTGCCATTTTCTTCATTGGCGATGGCCGACAGTTCCGGCATTTCCTGCACGCAGGGAGCGCACCAGGTGGCCCAGAAATTCACCAGCAGCGGTTTGCCCTGCCACTGGCTGAAGGCTTGCTGCTTGCCGTCGAGGTCTTCCAGGGTGCGCGCATAGAGATTGGCAGGGGCGCCGGCCGCAGCCGCCGTCGCTGCCGGCGCGTTGGTGGCGACCGGGGCCGCTGCCGGCACTGGCCTGGTCTTGTTGCCGAACACGACACCCAGGCCCAAAAAAATCGCGGACAAGGCCGCGATGACCGCAAATTTTTTATTCTTCATTCGTCCTGTTCCAGGGATTGGTCGTTGCTCATCAGGGCGCGCAGGCCGGCGGCGTCGACCCGCTGCAGGCGGCCATCGGCGCGCGGTTTCAAGGCCCCGCGTAAATCATGAAAATCGTACAACTCGGCATGCACCGCCTCCTTATGCCACAGGAAGCTCACCGTTTCAACAGGATCGTACCTGGCGCCCTTGAAATGCGGGGTTTCCGAGATATCTATATTGACGTTGCGGTTCAGGAGGAAAATCTCGACCTCTTTCGCGCTGTCGGCAAACAGCTGCAAATGGATGTCGTCGTGTTCGCCCGCGGTGCCATTCAATACCGCACCGGTCAGATAGGGACGAAACTCGGCCAGCGCATCCATCACCTCGAGCGCCTTTTCGCGCAGCAGCTGCAAGCGCTCGGCATGGGCGGCGCCACCAAACAGGGCCTGGTAGCGCCGCACTTCGTCTTCGATCTCGCCATTGTCGGGCATCAGGTTCGGTCGCGGCTGGTCCACGCCGAGCACCTGGCGGGCCGCTTTCGTGCGCGCCGTGGCATAGTCGGCGCCATCTTGCGCGATCATGCGCGCGGCGGTTGCGGCGATCTGCGCGCGCAACTGTTGGAGGTCATTATTCTGGGTTGGCATCATGCCCCAGATCATACTCTTGAACGAAAAATGGCATCGCGTCGGGTAGAATCGCGTATTCGCTTCTTTCCTCACGATCATGCATATTCACATCCTCGGCATTTGCGGCACCTTCATGGGCGGCCTGGCGGTTTTGGCGAAAGAGGCCGGCCACCGCGTTACCGGTTGCGACGCCAACGTCTACCCTCCGATGAGTACCCAGCTCGAGGCACAGGGCATCGAATTGATCCAGGGTTATGGCCCGGAGCAAGTGTCGCTGAATCCCGATCTGTATGTGGTCGGGAATGTGATGACGCGCGGGAATCCGCTGATCGAGGAAATCCTGAACCGCGGCTTGCCCTATGTGTCGGGTCCGCAGTGGATTGGCGAACATATTTTGCGCGAAAAATGGGTATTGGCCGTCGCTGGTACCCACGGTAAAACCACGACCTCGTCGATGCTGGCCTGGATCCTGGAAGACGCCGGCTATGCGCCCGGCTTCCTGATCGGCGGCGTGCCGATGAATTTCGGTATTTCCGCGCGCCTGCAGGGGGAGAGCGAATCGGACTTTTTCGTCATCGAAGCCGACGAATACGATACCGCCTTCTTCGACAAGCGCAGCAAGTTCGTGCACTACCACGCCAAGACGGCGGTATTGAACAACCTCGAATTCGACCACGCCGATATCTTCCCGGACATCGGCGCCATCGAGACCCAGTTCCATCACCTGGTGCGTACCGTGCCGGGCGTGGGGCGCCTGATCGTGAATGGCGACGAAACCTCGCTGGCACGCGTCATCAAACGCGGCTGCTGGAGCGAGAAGGAAACCTTTGGCGTGTCCGATGGCGTCGACTGGGCGATGGTCGAGCATCCGGGCGGGTCCAGCTTCGATGTCATCTTCAATGGCGAGCACCAGGGCACTGTCCACTGGGGCCTGACCGGCAAGCACAACCGCTCGAACGCGCTGGCCGCGATCGCGGCGGCGCGCCACGTCGGCGTGCCGGTGGCGCAGGCGGTCGATTCGCTCTCTCGCTTCCAGAGCGTCAAGCGACGCATGGAAGTGCGCGGCGTGGTCAACAACATCACCGTGTACGACGACTTCGCCCACCACCCGACGGCGATTGCTACCACTGTGGGCGGCCTGCACCAGAAAATCGGCGCCAGGGGCCGCATCCTGGCCGTGCTGGAACCGCGTTCGAACACGATGAAGCTGGGCGCCATGAAGGATGCATTGCCGGGCAGTTTGAAGGATGCGGACCTGGTGTTCGGTTTCGGCAGCCAGCAGGCGCTGGGCTGGTCGCTGGCCGATGCATTGAAACCGCTGGGGACGATCGCGCACAGTTTCGACCAGATCGACTACATGGTGCAAGCCATCGTGCAGGCGGCCCAGCCGGGCGACCATATCCTCGTGATGAGCAATGGCGGCTTCGGCGGCGTGCACCAGAAACTGCTCGAGGCGCTGGCGAAATGATTTTATATCTGCACGGCTTTCGCTCCTCGCCGCGCTCTTTCAAAGCGCGCGTACTGCAGGAGCGGATGGCCGCCGCCGGGCGTGCCGGCGACCTGATCTGTCCGCAACTGCCGGCCTCGCCCAAGGCGGCGATGGAACTTGCGCTGCTGCTGGCCGGGCGCCATGCGCCGCACAACCTGTCCATCGTCGGCTCCTCGCTGGGCGGCTTTTATGCCACCTGGCTGGCCGAGCGCCTCGACGTGCCGGCGGTATTGCTCAATCCCGCGGTCGATCCGCTGAAAAATCTCGAAAGCCACGTCGGCGTCACCACCAACTGGCATTCGGATGAACCCTTCGAATTCCGACGCGACTACATCGACGAATTGGCCGAACTGAAAGTCGCGCGTATTACCCGGCCCGAGCGCTATTTCCTGATTGCCGCCACCGGCGACGAAGTACTGGATTACCGCGACATGGTGGCCCATTATGAAGGTGCGCGCCAGCATGTGATCGAGGGCAGCGACCACGCGATTTCTGAATTTCCGCAGTACGTCGATGACGTGCTGGCGTTTTGCCAGCCGCACGCCGACTGGTCGCAAGGGAAGGCGGCATCGTAGGCGCGCGCCTGCGCCTGGCGACGTGGCACGCCAAGGTGGGCGGCGTCGGTGCCGATGCCGGGATGCGCGACTGGCTGACAACACCGGGTTCACTGACGGCGCGCCTGGTGGAGAGCAGCGCCACGTTCCGCGTGCGCCGCTTGCACCAGAAGAGCGCGACCTGTGCCTTCGAAGAAACGGCGCCGCTGGGCCTGGCGCGGCGCGCGCGGGTCTGGGAGCGCGAGGTTTTGCTCTGCTGCGACGGCGTGCCCGTGGTCTTCGGCCACACCGTCGTGCCGATGGCGGCCACGGCAAGCGACTGGCCATTGTTTTCGGCGCTGGGCGAACGGTCGCTCGGCACCACCCTGTTTTATGACCCGAAAGTGAAGCGCGGGCCGCTCGAATTTGCCCGCCTGCGCACTGGCCACCCGCTGCTGGCAAGCGTACGCGCCGCCTTGGGCGGGGAGCTCGACGGGCACGAATTCCACGCGCGGCGCTGTGTCTATCGCCGCCATCGAGGCTTGCTGATGGTCACCGAGATATTTTTGCCGGCGGTACTCAACCTGACGGCAACCGCAACAATAAAGATAGCGAAATAACATGAACGTATTTTTTGAAGAATCAGGCGACTTCAAGGTTGGCTCGGTGTTGTCGACCGCCGGCGAAGCCTATCAAGTGGAATTGGCCAGCGGAAAACGCAGCAAGGTCAAGATCAAGGATGTCTTGCTGCAATACGAAAAGCCGGCGCCGGAAGTGCTGCTCGACGAAGCGAAAGGCATCGCCGCCGAAGTCGACCTCGACTTCCTGTGGGAAGTGGCCGGCCAGGAAGAGTTCGGCTTTGCCGAGCTGGGCGCCGAGTATTTCGGCCACGCGCCGCTGCCCGCCGAGGCCGCCGGCCTGGTGCTGGCGCTGCACAATGCCCCGATCTATTTCTACAAGAAGGGACGCGGACGCTACAAGGCCGCCCCCGAGCAATCGCTGCGCGCAGCCCAGGCCGGCATCGAAAAGAAAAAACAGCAGGCACTGATCCAGGCCGGCTATGTCGACGAGCTGAAAGCGGGCACCCTGCCGGCGGCGATGCAGCCGATCGTCGCCCAATTGCTGTTCAAGCCGGACAAGAACACGATCGAATACAAGGCGCTGGAAGCGGCGGCCAACGAGTTGCAGACGACCATGCCACGCCTGATGCTGGCGACGGAGGGCGTCGCCTCGCCCAAAGAGCTGCACATGGGGCGTTTCCTGTTCGAGAACTTCCCGCGCGGCGCCGGTTTCCAGCCGGTTGCGGTGCCGAGCGCGCCGACGGCGCTGCCGCTGGCGAATGTCGCCGCCTTCTCGATCGACGACGTCACCACCACCGAGATCGACGATGCTTTCTCGGTCGAGCAACTGGCAGACGGCAACGTGCGCGTCGGCATCCACATCGCTGCGCCGGGGCTCGCCATCAAGCCGGACGACGAGATCGACAAGATCGCGCGCAGCCGCATGTCGACCGTGTATATGCCGGGCGACAAGATCACCATGCTGCCGGATGAAGTGGTGAACGCTTTTACGCTGGCCGAAGGGAATACCTGCCCGGCACTGTCGCTGTACGCGACCCTGAACCCGGCGGATTGGTCGACGATTTCGACCACGACGCGCGCCGAGCTGGTGCCGATCCAGAGCAACCTGCGCCACAACGACCTCGACGAACTGGTCAACGAGGAAACGCTGGAAAACGGAGAAGGCGAGTATCCGCACAAGGCCGAGCTGGGGCTGCTGTGGAAATGGGCCTTGAAGCTGGAAGCCGGGCGCATGGTCAAGCGCGAAGCGTTCGGCCTGAAGCCGGAACAGGGCAACCGCGTCGATTTTAACTTTTATGTCGAGGACGACGTGGTCTCGATCGTGCGCCGCAAGCGTGGCGCGCCGCTGGATAAAATCGTTGCCGAGCTGATGATTTTCGCCAACAGTACCTGGGGCAAGCTGCTGCACGACTCGGGCGTGCCGGGCATCTACCGTTCGCAAGGCGCCGGCAGCGGCGCCGGCTGGGCGGCAAAAATGCAGGTGCGCATGGTCACGCACGCGGCGCCGCACCAGGGTCTCGGTGTCGATCAATATGCCTGGAGCACCTCACCGCTGCGCCGCTACACCGACCTGGTCAACCAGTGGCAGATCATCGCCTGCGCCGAGCACGGCGTGACGGCGCCGCTGGTGGCCCCGTTCAAGCCGCGCGACGCGACGCTGTTCTCGATCGTCTCGGCCTTCGACGCCGCCTATGCCGCCTATAACGACTTCCAGCAGACGATGGAACGCTATTGGTGCCTGCGCTGGCTGGGGCAGGAACAGGTCAAGCAGGCCGATGCCGTCGTCCTGAAAGACGACGTGCTGCGCCTGGCGGACGTGCCGCTGGTGATCCGCCTGGCCGGCATGCCGCAGGTCGCGCGCGGCACGCCGGTGCGCCTGGACATCGTGCGCTGGGACGAGGTCGACCTGTCGCTCGAAGCGCGCCTGCTCGAAGTCGTCGCGGCGCCGGGCGAGGCGTTGGCGCTGGAAGAGGAGGAGGGAGACGCTACGGACACCGGCGAGGCGGCAGTCGAGGAAGTGGTCGAGGCGGAAGGCGCGGTGGCGGCGGTCAGCACGGACGACGCGACCCCGGCCGGCGCCTGACCATGAACCCTGCCGCGCCATCGGCCCGCAAAATGCACCGCTCCATCCGCACCGCCGTGCTTGCCGCAGCCCTGCTGATCCTGGGCTACTGGGCGATCTTCGCCTGGATGGTGTACCGTTCGCCGCTGCCCTACGAGGCGATCGATCTCGACCATGACGGATCGGTCAGTTTCAGCGAGGCCGATTACGTGTCTTCGTTCGGCATGCGCACGATTTACCGGCAGGGCGAACAGTGCGTCGAGTATTTTTCGCAGAAGGATGGGCACGCGCTGAAACTCGTCTGCCCGCATTAAGACCGTTAGCTGTCGTGCACCGTAGGGTGGACTCGGGAGTCCACCCTACGGTGCTACGATTTTCCAGCGCCAACGATCTCACCCGTTGCCGCAGCACCACCAAGGTCCGCAGACATCCCACAGCGCCTTCCGGCACGGTAGAATGCTTGAATTCCCAGATTCAACAGCCGTCCGGCCGCCCGCGTGAAGTATTCCCGAGAAAACCGTCCCCTCATGATTGCCCTGGCCGCTTCGGTGGCGGCGCATGCGGTCCTGCTCGCCATCCGTTTCGTGGCGCCCGATGCCTTGCGCTTCGAGCCGGCCGATCCGGGGCTGGAAGTCATCCTCGTCAACGCCAAGCACGCCAAGGCGCCGGTGAAAGCCGAGGCGCTGGCGCAGGCCAACCTCGAAGGCGGCGGCATGGCCGAGGCCGGCCGCTCCAAATCGCCCTTGCCCGACCTGCGCAAGAACGAGAATGGCGACAGCATCAAGGCGCTGCAAAAGCGCATCGTTGAACTTGAGCAATTGCAGCAGAACGTGCTCTCGCGCGTGCAGAAATCCAGTTTTAAAACTGCGCCCGTCACCGACAACGACAAGCCCGATCCGACCCGCACCGGCGCCGACGAAGTCGACACCACGCGCCAGATCGCGCGCATGACGGCCGAGATCACGCAGACGATCGAAGACCAGAACAAGCGTCCGAAGCGCACCCACATTTCGCCGAGCACGCGCCAGGTCGGCTATGCGCTGTACTACAAGGCGATGCAAAAGCAGGTGGAAGAAGTCGGCACGCTGAATTTCCCTCAGCAAAACGGCAAGAAACTCTACGGCGAACTGGTCATCTCGATCCCGGTGTTCCAGGACGGCAGCCTGTACCAGAAAGAGGGCGGGCCGCGCGTCGAGCGTTCGTCCGGCAATCCGGCGCTGGACAAGGCGGCGCTCGAGATCGTACGCCGCGCCGCGCCCTTCGGCGCCTTTCCGCAAAACATGCGCACGGCCGGCAAGGACGATTTATGGATCGTGATCACCCGGTTTACGTTTACCCGAGAAGAAAAAGTGAAGGCCGAACTCCAGGAGCAGGCATGACGGACCAGTATTGCGTGATCGGTAACCCGATCGCCCACAGTAAATCGCCCGAGATCCACCCGGTGTTCGCCGCCCAGACCGGGCAAGACCTCGCCTACGGACGCTGCCTGGCGCCGCTCGACGGTTTCGCCGCCACGGTGCGCGACCTGGTGGCGCAGGGGTACAAGGGCGCGAACGTTACGGTGCCGTTCAAGATCGAGGCGGTCGCCGTGGCGACGCAGCTGACGGAGCGTGCGCGCGCCGCCGGCGCCGTGAATACCCTGAGTTTCAGGGATGGCGAGATCATCGGCGACAACACCGACGGCCCCGGCCTGGTGGCCGACATCCTGCGCAATGCCGGCGTGACGTTGGCCGACAAGCGGATTTTGCTGCTCGGCGCGGGCGGTGCGGCGCGTGGGATCATGCTGCCGTTTATCGAGCAGGGACCGCGTTCGATCCTGGTGGCGAACCGCACCCGCGCCACGGCGGAGAGCCTCGTTGCCAGGTTCAGCGGCCACGACGTCGAACTGGCGGTCGGCGGCTATGACGACATTGCGGGACCCTACGATATCGTCGTCAACGCCACCTCGAGCAGCCTGGCGGCCGAGATGCCGCCGGTGCCGGCTTCGGCTTTTGCCGAAGGAACACTGGCTTTGGATATCATGTACGGCAGCGCGCCATCGCCGTTCATGGTGTTTGCCAGCGCGCAGGGCGCCGGGACGCGCGACGGGCTGGGCATGCTGGTCGAGCAGGCGGCCGAGGCCTTCCTGGTCTGGCGCGGCGTGCGGCCGGAGACGCGTGCTGTTTTTACCAAACTACGACCATAATTAAAAGAACAAATGGCTAAACGAGGCAATGCGGCAGGGGCGGTTAAACAAGGCGGCCGGCGCTGGATCAAATGGATTTTCCTGGGGCCGATCCTGGCCGTATTCCTGCTCCAGCTGTATTTCTTCGTGCAAGTCTGCTGGTTCGTGTATTTCAACCCGAGTTCGACCAGCTTCATGCGCCAGCAATTGTCCGAACTGCGCGACAAGAACCCGAATGCGCAGCTCAAGCACGAATGGGTACCGTACGAACGCATTTCTAACAATCTCAAGCGCGCGGTGGTTGCCTCGGAAGACGCGAATTTCGCCGATCACCCGGGCGTCGACTTCGAAGCGCTCGAAAAGGCCTACGACCGCAACAACCGCAAGCACAAGGTCGTCGGCGGCGGCTCGACCATCACCCAGCAGCTGGCCAAGAACCTGTTCCTGTCGGGCTCGCGCAGCTACCTGCGCAAGGGGCAGGAGATGATCATCGCTTTCATGCTGGAAACGGTGATGAGCAAGCGGCGCATTTTGGAGGTCTATCTCAACGTGGTCGAGTTCGGACGCGGCGTGTTCGGCGCCGAAGCAGCCGCGCGCTATTACTTCCGCGTGCCGGCCGCCAAGCTGGCGCCGGCCCAGGCCGCGCGCCTGGCCGTGATGCTGCCGAATCCGCGCTACTACGACCGCAACCGCAGCACGAATTACCTGGTCAAGCGCACCAGCCTGATCCAGCGGCGCATGGGCTCGGCCGAGCTGCCCTGAGCGCCCATCTCGCAATTCGCTGAAAAACAGCGTAATGCCCCGCGAAACTGTTGTTTCGGGGTGGCCGCGCACGGGGCTAACGGGTACACTTGCGACAGTTTTGATTCCGGCCGAGAAAGCGCATGATCAACGTATTTGTCCTACAAAATGGCCGGCTGAACCAGGTCCCCATCGCTTCCCGCGCCGACCTGGAGAATGCCACGCCTGTCTGGGTCGATCTGACCGATCCGGATGACGACGAACGCGCGTGGGTCAAGACGATTTATGGGGTGACACTGCCGGGCGAAGACGAGGTGTCGGACATCGAAGCTTCGGCCCGCTACTACGAAGCCGAAAACGGCGACCTGCACCTGCGCACCGACTTCCTGCTCGAAGAAGAGGATGGCCCGTCGCGCGTGGTGACGGTTGCCTTCATCCTGTCGGGCAAGATGCTGTTCTCGATGCACAACGACGACTTGCCGGTGTTCCGCCTGGTGCGCATGCGCGCCCGTTCGCGGCCCGGTTCGATCGCCGACTACATGGACGTGCTGCTCGACCTGTACGCGACCGATGCCGAATACTCGGCGGACGCGTTGGAGGGCATCTACGAAAGCCTGGAAGAAGTCAGCACGCGCGTGCTGCAAAAGGAATTCACCGACCAGGACGCGGCCGCCGCGCTGAATGCGATCGCGCACGAGGAAGACTTGAATGGCCGCATCCGCCGCAACATGATGGACACCCGGCGCGCCGTCAGCTTCCTGATGCGCGGACGCCTGCTGAATTCGGAACAGTTCGACGACGCGCGCCAGATCTTGCGCGACATCGAATCGCTGGACGGCCATACGTCCTTCCTGTTCGACAAGGTTAACTTCCTGATGGATGCGACCGTCGGTTTTATTAACATCAACCAGAACAAGATCATCAAGATCTTCTCGGTGGCCTCGGTCGCCTTCCTGCCGCCGACGCTGATCGCCAGCATCTACGGCATGAACTTCCACAAATGGTTCCCGGAGCTGGACTGGACCTTCGGTTATCCGTTCGCATTGGGGCTGATGGTGGCGAGCGCGATTGCGCCGCTGTGGTATTTCAGGAAGCGGGGCTGGTTGAAGCTGGCGTGATCATGGGTACCGTAGGGTGGGCGCCCCGAGCCCACGCGGACGTGCGCGTCATGCAAGCGTAACGCGTGGGCACAGGGGCGCCCACCCTACTGAAACAAAATTTCATCGCATTGGCTTGAATGAAATTTTATTTCACCACCACTGCGGTCATCGGTTCCCGAAACCCTTCACCGCCATCCTCGCAGCGCATCTTGCTGAGCACCTTGCCGCGCCGCGCGACGATGACGCCGTCTTCGAATTCCGGCGCGCCGCCATCTTCCGAGCGCGCCACCTTGCTGTAGACCGTATAGGTATAAACACCGCGCTTGAATGCGACCGTGGTTTCGCCGCCGCCGATCAGCGGCACCGATTTCACGGTGAACGCCGCGCTCGCCTGGCGGCCGGGTTCAGGGTAGCTGAGTTCGAGTTTGCCGGGGCCGCCGAAACGGTAGCTCAGCATGCCGCGGTCGCCGGCGGGGCGGCACAGCGAGACCATCTTGCCGCCGACATGGCAGGCGAACACGACGGGTTCATTTGGCGCGCACAGCGACGCGGCCTGCACCGGCGCGGCCGCGCAGCAAGCTGCCAGCAGGGCCAATCTAGATCCCCAGGACTTTCTTGATTCTTGCAAGGCGTTCTCCACGGTCTTCCAGTCCATTCAAGCCACCATTGATGGCGCGCGTTACTTGCTCGAGATCGTCCTGGTCGGCAAGCGCGTTGACTGTACGCGCATCCCAGTAATAGAAAGCCGATTCGATGGCGTATTTGAGTTCGCTCATGAGCAGTTCGGGTTCGGCTAGAAAATCGCGCACGTCCGCCGGGCTGCGCGCATTGTGCACTTCCGTAAACGCAGCGTAATTGCTTTTGCCGGTCAGCTGGATCAGGCCGCGTCCGCGGTAGCGGTAGCCGTCGCCCGAGGCTTCGTCGCCGTTGCCCAAGCGGTTCGCGTACACATACGACAGCAGGCGTTCGGGGTTGCCGGCGTAATTGTCCGCTTCCAGCCAGAGTTTCGGGCGCAGGCGCGCCGGCTGGCCATCGGAGCCGAGGCGGCAATCGTCGCCCGCGCGGTCGTACTGTGCGCGGCCGCCGCGGCAGCCGAAAATCTCGCGCATGCGCGGCGCCGAATAATTGCCATTTTCCTCAGCCGCCCGCAAGCCGCTCTCGTGCCCGATCTGCGCCAGAAAATGGGCCAGCCGCAGCGGCGTGCCGACCGCGTAGCGGCGCGCGTAATCGTTCAGGGCGTCGACGATGCCGGCGTAATACGCATCGGGATTGGATGGGTCGGCCGCGCGCAGCAGCGCGACCGTGACCGCCGCCGGCCCCGATTGGGGCAGCGGCTGCTGCGAGCGCGGCACCCGCGAACGGGGCGCGCCGGGAGGGGAGCGTCGGAGTCGTGCCATGGTCGGATCCAGCCGGAGTTGGATCCATGATGGCACAGGGTGCAAGCCGCGCCGCGTGCTCCGGCGCGCGTCGTTTGCTCTGCCTTAAGCGATGCGGGCGAAGACTTTCCGGGCAGCCGCGATCGTTTCCGCGATGACCGCATCGTCGTGCGCAGCGGACACGAAACCCGCTTCGAACATGGCCGGTGCGAAATACACGCCTTCATCGAGCATGCCGTGGAAGAAGGCGTTGAAGCGGTTCTTGTCGCCTGCCATCATCTGGCCATAGGTCGACGGCACCTTCTCGCTGAAATAAAAGCCGAACATGCCGCCGACCGAATCGCCGCAGAAGGCGATGCCGGCTTCCTGCGCCGCTTCCGTCAAGCCCTTAATCAGCTTCTGGCCGGTCGCGGTCAGCTGCTCGTAAAAGCCCGGCTGCTGCACCAGTTTCAGGGTCGTCATGCCGGCCGCCACCGCCACCGGGTTGCCCGACAGGGTGCCGGCCTGGTAGACCGGGCCGATCGGCGCCATCTTTTGCATGAGTTCAGTCTTGCCGCCGAATGCCGCCACCGGCAAGCCGCCGCCGATGACTTTGCCGAGCGCGGTCAGGTCCGGCGTGATGCCGTACATTTCCTGGGCGCCGCCGAGGCCGACGCGGAAGCCGCACATCACTTCGTCGAAAATCAGCACGGCGCCGTGCTCGGTACAGAGTTCGCGCATGCGGCCCAGGAATTCCGGGGTGGCGCGGATCAGGTTCATATTGCCGGCGACCGGCTCGACGATGACGCAGGCGATGGTGTCGCCCATCGAAGCAAACGCCTCTTCCAGCTGGACTACGTTGTTGTAGTCGAGCACCAGCGTGTGCTTCACGAAGTCTTCCGGCACGCCGGCCGAGGTCGGGTTGCCGAAGGTCAGCAGGCCGGAGCCGGCTTTCACCAGCAGCGAATCGGCGTGGCCGTGGTAGCAGCCTTCGAATTTCACGATCTTGTCGCGGCCAGTGGCGCCGCGCGCCAGGCGCAGCGCGCTCATGGTCGCTTCGGTGCCGGACGACACCAGGCGCACCTGTTCGATCGACGGTACCAGTTTGCAGATTTCCTCGGCGATCTCGATTTCGCCTTCGGTCGGCGCGCCGAACGACAGGCCGTTGGCGGCGGCATCCTGCACTGCCTTGATCACTTGCGGGTGCGCATGGCCGACGATCGCCGGACCCCAGGAGCCGATGTAGTCGATGTAGCGCTTGCCGTCGGCATCCCAGAAGTACGGTCCTTCGGCGCGGGTGATGAAACGCGGCGTGCCGCCCACCGAGCGGAAGGCGCGCACCGGGGAGTTGACGCCGCCGGGGGTGCTTTGCTGGGCGCGGGCGAACAGGGTGTCGTTGCGACTGTTGTTACCGGACGCGGATTGTTCAGTGCTCATTTCATTGTTCATGTGATCGATGCTTTCTTGGCGCCGGGCTGCGGCAGGATGCGGTAGAAACGGTTGGGAACGAGTTTGCCCATGCCGAAGCGCTGGGCGTGCAGGAGGGCGCCGTAGGTGTAGTCCTGGGCGGCGCGCAAGGCCTCGATGGCGTCCATTCCCTGCGCCATGCAGGCGGCGATCGCGCCCGAGAGCGTGGTGCCGGCGCCGACGAAGTGGCCCGGCAAGTGCTGCCAGTCGATCGTGGTGACGCCATCGTCGCGGTCGAACAGGGTATTGGCGCGCTTGTGGCCCCGTTTATGTCCGTGTTCGGAGGTCCCGGTCACGAGCACGTACTGGCAGCCGCGCGCGGTCAGTTCGGCGACGTCGGAGGCCAGCGAGCCGTCGGCGCCCGCTTCCCGCCAGAGCTCGGCCATGCGCCCGAGTTCCGATTGCGACAGCTGCAGCACGGTTGCCTGCGGCGCCAGGATTTGCCGGATCGAGGCGACGATGTCTTCGTCGGACATGCCGGAGTCGGGCAGGGCGGACAGAAAAGGGTCGACGATCAAGGGCACTTCGGCATAGTCCGAGACGATCTCGGCCAGCGCGGCGGCCTGCTCGATGCTGGCGATCGCGCCGATCTTGACGGCGGCGATCGGCATGTCTTCGAGCACCTTGCGCGCCTGGTCGGCCATCACGCCGGTATCGACTTCATGCCATTCCTCGACGCGTGCGCTGTCCGACACCAGCAGCGCGGTGGTGATCGACAGGGCGTGGCAGCCATGGGCGGCAAAAGTGGCAATGTCTGCCTGGACGCCGAGTGCCCCGACCGGGTCGGACACCCCAAATGTGAGAATCAGTGGAGACGGTTGGTTTTGCACGACGGGTAGATTAAGATACCTGATTCCCCATTTTACTAGATCGAAGGAACGACAACGTGAGTAACGAGACGACCGCAACCGCCTACCAAACCTGGATGTGCCTGATTTGCGGGTGGGTCTACGATGAAGAAGCGGGCGCACCGGAAGACAATATCGCGCCGGGTACGCGCTGGGCCGATGTGCCGATGAACTGGACCTGTCCGGAATGCGGCGCGCGCAAAGATGATTTTGAGATGACCGCGATCTAAATTTCTGGAATCGCGGTGCATGATCCGCCGCGATAAAATTTTCTGGAATCGCGGTGCATGATCTGTCGCGATATGTAGGGTGGGCCGGGCCACGAATGGCTCCGCCCACGCGTCATGGTACCGATGCGTACCACTGAGGGCATTCCACGCTGCGGCTGTGCCGATGGTCCAACGCGTGGACGGAGTCCACCCTACAAATGCGGCCTGCCAGCGTCAACCACCGAGTTGTTTTCCACCCCGCACAAAAATGGCATTTTCGGTGCCGACTTTGTAATCAAGTTATCAATCCCACCCCACCCGATAACGTAATTTCTACACCTTCCGACAAGCTTTTCCCTCTTCCGTTTGCGTGTAGTTGACGCTGTGCAACACTTCGCGCACAAGCCGATCCCGCTATGCTATGGTGGCGTTCCATGCTGAAGTGAAACGAAAATGACGACATCGCAAGGAGCAAGCGGCCTCACCGTCATGGTGGTCGACGACAGCAACACGATCCGCCGTTCGGCCGAGATTTTCCTGACCCAGGCCGGCTACCAGGTCGTGCTGGCCGAGGACGGTTTCGACGCGCTGGCCAAGATCAACGACCATCATCCGGCGCTGGTGTTCTGCGACATCCTGATGCCGCGCCTGGACGGTTACCAGACCTGCGCCCTGATCAAGAAGAGCGCGCGCTTTCATGCGACGCCGGTGGTCATGCTGTCCTCGAAGGATGGCCTGTTCGACCGTGCGCGCGGCGCGATGGTCGGTTCGAGCGCCTATCTCACCAAGCCGTTTTCCAAAGATACCCTGCTCGCGGCGGTCCGCGAGCACACGGCCGCCAAGGCCTGAATTACCCATTGCGGAGCCCACGTGGCCATTCATAAAATCCTGATCGTCGACGACTCGCCGACCGAGCGTTACTACCTGACCGACATCCTGGTCAAGAACGGCTTCTCCGTTTCCACCGCCGACAACGGCGAAGACGCGCTGCTGAAAATGCGCGCCGACCGGCCCGAGCTGATCCTGATGGACGTCGTCATGCCCGGCGCGAACGGCTTCCAGGTGACGCGCTCGATCGCGCGCGATCCCGAGCTGGCCGCCGTGCCGGTCATCATTTGCAGCAGCAAGAACCAGGAAACCGACCGCATCTGGGGCATGCGCCAGGGCGCCAAGGACTATTTCGTGAAGCCGGTCGACCCCAGCCAGCTGCTGGCGCGCATCGCCGCGCTGGGCGCCTGATGCACGCCGGCGTCGACAGCGCTGCGCCGCCACCGCAATCACAGCGGCGCACCCGCCTGCGCGACTACCAGGCGCAGCTGATCGAGCGCATGCAGGCCGCGCAGAGCGGCGCCGTCCAGGCCCACCATCAACTGGGCGTAGCGATCGGCGAGCGGCGCTACCTGCTCGAACTGACCGAAGCTGGAGAAATCGTGCCCTGCGCGGCACTGGCCGGCGTGCCGCTCACGCAAACCTGGTACCTGGGCCTGGCCAACGTGCGCGGCAGCCTGCTCGGCGTGATCGACCTGGCGCGCTATCTCGACAGCGGCGCCGGTGCCGCCGGGCCGGAGGCGCGCCTGGTCTCGCTGGCGCCGCGCCTGGGTTTCAATTGCGCGCTGCTGGTCACGCGTGTCTATGGCTTGCGCCGCCCGGGCGCGATGCAGGCCGACGGAGCGCTGCTGCGCGACGCCGACGGCCACGCCTGGACGCCGCTGTCGCTGGCGGCGCTGGTGCGGGAAGAGCGCTTCCTGCACGTCGCACACGGATCGCTCTGATCCCCTTCAATCAATAAAACCGCAGCAGGAGCCGCAATGGGCATCGCGTCAAAGATGAGTTTGAATTTCTTCCCGAAGGGGAAGGGCGGCAGCGACACCGTGCTCGCCTCGCCGGACACGCGCTTCGGCGCCGACGTGCTGGCCGACGCAGCGGGTCACGCCGCCACTGCAGCCCCTGCGCCGCCGGCGGGTGGTTCGGCCGAGGAAGCCATGCTGCGCCTCGGGAACGTGATGCGCCGCCGCGCGCCGGCCGCGGCCGACGAGGGCGACGACGAGGATAATCTCAGCCTGCCGCTGATCGGCCATCTGTCGCTGCCGCGCCAGCTGCGCCTGCTCCTGGTCGCCTTTGCCGGCGGCATCCTGCTGACCATTCTCGGGATGTGGCAGAACGCCGACGGCAACGCCAAGGTGGCGGCGCAGATCCAGGTCGCCGGCGATATCCTGATGCACACCCAGCGTGCCGGCAAGGCGGCGCCGAATGCGCTCGCCGGCCGCGCCGATTCGTTCGCCCAGCTCGACGAAAGCCGCGCCGAAGTCGAGCGCAGCATGCGCCTGCTGGCCAAGGGCGGAGAATTGGGCGGCGTCAGCATCCCCGGCGCCGGCGGCCGCGAAGCCGCCCAGCTGCAGCGCGTGCGCGCCACCTGGAGCGCTTCCGAGCAGGGCGCGCTCAACATCATCAAGATGAAGCCGGCGCTGGTCGCTTTCGATAGGAGCGTGCGCCAGCTCGATGGCCTGGCCTCGGAGATGCTGGTCCTGACCGAAGACCTGATGGCGCAAAACGTCGAGCGCGGCGCCAGTGCGCGCGAACTGGCGGCGATCGGCCGCATGATGATGCTGACCCAGCGCCTGGCGCGCGGCGCCAACGGCTTCTTCGCCATCGGCGTGCCGGGCGACGACGCCGCGCTGCGCATCGGCGCCGACAGCGCCGCGTTCGACCAGGCGCTCGACACGCTGCTGGGCGGCGCCGCGGCCCAGCGCAATCCGGATTTGCGCGACAAGCTGGTGCAGGTGCAGACCCGCTTCGACGCCTTCCGCAAGGACTTCAGCCCCTTCCTCGACAATCCGGCCGCCTATTCGCAGGCACGCGCCGCCGCGCGCACCATCCACCGCGACAACGAAGAGGTCAAGAAGGAAGTCGCCGCGCTGCAGGGCGACTATCGCGCGCAGCAATCCTCGCAGAACGGCTGGTTCTGGCTGATGGTGGTGGCGTCGATTTTTACCTTGGCCACGGCCGGCTCGATCAGCCGCGTCATGCTGCAGGACTCGCGCAACCGCACCCGTGGCGCCGACGCGCGCCGCCGCGAAGCCGAGGCGCTGCGCCAACTGGCGCAGACCCAGGAAGAAGAAGCCCGCGCCACCAACAACCAGAACCAGGCCGCGATTTTGCGCCTGATGAACGAGCTGCAGGAAGTCGCCGACGGCGACCTGACCGTCCACGCCACCGTCTCGGAAGACATCACCGGCGCGATTGCCGATTCGGTCAACTACACGGTCGAGGAATTGCGCGCCCTGGTGCAGCGCGTGACCACCACCGCCGAACAGGTGACGCTGGCCTCGAACGCGGCGCAGGACATCTCGACCGGCCTGCTTGGCGCCAGCGCGCAGCAGTCGCGCGAAATCGAGGACGCTTCCTCGACCGTGCTGCGCATGGCGGGCGACATCACCGACGTCTCGAAATCGGCCAACGAATCGGCCGACGTGGCGCGCCAGTCGGTGCTCGCGGCCGAGCAGGGTTCGGCCGCCGTGCAGAACGCGATCCTCGGCATGCACGAGATCCGCGAACAGATCCAGGAAACCTCCAAACGCATCAAGCGCCTGGGCGAATCGTCGCAGGAGATCGGCGAAATCACCGAACTGATTTCCGACATTACCGAGCAGACCAACGTGCTGGCGCTGAACGCGGCGATCCAGGCGGCGTCGGCCGGCGAAGCGGGGCGCGGCTTCTCGGTCGTGGCCGAAGAGGTGCAGCGCCTGGCCGAACGCTCGGGCGACGCGGCCAAGCAGATCGGCGCGCTGGTGCGCACGATTCAGACCGATACGCACGACGCGGCGGCGGCGATGGAAAAATCGACCCAGGGCGTGGTCGAGGGCGCGCGCCTGTCGGATGCGGCCGGCGCCGCGCTGGCGGACATCTCGCGCGTCTCGAACCGCCTCGCGGAACTGATCCAGGGGATCTCGTTCGCAACAAGCTTGCAGGCGACGTCGGCCAACGGCGTGGCGCACAATATGCAGCACATCCTGGCGGTGACCGAGCATACGCAAGCCGGCACCGAACAGACCGCGCAATCGATCCGCCAGCTGGCCGTACTGGCGCAGGAACTGAAAAACTCGGTGTCGCGCTTCCGCGTCGCCGCTTGAGCCGAGATTAACCATGAATGTACCTTCGCCTGCACCCGCCTTTGACACCGGACCCCTGTCGTGGGTGATCGGCGAGATCCGCGGCGCGCTCGAGCGCTCCGGCAGCGCCCTGCTGGATGCCGCGACGCGCTCGAACGAAGCCCAACCGACCCTGCTGCTGCATGCGAAGACGCACCTGCACCAGGCGCACGGCGCGCTGCAGATGGTCGACGTCGAGGGTGTCGGCTTGCTCACCGCCGCCGCCGAGCGCGCACTCGACCGGTTCAAGGAGCGCACGCTCGACTGCACGCCGGAGAATGCCCAGGTCGTGCGCGCGGCCTTTGGCGCGATCGGCGAATACCTCGATGAACTGGTGGCCGGCAGCGCGCCGCAGCCACTGCGCCTGTTCGCCTACTATCGCGCGCTGCAGGAGCTGCTGGGCGCGGAGCGCATTCACCCGTCCGACCTGCTGAACGTCGACAGCGCGCGCACGATCGACCTGGCGGACGCGGTCGACGCCGCCCCCGACTATGCGGCCTGCCGCGCCCAGTTCGAAAAGTCCTTGCTGCCTTACCTGAAAAGTCCGGATGCCGCCGCCCAGCGCCAGCATGCCGGCGCGCTGGCCGCGGCGATCGCGCCGCTGGCGGTCAATGGTCCGGATGCGCAGGCGCGCACCGCCTGGCGCGCGCTGCATGCGGTCGCCACCCTGGTCGCCGACGGCATGCTGGCCGGCGACCTGTACGTCAAACAGCTGTTTGGCCAGATCAACCTGCAGTTACGCCGCCTGGCGCAGGGACAGGCCGGCTTGCCCGAATCGATGCTGCGCGATGCGCTGTTCTTCATCGCGTGTGCGCGCGAAGCCGATGGCGACGCCGCACAGCTGCGCCGCGCCTTTGGACTCGATGGCGCCGTGCCGCCGGACTATGCCGAACGCCGCTACGGCAAGGTCGATCCGGGCGCACTGAAACAGGCGAAGGAAGCGCTGGCGCGCGCACAAGCGGGCTGGGACCAGCTGGCCTCCCATGCCGACGCGCAGGGCGAAGCCGACTTCAAGGCGGCGCTGGCCACGCTGGCCGGCACCGGCGAACAGCTCGGCGCGCCGGCGCTGGCCCAACTGCTGCATCAGCTGGAGTGGGCGGCCCTGGAGTCGCTGGCCGCCGGCCGCGGCGAGCAGCTCGGTCTCGAGATGGCGGCTGCGCTGCTGTTCGTCGAACACGGCCTGGAACAGGTACGCCGGCTGCCGGACGATTTCATCCGGCAGGCCGAACTGATGGGGCAGCGCCTGCTGGCGCTCGCCGCCGGCGAGACACTGCCCGCGGCGCCGGACTGGCAAAACGCGCTGGCCCGGCGCATCGGGCAGGGCCAGACGGTGGCGGTGCTGGCGGGCGAAATAAAATCCGGCCTGCGCCAGGTCGAAAAGCTGCTCGACGAATATTACGACGACCCGCAGCACAAGCGCGGCGCGCTGGTCGCGGCAGATCCGGTGCTGCACCAGATCCAGGGCGCGCTCAGTATCCTCGACCAGGAAGCGGCGTCGCGCACCGCGCATCATGTGCGCGACGCGGTGGCAGATCTGGCGGACGGCGACGGCGACCTCGAGGCCCAGGCCGGCGCCCTGCACAACATCGCCCGCAACATCGGCGCGCTCGGCTTCTTCACCGACATGCTGGCGCAAAACAGCGACAGCGCGCAGAGCCGTTTCATCTTCGACGATGAAGCGGGCCTGCTGCGCGAACTGAGCTTCGAGCAGATGAGCGCTGCGCAGGAAGCCGTCGTGGTCCCCGAAGTTGCTGAATCTAAATCGGCCGAAAGCGAGCCTGCCGGCATCGATGCCGAGCTGCTCGAGATCTTCGTCGCAGAAGCCGGCGAAGTGCTGGACACCATCGCCGCCACCGTGCCGGCGCTGCGTCACACGCCGCAGGCGCAGGACGCGCTGACCATCGTGCGGCGCGCCTTCCACACGCTCAAGGGCAGTGCGCGCATGGTCAGCCTGGACGCATTCGCGGCCGCGGGGGCGGCGCTCGAACGCGTGATGAACGTCTGGCTGGCCGATGGCCGCGCCGCCACGGCGGATTTGCTCGACCTGGTCGACCACGCGCATGCCGCCTTGACGCCCTGGGTGGCGGAACTGGCGGCGCACGGCGCTTCGGAACGCACCGGTGCGGAGCTGGTCGCGGCGGCCGAACGGGTGGCGGCGGGCGCCGCGTTTGCCGAGGTGCCTGCTGAGTCCATGGTTGAACCCGAGGCGTTTGAACAGCACGAAGCGGCCAGCAACGTGTTTGCCCTGCCCACCGCCACGCGCCCGGGGCCGGCGGCCGACGAGAACATGCACCGCGTCGGCGCGCTCGAGATTCCGCTGGCCCTGTACAACATCTATGTCGCCGAGACCGACGAACTGCTGCGCCTGCTCGAGCGCGATTTCGGCGAGTGGCGCCACGAAGCGGGCCGCCCGGCCAGTAGCGAGGCCCTGACGGCGGCGCACACGCTGGCCGGCAGCTCGGGCGCGGTCGGCTTCCTGGCCCTGCGCGACCTGGCGCAGGCGCTGGAGACGGCACTCGAGATGCTGGCTGTACCTTTGCCCAACCCGGCGCCGGTGCTGAGTCCGGCCCAGCACGACGTGTTGGATGCCGCGCTGGCGCGCGTGCGCCAGATGCTGCAAGCCTTCGGCCGCGACGAACTGGCCGAGGCCCAGCCCGAGATGCTGGCGCAGCTGGACGCCCTGTGCCAGGCCCTGGCGCAGCAGCAGGCCGCCGCCGCATACGGCGACGCCGGCGCCGACTTGACACGCCAGCTCGACGCATTGTTCGCGCAAGCCTACGAGAGCCTGTTGGCCGACCCGCCCGTTATCGAGAAAGCCGGGCAGCCGGTCGAGGCGACGCCGGCGACGAATGCAGCGGTCGACGACGACCTGTTCGGCCTCGATTTCGACGCCCTGTTCGACAGTCCGCAAGCGCACATGCCGGCACCGCTGGAAGAGGGCGCCGAGGAGCCGCCATTCGATGTTGTCTCCGACGACGTCGCGTTCGCTGTGGCGCAAGACGAGCAGGCACAGGACGAACACGCGCCGGAAGCGCAACCGGAACTGGCAGTGGAATCTACGCCGCAGCCGGAAGCGATCGCGCGCAGCCTCGCCCTGCCGGCCGACAGCGGCGCGCCGGCGGCCGAACCCGTGCTGCACGACGAGCTCGATCCCGACCTGCTGCCGGTGTTCCTGGAAGAGGCGGCCGACCTGCTGCCCCAGATCGGCAACGGCCTGCGCCAGTGGCAGCACAATCCGCACGACCCGGCGCCGGCGCAAGGTTTATTACGCACGCTGCACACCGTGAAAGGCAGCGCGCGCATGGCCGGCGCGATGCGCATCGGCCAGCACACCCATGAGCTGGAAACGCAAGTCGAGAACATGGTGCATGCGGGGACGACGCTGCCTGCAGCGTTCGACGAGCTGATGGCCAACTACGACACCGCGCTGGCGCTGTTCGAACAGCTGGTGCAGCCGGCCCAGGCCCCCGAACCCGAGGTGCCCGCGGACGAGGCGCCGTTGGCGCTCGAGCCCGCGGCGGAAGTGCGCACGCCGCTGGTGCGCGTGCGCGCCGACATCCTCGACCGCCTGGTGACCCAGGCCGGCGAAGTCTCGATCACGCGCTCGAAACTGGAAAACCAGATGGGCGTGCTGAAAGGCGCTTTAAGCGATTTCTCGGACAACCTGGGGCG
The DNA here is from genome assembly GCF_014842025.1 of Massilia sp. CFBP 13721. Lineage (GTDB taxonomy): Bacteria > Pseudomonadota > Gammaproteobacteria > Burkholderiales > Burkholderiaceae_D > Telluria. The sequence goes on from NZ_JACYUY010000013.1 coordinate 123,937, forward strand.
CCTGCGGCGCCAGTTGCGCGAAGTCGAAATGCAGGCCGAATCGCAGATCGCCTCGCGCATGTCGATCGCCGGCGAACGCGAATTCGATCCGCTCGAATTCGACCGCTTTACGCGCCTGCAGGAACTCACGCGCATGATGGCCGAGAGCGTGAACGACGTCGCTTCCTTCCACGAGTCGCTTTCGCGCACGGTCGACGGCGCCGGCGAAGAACTGGCTGCCCAGTCGCGCATGACGCGCGACCTGCAGCGCGACCTGATGCGGGTGCGCATGGTGCCCTTCGCCAGCCTGTCCGAGCGCCTGTTTCGGGTCGCGCGCCAGACCGCCAAGGAAACCGACAAGCGCGTTAACCTCGATATCCGCGGCGGCGCCGTCGAGATCGACCGCAGCGTGCTGGAACAGATGGCCGCCCCCTTCGAACACCTGCTGCGCAACGCCATCGTCCACGGCATCGAAGCGCGTGACGAACGTGCGACCGCGGGCAAGCCCGAAACCGGCGAACTGCTGGTGCAGGTCAGCCAGCAGGGCAACGAGGTCGTGCTGCAGTTCGGCGACGATGGCGCCGGTCTCGACCTGGAACGCATCCGCGCCAAGGCAAAAACATCAGGCCTGGTCGCGCAGGATGCGGCGCTGCCAGACAACGAGGCGGCGGAACTGATTTTCGCGCCCGGCTTTTCGACCGCCGATACGCTGACCGAACTGGCCGGACGCGGCGTCGGCATGGACGTGGTGCGCTCGGAGGCGCAAGCGCTGGGGGGCAGGGTGACGATCGACACCAACGCTGGCCAGGGCACGCGCTTCACGATCCGCCTGCCGCTGACGCTGGCGGTAACGCAGGTGGTGCTGGTATCGAGTGCCGGCAAAACCTATGCGCTGCCCTCGACCCTGGTCGAGCAGGTGGTGCAGGTGCGCGAGCCGGAGCTGGCCGCCGCTTTTGACGCCGGCACGATCGAGGCGGGCGGGCAGGTGCTGGCGTTTCACTACCTGCCGGCGCTGCTGGGCGAGGGTGACCGCTTCGAGCCGGGCCTGCGTTCGCGTCCGCTGCTGGTGCTGCACAGCGCCGGCGAGCGCATCGCGCTGCAGGTCGACGAGGTGCTCGGCAACCGCGAGGTCGTCATCAAGAACCTCGGACCGCAGCTGGCGCGGGTGCCGGGCATTGCCGGCGCCACCGTGCTCGGTAGCGGAGACATCGTCCTGATCCTCAATCCGCTGGCGCTGGGCCGCAACGCCGGCGCGGCCGCGGTCGCGCCGGCGCCGGCCAGCCAGCCGGTCCCTGTGCAGCGCCCGACGGTAATGGTGGTCGACGATTCGCTCACCGTGCGCCGCGTGACCCAGCGCCTGCTCGAGCGCGAGGGGTATCGCGTGGCGCTGGCCAAGGATGGCGTCGACGCGCTGGCGCAGCTGCCGCAAGTGCGGCCGGACTTGATGCTGGTCGATATCGAAATGCCGCGCATGGACGGCTTCGACCTGGTGCGCCACGTGCGCGGCGACGCCGCCACCACCACGCTGCCGATCATCATGATCACCTCGCGCACGGCCGATAAGCATCGCAACGTCGCACTCGGGCTGGGCGTGAATGCTTATTTCGGCAAGCCGTTCCAGGAGCCGGTGTTGTTGGGGGCGATTGCGGGCTTGTTGAATGGTGAGATGCCGGAACCGTGAATGTCGAAACAGGTGATCCACACCCGTAAGGTGGGCGGGTCTCCCGCCCACGCGTTCAACCAACGCAAGATCTGCAGGTGCGCCTACTCAAACTTCACCTATCACCGCGTGGGCGGGAGACCCGCCCACCTTACGTCCTGCTAATCGCTGTCCGGCTGTGCTGCCTTCACCACTGCAAACCGTTCCAGCGTCCGCTGCCTTGCCTCCGCATGATCGACAATCGGCGCCGGATAATCCCGCCCCAACACAACCCCGCACGCTGCCAGTTCATCCGCCGGCACCAGCCATGGCGCATGAATGTCGCGCGCATCGAGCCTGGCCAATTGCGGCAAGTACTGCCGGATGAATGCCCCCTGCCGGTCGAACTTCTGCGACTGCGTGGTCGGATTGAAAATCCGGAACCATGGCTGCGCATCGCACCCGGTCGACGCCGCCCACTGCCAGCCGCCGACGTTCGAGGCCAGGTCGTAATCGTTCAGCTGGCGCGCGAAATAACGTTCGCCCCAGCGCCAGTCCATCCCGAGATCTTTTACTAAAAAGCTGGCCGTTACCATGCGCAGGCGGTTGTGCATGAAACCGGTGCTGTTCAGTTGCGTCATGGCCGCGTCCACCAGCGGATAGCCGGTACGGCCTGCGCACCAGGCCGCGAACAGCGCCGCGGCATGCTCGCCCGCTTCCCAGGCGACAGCGTCAAAAGCCGGCTTGAACGCCTGCTGCGCGATGTGCGGATGGTGGAACAGGATCATCGCGTAGAAATCGCGCCAGACCAGTTCCGACAGCCATACCGGCGCACCCGCGCCGCCGGCGCCGTTGGCCATCATCTGGCGCAAGGTGCGCACCAGGTGGCGCACCGAGGTCGTGCCGAAGCGCAGGTGGATCGACAGGCGCGAGGTCGCATCCTGCATCGGAAAATCGCGTGCCGTGCCGTAGTCGGCCAGGCGCGGCAGGAAGTCTTCGAACAGCCGGGTCGCGCCATCCATGCCCGGCGGGGCGGGCAGGGGGCCGTCGTCGAAACCGAGGTCGGCGAGACTGGGCAATGGCGATTCTGGAACCGCTGCGAAGCCGGCCGCATACGGTTCGATCATCCACGGCGCGGCCGCCTGCGGCTGCGCGTTCAGGCGCTTGAGCCAGGCATTCTTATAAGGGGTAAAGACACCGTAAATGCCACCGGCCAGCGTCAGCACCTCGCTTTTTTCGAAGATGACCTGGTCCTTGAAGCGGAGCAGGGTGCGCCCGTCGCGCCCGAGCGCCTCGGCCACCGCCGCGTCGCGCGCGATCGCGTCCGGCTCGTAGTCGTCGTTGACGTAGACGGCGCCGGCGCCGAGTTCGGCCGCCAGGCGCGGGATGCATGCGCGCGCCGCGCCGTGGCGCACGAGCAGGCCGCCGCCGAGCTTGCGCAACTCCGCATCCAGTTCACCCAGGCTGGCGTGGATGAAACGCACCCGGCGGTCATCCCGCGGCAGGCCGGCCAGGATGTCGCTATCGAACACGAAGACACAATAGACGGCGCCACCCTGTTGCACCGCGTCCGCCAGCGCATGATGCAGCGCTGCATGGTCGAAAGCGCGCAGGTCGCGGCGTAACCAGACGAGGGACTTGCTTATCGGAATCATCGTGTTTTCAGTCAACAGGGCGGGCTATTTTACGGGCTAGGATCGAACCGTTGCGCCAGGTAAGCGAGTCGTTTGCGGGACTGCCGTATCTCGCCTGTTACCACGCGCGCAACGACGCTTCCGATGGCCGGTCGCGCGTTTCAGTGTAAACTATCGAAAAGCCTAATGTTGTTGTCTGGATACTAGTAGTCAAACACGGGGCTTCGGGAAACCGCGGCGGGTGGACGATCCAACGCGCGGCCGGTCGATCGAGGTTCTCCCAGAGAGCGAGCCAAAACTGAGAGTCAGCGTATGAAGAAAAGCAAAATCGGCACAACTGCGCCCATGGCCGGCCTGCCGCAGGGGAGCGAAACCCTCGGCAATATCGGTCCGGCACCATCTGGGTTGAACTTGGCCAATCATTTCCTCATCGCCATGCCTTCCATGGAAGACCCGATCTTCGGCGGTGCTGTGGTGTACGTCTGCGAGCACAACGAAAAAGGCGTGCTTGGCGTCGTCATCAACAAACCCACCGACATGACGATGGAAGTGCTGTTCGACCGCATCGACCTGAAAGTGGCCGAGGGTTTACGTTCGCATGTGGTCGACGAGCCGATCATGTTCGGCGGCCCGGTCCAGGACGACCGCGGCTTCGTGCTGCACAGCCCGAGCGGACGCTATTCGTCGTCGCTGAACGTGACCAGCGAGGTCGCGTTCACCACCTCGATCGACGTGCTCGAGGCGGTGGCCAGCGGCGCCGGTCCCAAGCGCATGCTGGTGTCGATCGGCTATGCCGGCTGGAGCCCCGGCCAGCTCGAGGAAGAACTCTCGCGCAATGGCTGGCTCACGGTCGGCGCCGATGCCCACGTGCTGTTCGACCTGCCGATCGAGGAGCGCTACAACGCCGCCATCAAACTGCTGGGCATCGACCCGATGATGCTCGCCACCGAGGCCGGCCATGCGTAACGTGGCCGATATCGATGGTTGATATCGTTCTCGGGTTCGACTTCGGCATCAAGCGTATCGGCATCGCGATGGGCAATACGCTCACCGGGCAGGCCCAGCCCCTTACCGTCATCAAGGCCATCGACAACGCCACCCGTTTCGACACCATCGGCAAGCTGATCGACGAATGGCGCCCGGCGCGCCTCGTCGTCGGCGAGCCGCGCCATCCCGACGGCGCCGAGCACGACATGACCCTGCGCGCGCGCCGCTTCGCCAACCAGCTGCACGGACGTTTCAATCTCCCGGTCGCGCTGGTCGACGAGCGCTACTCGTCGGTCGTGATCCCCGCCAAGCGCGGCGAGATCATCGACGCCAAGGCCGCCGCCATTATTTTGCAACAGTACTTTGACGACCATGCCAACAACTAATCAAGACTTCGATGCCGAAGCGCTGTACCGCGCGCTGCTCGAACAGGTGCGTGCCGGCCTTGCCAGCGTGCCCGAATTTCGCGACAACGCCGCCATCGTCGGCATCCATTCGGGCGGCGCCTGGCTGGCCGAGCGACTCGCGGCCGACCTCGACCTCAAAGCGCGCCTCGGCTTCATCGACGTCTCGTTCTACCGCGACGACTATGCCAGGAAGGGCCTGCATCCGGACGTGAAGCCGACCCATATCGGCTTCAACGTCGACGGCGCCACCATCCTGCTGGTCGACGACGTGCTGTATACCGGCCGCACCACGCGCGCCGCGATCAACGTGCTGTTCGACTATGGCCGTCCGGCCTGCATCAAGCTGGCGGCGCTGGCCGACCGCGGCGGCCGCGAATTGCCGGTGGCGCCCGACTTCGTCGGCGTGACCACCACGCTGGCCAACAACCAGCTGCTGTCGCTGGCGCGCGACGCGGCCGGTCAACTCTCGCTCACGATCGAAGAAGACAATGCCGATTCTGCACAATAATCCGCAACTGACCAGGAACGGCGAGCTGCAGCACCTGCTCACCATCGAAGGCCTGCCCAAGGCGATCATCAACCACATCCTCGACACCGCGCAGAGTTTCGTCGGCATCTCCGACCGCGAAGTGAAAAAGGTGCCGCTGATGCGCGGTAAAAGCGTGTTCAACCTGTTCTTCGAGAACAGCACGCGCACCCGCACCACCTTCGAGATCGCCTCCAAGCGCCTGTCGGCCGACGTCATCAACCTCAACATCCAGGCGTCGTCGACGACCAAGGGCGAATCGCTGCTCGACACCATCGATAACCTGGCAGCCATGCATGCCGACATGTTCGTGGTGCGCCACGCGCAGTCGGGTGCGCCCTACCTGATCGCCAAGCACCTGAACGACAGCGGCCGCAAGGAGATCCACGTCGTGAATGCCGGCGACGGGCGCCACGCGCACCCGACCCAGGGCCTGCTCGACATGTACACGATCCGCCACTACAAGCAGGATTTCACCAACCTGCGCGTGGCCATCGTCGGCGACATCCTGCACAGCCGGGTGGCGCGCTCGGACATCCACGCCTTGACCACGCTGGGCGTGCCGGAAGTGCGCGCCATCGGCCCGCAGACGCTGCTGCCGAGCGGCCTGGAACACATGGGTGTGCGCGTGTTCAACAACATGGACGAAGGCCTCAAGGATGTCGACGTCATCATCATGCTGCGCCTGCAGAACGAACGCATGTCGGGCGCGCTGCTGCCTTCGGCCCAGGAATACTTCAAGAGCTATGGCCTGACGCCCGAGCGCCTGGCGTTGGCCAAGCCCGATGCGATCGTGATGCACCCGGGGCCGATGAACCGCGGCGTCGAGATCGATTCGGCGGTGGCCGATGGCAAGCAGGCCGTGATCCTGCCGCAGGTGACCTTCGGCATCGCGGTGCGCATGGCAGTGATGAGTATTTTGGCGGGAGGCCGGGTTTGAACTTCGCACGCATGCAACTCCATATCAAGAACGGGCGCCTGGTCGACCCGGCAAACGGCATCGACCGCGTCACCGACCTGTTCGTCGTCGACGGCAAGATCGCTGCGCTCGGCGCCGCCCCAAGCGGTTTCAGCGCCGACGACACCATCGACGCGACCGGCCTCGTGGTCGCCCCCGGCCTGGTCGACCTGTCGGCGCGCCTGCGCGAGCCGGGCTACGAATACAAGGCGACGCTGGAGTCGGAAATGCGCGCCGCGGTGCAGGGTGGCGTGACGACCCTGATCTGCCCGCCCGACACCGACCCGGTGCTGGACGAACCCGGCCTGGTCGAAATGCTCAAGCACCGCGCGCGCAACCTCGATCTGGCCCATGTGCACCCACTGGGCGCGCTGACCATGGGCCTGAAAGGCGAGGCGCTGACCGAGATGGCCGAACTGACCGAGGCCGGCTGCATCGGCTTTGCCCAGGCCGAAGTGCCGATCCTCGACACCAACGTCCTGCTGCGCGCGCTGCAGTACGCGAAAACCTTCGGTTACACCGTCTGGCTGCGCCCGCAGGATCCGCACATCGGCCGCGGCGGCGTCGCCCACAGCGGGCCGCTGGCCTCGCGCCTGGGCCTGTCCGGCGTGCCGGTGATGGCCGAAACCATTGCCCTGAACACGATCTTCGAGCTGGTGCGCTCGACCGGCGCGCGCGTCCACCTGTGCCGCATCTCGTCCGCCGCCGGCCTGGCGCTGGTGCGCGCGGCGAAAAAGGAAGGCTTGCCGGTCTCCTGCGACGTCGGCGTGCACCACCTGCACATGACCGACGCCGACATCGGCTTCTTCGATTCGAATGCGCGCCTGACCCCGCCGCTCAGGAGTGGCCGCGACCGCGATGCGATCACCGCCGGCCTGCTCGACGGCACGGTTGACGCGGTCTGCTCGGACCACACCCCGGTCGACGACGACGAAAAGCTGCTGCCCTTCGCCGAAGCTTCGCCTGGCGCCACCGGCCTGGAATTGCTGCTGTCCCTGATGCTGAAATGGGCCGAAGAACAGCATGGCGCGGATGCCTTGCCGCAGGCGCTGGCGAAGATCACGCTGGACGCGGCGCGCATCGCCGGCCTGCCGGCCGGCCAGCTCGGCGTCGGCGCGCAGGCGGACATCGTGCTGTTCGATCCGGCGACGCGCTGGAAGGTGGAAGGCGCGGCGCTGGCCAGCCAGGGCAAGCACACACCCTTCCTCGGCTTCGAGCTGCCGGGGCAGGTGAAGGCGACCGTCGTCGACGGGCGCATCGCCTACCGGCGCTAATGTGCGCTCATTGGCGCTAAACGGTGCGCGGGGCGTCGGCCCCGCTTCCTCACTATGATTCGACTTCGCCTCGCCTGGCGCTTCGCGCGCGTGACCGTTCACCTGCTTGCGGGCCTGGCGACCTGCGCGTTCGTCTTTCCCTGGGCCGGCCGGCGCCTGCGCGATGCGGCCACGCGGCGTTGGTCGCGCCAGCTGCTGGCCATTTGCAACGTCAGCGTGGAAGCGGCGTCCGGCGCGCCGGCGCTCGAACATGCGCTGCTGGTGGCGAACCACATCTCCTGGCTCGACATCTTCGTCATCAATTCGCTGGCTCCCTGCCGTTTCGTGGCGAAAGCCGAGATCCGCTCCTGGCCGGTGCTGGGCTGGCTGGCGGCCGGGGCCGGCACCGTGTTCATCGCGCGCGGCAACCGGCGCGAACTGCGCCACATTTTCAAAGGGATCGTCGAGGTGCTGCAACGCGGCGAGCGGGTTGGCCTGTTCCCGGAAGGGACCGTGGCCGGGCAGGGCAGCGTACTGCCGTTTCACGCCAACCTGTTCGAGGCCGCGGTCGATGCGCGCGTGGCCGTCCAGCCTTGCGCGCTGGCTTACCTCGACGCGGCCGGCCACTGGCATCGCGGCGTCGATTACACGGGCGACGTGAGTTTTGTCGACAGCCTCGTCACCATCCTGAAGGGCACACCGGTACGGGCGCGCTTGGCCTGCCTGGCGCCGTTGGAAGGCGCCGGCGCCCACCGCAGGGAGCTGGCGCAAGCCGCCCACGACGCGATCCAGGCGGCGCTGGTACAGCCCGCTACGGACGCACAAGCGGACAAGGTAGCCTCCTAGACCTTGCCGGCGTGTGGCCGGTATTCCGGACAGTCGATCTGCAGCAAGCCGCGGTCGTCCAGGCACACGGCGGTGAGTTTGCCACCCCAGACGCAGCCGCTGTCCAGGCCCACCAGGTTCGGACGCAGGATCAGGCCCAGCGCCGACCAGTGGCCGAAGACCACCGTCACGTCCATCGTGCGCCGTCCCGGCAGGTCGAACCAGGGCAGCAGGCCGGAGCCGATCGGGCCGCTCTCGCTTTCCTTGTGTGCGAAATCCATCGTCCCGTCGGGCAGGCACAGGCGCATGCGCGTGAGGGCGTTGACGATGCAGCGCAGGCGGTCCATGCCAGTGAGATTGTCGTCCCAGCGGTCGGGGTGGTTGCCGTACATGTTGGCCAAAAAATCGATCCAGCCCTCGCCGCGCAGCACGTCCTCGACTTCGCCCGCCAGCGCCATCGTTTGCGCCGCATCCCATTGCGGCGCCACGCCGGCATGGACCAGTAGATGGGCGTCGACGAACATCGCCAGTGGCCGCCCGCGCAGCCAGGCCATCAGCGCGTCGCGGTCGGGTGCGGCCAGGATCTCGTCGAGGGTATCGGACTTGCCGGCCGCCTGCGCGCCGGCGGCCACCGCCAGCAGGTGCAGGTCGTGGTTGCCGAGCAGGGCTTCCACACGGCCGGCGCTGCGTTCGGCCAGCGCCTTCATGCGCCGCAGCGCCAGCAGCGATTCCGGCCCACGGTTGATCAGGTCGCCGACGAAAAGAATGCGCGCGTGCGTGTCGGCGCCGGCGTCCTGGGCAATCTTCTCGAGCAGGGCCTCGGCCTCGTGGGCGCAACCCTGCAGGTCGCCTATGACATAGGTTTTCATGGTTGTGTTCCAGTTACCGTCCAATGGGCGACAAATGGCAAATGAATGCCACCGGGGCGCGCTGTGGACGGAGTGTTTGCTTTGGAGGGCATACTAAATGATTTTGCCGGGGTACGTTGCCCGATGGGCAGGCGCCTGGACCGCGCGCGGCGGGCAACAGCTTGCCTGCGCAAGCTGCGCCGGTGGCGGCGTGGCGATAAACCGGCGATCGATTATCGGCCGTTTGCCGCTGCGGACGAATATGCGTGGCCCGGTTTTGGCGCCAACGGACTGCATAAGCCCGGCATGCGGCTATTGCCAGGCGCGGGCCGGGCAATGGAAATGGTATGCCATTGAAGGCGCCGCATCGCAGCCAGGCCTGGCCTGGTCCATCGAAGAAAGGCATGCTCCGAAAACCCTTATGTGTCGACGGGGCTGTATTTCATGATGGCGCACCGGCAGCGCCATTAGCCGGCCTTAACTGTAAGAGGACCATATCGATGCCGCCATAACGGCAAAGCCCGATCCGATCGCTGCGAAGCCGGATAGGCGATATCTGTTTCTATTGCTGCTGGAGCATCACTAAAAGGCGCGCCCCGGATTGAGGCGGCTTGCGGGCTGCGCCGATGACAGGTGTATGAATAGTCGTACCAAGTACACGGATTGCGATAGCCGAATCACCACGCGATCTGGCGCAATTTCCAGCATTGTAGGTAAGGTAAACTGGCGTGTCCGTGTTGCGGGCGCGTGTTGTATGTATTGTTGTATGTATATACACGGCTAAATGTATCGAGCGCGCCTGACAAAAGAATGCTGCAGCATTGCGCCTGGGCAGCCGCCCGCCGAGCCATGAAACCGCGGAACCTCCATGTTTTCATTTTTTGTCAGCTTCGTCTGCTCGGCCCTGCTGACCCTGCTCGTCATCAAGCAGGCGAAATTGCATGGACCGGCCCTCGACAGCGATTTCACGAGCGTACAGCGTGCGCATACGCACCTGGTAGCCAGAATCGGCGGATTGCCGATCTATCTGTCGGTGGTGCTGGCTGCCGCGATCTCGATGTGGCGCGAGCCAATACCATTGCAACTGCTGCCTTGGCTGCTGCTGTGCGCCTTCGTCGCCTTTATCGGCGGCGTGCTCGAGGACTATACGGGGGCGGTGCGGCCGTCGCGCCGGCTGTTGTTGACGATGGCGGGCGCGACGCTGGCCTATTTTCTGCTCGATGCGAAAATCCAGCGCATCGACCTGCCATTCGGCCTGGTCATCCTGGCCTCGGGTGCGATCGCACTGCCCCTGACGGTGCTGGCGGTGGCCGGGATTGCGAACGCCGTGAATATCATCGACGGCTTCAATGGCCTGGCAAGCATGGTCACGATCTGCATGCTGGTGTCGCTGGCCTATGTAGCCTTGCAGGTGGACGACATGTTCATCCTGATTACGGCTTTGATGGTGGCCGGTGCGACGGCGGGCTTCCTGGTCTGGAATTATCCGGTGGGCCTGATTTTCCTCGGCGATGGCGGCGCTTATTTCATCGGTTTCATGCTCGGCGAGCTGGCCCTGATGCTGGTAATGCGCAACCCGGAAGTGTCGACCTGGTACGCGGCTTTGCTGCTCATTTATCCCGCATTCGAAACGATTTTTTCTGCTTATCGCCGTATGTTTGTACGCGGAAAATCGCCTGCGGTACCCGACGGTATTCACTTGCATAGCCTTATTTTCAGGCGTATTGTCAGATGGACCGTCGGTAAAAAGGAAGCACGTGCGCTGCTCCAGCGAAATGCGCGCACTTCCCCTTATCTGTGGTTGTTTTCACTCATGGCAGTCATCCCTGCTACATTGTTCTGGCAAAATACCATCGTCTTGATAGTATTCTCTTTATTGTTCGTGATCAGTTATCTATGGCTGTATGCGCGTATTGTTCGATTCAGGTCCCCTAGATGGCTGATTTGGCGCAAGTAGGGCTGGCAATTAATTGCCAATGTAGTATATTGCGACATTTGGTGAGTTTTCACCTGAATTGGATTAACCCAACTTTCGAGGAACGATGATGGATCTGTCAAATATGTCGGTTGGCGATTTGCGCAACCTGCAAGAGCAAATCAAGCAGGAAATGAAACAGCGTGAGCATCAGGAGGTGCAGCAGGCACGCGAGCAGATCCTGGCTATCGCTCAAAAGGTTGGCGTACCGCTGAAAGACCTGATCAATACGCCGGCACGCGGCACTAAAACCGGTTCGGTCGCAGTGCGTTACCGCCACCCGGACAATTCGTCGCAACAATGGACCGGCCGCGGTCGTCAGCCAAAGTGGGTGAAGGAATGGGTCGAAGGCGGTAAATCGTTGGATAAACTGCGCGTTTAAGTTTTACCTTCGCTTGCCGGCGCTCGCCGGTAACGCACTTCAGCCGGCCATCAGGATTACCCGATGGCCGCGCTTGCCGCTACAATACCCTCTGTTTTGTCATCCTCTCATCATTTGGCGTTGGCGCCCTCCGTTCTTGCGGACCGGTCGTGCTCGACGGCGCCCGACTCATTCAAGGTAGAACATGGTTGCTCTCTCAAAAACGATCTTCAAAGCGTATGACATTCGTGGCGTTATCGACAGCACGCTCGATGCCGGCGTGGCACGCAGCATTGGCCAGGCCTTTGGCCAGGCTGCCCTGGCCAAGGGAGAGCGCAAGGTCGTGATCGGCCGTGATGGCCGCCTGTCGGGTCCGTCGCTGGCAGCGGCACTAGCCGAAGGCTTGCAAGCCGCCGGCGTCGACGTCATCGACCTCGGCATGGTCGCCACGCCGATGGTCTATTTCGCCACCAATGTATTGGAAGGCACGCGCTCGGGCATCATGGTCACCGGCAGCCACAACCCGCCGGACTACAACGGCTTCAAGATGGTGCTGGCCGGCGAAGCGATCTACGGCGACGCGATCACCGCCCTGTACGAGAGCATCGAAGCGCACGACGGCAGCAGGGCGGCAACGCAAGGTGGCTACAGCACCCACGATATCCGCGCGGCCTACCTCGAGCGCATCATCGGCGACGTCAAGGTGGCGCGCCCGATCAAGATCGCGGTCGACTGCGGCAACGGGGTGGCCGGCGCCTTCGCGGGCGACCTGTACCGCGGCATGGGCTGCGAAGTCATGGAGCTGTTCTGCGAAGTCGACGGCCACTTTCCGAACCACCACCCGGACCCGGCGCACCCGGAAAACCTGCAGGACCTGATCCGCGCGCTGCAGACCAGCGACGCCGAGATCGGCCTCGCCTTCGATGGCGACGGCGACCGCCTCGGGATCGTCACCAAGGATGGCCACATCATCTATCCGGACCGCCAGATGATGCTGTTCGCGGCGGACGTGTTGTCGCGCAACCCAGGCGCCGAGATCCTGTACGACGTCAAGTGCACGCGCCACCTGGCGCCGTACATCGAACAGCACGGCGGCCGTCCGCTGATGTACAAGACCGGCCACTCGCTGGTGAAGGCCAAGCTGCGCGAAACCGGTGCCCCGCTGGGCGGCGAAATGAGCGGCCACATTTTCTTCAAGGACCGCTGGTACGGCTTCGACGACGGCCTGTATTCGGGCGCGCGCATGCTCGAGCTGCTGACGAAAACGGACGACCCGTCGGCGCTCTTGAATGCGCTGCCGATGGCGATCAGCACGCCGGAACTGCACCTGCAGCTGCAGGAAGGCGAGAACGTCGCCCTGATCGACAAGCTGCGTACCGACGCGACCTTCCCGACCTCGGAAAAGATCAACGACATCGACGGCCTGCGTGTCGAATACGCGGACGGTTTCGGCCTGGCCCGCTCGTCGAACACGACCCCGGTCGTGGTGCTGCGTTTCGAAGGCGAGAGCCCGGAAGCGCTGGCGCGCATCCAGGACGAGTTCCGCAGCGTGATCCTGGCCGCCAAGCCGGACGCCACACTGCCGTTCTGAAGCGGGCCTGGCGTGAAGATTTTATTGGTGCGGGTGTCGTCCTTGGGCGACGTCCTGCATAACCTGCCGATGGTGGCCGACATCCTGCGCCACCATCCGCAAGCGACGATCGACTGGGTGGTCGAAGAGGGCTATGTCAGCCTGGTACGCCTGAACCCCCACGTGCGGCGCATCATCCCATTCGCCCTGCGGCGCTGGCGCAAGGGTTTACGCAACCCGTCCGTGCGCGCCGAGATCAAGGCCTTCTTCGCCACCCTGCGCGCGGAAGAATACGATGTCGTGTTCGACACCCAGGGACTATTGAAAACCGGCGTCGTCATGGGCGCCGCGCGCGTTACCCGCGGTGGGCGCAAGGTGGGGCTGGCCAACGGCAGCGAAGGCTCGGGTTACGAGGGCATCTCGCGCCTGTTCCATACCCAGAGCATTCCGCTCGACCCGCGCACGCACGCGGTGGCGCGCGGACGCCTGGTTGCCGGCGCCGCGCTCGGCTACGCGGTCGACACGCCGCCGGACTTTGGCCTGCCGCCGCCCACGGCTGCCGGTCGCCCCGACTGGCTGCCGCGCGAGGATTACGCCGTCTTCTTCCACGGCACCGCGCGCGACGCCAAGAAGTGGGCGCCCGCCAACTGGATCGCCACCGGCCAGGCGCTGTCGCCGATGCCGGTGCTGCTGCCCTGGGGTTCCGAGGGCGAGAATCGCGAAGCCGAGGCGCTGGCTGCGCAACTGCCGAACGCGCGCGTGCTGCCCAAGTTGTCGATGATGGACGCTGTGGTCGTGGCGCAGCAGGCGGCGCTGGCGATCGGCGTCGACACCGGCCTGACCCACATCGCCGCCGCCTTTTACCGGCCGACGGTGGAGATCTATGCCGACTCGCCCAAGTGGAAGACCGAGGGCAACTGGTCGCTACGTATCGTCAACCTGGGCGACAAGGGCGCACCGCCGTCCGCCGAAGCCGTGATCGCCGCCGCGCGCGGCCTCCTGGAGACGCGTTGAACCGGTCCCTGTATTCCTTCCTGTGGTGGCTGGCGCTGCCGCTGGTGCTGGCGCGCCTGTGGTGGCGCGGGCGCAAGGAGCCGGGTTATCGCGCGCACCTGGGCGAACGCCTGGGCTTCTACGGCACGCCCCTGGCGCCGCGCCCGACCTTCATGGTGCACGCGGTTTCGGTGGGCGAGACGCGCGCCGCCGAGCCGCTGGTGGAAGCCTTGCTCGCGGGCTGGCCCGACAGCCGCGTGCTCCTGACCCACATGACGCCAACCGGGCGCGCCACCGGCCGCGCCCTGTTCGCGCGCCACGGCGAACGCGTGATCCAGTCTTATCTGCCCTACGACACCGGCTTCATGGTGCGCCGCTTCCTGCGCCACTTCGCGCCGCGCATCTGCATCCTGATGGAGACCGAAGTCTGGCCGAACTTGATCGCCGGCTGCGCCGCGCAACAGGTGCCGGTGGCGCTGGTGAACGCGCGCCTGTCCGAGCGCTCGCTGCGTCGTGGCCAGAAGTTCGGCGGCTTGATGGGAGAAGCGGCGCGCGCCATCACGACGGTCGCCGCGCAGACCGAGGCCGATGCCGCGCGCATCCGCTCGCTCGGCGCGCCGCGCGTCGCCGTCACCGGCAGCATCAAGTTCGACGTAGTGCCGCCACAGGCCGCACTCGACCTCGGCGCCTGGCTGCGCACGCATTTTGCAAGCCGCCCGGTACTGCTGTGCGCCAGCACGCGCGAAGGCGAAGAGGAGCTGATCCTCGACGCCTATGCCCGTTTGAAAGGTCGTCCGGCCGGCATGCTGCTGGCGATCGTGCCGCGCCACCCGCAGCGCTTCGACGAGGTCGAACAACTGGTGCGGGGGCGTGGCCTCTCCGTCCAGCGGCGTTCGGCGATGACGGGCGCGCCGCTCGACGCCGACGTCCTGCTGGGCGACTCGATGGGTGAAATGTTCGCCTACTACGCCGCCTGCGACTGCGCCTATATCGGCGGCAGCCTGCTGCCGCTGGGCGGGCAGAACCTGATCGAGGCCTGCGCGCTCGGCAAGCCGGTACTCGTTGGCGAGCACACCTTCAACTTCCTGGACGCGACTGAACAAGCGGTCGCGGCCGGCGCAGCGCTGCGTGTGCCCGATGCGGACAGGCTGCTGCAACAGGCCGTTCGCCTCTTATGCGACCCGTATGCGCGCACGCAAATGGGCACCAATGCGGCCGGATTTGCAAGCATGCACCGTGGCGCGACCCTGCGCACTGTTGAACTCCTGCAACGGGAATTCGAGTAGGTTTTGATACCATTGCTCTTTGAGTTCGGTAGAAAAGGGGGCGCGCATGTCGTCGTTAAATTACCCGGGGCCACACGGCAGCGGCAAGCCGATGGCCATGATGGCGCAGGGCGCAGCCGACGGCGCCGATGACGGTTTCTATGGTTCCACGGGCGCGCCTGCCTTGCCGACGGTCGTCACCAAGCTGGGTGAGCTGCATTTCTTCGTGCGCTATTCGCTGCGCGAATACACCGCTTTCATGTGGCAGCACGGCGGCTTCCTGATCCGCCGCCGCCGCATCCGCTGGCCGGCCAGCCTCTACCTGCGCATCAAGAGCACCGCCAGCGCGGCCCTGAATTTCGTACTGCTCGGGCGCGGCCGCCGCACTTACGAATTCACCATCGACGAACACGGCATCGTGCGCACCAGCGGCGGCGTGACCCTGATTAACTGGGCCGACGTGATGGCCGTGCGCACCTATTCGCGCGGCTTCATGATGGTGCTGAAACGCGGGACGCTGCCGATTCCGTATCGCTGCCTGAACGAGGCGCAGCGTGGGGCGATGCGTGGGCTGGTGGAGGCGCGGCGGGATCATTATTTGAATTAGTGTGCGGCGTGCACGTGTGCGTTGAACGCGTGGGCGGCAAAGCCGCCCACCTTACGTCCCTTCGTTACAGTGTATCTATGATCCGTAAGGTGGGCGGGTCTCCCGCCCACGCGTTCAACCAACCATCGTTTAATCGCACAGAACGAATCAATCGGTGAACAACACCGGCATCTCATGCGACCTGCGCCGCAACTCCAGCCGCGCCCCATCATAATCCGCATATACAGAACCAACGACCGCCCAGAAGCGCGGACTGTGGTTCATCTCGCGCAGGTGCGCCAGTTCGTGCACGACGACGTAATCGAGCAGCGGCAGCGCGTAATGCACCAGGCGCCAGTTCAGGCGAATGCTGCCGCCGATGGTGCACGAACCCCAGCGCGTGCCGGCCGACGATAAGGTCAGCGCGCTGTAGCGCACGTCCAGCTGTGGCGCATAGAAATCGAGGCGTTCGGTAAACAGGCGTTTCGCTTCGGCCTGGAACCAGATCTTGATGCGCTCCTTGAGCTGCCACTCCGACAGCCCCGGCGTGACGCCGACCTGCAATTCACGCGTCTCGGCATCGAACACGCAATGGCTGCGCCGCGCCGGCTGCAGGCGCAGCGTGATCTCGCCACCGAGATAGGGCAGGCGCGCGCCGTCTTCCCACACCAGCGGCGCGCGTTCGGCGCGTTTCGCGCGGCGCTCGCCGCGTTCGTGCAGCTTGGTCAGGATCCAGCGCTGCTTGGCGCGGATCGCGTTGTCGATCTCGGGCAGGATGGCGCGCCGCGGCGCCGTCACGTGCAGGCCGTCGTCGTCGATCATGAAGCCGATCGAGCGCCGCGCCGAACGTTTCAGTTCATAGTCCACGGCGTAGTGACCGAGCACGATGCGCCGTAGCGGCGGGTCGTCGGCGGTGCGTGGCGGGGAGGGCAAGGTAATGCGGGGCGGGCTGGGCGGGGCCTTGAACAGCGGCTGCGGCGGCACCGGCTTTGTGGCCGGCGCCGGCGGCGCCAGCACGCGCTGGAAGGGTTCCGGCATGCTGGCCGCTTGTGCGAACAAATCGAGTTGGGGCCCGGCGATCTTGGGGGAAGTCATGTCATGCGCTGGAGGTGCTTTGATCAGGGCGCCAACTTCGTTCAGCCATCGGTGTAGACGTGGGGCGAAATGGCGCGCATTTCTGATTCTATCCAATTTTCGACCTCTTGCATCAGGCTGTCGGGAGTATGGTTTTCCGGCGAGATCGGTTTGCCGATCGAGACCGTCACGAGGCCGGGCCGTTTGATGAACGAATTCTTCGGCCAGCACTCACCTGAATTATGCGCGATCGGCACGACCACGGCTTGGGTTTCTACAGCCAGCCGGGCACCGCCGCTCTTGTACTTTCCCTTTTTTCCAACAGGGATGCGCGTCCCCTCCGGGAACATGATGATCCACTGGCCATCGGCCAGGCGCCGCTTGCCGTGGCGGACCACGTGGGCGAAGGCGTTCTTGCCTTCGCTGCGGTCGATCGGGATCATGCGCAGCAGCGCCATCGCCCAGCCGAAGAAGGGGATGTACAGGATCTCCTTCTTGAAGACGAAGACCAGCGGGCGAATCAGGTTCGGCAGCAGGAAGATCGTCTCCCAGGCCGACTGGTGTTTCGACAGCACGATGGCCGGCGCGTCCGGCAGGTTCTCGTAACCCTTGAACTGGTAGCGGATGCCGCAAATGACCTTCGCGCACCAGATGATGAAGACGTTCCAGCGCGAGGTCACCCAGAAGCGCTTGTTGTAGGGGAGCGGCGCGGCGAGAAAACAGACGCAGGCCCAGACCACGGTGGCAATCACCATCACGATGGTAAACAACAGGGAACGCAGGAAAGGGACGACGGTACGCAAGGGATTCTCTTCGGTGTTGGTTGAAACTTAGTTGGGACGCGGCGCCGCCTTGAGCAGCGCCGTGACCATGGCGGCCAGGTCGGGAAAGACCTGGGTGCCGGGCGGCAGGCCGCCAGTCTGGTTGGTTTTCTCGCCCTTGCCGGTCAGGACCAGGTAGGGCACGCAGCCTTTGACAAAGCCGGCCTGCAGGTCGCGCAGCGAGTCGCCGACCGTCGGCACGCCTTTCAGGCTGACCTTGAAGCGCTGGCTGATCTCCTCGAACATACCCGCCTTGGGCTTGCGGCAATCGCAGTTGTCGGCGGCCGCATGCGGGCAAAAGAACACCGCGTCGATGTCGGCGCCGACCTGCTGCGCCGCATTGTGCATCTTCTGGTGGATCGCGTTCAGGGTCGGCATGTCGAACAGTTCGCGCGCGATGCCCGACTGGTTGGAGGCGATGATGACGCGGTAACCGGCCTGGTTCAGGCGTGCGATCGCTTCCAGCGAGCCGGGGATCGGCACCCACTCGGCCGGACTTTTGATGAAATCCGGCGAGTCGTGGTTGATGACGCCGTCGCGGTCGAGGATGATCAGCTTCATGATGCCTTTACGCCGCCAGCTTGGAGATGTCGGCGACGCGGTTCATCATGCCGTGCAAGGAGGATAGCAGCGCCAGGCGGTTGTTGCGCAGCGCCTCGTCCTCGGCCATCACCATCACGTCGTTGAAGAAGGCGTCCACTTCGTCCTTCATCAGCGCCAGCGTTTTCAAGGCGCCGGTGAAGTCGCCACTTGCAAACGCGCTGGCGACATCTGATTCAAGCAGCTTCATTTTCGTCGCCAACGCGGCCTCGGCCGGTTCCACCAGCAGTTCGGCATTGATCGATGCATCCTGCGGCAAGGCGCCTTCGTTCTTTTTCAGGATGTTCGTAATACGCTTGTTGGCCGCGGCCAGCGAGACGCTCTCCGGCAGCGCGGCGAATGCCTGCACCGCTTCCAGGCGCCCGACGACGTCGTCGACGCGGTCCGGATTCTGGGCCAGCACCGCTTCGACTTCGTTCGGCGTGAAACCGCGCTCGCGCAGCATGCCGCGCAGGCGATCGAGCATGAAGGCTTTCACTTCAGTGGACGGATCCTTGAATGCTGCCTGGCCAGCGAACACGCCGACGGCATCCGCCAGCAGCTCGGACAGCGACAACGGCAGACGCTTCTCGACCAGCATGCGCATCACGCCCAATGCATGGCGGCGCAGCGCGAACGGATCTTTTTCACCGGTCGGTTGCAGGCCGATGGCCCAGATGCCGACCAGGGTTTCCAGCTTGTCGGCCAGCGCGACCACCAGGCCCGTGTTCGTCGACGGCAGCTTGTCGCCGGCAAAGCGCGGTTGATAATGCTCGGAGGCGGCCAGCGCGACTTCATCGTGCTCGCCATCGTGGCGCGCGTAATACGTGCCCATGATGCCTTGCAGCTCGGGGAACTCGCCGACCATGTCGGTCAAGAGGTCGGCTTTCGCCAGGCGCGCGCCGCGTTCGGCCAGAGATACGTCGTAACCGAGGCGTTTGGCGATGGCGCCGGCCAGCTGCGTCACGCGTTCGGTGCGTTCCGCTTGCGTGCCGAGCCTGTTGTGGTAGACGACATTCGCCAGTTGCGGCAGGCGCGATTCCAGCGTCTTCTTCTTGTCCTGCTCGAAGAAGAACTTGGCGTCCGACAGGCGTGGGCGCACCACGCGCTCGTTGCCGCCGACGATGTGCTGCGGATCGCTTGTTTCGATGTTCGAGACGATCAGGAAGCGCGAACGCAGCTTGCTTTCGCTATCAGTCAGCGCGAAATACTTCTGGTTCGTCTGCATGGTGAGGATCAGGCATTCCTGCGGCACCGACAGGAAGGTCTCCTCGAAACGGCATTCGTACACCACTGGCCATTCGACCAGGGCCGCGACTTCGTCGAGCAGCGATTCCGGCATCAAGACCTGGTCGGCGCCGGCTTTTTCGAGCAGCTGGGCGCGGATGCTTTCCTTGCGCGCTTCGGCAGAGGACAGCACCTTGCCTTCGTTTTCCAGCACGCTTGCATACTGGTCGGCGTGCGCCACGGTGATCGCGCCGCCATGGGACAGGAAGCGGTGGCCCACGGTCTCGCGGCCGGCTTGCAGGCCAAGCAGCGACAGCGGCAGCACGGCGTCGCCATGCAGCGCCAGCAGCAGGTGCACCGGGCGCACGAATTGCACGGTGGCGCCGTCCGGGCGCTGGTAGCTCATGACCTTCGGGATCGGCAGCTTGGCGACGGTCTCGCCCAGCACGTCCTGCAGGCCGCCGGCCAGCGCACTGCCGGGGGCGGTGTAAGTGTAGAAGAAGCTTTCCGCCTTGCCGTCCTGGGCGCGTTCGAGGTCGGCGATGTTCAGGTCGGGGAAACCGAGGGCGGCCAGCTTTTTGGCGAGCGGCGCGCTCGGCTTGCCTTCCTTGTCCAGCGCGACCGAGACCGGCAGCACCTTTTCGCGGATCGATTTATCGGGCGAGGTGGCGCGCACATTGGTGATCGACACCGCCAGGCGGCGCGGCGTGGCGTAGGGCGTGACGACGCTATCAAGCTCCAGGAAGTCGCGCGCCTTGAGTCCATTGGCGATGCCGGCGGCAAAGGCCGCGCCCAGTTTGACCAGTGCTTTCGGTGGCAGTTCTTCGGTCTGCAGTTCGACGAGTAGTGTTTGATTCATGGGTTCTGTTCTTGTCTGTTCCGGGGCTCAGGCAGCGGCTTGGGCAGCTTGGGCTGCATTCGGCGCCATCGGGAAGCCGAGCTTCTCGCGCGAGTCGTAATAGGCCTGGGCCACCAGGCGCGAGAGCGTGCGCACGCGGCCGATGTAGGCGGCGCGCTCGGTCACGGAAATGGCGCCACGCGCATCGAGCATGTTGAAGCTGTGCGATGCCTTCATGATCTGCTCGTAGGCCGGCAGCGTCAGTTCCAGTTCGATCAGGCGCTTGGCTTCCGACTCGTGGTTGGCGAAGGCCTGGAACAGCAATTCCGTATTGGCGTGCTCGAAGTTGTAGGTCGACTGCTCGACTTCGTTCTGGTGGAACACGTCGCCATACGACAGCTTCTTCGTTTGGCCGTTTTCTTCCCACTCGGTCCAGACCAGGTCGTAGACGTTTTCCACGCCCTGCAGGTACATCGCCAGGCGCTCGATACCGTAGGTGATCTCGCCCAGCACCGGCTTGCAATCGAGGCCGCCGACTTGCTGGAAATAGGTGAACTGGGTGACTTCCATGCCGTTCAGCCAGACTTCCCAACCGAGGCCCCAGGCGCCCAGGGTCGGGCTTTCCCAGTCGTCTTCCACAAAACGCACGTCGTTCTTCTTGAGGTCGAGTCCCAGCGCTTCGAGCGAGCCGAGGTACAAATCGAGGATGTTTTCCGGCGCCGGTTTCAATACCACCTGATACTGGTAATAATGCTGCAGGCGGTTCGGATTCTCGCCATAGCGGCCATCCTTCGGGCGGCGCGAGGGCTGCACATAGGCGGCGCGCCACGGCTCCGGGCCGATCGCGCGCAAGAAGGTGCCGGTGTGGAAGGTGCCGGCGCCCACTTCCATGTCATAAGGCTGGAGCAGGGCGCAGCCTTGCTTGTCCCAGTAGGTTTGCAAGGTCAGGATGATTTGTTGGAATGTGAGCATCTTTGAATGGCGCCACGCACAGGGCGCGAACACGGTATGTTTGCTAAATGACCAATTCTAGCGGGTTTTAGCGCCCCTCTGGGAGCGGATTGAACCCGGCTATTCGAGATTAGACTTTTTCTTACGGTAATTGCGTCCCGAGAACCATGCGCCCAGCAATGCCAGCGCGCCCAGCAGCAGGAAGGCGTAGCTGCCAAAGCGAATGAAAGGCGTCATACCGGTCGTGCCGCGCACGGTCGCGCTCAGCACACCTTCGGTATAGAAGGGCAGTGCCTGTTGCACGCGGCCGCGGTGGTCGATGATGGCGGTGGCGCCGTCGTTGGTCGAGCGCAGCATCGGGCGCCCGGTTTCCAGCGTGCGCATGCGCGAAATCTGCAAGTGCTGCGGGATCGCATACGACTGGCCGTACCAGGACAGATTCGACATGTTCAGCAGCAGCGTCGCCGGGCGCGGCGCATTGCGCAGTTGATACGCGATCTCTTCGCCGAACACGTCTTCGTAGCAGATGTTCGGCAATACCAGCTGATCCTTGACGGCGAACGGCAGCTGCAGCGCCTTGCCGCGCGTGGCGTCGTTCAGCGGAATATTCAGCATGTCGGTAAACCAGCGGAAACCGGGCGGGATGAATTCGCCGAAGGGCACCAGGTGCGCCTTGTCGTAACGGTAGGGCGCCGGTTGCGGCAACAGTGCAATCACGCTGTTGGCGTACTGGCGCGGGCCATCGAGTAGCGGGATGCCGACCGCGAGCGTGCTGCCGCTGCTGCTGGCAAAGCGCTGCAAGCTGTCCAGGTAACCCGGCGGTAATTGCTGCGGGAAGCTCGGGATGGCGGTTTCCGGCGTGGCGATCAGGTCGGCCGGGGCCGTCGTGATCATCGCGTGGTAACGCTGCAGGATACTGGTCAGGAAAGCCTGGTCGAACTTGTGGTCTTGCGGAACGTTCCCCTGTAACAGGCGCACCGTGATCGGCGCACCGGTCTCATGCGTCCATTCGATGTGGCGCAATGTATAGCCGGACACCAGCACGGCCCCCAGCAAGCCGATCGCCCACGGCCGGGCACGCTGGGTCAGCAGCACCAGGCAGCCGCCGCACAGCGCCACCAGCATGCCGATGCCGTACACGCCGACCAGCGGCGCAAAGCCGGCGAGGGGCGCGGTATCGTGGGCATAACCCGAGACCGACCACGGGAAACCCGTAAACACCCAGCCGCGCATCCATTCCGACACGCCCCAGGTCACCGGCAATACCAGCAGTACGAACGCGGCGATCGGCAGCGACCAGCGCCGCCGCAGCCAGGCGGCGACGCCGGTGGCGATGGCGCCGAACAGGCCCATGTACAGGCCGAGCAGGACGATGCCGAGCGCGCCCAGGATCGCCGGCAAGTGGGCGAAGCGGGTCATCAGGATGTACAGCCAGTGCATGGCGCCGACCGACCAGCCGAAGCCGAAGGCCCAGCCGAGCAGGGTGGCGCGTTTGACGGAGTTGCCGAGCCCGACCCGGTAGAAGATGTACGCCAGCAGGAGGAATTGCAGCGGCCACCAGCCGAAGGGTTCGAACGAGAGGACGGAAGCGCCGCCGGCCAGGGCGGCCAGCACGAGTTCGCGAAGGGAAGGACGCGCGCCCCGCACAGTTGGCGCAACGGGCACAGGCGCGCTGGCGGGACGGCGGCGCAGCATCACGCGTCGTCGTCGCGGGCGTGCTGCGCGTGGGGCAGCTTTTCGACCAGCAAAACGTGAATCTGGCGCGCGTCGGCGCGCAGCACTTCGAAGCGCAGATTACGCAGGGTAAATTCCTCACCCTTGTGCGGCATGCGGCCGAGGTGGCCGGCAACGAAGCCGCCGATGGTGTCGGCCTCGTCTTCGGACAGATCGACGCCGATTTCTTCGTTGAACTGGTCGATTTCTGTCAGCGCCTTGACGCGCCAGCGCGGGCCGAGTTGGCCTTCCTTGACCGACAGGACATTGTCTTCTTCCTCGTCGAAATCGTATTCGTCCTCGATGTCGCCGACGATCTGTTCCAGCACGTCTTCGATCGTGATCAGGCCGGCCACGCCGCTGTACTCGTCGACGACGATCGCCATGTGATTGTGGTTGGCGCGGAAATCGCGCAGCAGCACGTTCAGGCGTTTTGATTCCGGAATGAAGATCGCCGGGCGCAGCATGGCGCGCACGTCGAAGGTTTTCTCGGTGTAATAACGCAATAAATCCTTGGCCAGCAAGATGCCGACCACCTTGTCGCGCTCGCCTTCAATGGCGGGGAAGCGCGAGTGCTGGGTTTGCAGCACGATCGGCAGCCATTCCTCGATCGGATCAGTGATGTCGATCACGTCCATCTGGGAACGGGGCACCATGATGTCGCGCGCCGACAGGTCGGAGACCTGGAACACACCCTCGATCATCGACAGGGCGTCGGCGTCGATCAGGTTGCGCTCGTGTGCTTCGTGCAGCACTTCGAGCAGCTCGGTGCGGTTTTCTGGCTCAGGGGAGATGAGTGCGGTCAGTCGTTCGAAGAGCGACCGGTGGGGTTTGGCGTCCGATCGGACGTCACTGGGATACTCGGGCATAGTTGGCGTGAAGCCGTTGTTGCAATGGACGTAGCATACACCAAAAGCGGACCCGCCAGAGCGCGGGAGGTGCCGCGGTCCTGCCATGAGCAAGCCCGGCAAGCTTGATTTATCATGTTTCAATTGGTCAAATAACAAAGGAAACAGCATGCCCGCGCTCACCATCAACGGCAGTACCACGAACCTCGACGTGCCCGACGACATGCCCCTGTTATGGGTGCTGCGCGACGTCGCCGGCCTGACCGGCACCAAGTTCGGCTGTGGCCAGGCCCTGTGTGGGGCCTGCACCGTCCACCTCGACGGCCAGCCGATCCGTTCGTGCGTGACGCCGGTATCCAGCGCGGTGGGCAAGAAAATCGTCACCATCGAAGCCATCGGCCAGGACCCGGTCGGCGCCAAGGTGCAGGACGCCTGGCGCCAGATCGACGTCGTGCAGTGCGGCTATTGCCAGTCCGGCCAGATCATGTCGGCGACCGCCTTGCTGCAAACTACGCCGAAGCCGAGCGATACCGACATCGACAATGCGATGTCCGGCAACATCTGCCGCTGCGGCACTTATGGACGCATCCGCCAGGCGATCAAGATCGCCGCCAGCAAATAAGGTTCCCACATGAGCCAACATAAAGTACCCAATTCCCGACGCCGATTCATGCAACTCGGGGCGACCGCCGGCGGCGGCCTGCTGTTCGGTTTCTCGCTGTTCGGCTGCAGCAAGGACGGCGACCGCAAGGAGGCGCCGCCCGAAAAGGCGGTCGGCCAGGCCTCGACCGAGCATTCCGATACCCCGCCGGGCCTGGCGCGCGACGCCTTTATCCGCATCGACCGCGCCGGCATCGTCACCCTGGTCATCCACAAGGTGGAGATGGGGCAGGGCACGTTCACCTCGATGCCGATGCTGCTGGCCGAGGAACTGGGCGCCGATCTATCTAAAGTGAAACTGGAGCAGGCGCCGGCCAATAACGAACTGTATGCCGATCCGCTGCTCGGCGGCCAGGTGACCGGCGGCTCGACCTCGGTGCGCGGCGCCTGGAAGCCGCTGCGCGAAGCGGGCGCCATGGTGCGCAGCGTGCTGGTGCAGGCCGCCGCGAAAAACTGGAATGTCGATACCAACGAGCTGCAAGTGGTGGCCGGTTCAGTGCGCCACCAGGCTTCCGGCCGCTCCGCCCATTTCGGCGAGCTGGTCGACGCGGCCTCGAAGATGGAATTGCCGAAGAACGTCAAGTTGAAAACGCCGGATCAGTATGTGCTGATCGGCAAATCGATGCGGCGCCTCGATTCGGCCTCTAAAACCAATGGCGAAGCGCTGTTCGGCATCGATGCGCGCCTGCCGAACATGGGCATCGCCGCCGTCGCCGCTTCGCCGGTCACCGGCGGCAAGCTGGCCGGTGTGGACGAAGCGAAAGCGATGGCTGTCAAAGGCGTGCGCCAGGTGCTGCGCCTGGAGGGCGCGGTGGCGGTCGTGGCCGACCATTTCTGGGCCGCCAAGCAGGGCCTGGCGGCAGCTGCGCCACGCTGGGACGATGGCGCCAACGGTAACGTGTCGCTGGCCGGCATCGTCGGCGACATGATGAAAGTGTCGGAAGGCACGGGTGCGGTGACAAAGAACGCCGGCGACGCCGTCAAGGCGCTGGACCAGGCGGGTGGCCGCAAGATCGAGGCCGTCTATGAAATGCCCTTCCTTGCCCACGCGACCATGGAACCGATGAATTGCACGGTCGATTTACGCGCCGACGGCTGCGACCTCTGGGTCGGCACCCAGGTGCCGGCGCTGGTGCAGGGTGCGGCGGCCAAGGTGGCCGGCATCCCGGTCGAGAAGGTCAAGGTCCACAATTACTATATTGGCGGCGGGTTCGGGCGGCGTCTCGAAGTCGATTACGTGATCCAGGCGGTGGCCTTTGCGAAACTGACCAAGGGACCGGTGAAGTTCATCTGGACCCGCGAAGAAGATATCCAGCACGACATGTTCCGTCCGTATTACGTCGACCGCCTGGCGGCGCGCCTGGACGACAAGGGCCGGGTCGCAGCCTGGTTCCACCGCGTGACGGGCTCGTCCATCATGGCGCGCTTCGCACCGCCGGCGGTCAAGAATGGCGTCGACCCGGATGCGGTCGAGGGCGCGGCCGATTTGCAGTACACGATTCCCGACATGCGCGTCGAATACGTGCGCCATGAACCGGCAGGCGTGCCGACGGCTTTCTGGCGCGGCGTTGGCCCGACCCATAACGTATTCGTGGTGGAAAGTTTTATCGACGAGCTGGCGCAAGCCGCGAAACAGGACCCGGTCGCATTCCGCCGCGCCTTACTGGATAAATCGCCGCGCACGCTGGGTGTACTGAACCTGGCGGCGCAAAAGGCGGGCTGGGGCAAGCCGCTGGCGCCGATCGCCGGGCGCAAGGTCGGCCGTGGTGTCTCGACCCAGTTTGCCTTCGGCAGCTACATGGCGCAGGTGGCGGAAGTCTCGGTCGGGCCGGACGGCGACGTGCGCGTGCACCGCGTCGTCTGCGCGGTCGATTGTGGCCAGGCCATCAATCCCGACACCATCGTCGCCCAGATGGAAGGCGGCATCGTGTTCGGCGCCACGGCGGCGCTGTGGAACGAAATCACCCTGGAGAAGGGGCGGGTGCAGCAAACCAACTTTGGTGATTACCGCATGATGCGCATCAACGAGGCGCCCAGGGTCGAAGTGCACATCGTCACCAGCAAGGATGAGCCGGGCGGCATCGGTGAGCCGGGCACGGCCGGCATTGCGCCGGCGCTGACGAATGCCGTGTTTGCGGCGACCGGCAAGCGGATTCGCAGGTTGCCGATTGGCGAGCAATTAAAGACGTAAACGAAAACGCCGGCGCGGTGATCAACCACCTGCGCCGGCGCACCATTCGTGCATCGAGACCGTCGGGTTATTCCGTTGCGTACGGATCCGGATAGCCGAGCACTTCCATGATGTCGCGCTCGAACTGCTCCATCTCCTCCGCTTCCTCGTCATGCTCATGGTCATACCCCTGGGCATGCAGCACGCCATGCACCACCAGGTGCGCCGCGTGTTCCTCGACCGTCTTCTTCTGTTCGTCGGCTTCGCGCTGCAGCACGTCCGTGCACAGGATGATGTCGGCCTGGGTCGGCTCATCCTCCGCCAGCTCTTCGCCTTCGTTATAGGCAAAAGTCAGCACGTTGGTCGCATAGTCCTTGCCGCGATAATCGCGGTTCAGGACTTGCCCCTCGGTACTGTCAACGAAGCGGACGGTCAGCTCGGCCGGGCCGAGCAGGGTGGCGCGCACCCAGCGCTCGACCAGTTCCGGAGTGATCGAGGCTTCGAGGCGGGCGTCCGGGTACTGGACGTCGAGGTCAAGCGGATGGTTTTTTTCTTGCATTGCGAACTGGGGTTGGTTTTGGCAAGGCGCCCATTTCCTGGACGGCGTTCGATTTTTCGTAAGCATCGACGATGCGGCCCACCAGCGGATGGCGTACCACGTCGGCGCTCGAAAATTGCGTAAAGGCGATACCGCGCACGTCTTTCAGCACGTGCATGGCGTCGACCAGGCCGCTGCGCTGGGTTTTATGCAGGTCGACCTGGGTGACGTCGCCCGTCACCACGGCCTTGCTGCCGAAACCGATACGCGTCAGGAACATTTTCATTTGTTCGACGGTCGTGTTCTGGGCTTCGTCGAGGATCACGAACGCGTGGTTCAGCGTGCGGCCGCGCATGTAGGCCAGCGGCGCAATCTCGATCACCTGCTTCTCGAACAGTTTTTGCGTGCGGTCAAAGCCGAGCAGGTCGTACAGCGCGTCGTACAGCGGACGCAGGTAGGGGTCGACCTTCTGGCTCATGTCGCCCGGCAAGAAGCCAAGGCGTTCGCCCGCTTCCACGGCCGGACGCGTCAGGATGATGCGTTTCACGGCATCGCGTTCGAGCGCATCCACCGCGCAAGCCACGGCCAGGTAGGTTTTACCGGTACCGGCAGGGCCGATGCCGAAGCTGATGTCGTGCTCGAGCACCGCTTTCAGATACTGGATCTGGTGCGGGGTACGCCCGCGCAGGTCGCTGCGGCGGGTTTTGAGCATCGGACTGACGAGTTCGGATTCGTCGGCGCCTTCCTCGGGCGCATCGGGTGCAGGCTCGGCTTTCGGCTCGGCCCCTTCAATGGTCGGGCGCAGGCCGGCGCGCTGCTCGACCAGGGCCAGCTGCACTTCTTCGATCGGCACGACCTTGTTGGCCACCGCATAGAAGCGTTCCAGCAATTCGACGGCGCGTTCGGCATTGGCGCCGGTGACGATGAATTTCTCGCCGCGGCGGAAAATGGTCACGTCGAGCGCCGCACCGATCTGGCGCAGGTTTTCGTCGAGCGGACCGCACAGGTGGGCAAGCCGCGTGTTATCGAGCGGCTCAGGAATGAAATAAGACGGCAATGATGGTTGTGTTTTCAACTGGCTATGGCAATCGTATCGAGATTGGCGACGAGTTCGCCGCGCAATGAATAATCCAGGCTTTCGGTAACGCGTACATCGACCAGCTGGCCGACCAGTGCATTGCCCGCGGCGCCTGGAGCGAAAATGACCACCCGGTTGCTCTCGGTGCGGCCTTGCAATTCAGACGGATCCTTCTTCGACGGCCCCTCCACCAGCACACGCTGGACCGTGCCGACCATTGCCGCGCTGTACTTGCGCGTGTTGGCATCGATCAGGGCTTGCAGGCGTTGCAGGCGCGCCAGCTTGACCTCGTGCGGGGTATCGTCTTCCAGGTTCGCGGCCGGCGTGCCGGGGCGCTTGCTGAAAATAAAACTGAAACTGTTATCGAAGCCGACGTCCTGCACCAGCTTCATCATGGCCTCGAAATCGGCATCGGTTTCGCCAGGGAAACCCACGATGAAGTCCGACGAGATCGCGATGTCGGGCCGTACCGCACGAATGCGGCGAATGATCGATTTGTACTCCAGACCCGTATACCCGCGCTTCATGGCGCCGAGGATGCGGTCGGAGCCGTGCTGCACCGGCAAATACAGGTGGTTCACCAGTTGCGGGATCTTGGCGTAAGCGTCGATCAGGCGCTGGGTAAATTCTTTCGGATGGCTGGTAACGAAACGCAGGCGCTCGATGCCGGGAATATCGGCAATGTATTCGAGCAGCAAGGCAAAGTCGGCAACGTCTCCGTTTTCCATCTGGCCACGGAAGGCGTTCACGTTCTGGCCGAGCAGCATGATTTCCTTCACGCCCTGGGCCGCCAGGCCAGCCACTTCCGTCAGCACGTCTTCGAAACGGCGCGATACTTCCTCGCCGCGGGTGTATGGCACCACGCAGTAACTGCAATACTTGCTGCAGCCTTCCATGATCGAGACATAGGCCACCGGGCCGTCGATCTTGGCTGGCGGTAAATGATCGAACTTCTCGATTTCCGGGAAGCTGATGTCGACCTGCGCGGTACCCGTATGGCGGCGCTCGCGGATCATCTGCGGCAGGCGGTGCAGGGTTTGCGGCCCGAATACCATGTCGACATGTGGCGCGCGCTTGACGATCGCTTCGCCTTCTTGCGAAGCGACGCATCCACCTACACCAATAATGAGGTCGGGACGCTCGCGTTTCAAGGCGCGCAGGCGGCCGAGGTCGGAAAATACTTTTTCCTGTGCCTTCTCGCGCACCGAACACGTGTTAAAGAGAATGACGTCGGCATCGTCGGGCGTGTCGGTACGCACGAGTCCATCGGAAGCGCCGAGGACGTCTGCCATCTTGTCCGAGTCGTACTCGTTCATCTGGCAACCAAAGGTTTTGATAAATACTTTTTTCTGCATGAGTGCTGGTGGGAAAGGAAGGGCGGAGACCGTGACAAGGCGACAAGCCAGTTTACCGTAATTCGGGGCTGCTTACCCAAAAACGGCTTATGCATGTGCCATATTCAGTGCATCGAGGAATCAAACGTTGCTTGCTTTGAATCGATTGTCATTATATTCAGATTGTTAAATTGCGTTTAGGAATCAAATCGCCGCAAGCACGGCACAGGCTGGGTTTGCTCAATATATTTCCTGTTGTAAATCAAGACCTTCGCCTCAAATTCTTTTACACAAATTACTAAAAAAAATCTCTTGCGTGCGCCACAAATTATCTCCATGTGTTGAAATGCTTATGTGACAAGCTTTCCACACGATAGCTTGATTTCGAACAATGAGTCATGTGCTCAGGACGCACACATTGGGTTCGTAAGAGTCTGATAATTTGTTTGAAAGACAAGTGCGTTTGGGGAGTGTTAAGCAGGACGCATGTACGCCGGCATTGTTTTTAAGCCAGGACTCAGACTTGTTCTGCAGACTTTGTTCGGAATCACGGCTGAAAAGCATGTCCGGGAACTTATGTTGACGAAAGCACGTCGTTTTCAAAAGTTCGTAACGGAACTATTTTATTCACTTTACGAGGTAAACCATCATGGCACACCATGCTTTGTCATCACAGGAAAGCTACAACCCGAACCACCTGCTCGACATCTTGCTGGGCAAGATGCAGCTGAAAAATGACGCGGCCCTGTCGCGCATGCTCGAGGTGGCGCCACCTGTCATCAGCAAGATCCGCCACCACCGCCTGCCGGTCGGCGCCTCGCTGTTGATCCGCATGCACGAAGTCACCGGCATGAGCATTCGCGACCTGCGCGACCTGATGGGCGATCGCCGTACCAAATACCGCCTGTCCGATGCCCAGGGCCGTCCGAAGCCAGAAGAGAAGGCAGCAGCGGCCGCCGCGGCAGCAGCCCAGCAGCAGCCAGCGCAGAACAACGAGGCCACCCCTTCGTCGTCCGGCAACTATGCGCACTAATGCCGGCGGCGTGGCAGGTTTCACTGCCATGCCCCCGGTAATGCCAGGCAGCGGCCCGGCGTCCTGAGCGACGCTGCGCACGCTGCCTTTTTCGTTTGCGCGTCCGCTGGCGTTTGGCCTGCCGGATGCGTTGTCGTTTCCGTCCGCTGTCCTCTTTCCTCTTCGCTTCCGTCCCTGATCCCACCGGTTATGCGGCAGTCTGCCAGGCCCGCTTGCGCCCGTCCGGAGCAATCCGGCGCCGGGTATTGTATGCTCGCCGTGCTTCGCCGGACATGTCAGTTGTGCATGCCTGGCGTATTTTCTAATCAGATCAAGGACACCCATGAAACTGTATTTCAGCCCCGGCGCCTGCTCGCTTTCTCCCCACATCGTCCTGCTCGAAGCGGGGCTGGATTTCAGCGCCGAGCGCGTCGACCTGCGCGCAAAGCTGACGGCAGGCGGTGCGGATTTCCGCGCCATCAATCCGAAAGGCTATGTGCCGGCGCTGGCGCTGGACGACGGCAGCGTGCTGACCGAAGGCCCGGCCATCGTCCAGTTCCTGGCCGACCTGGCGCCAGGTGCGGGCTTGTTACCGCCGGTAGGGGATGCCGCTCGCTATAAAATCATTTCGTGGTTGAGCTTTATCTCGTCGGAACTGCACAAGAATTTCAACGCCTTCTTCAACCCGGCGGCAAGCGACGACATGAAAGCCCATGCGCGCAAGATCCTGGCCGTGCGCCTGGAATACGTGGCGGCGCAGCTGGGTAACGGTGACTACCTGGAAGGCGGCTTCAGCGTCGCCGACGCCTATCTGTTCACGGCGCTTGGCTGGGCCGATGTCGTCAAGCTGGACCTGGCCGCCTGGCCGGTGCTGGGCGCGTACCGCGCCCGCATCGGGGCGCGTCCGGCCGTGCAGCAGGCACTGCGCGCCGAAGGCTTGATCAAGTAAGCATCGAAATAAGCATTCAAGTAAGCATTTGCTCCTCGGCTCACCCAAGGGGTAACATGGCCGCATGACAAGCCAACGCTACATTGCCCTGATCCGCGGGATCAACGTCGGCCGCGCCAAGCGCGTGGCCATGGCCGATTTGCGCAAGCTACTCGTCGAGCTCGGCTATCGCGACGTCCGTAGCGTCCTCAACAGTGGCAACCTCGTGTTCGCGGCCGACGGCATCGAGCCTGGTGCCGCCGCAGCCGCGATCGAAGAGCAGATGGTGCTGAAGCTGGGCGTGGCGGCGCGCGTCATGGTGCTCAGCGGCGAGGAGCTAGCTGCCGTGCTGGCCGAAAACACCTTGCTGGCGCAGGCGACCGACCATGCGCGCCTGCTGGTGTTCATCCTGGGCGATGCCGCCATGCGCACGGGTGTGGCCCCGCTGTGCGAACGCAGCTGGGGCAGCGAGGCGCTGGCGCTCGGCCAGCGCGCCGCCTATGTCTGGTGCCCGGAAGGCGTGCTGGCCAGCGCCGCCGCCGGCGCCCTCGGCAAGCAATTGGGCGACAACACCACTGCGCGCAACTGGAATACCTTGTGCAAGCTGTATGCGCTCTGCAGCGAGCCCGCGTCGGTGCCGCCCGGCGCGTGAGCGCCAGCGGCTTACTTGAACTTCTCGCGGCTGTCGCGCCGCGCCCGGTAGCCCAGCAAGACCAGGCCAACCAGCATCATGGCGAAGACTTCCGGCTCCGGTAATTCGGAGATGCCCGACGGTAGCGAGAACGCGTCGGGCGCCGGCGCCGCTGCAGCCTGCGCATGTACTGGCAAGATGCCCGGCTGGGTGCCCGGCACAGCCTGAGGGACCAGCTCGATGACCTTCGCCTGGGCGATGCCGCTCAGCCCAATGGCGAGCGCTGCTGCGAGTGCGAATCTGTTCACGATGCTTCCTTCCTTGCAAGCCTACCGGTCGGAGAAACGGAAGAGGGCGCCGCAGGCGTCGCTGTTACATGCGACGCAATGCGCAAAGCATAGCAAAGCGCTGAAATACCACGCCGTTCGATTCGGGTAGAAAACGGCCTTGCGGCAAGCGCCGGGTGACGTGTGAAAGAAAAGCGACAGCGCGCCAACCTGGCCTTATCAGAACGCCAATCCTTTGATGCCCTTCTCTTGAAACAGTACTAACTGTTTTTCATAAATGCCAAGCTTACAGCCACCTTTTTTGCCAAGCCTGCAACGAATAGCATTGTCAGGTTTTCCAGCTATGACAGAGATCAAGAAATTTTAAGCGTGGCGTATACATCTGCGTTTTCTTTACGGGTATAGTCTCCCTATCCCTATTGCCTAACGGCATCAAAACGATGATGAACACATATGTTTTGCGCATGTGTTCCCGTATTCGTTCCTGATCACCAACCGGCCCTCAAGAGCCGCCGCCTTTCCGCCAGCGTCATCCGGAACGGCACCGCTGTCTGCACTGTCTCATCTGCGCATTCACCTATTTGTAAAGTTTCGAACATGCCCAACTTTGCCCGACTTCAGATTGCCTTTAAGAATGTTTATGTGCGCATCGCCGCCGCCGTCCTGCTGGGCGCGCTCACCGGCCTGGCCATTTACTCGGCTGACGCACCGCAAGACCCGAGCCCGGTCATTCATTCGCAAGACATTTCTGAAATCACCCGCCTGGCAGGCCAGAAGGACAAGCTTGATTACCTGATGGTGGCCAAGCCGCTGTCGGAGTCGCCACGCTACGTCTTCAAGTTCAAGAACGCGCCCGAACTGCACGTGGTCAAGGTGCCGAGCACCTCGCACCTGTCGCTCGAGCGCGAAGTGCTGCTCAAGAACGCGATCCCGTATTCGATCGCCAAGGACGAGTTCCTGGCGTCGCATGAAGCCGTGCTCGACGAAGGCGGCTCGATGGGTGCGCATGCCGGCGATTTCCTCAAGCGCCATGCCTTCGAAATCGTCTTGCTGCTGTTGATCCTGTACTGCCTGAAGTTCGGCATCCCGGGCATGGGTGCGAGTTCGACCATGATCATGCCGGACAAGCTCAAGGGCAGCATGGACGACCTGATCGGCATGGACGACATCAAGCAGGAAGTGCTGCACCTGGAAGACATGATCCGCAACCGCGACGAATACGCATCGCACAACATCGACAAGCCGTTCAACGTGATGCTGACCGGGCCTGCCGGTACCGGTAAAACCAAGCTGGTGGGCTACCTGGCCAAGCGCCTGAACCTGCCGCTGATCTCGGCCTCGGGTTCGGCACTGGAATCGGGTTATGTCGGCGGCGGCTCGAAAGCCCTGAACGCGCTGTACCGCAAGGCGTGCGCCAAAGGCAAATGCATCATCTTCCTCGACGAAGGCCAGAGCCTGTTCATGCCGCGCGGCCGCAGCGAAAAGAAGTGGGAAGACGATACCGCCAACACCCTGCTCGGCCTGCTCGATGGCGTCAAAAGCGACAAGGGATCGGGCGTGATCTGGGTCATCGCCTCGAACTTCGACGATGCCTCGACCGAGATGGACGAAGCGATGCTGCGCCGCTTCTCGGTGAAAATCAACTTCCGCCTGCCGAACAAGGGCGAGCGGCGCGAACTGCTGCGTAGTTTCCTGTCGCGCAAAAAGGAAGGCCTGGTCGACTACAACGACCTCGACCTCGACCAGGTGGCCGAGATCACCCAGAACCTGAGCCCGGCGCTGCTGGAAACCGTGGTCGAACGCGCCTCGATGCTGTCGATCCAGGAAAAGACGATCATCAATACCGACCTGCTGTTCCGCGCCTACGAGCGCGCCACCATCGGCCTGACCGACCGTGCCACCACCGCCGAAAAGCACAAGCAGCGCGAGCGCATCGCCCTGCACGAACTGGGCCACTTCTTCATGCAGATCGATCCGCACCTGCGCGCCGGCCTGTCGCTGGAAGAGGTCAAGGAAAAGTCGCACCTGCTCAAAATTTCGACCGAAGCGGTGTCGAAGATCGGCGCTCTCGGCTACGTGCTGCAATCGGGTGACGACATGTCGCTGCGCACGCTGGAAGAACTCGAACGCGACGTCGTCGGCCTGTACGGCGGCATGGCGGCCGAAGAGCTGTTCTACGGCGCCCGCGGCATTTCGGTCGGCGCCCAGAACGACATCGAAAAAGTCACCAAGATGCTCAACCTGATGGTCAACCGCCTGTCGATGTATTCGCGCTCGAAAATCGACTACAGCCAGCTGCAGAACGACGCCAGCGGCGAGCACACACTGCGCCAGATGGAAGCGAAGGCCGATGAACTCTACAGCTACACGCTGGGCGCGATGCGCGACTACCGCGCGCTGATCGAGTCGATCAAGGACACGCTGCTCGACCAGTACGTGCTGTCGAAAGACGCCGTGTTCGCGCTGCTGGAAGAGCGCAAGGAGCTGCTGCACTTCGCACCCAAGCATGCGAACCTGAAGCTGTGCTCGGAAACTGGCGAGATGGTCGCGGCCTGAGCTTGAGGCATTAATAAAAAGCCCGCTCGGAGCAATCCGCAGCGGGCTTTTTTGCACGATCGGATCAGACCCGTAACGTGAAAGAACCCACTATCGAGACGTGCGCAGTCCTGGCCAGCCAAGGCCATTATTTTTGATGAC
>NZ_JACYUY010000014.1 GCF_014842025.1 Massilia sp. CFBP 13721
CGTAGTGACGGTTTTCCGTTTCGTACTCGACGTGCGCGGTGTTGATGGTGATGCCGCGTGCTTTTTCTTCCGGAGCTGCATCGATCTGGTCGTATGCCTTCGCTTCGCCGCCGAATTTCTTCGACAGGACGGTTGCGATTGCTGCGGTCAGCGTGGTCTTGCCGTGGTCAACGTGTCCGATGGTGCCGACGTTGACGTGCGGCTTGGTCCGCTCGAATTTACCTTTTGCCATTTTGATCTTCCTTTAAAAGAACGATGTATTAGTTTTGTTGTCGGCCTTATCAGCGGCGGTGACGCCGCTGACAAGGCGTATTACTTTAGCTTGCTTAATTACTTGGCTTTTGCAGTGACGATTGCGTCGATCACGTGCTTAGGCGCTTCGGAATAGTGCTTGAATTCCATCGTGTAGGTCGCACGGCCCTGGGTCGCCGAACGCAGCGAGGTCGAGTAACCAAACATTTCCGACAGAGGCACTTCGGCTTTGATGATCTTGCCACCGCCGCCTGGGATTTCGTCCATGCCCTGCACCATACCGCGGCGGGACGACAGGTCGCCCATCACGTTACCGGCGTAGTCTTCCGGCGTTTCCACTTCCACGGCCATCATTGGCTCGAGGATGACTGGCGATGCTTTGCGGCAGCCGTCCTTGAATGCCATCGAACCGGCCATACGGAACGCGTTCTCGTTCGAGTCGACGTCGTGGTACGAACCGAAGGTCACGGTGACTTTCACGTCGACGACCGGGTAACCGGCCAGCACGCCGCTGGTCAGGGTTTCGCGCACACCCTTTTCGACTGCAGGGATGTATTCGCGAGGAATCACGCCGCCCTTGATGGCGTCGACGAATTCGAAGCCCTTGCCCGGCTCTTGCGGCTCGATCGACAGCACGGCGTGGCCGTACTGACCACGACCACCCGACTGCTTGACGAACTTGCCTTCGACGTCGGTGACTGCCTTGCGGATCGTTTCGCGGTAGGCAACCTGTGGCTTGCCGACGGTTGCTTCGACGCCGAATTCGCGCTTCATGCGGTCAACGATAATTTCCAGGTGCAGCTCGCCCATACCACCGATGATGGTCTGGCCCGATTCTTCGTCGGTACGCACGCGGAACGACGGATCTTCCTGTGCCAGGCGGTTCAGGGCCAGGCCCATCTTTTCCTGGTCGGCCTTGGTCTTCGGCTCGACAGCCTGCTGAATGACCGGCTCAGGGAACACCATCTTTTCCAGCGTGATGATGGCCGAAGGATCGCACAGGGTTTCGCCCGTGGTCGCGTCTTTCAGGCCGACCGCGGCGGCGATGTCGCCGGCGCGGACTTCCTTGATTTCTTCGCGCTGGTTCGCGTGCATCTGCAGAATGCGACCCAGGCGTTCCTTCTTGTTCTTGACAGGGTTGTAGACGGTGTCACCCGAATTGACCATGCCCGAATAGACGCGGAAGAAGATGAGCTGGCCGACGAACGGGTCGGTCATGATCTTGAATGCCAGCGCAGCGAATTTCTCGTTGTCGTCGGCCTTACGGGTGACCGGCTGGTCATCCTCGTCGGTACCGCCAACTGGCGGGATGTCGATCGGCGATGGCAGGTATTCGACCACGGCGTCGAGCATGGCTTGCACGCCCTTGTTCTTGAACGCGGTGCCGCACATCATCGGGACGATTTCCGACGCGATGGTACGCTGGCGCAGAGCGGCCTTGATCTCGGCTTCCGAGAGTTCGCCTTCTTCCAGGTACTTGTTCATCAGCTCTTCGGTCGCTTCAGCAGCCGTCTCGACCAGCTTTTCGCGCCATTCGTTGGCTTGATCAACCAGTTCGGCCGGAATGTCGCGGTAGTCGAACTTCATGCCCTGCGAAGCGTCGTCCCAGATGATCGCTTTCATCTTGACCAGGTCGACCACGCCCAGGAAGTTCTCTTCCGCGCCGATCGGGATCTGCAGCGGGATCGGGTTTGCCTTCAGGCGAGCGCGCATCTGCTCGTAGACCTTGAAGAAGTTCGCGCCGGTACGGTCCATCTTGTTGACGAAGGCCAGACGTGGGACTTTGTACTTGTTAGCCTGGCGCCACACCGTTTCCGACTGTGGCTGCACGCCGCCGACTGCACAGTAAACCATGCAGGCGCCGTCGAGCACGCGCATCGAGCGTTCGACTTCAATGGTGAAGTCGACGTGGCCCGGGGTATCGATGATGTTGATGTGGTGCGGCTCGAAGTTACCGGCCATACCTTTCCAGAAGCAGGTCGTCGCTGCCGAGGTAATGGTAATGCCGCGTTCCTGCTCCTGCTCCATCCAGTCCATGGTCGCGGCGCCATCGTGCACTTCGCCGATCTTGTGGTTCACGCCGGTGTAGAACAGGACGCGTTCGGTGGTGGTGGTTTTACCAGCATCGATGTGAGCGGAAATACCGATATTGCGGTAGCGCTCAATGGGGGTCTTGCGTGCCATAATTTTTCCTAAATCTTTTAATGGACAAAACCGGGCGGCATTTTGGAAAACAAAATGTGCCCGGCCTGAACAACAGATACTGCTTTGTGCTTAGAAGCGGAAGTGCGAGAACGCTTTGTTCGCTTCAGCCATACGGTGCACTTCGTCACGACGCTTCATCGCGCCGCCGCGCATTTCTGCGGCTTCCATCAGTTCACCACCCAGGCGTTGTGGCATGGATTTTTCGCTGCGCTTGTTTGCGGCTTCGCGCAACCAACGCATGGACAGCGCCATACGACGAACCGGACGAACTTCCACTGGCACCTGGTAGTTGGCGCCGCCGACACGGCGGGACTTAACCTCGACCATCGGCTTGGCGTTGTTGATCGCGGCTGCGAACACTTCCAGCGGGTCCTTGCCCGATTTTTGCTGGATATGTTCAAACGCACCGTAGATGATGTTTTCAGCGACCGACTTTTTGCCGGACAGCATCAGGACGTTGACGAACTTGGCGACATCGGTATTGCCGAATTTTGGATCTGGCAGGATCTCGCGCTTGGGTACTTCACGACGACGTGGCATTTCAATTCCTTTATCTTCAGTTGAGTGCTTGTTCCGCACTCGCGAGGGCCATCATGACCACTCACTTACTCGGCCTTCCGGCCGGCTCAACTTAACGTTTATATGTGACCCCGGTATGACCGGAACCGCAGATTACTTCTTGGCGCCGGCCTTGGCGCGCTTCGCACCGTACTTCGAGCGAGCTTGCTTACGGTCTTTCACGCCCTGGGTATCCAGCGCGCCGCGGACCATGTGGTAACGCACACCCGGCAAGTCTTTCACACGACCGCCGCGCAGCAGGACAACGCTGTGCTCTTGCAGGTTGTGGCCTTCACCGCCGATGTACGAAATGACTTCGAAACCGTTGGTCAGGCGAACTTTGGCGACCTTACGCAGAGCCGAGTTAGGCTTCTTCGGGGTCGTGGTGTACACACGGGTGCAGACACCGCGCTTTTGCGGGCAGTTTTCCAGTGCCGGCGACTTGCTCTTCACAACCGCGGCAACGCGCGGCTTGCGAATCAGTTGATTGATGGTTGGCATCGTTCCTAATCCAACAAAGTACTACAGTTGATAACCCGGACAAGCTGTCCGGGGACTGAAACCTAGTCCCGATGGTCTGACAGCACAGGCGCCGAAAGCCACTCACCGAAGGAGCGGCTGCGAATGCGTATACCAAGTGCAGAATAAATCGAGAACTCGCAAGTATAGACTTGTCGCAAACCGCGGTCAACCGATTTGCTGATTTGATGGGCAGCTGCCGGGGCGATCGGGCGTACTGCTGTGGTAGTCCTGACACAATTGGCACTGGGTGCGGCCGCGTGTGCTCAGCCAGGAAATAACTTTGGCGGCAATAAAAGCCGGATAATAGCCGACTTTTATTGCTCCCCGCTTCTGATGCGAACTTTGCCGCGCCCCGCCCACCTGGCCCTGGTGCTCACTTACCTGGTGCTGTCGGCGGTGCCCTTCTTTCCCCTGACCCTCGGCTTGCCGCTGGCACGCCCGGCCCAGCTGGCGGGCATGGCCGTCTTCGCCTGGATCGCCGTCTGGGCCGTCTTCAAACGCCCGGCCTACTTTCACTGGCTGCTGCTGCCGACATTCATCGCGCTGCCGGCGGAGCTGTACCTGTACGCCTACTATGGCCAGGGCATCTCGACCCACCACCTCGGCATCATGGCCGAAACCAGTCCGCTTGAGGCGATGGAGTTTTTGGGCGCGCGCGCCTGGCTGATGCTGGCGGTGATGGTGGGCGTGGTGGCCTGGTGGGCGGGGACCTGGAGAATCGCGTTAACGACGCGCGACTTCGACTGGAATGACCGCTCGCGCCCGCTGGTGCTCGGACTGGTAATTGTTGCCGCCGCGCTGTTCGCCTACGGCCAGAAGGTGGGCGTGACCGGAGCGCCGGCTAAACCCGACCCGGCTGCCAAAATGCGTTACGTGGCCTCCGCCACGCCCCTGATTGCGCCCTCCACCTTGCCTCCGCTGCCGCACTGGACGCAGCCGCCATTCGAAGTCAAGGCCTTCGCCCAGTCGTGGCCGTTCGGGGTGGTGGCGCGCGGCCTCGATTTTTATAAGGAGCGCGTGTATCTCGCCGACCTGCACCGCAGGAGCGCCGCCTTTCGTTTCGATGCGGTGCAGGCCGACCCGGCCAATACCCCGGACGTGATCGTGATGGTGCTGGGCGAATCGGCGCGCTTCGACCGCTGGAGTGTGAACGGCTACGCACGCCCGACCAATCCGCTCTTGTCGCAGGAGCCGAACCTGATCAGCATGAGCGACCTGATCACCTCGGTCTCGGCCACGCGCCTGTCGGTGCCGGTCATCATTTCGCGCAAACGGGCGATGCAGAGTTTAAAAGATGGGTTCACCGAAAAATCCTTCCTCACCGCGTTCAAGGAAGCCGGCTACAAAACCTACTGGCTGTCGAACCAGATCTCGTTCGGCAAATTCGACACGCCCGTGTCCGTATTCGCCAAGGAGGCGGACACGGTCGAATTCCTGAACCTTGGCGGCTTTACCGATAATTCGAATTACGACGAGGTACTGTTCAAACCGTTTGCGCGGGCGCTGGCCGACCCGGCCCCGAAAAAACTCATCGTCCTGCACACGCTGGGCAGCCACTGGAATTACGCGCACCGTTATCCGGCGCGCTTCGACCAGTGGAAGCCGTCGCTGGTCGGCGTGCATAAACCCGTTCTAACTGATACCTCGATGGAATCGCAGCTGAACAACAGCTACGACAATTCGATTCTGTATACGGACTGGTTCCTGGCGCAGCTGGTAGCGCAGCTGAAAACGGGCGACCGTGCCGCGGCCCTGATGTACGTGGCCGATCACGGCCAGACCCTGTTCGACGGCGCCTGCCGCCAGGTTTTTCATGGCCACAATAACCAGCACGAATTCCACGTGCCCGCCTTTGCCTGGTATTCGGATGCCTACGGCGCGCGCTTCCCGGACAAGGTGGCGCAACTGCGCGCCCACCGCACGGCGCCGCTCTCGACCGAGAACATGTTCCATACGCTGGTCGATCTCGGCGATATCCGCTATCCGGGCGAAACGCTCGAGCGCAGCATCGCCAGCGCGCAGCTGACGCGCCATAAACGCTATGTCGACAGCTATGGCTGGGCCGATTACGACAATGCGAATATAAAAGGCGATTGCCGCGAAGTGATCGACAAGGGGACGCCGTTGCTGCGCAAGTGATTCAAACGGACATGGTGCTGTTGCCTGTACAGGCGATTGATATGTTGATCCGCGTGGGCACAAGTGCCCACCCTACGGGCACCACCGTTCCATGAACTTGCTACGGGCGGCGGTGCACCGTAGGGTGGGCTCCCCGAGCCCACGCGTACTCAAGCTGCCCGGCCAGGCACTATTTTTCCTCCCAACACATGCGTCCCCGCCTCCGGCCTCCCCAAATACCCGGTCAACCAACTCGCCACCCGCTGCGCCTTCTCCTCAATCTCCATCCCAAACCCATGCGCCCCCAGCAGCGCGATGCCATTGGTCCGGTCCAGCACCCCGGACGCCAGCACCAAGCGCCCCTTCGGATCACGCTGCAGGCAGTGCGGCGCCAGCCGGTGCTCCAATAAGCTCGCCAGTTCCAGGTTGTGCGACGACACCAGCACCAGCGAGCGCGCCGCCAGCGTGTCGAGCACCGCGGCGGCGGCGGCCACCGATTCGACGTGGTTCGTGCCCCTGAAAATCTCGTCGATCAGACAGACGCCCGGATGCGGTCCGGCGCCCGCCGCCAGCAGCGCACGGGCGCGCGCCAGTTCGCTGATGTACAGGCTCTGGCCCCCCTCCAGCGAATCCTCGTTCTGCATGCTGGCGTAGACCGGCAGCATCGGCAGCCGCGCACGGCGCGCATGGCAAAAGCCAAAGGCGCGCGCCAGCACCAGGTTCAGGCCCAGCATGCGCAGGAAGGTGCTCTTGCCGACGCCGTTCGGGCCGGAGATGAAGGCGCCCTGCCCTGCCAGTGCGATCGACAGCCCGGCAGGCGCCGCCAGCAGCGGGTGGATGCCGTCCTCGATCGCCAGCGTACTCTCGGCGGCACGCTCGGCCCAGCACCAGTCCGGTTTCGCCAGCAGGTGCCGCGCCAGCGCGACGTCGGCTTCCAGCGCGGCGCAGTGCAGCCAGCAGGTACGGATAAAGGCGCGTTCGCGGAACACGATCGCATTCGTCCTGAAGTAATGGGTGACGTTGGCCAGCGCGAACCAGTCGCCGTAACTGGCGGCGCCGGGGCTGATGCGCGCGGCGAGCGAGCGCGACAGGCTGCGGTTGAGGCGGCCGGCATGCTGCGCTGTCTCCTCGCCCAGCCGGGCGGTCGCGACCAGCAGCAACTGGATGGTGTTGAGCGCATGCTTCCAGCTGTCGACGCGCTCGTGGTAACGCATTTGCAGCGCGACCAGGACGTACAGCGCGGCGCCCGAGGCAATCCAGGCTAGCGGGCTGAGGATGACGGCGGCGATCGACACGAGCAGCGCCAGCGGCAGCAGCCAGGTCCAGCCGAGCCAGGCCGGCGGCGCTGCCGCCTCTCCTTCGAACAGCAGGGCGGCGACTTCGGTGTCGGCCTGGCGCAGCGGGAGCAAAGTGGCGCGCACTGCGTCGATGCGCGCCGGGTCGGCCTGCAGGGCGCGCAGGCGCTCGGCCAGCGCGGTGCGCTCGCCGTCGTCCAGACCGGCGCGCAATCTTCGATATAACTCCTGACGCCCGGCGATGCTGACTTCGCCCGACAGGCCGGCCAGATACGGCGCCAGTAGTAAATCGTTCCAGGTCTGGTCGTCGAGGGCGAAGCTGTCCGGACCTGCCGTCACGCGCTGCAATTGCGCCACGTCGCTGTCGGCGAAGGGGTAATCAAGCGGCGTGGCGGGCGGCAGCAGCAGGAAGCGGCGCACGGCGGCGCTGGCCTTATGGAGGGTGTCGAACAAGGGCGCAGCAAGGTTTTTCAAGCAGATGTCCCGGCAATGACGAGGTTGTCTGAACAGTAAGTATGAGCAAGTTGATAAATTTCAACAGCCGGTTTATGCAGATTCGCTTACCCGATCATCCCAGCCTTGAAAACAATGTTCGTTTGCCCACATACCGCCGGCCTCGCCTCTGGCAGCATTGACTGATAGCTAATCAATTCAACTGACTCGAAAGGAACGCACGATGAAACGCGCGCTCGCGGCATCCCTGATCGCCATGGCAGTCTCCGGCGCCTACGCCCAGCAAGGCGACGGCACCCAGGTGGCCCTCAACAACAACATCTTCAAACCGAACAAGGTCGATCCGACGCCCGAGCGCATGCGCGGCATCAAGGCGCCAAGCGGTTTCACGGTCACGCCGTTCGCCACCGGCCTGAAAAACCCGCGCATCATCGCGGTGGCGCCGAATGGCGACGTGTATGTGAGCCGGCGCGACCAGGGCGACGTGCTGCTGCTGCGCGATGCGAATGGTGACGGCCGCGCCGATGGCGAACCGATCCAGGTCGCGAGCCGCGCCGGCGCCCACGGCCTGGCGATCCGCGACAACAAGCTGTACCTGATCACCGTCAAGGAAGTGTTCGCGGCGGACATCAAGCCGGACGGTCGCCTCGGCGATTTAAAAATGTTGATCGGCGACTTGCCCGACAGCGGCCAGCACCCGAACCGCACGATCGGCTTTGGCCCGGACGGCATGCTATACATCAGCGTCGGCAGCACCTGCAACACGTGTAATGAAAGCAATCCGGAAAACGCCACCCTGCTGCGCGCCTCGCACGACGGCAAGTCGCGCAGCATTTTCGCCAGCGGATTGCGCAACCTGATCGGCTACGCCTGGCATCCGCAGACGGGAGAGTTGTGGGGCCTGGACCACGGCATCGACTTCCTCGGCGATAACGCGCAGCCGGAAGAGCTGAACAAGATCGAGATGGGCAAGATGTACGGCTGGCCTCACGTGTACGGCAACAACGAGATCTACCCGCAAAGCACGCCGGTGGGCGAACTGACCAAGCAGCAATGGCGCGACCGCTCCACGCCGATGGTAATGGGTTATACGGCGCACGCGGCGCCGATGCAATTCGTGTTCGCCAACCAGAGTGCTTTCCCGG
Source organism: Massilia sp. CFBP 13721 (assembly GCF_014842025.1). Lineage (GTDB taxonomy): Bacteria > Pseudomonadota > Gammaproteobacteria > Burkholderiales > Burkholderiaceae_D > Telluria. Next base: position 8,549 of record NZ_JACYUY010000014.1, read on the forward strand.
CCGAGTACCGCGGCGACGCCTTTGCCACCATGCGCGGCTCCTGGAACCGCAACCCGGCCTCCGGCTACGAAATCGTGCGCGTGCGCTTCGAAAACGGCCAGCCGAAAGCAATCGAACCGTTCGTTACCGGTTTCCTCACCGACGGCGGCAAGACCCATATCGCGCGCCCGGTCGGCCTGGCCTTTGCGAAAGACGGTTCGATGCTGATGGCGGACGATGGCAATGGCGTGATCTACCGCATCGCTTATACGGGCAGCGGCAATGCTCCTGCGGGTGCAGCAGCGATGCCACCGGCGGGGCCGATGAAAGAGCAGGCCAACAAGGGGAATAATGTACCGTTGGCAAACAAGCGCGCGGAGACGCAATCGTCCGGCGTCCTGTCCGTCAGTTCGCCCAGCTTCAAAAATAACGGCATGCTCGACCAGAAGTACAGCGAATATGCCGACGGCGTTTCGCCGGCGCTGGCGTGGAAGGCGGTGCCGAACGCGAAGTCCTATGCCATCATCATGGAAGACCCGGACGCGAAACCGGTCACGCCGTTTGTCCACTGGCTGGCCTGGAACATCCCCGCCACCGTCACCAGCCTGCCCGAAGGCGTGCAGGAGCAGCCGCGCCTAACCGAGCCGGAGGGCGTCCTGCAGGGCAGGAATACGCGCGGTTCGATGGGCTATTACGGTCCCAAGCCGCCGGTGGGCGAGGCGGCGCACCATTATCACTTCCAGGTCTATGCGCTCGATGCGATCCTGGAGGTGCCGTTCGGTTCGGACCGCGATACCTTGCTCAAGGCGATGCAGGGGCATGTGATCGGCAAGGGGGAGATCGTCGGGAAGTATGGGCAGAAGCAGAAGCCGCAGAAGTAAAGGACGGTAGGCGACGGTTCGTGGGGCTGTTGCCTGCTCTGTTATCGGTTTTTTGAATCCGCATGGGCACGGGGTGCCCATCCTACGGTCACCGATAACGGCGAGATCATACAAAACCCGGGTACGTACCGTTTCTCGTAGGGTGGACACTTGTGTCCACGCGGATCATGCATACCAATAGCGCCACAACACGCGGACACGCCCTGTCCGCGTACGTACGGACGCGACCATACGGACACCCCGGACACCCGTCCGCCGGCGCGGTCACCGAATAAAATCAAGCACTTAGCCTCTGGCACGGATCGTGCAATAACGACAGCATTACTTCGTTATCGACACCACCATGATCCGCGATACATCCCATCAAGACACCGTCGTCGCCGCGCCGCCCGGACAAGCCATCAAACGGCGCTCGCTGCTGGCCGGTGGCGCCGTCGCGATCGCCGCCGTTGCCGCCCTGCTGCTCTCCAGCTGGAGCAACAGCGAACACTCGGTGAATGCCAGCCGCCTGCGCATCGCCGAAGTCGGCCGCGGCACGCTGGTGCGCGACGCCTCCGTCAACGGCCGTGTGGTCGCCGCCGTCAGCCCGACCCTGTTCTCGACCGCGCCAGCCACCGTCAATTTAAAAGTCGCGGCCGGCGATACCGTGAAACGCGGCGACGTGCTGGCCGTGCTCGAATCGCCCGACCTGTCCGACGCCCTGAAACGCGAACAGTCGACCTATGAACAATTAAAGGCGGAAGTCGCGCGCCAGCAGATCCTGTCCCGTAAGCAGAAGCTGCTCGCCCAGCGCGAGGCCGACGTCGCCGAGATCGACCGCCTGTCGGCCCAGCGCACGCTGGAGCGCTACGAGTCGGTGGCGCAGGTCGGCGTGATCGCCAAGATCGACTACCAGAAAGCGAAAGATGCGCTGAACTCGGCCGGCATCCGCGCCAGGCACGCCACGCAAGCGGCCACCCTCGAAGGCGACGACGTCGCCCTGGCGATCCGCACCAAGAGCAACGAGATGGAACGTGCGCGCCTGTCGATGGCGAACGCCCAGCGCCGCGTCGACGAACTCACCGTGCGCGCCCCGGTCGACGGTTTCATCGGCACCCTGAACGTGCAGAACCGGATGGTGGTCGCGGCCAACGCACCCTTGATGACGCTGGTCGACCTCTCTCGGCTGGAAGTCGAACTCGAAGTGCCGGAGACCTATGTGTCCGACATGGGCTTGGGCATGACTGCCGAAATCGCCCTGCCCGCCGGCACTGCCAGCGGCAAGCTGGTCGCCCTGTCGCCGGAAGTGGTGAAAAACCAGGTGCTGGCGCGGGTGCGTTTCGACGGCGCCCAACCGAAGGGTTTGCGCCAGAGCCAGCGCGTCACCGCGCGCCTCCTGATCGAGGAAAAGCCGAACGTCGTCATGCTGCCGCGCGGCCCATTTGTCGAAAGCGAAGGCGGACGCTTCGCCTACGTTGTGAGAGACGGCATCGCCGTGCGCACCCCGATCCAGCTGGGCGCCACCAGCATCTCCGCCGTCGAAATCGTCTCAGGCCTGAAACCCGGCGACCGGGTCGTCGTCGCCGGCACCGACACCTTCGAGAACGCGAACCGCATTTCGCTTAATTAAAAACTTCCTCCTGAAAGGACATCCCATGCTGCGCATGACCAACCTCTCCAAGGTGTACCGCACCCACATGATCGAGACCCACGCGCTGCGCGGCTTCGAGATCCAGGTCAACCAGGGCGAATTCGTGACCGTCACCGGCCCTTCCGGATCGGGCAAAACCAGTTTCCTGAACATCGCCGGCCTGCTCGAGGAATTCACCAGCGGGGAATACGTGCTCGACGGCGTCAACGTGAAGGGCATGAACGACGATGCGCGCAGCCGCCTGCGCAACGAAAAGCTCGGCTTCATCTTCCAGGGTTTTAATTTGATCCCCGACCTCTCCCTGTTCGACAACGTCGACGTGCCGCTGCGCTACCGCGGCTTCAACGCGGCCGAGCGCAAGGAGCGCATCGAAGACGCGCTGGCGAAGGTCGGCCTGGCTTCGCGCATGAAGCATTTCCCGGCCGAGCTGTCGGGCGGCCAGCAGCAGCGCGTGGCGATCGCGCGCGCGCTGGCCGGTTCTCCCAAACTGCTGCTGGCCGACGAACCGACCGGTAACCTCGACACGCAAATGGCGCGCGGCGTGATGGAGCTGCTGGAAGAGATCAACGCGGCCGGCACCACCATCCTGATGGTCACGCACGATCCGGAACTGGCCGTGCGCACGCACCGCAACGTGCACATCATCGACGGCCAGGTGTCGGACCTGGTGCGCAAGGGCCCGACGCTGGCCGCCACCGTTGCTTGAGGAGTACGCCATGTTCAGCTACTACTTCAAGCTCGGCCTGCGCAGCCTGCGCCGCAATCCCGCCCTCACCACCCTGATGGTGCTGACCCTGGCCATCGGCGTAGCCGCCAGCGTGTCGACGCTGACGATCCTGCACATGATGTCGGGCGACCCGATCCCGCACAAGAGCGACCGCCTGTTCGTGCCGGTCTTCGACGTGGCGCCGGCCGACAACTACAAACCCGGCGACAAGCTGCGCGAGAACCAGGTCAGCTATCCGGACGTGATGAATCTCCTGAAAAGCGGCCAGGGCGTGCGCCGCACCGGCCTGTACGGCATCTCGGTGCCGATCGAACCGCCGCGCAAGGACTTGCCGGTCTTTTCCGCCACCGGCATGGCGCCGACGCGCGACTTCTTCGCCATGTTCGACGTGCCCTTCCTGCATGGCCAGGCCTGGAGCGCGCAGGACGACGCGCGCGGCGCCGACGTCGTCGTCCTCAGCCGCGAGATTTCCGAAAAACTGTTCGGCGACGCCAGCCCGATCGGCCAGCGCATCAACGTGATGAACACCCCGTTCACCATCGTCGGCGTGATCGACAAGTGGGTGCCGCAGCCGCGCTACTACCGGCTGGTCGGCGGCGAGCAGTTCGGCAAGGGCGAGGACCTGTTCGTGCCGCTGGCCAGCGCGATCCGCCACGAAGCCAGCCGCAACGGCGGCATGAACTGCTCCGAGCGCTCCGACCCCGGCTACGAAGGCACCCTGCGTTCGAACTGCACCTGGCTCCAGTTCTGGTTCGAGACCGCGTCCAGCGCCGACCGCGCCCAGCTGCAGGCCTACATCGACAGCTACGCCAGCGAGCAGCGCAAGCTGGGCCGCATGAAGCGCGCCGCGCCGAATGGCCTGTTCAACGTGACCGAGTGGATGGAAGAGCGCGAAGTGGTCGGCAAGGACACCAAACTGTCGGCCTGGCTCGCCTTTGGCTTCCTGCTGCTGTGCCTGGTGAACACGATCGGCCTGCTGCTGGCGAAGTTCTCGGTGCGCGCCGCCGAAGTCGGCATCCGCCGCGCCCTGGGCGCCTCGCGCCGCGAGATCTTCCGCCAGTTCCTGATCGAGAGCGCCGTGGTCGGCTTGGCCGGCGGCGTGCTGGGATTGATCCTCGCCTTTGGCGCGCTGGCCCTGCTCGCCATGCAAGGCAGCGAAGTGGCGGTGGTCGCGCGCATGGACCTGACCATGCTCGCCTTTACCTTTGCGCTGTCGGTGCTGGCCGCGATCCTGGCCGGCTTGCTGCCGACCTGGCGCGCTTGCCAGGTGACGCCCGCCCTCCAACTGAAGTCCCAATAATCACAAGCGAGAGACACATATGGAAATCCGTCCCATCCTGTCCGCGCTCCTGCGCAACAAGACCGGCGCCATCCTGGTCGCCCTGCAGGTGGCGCTGAGCCTGGCGATCCTGGCCAACGCGCTGCACATCGTCGGCGAGCGGCGCGCCGTCGTCAACCGCCCGAGCGGCGTCGCCGACGAGCAGGCCGTGTTTTCGATCAGCGTGCGCAATCTCACCGCCGGAGGTCCCGAGCAGCAGCTGGCCACGCAAAAACGCGAAGCCGACGTCATCCGCGCCGTACCGGGCGTGGTCTCGGCGGCCAACGTCAACCAGATCCCGCTGTCGCAATCGGGCTGGAACAACAGCGTGGCGGTCGACCGCAAGCAGGTCGACGAAACGGCGCCGGCCTCGTTCTACTTTTCGCCCGATTCGCTGGTGAAGACCTGGGGCCTGAAACTGGTCGAAGGGCGCGACTTCCTGCCGGGCGAATACATGGACATCGATTCCAACACCGACGTCAACCCGCGCCACGTGATCCTCACCAAGGCCCTGGCCGAGAAGATGTGGCCGGGCTTGCCGGCAACCGGCAAGACCATGTACTTCGGTACCGGCGAGGATGCGATCGAGGTGCGCGTGGTCGGCGTGGTCGAACGCCTGCAGACCCAGAGCGGGCAAGTCACCGAACGCGGCGAATACTCCACCATTGCGCCGATGCGTCATTACGGCGGCTATCCCGGCGCCACCTACACGGTGCGCGCCGAAGCCGGCCAGCGCGAGCGCGTGATCCGCGACGTCGAGGCGGCACTGCGCCGCGCGTCGCCGACGCCGGTCATCCTCGAATCGATCACGTTTGAGCAGCACCGCAAGGACCGCTACCGCGCCGACGTGGCGCTGTCGTGGATGCTGGTCACCGTCAGCGTGCTGCTGTTGTTGATCACCGCCAGCGGCATCGTCGGCATGGCCAGCCTGTGGGTCACGCAGCGCCGCAAGCAGATCGGCGTGCGCCGCGCGCTGGGGGCGAAGAAGCGCGATATCCTGCGCTATTTCGTCACCGAGAATTTCATGATCACCAGCGCCGGCGTGTTCGGCGGGGTGCTGCTGGGCGTGGCGCTGAACCAGCTGCTGGTCAGTAAGCTGGAAATGGCGCGCCTGCCGCTCGAATACCTGATCGGCGGCGGCGTGGTGTTCTGGGCGCTGGGCGTGATCGCGGTGTACGGGCCGGCCTGGCGGGCGGCCAGCATTTCGCCGGCGCTGGCGACACGGAGTGCATGATCACGAAGCCGAGCTTGCCTATTGGCAATAAAACAATGCTATTCTAGCGATCATGCCTACTGTACTCATCATTGACGACAACGCCGCCGTCGGCCTCGCCCTCGACGTGCTGTTCTCCCTGCACGACATCGCGGCGCTGCATGCGGCCTCGCCCGAGGAGGGGCTGGCCGTGCTGGCGCGCGCCCCGGTCGACCTGGTGATCCAGGACATGAATTTTACGGCGGACACGACCTCGGGCGAGGAAGGGGTGGCGCTGTTCCGCCGGATCCGCAGCCTGTATCCAGACCTGCCCGTGATCCTGCTCACCGCCTGGACCCATCTCGACGCGGCGGTCGACCTGGTCAAAGCGGGCGCCGCCGACTACCTGCCGAAACCCTGGAACGACGCGCGCCTGCTGGCGACCGTGACGAACCTGGTGGAACTCGGCCAGGCCAACCGCGCGCTGGCACAGCGCGTCGGCCGCGAACGGCGTGAAAAACGCGAGCTGGAACAGCACTACGATCTGCGCGGCCTGGTCTGGGCCGACCCGGCCACCGAACGCGTGCTGCAACTGGCTTGCCAGGTCGCGCGCGCCGACGTGCCCGTGCTGATCACGGGCCCGAACGGTACCGGTAAAGAGCGCATCGCCGAGATCATCCAGGCCAATTCGCAGGTGGCAAGCGGCCCCTTCGTGGTTCTCAATTGCGGCGCCCTGCCCTCGGAACTGATCGAGGCCGAGCTGTTCGGCGCCGACGCCGGCGCCTACACCGGCGCCTCGCGCGCACGCGAAGGCAAATTCGAGGCGGCCGATGGCGGCACCCTGTTCCTCGACGAGATCGGGAATTTGCCGCCGGCCGGGCAAATGAAACTGCTGCGCGTGCTGGAGACGGGCCGCTTCGAGCGCCTCGGCTCGAACCGCGAGCGGCAGGTAAAAGTGCGGGTGATCAGCGCCACGAATGCCGATCTGTCCGCGATGATCCGCGCCGGTACCTTCCGCGAAGACCTGTTTTACCGCTTGAACGTGATCGAACTGCGCCTGCCGCCACTGAGTGCACGGCCGGGCGACATCCTGCCGCTGGCCCTGAATTTCCTCGCGCCCGGCAAGCGCCTCAATGCCGACGCCGAAGCCGCGCTGCAGGCGCACGCCTGGCCCGGCAATGTGCGCGAACTCAAAAACGTGATGGCGCGCGCCAACCTGCTGGCGCAGGGCGACACGATCCGCGCGCCCGACCTGGGGTTGCCGGCAGCGGCGGTGCAGCCGCAGCCGCAAGCGCCCGAGGCCGAGCTCGACCGCGACACCATCGCCGCCGCCCTGGCGCGCGCCGGCGGCGTGGTCTCGCAGGCGGCCGCCGAACTGGGATTGTCGCGCCAGGCCTTGTACCGGCGCATGGAGCGCCTCGGTATCGCCCGCACATAAAACTACCGCGATGCGCCTGTCTCTCGTCACCCGCTTTTCCGCCCTGGTCGGCACCCTGCTCACGGTCGGCATCATCATCGCCCTCGCGCTCGACCACGTCCTGCCTGGCCGGCCGCTGCTGGCGGCGGCGCTGTGCCTGGCCTGCGTGATCCCGGTCGCGATCATCACCGTGCGCTCGCAGGTGCAGCCGATCCTGTCGCTGTTCCGCGCATTGGAGGGCACCGTCACCAGCTACCGCGACGGTGACTTTTCGTTCAGCCTGCACTGGCCGCAGGACGACGAGCTGGCCGACCTGATCCGCGCCCACAACGAACTCGGCAACGTACTGCGCGAGCAGCGGCGCGACCTGGTGCAGCGCGAACTGCTGCTCGACACCATGGTGCAAAACACCCCGGTGGCGATGCTGCTGGTGGCCGACGTGCCTCATCGTCCCTGCGCCGGCGCCGTCGTCTACGCCAACCTGGCCGCGCGCCAGCTGCTGGCGGATGGCCGCAAGCTCGAGGGCCACGCGCTCGACACCCTGCTGGCGCAATCCTCGCCGGCGCTGGGAGAAGCGCTGGCGCGCGGCGGCGACGGCCTGTTCACGGCTGGCGAAGGTGAGGACGAGCAGGTCTACCACCTGGCGCGCAGCAGTTTCAGCCTGAACGGGCGCAAGCACGAACTGCTGCTGCTGCGCCAGCTGACGGCCGAACTGCGGCGCCAGGAAGTGCAGACCTGGAAAAAAGTCATCCGCGTGATCAGCCACGAATTGAACAATTCCCTCGCGCCGCTGGCTTCGCTGGCCCACTCTGGCGCCGAGCTGGTGCGGCGCGGCCAGACCGAACGCCTGCCGCAGATCCTGGAAACCATCGGCGAACGCACGCGCCATTTAGAAAGTTTCATTCTCGGCTACGCGCGCTTCGCCAAGCTGCCGACGCCGCGCCTCGAGCGCCTCGACTGGCCGGGTTTTATCGCGCGCCTTGCTTCGCAAGTGACGTTCCGGCTCGACGGCGATCTGCCGCCGGAAGCGGCGCTGCTGGACCAGGCCCAGCTCGAGCAAGCCCTGCTCAACCTTTTAAAAAACGCGCACGAATCCGGTTCCGCGCCCGAGGCGGTGGAAATGAAGGTGCAGCGCACGCAAGACCTGCTGCGCATCGAGGTGCTCGACCGCGGCAGCGGCATGAGCGAGGCGGTGCTGACGAACGCCCTGGTCCCCTTTTATTCGACCAAGCGCAGCGGCACCGGCCTGGGCCTGGCGCTGGCGCGCGAAATCGCCGAAGCACATGGGGGGCGTATTTTGCTGTCGAACCGCGACGGCGGCGGCTTGGCAGTCACCATGATCCTGCCGGCGCTGACGCCCACTTAAAGAACCGACATGCTGACGATTATCGGCAAACCGACCTCGATCAACGTGCGCAAGGTCCTGTGGACCTGCGTCGAACTAGACCTGCCGTTCACACGCGAGAATTGGCGCGATGAACACGCGCCGCTCAACCCGAACCGGATGGTGCCGGTGCTGATCGACGACGGCTTCGTGCTGTGGGAATCGAATGCGATCTGCCGCTATCTGTGCGCGCGCAAAGCGGGCAGCGAAGCGGAAGGCGCCCTGCTCCCGCACGATGCGCGCGAGCGCGCCCGGGTCGAGCAGTGGATGGACTGGCAAGCCACCGAATTGAATAACGCCTGGCGCTACGCCTTCATGGCGCTGGTGCGCGCCAGTCCCGCCCATGCCGACCCGGCGCAGCTCGCGGCCGGCATCGACAACTGGAACCGCCACGTCGGCATCCTCGACGCACACCTGGCCGCCACCGGCGCCTACGTCGCGGGCGAGCGCTTCACGCTGGCCGACGTCGTCATCGGTCTGTCGCTTAACCGCTGGTCGATGACGCCGATGGCGCGTCCGGATTATCCCCACGTGGCCGCCTACCTGGCGCGCCTGGCAGAACGGCCGGGCTACCGCAGCTGGTGCGCCAACGGCGTGCCGTGAGGACGGCGCCGGCTCTGGTAAGATCGCCCCTTACCTGCGCCGCCGACCATGCCCGATAACTCCTCCTCGCCAGACCTCCGCTTCAGTCAGCCCGGCCACCCGCCGGCCACCGTCACCGAATTCGAGGGCGTGCGCTCGCTGCACCTCGGCACCTCATGGGAGCAAGGCGCGATGCGCCTCTCTCGCCCCGACGCGATCGAACTCGAATACGTGCAGATGATGATGGCCTGGCTGCTGTTCCAGGACGCTCCGCAGCACATCGTGCAGCTGGGCCTGGGCAGCGCGGCGCTCACCAAGTTCTGCTACCGGCGCTTTCCCGACGCGCGCGTCACCGCCATCGAACTCAATCCGAACGTGATCGCGATTTGCCGCGCGCTGTTCGAACTGCCGCCGAACGACGCCCGCCTGCAGGTACGCGAGATGAATGCGCTCGACTTCGTCCTCGACAAGCGCAACCACGGCACCGTCGACGCGCTGCAGGTCGATCTGTACGACCAGGACGCGCGCGGCCCGGTGCTCGATTCAGTCGCGTTCTACCAGGGCTGCTGCGACTGCCTGCGCCCGGACGGCATCATGACCGCCAACGTGTTCGGAGAATTCGGCAACTACGACAAGAACCTGGCGGCGATGACCGAAGTGTTCGACGCCGTCGTCTGGCTGCCCGAGGTGCATGACGCGAACATCGTCGTCATCGCCTTTAAAAATGCGCCGCAACTCGATTTTTCGGAATTGTACGAACGCACCGGCGCTATCAAGCGGCGCCTGAACCTGCCGGCGAAAAAATGGGTCGAGGGCCTCAAGGAGTGGATGCGCGACCAGCATGAATAAGCCCGGCTGTCTCCTTGCGCTTATATTGCCTGTAACATTGCCGGCACACTGATCGCGACGAATGGGCCGACTCCTCCTCACGCTGCTCCACACCCTGCGCCGCAACCTGATGCTGTTTGCGGCGATCGTGCTCGTTCTCGCGGCGGGCGGCTGGCTGCGCGGCGAGTGGCGGCATATCCAGCGCATCGTCGGCGAACTCCCGGCACTGCGCACGGCCTGGGCCGATGCCGGCAACCACCAGGCGGCGCTGGCGCAGGCGCTGGCCGGCCAGGCCAGGCAACTGTCCGGCGCCGGCGTGGGCCAGCTCGATGCGCAGATCCGCGTGCTCGACCAGGAGATCGCCGGCCTGCAACGGCAGCGCGAGGAGACGACGCTCCTCTCCGCCGCGTTGCAGGGTGGCGCACCGCTACCGCAGCAGTTGCGCCAGGCCGCCATGCGCGACATCGACATCGAACTGCGGCGCCAGCAGCGGGCACACCTGCTGCTCCTGCGCGGGCGCGTCGATGCCCTGGCCAACCGCGCCGCCGCACTCGATCGACTCGAACAGCGCCGCCTGGCGCACGTGCGCGCCTATGCAGCTTACCAGGACGCGCTGCGGCAACGCGCAGCCTTCGCGGATGCCGCAGGCCTGCGCGCAAGGATCCCCGTCACCCCGTCGTACTGGCAACTGCGCGACCTCGACGGGCAGGTGCGGCGCTTGCGCGGCGCCACCGACAGGGCGCACGGGGCCTTCCTGGCGCAGCAGGGGTTGATCGTCAGGTTCCCGGCGCCGGGAATGGTAACCGCCTTCCAGGTCGACGAGGCGCGCCTTGGCATGGCGCTGGCACCGCTGCGCGCGCGGCTTCTCGAGGCCGAACAGCTGGAAGCGCACAGCGCCGCCTGGCAGGCCTGGCTGGCCGTGCGGCCAGTGCTGCCCGTTGCGTTCGGCGTGCTGGCCGCATGGTGGCTGGTCCCGGCCGCCATCCGCACCCTGTTTTATTTCGTGCTGGCGCCGCTCGCCGCGCGCCGGCCGCCGCTCGTGATCGTCCCTGGCGCGCCCGCGACGCAGTGCGCCACGCACGCTGCCTTCCGCTCCGCCGTGTCGCAGCGCGTGTGCCTGGCGCCCGGCCACGCGCTGCTGATCCGGCCCGAATACTGCCAGAGCTAGCCGGCGGGTGTCGCCGTCAGCACCGCGCTCCTGTTCGACTGGCGGCACCCGTTCACCAGCATCGCCGCGCACCTGTGGATGCTCAGTCAACTGCGTGCCACGCAGGCGGCCGAGATTGTCGTGTCGTCCACGGTCGACCCGCTCGAGGAAGTCGCGCTGCTCGAGATCGGCGCCGGCGAGGCGGTCGTGCTGCAGCCGCGCGCCCTGGTCGGGCTGATCTGCAAGCGCGGACAGCGGCCGGTCATCCGCAGCCACTGGCGCCTCGGCACCCTGCATGCCTGGCTGACGCTGCAACTGCGCTATCTGGCCTTCGAGGGTCCGGCAACGCTGGTGCTGCATGGCCGGCGCGGTGTGAGGCTGGAGCAGGCGGCGGGCGGGAGAACGATCAGCCAGGATGCCACCCTGGGGTTCAGCGCTGGCGCCAGCTACGCCACCGTGCGCGCCGAACCCTTCCTGCCCTACCTGCGCGGCAGGCAGGCGCTGCTGCACGACAGGTTCGCAGGCGACGCTGCCTGGTACCTGTACGAGGAAGTCCCGCGCAATGCCGGCCCCGACCGGCAAAAAAACAATCCGCTGGAAGTGCTGCTCGACGCCGGCCTGAAAGCCTTCGGCATCTGAAGCGCCGCTTAGGCGCAGGTCGTGTTGCCAGTGCGATACACGGATAAGCCACGAAACACTGTTCTCCCGCCAGCATTGTTCCAACGCAAGTTCGGAATAGTTAGCCCCGGCAAGATTCGTCAATCACTGACACTCTTCAACGGGAATCACGATGATGCACAAGACCCTGCAACCGACCTTGCTCACCGCTGCGCTGCTGGCGGCCTTTCCGCAGGCGCAGGCGCAGACGGCCCCTGGCGACGAGGAGGCCGCGCAACAGGTCGTGGTTGTCGGTTCGCGCGGCGCCGCCCGTTCGGCGCTCGACACGGCGGTGCCGGTCGGCCTGGTGAGCGCCAAGGACCTGGCCTCGACCGGCACGCTGGAACTGGGCAAGGCGCTGCAGGAACTCGACCCCTCGTTCAATTTTTCCACGACGTTCATCAGCGACGGCACCGACATCATCCGCCCCGCCACCCTGCGCGGCCTTGGCCCCGACCAGTTGCTGGTGCTGGTCAACGGCAAGCGCCGCCACCAGCAGGCGCTGGTCAACGTCCAGCAAACGGTCGGGCGCGGCTCGGCCGGCACCGACATCAATGCCATCCCGATGTCGGCCATCAGCCGCATCGAGGTGCTGCGCGACGGCGCCGCCGCCCAGTACGGGTCCGATGCGATCGCCGGCGTCATCAACATCGTGCTGAAGGAAGGCGCCGGCAAGGGCCTGGCCAGCGCCAGCGCCGCCACTACCAGTGAAGGCGATGGCGACACCTATGGCGCCAGTGCCTACAACGGCTTCGCGCTGGGCGCGGACGGCGGCTTCCTGAGCCTGGCGGTGGAGGGCCGACGCCGCGGCGAAACCAACCGCGCCGGCGTCGACACCCTGCGCGTGAACCCGCCGCGCGTCACCCAGCGCATCGGCGACAGCCTGGCGCGCGACGCCTACCTGTGGGCCAACGCCATGCTGCCGGCGGGGCGTGGCGGCGAGCTGTATTTGTTCGGCGGCGCCTCGAAACGCAGCGGCGACGCCGCCGGCTTTTATCGCCCGCGTGGGGATGCGCGCAACGTGCCGGCGGTGTATCCGGACGGCTTCCTGCCCAACATCCGCACCGACGTGCGCGACGCCTCATTGGCGTTCGGCTACCGCGGCGCCTTCAGCGACACCTGGAAGTACGATGTCAGCTTCAACCACGGCCGCAGCGAACTGGTGTTCAACGAACGCAATTCGATCAACGTCAGCTACTGGTACGAGCCGACCTGCCCTTGCGATATCAATGCCCAGTCGCCGCGTGAAGCCTACACCGGCACGCTCGGCTTCCAGCAATCGACCTTCAACGCCGACATCAAGGGCCAGTTGCACTTCCTCGGCCAGCCGATTTTCGTCGCCACCGGCTTCGAATACCGGCGCGACAGCTACCGCATCGAGGCGGGCGAACCGGTGTCGTACCAGTATGGCCGCACCAACAACCCCGCCATCGTCATCCGCGACCAGCTGGGCGGCATCGCGCAGGCCGGCATCCAAGGCTTTCCCGGCTATACCCCGGCCACGCAAGTCTACGAGGGGCGCCACAACACCGCCTTCTACATCGACCTCGAACACAAATGGAGCGAGCAGCTGACCCTGGGCTCGGCCCTGCGCCGCGAGCGCTATTCCGACTTCGGCACTACCACCACGGGCAAACTGATCGCCCGCTTCGACCCGACCCGCGCCTTCGGCATCCGCGCCAGCGCCTCGACCGGTTTCCGGGCGCCGTCGGTGCAGCAGAAGTTTTATAGCTCGGTATCGACCAACCTGAACAATGCGGGCGTGCTGACCGACACCCTGACCGCGCGCGAAGGCAGCGCCGTCACCCGGGCTTTCGGCATCGCCCCGCTCAAGGATGAGACTTCGCGCAGCGCCAGCATCGGCATGGTGCTGCGTCCGGTCTCGCATTTTTCGGTGACGGCCGACGTCTACCGCACCGACATCGACGATCGCATCGTCTTTTCCAGTAACATCGCACCGGAAGCAGGCGCCGGTCCGATCCGCGCCATCCTCGACCCGCTGCGCGTGGGCCAGGCCCAGTTCTTCACCAACGCGATCGACACCGAAACGGTCGGCCTGGACGTGGTGGCCGAGCACACCACGCGCAACCTGGCCGCGGGCACCCTGACACTCTCGGGGCAGCTCGGCCTGCACCGCACCGAGGTCAAGGCGCGCCGGTCATCCTCGCCGGTGCTGAGCGGCGCCCAGCTGTTCGACGATGCCCAAATGACGCTGATCGAACGCGGCCAGCCGCGCCAGCACCACGTGGTCGCAGCCGATTACGCGCGCGGCGCCTGGGGCGCCAACCTGCGCGCGAATTACTACGGCGAAGTCCAAGGCCAGGGATTTACCGCACCCTTCGTTCAGACCTGGGAAGCGAAATGGCTGGTCGACCTGGCGCTGCGCTACCGCTTTACGCGCAGCCTGAGCCTGGCCGCCGGCGTCGACAACATCTTCGACCGCTACCCGACACGCTGGGACACGACCCGCGCCGCGCCCTTCCCGCAGATGGGCTTTACGCATTGCTGGGAGACCTGCCCATTCGGGATCAACGGGCGCACCATGTATGCGCGTGCGGAGTACGCGTTCTAGGATTGCGCAGACCCGTAAGGTGGGCGGCTCCACGTCGGCGCATGCGTGCCTGCTGCCTGGATGCCGCCCACGCGTTCAGCCACACTCGGAACTTCGTAAACACCTGAGTCAGGTCAGACCCCAGCAGCGTCTCACCGCCGGATGCTTGCCGCTGCATGCCTGACGCACCAGATGCCGGCCGGCAGCAGCGCCAGCATCAATCCGACCAGCAAGACATCCGCGAAATCCAGGGCATCCAGATAAACGATCGCTTTCGCGGGATGGACCGGATCGTAGCGAATGGCGATTATGGCGCCCGGCTGCACCCGCTCGAACACGGCAGCGGCGACCTGTTTGCCGCGGTAGCAGGCGACTTTGCTCATTGGCGACAAGCGGCTGGAAACGAAGGTCTGGTGATCGACAAGGTATTGGTAACGCACCTGCATGCACCACGCACCCGATTTGACCTGCCTGTTCAGGTCGCTGCTCAAGACCCGGGCCTGGGTCCCTGGCCAGGATGGCGACGTCATTTTGTCGATCGCCCCTGTCAACGTAAAGTAGCCCATTGACATGGCCATCGCGATGATCAGGCATCCAGCGAGGAAAAGCTTGAAAGGCGCCGGTGCGGCTCTGCCGGGTTGCGGTTTTTTCGTTGCGTCGATCGTGCGTCTCCTGCCTTTCACGCGCCTCGTCAGCGCCGCTCGCGCCACCACAAGCCCAGCATGGCCAGCGCGAACAGCACGGCGAACGGCCATTGCGGGATTGGCCGCTGTGCCGGCGCTGGCGCCACCGGCGTGCGCGCCGCATAGCGCGCGGTTGCGGCGCGGCGCTCGGCGGCTTGCCACAGCGGCCAGTCGGTGGCGGCGTACACATAGACCTCGGCGCTCACCGGTTTGGATTGCGCCGTCGTTCCCTGCGTTTCCATGCGCAGCCAGCCCGGCGCGCGCGGCCAGACGGCCACGCAGGAAGCATCCACGCGCTCGACGCGGCGTTGCCAGTCGAGCGTCTGCCCCAGGTCCGGGAAGCGCACCTTGCCGCGCACGCCGAACGCGCAGAGCTCGAGCCGCTGGCCGGGCAGCGGCATCTCGCGCGGCGCCAGCCACTGCACGGCTTGCGCACGCTCGACGCGCACCGTATCAAGCACGTCCTGCCACCACAGCGCCAGCGCGCGCGGCTCGCTGATCGCCAGGCGGTGCCAGTCGGCCACGCCGAGCCAGCCGATGCGGCCCTGCCCCCACTGGCGCGCCCAGACGCCCGCCTCGTTGCCGCTCCAGGCGCCGGCCTGGCGCGTGGCGGGGATCAAAGGCGCCACCGGCAGCGGCAACGGACCGCCGCTGCGTCGGTCGGCATCCTGCGCCTGCAAGGGCAGCTGCACGCTGCGCGACCAGACGCCGGCATCGTTCGCGTTCGCCGCCAGCACCAGCAGCGCCGCGCCTCCCCTTACCTGCTCCAGCAGGGCCGCGCGCGCCGGCGCCGCGGCCCGTTCGAACCAGGCGGCGTCGATCACCAGCAAGTCGGGCTGGTCGATCTTCTCGCGCGCGCTTTCGCTGCGGGTGACGGTCTTGCCGAGCGTGACCTGCCAGTCGACCAGGGCGCGGCTCTGGGTCAGGACATCGTTCAGCACGCGCACGTCGAACGAAGGCGCGCTGAAACGTCCGCGCACGGACAAGGGGCGGGTCTCGCCGATGACGACTGGAATCGGGCCTTCAGCCAGCAGTTGGTTCTTGGCGTCCAGCAGGCGCGCCCGAAGCAGCAAGGTCTCGGCCAGCGGCGGCAGCCAGGACACGCTCAGGTCGCCGGCGCCGCGCGCCTCCGCCAACAGCTGGCCATTCTCGGCCAGCAGTTGCAGGCGCGCCGGCGCCTGGTCGGCGCGGCGCACGCTCAAGGAGAACAGGCGGCCCAGCGCCATCCGGCGCGGGAAGTCCAGGTGCAGGGTGGCGCCGACAGGTGCGGTCCAGGCCAGCGGACGCGCCGGCAAATCCTGCCATTGCGCCGCGCGCAAGCCATCGCCCCGCAGCGTCAGGCTGCGCACACCGTCGAGCGCGGCCGGCGGATTGCGGGCATCGAGCGCCAGCGTGGCGCCGGCGCCACCCGGCATTGTAATATCCAATGCGAGCAGCGCCAGCGCCGCGGTGGCGGCCAGTGCCAGCAGCGCCTCGATCCAGCGGCGGCGGCGCAGATAGAGGAGGACACTGGCCGCGCCGATCAAGACAATGGCTGGGGTCATTGTTTCGCTCCTTCGCGCCAGCCGCGTGTAAAGGGGGTCGTAGTCACCGGCTGCGCCTGCAGCAGCACCGGCGCCTCCTTGACGCCGGCGCGCAGCCAGGCGCGCAAGGCTGGACGGCAGCGTCCGCAGCCGTCGAGCACGTCCTGGATCGCGCGCTGGGCTGCCAGGCGCTGTTCGTCGTCCGTTAACCGTTCACGCACCCAGTCGTGGGCAGTGCGCGTCCACAAGGCCGGCAGCGCGGCGTCGCCGGAGAGCGCTGCCACCAGTTCGCGCAGCGCCACCGGTATCGCTTCCTCGTTGCCGCCCTGCTCGCGCGCATAACTGGCGGCGCCGACCACGTCGCCCGTCATGCGGATCTCTTCCCTGATCGGCGGCGGCACGAAGGCGGTCTTGTGCAGGTAGATGCGGTCGGCCTGCTGCAGTTCCTTGATCGCCTCCAGGGCTTTGTATTCCGGCGCCAGCGCGCTCTTCGGCGTGATCGCGCGCAGCGCCTTTTCGGCATCCCACATCGCGACCAGCGCGCGGCGCAGGATTTTCTTGGTGCCCTCGTCGTACAGGGTCGCGTTTTCCGCTTCGTCGTGGGCGTGGCCGAACTGGTGCAACACGTCCATCTTGCCGCTTTCCTCCGCATGCTCCTCGTGTTCTTCGCCGCCGAACAGGCTGGACTCTTCGCCCAGGAACTGGCCGTAGCGGCGGCGCAGCTGGCCCTGGTCGAGCGCGATCGATTCGCTGCGTTCGCGCACCGATTCCGCACTCATGCGCGTGGATTTCATGTCGGCGATCAGCTGCTCGGTATCGATGATGATCTGGCGCTGGCTGCGCAGGCTTTGCGGCTTGACCAGCATCGGCATGGCCGCCGTCTCTTCGCTGTCCTCGGCTTCCGGCGCCGGCAGGCGCAGCGTGTAGGTGGGCGACTGCACCGTGTGCGGACGCGCCGCGTTGTCGGCCGCGCGCACGAAGAAATACAGTTCGTCGCCCGGCTCCATGCCGAGTTCGGCGAGCGTCCAGGTTTTTGCCCAGTTGCGCAGGCGCGGATTATTCGAGGCCGGCAGCGGCATTTCGCGGTCGGTGAACTTGATGTTTTCGCCGCTGCCGCGCGCCAGCGTCAGGTGCAGGGTGGCGCGCTGGACGCGGTAGTCGTCCTGAACGCTGAGCGCCATCGCGGCCGTTGTCGCCTCCGTCTTCAACTCTTGGATTATCTGCGCCGGCTGCGAGATGGTGATGGTCGGCGCCGCATCCGGCGTCACCTTGATCGTGTAGCGTGTGCCGCGCCAGCGCCAGAACAGCGATTCGGTGGCGACCAGGGTCGCGCACCGGTCGTTCACCGTCAAGCTGCGGCCGTCGCTCAGTTCCAGCGTGGTCGCGCCGGCCGCGGGGTTCTTCAGGCACCAGCGCAACTGGCCGCCTTCGGGCAGGGCGATGTCGCGCGGCGCACCGCTGCTGCCGGCGGCGCCGGTATAGGCTGGCGGCGTGGCGGTCACGGTCAGCTGCGGCACAATGGGCGCCCTGGCCGCATTTATGGCCGGCACAGCCGCCTGCGCCGTCGCTGCCGGCTTCTGGCCGAAGAACCAGACCGTTGCCGCCAGCGCCAGCCAGGGCAGCAGCCACATGAAGCCAGTACCGACGTGCGGATGCACGGTGCGGCGCACGGCCGGCTTGTCGAGCGCGGTATCCAGGCGCGCCAGCAGGCGCTGACGCTGCATGCGCGCCAGCGGCGTGTCCGCTTCAAGCAGCAGCGCGCTGCTGTCTTCCATGCCGGGCACCGCCGCATCGAGCCAGCCGCTCCAGCCGCGTGCGACCTGCTGGCGCAGGCGCGCCGCATCCCACATGCACCAGGCGCCCCAGGCCAGCAGGCCGGGCAGCAGGCGCAGCGCCAGCCAGGGCAGCGTGCCCAGTATCCACAGCGGCAGGCGCCGCAGTAAAGCCGCACGCCACAGGCGCTGCGCGATGTCAGCGTCGCCGTGCATGGGTCAGGATCCTCTCGATAGCAAACAGGGCGACCAGCGCCCACAGCAGGAAGCCGCGCACTGCGCCGCTGGCGTAGGCGGGCGCGGGTGCGTTTGTCCTGGTGAACGTCATGGAGGGCGCGGTGTACGGGACCGGTGCGTAATGCAGTTCGCGCCAGGTTTCCAGCAATGCGCGTGCCGCCGCGGGATCGCTTGGTGGCCAGGCGTTCGAAGCCCAGATGCGCCCGCGCACGCCGTCGGCATAACGGATGCCGCCGACCGCTTTCGATTGCGCCAGTTCGGTAAACGCGCCGGCGTCGGTAGACCACCACAGCGGCGCACGCATCGATGGCGGCGGCGCGCCGGGGCGGTCCCAGACAATCAATTCGGTCTGCGGTCCCGGTGCAGCGTCGATCGCGACGCGCAAGGGTCCGTCGAGCGCAGCGAACATGCGGCGCCATTCCTGCGCCCGCTCGCTGACGATGGCGACGTGCGCCTCGGTGCGCGGCGCGGGCTTTGCCAGCGTACGCAGCACGACCGGACGGCGAAATTGCGGCAGGCCGGCCGGCATCGGAATATCGCCCAGCACCAGCAGGCGCGCCTCGGGTGTGAATTCGCGTTCGTGGGCGCCGATCCAGGCCAGCGCCGTGTGCGCGGGCAGCGCCTCGCGCGCGGCCGCGCCGTAGCCTGCCGCCTTGATTTCGCGTTCGATCCACTGCGCGTCGCTGCCGTGGGCGACAACCACCGTATCGCCGCGCCACGGGAACACCGGGTCGGCCAGCCAGGCGATCGCGCAGGCCAGCAGCAGGCAGCGCACGATCAACAGAGTGACGTCGGCCCAGCGCCAGACCCGCATCTGCCGCGGCTCGGTGCGCGGCAGGAAGCGCGCGCTGGCCAGCGGCTCGGCCTTGACTTGCACGCGCTTCTTGCGGTGCCACCAGACCGGCAGCAGCAGGGTCGGCAGCGCCAGCCACCACAGGCTGTTCATCGGCGGCCTCCCTGGCGCAGCCACTGGCGCAGCAGCTCTCCCGGCGCTTGCTCGATGCGGGCCTGTGCGAGCTGCACGTCGCTCGCGCGCAAGGCGGCGCTGACGGTGTCAAAATGCTGTGCGCGGTTGCGCAGGTAGCCTTCGCGCAGGTCGGCGCCGAAGCGGAAGACGCCGCCCTCACGCTCCGGGTCGCGATAAGCGGGGCTGCTGTCGAAACTGCCCGTAGCTTCGGCCTCGGTCTGCAGGCAGACAGCGCGCACGTCGTGGCGCATGTGGCGCAGGCGCACCAGCGCTTGCGACAGCGCCGAGGGCCAATCGAGGAAATCGGTGGCGGCAAAGATCAGTGAAGGCGAGCCCGTAAAGCGCAGGCTGGAGCGCAGCAAATCCGCATCGGGCAAGTCGCCCTCGGCCTGCACCTGCGCCAGTTTCGCCAGCACCCGCTGCAACTGGCGCGGTCCGCGCGCGGCCGGTACGAATTGCACGCGGCCGCCGGACAAGACCGCCAGCCCGAAGGCATCGCCCTGGCGCTGCGCGATCGCGCCGATGCAGGCCAGCAGCGTGCGCGCATAACTTAACTTGTCGAGGCCGGCAATGCTGCGGCTCGGTTCCGCCATCGAGGCGCTGGCGTCGAGCAGCAGCCAGACCGCCACGTGGCTGTCGCGTTCAGCCTCGCGCACATAGTAACGGTCGGCGCGCGCCAGCAGCTTCCAGTCGACGCGGCGCCACTCGTCGCCCGGCGCATAGGCGCGGTACTCGGAGAATTCGACGCCGGACCCGCGCTCGCGGCCGGCGTGCACGCCCTGCCCCAGTCCCGCCAGCACGTGGCGAATGACGAGTTCGAGGTCGGTCGTGTGCGCGATCAGCGCAGAACTAACGTGGGCCAATTAATCGACCCGGATCTCGGTGCGGATCGCCTGCAGGATATCGGCCATGGCGACGCCATCGGCTTCGGCCTCGAAATTGCGCAGCACGCGGTGCGCCAGCACCGGCAGCAGCATCGCCGCGATGTCGTCGCGCGTGACGGCGAGGCGTCCTGCCATCAGCGCGCGCGCCTTGGCCGCCAGCACCAGCGCCTGGCCGGCACGCGGACCCGCGCCCCAGCCGACGTGCTTTTTCACCGCCGCCACCGTCGTCTCTTGCGGGCGCGTCGCGCGCACCAGGCGGGTGGCATAGCGCAGCAGGTGTTCGCCGATGGCGATGTCGCGCACCAGCTGCTGCAGGCGTAACAGACTCTGTACATCCATGGCCGGCTCGGCGTCCTGCAGGTGCGACTGCGTCGTCATTGCCACCATCGCGACTTCTTCGTCTTCGCTCGGATAGACGACGTCGATGCGCAGCAGGAAGCGGTCGAGCTGGGCTTCGGGCAGCGGATAGGTGCCGCTTTGTTCGATCGGGTTTTGCGTCGCCAGCACAAAGAAGGGGCGTGGCAGGGTGTGGGTCTGGCCGGCAAAGGTGACGGACCGTTCCTGCATCGCTTCCAGCAGCGCCGACTGGGTTTTCGGTGGCGCGCGGTTGATCTCGTCTGCCAGCAGCACCTGCGTGAACACGGGACCCGGTTGAAAACGGAACGAACGCTGGCGCGTGGCCGCGTCTTCTTCCAGGATCTCGGTGCCGACGATATCCGAGGGCATCAGGTCGGGCGTGAACTGCACCCGGCGGAACTGCATGTCGGTCGCTTGCGCCAGCGATTTCACCAGCAAGGTCTTGCCGAGGCCCGGCACACCTTCGACCAGCGCGTGGCCGCCGGCCAGCAAACAGGTCACCAGCAAATCGACCACCGCTTCCTGGCCGATGATCACACGCGCCATGCTGCTCTTGAGCGCCCCTACCTTTGCCACCAGTTCGCTGACTTCCGCCTCGCTCCAGGCTACTGCCGAATCATGTTCCGCCACTTAGGCTCCCAACGCATATTGAATGATGTTCACCGCAAAGCGGGTATTGTCCACCGCGAGAAACCGTTTATTTCGAAAATCGTAATCCCACTCGCAACCGTAATCCTTGTTCGAGTACAGCACGCGTACCCGCCCGCCGATCTCGATCGCCTTCAGGTATTCGTGCACCAGGTCGTCGCCCCAGCCGTTCAGTTCCACCGAGGTGTTGGGCGGGCCGTCGAATTTGAAGAAGCTCGAATACACCGGGTGGTTGTTCGGGATCTTGCGCAGCGCCGAGGCGCCGAAGATCTTCGCCATCTCGGCCTCGAAGGATTTCGCGAACAAGCCGTCGATGTCGTGGTTGCAGTCGTCCACGAACACAAAGCCGCCGCCGCGCACGTAGCGCTCGAAGTTCTTGCGCTCGGCGGGCGTGAACTGCACCAGCTTGTGCCCGGCGAGATAACAAAACGGGGCTTCCAGCACCTTCGGGTCGGACAGCGCGATCATCCGCTCGGCCGGGTCCACCTTCAAGGTGGTGTACTCGACCAGCGAATTGAGCACGTTGCTGGGCATGCGGATATCCACATCCCAGTCACCCGACTCGTACAGCAGCCGGGTGAAGTAAAAGTCATACCGCGCCATTATTGAGTGCCATCTACACCGCGTCGGAGAGCGACGTAAAGTTAAAGTCGCGCACCTTCATCGGCGGCAGCACCATCTGGTACGGCACCTCGTCGCCGCCGATCACCTGCGGCTTGCCCAGCTCCTCGACGTTGTTCAGGATCGTGACCGGGCTTTCGTTGAAGCGGAAGTTCTTGATCGGGTACTTGATCTTGCCGTTCTCGACATAGAAGGTGCCGTCGCGCGTCAGGCCCGTCAGCAGCAGCGATTGCGGGTCGACCATGCGGATGTACCAGGTGCGGGTGACGACCACACCTTTCTTGGTCGACGCGATCAGTTCCTCCAGCGACTTGCTGCCGCCGGCCATGATCATGTTGCCGTGGCCGGCCGTGGCGACCTTGCCCTGCTTCTGCGCCCAGTAACGCGAATAGTCGAGCGAGGCGATGCGGCCGTTCTTGATGATGTCGGTGCGCTGGCGCGCCAGGCCCGACTGGCCATCCCAGGGCAAAACCGGCACGTCCGCGTTCCACGGGTCGGCCCAGACGTTGATCTGCTCGTCGAACAGCTTGTCGCCAAGGCGGTTCTTGCCGCCCTTCTTGGTGAGAAAACTGCGGCCTTCGTCGGCGTCGCGCGCGCTGAAGGAGCTGAACATATTGCCCAGCACTTCAGAGGTGGCGGCCGGCTCCAGGATCACCGTGTAGCGGCCCGGCTCCAGCGCCTTCGCCTCGACCGAACGCAGCGCCTTTTCGATGGCGACGCCGGCCGCCTCGCGCGCGTCGAAACGGTTGGCGTCCGTCGCCGAGCGCGTCACCCAGCCCGAGCCGCGGCCGTCTTCGGTACGCACGGTGCAGGTGTAGGCGAGATCGGTCGCTTCCTGGAAGCCGAACACGCCGTTCGAATTGGCGGTCGTATTGAAGCGCTTGCCGTCGTTGAAGAAGCCGGCGCAGACCAGGCCCGCCTTTTTCGCCGCTTCGATGCTGTAGGCCGCTACTTGCGCGCGGTATTCGGGATCGATGTCGGCGGTGGCGCGCACGAAAGTAGGCGTCGCCTTGTAATCCTGCTTGCCGACGGCGGGCATGAACTCCGGGTTTTCCGGCGCCAGGCGCGCCAGCTCTTCCGCCCTGCGCACGGCCTTTTCGAGCGACTTGTCGTCGAATTCGTTGAGTTGGGCGATGCCGGATTTTTTACCAAAGGCGACCTGCACGGTCAGTTGCATGTCTTCGTTCAGGCCGGCGGTCGAAATGCTGTTGCGGGCGAAACGCACATTACCCTCGCGCTTGCCGCTGATGTCGACGCTGCACTCGTCCGCTTTCGACAACTTGATGACGCGTTCGCAGATGCGTTGTGCTTCTTCCTTGTTCAGCTGTTTCATCGTTTGTCCTTAAGCGATCTTGCGGGCGGTGTTGATCACGTTGATGCCGTTGAAGCGCGTCGTACTCGAACCATGCGAGACCGCGCTGACCTGGCTCGGCTGGCCCTTGCCGTCGAAGAAGGAGCCGCCCATGCGCCAATCGCGCTCGTCGCAGATGGCGCTGCAGGCATTCCAGAATTCCTGGGTGTTCGACTGGTACGCCACATCCTCCAGCGGATTGGTGATCTTGCCGTTCCTGATTTCGTAGAACAGCGTGCCGCCGAACTGGAAGTTGTAGCGCTGCTGGTCGATCGAGTAGGAGCCGCGGCCGACGATATAAATGCCCTTCTTGACGTCGGCGACCATCTCGTCTGGTGTGAGCTTCGATTTGCCAGCGGCGAGCGACACGTTCGGCATGCGCTGGAACTGCACGCTGCTCCACGAGTCCGCATACGAGCAGCCGTGCGATTCCTTTTCGCCGATGATGTGGGCCTGGTCGCGTGTCGCCTGGTAGTTCACGAGCACGCCGTTGCGGATGATGTCCCATTCCTTGGCACGCACGCCTTCGTCGTCGTAGCCGATCAGGCCGAGCGAACCCGGATTGGTGCGGTCGGCAATGAAATTGACGCGTTCGGCGCCGAACTTGAATTTTTTGGTCTGCCATTTATCCAGCGTGGCGAAACTGGTGCCGGCGTAATTGGCTTCGTAGCCGAGCACGCGGTCGAGTTCCGTCGGGTGGCCGACGGCTTCGTGGATGGTCAGGAACAGGTGTTCCGGCGCCAGCACCAGGTCGTACTTGCCCGGCTCGACGGATTTGGCAGACAGCTTCTCGCGCGCCTGCTTGCCGGCCAGGCGCGCATCTTCCACGACGTCATACGATTTGGTGTACAGCGTGGTAACGCCGCCGGCGGCGCGCACTTTATCCTGTGCGCGCACATCAAAATATTCGTAGCCCATGCTGACCGGTGCACCGAGGCCGCCGCGCGAGCGGAATTTGCCGCTGACCTTGTCGACGGCGGTCGCGTTGATCGGCGCCCACAGGCGGTGGATGTCCTGGTCGATGTAGGAGCCGTCGGTCGAGGCAAAATACTTTTGCTGGTTAATCTGGAACAGGTTCGCCGTCATGAAGCTGGCGCCCGCCTCCAGGCCCGCTTTATTTGCGGCGATCAGCATCTCGGCCTTGTCCTTCACCGGCACCGCGCGCCAATCCTTCTTGATCGGCGTGGCCCAGGCGACTTCGCCCACGCCTTTGACGGGGGCCAGCTGCACCGGTTCGGTTTGCAGTTTGGCGTTGGCCTTGGCAATCGCCACGGCCTGGCGCGCGGCGGCGGCGACCGCGTCCGGGTTCATGCTGTTGGTGGCGGCAAAACCGTAGGCGCCGCCGGCGATCACGCGCACGCCGACGCCGGTCGATTCGGTATTCGTGATGTTCTCGACGTTCAGGTCGCGCGTCGTGATGAACTGGTTCAGGTAGCGGCCGATGCGCACGTCGCAATAGGATGCGCCGGCGCCCGTTGCCGCGTTCAGGGCGGCGTCGGCCAGGGACTTTTTAAAGGCGACTGCCATGGGGCTGAGCAGGTCTTCGGCGGCGATCACGTTGCCGAACACCGGCACGATCATGGCGCCCGCCGTGCCGGCGCCGATTTTCAAGAAGGTACGTCGTTCCATTTATTCTCCAAATGCCGGCGGTTGAAATACACCACCGGCTGGTGCGTAACGTAGGGTGGGCACTCGTGCCCACGCGGTGCGGCGTGTGCGAATCGAAAAGCATCTCGACGATGCATAGGCCTGAATACGCGTGGGCTCGAGAGCCCACCCTACGGTGCGCAGCGGCCGAGGGTGCATCACCGGCCGCAGGTTATTTTCCTTAAACCGCGTCCGAGAGTGACGTGAAATTGAAGTCGCGTACCTTCATCGCCGGCACCACCATCGGGTTCGGCCCCTCGTCGCCCCCGAGCACCACCGGCCGGCCGATCTCTTCGATATTGTTGAGCATCGACACCGGGCTCTCGTTGAAGCGGAAGTTCTTGATCGGGTGCTTGATCTTGCCGTTCTCGACATAGAAGGTGCCGTCGCGCGTCAGGCCGGTCAGGGCCACCGATTGCGGGTCGACCATGCGGATGTACCAGGTACGCGTGACCAGCACGCCCTTCTTGGTATTCGCGATCAGCTCCTCGGTGCTCTTGTTGGTGCCGGCCATGATGAAATTGCCGGCGCTGCCGACGGCGCGCTTGTTCTTTTGTTTGGCCCAGTATTGCGAGTACTCGAGGTCGGCCACGCGGCCATCCTTGATCCAGTTCTGGCGCTCGCGCGGCAGCATGTTGGCGTCCCACGGCAGCACCGGCACCAGCGGGTCCCAGGGGTCGGACCAGATGTTGACCTGGCTGTCGAACAGCTTGTCGCCGACGCGGTTGAGGCCACCCTTTTTGGAAAGGAAGCTGCGCCCTTCGTCGGAGCGGCGTGCATCGAAGCCGTTCATCATGTAGGTCATCAGGTCGCTGGTGGCGGCCGGTTCCAGAATGACGGTATAGCGGCCCGGTTCCAGCGCCTTCGCATCGACCGAGCGCAGCGCCTTTTCGATGGCGACGTCGGCCGCTTCGCGCGGGTCGAAACGCGCCAGGTCGCGCGCCGAGCGGCGCACCCAGCCCGAACCGCGGCCGTCTTCGGTGCGGATGGTGCAGGTGAAATCGAGCGAGGTCAAGGCCTGGTGGCCGAACACGCCGTTCGAGTTGGCCACTGTCTGGAAGGCGGTGGTGTCGGTCAGGAAGCCGGCGCTTACTAGCCCCTTCTTGCGGCAGGCTTCGATCGCGTAGGCGGCGGCCTGGGCGCGGATCTCGGGGTCGATGTCGGCGGTCTTCTGGACAAACGTATTCGACGATTTGTACTGCTGCTTGGCGACGGCCGGCATGAATTCCGGATTTTCCGGCGCCAGGCGCGCCAGGTCTTCGGCGCGGCGCACGGCCTTTTCTAGCGACTTGTCGTCGAACTCGTTGATGCTGGCGGTGCCCTGGCGCTTGCCGAAGGCGACGCGCACGGTGAGCGTGGTGTCGTCGGTCAGGCCGGCGGTGGAGACGGCATTGCGGGCGAAGCGGATGTTGCCGTTGCGTTCGCCGGCGATGCCGACGGTGCATTCGTCGGCTTTCGACAGCGACAGCACGCGGTCGCAGATGCGTTTGGTTTGTTCCTGGGTCAGGATGGTCATGAATGTCCTTAGCCGATCTTGCGGGCGGTGTTGATCACGTTGATGCCGTTGAAGCGCGCGGTCGAGGAACCGTGCGAGACGATGCTGATCTGCGGCGGCTGGCCTTTGCCATCGAAGAAGGAACCGCCCATGCGCCAGTCGCGCTCGTCGCAGATGCCGGCGCAGGCGCTCCAGAATTCCTGGGTATTGGCCTGGTAGGCCACGTCTTCCAGCATCTCTCCGATCTTGCCGTCCTTGATTTCGTAGAACAGCTGGCCGCCGAACTGGAAGTTGTAGCGCTGCTGGTCGATCGAGAACGAACCGTCGCCGACGATGTAGATGCCCTTCTTGATGCCCTTGACCATTTCGTCCGGGGTCATCTTCTTCTTGCCCGCCGCGAGCGAGACGTTCGGCATGCGCTGGAACTGCACGTTGCTCCACGAGTCGGCATACGAGCAGCCATGCGATTCCTTTTCGCCGATGATGTGGGCCTGGTCGCGCGTGGCCTGGTAGTTGACCAAAATGCCGTCCTTGATGATGTTCCACTCCTTGCAGCGCACGCCTTCGTCATCGAAGCCGACCGCGCCGAGCGAACCTGGGGTCGTCTTGTCGGCGACGATGTTGACGATCGGCGAACCGTACTTGAAATTCTTCGACTGCCATTTGTCGAGCGTGGCGAAGCTGGTGCCGGCGTAGTTGGCTTCGTAGCCGAGCACGCGGTCGAGTTCCGTCGGGTGGCCGACCGATTCGTGGATGGTCAGGAACAGGTGCTCCGGCGAGAGCATCAGGTCGTACTTACCCGGAGTGACCGACTTCGCCGTGAGTTTACGATTGGCGTCGCGGCCGGCGGCGCGCGCATCTTCGACGATGTCGTAGGAGTTCGTGTACAGCGTGGCGACGCCGCCGGCGGCCTTGATCTTGTGCTCCGGACGCGCGTCCAGGTATTCGTAGCCCATGCCGACCGGGGCGCCGAGGCCCTGGCGCGAACGGAACTTGCCGCTCGCCTTGTCCACGGCGGTGGCGCTGAACGGCGCCCACAGGCGGTGCAGGTCCTGGTCGATGTAGGAGCCGTCGGTCGACGCGAAATACTTTTGCTGGTTCACCTGGAACAGCATCGACTGCATGAAGTTGGCGCCGTTGTCCATGCCGGCCTTGTTTGCGGCGATCAGCAGTTCGGCCTTTTCCTTGATCGGCACCGTGCGCCAGTCCTTCTTGTACGGCGTCGCCCAGCTCACCTCGCCCACGCCCTTGACTGGTGCGAGCTGCACCGGTTCGGACTGCAGCTTGGCATTCGCCTTGGCAATGGCGACGGCCTGGCGCGCCGCGTTGGCGATGCCGTCCGGGGTCATGTCGGAGGTGGCGGCAAAGCCGTAGGCGCCGTTGCAGATGACGCGTACGCCGACGCCGGCCGATTCGGTATTCACGACGTTCTCGACATTCAGGTCGCGCGTGGTGACGAACTGGTTCAGGTAGCGCCCGATGCGCACGTCGCAGTAGGAGGCGCCGGCCTTGGTGGCGGCGTTCAGCGCGGTGTCGGCCAGCGCCTTTTTGGCGGCGACCGCCATTGGGCTGAGCAGTTCTTCGGCTGCGATCGCACGGCCGGCGACGGGAATGAGCATCGTGCCAAACGCCACGGTGCCGATGTTGAGAAAGGTACGACGTTCCATTCTGTCTCCTGAATTCGACCTGCTTCGGGAGCGGCGCGCACACCGGCACTGCCGCATATGTATGTGTAGAACTCGTGGTGCCGCGACGGCGAACCGTATGGCAAACCGTTAAACATTATCAGCAACCAATGATTTTGAATAGGCAATCTTTATGCCAGTCGCAAAGTGTCGATCGACCCGCTGTGGTATGCGGTGTTGAGGCGTACATACGTTGTCCACCGGGTGTCCGCCTGTCCGCGCGGACACCCGGTGGACAGTGCATATGTCATGGATTCGCTTGACTGGCCGGGTTGCATGTTCGATCATCGGCGCGCGGCAACGGCACTGGCCGGCGGCCCACAACCTTACTGGAGACACCGACCATGAAACGACTGATCCTCGCCGCGCTGCTGGTGGCCGGCGCCACCGGCGCCGTGCAGGCCGACGACGCCCTGAAAGCCGTCATCGCCGGCGAACACCGCGCCACCAACGCCGCCCGCGACGGCGCGCGCCATCCGTACGAAACGCTGACCTTCTTCGGCATCAAGCCGACCATGACGGTGGTGGAACTGGTGCCCGGCGGCGGCTGGTACACCGAGATCCTGGCGCCCTACCTGCGCGACAAGGGCAAGTACATCGCTGCCGGCGCGGCGCCCGAGAAGAAGGGCGGCATCGCCTTGCGCGCCAAACTCGACGCCAATCCGGCCCTGTACGGCAAGGCTGTCACCGCCGTGTTCGAGCCGCCGAGCCGCTACGAGATCGCGCCCGCGAACAGCGTCGACATGGTGCTCACCTTCCGCAACCTGCACAACTGGGTCGGCAACGGCGAGGCGGCCCTGCAGACGACGTTCAAGGAAATCCACAAGGTGCTGAAGCCGGGCGGCGTGCTGGGCGTGGTCGACCACCGCCTGCCAGCGGCGATGAAGCAGGACGAGAAAGCCTCCACCGGCTATGTGCACGAAGCCTATGTGATCAAGCTGGCCGAGAACGCCGGCTTCAAACTGGCCGGCAAGTCGGAAGTGAATGCCAATCCGAAGGACAAGGCGGACCACGAAAAGGGTGTGTGGACGCTGCCGCCGGTGCTGGCGAACAAGGAGAAGGATCGCGAGAAGTACATGGCGATCGGCGAGAGCGACCGGATGACACTCAAGTTCGTGAAGCAGTGATGGGTAGTTGACCGTGCACCGCCAGCGGTGACCGGAGGGACGTACGGTGGGCGGCTGCACTGGGCACGGAATGACCACGCGAACAATGCGCCGCCCACGCGTTCAACGCACGCAAGCATGGCGCGAGGTTGCATGGGCCGGTTGAACGGGCGGCGTCAACGCTGCGGACGTGCGCATGGTCGGGTGGAGCCGCCCACCCTACGGGTATCCGGTTCACGTCACCGGTTGTGCACATAAAAACGGGCCGCGTTGAGCGGCCCGTTTCTTTTACAGCTTCGTCTTTGCCGGCTTCACCGGCGTGAACAGCAGATCGTGGAAGTCGTAGCTGAAATCGGTCTCGGTCGACACCGCCTTCATCTTGACGTGTTCGATGCTGCCGTCGTGGTCGAGCGCGAAGGTGACGTAGGAGTCGGCGTTGAAGTTGCGCTCCTTCCAGCGCACGATGAAGGTGTCGTGCTGGAAGTGCTCCATCTCGCCGGTCAGGTCGGGCGTGCGCGAGAACGACAGGATCATCTTCTTGCCGTCGCGTTTGATATTCATGACGCCATACCACGGATCAAGGTATTGGCCTTCGTACTCGGCCAGCGCCAGCGAGGGCTTCGAGGCGGCGACGCGCGTGGCCGAGGTCTTCTTCAGGCGCGCCAGTTCTTCGGCGTGCTTCTGGTCCTCGTTATCTGCGATCAGCTTGATCCAGTCGGTCGGTGCGCTGCCCGTCATGTACTGGTCGAGCAGGCGGTATTGCAGCGCATTCAGGGCGCCGCCGCTTTCCGCATTGGTGAGAATGGCCACGCCCAGCTTCGATTCCGGCACCAGCAGCACGCGCGAATAAAAGCCCTGCAGCGCGCCGCCGTGCATGGCGACCAGCTGGCCCTTGTAATCGCGCAGTTGGAAGCCCAGGCCGTAGGCGGCGAAGTTGGCGCGGGTGGCGGCCAGCGGCCCCTTCGGCATGCCGACCTTCATCGGCGTCTGCGCGGTCCACATCTCGCGCGACTGCGCCTCGCTCCACAGGCGCAGCTCCTTGCCGTCCGCACCTTTGGCGCCGTCGATCCGGCCGCCGTCGAGCAGCACCTTCATCCACTTGGCGATGTCGTCGGCATTCGTGTTGATGCCGACCGCACCGACCGCGTTATCGACCGGCATGGATTTGACAGCCGCAATCTTGTCGTTGATCTTGCTGTGCGCGTTGGAGGCGTTCGGGTTGCCGGCGTTTTCGGCCAGGCTGGTCGTCGTGGTATTCATGCCGACCGGGGTCAGGATGCGCTCGCGCACCGTGGCCCCCCAGGTTTTACCGGACTTCTGGGCGATGATCTTGCCGGCCACGATGTACAGCAGGTTGTCGTAGGCATAGGCACTGCGGAAGCTCGTCGCCGGTTTCACGTAGCGCAGCCGCTCGATGATTTCGTCGGTGCTGAAATTCGTCGTCGGCCACCACAGCAGGTCGCCCGCGCCCAGACCCAGGCCGCTGCGGTGGGTCAGCAAGTCGCGCACGGTCATTTCGCGCGTGACGTAGGCGTCGTACATCTGGAAGTCCGGCAGGTGTTTTACCACCGGGTCGTCCCATTTCAGCTTGCCTTCGTCGACCAGCATCGCCAGCGCGGCGGCCGTGAATGCCTTCGAATTCGAGGCGATCTCGAACAGGGTCTGGCCGTCCACCCTGGCCGGTTCGCCCAGTTTGCGCACGCCGAAGCCGCGCGCGGCCACGACCTTGCCGTCCTTGACGACGGCAATCGCGATGCCCGGCACGTCGAACGCCTTCATGACGCGGTTGACGTCCTGTTCGAGGTCGAATGCCGCCGCTGGGGCTGACGCAGTGGCTGGCGCCGTGGTGGTCTGCGCCTGCGCGCCGGCGGCGGAAAACGCGATCAGGATGGCTGCTGCGATGTGTTTCATGTGTTGCACGCTTCGGTTCCTTTACTGGTCTGGCCGTCTCCCGGCCCCTGGTTTTTATCGGTTTATTTCGCGTTTATCGCTTACTTCATTACTTTATCGACGCCGACTTGCGTCTCCGGGTGGTAGCGCTCGCGCGCCGCCTTGTACACGCCCTCGGCCCAGGCGCGGTCTTGCGGATTCGCGCGCAGCGCCGCGTACAGCGGCACCACGAATTTCTTGCGCCCGACACTCATCAGAAATGCTTGTACCTGCGGACGCACGTCGCGGTAGCCGGCGTGCACCGCGGCGCGGTAGAAGCGGAAGGCGACTTCGTTGTTGCCGGTTTTCGCCAGGCCAAAGGCGGCATCGAGTTCCTTCAAACGCGCGGCATCGGCCTTGTTGTCGATGTCGTTCAAAAACTTCATCCACTCGGTCGCGGTCCAGCCCTTGGTGTCGAGTTTCGCTGTCGGCGTCTCTCCCTTGAGCCAGGCCGCGGTGGTCGCGTCCAGCGCCACCAGGCGCTGCGACTTCGCATACTTCGCGCTGGCGGGGATACCCGGACCGTACAGCCACTCGTCGAGTTCCGCGTCGCTCATCACCTGCGGGTGTTTCGATAACAGGTTGCTGCGCAGGTAAGCCACGAACTGCTCGGTGGTCACGCTCTGGAAGGCGTGGCCGTCGAACCAGCCGCGCAGGAACGGGTCGAACACGGCGCGGCCGGCGCGCTGTTCCAAAGTGCGCAGCAGCCACGCGCCCTTCGGATAGGCCAGGCCTTCGTCGGTATAGGTGTTGGAACCGGTATCGGCCGCGCGCATGAGCAGCGCCTGCTTCTCTGTCGGGATCTCTTTCAGCGATTCGATTGCTTCTTCCTGCTCAAGCTGCAGGTTCATGGTCGCCACTTCATCGCCGTAGAGCTTTTCCAGGATGCGCGTGGTGACGTAGGTAGTAAACCCTTCGTTGAGCCACCAGTGCTTCCACGAGGCGTTGGTGACCAGGTTGCCCGACCAGCTGTGCGCCAGTTCGTGCGCGATCAGGTCGACCAGGCTGCGGTCGCCGGCGATCATGGTCGGCGTGAGGAAGGTCAGGCGCGGGTTTTCCATGCCGCCGATCGGGAACGACGGCGGCAACACCAGCATGTCGTAACGTCCCCAGCGATAGGGGCCGTAGAGCGCTTCGGCCGCTTCGACCATCTTTTCGGTGTCGGCCAGTTCGTATTCGGCGGCCTTGATGCGCAGCGGTTCGGCGTAGACGCCGGTGCGTCCGCCCAGCGTGCGCGCTTCCAGTTCGCCGATGCCGATCGCCAGCAGGTAGGAGGGAATCGGCTGCGGCATGTTGAACTTCCAGCCGCCCTTGCCCGTCGCCTTGGGATCGTTATCGGCGCTCATGACGACGCGCAGGCCCTCGGGGGCCTCGATGCGCGCGGTGTAGGTAAAACGCACCGACGGCGTATCCTGCACCGGCGCCCAGGAACGTGCGTTGATCGACTGCGACTGGCTGAACATGAAGGGACGCTTGCCCGACATGGTCTGCGCCGGGGTCAGCCATTGCAGGGCGCTGGCGGTGGGCGCGGTGCGATAGTAAATCCGCACCTTCGGCGCCTGCTGCGCCAGGTCGATGTGCAGGGCCTGGCCCTTCTCCTCGTCGAATTTGTCGAGCCTGTATGCGACCTTGGTCCAGCGCCCGCGCGCGTCGAGCGCTTCGATCTTCGAGATCGTCAGCTCGCGCGTGTCGAGGTCGAGGCGGCGCGCGTCCTTGTTCAACCAGTCGAGCGTCAGTTCGGCGTGGCCGGCCAGCGTCTTCTTCGTGAAATCGGCTTTCAGGTCGAGGTGCAGGGCGCGCGTCTTGACCTGGTCGTAGTTGGCGTAGCTGAGCGGGTCAAGTGCATGGGCAGCAGCACCGTACAGGCCGAGGATGGCGCAGGCGGTGGCGCGCAGGAGGGATGTGTTCATGGCGTGGTCGTGAAAGGCTGAGCGGAAGGCGCGAGAAGAATAGCATTTATGGGAGGGGCGCGAAAGCACGGCTTACTGCGGTCTTCGGCGCGTATTGACGCGCTGCCGCCGCTTGACTCTGCTATGATCCGCGCTCCGCTTTGCTCTGCGTTTTATCCGCTGCCCCTCCATGGATGCCTTCCTTGTCGCCACCGGCATCGTCGCCCTCGCCGAAATCGGCGACAAGACGCAGCTCCTCGCCTTTTTGCTGGCCGCCCGCTTTCGCCGCCCGCTGCCGATCATCTTCGGCATCTTCGTCGCCACCCTCCTGAATCACGCCTTTGCCGCCGCCGTCGGCGTGCTGGTGAGCGAACTGCTGGGGCCTGTCGTGATGCGCTGGGTGCTCGGCCTGTCCTTCCTCGGCATGGCGATCTGGGCGATGATCCCGGACCACATCGACGAGACCGAAGCCTCGCTGGCCAAATTCGGCGTCTTCCTGACGACGCTGCTCGCCTTTTTTGTCGCCGAGATGGGCGACAAGACGCAGGTAGCGACCGTGGCGCTGGCCGCGCGCTATACCGAAATGGTGGCGGTGGTGGCCGGCACCACGCTGGGCATGATGATCGCGAACGTGCCGGCGGTGCTGTTCGGCGAGCGGATCGCCAACAAGGTGCCGCTCGGGCTGGTGCATGGGATCGCGGCGGTGATTTTCATGGGGCTGGGGATGGCGACGCTGATGGGGGCCGGGGCGAACTACGGCTTTTAAAAAACACGTTGACCGTCGCGTAACGTAGGGGTCATCGAGGCCAGTGGCCTCGATGACGGGTTCACCGGGCATGCCACGCGTTACGGGCGGCAATGCGTCGCCGCCGTCGATTAACGGATGCGCACGTACGCGTGGACTCGGGAGCCGACCCTACGGTGCACGACCGCCGCAGTTAAAAAGCATCGCCGCGACGGCACGCGGACATTCACCGCCAGCGCGTCATCCACTGATCGTAAAAGCCCAGGTCGCGCGGCACGGCGCCGGGGATGGCGCAGATCGCGCCGGCGAATTCGTTGGCGCGTGCCAGCGTCAGTTCGAGCGGCCAGCCGCGTGCGCGGCCCAGCAGGAAGATCGCCGAGAATGCATCCCCTGCCCCGACCGTGTCGATGACGAAGGGCGGAGACGGCGTGTCGCGGGTGTCGATGGTGACGCCGCCGGCGCCGAAATACACCGAGCCGCGGTTGCCCAGCGTGACGATCAGCGCCTGCAGGCCGAACATCTGCAGCAGCGCGGCGCAGGCCGAGCGGGTTTCGTCGGCGGCCAGCGGCGGGTCGTTCGGGCCGAGCTGGAAATACCAGCCGAACAGCGCCTGCAACTCGTCTTCGTTGACCTTGGCGACGTCGGCCGCGTGCAGCGAGTCGGAGATGGTGCGCTCGTCGACTTGGCCGTCGCGCATGTTCACATCAAGAAAACGCATGCCGCCTGTGTTCGACAGCAGCGCCTTCAGCGTGCCGCGCGAACGCTCGCCGCGCTGGGCCAGGGTGCCGAAATAAAAGGCGCCGGCATCGACCGCGGCGGCTGCCGCCAGCGCTTCATCGCGCGCGATGTAGTCGTAGGCCTGGTTCGGCACGATGACGAAGCGGTGTCCTGTCGCGCCGCGCTCGACGATGACGCGCCCCGTTTCCTCGATCGCATCGACCTGCAGGCCGGCCTGCGCCATGGCGAAGCGCTCGAACTCGGCCGCGATGTTCTCGCCGTTGCGGTCCTTGCCAACGCGTGTGATCATCAGTTGCGGCGCCATGAAGGCGGCCAGGTGGCGCGCCACATTGAAAGGCGCGCCGCCGACAACCTGCTCGGTGGAGAAATCGTCGACCAGGGCTTCGCCGAAGATGACGGTGGTCTTGTTTGGATTGATCATGCTTCGAACGGCGCCGTGTCGCGGAAGGATGGCCGTTCGCTCAGCTTGTCGAACAGCTTGGCCAGGTTCGGATACGCCGTGCGCCAATCGATGTCGGGGAAGCGAAAGCCCAGCCAGCCGAGCGCGCAGCCGACGGCGACGTCGGCCAGCGTGTAGGCCTTGCCCATGCAGAAAGGCTGCTCGCCGAGCTTCTCGGACATCACCGCCAGGCCGGCATGCACCTTGCCCAGCTGGCGCTCGATCCATTGCGGACTCTGCTGCTCTTGCGGGCGCAGCGTCTTTTCCAGGCGCACCAGCACGGCCGCATCGAGCACGCCGTCGGCGAGCGCTTCCCACACTTTGACGTCGGCGCGATCGCGTCCGTTGCCGTTGGAGGGCAACAGCTTGCAGACGGGCGTCAGGGTGTCGAGGTATTCGGCGATCACGCGCGAGTCGTACAGGGCGTTGCCGTCTTCCATGACCAGGCAAGGCACTTTACCCAGCGGGTTGGACTGGTGGACTTGCGTCTCGGCGCTCCACACGTTGTCGAGCTCGAACGAATAATCGAGCTTCTTTTCCGCCATCACGACGCGGACCTTGCGCACATAGGGACTGGTGTTCGAACCGATGAGTTTCATAGATGCTCGGAGAGAGGGATGTCATATGAGTATAACATCGGCCCGGCTGCCGAAAACGGCCAGGCAGGCCCGTTTCGCTGTGGCGGCAACAAGGTCGATCATGCAGTCCAATGGTAAAATCCGCGTTTTTGCACGGACCGCCCGCCATGACCGCTACCGCCCCACTTTCTTCCCTGTCGGCACTGTCGCCGCTCGATGGCCGCTACGCCGCCAAGACCGACAAGCTGCGCCCGATCCTGTCCGAAGCTGGCTTCATGCACCATCGCGTCAAAGTCGAGATCGCGTGGCTGCAAGCGCTGGCGCAAGCCGGCTTCGACGAGATCGAGCCGTTTTCAAGCGAAGCGAGCGCTCACCTCGACGCCATGGCGGCGAACTTCTCCGAAAGCGACGCGGCCCGCATCAAGGAAATCGAAGCGGTCACCAACCACGACGTGAAAGCGGTCGAGTACTGGCTCAAGGAGCAGGTCAAGGATGTGCCGGAACTGGTCGCGGCCAGCGAGTTCATCCACTTCGGCTGCACCTCGGAAGACATCAACAACACCAGCCACGGCATGATGCTGAAAGCCGCGCGCGACACGGTGATGCTGCCGGCCCTCGAGTCCATCATCGCCAAGCTGACCGAGATCGCCCACACCAATGCCGCGCTGCCGATGCTCTCGCGCACCCACGGCCAGACCGCCAGCCCGACCACCCTGGGTAAAGAATTCGCCAACGTGGTCGCGCGCCTGCAGCGTGCGGTAAAGCGCATCGGCGACGTCGAGATCCTCGGCAAGATGAACGGCGCGGTCGGCAACTACAACGCCCACCTGTCGGCCTACCCCGGCTTCGACTGGCCGGCATTCTCGAAAGACGTGATCGAATCGCGCCTTGGCCTGACCTTCAACCCGTACACGATCCAGATCGAGCCGCACGATTACATGGCCGAGATGTTCGATGCCATCGCACGCGCCAACACGATCCTGCTCGACCTGAACCGCGACATCTGGACCTATGTCTCGCTCGGCTATTTCAAGCAGAAGCTGAAAGCCGGCGAGATCGGTTCGTCGACCATGCCCCATAAAGTCAATCCGATCGACTTCGAGAATTCGGAAGGCAACCTCGGCCTGGCGAACGCCGTGCTTCGCCACATGGCGGAAAAGCTGCCGGTCTCGCGCATGCAGCGCGACCTGACCGACTCGACGGTCCTGCGCAACATCGGCGTCGGCTTCGGCTACGCCCTGCTCGCCTACGACAGCTGCCTGCGCGGCCTGAACAAGCTGGAAGTGAACGCGGCCAAGCTGGAAGCTGACCTCGACGCCAACTGGGAAGTGCTGGCCGAGCCGGTGCAGACGGTGATGCGCCGCTACGGCATCGAAAATCCTTACGAACAGCTGAAGGAACTGACCCGCGGCAAAGGCATCACCAAGGAGGCGCTGCGCGAGTTCATCGGCACCCTCGCCGTGCCGCAGGAAGCCAAGGAGTTGATGCTGGCGATGACGCCGGCGAATTACACCGGGTTGGCGGCGCAATTGGCCAAGGCGATTTAATTTTTATCGCATCATTAGAAAAGCCCGCACTGGAAATAGTGTGGGCTTTTTTTATTCACGCGGCGGCGGTATACCGTAGGGTGGACTCCTGAATCCACGCGTTACGCACGGCTGCTGGTCGAAACGCTGTACGTAGCCTGCACGCTTTGAACCGCGTGGACTCGGGAGTCCACCCTACAGTGCTACGGTGCACCACGGCCGCGGGTTAATTCTGCCAGACCAATTTCACCCCTACCTCACGGCCCAGCTCGGTCCGCGTCGCGATCGGTCCATATTCCCCATGGCTGCCGTTCAGGTTACGCCCGACCACCGACAATTCCAGCCCCGGCCGCACACGCCAGCCGAAACGCGCATCGACCGCCCAATATCCCGGTACCTGGGGATTTTCCAGCGCCGCCACCTTGCGCACGGCCAGCTCCAGGTCGCGCCGCTCGTCGAAGCTGTAGTTGGAACGCAACTGCAGGGTGTGGTTCGGGTCCTTGGCGGCGGTGCCTGGTCCGGCCGCATCGTTGCTGCCAGGCTTCAGGCGCAGGCGTTCATGCAGGGCGGTATAGCCGGCCGACATGCGCCAGGCATTGCTCAGCTGGTAGCTGCCCCACATTTCGATGCCGGTCGCTTCCCCTTCCATCAGGCTGCCGAAGGTGAGGAAGGTCACCGTCGGATCGATTTCCTGAGTGCGCAAATGGTCGTACTCGTTGTGGAAGGCCGTGACCGAGTAGGACAAGCCGGCCAGCGGCTGGCCGCGATAGCCGAGTTCGAACACCTTGGCCACTTCGGAGCGCACCGCCGCGCCGCCGCGCAGGATGTAGGGCGGCCGCCCCGGGATGAAGGCGTCGACGTCGAGCCGGGTCGGGGCGCGGACGGTGCGCGAGAGTGCCGTCCACACGGCGTGGCGCGGATCGACGCGCCAGGACAGGCGCGCAGTCGGCAGGAATTCAGTGCCGGTGTAGTCATTGCGTTCGACGCGCGCGCCCAGCGTCAGGCTGAGGTCGGGACGCAGCGCGATTTCGTCCTGGGCGAACAGGCTGGCCCAGGTCTGCTCTTCGCGCGCCGGCAGGAAGGCGATCACCTCGCTGTTGATAACGCGGTCCCAGCTGTGGCGGTAATTCGCGCCCCACATCAGGCTGTGCGCGCCCCAGGCCGGCAGCGTGTGCTGGAACTGCAGGTCGACCAGGTCCAGCGATTCCGTAAAGGTCGGCGGCACCTCGCGCCGCGTATGGTCGACGTAGGCTTGCATGCTGAGCCGCCCGCCGCTGGCCAGCGCCCGTTCCCAGCGTCCGGTCAGGTTTACGCCCTTGGTATCGATCTGGCCCAGGCGCAGCGCCATGCCGGTCACCGAGATCGAGCCCGGCTCGGGCTGCTCCAGTTCGCCCCGGAATACGTTGCCGTTGAGGCTAAAGACATCGCTGCCGCGGTCCCAGTCGGCGCGGAAGCCCGCCTGCGCCTGGTTCCAGTCATCATTGACGCGCCCGCCCCCAGCCGTTTCGGTATGGGAACGCTTGAGCACCTTGCCATACACGCGCCAGCTGGCATCGCCCTGGCGGCCGCCCTGGCGGAAGGCGGCATCGGCGCCATCGCTGGCGCCCTGCAGCACCGCCAGGCTGCCCTGGGTGGCGTGGGCCGAGCGCGTCGTGATGTTGATGACGCCGTTGACCGCATTCACGCCCCACATGGTGCCGCCCGGCCCACTGATGACCTCAATGCGCTCGACGTCTTCCATCATGACGTCCTGCATGTCCCAGAACACGCCTGAAAACAGCGGCGCATATACGGAGCGGCCGTCGATCATCACCAGCAGCTTGTTCGGCCCGCTGTTGCCGGAGCCGTTCAGGCCGCGTGCGCTGATCGAATACGTATGGGCGCTGACTTGCCCGATATGCAGGTTCGGCGCCAGGCGCAAGGCCTCGGGCAGGCTGCGGCTACCGGCGCGGCGGATGTCGTCGGCGGTGATGACGAAGACCGAGGCAGGCGCATCGAGCAGGCGTTCCGGCTTTTTCGATACTGACGTCACCTGGATATTCGCCAGTTCCTCGATCGACAGGTCGGCAAAGTCGGCTCCTTGCGGATCGGCCGCCTGCGCATGCGCGTGCTGCGCCAGTGCAGCGACAGGCAGCACGACAGCGAGCAGCAAGACCAGCGGGCGCAGGCGCGGCCGGCTTGGTGAACAATTCAACATACAACTCCTCGACAGGGCGACTGGCCCGCTTTTATTCTGCGCGTCGATTGCAAATCCACGCTGTTCTCGATTTTACAGTCACCGGCAACTCTACTGTGCACGTTTAACAATCCATGCTAGTGTACGAAAAGAAACATGCAGCTGGCGAGCGGTACACATTCTTTTTTGCTATAGTTTAGTTCTAACCAGTACTAAGACGGCATTCATGCAGCGTTACTCCCTCCCCGCGATTGCCTTGCACTGGCTGCTCGCGCTCCTGATCGTCGGCACGTTTACGCTGGGCCTGGTCATGACCGACATCCCGGGACTGACGCCGACCAAGCTGCGCTATTTTTCCTGGCACAAATGGGCCGGCGTGACCGTATTGGCGCTGGCGACATTGCGCCTGCTGTGGCGCCTGCGCCGCACGCCGCCCGCCTATCCCGCCACCATGCCGGCCTGGCAAAGCCGCGCCGCCCACGCGCTGCACGCCTTGCTGTACCTGCTGATGTTCGGCGTGCCGCTGTCGGGCTATTTCTACAGCCTGGCCGCCGGCGTGCCGGTGGTGTATTTCGGCCTGTGGCCGCTGCCGGCGCTGATCGAGGCCGACGCGGCGCTGAAACCCGTCCTTGGCGCCCTGCACTATTGGCTCAACATGCTGCTTGCGGCGCTGGTGGCGCTGCACGTGCTGGCTGCCTTTAAACATCTGCTGATCGACCGCGACGGCATCATGCAGCGCATGCTGCCGTTTCAGACTAAATAAGCGTCCAAATAAGGAATCCATATGAAACCTCTACACGCGCTGATCGCCGCATCGCTGTTCGCCAGCGCCTTTGCCGGCGCCGCCGTCCTGAAAACCGACCCGGCCAAAAGCAGCGTCGCCGCCGTCTTCAAACAGATGAACGTGCCGGTCGAAGCGAAATTCAAAACGTTTACGGCGCAAATCGACTACGACGCCGCGCGTCCGGAAGCCGCCAAGGCCTCGGTCGACATCGTCACCGCCAGCATGGACCTGGGCGACGCCGAATATAACCGCGAGGTCGCCAAGAAAGAGTGGTTCAACACGGCGCAGTTCCCGAAAGCGAGTTTTGTATCGACTTCGATCAAAGCGGCCGGCCCCGGCAAATTGAACGTCGACGGCAAGCTGACGCTCAAGGGCAAGACCGCTCATGTGACCTTTCCGCTGACGGTCAAAACCGAAGCCAACAAACAAGTTTTTGAAGGACAGTTGCCGATCAAACGGCTGGCTTTTAATATCGGCGAAGGCGAGTGGAAAGACACGAGCATGGTCGCCGATGAAGTTGTCATCAAGTTCCGCGTCGCCGCGGGCCAATAATTTACTTACCAAGGAACCCCATGAAACTCCAGCTCCTGATCGCCGCCGCCCTCGCTACCAGCGCTGGTGTCGCCTGCGCCGCAGCCGACACCTATAAAATCGAACCGAACCACACCTACCCGAGCTTCGAAGCCGACCACATGGGCATTTCGGTCTGGCGCGGCAAGTTCACCAAGACCGACGGCACCATCGTGCTCGACCGCGCCGCCAAGACCGGCAGCTTCGACATCACGGTCGACATGAACAGCATCGATTTCGGCCACGCCAAGATGAACGAGCACGCCAAGAAGCCGGACATCTTCGACGTCGCCCAGTACCCGACCGCCACTTTTAAAGGCAACAAGTTCCGCTTCGAAGGCGAGAACCTGGTCGCCGTCGAGGGCAACTTCACCCTGCACGGCGTGACGAAACCGCTGACCCTGAACATCGCCAAGTTCAAGTGCATCCAGCACCCGATGCTGAAACGCGAAGTCTGCGGCGCCGATGCGCACGGCTTCTTCCTGCGCAGCGACTACGGCGTCAACTTCGGCCTGCCGAACTTCTCGCCGGAAGTGAAACTGGCGATCCAGGTCGAAGCAGTCAAGCAATAAGCCGCTGGCCATAAAAAAGCCCCGCTACCTTCCGGCAGCGGGGCTTTTGCTTTATGAACCCTGATGGATCGGATTAACGGCCGTCACGGTCGAAGTCGCCAGGAATGGCGCGCTCGACTTTGTGCCAGGCGGCACGGCTGGCCGACTTGGCCTGGTCCCACGACAGGCGCGAGTTGCCCTTGGTCGTGTTCCACTCGTCCGACAGGTACTGCTCGTTCTGCTCGTAGCTGCCTGGGTAACGGCTCTTGCCGTTGTAGCCCAGCGCGTAGGCAGGCTGGTAGTCGTCGTAGGTGTAGCCCGGGGTGTATTCCGGCTGGGTCTGGTAGGCGTTGCGCCAGTGTGCGTCTTCCTGCGCTGGATTGACCAGGCCGCCGACGCCCTTGCCGGCCATGCCGCCAACCGCGGCGCCGATGCCGGCACCGACAACTGCGCCGAGTGGGCCGCCGACCGCGCCGATCGAAGCACCCGCCGCCGCACCGCCGCCGGCGCCAACGCCCTTGGCCAGGTTATGGTCGCCACGGTCGTCCTGCGGCGTCGAATTGACGACTTCGCCGGCGCCCTTGCCGGTAGCACCGCCAGCCAGGCCGCCGATGATCGCACCAGCCGCCATGCCGACCGGACCGGCGGCTGCGCCGACCGTTGCACCGGCCACTGCGCCACCGG
This sequence comes from Massilia sp. CFBP 13721, assembly GCF_014842025.1. Lineage (GTDB taxonomy): Bacteria > Pseudomonadota > Gammaproteobacteria > Burkholderiales > Burkholderiaceae_D > Telluria. The sequence goes on from NZ_JACYUY010000014.1 coordinate 50,427, forward strand.
CGCCGCCGACGCCTTGCGCCAGGTTATGGTCGCCCAGCTCGTCGTTGGCTTTTGGATTGACGACTTCGCCGGCGCCACGGCCGGCAGCGCCGCCTGCCAGGCCGCCGACGACGGCACCGGCCGCCATGCCGATCGGGCCGCCCACGGCGCCAATCGCCGCACCGGTAGCCGCACCGGCGCTGGCGCCAACGCCCTTGGCCAGGTGGTGTTCGTTCAGGTCGTCACCGGTTTTCGGATTGACGACTTCGCCCACGCCCTTGCCGGCCAGGCCGCCGGTGATGCCGCCGATGGCCGCACCGGCCACCATGCCGACCGGACCGGCCGCAGCGCCGATACCGGCACCGGCCAGCGCGCCGCCGACAGCACCGACGCCGGTGCCGATCACGTGCGAGCCGCCGCTTTCGGTCCACGAACGTTCGATATGGGCAGCGTCTTCATCGCTACGGGCGTTCACGCCCATCAGGATGCCGCCGCCTTTGATGCCTTCTTCATAGTGCGCAGCGCGCTCTTCAGGGATACCGGCACCGATCAGGGCGCCGATCAGGCCGCCGGTGATGCCGCCGGCGCCGGCGCCGGCCAGGGCCGCGGCCAATGGGCCGGCCACCACCAGGCCGAAGCCTGGCAGCACGAGGGTGGTGCCGACGGCGGCGATGCCTGCCAGGACGGCGCCAATGGTGCCGCCGATGCCGGCGCCGATGCCGGCGCCTTCAGCGGCTTTGCTGCCCAGTTCGGTATCGGTATCGGCGAAATGGGTCTTGCGGGTCGAGTCCGACATCATCAGGTTGACGTCGTCCCTGGAATATCCACGGTCCGAGACCGAGCTGTAAGCGCGTTCTGCGCTGGCGCGGTCCGGGAACAGGCCGGTGACCATGCGCGAATTCTGGTTATTCGTTTCGTAGCTCATGATGTATCCCTTTCAAAGGTTCGTAGTGCGTTCAGGTCTTGCAACAACGGGTTGCCAGTGGTCGAACAATATGCGCCGTACTGACGCTCTTCTGTACGCTGACGCACCCACTTCAGGATATTCCAACAAGCAATGCAATCAATAAAAAGAATCGGTGCGCGGAACACGATTTACAGATTCATCGTCTAACGTTCGTTGCCGCACCGACCCGCTATCTGATCGATCTGTAGACTTTTTTACATGGTCAACGCAGTCAATTGGCCTCGGGTAGGTTTATTTACTAAGAGGAGAAACTAAAATGCTATTCATCATCTGGATCGTCGTCGGTGGTATCCTGGGCTGGCTCGCAAGCATGGTCATGAAGACCGATGCGGAGCAAGGCATGATTCTGAACGTCGTGGTCGGTATCATCGGCGCCTTCCTGGGCGGCTGGTTGCTCTCCCCTCTGTTCGGTACGGGCACAATCAATTCGGATGACTTCAGCGTGTCGTCGCTGCTGGTCTCGTTCCTGGGTGCAGTCATCCTGCTGGCGATCGTCAACCTGCTGCGTCGCGGCCGCGTTCGTTAATCAGTGGTCATGCTCCACCTAACCAACGCTCCCACGCGTTGGTTTTTTTTTGCCTATGAACCTGTCCCAGTAGGGAGGAGGAAGTGGATGGCGATGACTGACAAGCGCGGGCAAGGCGCGAGGAGGCCGCGTGGCGGGACCACGCAACGACGAGCAACGCAGCACCTGCTTGTCAGGCGCGTCAGCAACGACTCATCCCTGCTGGGGCAGGTTCAATTATGAGCGCCAGTAAAGTTACTGTTTCCATCGTTACGTCGATCCTCACGCTGATCGCGGGTTTTCTGGCGCTCAATTTCATGCCGAGCGAAAAGCAGATCGAGACCCAACTGGTGCGCCAGTACGATGCGCACGACGCCCAATTCCGGCGCTCGATGGGCGTGCTGCTCGGTCCGCCCATCATCGAAGGCAACAAGGTCGAGACCCTGCTCAACGGCGACCAGATTTTCCCGGCCATGCTGGCGGCCATCCGTGGCGCCCAGAAAACCATCACCTTCGAAACCTATATCTACTGGTCGGAAACGATCGGCGAAGAATTTTCCGCGGCGCTGATCGAGCGCGCCCGTGCCGGCGTAAAAGTGCATGTGATGCTCGACTTCATCGGCAGCATGAAGATGAACGACGAGGCCATGCAACAGATGCGCGATGCGGGTGTGCAATTGCAGCGCTATCACAAGCCGGCCTGGTGGAAGCTGGCGCGCCTGAACAACCGCACCCACCGCAAACTCCTGATCGTCGATGGCACGCTCGGCTTTACGGGCGGCGTCGGCATCGCCGACCAGTGGCGCGGCAACGCACAGGACGAAAACCACTGGCGCGATACCCATTTCCGCGTCGAGGGCCCGGTCGTCGGCCAGATGCAGGCCGTGTTTACCGATAACTGGACCAAATCGACCGGCGTCGTGCTCGACGGCCCGCTGTATTTCCCGCCGCTGAAGGCGGTCGGCACCATGCCGGCCCAGATGTTTTCCAGTTCCCCCACCGGCGGCAGCGCCAGCATGCACCTGATGTACTTGCTGGCGATCACTGCCGCACGCACCTCGATCGACTTGTCGGCCTCGTATTTCGTGCCCGACGACCTGACCATCCGCGCCCTCGCCTCCGCTGCCAAACGCGGCGTGAAAGTGCGCATCATCATGCCGGGCAAGGAAATCGATGCCGGCATCGTGCGCCTGGCCTCACGCGAGCGCTGGGGCGAATTGCTCGCAGCCGGTGTCGAGATGGCCGAATACCAGCCGACCATGTACCACGTAAAAGCGCTGATCGTCGACGCGCTGATGGTGTCGGTCGGTTCGACCAATTTCGACAATCGCTCGTTCAGCATCAACGACGAAGCCAACCTGAACGTGCTGGACCCGGATTTCGCCCGCGCCCAGGTGGCGGTATTCGAAGACGACTGGAAGCGCTCGCGGCGCATGACGTTGGCGGCCTGGAACAATCGTTCGTGGACCGAAAAAATCAGCGGCGAGATCGCCTCGCTGTTCGGCTCGCAATTGTAAATACCGTTTTCGCGCGCGGGAAATAACGGTTGACGAGCCGGTCAGGGATTACGGATACTCTCGGGATGCTCTTTTGGAGCGGGATGTATCCGATAAATTTCTTAATCGATCGCGAATGAAAAAGACTCTCCTCTCGCTGGCCATCCTGACCAGCTTCGCCGCACAAGCGGACGAAGGCATGTGGATGCCGCAGCAGCTGCCACAAGTAGCCCAGCAACTGAAGGCCGCCGGCCTCGAGCTCGACCCGGCAACGCTGACCAAATTGACCGAATTCCCGATGGGCGCGGTGGTGAGCCTGGGCGGCTGCTCGGCCTCGTTCGTCTCGCCGCAGGGCCTGGTCGTCACCAACCACCACTGCGTCTACAACAGCGTCGCCGTCAACTCGACGCCGCAAAAGGACTTGCTGGCGAACGGCTTCCTGGCGAAGACCCTGGCTGAAGAAGTGCCGGCCTCGCCTGGCAGCCGCGTATTCGTGACCGAGGAAGTGGCGAACGTCACCGAGCAGATCATCGACGCCAAAGTGGCCAAGCTGACCGGCAAGGCGCGTATCGACGCGATCGAAAAGAACCAGAAGGAAATGGTTGCAGCCTGCGAAAAAACGCCGGGCTACCGCTGCACCGTGGCCAGCTACTATGGCGGCCTCGAGTTCTACCGCCTGAAACAGCTGGAAATCCGCGACGTGCGCCTGGTGCACGCGCCACCGGCCGGCGTCGGCAAATTCGGCGGCGACACCGACAACTGGATGTGGCCGCGCCACACCGGCGACTATGGTTTCTATCGCGCTTACGTCTCGAAAGACGGCAAGGCCGCCGACTACTCGACGGATAATGTCCCGTACGCACCGAAGCACCACCTGAAAATCGCCACCGAAGGTTCCAAGGAAGGCGATTTCATCATGGTGCTGGGCTATCCAGGCCGTACCAACCGCCACCGCCTGCCGTCGGAAGTGCAGTACACCTTCGACTGGAACTACCCTGCCTTCGTGCAAGCCTCGGGTGAAGTGCTCGCCATCATCGACCGCGAGACCAAGAACGACCCGGCTGCCAAGCTGAAGTACGCAGGCCAGATCGCCGGCGTCAACAATTACTACAAGAACCGCAAGGGCATGCTGACCTCCTACGAGAACAGCGATTTCCTGCAGCGCAAGACCGCCGAACACAATGCGATGAAGGCCTGGGTCAACAGCGACGCCGCCCGTAAAAAGCAGTTTGCCGGCGACATCGAGACCGTGGAAAAGCTGATCGCCGAGCGCGACAGCCACACCAAGGAAGGCTTCTACCTGGGTTACGCCCAGCCACGCTTCCTGAGCTCGGCACGCACGCTGTACCGCCTGGCCAACGAGCGCACCAAGCCGGACGCCGCGCGTAAATCGGGCTACCAGGAGCGCGACATGGCCCGCATGACCTCGGTCATCACCGGCCAGGACCGCACCTACGACGAAAAAGTCGACAAGGCGCTGGTCATGCACTTCCTGACCAAGTACCTGGCCCAGCCGGCCAAGGAACAGGACACCGCCTTCAACAAGGCCCTCGGCATTCGCGCCGGCATGAGCCAGGACGAACTGAAAGCCGCGATCGACACCATGTACGCCGGTTCTAAACTGGCCAACAAGGACGAGCGCAGCGCGTGGCTGAAAAAGACGCCAGCCGACTTCAAGGCCAGCGACGACAGCTTCATCAAGGCCGCCGTTGCCATGTATGACGCCGACCTGAAGGACGAAGCCAAAGCCGAAGAACTCGCCGGCAAGATCCAGAAGTCGTACGCTGCCTACATGAAGGCAAAAATCGCCTACATGAACAGCAAGGGCCAGGCCGTCTATCCAGACGCCAACGGCACCCTGCGCGTGACCTTCGGCAAGATCATGGGCCGCGAGCACGGCGCCGACGGCACCGGTTCGTGGACCGCGTTCACCACCGTCAAGGGCGTGGTCGCGAAGCACACCGGCGAAGGCGAGTTCAACGCCCCGACCGCCCAGCTGGCAGCGATCAAGGCCAAGGACTTCGGCAAGTACGTCGACCCTACGCTGAAGACCGTTCCCGTGAACTACTTGGCGACGCTCGACATCACCGGCGGCAACTCGGGTTCGGCAGCGCTGAACAAGCGCGGCGAACTGATCGGCCTGGCCTTCGACGGCACCCTCGATTCGATCATCTCGGACTGGGACTTCAATGCGGCCAACACCCGTGACATTCAGGTCGACGTGCGCTACATGCTGTGGAACATGAAGCATGTGGACAAGGCGGATAACCTGCTGAAGGAAATGAACGCGCTGTAATTGGCGTTTAGGGATTAAAAAAGCCACGCTGCCGAAAGGCGCGTGGCTTTTTTATTTGATTCCGGATTGAAGTTAGACCAGATACCTGCTCGCATGATCCGGACTCGGCAGCGAGCAATAATCGTATTTTCCAAATAGCGCATAGCGGTTCAGGGCAATGCGGTCGTACAGCCAGTCGCGCAGCCGTTTCGGCATCAGCCTGAAGACAAGCAGCGCGTTCCACGGAAAACCGAGTTCGTCCATCACGGCGAAAAACGCGTCGCCTTTCTCGAGGCAGGCGCCTTTTCTCACCACCAGCATGGTGTCGAAACGCTCGGTCGGATAGCCGAAATGTGCCAGGATCGCCTTGCCTTCGGGCGACTGGACGCTCGCCAGGCGGAACCTGCGCCGTCCGTCATGGCGAATAATAAAATTACTCCACGCATTGCACAGCTTGCAGACGCCATCGAACAGGATGAGGTTTTCCCCTTCCTTCAGATAGGGTACGCGTTGCATCGACGCCTCCATTCAGGCCGCTTTGCCCAGCGGCGCCGACAGCAAGCCGCGCACCGCGCGCGCCAGGTCCTCGCGCGCATACGGTTTGCTGAGCAGATTCACGCCTTCCTCGAGGCGCCCGTTGCGGATCACCGCATTTTCCGTATAACCCGACGTGAACAGCACACGGATGGCCGGATGGCGCGCGCGGGCGCGCTCGGCCAGCGTGGTACTGCTCATCGCGCCCGGCATGATGACGTCGGTGAACAGCAGGTCGATGCGCCCTGGCCCTTCCAGCATGGCCGCCGCCGCATCGGCGCTCTCCGCACTCAGCACGGTATAGCCGAGCTGGGTCAGCATGGCGGCGACATTCGCGCGGATCTCGGCTTCGTCATCCACCACCAGGATGGTTTCGCTGCCGCCCGTCACCGATGCCGCCGATTCGCTCTTGCGCATGCTGGCTGCCTCGCTGGTGCGCGGCAACAGGATGTTTACCGTCGTGCCCTGCCCCGGCGTACTGTCGAGGTCGATGTGGCCGCCGCTTTGCGTCACAAAACCATAGGCCATGCTCAGGCCCAGGCCGGTTCCCTTGCCCACACCCTTGGTCGAGAAGAAAGGCTCGAAGGCGCGCGCCCGCACCTCGTCGCTCATGCCCACGCCGCTGTCGCGCAGCGAGAGCTGGGTAAATTCGGCGCCGTCGCGCAGCGTGTTGGCGACCGCGACGTCCAGCGTGCCGCCTTCCGGCATTGCGTCGCTGGCATTCAGGACCAGGTTCAGGATCACGTTTTCCAGCTGCTGGGCGTCGGCCTCGACGTTCCAGGCATCCTCCGCGATCGCAAAGCGCATCTCGACGCGCTCGCCGACCGCGCGCTTGAGCAGCAGGTCGATGCCGGCAAAGACCTCGCCGAGCTTCAAGGCGGTCGGCTGCAATGGCTGCTTGCGGGCAAAGGCCAGCAGCTGCGCCGACAATTTCGCGCCGCGCCGCACGGCGGTCTGCGCCGACTGGCAGCGCTCCTGCACCTTGGCGTTGGCGCCGGTGAGCATCTTGATCAGGTCGACGTTGCCATTGATGATGTGCAGGACATTATTGAAATCGTGGGCGACGCCGCCGGTGAGCTTGCCGATGGCCTCGAGCTTTTGCGCATGCAGCAGTGCCGTCTGCGTGTCTTCCAGCGAGCGCGTGCGTTCCTGCACCAGGCTCTCCAGATGGCTTTGATGCCGCTCGAGCTCGACGCGAGCGCGATGCTGTTCGGTGACGTCCTGGCCCTGGATGAAGACGCCGGCCAGTTCGCCGTCAGGGCCGATGTTGGGCTGGAACAGCACGTCGATGATGCGCTCCTCGCTGCCGCCATCCGCGCCGCGCCGCAGGCGCAGCGTCATGCCGCTGGCGACGTGGGGTTTTTTGCTGCGGGTAACCTCATCGATGCACTCGAACCAGCCTTGCCCTGCGAGTTCCGGCAGCGCCTTGCGAATCGGCAGGCCGACCAGCAGGCGCTCGCCCACCAGGCGCTGGAAAGCGGCGTTCACGATCTGCAGGTGGCACTCGTCGTCGCCAAGCACGGCCACGAAACCCGGCGCCTGTTCGAATAGGCTCAGCAGGCGTCCATGTTCGGTTTTCAGGCGCTCGTTGGCTTGCGCCAGCAAGCCGGCATGCTGCGTGGCGCGCAGGTAGACGCAGTTGATCTCCTTCAGGTACAGGCCCAGCATGACCATCGCCGCCAGCAAGGCATTGATGCGCCCGACGTACCAGCCGACCGACAGGCGCGTGCCGCCGGCCATCGTGATCGCATTATCGAAGGCAAGGGCCACCATCGCCACCCCAATCCAGGCGCTGATCGGGGTCTTGAAGCGGGTGGCCCGCCACAGCATGAGCAAGGCGGCCATGATGATTGCCTGGATGAACGGGGCGTAGCCGCTGTGCGTGATGCGGTTGAAGTCGCCGGCCACGTCGACGATCGGCAGCAGCGGTTCCCACAGCGTCACCGCCGCCAGCGTGACCAGCACGATGACGCCGGTCCAGGCCAGGCAGCGCAGGAAGGCGGCGCGGGTATCGGCGACGCGGCGCCCCGGTGCGCGCAGCTCGGCCAGCGCGTAGCAGAACAGCATGCCGGTGGCGCCCAGGTGCCAGAAGAACCACAGCCAGCTCGTCGTCTGGCCGCCGCCCAGCAGGCGCACGTTCGGAACAAAGGCGCCGGGCACCGACAGGAACTGGGCCAGCAGGATCGCCGCCGTGTATACCGAGCCGCCCCACAGGTAGAGGATCGCGTGGGTGCCCGTCTGCTTGAAGTAACCGTACAACAGGTAGCCGGCAATGGCATAGGCGCCGATGATCGCCGTCTGGTACGAGGGTAGGAAAGCCGGGATCGCCGGCCACTTGGTGGCGGCAATCGGCAGCAGCAGCGCGGTGAGTATGGCAATGGCAAGGGCGGCGAGCAGCGCCTGGCGCTGGAACGACAGCAGCTTGCCTGCGATGCGGACGGCACTGGGAAGGGTGGAAATGGTCTGGGTCATTGCTGGTGCCTGAAGTATTTCCACTAAAAGCAGGACGGACGCTGCCCATTTGTGACATCGTCCTTGCGCAACGTTGCAGAATATCACCCTTTTAGGAAAAAGCCCGGTAAACCGGTACTGTGTGCGCCATGAAAAACGCCGCGTCAGGCGCGGCGTTGGCATCGTCACATCTTCTTGTTCAGCCTGCTATGACGCATGCTGTACAGGAAATAAGTCGCGATCGCCGCCGCCATCCAGATGAAGAACACGCGGAAAGTAGCCATCGGCAAATCCTTCATGATGTACAGGCAGGCGAGGATCGACAGCCCCGGCACCACGTACGGGCCGAAGGGAACGCGGAAGCCATGCTCGGCGTTCGGGCCCTGCTTGGCGCGGATCACGGGCACCGCGACCGAGACGACAATAAAGGCCGTCAGCGTGCCCATGCTGACCATGTCCCACAGGAAGGTCGAGTCGACCAGGCCGGCGATCAGGCCCACCACCAGGCAGACGATCAGGGTGTTCGACACCGGCGCGCCAGTGCGCGGATTGACCTTCTGGAAGGTCTTCGGGATCAGGCCGTCGCGGCTGATCGCGTACAGGATGCGGGTCTGGCCATAGATCGTCACCAGGGTCACCGAGAACACCGAGACGACGGCACCAGCCGACAGCACCAGCGCCGGCCAGGCTTTACCCGTGACGTTCTGCAGGATCACCGACAGGCCGGCTTGCTGGCCCTCGAACATGTGCGCCGGCTGCGCGCCCATCGCCGCCAGCGCGACCAGCATGTAGAAGGCGGTGACAATCACCAGCGCTGCCAGGATGCCGATCGGCACGTTGCGGCGCGGGTCTTTTACTTCTTCGCCGGCGGTGGCGATCGTGTCCAGGCCGATAAAGGAGAAGAACACGGTGCCGGCGGCGGCGGTGACACCGGCCATGCCCGCGAAACCCTTGCTGTTATCGGTATTGAAGAAAGGCGTGAAGTTGGCGGCATCGAAGCCGCTGAAGGCGATTACCGAAAAGAAGGCCAGGATCGCCAGTTTCACCACCACCATGACCGCATTGGTCGTGGCCGATTCCTTGGTGCCGCGGATCAGCAGGATGCAGCACATGACGATCAACAGCACCGGCGGCAAATTGAAATTGCCCGAGTGGACAGTCAGGTTGCTGTGGTCGGAGACGAACATGGGCGAGCGCAGGTGGGCCGGAATTTCCCAGCCAAAGGCGTTTTGCAGGAAATTGTTCAGGTAATCGGACCAGCCGATCGCCACCGCGCTGCCGGCCAGCCCGTACTCGAGCAGCAGGCAGGCGGCGACCACGAAGGCCGCGAATTCGCCGACGGTGGCGTAGGCGAACGAGTAGGAAGAACCCGAGGCCGGCACGCGCCCGGCCAGTTCGGCGTAGCACAGCGCGGTCAGGCCGGCCGTGATGGCAGCAATCAGGAAGGACAGGATGACGGCCGGGCCAGCCTTGGGCACCGCTTCGACCATCGTGAAGAAAATGCCGGTGCCGACGGTGGCGCCGACGCCGATCATGGTCAGCGGGAACAGGCCCAATGTTCGGTTCAGGCCGCCGCCATGGGCCTGGCTGTCTTCGTGTGCGCGCTCAGCCGGTTTGGTACGAATCAGCTTCTGGCCCAGTGTCAGATTCACGGAAATTATCCTTAGTCGCTAGAGAAATGGCTGAGCTCGAAACGCCGCCAAAGTTCGCGATTATAGGACTGTTCAGGCGTTGCTGAGAAAATTGTTTTAGTTAAAGATGCATTTGCAATACAAGTTTTCTGCGCTAGAATGTGTGTGTTCTTTCTTAACGACATCTTATGCGCCTGACCCGCTTTTCCGACATCGGTTTGCGCGTGCTGATTTACCTCGAGCGCGCCGGCGAACGGCCGCATCCGGTCACAGCGGCCGAGATCGCGTCCCAGTTCGCCATCCCGCACAACCACATGGTCAAGGTTGTCGGCCACCTGGCGCGCGCCGGCTGGGTAAAGGCGCTGCGCGGACGCAATGGCGGCCTGCGCCTGGCGGCCGATCCGCATGTGCTGATGGTGGGCCAGGTGCTGCGCGAACTCGAAGGCGACGACGAGCTCGTCGACTGCGAAGCGACTGGTTGCGCACTGAGCCTCGATTGCCAGCTGCGCGGCGTGCTCAAAGCGGGCATGCGCGCCTTTTATGCCGAGATGGACCGGCACACGCTGGCCTCGATTACCGGCGGCAGCACCGGCGAGCAGATCGTGCGCATGCACAGGATGTTCTGGAGCGGAACAACCGCCAGCCCGGCGCCCTGATTTCCCGAATTGTCCGCCCCAGGATCGCCAGGTCCGGGGCGTTTTTTTAAAACTTAAACTTGCATTTAAAATGCAAGAACTGAGGAGTTACGATGATCTCTGCCGCTTCCCGCCCCTATATCGATGCCAGCGTCCCGGTGCTGCGCGAACATGGTCTTGCGATTACTACCCTGTTCTACAAGAACATGCTGGCCGAGCACCCGGAACTGACGCGCGTGTTCAACATGGGCAACCAGGCCAGCGGCGCCCAGCAGGGCTCGCTCGCCTCGGCCGTGTTCGCCTACGCCGCCAACATCGGCAATCCGGAAGCGCTGGGCCCCGTCGTCAACCGCATCGTCCACAAGCACGTCTCGATCGGCATCCGCGCCGAGCACTACCCGATCGTCGGCAAGCACCTGCTGGCGGCCATTTCGCACACCCTGGGCGACGCCGCGACGCAACCGCTGCTCGACGCCTGGCTTGAGGCCTACGGTTCGCTGGCGAATTTGCTGATCGCGGCCGAAGCCGAGATGTACAGCACCGCCGGCATCGAACCGGGAGCAACCCGCCCGATGCGCGTGACGCAAGTAAAACGCGAGAGCGCCAACGTGCTGTCGATCCGCTTCGTACCTCTGGATGACAAACCGCTGCCGCCGTTCAAGGCCGGCCAGTACGTCAGCGTCGCGGTCGACCTGCCGGGCGGGCGCCACCAGCTGCGCCAGTACAGCCTGTCCGATGCGGTCGGCCTGGACAGCCTGCGCATTTCGGTGAAACGCGAGGATGCGCTAGACAAGGCGCCGGCCGGCGCAGTGTCGAACTGGATCCACGCCAACGTCAAGGAAGGCAGCGTGCTGCAGGTGACGCACCCGTTCGGCGAATTCACGCCGGACACCGAGTCCGAGGCGCCGATCGTGCTGCTGGCGGCCGGCGTCGGCATCACGCCGATGGTGTCGGCGCTGAACCGCATCGCCCTGGTCCACCCGCAGCGCCGCGTCATCTTCGCCTACGCCGCGCACGACGCCGCCCATCACCCGCTGCGGGACGACGTCGCCGCCGCGCAGGCGCGCATGCCGAACCTGCACGTGGCGATCTTTTATGAACACGTGGGCGACGCCACAGGCGTGCTGGCCGGCCGCATGGAGATTGCGCGCCTGCCGCAGTGGGACCTGGCCGAGACGGACGTCTGGCTGTGCGGTCCGCTGAAGTTCATGCAGGCGCAGTGGCTGGCGCTGCTCGACGCCGGCGTGCCGGCGGCAAAGCTGCACCGCGAAGTGTTCGGGCCGGATTTGCTCGATCACCTGCTGTAATCGTCGGTGGCGGGGCGCGCACCGACGACTACAACATCTGCACCCCGCGCCCGCCGACGTCGCGCTGGGCCGGTTGCCCATACACCCGGATCGGCCCCGAACCGCTGGTGCGCGCATACACCGACTGGCGCACCGTGGCTGAAATGCCGCCCGAGCCGCTGCTGGCCAAATCTCCCTGGTCGGTACTCACGCCGGTAAGATCGGCGCTGCCCGAACCGCTCACGCGCACGTTCAGGCTGCGCACGGCGCCATTCGCATGCACGCCGCCCGAACCGCTGATCTGGGAACGCAGGTAGTCGCCGCGCACCTGGCCCAGCACGACGCCGCCCGAGCCGCTGACGTCGACCTCGGCGTTACGGGCGCGCAGCTCGCCCGCTTCGATCTTGCCCGACCCCGATACCTTGGCGTCGAACTCGGCCACCTCGCCCGCCAGGCGCGCCACGCCCGATCCGCCCAGGCGCACCGACAGGGGTCCGCCGTTCAGGTCGCGCACCGTCACGTGGCCCGAGCCGCCCGAATGCAGGTGGGTCAATTGCGGCACCGTGTACGTCACTTTCAACGGCGTGTTGCTGCGCAGGCGCCGCTCGGTCCCGATATAGAGCGAGGAGCCGCGCGTTTCGGTCTTCACGTAGGGCAGCAGGTTGCTGTCGCCCTCGACTACCAGCGATGGCGTCGGGCCGATGCGTACTTCGACGATCATCGAACCACCGACGTCCAGCCCGACCACAGGGGCGACGGTACGGACGTCGCGCGCGGCGATACCGTTGCCGTCGATCGCCTGGCTGTTGAACGGGGTATGGACCTGGTAGTCCTTGCCGCCCGTCTCGGTGGGCGTGGCAATGACGATACAGCCGCCGAGGGTGGCGGTGCAGGCAAGGGCGAGCAGCGTACGCATGGATAACACCTTTCTTGTCGTGGTCCGGGATGAGGACACTCTAGAAAGGTTTTATCCGGCCGTCGCGCCGGCTGCGACGGACTGCACGTTTGGCGGGTTGAAGCGTGAAAACCGGGAACTCAGCGCTGGCCCAGCTTCGTCTCGCCGAACAGCGCCTTGTACTGATGCGGCTGCGAACGCCAGTATTGCGGCGGCGCCGCCACCTGCGCGCCCAGCTCGGCCGCCGCATGCCATGGCCAGCGCGGGTTATACAGCATCGCGCGCGCCAGCGCCACCATGTCGGCCTGGCCCGATTGCAGGATGTGCTCGGCCTGCTGCGGCTCGGTGATCAGGCCGACGCCGATGGTCGGCATGCTCGTCTCGCGCTTGATGCGCTCGGCAAAAGCGATCTGGTAGCCGGCGCCGACCGGAATCTTCTGCAGCGGCGAGACGCCGCCGCTGGACACGTGGATGAAGTGGCAGCCGCGCGCTTCCAGTGCGCGCGCAAACACCGCGCTCTGTTCGATCTCCCAGCCGCCCTCGACCCAGTCGGTGGCCGAGATGCGCATGCCGACGCACATCTCCGGCACCGCCGCGCGCACGGCCTCGAACACTTCGAGCGGAAAGCGCATGCGGTTTTCCAGCGGACCGCCGTAGTCGTCCTCGCGCCGGTTCGACAAGGGAGAGAGGAATTCGTGCAGCAGGTAGCCATGGGCGCCGTGCAGCTCGATGGCGTCCAGGCCCAGCGCATGGGCGCGCAGTGCGGCATCGACAAAGCCCTGCTTGATGCGCTGTAATCCAGCGGCGTCGAGCGCCAGCGGCACCGTTTCGCCATCGGCATGCGCCACGCTTGACGGCGCCACGGTCTGCCAGCCGCCTGGCGCGTCGGGCGGGATGTTGGCGCCACCCTCCCACGGTACCGCGCTCGAAGCCTTGCGCCCGGCGTGGGCCAACTGGATCCCGACCTTGATCGGAGAATGGCAGCGGATCGCAGCAATGACCGGCTGCAGCGCATCGCGGTGGGCATCCGACCACAGGCCGAGGTCACCGGGCGTGATGCGCCCTTCCTCGGTCACGGCGGTCGCTTCGATGATCAGCAATGCGGCGCCGGACAGGGCCAGATGGCCGAGATGGATCATGTGCCAGTCGGTGGGCAGGCCCTGCTCGGCCGAGTACTGGCACATGGGGGCGATGGCGATGCGGTTAGCCAGTTGGAGGGGACCCAGCGCGTAGGGGGAAAACAGCTTGCTCATGCGGACTCCGGAATGATCGATCCGGACAGTCTAGCGAACATGGGACGATTATGCCGACACCGTTCCGCGCGGGCATGCCCGCCCTACGTGTACCCCCTGCGTTGGCCGTTGCGTAACGTAGGGCGGGCATGCCCGCCGTCAGCGAACACACGCGCAGACGCAAAAAAAAGCCGCGGACTCCGCGGCTTCACACTTCAATTCACACGCACCACCATCAACCCGGCGCGCAAGCCGACCCGCACATCCGGATTCGGAAACACCACCATCTCCTCCTCGTGGAACACCGAGTACACGGTCTCGCCATCGGTGGCGATGACGTCGCCGCGCTTGAGCGAAGCGAAATTCGGCGTCTCGCGGCTGAAACCCATCTTGAAATCGTCGGACAGCTTGACGATCTCCTGCGCCACCTTGAACACGTGCGGCGCGCTGCGCGTTTCAAGCTGTTCGCCGCGCAGCAAGGCAGCCAGCGCGGCCGACGCATCGGTGAACTGGGCCATGTTGTTGCGGCCCAGCGTGCCGACGCGGCCCAGCTCCACCGTGCTGCCCGCCGCCGCGTGGTGCTCGGCGGAGTAATAGCTGTAGGTGCCGGCCGACTTCGGGTTCATGACGATCGCGCCGATCGCCGCCTGCCCCAGCCAGTCGATCAGCGCTTCTTTCCCGTGGTCGGCGATCAAATCAGGCACGATCGCGAACATCGGGTAGTGGGAAGCGCGGATCGCCGTGTGCAGGTCGAGGTGCCAGCGCACCGGCCCGGTGCCTTCGAAAAACGCATCGGTGGCGGCGATCAATTCGTCCGCGCGCGCCGCTTCAGCAGCGTCGGCCAACGCACCGCGGTCCGGCTTGAACATGCGGTTCAAGTCGGCGTCGATGAACCGTTTGCCGGCGGCGATGGCCTCGATGTTGCCGACGCAGAGCATCAGGTCGACCATCAGTGCCTGCGGGGTACGCGACAAGGCTTCGATCACGTGCGCGACCATTTCGATCGGCCCGGTTTCGTCGCCATGCACGCCGACCGACAGCAGCAGCGCCGGCCGGGTGACGGGCTGCACGCCCTTCACCGTCAGGATGCCCTTGGCAGGCATCCCGACGACGAAGCCGGCATCGCGAAAGCGCTGCGCGACCGTGCCGAAATCGGCTTCGGCCAGCGCGCGCACCGCGTCAGCCACCACTACGGGTTGAAGGGGTGCGCTCATTGCGTCAAGCCGCCAGGCGTTCCGGGTTCGAACCTTCCGACAGCGACCAGACGTCCAGCATTGCCTGTTCGAGGTCGGTTGGCTGCGCGTAACCGGTCAGGCCCATGTCGCCCGTGACGGCATCCACCGCCGCCAGCGCGTCGCCATTGCCGGCGCGGTCGATCACCTGCAGCAGCAGGCGCTGCTGGGTGCGGCGCAGGGCTTGCATCGCGTAGTTGCGCAGCTGTTCCTGCGACTTGGTCTGCGGCGGCAGTTTCAGGCCGCGTTCCAGCGTATCGATGCCGGCCTTCGCGCGCAGTGCCATGCCGACCTGCAGGAACTGGGCCAGCGACATGCCGGCTGGACGCTGCACCGAGACCGCGGCGAACAGGAAGGTGGCCAGCGATTCGATCGTCTCGACCGCCTTCCAGGCCTGCACGAAGCCGGCGTTCAGGCCGGCGTGGCCGTCGGCTTCCGACTTGGCCGGCATCAGCTGGCGCAGCTGGTCACCGTTGGCAAACAGCGCGGTCAGTTCGGCCATGCCGTCCTGGCCCTGCGGCAGCGACAGCACGCCTTCGATCAGGGCGCGCAGCAGTGCACGGGTACGCGCATCGACCGCAATCGAGACTTCGCGCGGCACCTTCAGGGCATCGGCGTCGAGCGCGTCGAACACCGGCGCCAGGTTCAGCGCCGACCAGGCGCGGCCCCAGGCTTTCACGACTTCCGCTTCGTCGATGCGGTGTTCGGCAGCCAGGTCGCGGATCATCAGCGGACCGCAACGGTTGACCGCCTCATTTGCCAGCACGGTGGCCAGGATGGCGTTGGCCAGCGGGTGATCGAGCGGATCGCGGGTGGCGACCAGCTGCGCCGGGAAGTACGGACGCAGCACGGTGTCGGCCCATGGCTCGTCGGTCAACGGCAACGCCGCCAGGATGCGCTTGAAACGGTTCTTGACGTTGGCAACCACCACCGCCAGTTCCGGCGCGGTGAGGCCGACGCCCAGCGCTTTGCGGCGCTGCAGTTCGGCGTCTAGCGGCAGCTGTTCCAGTTCGCGCGAGACGGCACCTTCGGCTTCCAGGCTGGTGATCAGCGCGGCGTAGCTGTCGACGACCGAGCCGTTCTGCTGCGCCTGCACTTCGCGCGTCAGCAAACGGGTCTGCTGTGTGTTGTCGCGCAAGACCAGCACTTCGACGTCGTTGGTCATGTCGTTCAGGACGCGGTTACGGTCGGCTTCAGGCAGCTTGCCGGCGTTGACTTCGGTGTCGAGCCAGATCTTGATGTTGACTTCGTGGTCCGAGCAATCCACGCCGGCCGAGTTGTCGATCGCATCGGTGAAGATGCGGCCACCGGCCAGTGCGAACTCGATGCGGCCGGCCTGGGTCGCGCCCAGGTTGCCGCCCTCGGCCACCACCTTGCAGCGCAGTTCGTTGCCGCTGACGCGGATACGGTCGTTGGCGCGGTCCTTCACTTGTGCATGGGTTTCGGTCGACGCCTTGATGTAGGTACCGATGCCGCCGTTGTAGAACAGGTCGACAGGCGCCAGCAGGATGCGGTGCATCAGCTCTTCCGGCGCCAGCGATGTTTCCTGGATATCCAGGGCAGCGCGCACTTCCGGCGACAGATCGATCGAACGGGCCGAACGCGGGTACACGCCGCCGCCCTGCGAGATCAGCGATTTATCGTAGTCTTCCCACGACGAACGCGGCAGCGCGAACATGCGCTGGCGCTCGGCGAACGACACCGCGACGTCCGGGGTCGGATCGAGGAAGATGTGGCGGTGGTCGAACGCCGCCAGCACTTTCAGCTGGCGCGACAGCAGCACGCCATTGCCGAACACGTCGCCCGACATGTCGCCCACGCCGACCATGGTAATCGGGGTCGTGCTCATGTCGTGGCCGATTTCGTAGAAGTGGCGTTTCACGGCTTCGAATGCACCCTTGGCGGTGATGCCCATCTTCTTGTGGTCGTAACCGTTCGAGCCGCCCGAGGCAAAGGCGTCGCCCAGCCAGAAACCGCGCTGCACGGCGATGCCGTTGGCGATGTCGGAGAAGGTCGCGGTGCCCTTGTCGGCGGCCACCACCAGGTATGGATCGTCCTGGTCGTAACGCACGGTGTTTTCAGGCGCGACGATGGCGCCGCGCACGCGGTTGTCGGTCACTTCCAGCAGGCTGGAGATGAACAGGCGGTAGACCGATTCGCCCTCGGCCGCGACGGTTTCGCGCACGGCATCCTTCGGCATCTGCTTGCAGACGAAACCGCCCTTCGAGCCGGCCGGCACGATGACGGCGTTTTTCACCATCTGCGCCTTCACCAGGCCCAGCACTTCGGTGCGGTAGTCTTCCATGCGATCCGACCAGCGCAGGCCGCCGCGGGCGACCGGGCCGCCGCGCAGGTGCACGCCCTCGAAGCGGCGCGAGAACACGTAGATTTCGCGGTACGGACGCGGTTCCGGCGCCAGCGACAGGTTGCTGGTGTCGAACTTGAAGATGATTTTTTCGCCGGTGTTCTGGAAGTAGTTGGTGCGCACGGTGGCCAGCGCCAGCTCGACCAGGGCGGTCATGATTTCTTCGGTGTCGGCGTGGTTCACGCTCGACAGGCCGGCGCGCAGGGACGCCAGCTTCGCAGTGCCCTGCTCGCGCTCGGACTGCGACAATGCCGGATTGAAGCGCTGCAAGAAGGCGGTGACGAATTCCTTCACCAGGGCCGGCTGCGCGCGCAGCGTCTCGGCCATGTAGCGCACCGAGAACTTCGAACCCAGCTGGCGCCAGTAGCTGATGTAGCCGCGCACCAGCTGCACTTCGCGCACCGACAGGCCGCCTTCGATGGTCAGCCCGTTCAGGCGACCGTCTTCGGCTTCGTTGTTGAACAGCGCGGTGAACAGCTCTTCGGCCACCGGCGCAATGCCGGCCTTCACCAGCTTGTCGCCGCTTTCGTCGTCCACGGCCAGCGCGGTGACGTGGTGGCGCACGCCGTCGGCGGTCGTGATCGCCCAGGTCTGCTCGCGGTCGACCGCGATACCGGCGTTCTGCAGGGCCGGCAGGATGCGCGACAGCGACGGCACGTTTTCGCCCGAGTACAGGCGGATCGAGGCGTCGTGGGCTTCGTTGCCGGCGCCGCTGCCAGGTTCGATACGCACGGCGACGCGGTCCTGGTGGCCCAGGCCCAGCATGGCCTGCAGGTCGCGGAAGGCGACGTCCGGGGCGGTGGCCGTGACGAACGACACCGGCAGGTTGGTGCCCATCTTGCGCAGGCTGCTGCGCTGCGCGTGTTCTTCGACGCCGTTGGTCATGGCGGCAAAGCGGTCATGCCAGCCGTCCAGCACCGCCAGCAGCGGTTGCTGGATGTCGGTTTCCAGGTCGAGCGGGTTGCGCGCGGCGTGGGCGATCAGGTAAACGCGCGCCAGCGGACCGTCGGCGACCAGGGTCTGCACGCGCACGTCGTGCGCGCCCGAGCTGTCTTTCAAGGCTTGCGCCAGCGAGGCGGCGACGGCGGCGCTGTAGCGCTCGCGCGGCAGGTAGACCAGCGCGTTCAGGTGGCGGCCATACACGTCGCGGCGCGCGAACACTTTCGGGCGCGGCTGCTTGTACAGCGAGACGACCGAGCTGCACACTTGCGCCAGCCATTCCGGATCGGCTTCCAGCGCTTCGGTGCGCGGCAGCGACTCGAGGATTTCGAGGAATTTCTCGGCCCTGAAACCTTCCTGGCGCACGCCGGCCAGACTCAGGACTTTTGCGACGCGTCCGCGTGCGAACGGCAGGCGCGCCAGCGGGGTCGAGGTGGCGGCGCGGGTGAACAGGCCGACGAAGCAGTGCTCGCCGAGGATGTTGCCTTGCGCATCGGTGTTGCGCACGCCAATAAAATCGAGCGGCTGGTCGCGGTGCAGCGTGCCTTCGACGTCGGCTTTTACGATCGACAGGGTCTCGGCGCGCGCGGACAGGGTCGCCAGTTCGCCCGGGATGTTGGCCAGGCAGGTGCCGTAGACCGGGTGCGCGGTGTCCTTCAGCACGCCGATGCGGCTCGGGATGTCGCGCACCAGCTGGCTTTGGCCCGGCTGGACTTCGTAGTAGGCGTAGCCGAAGGGTTCGAAACCTTCGTTCTTGGCCCACTCGAGGAAGGCGGCGACTTCCTGGCCGGCCGGGGTGCCGTGGGCGGCAGCGGCGGCGGCAACGGCCGTCATGCGGTCGCCCATGGCCAGCGCATCGCGGTGCACGGTGGCGGCGTCGCTGGCGACCATGCGGATGCGCGCGGTCAGGCGGTCGAGTTCGGCGAATTCGAGTTCGTCGTTCAGCAGCACCAGCACGAAGGATTCGAGCGGGGCGCCGGCAGCGCCGACATTGGTGACGACGCCGTTGGCATCACGCTCGACCGGCAGCACGGCGTTCATCACGCCCGCGGCCAGCATGCGCTCCTTGCGCAGTGCCATGACGAACGAGTCGACCAGGTAAGGCATGTCTTCGTTGAGGATCAGCAGCGCCGTGGCCATGCCGCCCTTGCCGTCGCTGTAGCGCAGTTGCGCGATCTGGCAGCCCTGCCCGGCGCGCCTGGCGGCCTGCATGAAGCCGTCCCACAGCACGGGAGCCAGGGCCTGCGGCGCGGTGCCGGCCAGGTCTTCCTCGTCGAGCGAGCCGAGCCAGGCGCTGATCAGGGCGCGCACGTTGTCGGTGGCGCCGGCGGCCGGCTGGTTCGTGACCAGGTTCAGGGTCTGGGTACGCAAATCTTGCGGCATGTCTTTCATCGTTGCTTCTCCAAAGCGAATGTTTATCGCCCGTTGGCGCCGCGGCTTGTGGCCTTGCGCGCAACCGGCGTTTTTATTGGACGGGGTTGTCCCGTCCAGGTCCCTGGCTTCCTTGTGCTGGAAGCGTGTAAGTCGTCGTGTATCGGGGCGGCGCGTTGTGCGCCAGTCCCGGTCCCTTGCTGCTGTATCTGCTCTTTGCTGCCGTACCGCGTGGGCTCGAGAGCCCACCCTACGGTGCACCACCACCGCATGAAAAAGATCGAGACGGTGGTGTAACGTAGGGTGGGCACTCGTGCCCACGCGTTCTCACCGCTCGATTTGCGGCGTCTTAACTCAAATCGTACAAGCCCGGCAAACCCAAAATCCGCTCCAGGGCTTCCAGCGCCGTCTGGCACTCGATCGCCAGCTGCGGATCCATCAAATCCTTCGGCTCCACGTGGTCGCGGTAATGCGTCTCGACCCACGTGACCAGCTGCGCATACAGCGCCTCGGTCATGATCACGCCCCCGTGCATCGCTGCCGCCTGGTCGTCGGTCAGCGCCACGCGCAGGCGCAGGCAAGCCGGTCCGCCGCCGTTGCGCATGCTCTGGCGCAGGTCGAATTCGAGCAATTCGTCGACCGGTCCGCCGCTGGCGACCAGCCCGGCCAGGTAGTTCGCCACCGCCGCATTCTCGCGGCACTCGTGCGGCACCAGCAGCGCCATCCTGCCATCCGGTTTCGACAGCAGCTGGCTGTTGAACAGGTAGCTGGCCACCGCATCGGCCACCGGCACCATCGCGCTTGCCACGCGCACCGGCATGAATTCGGCGCCGACGCCGGCCACCGAGCGGCGCAGCGCCTCGATCGTTGCCGCCTCGTCGGCAAACGCTTCCTCGTGATAGAACAGGACGTTGCCGTTGCCGACGGCGATGACGTCGTTGTGGAACACGCCCTGGTCGATCACGTCCGGATTCTGCGCCGCGAACACGGTGCGCGCCGGATCGAGGCCGTGCAGGCGCGCTACCGCCTGCGAAGCTTCCAGGGTCTGGCGCGCCGGGTATTTTTTCGGGAACGGCGCCGACGGATCGAATTCGACGCGGCCATACACGAAGAACTCGACGCCGGCCGCGCCGTGATCCGCCGCGAAGCGGGTATGGTTGGCGGCGCCTTCGTCGCCGAATGCCGGCGTGGCCGGCAGCGGGTCGTGCACGACGAAGTGATCGTGATTGGCGAAAATCGCGCGCAGCGTGCGCGTGGCCTGCACGTGCTCTTCCGAGCGGTGCAGCTTGTTGTTCAGGTTCGCGGCCGTGAAGTGGACGCGGCCATCGCGCGTGTCGGCGGAGGGGCTGACGGTGGCCGCGTTGGCGGTCCACATCGGCGCCGCCGACCAGGCGCAGGACAGGATCACCGGCGCTTCGCGCCATGCTTGCGCCAGCACGTCGGCGTCCGTGCCCGAAAAGCCGAGCTGGCGCAGCAGGCGGAAGTTGGGGCGCGCCTGCGGCGGCATCACCGCCTGCGCGAAGCCGCGCGCGGCCAGGTTGCGCATCTTGGCCAGGCCCTGCAGGGCGGCCAGGCGCGGATTGGAAGCGCTGCGCACATTGCTGAACGAAGCGACGTTGCCGAACGAGAGGCCGGCATAGTTGTGGGACGGGCCAACCAGGCCGTCGAAGTTGTATTCGCGAGCGTTACGCATGATCAGATGTTCAACTTTAGAAGCGCAGTCCCGGCGACAGCTTGGCCGGCATTTCGAGTTCAGCCGTCTCGATCGAGGCGACCGGGTAGGCGCAGTAATCCGCCGCATAGTATGCGCTCGGACGGTGGTTGCCCGATTTACCGACACCACCGAACGGTGCCGAGCTGGCCGCGCCGGTGGTCGGACGGTTCCAGTTGACGATGCCGGCGCGCGCCTTGATGGCAAAGCGCTTCCACAGTTCTTCCGATGGCGACAGCAGCGCCGCGGCCAGGCCGAATTCGGTGGCGTTCGCCGCGCGCATTGCCTCGTCGAAGGTGTTCACACGGATCACCTGCAGCAGCGGCCCGAACCACTCTTCGTCGGGAATGCCCTGGGCGTCGGTCACGTCGACGATGCCGGCGGTGACAAAGCCGGCGTTCGGATCGAGCTGGCGCATCTGCAGCAGCACCTTGCCGCCCTTCGCTTCCATCTCGGCCTGGGCCTGCACCAGGCGCGCGGCGACCGTGCTTGATACCACCGGTCCCATGAACGGCTGCGGCTCGGCTTTCGAGGCGCCGACCTGCAGTTTGGCGGCGACTTCGACCAGGCGCTCAATAAAACGCTGGCCCTGCTCGTTGTCCTGCACCACCAGGCGGCGCGCGCAGGTGCAGCGCTGGCCGGCCGAGATAAAGGCGGACATCACGGCGTGGTGGACGGCGGCGTCGATGTCCTGGACATCCCAGACGACGAGCGGATTGTTCCCGCCCATTTCCAGCGCCAGCATCTTGCCCGGCTGGCCGCCGAACTGTTTATGCAGCGCGGCGCCGGTCTGGCTGCTGCCGGTGAACAGCACGCCGTCGATCAGCGCGTTCTGGCCGAGGGCGATGCCCGTGTCGCGCCCGCCGTTCACCAGGTTCAGCACGCCCGCCGGCAAACCCGCCTGCTCCCACAGCTGCACGGTTTTCATCGCCGTGCGCGGTGCGTATTCGCTCGGCTTGAAGACCACCGTGTTCCCGGCGATCAGGGCCGGCACGATGTGCCCGTTCGGCAGGTGGCCGGGGAAGTTATACGGACCGAACACGGCGAACACGCCATGCGGACGGTGGCGCAGCACGGCATTGCCGTCGGCGACCTTTGCCGCCGTTTCTCCCGTACGCGCGCCGTACGACTGCACCGAGATGTCGACCTTGTTCGCCATGGTCGTCGCTTCGGTGCGCGCTTCCCACAGCGGCTTGCCGACTTCCTCGGCGATGATCGCTGCCAGCTCCTCCGCGTTTTCCTTCAACAGGTCGCGGAAACGCGTGCAGATGGCGATGCGCTCTTCCAGCGGGCGCAGGGCCCAGGCCTCGAAGGCGTCGGCCGCGGCTTGCGCGGCGCGCTGCACGTCCTCAGCCGTCGATTCGTTGCTGCTCCAGGTCTGCTGGCCACTGGAGGGGTCGATCGTGACCAGTTCCGCGCCGCTGCCGGCGATCCATGCGCCGTTGATAAAGTTCGACAGGTTAGCCATTGTTCTTCCTTACGTTGAGTGACAGCGTGCGCACCGGGTCGCCCGCCTGGACGTGCAGCAGTGCCAGTTCCTGCGCCGACAGCGCGATCTCGTGGCCGTCGACCGCCGCTTGCGCCAGCACCATGCGGAAATCGTCCAGCTTCGTGTTCGACACCAGCAGGCATTCGGCATCATCTTCACTGCGACCCTCGCTGCGGCCTTCGCTACGGCCCTCGCTCGCCACGCGCAGCGCGCTGTCGCGCACCGAGCGCAGTTCCTTTACACGCCCCTGCAGCACCGGGCCGGCATCGAAAATGTCGACGTAACCCTCGTAGTGCATGCCTTCCTGTTCCAGCAGCTTGCGCGCCGGCAGGGTCGAGCGGTGCACCTGGCCGATGACGTCGCGCGCCGATTCCGGCAGGTAGTCGACATACAGCGGCTGGCGCGGCATCAGTTCGGCGATGAAGGATTTCTTGCCCATCGCGGTGAGGCCGTCGACGTGGTTGAAATCCATCTTGAAGAAGTGGCGGCCCAGGCCCTCGTAGAACGGGCTGGTGCCGTCTTCCAGCAGGTAGCCGCGCATCTCGGCGATGATCTTTTCGGTGAACAGCTGCTGGAACTGGGCGATGAACAGGAACCGGCTTTTCGACAGCCACTTGCCGTTGTAGCCGGTACGGTAGTCCGGCTGCAGGAACAGCGAGCACAGTTCGGTCGCACCGGTGAGATCGTTCGACAGGTACAGCGTCTCCATGCGCGAGAACACGTTCAGTTCGCGGCTGGAGTGCACCAGGGTGCCGATGCGGTAGTTATAGAACGGTTCGTTCAGCCCGACCGCGGCCTTGATGGCGCACACCCCGGCCAGCTTGCCGGTGGCGGTGTCTTCCATCACGAACATGTAGTCGCGCTCTTCGGGCGGGATGGTTTGCTGGAACGAGGCCACGGCGCAGTCGACGCGGTCGCCCAGCATCTGGCGGTCCGGTTTCAGGGTGGTCATGCCGCCACCGACTTCGCGCGCCATGTCGATGAGCGGGTCGAGGTCCGATGCGGCGATGGAGCGAATGACGAGCATGGTGCCTCTCTCAGATTCTGACGCAAATGACGCTGTCGCCTGCGACCACGCCCAGCGCCTGCTGCGCATCGAGCGGCAGGCAGACGGCGTCGGAAGTGTCGCAGGGCGGGCAGGCCACGGTGATGGCGCGGAAGCGCTCGGCATTCGTCGCCACCGCATAGGTGACGAGGTTTTCGGAGGTCTCTGCAGGTGCATTCTGCACGCGGCGGTGTTGCGAGCCGCAGAACGAACGCAGCGACATTTTATGAGCGGCCAGGATCGGACCGCCGTCGAAGATGTCGACATATTCGTCCGCTTCGAAACCCTCGGCGGTAAGCAGGTCGAAGGCGAGCTGGCCGCCCGGGTGGATCTGCCCCATCGCCGCCTGGGCGTCGCCCGGCAGCAGCGGTACGTAGACCGGATAGTGCGGCATCAGCTCGACGATCATGGTGCGGTTGCGCGAGCCGCCGATGACGCGCTCGGCATCGAGGAAATCCATCTTGAAAAATTTGCGGCCGAGCGCATTCCAGAACGGCGACTCGCCGTCTGCGTCCGTCACGCCGGCCAGCGGCACGAAGAAGCGGTCGCCGAAGCGGTGCGGCGCCAGCACCGCGTACAGCAGGCGCGCGCGCGACAGCAGCGCTGCCTCGATGCCGGCATGCTCGCGGTCGCGCAGGTGAAAACCGGCCAGCTGCGAGCAAGCCGTCAGTTCCGAGCACAATGTGAGCGCGTGCACGCTGTGCGAGATGTTCAGGTCGCGCGAGACTTGCGCGATGACGTCGTTGCGGAACGCAAAATAGGTGCCGTTCGAGCCGGCCGAGGCGTGCACCGCGGCCGTCCCCACGACCTCGCCCGTGGCGCCGTCTTCCAGCACGAACAGGTAGGACTCCTCGCTCGGGATATCGACTTGCGCGGCGAACGAGGCGATCGAACGCTCGACAAAGGCGCCGATCGTGTCGCGTGTGCGCGGCAGCGTGTGCACGCCGGGCGTCATCATGGCGGCCAGCGATTCGAGCGCGTCGACATCCGCAAGTTCTACCGGACGGACAACATACATGGGTGCTCCCTTTTTAGGGTAAAAGCGGGGTCAAAGCGGGGGCGGTCCGAACACATCCCGGCCACGCGGACCGGGATTGACTGTTGCGCGTGAATCAGGCGGCGGCGAGGAACTCGTCGACCGCGGCGCGCAGGATGCGGTCCGCTTCCGCGATCTGCGCATCCGACACGATCAGTGCCGGCGCAAACCGGATCACGTCGGCACCGGCGATCAAGAGCATCAGGCCCATTTTCTCGGCGATCTTGGTGATGTCCTTGGCCTTGCCCTTGTATGCATCAGCCAGCGGCAGGCCGATGAGCAGGCCCAGGCCACGCGCCTTGCCGAACAGCTGTGGATAGTCCGCGGTCAGCTTGTCCAGGTTGGCGAAGATCTGCGCGCTGGCTTCCTTGACACGCGCCAGGAAGGCCGGCTGGTTGATCATCTCGACCACGTTCAGCGCGACCGTCGCGGCCAGCGGGTTGCCGCCATAGGTAGTGCCGTGCGAGCCGACGTTGAAGTGCTGGGCGATCTCTTCGGTCGTCAGCATGGCGGCGACCGGGTAGCCGTTGCCGAGCGCCTTGGCGCTGGTGAGGATGTCCGGCACGACCGGGGTGTCCATGTAGGCATACAGGGCGCCGGTACGGCCCACGCCCGACTGCACTTCGTCGAAGATCAGCAGCGCGCCGCTCTTGTCGCAGAACTCGCGCAGCGCTTGCAGGTAGTCGTGATTGCCCGGAATGACGCCGCCCTCGCCCTGGATCGGCTCGACGATCACGGCCGCGACGTCGTCGCCGATGGCGGCGCGCGCCGCTTCGATGTCGTTGTACGGGATGTGGTTGATTTCCTGCGGCAGCGGCTCGAAGCCTTCGGTGTACTTCGGCTGGCCGCCGACCGACACCGTGAACAGGGTGCGGCCGTGGAACGACGACAGGCAGGAAATGATGCGCGATTTGTGCGGACCGAACTTGGTGTGCGCGTACTTGCGCGCCAGTTTCAGGGCCGCTTCGTTCGCTTCCGCGCCCGAGTTGCAGAAGAAGGCGCGGTCGGCGAACGTCGCTTCGACCAGGGCCGAACCCAGGCGCAGCACCGGCTCGTTGGTGTAGCCGTTACCGAGGTGCCACAGGGTGTTGATCTGGCGGGTCATTGCGTCGACCAGCACCGGGTTGCAGTGGCCGAGGCTCGAGACGGCGATGCCCGAGGTGAAGTCGAGGTAATGCTTGTCTTCCTGGTCCCACACGTCCAGCCCCGCCGCGCGCACTGGCACCATCGCCGCCGGGGCGTAGGTCGGAACGAGGACTTCATCGAAGGTCTGCCGAGTGACAGGCCGCGTTGTGACACCCGATTCGAGCTTTGCATTCATGACTTTTTCCTCATCCATTGGTAGTGACTGGCGCGCCAGGAGACGGGCGCCGAACCTGGTCATTATAGGGAGGGGGTGGGGCAAGTTCTTGCTGAAGTGCGACGGGGATTTTCATTTTTGGCCGGAACTTGCCAGCTAAAAACATTGGGGTCAGGTCTGACATTCAGACACAAACTCAACTGTTTGCTCGATCTATCCGAAGCATGGCGAGCACGGCATTCTAACTATCAAGACCGTAAAGCGTGGCGATAAGGCAGAGCCCGCGCCAAGGCGGGAGTCCAAATGTCAGACCTGATACCAGGGTTTAATTCGCCCCCGTCGCCACCGGCATCACCGTCCGCATGATCTGCAAGCAAGCCGGCCCCAGCAACACCACCAGCAGCGCCGGAAAAATACAGAAAATCAGCGGAAACAGCAGCTTGGTCGCGATCTTTGCCGCATTCTCTTCGATCAGCTGGCGCCGGCGCGTGCGCAGCTGGTCGGACTGGATGCGCAGGGCGAGGCCGACGCTGGTGCCGAAGCGGTCGGCCTGGATCAGCATCTTGGCCAGCGAATCGACGTCTTCGACGCCAGTACGCAGCGCCAGGTTGCGCAGGGCCTTTTCCTTGGCGCTGCCGGCGCGCATTTCCAGGGTCACCAGTTGCAGTTCTTCGGCCAGCACCGGGCTTTTCAGGCCGATCTCGGCGCCGACGCGTGCCAGCGCGGCGTCCATCGCCAGGCCGGCCTCGACGCACACGACCATCAGGTCGAGCGCATCCGGAAAACTTTCGAAAATCTCGCGCTG
This sequence comes from Massilia sp. CFBP 13721, assembly GCF_014842025.1. Classification (GTDB taxonomy): domain Bacteria; phylum Pseudomonadota; class Gammaproteobacteria; order Burkholderiales; family Burkholderiaceae_D; genus Telluria. The sequence goes on from NZ_JACYUY010000014.1 coordinate 77,606, forward strand.
GCGGTGGGCGATGCGGCGTTTCAGGACGATGTCCGGCACGTAGTAGCCGCAGGCGGCGGCCGAGACCAGGCCGAGGAACGTGACCCCGAAGGCGCGTTCCGGGTCCTGGCGCAGGAACAGCCAGGCCAGCAGCGGCAGGCCGACCGTGAGCGCGGTCTTACCGGCGTGGAACAGGCCGGGCGTGGCCGGGTCGCGCCAGCCGGCGTTGATGAAACGCAGGCGCACGGGCGAACTCTCCCAGCCTTCGGCCGGCACCGACAGTTTCGCCAGCGGCTCGGCCATGCGCGCCAGCTGCGCGCGCCAGGTGCCGAGGCGGCGGCGGTCGACGCTTTCGCGCTCGTCCAGCGCCGACAGGCGCACCTTGAGCGGATTGCGGGTCAGCAGCAGCATGGCCAGCGCGGCCACGCCGAAGATCAGCAGGAACAGCAGCGCCAGGATCAGGAGTTGAGAGGTCGTCATGGCGGTTCCTTACATGCGGATGCGCACGATCTTGCGGATCGCGAGCACACCGAACAGCATCATCCCGAGGGCCGTGTACAGCATCTTGCGGCCGCCCGGATCGGTCCAGAGCACGCCCATCGTTTCTGGATTGGCGAGGTACATCATGGCGCCCGCGCCGAACGGCAGCAGGCACAGCACCCAGGCCGAGATGCGTCCTTCGGCCGACAGCACGCGCACCTGGCCGGCCAGCTTGTGGCGGTCGCGGATGATGCCGGCGATCGAGGACAGCAGCTCGGTAAGGTTGCCGCCGCTCTCGCGCTGGATCAGGACGGCGACGACGAAATACTGCAAGTCCATGCTGGGCACGCGCTGGGCCAGGTTGCCGAGGGCGTCGGCCATCGCGACACCGAAGTTGACCTCGTCGAAGGCGGCCTTGAATTCTTCGCCCAGCGGCGCGCTGATTTCGTCGGCGACCAGTTTCAGTGCGGTCGGAAAGGCGTGGCCGGCACGCATTGCGCGGCTCATCATGTCGAGCGCGTCGGGCAGCTGGCGTTCGAAGCGCGCCATGCGCGTCGCACGCGCGCGCGCCAGCCGCAGGAGCGGCAAACTGGCGCCGCCGCCGGCCGCCACCAGCACGCCCAGCCAGGGCATGCCCAGCCACAGCGCCAGCAGCAGGCCGAGCACGAAGCCGGTCAGGCAAAAGCCGACCAGGGCGGCCACCAGCTGCTGCGAGCCGGCTTGCTGCAGCATGCGGTCGAGGCGGTAGGTGCCCGGCAGGCGCCGCAGCAGCGTGTCCAGTTCGGCGTCGTCGCTGAAGCGGCGCTGTTTGACGATGGTGACGTCGGACTGGCGTGCTTCTCCGCCGATCACGCCGCGCAGGCGCCGCGCGATGCGTTCGGCCTCGGGACTGCGGTGCGCCTGCCAGCCGACGTACACGCCCCAGACCAGCAGCAGGATGGCGACGAACAGCAGCAGGACGAACAGGACGAAGGTGAGATCCATGCGTGCGCCTTAGCGTGGTTCGAACACGTGCGCCGGCAGCGACACGCCAAAGGTGCGCAGGCGCTCGGCGAAGCGTGGACGCACGCCGGTGGCGCTGGCATGGCCGATCACGGTGCCGTCGTCGGCCACGCCCGTCTGTTTGTAGGCGAAGATTTCCTGCATCGTGATGACGTCGCCTTCCATGCCGGTCACTTCCGAAATCGACAGCACCTTTCTCTTGCCGTCGGTCAGGCGCGAGACCTGCACCACCACGCCCACGGCGGAACTGATCTGCTGGCGCATGGCTTTCGGCGGCAGCGTGCCGGCGGCCATGCTGATCATGTTTTCCAGGCGCGTCAGGGCGTCGCGCGGGGTATTCGCGTGGATGGTCGCCATCGAGCCTTCGTGGCCGGTATTCATCGCGCCCAGCATGTCGAGCGCTTCAGCGCCGCGCACCTCGCCCAGGATGATGCGGTCGGGGCGCATCCGCAGCGCGTTCCTCACCAACGCGCGCTGGGTCACCTCTCCCTTGTCCTCGATGTTCGGCGGACGCGTTTCCAGGCGCACCACGTGCGGCTGCTGCAGCTGCAGTTCGGCCGCGTCTTCGACGGTGACGATGCGTTCGTTCTTGCTGATCGAATTCGAGATCACGTTCAGCATGGTGGTCTTGCCGGAACCGGTGCCGCCCGAGATCAGGATGTTGACCTTGGCCTTGCCGAGGCCTTGCAGCACTTCGGCCATGTCGGCCGTGATGCTGCCGTAGGAAACCAGGTCGGCCAGGCGCAGCGGGTCGGCGGAAAAGCGGCGGATCGACATCACCGGGCCGTCGATCGCCAGCGGCGGGATAATCGCATTCACGCGCGAACCGTCCGGCAGGCGCGCGTCGACCATCGGGCTCGATTCGTCGATGCGGCGGCCCACGCGCGAGACGATCTTGTCGATGATCTTCATCAGGTGGGCGTCATCGGTAAACGTGACGTCGGTCAGTTCCAGCTTGCCGCGCCGCTCGACGTACACCTGCTTGTGGGTGTTGACCAGGATGTCGGAGACGGTCGGGTCTTCCAGCAGCGTTTCCAGCGGGCCGAAGCCGAGCATCTCGTTCTGGATGTCGCGCGTCAGCGTCTTGCGCTCGGCGTCGTTGATGACGACCATCTCTTCTTCGAGCAGGCGCTCGACCAGCAGGCGCAGCTCCTGGCGGATCTGGTCCTGCGACAGGCGCTGCATGCTTTCCAGGTCGACGCGGTCGAGCAGCGTTTCGTGGATGCGCGCTTTCAGCTGGTGGTAGGCGCGGTTGTCGATCGGGCCGCCGCGCTGGGCGGCCGGGCGCGGCGTGCTGTTGCCGAGGCGCTCGCGCAGGGAATAGGCTGGGGTGTTCATGGTTCAGGTCCTGTGGTTCAGACGTCGGTGATGCGCCGCTTGAACAGGCGCGTCATCAGGCTGGTGGGCCGCACCGGCGCAATCTCGCCGGTGAGGCCGCGCGCCATCTCCATCAGCGCGCCGCTCAAGGGGCTGTCCGGCGCCAGGCGCGTGACCGGCACGCCCTGGTTGACCGATTTCGCGGCCGCGTCGTAATTGTTCGGCATGGTGCGCAGGATCGGCGTATCGAAGGCTTCTTCGAGGTCCTTCAGGCGGATGTCGCTGTTCTTGTCGTGGCGGTTGACGATCAGCTCGACCTTGTCCTTGCCGTAGTCGAGGTTGCGGAACACCGTCAACAGGCGCTTGCCGTCGCGGATGTAGGGCAGCGTCATCTGCAGCACCGGATAGATCGTGTCGGCGTGGTCGAGCGCGCGGATGCTGACCGGATCGAGGCTGCGGCCGACGTCGAGCACGATGAAGTCGTACTGGCGCCGCGCCAGCTTGATGATGGCGTCGACGTGTTCGGGTTTGACGTCGCTGGCGTGCGCCGGGTCCGAAGGCGCGGCCAGGATGCCGTAGTTCGGCGTGACGCTGACCATGCTCGAGGCCAGGAACGACGGGTCGAGGCGGTGGATCTGGGTGGCGACGTCGGCCAGCGTGGCCAGCGGCTTGCTGTCCGAGACGAACAGCGAGGCGTCGCCGAACTGCAGGTTCATGTCGATCAGCGCGACTTTTTTCGTGCCGCCCGCCGACAGCGCATAAGCCAGGTTGGTGGCCAGGAAGGTCGAGCCGCTGCCGCCCTTGCAGGAGATAAAGGCGAGCACCTTGCCGGGCACGCCGCCCTGGCTGCCGAGCTTTTCGGCGATGCGGTCGAGCGCCTGGCCGAGCACTGCGGCGCCGGGCGCGCTTGGGAGCACTTCGCGCACGCCGGCACGCATCGCGCGCAGCAGGAATTCCTGCGACAGGTCGCCCGACAGGACGATAAAGGCGAGGCGCGGGAACAGGTGGCCGAGCCGCTCGATCTGGTCGAGGTCGTCCTCGTCGGCGCGCGGTTCGTCGACGATCAGCACGTCGGGAACGGCCTCGTCGGCCAGGGTCGACAGGCGCGCCGGCGTGCCGGCGATCATGTCGACTTCGTCGTTGCCCGGACGCGCGCGCAGCTGGCGCGACAGGTCGATCAGGTGGCGCTCGTCGCGCGAAAGCACTGCGATTTTCATGGTCGAATCCTTACTTGCCGCTGAACGTGCCGCGCTCGCTCTGCGCGGCCGGCGTGACGTACGAGCCCTGGTAGTTGGCGTACGCGGCCACGGCGGTGGTGGCGGCCGCGCCGCCTTCCGGACGCGGCTGCGGCGGTACGGCCTGGCTGGCCATGATGGCGCGCACGCTGGCGCCGCCGGCCGCAGGGGTGGTGGCGACGCAGCCGCCGAGCAGCGCGAGCGTGGTCAGCGTGGTCGCGGTGGACAGGAGTCGGTTCATGGCTTTTCCTTCGATGGGGCGGCTGGGCCAAAGTCTTCGTGCTGGCCGTTGAGCAGGAATTGGGCGCGGGTCGGCTGGCGGTAATCGTCGGTCGGCAGGCGCGGCGCATCGGGCAGCGGCTTGGCCAGGCGCGGGGTCACGATGAACACCAGTTCGGTGCGGTCGTTCTGGAAGTCACTGCTGCGAAACAGCGTGCCCAGGATCGGCACGTCGCCCAGCAGGGGGAAGCGCTTGATGTTGCTGGTGACGTTGTTGCGAATCAGGCCGCCGATCGCAAAGCTCTGGCCGTCCTGCAGTTGCACCGTGGTGGTGGCGCGGCGCGTCGTGAACGCCGGCAGGATCGCCGTCGCGCTGGTCGAGCCGTTGGTATTCACGCCGATGCCTTCGCGGTTCAGTTCCGAGACTTCCGGCGCCACGCGCAGGTTGATGCGCCCGTTCGCCAGCACCGTCGGCTTGAACTTCACGGCCACGCCGTATTCCTTTTCTTCGAGCGTGATCGTCGGCGCGCCGCCGACCGAATTCTGCGCCACCGGAATGAAGATCTTGCCGCCTGCCAGGAAGCTCGCCTCCTGGCCGCTGATCGCCATCACCGTCGGCTCGGCCAGGATCTTGACCAGGCCGTCGCGGTTCTCGCCGTCGATGGCGAACTGCTTGGTGCCGTTGGCCTTGACGTCGGTCAGCATGCCGGCGCCGCTGGTCAACAGGTTCGACAGCAGCGAATAGGTCCAGCCGCCGCTGATCTTGCTGTAGCCGGCGGCGGCGCCGAGCTTGTCGACCAGCGACTTCGACACTTCCGCGATCTTCACTTCCAGCATCACCTGCTGCGGCGCGGCCACGGTCAGCATGTTCAGTACTTTCGGAGCCGAGGTGGCTCCAGCGGCGGCGGGTGCGGCAGGGGCGCCGACGCCGGCAGGGGCCGGGCTGCCTGCCCCTGCTCCTGCCCCTGCGGCCGGGGTCCCGCCCTCCTGGAAGGCGTTGGCCAGCGCCATCAGCTGGCTTGCCACTTCGGCGTCGGCCACCATGCCCGACAGGACCAGGGCGTTCCCGGTGCTGCCGATACGGATGTCCTTCTCTTGCGGGAACAGTGTGTCGAACTGGGCGCGCAGCGGCGCCGTGTCGATGCCGACCACCAGGTCGAGCACCGTCGAGCGGCCGTCGCGTCCGGAGACGATCAGGTTAGTGGTGCCGATGCTGCGCGCCACGATCACGACTTCATTCGCGTTCGGCACGACCACGTTGGCCACTTCGGGCGCGCCCACGGTCACCTGCGATGCCGGCGTGCAGAAGCGCTTGAGGACGGACTTGCCGCGCACCAGGTCGAGCCGGCCGGCTTCGCCGCTGCCGCGCAGGTCGATGCAGGCGGAGGTGGCCGGGGTAGTGGGCGACGTCGCGGCATCGGCGACGCCAAAGGCCAGCCCCAGCGCACAGGCCAGCAGGGTCTTGTTGTTCAGGAGGGTCATGGGAATTCTTCAGTTGAATGCTTGCGGAGCGGCGTCGAGGCCGCGGATCACGAGGACGCCTTCGGCGCGCGGGGCCGGTGCGGGAGTACGCACGACCCGCACCGGTGCTGCGCGCGGAGCGGGGTCGCGCGGCGCGGGAGCCGGCGCGGCCGGCTGCACCGGCGGCAGGCCCAGCACCGATTCGCGCGTGGCGCCGGCGGTATTCGCCGGCTGCGGATCGACCTGGTTGCGCAGCACCAGCGACAGCGAACCGATGCTGCGTGCCAGGTCGAGCTTTTCGACCTGGTCCGGCGTCAGTTCCAGCGTCACGGCGTTCACGACGCGCGGTTTGGTGTCGTCGCGGTTCGATTCCTGGGCCACGGCCAGCACCAGGATCCGCTCCAGCACGATCTTCGAGATCGGCGCCGAACGTTCGCCGGCATCGCCGCCCGAAGCTTCCAGGCTGACCAGGATGTCGACATAGTTACCCGGCAGCGCGAAGCCGGCCACGCCGACGACGTCGTTGACGCGCACCGTCATGGCGCGCTTGCCCTCGGCGACGACGGCGGACAGGCCGCCCATCGTGCCGGCCGGCGCCAGCTTGGTTTCCAGGACCGGTTCGCCACGGCCGATGTTGGCGCGCGTGACCCGGCTTTCCAGGGTTTTCAGGTCGAGGATCGCGCCCGGCGGCAGCGAGCCCGCCGGCCAGTCGACCAGTTTCAGGTTGGCCTCGACCAGGCGCGAACCCTGGCCGATGTCGACCGCGGCCACGGCCACCTGCGTGCGGCCGGCGCCCTGCTCGCTCATCCACTTTGCCGCCACCAGCACCGCCGCCAGCGCCAGGAACAGCGCCGCGCCGATAATCAATAATGCCCTTGAATTACGCATCAGTCTTACTCCATCTAGCCGCGTTCGCGGCGTTCCAGTTCCAGGGCGCAGCCGGACGGATTGCCGGTCGCGAAATAGTTGTCCCATGCCCAGTCGAGCGTGGCGCGCGACAGCTGCGGCGCCTGTTCCTCGTAGCGCGCCAGGTCGCGCAGCTGGCGGATCAGGTCGCGCGGGTGGCAGGCCAGCAGCGGGATGCCGTGGCGCCGGTGGCAGTCGAGCAGGTAGCCGAAGACGTCGGTGTCGAAGGCCAGGCCGGCGCCGGCGCAGGCCTGGCGAAACAGCTGCGCGTACTCCTCTTGCGAGGCGGCCGGGACTTCGATCTTGTAGCCGAGGCGGCGCAGGAAGGCGCCGTCCGACAGGCGCTGCGGCACGAAGTTCGACGAGAACACGATGATCACGTCGAACGGCACCTCGAAGGTGTGGCCGGTGTGCAGGGTCAGGTAATCGACGCTGCGGTCCATCGGCACGATCCAGCGGTTCATCAAGGCGTCCGGGGTGCAGCGCTGGCGCCCCAGGTCGTCGATGATGAAGATGCCGCCGTTCGATTTCAAATGCGGCGGCGCCTGGTACAGGCGGGTGTGGGCGTCGAAATGCAGGTCGAGCATGTCGAGCGTGAGTTCGCCGCCGGCCAGCGCCGCCGGGCGGCGCAGGTTACGCACCCAGCGCATGTCGGGCGCGCTGCCGCGATCGAAGCCGCTGCTGGCGGCGGCTTCCGCCGGCACCTCGAGCGCGCGGTGCTGCACGCTGTCGAACAGGGGCACCGCTTCGCCGTCGATCATCAGCGCGTATGGCACCGCGATGGCGCCCGACAGCAGGTCGCGCAGGCGCTCGGCCAGGTAGGTCTTGCCGCTGCCGGCCAGGCCGTGCAGGAACAGTGCGCGGCCCGAATTCATGGCCGCGCCGAGTTGATCCAGCACGCGTGGATTGACGACAATGCCGTCGAACGTGGCCGCCATGTGCTGGCGTGTGACGTGCACGCCGGCCACGCTTTGCGCCTGCACTTGCGCGGTGTAGGCGGCCAGCGTGACCGGCGCCGGGCCGGCATAGGCATTCCTCGCCAGGACGGCGGCGGCGCGCGCGCGGCCGGCTTCGGTCAGCAGGTAAGAGAGGTCGGCATCGGTGCCGCTGCTGCCGCTGCGCGCGACTTCGCACAGCTTTTCGGCGCGCAGGAAGGCGATCAGCGGATCGATCACGCTGACGTTGAGTTTCAGGTGCGCCGCCAGTTCCGGCAGGCGCAGCTGGCCGCGCTGGTGCAGCACCTTGGCCAGCAGCTCGGCCAGGAACAGGAACGGCAAGCCGGTGTCCTCGACCGTGCGCGGCGCGCGCAGGTCGGCCGGCGCGGCGGCCGGCACGGGGATGGCGGAGAACGCGCTCACAGCGGCAGCTCGCCAAACAAGTGCAGCCACAGCACGCAGGGTACGGTGGCCGCGGCGATCGCCACCGCGTACGGCAAGCGGCCGCTGGCGGCGGCGGGCGCCGGTACCGCCAGGCTGCCGGCAAGCGCCGACACGCTGCTGTGCAGCGCCATGTGCCAGGCATTGCCGAGCAGCTGGCGCAGCTTGCGCTGCCAGGCGGCGAAGGCAAGCGCCAGCACGCCGCCGGCGGCCAGGGTCAGCAGCGCCACGGTGAGGATTTGGCCGGCGCCGACAAAGGCGCCGACCATGGCCAGCAGCTTGACGTCGCCCGCGCCCATCAGGCGCAGCGCGTACATCGGCATCAGCACCGCCAGTCCGAGCGCCAGGCCGCCGAACGCCGACGCCAGGCCCAGGCTGCCCATCGGCGCGCCGAACAGGCCGCTCCCCGCCGGCAGCAGCGCGTGCAGCAGCACTGCCGCCAGTGCGCCCGGGAAGACAATGGCGTTCGGGATGCGGCGTGCGCGCGCGTCATGCCAGACGGCGGCTGCGAGCAGCGCAAACAGCAGGATGAGGGGCAGCAGTGCCAAGGAAAACTCCGGTCAAAAAAAATCCGGAACGGGGCCGTTCCGGATCGTTGGCGCGCCCGGGAGAGCGTGCCGGGTCGTGCGAATTACTTGACGGTGGTCGAGATCTTGCCGGCCAGCGCGTTGAACATGCTGCTGATGTTGCCACCCAGCAGGGTCACGGCGGTGATGATGACGCCGGCGATCAGCGAAGCGATCAGGGCGTATTCGATTGCGGTGACGCCGTCTTCTTCTTTGATGAAGTTTTTGATGAATTTCATGGTCTGGCCTTAATATAAAAAGTGAATGATTGCTCGGCTATGCGCTCGTCCACGCAGCCAATACTGCGATGAAGCCGACGACTGCGGTCAGTGCAACGAGGACGATGTACGACGTAGCCGGTGTTTCGATGCGTTCATACTGCTGTTCCGGCGAGTCTTCCTTGTCGTACACAGTTGCTCCTGTCCTGTTGCCCCGCATCGTGTGCTCCGATGCGCAGCGCATGAACAGCATATTACGCACGGGCAACATTCATGACATCCGTCAAATCTCCCTTTTTGCGTAGGATCGTTTGCCAGCTGGGCCAGGACAAATGTCACAGACCCGTACGGGGTCATTGAGGCCAATGGCCTCGATGACGGGTTCACCGGACAGCTCCACCTCTTCACTGTGCGAACCGTCGGCGTGTGCGCCGCCCACGCGTTCAACCAGCGGGTGATTTGTCGCGAAGTTTCAGAGTGTGGTTGAACGCGTGGGCGGCGCTCAGGCAGCGGGCAAGCACGCGGCCGGGTATAGCCGCCCACCTTACGGGTATGTGTCTCGAAGACGAAGCCCTTCAGCCCAGCCCGTTGCGGGTCGCGTAGACGTACAGCTCGAGCCGATTCGCCACGTCCAGCTTCTGGTAAATCGTACTGAGGTGGTTACGCAGGGTGCGCTCGGAAATGAAGGCGCGCTCGGCCAGTTCCTTGTTGAGGGCGCCCTTGCCGGCCACGATCATGCCGATCACTTCGCGTTCGCGCGCGGTCAGCGAGGCGATGCGCGGCGCTTCCGGGTTGGCCGGCGGCGGCGGTGCGGTCAGCTGGCCGAGCAGCGCCTGCATCAGCGACTGGTCGATCCACAATTCGCCGCCGTGCACCTTGCGCACGGCCGCGAGCACGTCTTCGGTCGGCGCTTCCTTGCCGACCACGCCGCGCGCGCCGAGCTTGACCGCCTCGGTGAGCGTGGCCTGGTCGCGGTTGGCGCTGAAGATCACCACGCGGGCGCTGCTGCAAGCGAGCAGCGTGGGCAGGATCGCCAGCGAGCTGCTGCCTTTCAGGTCGAGGTCGAGCAGCACGACGTCGGGCTGCAGCGCGGTGCACAGGGCCACCGCCTCGGCGGCGTCGCCGGCGCTGCCGGCCAGGGTAAAGGCGGGCGCCTCGGCCTGGATCAGGCGTTCGAGGCCCCACAACATCGTCTTGTGATCGTCTACCAGCAAAATACGGATAGTCATGCTTTCTCCAGAAGGCAAATGCTCAGGCCGGAACGCGGATGCGCAGCAGGGTGCGTCCGTCCGCCGTGTCGACGGCCAGCGTGCCGCCCAGGGCGCGCACGCGCCCGGCGATCGACTTTGGCATGAACGGCGCCGGCGCGACGCCCTCTTCGGACGGATTGGCGATATCGATCGCCAGCTGGCCGTCGTCCTCGGCCAGTTCGACCCGGGCGCTGCGCGCGCGCGTGTGCTTGCAAATATTGCTGATGCCTTCAGCCACGATCTGGAACACCTCGGCGGCCATACGGTCGTGGATGACGGGCGCCCGCGCCGCGTCGAGCGTCACGTCGACGTCGTAGAACGAACGGATCTGGCCGAGCTGGCGGCGCAGCGCGATCAGCAGTTCCGGCTCCTGCTGGCGGCCGTTCTTGAAGCGCTGGGCGAACTCGCGCATGTCGCCGATGACGTCGGTACTCATCGCCAGCAGGCGGTCGAGGTCGGCGGTGAGCGGATTGTCGTCGCCGGCGCGGCTGCGGATCGCCGCCACGGCGTGGCGCAGGCCGATGTACGGCTGGATGGTGCTGTCGTGCAGGTCGCGCGCGATGGTCTGGCGCTCGCGGAAGGCGGCGTCGGAGGCCAGGCGGTCGAGCAGGTTGATGGTTTCGATGACCGGGAAGGCCTGCTGCACGATGTGGTTGAGGAAGGTGGCGTCGCTGCGCCGCAGCGCCGCCGCCGCGGTCACGAAGATGCGCCCCGCTCCCTTGCGCAGCGGCAGCGCGGCGCTGATGAAGGCATCGGTATCGAGCAGGTCGGCGATGCGCGCGCACGCCTCGGCATCGATCTCGCGCCACCCATTGCTGCCCGCCTCCACGCCCAGGGCGCAGCCGCCGCCCGGCAGGCGCGCGGCGCTGCTGCTGCGGTACAGGGCCGTGGTGCCCGCGCCCAGCTCGAGCAGGGGCGCCACCTGTATTTCGTCGGCCCAGTTGTGGCTGACGGAACGCCCGCTGCGCGGATGATGTGCGGTATTGAACATCCAGCGCCCGCCGCTGTCCTGCATCACCAGCACGCAGGTGGTGCCGCCATAAAAGCGCAGGATCTTGCCCATCAGCGAGTCGAGCGTGTGCTGGACGCCGAAGCGCGGGTTCGACAGCCGGCTGACGTCGCGCAGCAGCGCCAGGCGGCGGCGCTGGTCGACCAGCAACCCGCCCCAGAACGCGATCATGTAGCCCAGGGCGAGCAGGAAGGTGGCGCGCAACAGCAGCATGTGCACGGCGGCGAAGCCGTGCGCCACCAGCACCGCGGTGGTGACGACCGCGGCCGCGCCCAGCGTCAGGCGCGAGCCCGCCTCGAAACCGTGGCGGAACGACGCGGCCAGGATGGCGAAGAAGAACAGGGTAAAGAACGGACTCGGCACGCCACCGCTGACGTACACCATCAGCCCATACCAGCCGATGTCGACCCAGTAGACGACCGGGCCATGCCAGAAGCCGGCGCGAAAGCGCGCCACGCACAGCAGGACCAGGCTGTGCAGCATGTAGGCGGCGAAGATCAGCCACGACCAGGCGCCGGCCATCACGATGCTGGCGTCGATGTACAGCGTCAGGAGCGCCGAGATCGACAGCAGCATGCGCATGCCGAACACCATCCAGGCTTCGGCGCCGACGGTCACCGGCGCGCCGGGACCGGAGACGGCCGGCGTGCGCGACGAAAGGGGAGAAAAGAAGGAGTACGAGAGGGACGACGCCCTGTTGAGCAACCAACGCATGTTGTTCAAGGCCGACACCGGCGCGAAATCGTGAAAAAGTACATGACAATAAATTGTTGCCCTGTAGAATCCGTCAGCTTATCGCACTTGACGAAAATCAAGACATATATATTCAATTCAATGATTAATCCAGCAATTCGCCGTCAATCTGGCGCCACAATCGTGGAAATGGCGATTATCGCGCCAGTCTTCCTGCTGGTCCTGCTGGCCCTGGTCGAACTCAGCCTGATGTTTTTTACCACGCTGACGATGCAGTACGCCGTACGCGAAGGTGCGCGCTATGCCATTACGGGCCAGCGCAACCTCGGCCCGGGTACCAGCGACCAGCAGCGCTACAACGCCATCATCGACAACATCAGCAGCAACGCGCTGGGCCTGTACGAAAAGATGGATCCCGTCATTTCGGTGAACGGCAAGGCGTATCCGCGCAATACGTATAGCAGCGGCATGTTTGGCGAGCCCGGCAGCATCATCGTGCTGCAGATCGATTGCACCTTGCCGGTAACGACGCCGCTGCTGTCGCAGTTTTTCCAGGACGGCAAATACCGCTTCGCCGTCTCCGCCGCCATGCGCAACGAATTCTTCCTATGAGCCGCGCTCTGCCCCATGCGCGCCAGCGTGGCCTGGCCGCGGTCGAATTCGCCCTGCTGCTGCCGATCCTGCTCATGCTGCTCTTCGGCATGATCGACGCCGCACGCGCACTGCAGGCGAACATCATCGTGACCAACATCAGCCGCGAAGGCGCCAACCTGGTCGCACGCGGCAATACGCAGCTCGACACCGGCAGCCAGGACATCATCTACGCGCTGATGGCCAGCGCGCCGCCGCTGAACGTCAATCAGCAAGGCATGGTGTACATCACGCGCGTCATGGGCGTCGTCAAGAACGGCATTTATAGCAGCGTGGTGCTCGACCAGTACCGCTGGGACGACGGCGAACGCGGACTCGGCTTCGGCGCCAGCGGCTACAAACCCGCCAGCCGGGTGTACAACTGCAGCACCTGGAGCAGTGCCGGCAAGTGTACCGCTTTCAGCAGCAGCAGCCGTCCCGCCGTGACCATCATGAGCGGCAAGCTCGACGATGGCGAAGTGGTCCACGTCGTCGAAACCTTTTATCGCTACGACATGCTGCTGACGAGCGCCGCCACCGGCGCCCTGAGCCTGCCCACGATCGGGCCCGACCTGTATTCGATGACGGTTTTCTGACATGCACCCACAACTCCACCGGCAGCGCGGCGCTGTCGCCATCATGGTCGCGCTGGCAATGCTCGTGCTGCTCGCCGTCGTCGGCCTCGTCATCGATGCCGGGCTGGCCTACCTGGTCAAGGCGCGATTGAACGCGGCGGTCGACTCGGCCGCGCTGGCCGCCGCACGCGCCGTGCCGGCCGGGAACAACCAGACCGAGCAGCGGGCCAGCGCCCAGACGGCGGCCGGCGATTTCTTTGCCGCGAACATCCCGACGACCTATCTGCTGTCCAGGCCGAAGCTGCTGAGCACGAATATCGAGTTCAATGGCGGCACCGTCACCATCGACGTGCGCGCGGAAGCGCCGATGCCGGTGTCGATCATGCAGGTGCTGGGCTTTACGGCGCTTAATCCGGTGGCGTATGCGCAGACGATCCGGCGCGATCTCGACATGGCCTTTGTGGTCGATACCTCAGGTTCGCTGAACGGCAACCGGACGGCGGTCAAGGCCTCGGCAAAGACCTTCCTCAACAAATTCAACGTAACCCAGGACCGGGTGGCGCTGATGCACTTCGCCTATGGCACCGAAGTCGACAATCCCATCTATATCTCCGACCGAGGCTTCAACCGTACTTCGATGCTGAGCAAGATCGACACTTACCAGTTCGTCGGCGGGACCGGTTCGGTGGAAGGCATGTGGAATGCGCGTAACCAGCTCAACCGGATACCGCTGCTGAACCGCTCGGCGATGCGCGTGATCGTGTTCTTTTCCGACGGCGCGCCGACCGGCATCTCGTCGTACTTCAACATGACCACCGATTGCCGGGAACCCGGCGTGATCAATTCCAGTGATGGCGACCTCAGCGGCCTGTACGAACTCGACGACACCGACGGCGTACGCGTCAGTACGAAATGCACGCTCACACGCAACAACAGCGGCGTGCTCACCAACCTCACGAAATTGCCGGACTGGTATAACGCGCACAATACCTATGAAACCCGCGACGATGTGAGCAAGCGCGAATTCCCGATTGTGACGACGTCGAGCACCCCAGGTTTCTACCGTTCGGTGACATCTGACTTGAGTACCAAGGCAATTGCTTATCGCAATATCGACCGCACCGCACGCAACCTGGCAGAAGCAGTCGCAGCCAAGGCACGCGACGAAGGAATCTTTGTCTTTACCCTCGGCATGGGCGCCGCGTTGAAATCGGGCAGCGGCTATGACAACGAACGCGGCGAAGACGTCCTGAAGTGCATGGCCAACGTGGCGGACGGCCCCTCCCGTTGCTATAACCCGAACAAGCCGGTCGGCATGTATTGCTACGCCGCAACGGAAGCGGACCTGACGCCCTGCTTCTCGCGCCTGGCCTCGGCCATCCTGCGCATCTCGAAATAAGCGTTTTATTCGGCCAGGCGGCGCTGGCGTTCTTCGCGTGGGGTGTTGCCGAACAGCGCCCCGAACGCCGTCGAAAAGTGCGAGCCCGACGAAAAGCCGCACATCAGTCCCACCTGCACGATCGAATTATTGGTATCGATCAGCAACTGGCGCGCCCGTTGCAGGCGCAGTTCCAGGTAATAACGCGACGGCAAACTGCCGAGGTATTGTTTGAATAATCGCTCCAGCTGGCGCCGCGACACGCCGGCCAGCTGGGCGATCTCGTCGGTCGAGAGCGGCTCCTCGATATTCGCTTCCATCAAGGTTACCGCTTCGGTCAGCTTCGGCTGCAGGGTGCCGAAACGCGCCTGCAGCGCCACCCGCTGACGCTCTTCCCTGCCGCGCACGCGGTCGACGCACAGCAACTCTTTCACCGGCGCCTGCACGCTCGAGCCAAAGATAAGGTCGATCAGGGTCAGGGCGAAATCGACCGACGCCGCGCCGCCGCAGCAGGTCAGGCGGTTGCCGTCGATTTCATACAGGTGAGGTGTGAACACGGCCTGGTCGGCGCGACTGTCGGCGTCGGCATACAGCGACCACGGCAGCGCGGTGCGCACGCCATTCAGGGCGCCGGCTTCGGCCAGCCACAGCACGCCGGCGCCGACGCCGCCCCAGAACGGCGCGGCGCGGCAGCGTTCGACCAGGGCGCGGAAGTTGGCCGGTTTCAGGCCGGCCTGCGCTTCGTCGGCGGCCAGCAGGACCAGGTGCCAGTGGCGCTGGGCGTCGCTGGTGAATTTGTCCGGACTGCGCACGTCCACATGCAGGCGCTCGGGGCCGAGGATTTTCGCGGCCTGGCGCAGCGGCTGTACCAGGCCCGACCAGGTGAGTGTGTCGGGTTCGCCCGCGTTGACGAGCAGGATGCGCAGCGGCCGTTCCTGCGCCAGGAGGAGCAAATCAGGTGGCGGCATCGTGGTGGGGTGTGAACGTCATCACTCGGGGGCAAGCGCGGCGGCGGGCCGCCGTTCGGAATTCCATTGGCTGACTATCATACCGGAGATCAACAGCAAACCGCCCAGCCAGCCACGCCCGGTCATGGCTTCGCCCAGCCACAGGTAGCCGAAGAAGGCGGCCGCGGCCGGCTCGAAGGCGTAGACCACGGCCGCTTCGTTGGCCGTGGTACGCGACTGGCCCCAGGTTTGCAGCGAGATGATGGCGGCGGTGGCGACCACGCCCAGGTAAGCGAGGTTCCAGCCGTGCTGGCCGATGGCGATCATGCGTTCGCCCAGCCAGGCGCTACGCGCGGCGGCCTCGCCGGGCAGCTCGCGCGCCAGCAGCCAGACCAGCGCACACACGGCGACGATGCCGATCTGGGCGGCGGTGACGCTGAGCAGGCGCGTGGCGCGCCGGGTACGCACTTCCATCACCTTGATGTAGACGCCGAAGCACAGCGCGCTCATCAGGGCGAGCGAGTCGCCGGTGCCCCAGGCGCCGCCATCCCAGCACAGGGCCGCCAGTCCGGCGATCGACATGATCAATGCCAGCACGATGCGCCGTTCGGGCAGGCGCCCGGCCAGCACGCCGAGCAGCGGCACCACCAGCACGTTCAGGCCGCAAATAAAGGCGTTGCGATTGGAACTGGTCAGCGCCAGGCCCTCGACCTGGAACACGAAGCAGAAGAACAGCAAAAAGCCGAGGATGGCGCCCGAGCGCAGGTCCTGCCCCTTGGCGCGCCACAGGAAGGGAGACAACATGGCTGCCGCCAGCGCGAAGCGCACCAGGATGATCCAGACCGCGGAAAAGTGGCCAGTTAAATCCTTCATGGCGGGGAAGGTCGTGCCCCAGACCAGGGTGACGAGCAACAGGGCGAGGATGCCGTGGAAGTGACGGGGCATGGAAGACAATGCGGTGATGACGGATCGGCAAAAACGCGTATGGTACGCGCCTCGACCGTAAAAGGCGAATGGTGAACCTTGCCAGCTGCGGGGACGGCTATAATTCCGAGTCATGGGGGAACGATATTTAAAGAGCGTCCGCTTGCTGGCCGAATGCCTGCAAGGCTTCGAGCGGTATTCGGGCGAGTCGGTGCGGCAGTACGGTTTGACGCACGCGCAATTCGACATCATCGCCACGCTTGGCAATACGGATGGCATGAGCTACAAGGAACTTGGCGAGCGTACCCTCATTACCAAGGGGACGCTGACCGGCGTCATCGAGCGCCTCGAGCAAAAGGGGATCGTGCTGCGCGAGCGCAGCAGCGACGACAAGCGCTCGTTCCACGTACGCCTGAGCGACGCCGGCGATGCGGTGTTCCGCGACGTGTTCCCCAAGGTGATTGCCCATGGCAAGCAGTTGTTTGCGCAGTACAGCGACACCGAATTCGACGAGTTGAATGGCGTTTTGACCCGGTTGCGCGAGCGCATCGGCCAGGCTGGACGCCCTCTCCCGTTATTACCCCAACAAAAGGAAAAATCTTGAAAACGACCCTGATCGACGGCATGACGCCGGCCCATTTCGACAAACACATCATCGGCAACATCCTGCTCGACGTAGCGCCGGAAGACGAAGTGCGCCAGCACAAGATGCTGATCGGCGTGCGCAACGAGGCCGGCGACATCTACCGCCTCATCGGCGCGGCCAAGATCAACAGTTTCATGAACGCCGTCGAAGAACTGGCCGACCTCGGCCTAGTCGACGAGCTGGAAGATACCGAAGAGCCGAAGGATGGCTGCGACGCCATTTTCAGCGAGCCGGACTGACCATTTTTGCAGCGTTGTAAAAGTGCCCCAGAGCAAAGTTTGCCTGGGGTACGTCTAACCATCCAGAGTATAATTTTTCGATGGACAGACTCGACGCCTTTAAGAGTATCGCGGCCCAGGCCATCCGCGGCGAACTCAGCTTTCCGACGAATGTCGACGCCACGCTCAGGCTGCAACAAGCCCTGAACGATCCCGACTGCCACGCCGACGCGGCCGCCCGCCTGGTGCAGGCCGAGCCGCTGCTGGCGGCGCGCACCGTCGCCATCGCCAATTCCGTTACCTATAACCGCTCCGGCAACGACGTCACCAACGTCCGTGCGGCGGTGCAGCGCGTGGGTTTTAGAACGCTGGGCGCGCTGGCCGCCTCCGTTATCGTGCGCCAGCTGAGCAGCGAAATCTCCGACCCCGACTTGCGCAAGCGCGCCGACGCCCTGTGGCGCCACTCGGCCCACGTGGCGGCGCTGGCGCAGGTGATCGCGCGCCGGGTCTCGTTCGTCGATCCGGAAACGGCCATGTTCGCCGGCATCGTGCACGAGGTCGGCGGCTTTTACATGCTGTCGCAGGCGCATCTGTATCCGGGCCTGCTCGATGGCGATGCCGACGAGTGGCTGGAACATGGCGAAGTGGCAGTCGGCCGCGGCGTGCTGCTGCGCCTGGGCGTGCCGGCGCCGGTGATGGGAGCGATCGAAGCCATGTGGAACGGCATGCGCGCCCTGCCGCCGGAAACCCTGGGGGACACCTTGCTGCTGGCGAACGACCTGTCGCCGCTGGCCTCTCCCCTGCTCGAGCGGCCGGGAGCGACCACGGCCGCCGCTGCGGCATCGATCGATTTCGCGGTGGGCGACGGCACGCTGGCGCGCATCATGGAAGAGTCGGCGCACGAAGTGCAGAGTTTGACGTCGGCGTTGTTGTAATTCCTGAACGAATCCTGGACATTTGCAGCAAGACGTAGGGTGGGCGGGTTTCCCGCCCACGCGTTCAAACCGAGCATGCTTGGCTCGTGCGCCGCTTTGGCCTCCCGATAACTTTCTTGTAATAACTGTGCGGCAGCGCTGACGTGCGTTGAACGCGTGGGCGGGAGACCCGCCCACCCTACGTCGCCCCAGCAAACATTTCCAGATTATCCACGTCTCGACCCCGCAAAAAAAATGCCCGCTCGGGGGCGAGCGGGCAAAGTCCAAAACTAGGGATGTCCTGAAAGAGACAGGTCCATATTAGTTCCCGGTTCCCGCAAACTCTGTGCGCCAGTTCACATTTGTGACATTTTGTTGAAATCTGTGTCGCAGGCTGGACGGGCAAAAAAAAACCCGCTCCGGAGGGGGAGCGGGTGAAGTCCAAAACTAGGGATGTCCTGAAAGAGACAGGTTCACTATAAGGTTCCGCCCTCCCCGTTCTCTGTGCGATAACTCACACATGAGACTCAAATCCATTATTCAGACAATTTCTCTTGTAAAAATCGGTATTGTGCCGAGCCAGCCTGCTTGAAAAAACACGCACAAATAAAAATGCCGCCCGGTTTACAGCCGGGCGGCATTTTTTTCGGACTAGACGTTTAGACGACGGCGCCGTCGGTCTCGTCTTTTTCCTTGACCGGCTTGATCAGGTCTTCACGCTTGACGCCGAACCACATCGCCAGCGCGGCGGCCACGAACACCGACGAATAGATACCGAAGCAGATACCGATCGTCAGCGCCATCGCGAAGTGGTGCAGCGACGGGCCGCCGAACAGCAGCATCGACAGCACCATCATCTGGGTCGAGGCGTGGGTGATGATGGTTCGCGAGATGGTGCTGGTGATCGCGTGGTCGATGACTTCGACGACCGTCATCTTGCGCTGCTTGCGGAAGGTTTCGCGGATCCGGTCGAAGATGACGACCGATTCGTTGACCGAGTAACCGAGTACCGCCAGCACCGCCGCCAGCACCGTCAGCGAGAATTCCCACTGGAAGAAGGCGAAGAAGCCGAGAATGATGACGACGTCGTGCAGGTTCGCCAGGATCGCGGCGACGGCGAATTTCCACTCGAAGCGCACCGCCAGGTAGATCACCACGCCGACCACGACCATGATCAGCGCGTTCAGGCCGTCATGCGCCAGTTCGTCGCCGACCTGCGGGCCGACGAAGTCGACGCGCTGCAGCGTCACCAGTTCGGCGCCGGCCGCGTTGGCGCAGGTGGTGCGCTCGACCGGCTGGCCCTTTTCCGTTACCGTGATCTGCTTCGGCGTACCGCCTTCCGAGGCGCAGACGGCATTGAAAGCTTCCGACGACACGGTGGCGCCGGCGGCGGTTTTTACCGGCGGCAGGCGCAGCATGATGTCCTGGGCGGTGCCGAAGCTGGCCACTTCCGGCGCTTCATGGCCGATGCTGCGCAGCGTGGCGCGGATCTTTTCCTGGTCGGCCGCATGCGGATAACGCAGTTCCATCACGGTGCCGCCGGTGAACTCGACCGAGAAGTGCAGGCCCTTGGTCACCAGGAAGAACACCGCAGCCACGAAGGTCAGCGCCGAGATCACGTTGAAGATCAACGCGTGGCGCATGAACGGGATGTCCCGCTTGATTTTGAAAAATTCCATGACGATTCCTAATTATTTCTTTTCAGCGGGCAGGCCCGGGGTCCAGACGGTGCCCACCGACAGCTTGGTGAGCTTCTTGCCGCGGCGGCCGTACCAGAAGTTGGCGATGCCGCGCGAGACGAACACGGCCGAGAACATCGAGGTCAGGATGCCGAGCGTGTGCACCACGGCAAAACCGCGCACCGCGCCCGAACCGAAGATCAGCAGCGCCAGGCCGACGATCAGGGTCGTCACGTTGGAGTCGAAAATCGTGTCCCAGGCATGGCTGAAGCCGTTGGTGATCGCCATCTGCGGCGTGGCGCCGGCGCGCAACTCCTCGCGGATACGCTCGTTGATCAGCACGTTGGCGTCGATCGCCATACCGAGCGCCAGCGCGATTGCGGCGATACCCGGCAGGGTCAAGGTGGCTTGCAGCATCGACAGCAAGGCCAGCAGGAACATCACGTTGGCGGCCAGCGCCAGCGCGCTGAAGACACCGAACATGTGATAGTAGATGATCATGAAGATGGCGATCGCGACGAAGCCCCACACGGTCGAGTGCAGGCCGCGGTCGATGTTTTCGGCGCCCAGCTGCGGGCCGACCACGCGTTCTTCGATGAATTCCATCGGCGCCGACAGCGCGCCCGAGCGCAGCAGCAGCGCCAGCTCATTCGCGTCTTCGATGCTGCCGATGCCGGTGATCTGGAAGGTCGAGCCGAGTTCGCCCTGGATGGTCGGGGCCGACGGCACGGTGTACTTGCCCTTCTCTTTCAGCAGGATCGCCATGCGCTTGCCGATGTTTTCGCGGGTAGCGAGACGGATCTTGCGGCCGCCGTCGCCGTTCAGGTCGAGCGATACGGCCGGCTGCTGGTTCTGGTCGAAGGTGGCGACGGCGCTCGAGATGTAGTCGCCGGTCAGAATAATGTCTTTCGACACCACGACCGGGGCGCCGCGGCCTTCGGTGAACAGTTCCGAATTGAGCGGAATGGCGGCCGACAGTTCGGTGCCCGGGGTGATGGTCGAATCGACCATGCGCATTTCGAGGGTCGCGGTGCGGCCGATGATGTCTTTCGCACGGGCCACGTCCTGCACGCCCGGCAGCTGGACGACGATGCGGTCGGCGCCCTGGCGCTGGATGACCGGCTCGGTCACGCCGAGTTCGTTGATACGCTTGGACAGCGTGGTGATGTTCTGGTTCACGCCTTCTTCGACGGTGCGCTTGAGCGCTTCCGGCTTCAGGGTGACCATCAGTTTCAGGTCGGTACCGTCGGCGGCATCGGCAAAGGCCAGGTCTTGCACCTGGCTCGACAGCGCGGTGCGGGCGGCGGCGCGGGTGGCGGCATCGCGGAAGGTCACCTCCACCGTATTGCCGACACGCTCGATACCGGCGTGGCGCACGTTCTTGTCGCGCAGGATGCTGCGCACGCTCGCTTGCGTGCCCTTGATCTTGGTTTCCAGCACGGCCTTGGAATCGACTTGCAGCAGGAAGTGGACGCCGCCGCGCAGGTCGAGGCCGAGGTTCATCGCCTTGGCGTTCAGGGTCTGCATCCAGGCCGGGGTATTCTTCACCAGGTTGACGGTGACGATGTAATCGGGATCCGCCGGGTCACGGTTGAGCTGGCGCTCGAGCGCGAGCTTGGCCTTGAACTGGGCGTCGGTGGTGGCGAAACGCGCACGCACGGCCGTCGAGTTGCCGGCGCCATCCAGGGTGACCTGGTTCGCAGGAACACCTTCGCGTGTCAGCACGTCCGCGACTCGGGACGTGGTCTCGCTCGTAATCTTGACCGTCGTCTTGCCGGTCGTAACCTGCAACGCTGGCGATTCGCCGAAGTAGTTAGGCGCCGTGTACAGCGCGCCCAGCAGCAGCGCGACGGCGATCAGTATGTATTTCCAGACGGGATAGCGATTCATAGTGTTCCAGCGTTGGGTGTTGAGCGACAGCGGCCCTTGTGATCGAAGGGCCGCGGCGCGGGCTTACAGGGACTTGAGCGTACCCTTCGGCAGCAGCGTGGTGACTGCGTTTTTCTGCACGACCATCTCGGTACCGGTGGCCACTTCGATAGTGACATAGGCGTCTTTCACCTGCACGACGCGGCCCAGGATGCCGCCGGCGGTGACGACTTCATCGCCCTTGGCCAGCGCTTCCATCATTGCTTTCATTTCTTTCTGGCGCTTTTGCTGCGGGCGGATCATGAGGAAATACATGACCACGAACATGATCAGCAGGGGCGCGAAGGTCGTCAGGTTGCCCATCAGGCCAGGATCGGCAGCGGTGGTGGTTTGCGCGTACGCGTTGGAAATGAACACAAGGACTCCGATTGTGAGATAAAAAAAACAGCGCTGTATTCTAGCACCGGCGAATCGCCAGCGGCCATTTGCGGTAGATGGGATTGACAAGAATGAATTGCAAGGTGGAAATTAGGGATATTGATGCGTTTTGCACCTTGGCGGCGGTGCACCGTAGGGTGGGCACTTGTGCCCACGCGGTCGTGCTGTAGCGGACCCTACCGTATAAGCTTGCTGCGATTGGATGCGCCCCGTTTCGGACTTGGTGAACCTGTTCAACCATCATCCGTGGTACCGCGTGGGCACGAGTGCCCACCCTACGAGGTTGTGAAAAAATCGCCATGGCTGCGTTGCCTCGTCTCGCCGTACACTCGTACTGTCTTCGACTCGGCGCCGGGCGGCCGTATCCCTTGCCCTGACAATTTTTTCACAACCTCTACGAATGAGGCCCTCGGCAGCAAGCATTTCGAGCCTGTGCGAGAATCCTGCCAGGCGAAACGCAGTACCGCATGCGCATGCGGCAGACCTTTCGCCACAATCCCACCTTATACGCCGCCCGGCGCGCACTTGCGCGCTGGCTGCTTATCTATTGAAAAAGTTTCCCATGTCAGCATTGTTTTCCCCGTTTACATTAAAAGACGTCACCCTGCGCAACCGTATCGCGGTGCCGCCGATGTGCCAGTACAGCGCCACCGATGGCCTCACCAACGGATGGCACCAGACCCACTACGAAAGCATCGCCCGCGGCGGCGCCGGCCTGGTGATTGTCGAAGCGACCGGCGTCTCGCCGGAAGGCCGCATCACCCCGGGCTGCCTCGGCCTGTGGGACGACGGCCAGGTCGCCGGCCTGGCGCGCATTGCCGCCAACATCAAGGCGGCCGGCGCCGTGCCCGGCATCCAGATCGGCCATGCCGGCCGCAAGGCCAGCGCCCAGCGTCCGTGGGAAGGCGACGACCACATCCCTGAAGGCGACCCGAGCGGCTGGGAAACGATCTCGCCCTCCGCCATCGCTTTCGGCGCCAACCTGCCGCGCGTGCCGCGTGCGATGACGATCGCCGACATCGATCGCGTCAAAGCCGACTTCGTGGCCGCCGCCCGCCGCGCGCTCGACGCCGGCTTCGAATGGCTCGAACTGCACTTCGCCCACGGCTACCTCGGCCAGAGCTTTTTCTCGGTGCACGCGAACGGGCGCGACGATCGCTATGGCGGCGACCTCGCCGGCCGCAGCCGCTTCCTGCTCGAGACGCTCGCCGCCGTGCGCGCGGTCTGGCCCGAGCGCTTCCCGCTGACGGCGCGTTTCGGCGTGATCGAATTCGACGGGCGCGATGAAGAGACCTTGTCCGAGTCGATCGAACTGACGAAGCAGTTCCGTGCCGGCGGCCTCGACATGCTGAACGTGAGCGTCGGCTTCTCGACGCCGGATGCGAGCATTCCTTGGGGTTCCGGTTTCCTGGCGCCGATCGCCGAACGCGTGAAGCGCGAAACCGGTCTGCCGGTGGCGTCGTCGTGGAACATCGATTCGCCGGCAGTCGCCGAGCGTGTCGTGCTTGATGGCCAGATGGACCTGGTGATGATCGGGCGCGCGCACCTGGGCAATCCGCATTATGCGTATGCGGCGGCCAAGGCGCTGGGCGTGGACAAGCCGTCGTGGACGCTGCCGGCGCCGTATGCGCACTGGCTGGAGCGCTATCGCGCGGCGGAGTAAAAAATGAAAAAGCGCGGCCAACTGGCCGCGCTTTTTCGTGGGTGCATGAACGGTTCGACTGCGCGAAGGTGCGTTGAACTAATGTACAAAACGCGTGGAGTCGGGACTCCACCCTACATGCTCGATTACGCGGCGATCGTAGAGGTTGTGAAAAAATTGTCAGGGCAAGGGATACGGCCGCCCGGCGCCGAGTCGAAGACAGTACGAGGGTACGGCGAGACGAGGCAACGCAGCCATGGCGATTTTTTCACAACCTCGTAGGGTGGAGCGGGCGGCGAACCGCTCCTGACCCCACGCGTTCAGCAGCGGCAGCGATGCCGCGCCAGTGATTACACCCCGCGTGCCCGGTCCGCCGCGAACTTCAGGCGGAAAGCGTTAAAACCATCCGCATCGATCGCATCGCGCATCTCCTGCATCAGGTTCAGGTAGTAGTGCAGGTTGTGGATCGTATTCAAACGCGCGCCCAAAATCTCGTTCGAGCGGTGCAGGTGGTGCAGGTAGGCGCGCGAGAAATTCTTGCAGCAGTAGCAGTCGCAGGATTCGTCCAGCGGTCCCGTGTCTTCCTTGTAGCGCGCGTTCTTGATTTTCACGTCGCCAAAGCGCGTGAACAGCCAGCCGTTGCGGGCATTCCGGGTCGGCATCACGCAGTCGAACATGTCGACGCCATTCGCCACGCCATCGACCAGGTCTTCCGGCGTGCCGACGCCCATCAGGTAATGCGGCTTGTTTTCCGGCAGGCGCGGGCCGACGTGGGCCAGGATGCGCTTCATGTCTTCCTTCGGCTCGCCGACCGACAGGCCGCCGATCGCCAGGCCCGGGAAGTCGATGTCTTCCAAACCCGCCAGCGATTCGTCGCGCAGGTGCTCGTACATGCCGCCCTGGACGATGCCGAACAACGCGTTCGGGTTCTCGCCGCCTTTGAATTCGTTCATCGAGCGCTGGGCCCAGCGCAGCGACATGCGCATCGACTTCGCCGCTTCTTCGGCGGTGGCGGCGCGGCCGTCGATTTCATACGGGGTGCATTCGTCGAACTGCATCACGATGTCCGAGTTCAGCGCGCGCTGGATCTGCATCGACACTTCCGGCGACAGGAACTTGCGCGAGCCGTCGATCGGCGAGGCGAAGGTCACGCCCTCTTCCGTAATCTTGCGCATCGCGCCCAGCGAAAACACCTGGAAGCCGCCCGAGTCGGTGAGAATCGGTTTGTCCCAGCCCATGAAGCCGTGCAGGCCGCCGAACTTGTTGAACACTTCGATGCCCGGGCGCAGCCACAGGTGGAAGGTGTTACCGAGGATGATTTGCGAGCCGACCGTTTTCAGTTCGACCGGGTCCATCGCTTTCACGGAACCGTAGGTCCCGACCGGCATGAAGATCGGCGTTTCGATGGTGCCGTGGTTCAGGGTAAGGCGGCCGCGGCGCGCGTGCGACAGGCCGCTGGTGTCTTTTTTGAGGAGCGTAAATTCGAGCATCGGGTCTTATTGACGTAAGGTTCAGCGAGAGCGGGTGGTCAACAGCATGGCATCGCCATAACTGAAGAAACGGTATTCGTTGGCGATCGCATGGGCATAGGCCTTGCGGATCTCGGCATAGCCGGCAAAGGCAGACACCAGCATCAGCAGCGTCGACTTCGGCAAATGGAAATTGGTGATCAGGCGCGTCACCGTCTTGAATTTGTAGCCGGGCGTGATGAACAGCGCAGTGTCGGCGCTGCCGGCCACCAGCTCGCCCGTCTGCGAGGCCGACTCCAGCGCGCGCAAACTGGTGGTGCCCACCGCAACGACGTCGCGTCCGGCCGCTTTCGCGGCGCGCACGGCATCGACCGTCTCCTGCGCGATCGTGTACCACTCGGTGTGCATGTTGTGCTGCGAGAGGTCTTCCACGCGCACGGGTTGAAAAGTGCCGGCGCCCACGTGCAGCGTCACGTAGGCGAAGTTCACGCCCTTGGCTTTTAATTTGTCGAGCAGCGGCTGGTCGAAATGCAGGCCGGCGGTCGGCGCGGCGACTGCGCCCGGCTCTTTCGAATACACGGTCTGGTAGCGCTGCTCGTCGAATTCGTCGGCGGAGTGCTCGATGTAGGGCGGCAGCGGCAGGCGTCCGTGCGCTTCGATCAGGTCGAACACGTCGCCGTCGAAGTGCAAGGTAAAGAATTCGCCGGCGCGCTCGCCGGTGGTGACGTCAAAAGCGTCGGCCAGGCGGATGCGGTTGCCCGGTTTCGGCGACTTCGATGCGCGCACTTGCGCCAGTACCGTGCGGTTGTCCAGCACCCGTTCGACCAGCACCTCGACCTGGCCGCCGGTTTCCTTGACGCCGAAGAAGCGCGCCTTTAATACACGCGTGTTGTTCATCACCAGCAGGTCGCCGGCTTGCAGTTGGTCGAGGATGTCGGCGAAATGGCGGTCAGTGATCTGCTCGCCATCGAGCTGCAGCAGGCGCGAGGCGCTGCGGTCCGGCAGGGGCAATTGCGCGATGCGCTCGGGCGGCAAATCGAAATCGAAGTCGGAAAGCGAATACATTCTGGTCAATTCTGGGAAAATGGTACTGGCAGCCTTACAATATGGCCCCAAGTACGAACGCGTGAAAAATCCTCCATGGCGGCGTTGCATCGTCTCGCCGTACTAGCGTACTGTCTTCGACGATGCGCCTTGCCCTGGAGGTTTTTCACACGTTCGTCATGCGGCGAACCCTCTATTTTACGCTGAAGCCCGCCAAAACGCTGCATCCATGCCCGCTCCCAAGACCCCACCCGCCCCGAAAACGACACAAACGAAACTCGCCAAGCTCGGCCTGCGCAGCGACATGGACCTGATCCTGCACCTGCCGCTGCGCTACGAGGACGAGACGAAAATCGTGCCGATCCGCGAAGCCTGCCTGCGCGGCGGCCATGTATCGCAGGTCGAGGGCATCGTCATCAAGAACGAGATCGCGCTGAAACCGCGGCGCCAATTGCTGGTGACGATCGCCGACGACAGCGGCGAGCTGCTGCTGCGCTTCATGAATTTCTATGGCAGCCAGATCAAACAGCTGGCCGAGGGCGTGCGCGTGCGCGCGCGTACCGAAATCAAACACGGCTTCTTCGGCGCCGAGATGATGCACCCGACGTATAAAGTCGTAAACGAGAATGCGCCGCTGCCGACTTCGCTCACGCCGGTGTATCCGTCGGGCGAAGGCTTGTCGCAACCGATCCTGCGCCGCGCGATTGCGGAGGCGATGCGGCGCGTGGACTGGACCGACACCGTACCGCCGGCGATCCGGCGCCAGATGGACCTGATGGATTTCCAGCCGGCGGTGAAACTGCTGCACTATCCGCCGGTCGACGTCGACGAATACGCGCTGATGGAAAAATCGCACCCGGCCTGGACGCGCATGAAGTTCGACGAGCTGCTGGCGCAGCAGCTGTCGCTGAAACGCGCCCAGCGCGCACGCCGCGACAAGGGCGCGCCCCACTTGCGCGCGATGGGCCACATGACCGAAGGGCTGCTCGGCGCCCTGCCCTTTGCCCTCACCGGCGCCCAGCAACGGGTGCTGCAGGAGATCCGCGCCGACCTGCGCGAAGGCTATCCGATGCAGCGCCTGCTGCAGGGCGACGTCGGCAGCGGCAAGACCGTGGTCGCCGCGCTGGCTGCCGCCCAGGCGATCGACAGCGGCTACCAGGCGGCACTGATGGCGCCAACCGAAATCCTCGCCGAGCAGCATTTCAGGAAGATCGCCGCCTGGATGGAACCGCTCGGTGTAAAAGTCGCCTGGCTGACCGGCAGCCTGAAAAAGAAGGACAAGACGGCGGCCAACGAGATGGTCGAATCGGGCGAAGCGCGACTTGTGATCGGCACCCACGCGCTGATCCAGGACACGGTGCAGTTCGCCAACCTGGGCCTGGTGATCGTCGACGAGCAGCACCGCTTCGGCGTCGGCCAGCGCCTGACCCTGCGCAACAAGGGCAGCGACGGCCTGGTGCCGCACCAGTTGATGATGTCGGCCACGCCGATCCCGCGCACGCTGGCCATG
The DNA here is from genome assembly GCF_014842025.1 of Massilia sp. CFBP 13721. GTDB lineage: Bacteria > Pseudomonadota > Gammaproteobacteria > Burkholderiales > Burkholderiaceae_D > Telluria. The sequence continues at coordinate 105,200 of NZ_JACYUY010000014.1, forward strand.
ACCTATTACGCCGACCTGGAAGTATCGGTGATCGATGAACTGCCGCCGGGGCGCACCCCGATCGTCACCCGCGCCATCGACCAGAACCGGAGAGATGAAGTCATCGAACGCGTGCACGCGGCCGTGCTCGAGGGACGGCAAGCGTACTGGGTCTGCCCGCTCATCGAAGAGTCGGAAGCGCTGCAGCTGCAGACGGCCACCGAAACCTACGAGACCCTGGCCGAAGCCCTGCCCGACTTGCAGGTCGGACTGGTGCACGGGCGCATGAAGCCGGCCGAAAAGCAGGCGGTGATGGATGCGTTCTCGGCCGGCGAAGTGCACGTGCTGGTGGCGACCACCGTGATCGAGGTCGGCGTCGACGTGCCGAATTCGTCGTTGATGGTGATCGAACACGCCGAGCGTTTCGGTTTGTCGCAGCTGCACCAGCTGCGCGGGCGCGTCGGCCGCGGCTCGGCGGCCAGCGTCTGCCTGCTGCTGTATCAGAGCCCGCTCGGCCAGGTGGCCAAGCAGCGACTGTTGACGATGCGCGAGACCACCGACGGCTTCGAGATTGCGCGGCGCGACCTGGAGATCCGCGGACCGGGCGAATTCCTGGGCGCGCGCCAGTCGGGCCAGGCGATGCTGCGCTTTGCCGACCTCGAGACCGACCAGTGGCTGGTCGAACATGCGCGCGACATCGCGGCCAGCCTGTTGGAGAGCGAGACCGGGCCGAACGTGGAGATCGTCGATGCGCACCTGGCGCGCTGGCTGGGCGGGCGCGAAGAGTTCCTCAAGGTTTGACGCCGACTGGCCCCTTGGGCGTGCATGGGACGTAGAGTGTGTGAAAAAATCGTCAGGGCAAGGGATACGGCCGCCCGGCGCCGAGTCGAAGACAGTACGAATGTACGGCGAGACGAGGCAACGCAGCCATGGCGATTTTTTCACACACTCGTAGGGTGGGCGCCCTGTGCCCACGCGTTCAGCCAGTGTTCGATTATTGATGCACTACGAGATGCAAACGTCCGTTGAACGCGTGGGCCTAGGCGGCCCCGCGGTAACCCGCCCACCTTACGGGTCTACAATAGGGGCTAACACGAGGCGGCGTTCCGCGTGGGCACGGGGCGCCCACCTACATTTGAATTACCGCGGGCATCATTCGACGCGCGTCAGCTCCACCCCATCCACCGTCATCTTCCACTTGCCGCCCTCGCGGTGCGGCGGTTTGCTGACGACGAAGGTCGACCGTACCAGGAACACGCCGACATCGAAATTGTCGCCATTAAAACCCTGCAAATCGAGGCTGAGGTCCATCTGCTTGTTGGGCTGGTCGCGCTTGTATTTAACTTTACCGTCCTTGGCCAGCTGGATGCGCATGTCCTTGCCCTGCCAGTCGCCGACATAGGCCATTTTCTCGGGCGGGACGGGAACCGGCGCCGCCTGGGCGGAAGAAGACAGCAAAGCGGCGGCGAGAATGGCGGTGCGAAGAATATGCATGGAAAGCTCTGGCTAGACGTTGGATTCGGAACAGCCTGCCGAGTATTGGCGCGACACGCTGTGTTGTCAACATGCATACGCCAGATGGCCTTGCGTGCTTACCGTTTCGGGCGGAAGACGCCGGTGTCCAGGTAAAAGTCCAGGTCCTGCCCCGGCCACCAGCCCGGCACGCCGAGAACCGGCAGCGGCGTGAAGCTCGCGGTCGTCAAGCCCTCGTCGCGCAGTGTCCGGGCCACGGTGGCGTCGATCCAGGCGCGTCGGGCGACGGGATCGAGCGCGAAGTAGTCGCCCTCGGCGAACACGATGCGGGTGTGGGCGGTGATCGCCTTGCGCGGTGCGACCAGCTTTTCCATCAGCGCGTGGCCGAACAGCCACAACTCGGCATCGCGGCCGAACATGGCGCGCTTTTCGAACAAGGCAGCGTCCCAGCAATGGGCGCGCAGCTCGTCGACCAGGGCGCGCCCATTGCTCGACGCGCGCACCACCAGCAGCGCCGCGTTCTCGTCGAAAATGGTGGCGGCGTCGCGCGCCGGGCCGCGTGCTTTGGTGGTGCCGCCGGCCGCCGCGATTTGCGCCGCCTGCAATGCGTTCAGTTCGCGTTTAATCAGCGGGAAGGTCTGCCACACCAGGCCATTGAAGAAGTCGTGCAGGTTGTCGCGCGTTGGCACCTTGCCGGTGGCGCTGATGAATTCTTCGTAGGCCATACCCTCGGGCAGCGCTTCCTGCGGGACGAAGGTGATCGGCAAATCGCGGTGGTTGCGCAGCGCTAGTAGCGCGGCGTGGCGGTTAAAGGCGCCGGCGAACTCCTCGCCCTCCAGGCCGAGGGCGCGGTAGGCCGGGCGTACGGCGTCGTACCACGGGCGCGACCAGTCGATGCGCGCCAGCTCTGCGGCCAACTCCGTCGCCGAACCCGACGCCAATTCCGACGCCAATGCAGCCGCCACTTAGACAATCTTCCAGTCGATGCGCTCGCCCGCGTTCAGCGGCACCAGTTCGTTGTCGCCCATCGGCACCGTGGCCGGCAGCGTCCACGATTCGCGCGTCAGCGTGATCGTGCCTTCGTTGCGCGGCATGCCATAGAAGGCGGGTCCATTAAAACTGGCAAAGGCTTCGAGCTTATCCAGCGCGCCGGCGTCGGCAAAGGCTTGCGTGTACAGCTCCATCGCGTGCAGCGCCGTGTAGCAGCCGGCGCAGCCGCAGCTCGACTCCTTGGCGCCAATTGCATGCGGGGCCGAGTCGGTGCCGAGGAAGAAGCGCTCGTCGCCGCTGGTGGCTGCCGTCACCAGCGCCAGGCGGTGCTCTTCGCGTTTTAAAACCGGCAGGCAGTAATAGTGAGGGCGAATCCCGCCTTTAAAGATCTCGTTGCGGTTGTACAGCAGGTGGTGCGCGGTGATCGTCGCGGCGATCGGGCCTTCGGCTTCGGCCACGTACTGGGCCGCATCCTTGGTGGTGATGTGTTCGAAGACGATGGCCAGGGCCGGCAGGTCGCGGCGCAGCGGGCGCATCACGCGCTCGATGAACACGGCTTCGCGGTCGAACAGGTCGATGTCGTGGTCGGTGACTTCGCCATGCACCAGCAGCGGCATGCCGACTTCCTGCATCACTTCCAGCACCTTGTAGCAATTGCGCAGGTCGGTCACGCCGGCATCAGAATTGGTGGTGGCGCCGGCCGGATACAGTTTGACTGCATGGATGAAACCGCTGTCCATCGCGCGCCGGATCTCGTCCGGATCGGTGTTGTTGGTCAGGTAGAGCGTCATCAGCGGCTCGAAACTCATCCCAGCTGGCAGCGCGGCCAGGATGCGCTCGCGGTAGGCCGCAGCGGCGGCGGTCGTCGTGACCGGCGGCTTCAGGTTCGGCATCACGATCGCGCGCGCGAACTGGCGCGCGGTATGCGGCAGCACACTGGCCAGCGCCGCGCCGTCGCGCAGGTGCAGGTGCCAGTCGTCTGGACGGGTGATGGTGATGGAATTCGGGATCTCGATGGTGGACATGGCGGCTCTCGGATTGCGGGACGGCGTCATTTTACCCCTTGCATGCGGACCGAGGCGCTTGCAGGCGCTCGACCAGCCGCGACAGGGCATAACACAGTACGAAATACACCACCGCCACGAACAGGTACATCTCCACCAGCCGTCCGTCGCGCTGCGCGACCTTGCTGGCGGCGCCGACAAAATCCGGGATCGACAGCACGTACACCAGCGACACGTCCTGGAACAGCACGATGGTCTGGGTCAGCAGCAGCGGGAGCATGTTGCGCAACGCCTGCGGCAGCACCACGTGGCGCATGGTCTGGCGGTACTCCATGCCCAGCGCCTGCGCCGCCCATGCCTGTGCGCGCGGCACCGAAGCAATGCCGCTGCGCATGATCTCGCAATAGTAGGCCGACTCGAACAGCGTAAACGTGACCAGCGCCGACCAGAACGCCCCCACCCGCACCGGCTCGGCGGCGCCGATCGCCCACGCCGCCATGTAGGGCACCAGGAAGTAAAACCAGAAGATCACCAGCACCAGCGGCACCGAGCGCACCAGGTTCACGTAGGCGCCGGCCGCGAGCGCCAGCGGCCGGATGCGCGAGGTGCGCATCAGCGCCAGCACCGTGCCCAGCACCACGCCGCCCAGCATGGCCAGCGCCGTCAGTTGCAGCGTGAAGACCATCCCGACCCGCAGCAGGTAGGGCCAGGAGCGCGCGATGACGTCGACGTCGAAGTCGGCGAACATGTCAGGCGGTCCCAGGCAGTGCAGCGCGGCGCTCCAGTGCGCGCATCAGCGCCAACGCCAGCAGGTTGACGGCCACATAGATGAGGGTCGCGGCGCTGAAGGCTTCGAACACCTGGAACGAGAATTCCTGCATCGCGCGCGCACTGGCCGTCAGCTCCACCAGCCCGATGGTCAGGGCAACCGAGCTGTTCTTGATGATGTTCAGGAATTCGCTGGTCAGCCGCGGCAGGATGATGCGCAAGCCGAGCGGCAACAGGACCAGCCGGTACACCTGCCCCAGGCGCAGCCCCAGCGCGACGGCAGCCAGCCTTTGCCCGCCGGACAGGGCTTCGATGCCGGCCGCCACCTGCACCGCCACGCGCGCCGACGTGAAACAGCCCAGGCAGACGACGGCGGTGACGAAGGGTGCATCGGGCAAGGCCTTGAGCCAGTCGCCCACCGGCGTCGGCAGCAGTTCGGGCAGCACGAAAAACCACAGGAACATCTGCACCAGCAGGGGAATGTTGCGAAACAGTTCCACCCAGGCCTTGCCGAGTGCGCGCAGCGCGCGCTGCGGCAAGGTGCGGGCAACGCCCACCGCAATGCCGAGGACGAGCGCCATGACCCAGGCCGACAGCGCGGTGGCGATCGTCCAGCCGAGGCCGGCGAGCAGCGTCTCGAGGTAGGTATGCGTACCGTCGGGCGACATCTGCCAGCAGATGTGCCAGTTCCAGTGGGAGTTCATCGGGCACCGATGAATGTCCTATCGGAGTGCGTACGCCGCCGGGTCGGCGGAATCGGTGGGCTTGGCGATCACGGCCTTCAGCGCCGGCGACATGGGGAAATTGAGGTTGATGTCCCGTGGCGGAATCGGGCGCGTGAACCACCTGGCATAGGTGGCCGCCATCTGGCCGGACCCATAGAACTTGTGCAACGCGCTGTCGACCGCGGCCTTGAACTGCGGGTCGCCGCGCCGCATCATGATCGCGTAGGGCTCCACCGACAGCGCCTCGGCCGAGAGCTGGTAGTCGCCCGGCGCGCGCGCAGCGGCTACCTGCGCGGCGAGCAGGACATCGTCGTTGGCAAAGGCCTGGGCGCGCCCGGTGTCGAGCATGAGGAAGGATTCGGGATGGTCCTTGCCGACCACGATCTTCATGCCCAGCCGGCGCTGCGCGTTCAGGACCGTCATCAGCTTCTGGCCGGTGGTGCCGGCGGTGACGACCAGCGTCTTGCCCTTCATGTCGGCCAGGCTGCGGATGCCGGAGGATTTCTTCGACAGCAGGCGATTGGCGACGACGAACATGGTCGGCGCAAAGGCGGCCTGCTGCTGGCGCTCGCGGTTGTTGGTGGTCGAACCGCATTCGAGGTCGATGGTGCCGTTGGCGATGAGCGGGATGCGGTTGGCCGAGGTGACCGGGTTCATCTTGACCTTCAGCCCGGGTAGCGCCAGCTGCGCGCGCAGCGCATCGACCACCTTCAGGCACAGGTCGACCGAGTAGCCGATGTAGCGCTGCTGGTCGTCGAGATAGGAAAAAGGCACGGAACCGTCGCGCACGCCAAGGGTGATGGTGCCGGTTCGCTTCAGCTTGGCGAGGGTGCCGGTCGCTTCCTGGGCGTCGGCATGGGGAAAAGCGGCCCCCAGCAGCGCCAGCAGTGCAGTGACAGCGATTCGTTCCATGATGTCCTCCGGTCCAGTACGGCAAGAGCGGTCAGGGCGTCCAAGGCAGTCGGCTCGATCATATCACTGGAACCGAACGACCTACGAAAAACGACTCAATGAATAATTTTGGCCAGGAATTCGCGCGCCCGTTCCGAACTCGGCGCGCTGAAGAACTGCGCGGTCGGGCTGTCTTCGACGATGCGGCCGTGGTCCATGAAAACGATGCGGTCGGCGACCTTGCGCGCAAAGCCCATTTCGTGGGTCACGACCATCATCGTCATGCCGTCCTGGGCGAGCTTGACCATCACCTCCAGCACTTCGCCGATCATTTCCGGGTCGAGGGCGGAGGTCGGTTCGTCGAACAGCATCGCCACCGGGTCCATCGCCAGCGCGCGCGCGATCGCCACGCGCTGCTGCTGGCCGCCCGAAAGCTGGGCCGGGAACTTGTCCTGGTGCGCCAGCAGGCCGACCCGGTCGAGGTAGCGCAGGCCGCGCTCGATCGCTTCATTTTTCCCGCGCCCGAGCACTTTTACCTGCGCCAGCGTCAGGTTCTCCCTGACAGACAGGTGCGGGAACAATTCGAAGTTCTGGAACACCATGCCGATCTTGGCGCGCAGCTTGGGCAGATCGGTCCTGCGGTCGGTGACGGTAATTCCGTCGACGCGGATCACGCCCGCCTGCACCGGTTCCAGGCCGTTCACCGTCTTGATCAGGGTCGACTTGCCGGAACCCGAGGGGCCGCAGACCACCACCACGTCGCCCCGGGCCACCTGCGTGCTGCACTCGGCCAGCACCTGGAAGTCGCCGTACCATTTACTGACCTTGTCAATTTCGATCATTTTTTATCACCCCTGCCACATTTCCGAGCGTGCTTGACAGCACTAACAGCCCCTAGGATACTGCGGAACTTGCCAAGATAATCAGATCGAAATCCATTCGCGCAAGCCGACCACAGGAAGCAGTCAATGAACAATCGCAATCGCCTTACCACCTATATCCTGATCGGCCTCGCGCTGGGGATCGTTGTCGGCTACTTCGTCAATGCGAACGCCGAGAATCCTACCGGCTTCGCCGACACGATGGCGCTGGTGACGACGCTGTTCCTGCGCCTGATTAAAATGATCATCGCGCCGCTGGTCTTCTCGACCCTGGTGGTCGGCATCGCCAAGATGGGCGACGCCAAGGAAGTCGGCCGCATCGGCATCAAGGCGCTGGGCTGGTTCGTGATCGCCTCGGTCATCTCGCTGTCGCTGGGCCTGGTGCTGGTGAACCTGTTCCGTCCGGGCGACGCCATGGCCCTGGCCGGCAACCTGCCGCCGGTCGGCACGGCGTCGGGCATCGTCACCACCGGTCTCACCATGAAGGAATTCATCACCCACCTGGTGCCCGCTTCGATCGTCGACGGCATGGCCAAGAACGAGATCCTGCAAATTGTCGTGTTCTCGCTGTTCTTCGGCACCGCCGCCGCCGCGGTCGGCGCGCGCGCCACGCCGATGATCGATGCCATCGACGGCGTCGCCCACGTCATGCTCAAAGTGACCGCCTACGTCATGAACTTCGCGCCGATCGCCGTGTTCGCGGCGGTGGCCGGCATCATCGCCAAGAGCGGCCTCGGCGTGCTGTCGACCTACGGCATCTTCATGGCCGAGTTCTACCTCGGCATCATCCTGCTGTGGGTAATCCTGATCCTGATCGGCATGGCCTTCCTCGGCCCGCGCGTGCTGCGCCTGATCGGCCTGCTGAAGGAACCGACCCTGATCGCCTTCTCGTGCGCGTCGTCGGAAGCGGCATTCCCGAAAACCCTGGAAGGCCTGGAGAAATTCGGCGTCAAGAACCGCCTCGCCGCCTTTGTCCTGCCGATCGGGTATTCGTTCAACCTCGACGGCTCGATGATGTACTGCACCTTCGCCGCCGTCTTCATCGCCCAGGCCTACGGCATCGAACTGCCGCTGACGACCCAGATCATGATGATGCTGGTGCTGATGCTGACCTCGAAGGGCATGGCCGGCGTGCCGCGCGCTTCTCTGGTCGTGATCGCCGCCACGCTGGCCCAGTTCAACATCCCGGAAGCGGGCCTGCTGCTCCTGCTCGGCATCGACCACTTCCTCGACATGGCGCGTTCGGCCACCAACGTGATCGGCAACGGCATCGCCACCGCCGTCGTCGCCAAGTGGGAAGGCGACCTGGAAGAGCCGGTGCCGCACAAGGACGTGGCGACGTCGCCACTGCGCTAAGCGTTACGCATCGCACACGAGGCCTTCCAGCGATGGGAGGCCTTTTTTTTCATAATAAGCATGGAGACGACCCGATGAAACAGCTGGCCGCGGCAGCGATGCTGCTCGTATTGAACGGCGCCCATGGCGCCACGCAGACCGTCGATTGCGGGCGCCTGCTCGACGTGAAAAGCGGCAGCTGGCGCGAGCGCGTCAGCATCGTGATCGAAGACGGCACCATCCAATCGATCGGGCCGATGGCGCCCGGCGCCGGCCACGTCGACCTGTCGAACCAGTCCTGCCTGCCCGGCCTGATCGACATGCACGTACACCTCACGAGCCAGACCCAGCCTGCGATCGACGCCTACCGCGACAGATTGACTGCCGACCCGGCCGACATGGCCTACCGCTCCGTGAAATATGCCGAGCGCACGCTGCTGGCTGGTTTTACCACCGTGCGCGACCTCGGCGCGGAACAGGCGCTGAACGTGTCGCTGAAGCGCGCGATCGCCGCCGGCAGCATTCCTGGTCCGCGCATGTTCACGGCCGGGAAATCGATTGCCACCACCGGCGGCCATGCCGATCCGACCAACAACCTGTCGCACTTCCTGGGCGAGGCGATCGGCACGCCGGGACCGAGCGAAGGCGTGATCGACAGTCCCGAGGGCGGGCGCCAGGCCGTGCGTGCGCGCTACAAGGAAGGTGCGGACCTGATCAAGATCACCGCCACCGGCGGCGTGCTGAGCCAGGCGGCGAATGGCCAGAACTCGCAGTACACCGAGGATGAATTGCGCGCCATCGTCAGCACCGCGAAAGATTACGGTTTTCGCGTGGCCGCGCACGCGCACGGCGCCGAAGGCATGAAGCGCGCGCTGCGCGCCGGCGTCGACTCGATCGAGCACGGCACCCTGATGGACGAGGAGACCGTGGCGCTGTTCAAGAAGACCGGCCACTGGTACGTACCAACCATTTCGGCCGGCCGCTACGTCGCCGACAAGGCGAAAGATCCGAACTACTACTCGGCACTGGTGCGCCCGAAGGCTGCCGCGATCGGCCCGCAACTGCAGGCGACCTTTGCGCGCGCCCACAAGGCAGGGGTAAAAATCGCCTTCGGCACCGACGCCGGCGTGTTCCCGCACGGAGAGAATGCGAAAGAGTTCGGCTACATGGTCGAAGCGGGCATGAGTCCGATCGAGGCGATTCGCGCCGCGACCATCAACGCCGCCCTGCTGCTCGACCAGCCACAGCGCCTGGGCATGGTGGCGCCGGGCTTCGCGGCCGACATCGTCGCCGTCGACGGCGACCCGCTGCGCGACGTCAAACTGCTCGAACGCGTGACCTTCGTGATGAAAGACGGCGTCGTCTACAAGAAGCCGTAACCGATTTTAGTTAAAGGAGATGTATATGCTGTTCCAGAAAACCGCCCGCTCGGCCACCGCGCTGTTCGGGTTCCTGATGTGCCTTGCCTTCGCCGCACAGGCACAGACCCAGGCCGCCGCCGTCAAACTGCCGAACGTGACCATCCTCGCCACCGGCGGCACCATCGCCGGCACCGGCGCCACCAGCACCACCACCGTCGGCTACACGGCCGCCACCGTCGGCGTGCAGGCGCTGATCCAGGCCGTACCCGAGATGACGAAGATCGCCAACGTCAGCGGCGAGCAGGTGTTCCAGATCGCCAGCGAAAACATGGGCAACGAGCACTGGCTGGCACTGGCCAAGCGCGTCAACACCCTGCTGGCGCAGCCGACCATGGACGGCATCGTCATTACCCATGGCACCGACACGCTGGAAGAAACCGCCTACTTCCTGAACCTGGTCGTGAAAAGTAAAAAGCCGGTCGTGGTGGTCGGCTCGATGCGCCCTTCCACTGCGCTGTCGGCCGACGGCCCGATCAACCTGTACAACGCGGTGATGCTGGCCGGCTCGCAAGAGGCGGTCGGCCGCGGCGTGCTGGTCGCGATGAACGACCAGATCAACGGCGCACGCGACGTCAGCAAGACCAACACCACCACCACCGACACCTTCAAGGCGTCGGAGCTGGGCATGCTCGGTTACATCCAGGGCGGCAAGCCGTATTTCTATCGCACGGCGACGCGCAAGCACACGGTCGAGACGGAATTCGACGTGACGGGCTTGTCGGTCTTGCCGCAGGTGGAGATCGCCTATGCGCATGCGAACGTCGGTCCGGTCGCCGTCGAGGCGCTGGTGGCGGCGGGCGCCAAGGGCTTGATCCACGCGGGCGTCGGTAACGGTTCGCTGCCGGCCAAGGTGCGTCCTGCCTTATCAAGCGCGCGCAAGAAGGGCGTCATCATCGTGCGTTCGGCGCGCGTCGGCCAGGGCATCGTGGCGAGGAATGGCGAGGCGAACGACGATGAGCTCGACTTCGTGGCGGGCGATAACCTGTCGCCGCAAAAGGCGCGCATTTTGTTGATGCTGGCGTTGACCAAGACGACCAATACGCGCGATATTCAGAAGATGTTTAGTACGTACTAAGGCGGTGTGCACCGGTACGTGGGGCTGTTGCCTGCCTTGGTATCGGTGTTTTAGATCCGCGTGGGCGGAACCCACCCTACGGTCACCGCCAACAGCGAGATCATACGAAACCCGGATCGATAACGTTTCCCGTAGGGTGGGCTCCGCCCACGCGGATCAAACGAACCGATAGCGCCCCACGCAACAGCGCCACCTTCCTCCGCTCACTCCCCCTGCAACTCCAACGGCGGACTCGCCAACTCTTCATCCGGCCGCGCCTGCTGGCGCTCCCACATCTGCGCATACAGCCCCTGCGTCGCGAGCAGGCTGCCGTGCGTGCCGCGCTCGACGATCCGGCCGTGATCGAGCACGATGATCTGCTGCGCATCGGCGATCGTCGACAGGCGGTGCGCGATCACCAGCGTGGTGCGGTTCTTCGCGATCTCCTTCAGCTGCGCCTGGATCGCCTGCTCCGACTTCGAATCGAGCGCCGACGTCGCCTCGTCGAAAATCAGGATCGCGGGGTTCTTCAGCAAGGTGCGTGCGATCGCCACCCGCTGCTTCTCGCCGCCCGACAGCTTCAGGCCACGCTCGCCCACCATGGTCGCGTACCCGTCGGGCAGGCTCTCGATAAAATCGTGGATCGAGGCGGCGCGTGCGGCGGCGACGATGTCGTCGTGGCTGGCGCCCGGCCGGCCATAAGCGATGTTGTATTCGATGGTGTCGTTGAACAGCACCGTATCCTGCGGCACGATGCCGATCGCGGCGCGCAGCGAGGCTTGGGTGACGGTGCGGATGTCCTGGCCGTCGATGCTGATCGATCCCTTGTTCACGTCATAAAAACGGAACAGCAGGCGCGACAGCGTCGACTTGCCGGAGCCGCTGTGGCCGACCACGGCGGTGGTGGTGCCGGCCGGGATGGCGAAGTCGACGTCGAACAGGATCTGGCGCTTGGCTTCGTAGCTGAACTCGACGTGCGAGAACGCCACGCTGGCGCCGCGCGTGGCCAGCGGCTGCGCGCCCGTCGAATCGGCCACTTCGCGGTTCTGGTCGAGCAGGCCGAACAACCGCTCCATGTCGGCCAGCGCCTGCTTGATCTCGCGGTAGATCACGCCCAGGAAGTTCAGCGGGATGTATAGCTGGATCATGAACGAGTTCACCAGCACCAGGTCGCCCAGGGTCATGGTGCCGGCAATGACGCCTTCGGTGGCGCGCCACAGGATCAGGGTAACGGCGGTGGCGATGATCAGCGACTGGCCCGTATTCAGCACCGATAACGAAGTCTGCGAGCGCACCGCGGCATTCTCGTAGCTTTGCAGCCCCTGGTCGTAGCGCTTCGCTTCGTAATCCTCGTTGCCGAAGTATTTCACGGTCTCGTAGTTGATCAGCGAGTCGATCGCCTTTGTATTCGCCTTCGAGTCGAGGTCGTTCATGGTGCGGCGGAAGTGGGTACGCCATTCGGTCACGACCACGGTGAACGTGATGTAGGTAACGAGCGCCACGGCGGTGATGATGCTGAACCACTTGTCGTAGTTGAACACCAGGTAACCCAGCACCAGCGTGATCTCGACCAGGGTCGGCAGCACGTTGAACAGCGAGTACGAGATCAGCGAATTCACGCCGCGCGTGCCGCGTTCGATATCGCGCGTCATGCCGCCGGTCTGGCGGTTCAGGTGAAAGCGCAGCGACAGCGCGTGCAGATGGCGGAACACGCGCAGGGCGATGGTGCGCACCGCGCGCTGCGTGACGCGCGCGAACAGGAATTCGCGCAGCTCGGTAAACACCGTGGTCGACAGGCGCAGCAAGCCGTAGGCGACCAGCGCGCCGAGCGGCAGCACCAGCAGCGCCTGCGGGTGGGCGGGGTCGATCGCCAGCTGGTCGATCAGCTGTTTCAGCACCAGCGGCACGCCGACGTTGGCCATCTTGGCGCCGATCAGCGCACCGAGCGCGGCGATCACGCGCCATTTGTAGACCCACAGATAGGGAAACAGGGTTTTCAGGGTGGCCCAGTCCGTACGCTGCCGCTGGATACCGTCGGGCGGAGGAGGAGGACTGGTGGAAGAGCGTCGCATGGCAGGGATCCGGGATCTATGGTTCAATTCGGGACGATTGTAGCTTTTCACGAGAATTCAAGATGACCACGCCAGAAAACCCCGCCCCCGCCCACAGCGACACCAGCACCAACCGTCTGCCGGAAGGGAAAATGCCGCAGCTGCGCGTGATGCCGGGTCCGCCCGATGCGAACGTGTATGGCGACGTCTTCGGTGGCTGGATCATGGCGCAGGTCGACATCGCCGGTTCGCTGCCGGCCACGCGCCGCGCCAATGGCCGCGTCGCCACCATCGCGGTGAATTCCTTCCTGTTCAAGAACCCGGTGTTCGTCGGCGACCTGCTGTCGTTTTACGCCGATATCGTCAAGGTAGGCAATACCTCGATCACCGTGTACGTCGAGGTGTATGCCGAGCGCAACCGCCTGCAGTCGAACATCGTCAAAGTCACCGAGGCGACGCTGACCTATGTCGCCACCGGCCCCGACCGCAAGCCGCGCCAGCTGCCGCCGATCGAATCGCTGATCTCGCATCAGTGAAAGAAACGCGCCGCAGCTTCCTGCTCGACGCGGCGCGCCTGGCGGCCGCGGCGACAAGCGGCGCCGCTTTCAGTACCGCCGCCGCAGGCAATACGTATCCCTTCTCGCTCGGCGTTGCTTCCGGCTCGCCGCTGCCGCATGCGGTCATCCTCTGGACCCGTATCCTGCCCGATCCGCTGAACGCGGCGTCAAGTCCGGCGATCGCGCTGACGGTGCGCTGGGAAGTGGCCGAAGACGAGGCGTTCCGCAAGGTGGTGGCGCAGGGCAGCGCGGTGGCGGCGCCCGAGCTGGCGCATAGCGTGCACGTCGATGCGACGGGTTTACGGCCGGCGCACTGGTACTGGTACCGCTTCATGCTGGGCAACGCCGTCAGCCCGGTCGGCCGTACCCGCACCGCGCCAGCGGCCGACGCGCTGCCCGGGTCATTGAAAATCGCGGTCGCTTCTTGCCAGCACTGGGAGTTCGGCCACTACGCCGCGCATCGCCACATCGCCGCCGCCGCGCCCGACCTGGTCGCCTTCCTGGGCGATTACATCTACGAGTGGGGACCGTATCAACTGCGCCATCCGGCGCGGGCGATCCGCAGCGACGAATCGTTCACGCTGGCGCAGTACCGCGCGCGCTATGCGCAATACAAAAGCGACCCTGACCTGCAAAGCGCGCACCGCGCCGCGCCCTGGATCGTCACCTGGGACGACCACGAAGTCGCCAACGACTACGCCGGCGACATCGACGAGCGGCTGTCGGCCGACTTCGCCGCGCGGCGCGCGGCAGCGTATCAAGCGTTTTATGAACACATGCCGCTGCGCCTGGCCCCGCCGCGCCCCGGCCGCTTCGGCGCCATGCGCATGTTCCAGCGCCATGACTGGGGCCGGCTGGCACGCTTCCATGTGCTCGACAACCGCCAGTACCGCTCACCGCTGCCCTGCCCGAAACCAGGCCGCGGCGGCTCGAACGTGGTGCTGGCGCGCGCCTGCGCCGAACTGCGCGACCCGCGGCGCACGATGCTCGGTGGCGAACAGGAAGCCTGGCTGGCGCAGGGGCTGTCGTCCTCGCGCGCGCACTGGAACATCCTGGCCCAGCAGACACCGCTGGCGCAATCGAGCGGGGTGCCGGTGCGCGCGCCCGACGATGGCCGCTTCTGGACCGATGGCTGGGATGGCTATCCGGTGGCGCGCCGGCGTTTGCTCGATACGCTGGTGCGTAGCGGTGCGAACAATCCGCTGGTGCTGGCGGGCGACGTGCACACCTTTTATGCGAGCGAATTAAGGCGCGATTTCAATCGGCCAGTGTCGCGCGCGAATCCGGTTGTCGCCGCGGAACTGTGCGGTACGTCCGTCACCTCGAGTTCGCGGCCGCAGGCGCGCACCCAGGAAAACGTCGAGCGCAATCCGCACATGCTGTACGGACGCAGCGACCGCCGCGGCTACATGCTGGTAGAGCTGACGCCGCAATCCGCGCAGGCGCGCTTCATGGCGCTCGACGACGTGCGCGATGCGCGCAGCGGACAGTCGCAGGCGGCCGCCTTTGCCGTCGCGGACGGGTCGCCGCGGATCCGGCGCGCCTGAGCTGCGGCACGCGGCGCCATTTGTTGCGTGACAACACCAGCGCGCTGCGGAGATTTCGATAAATAATGCTGAGTTAGCATAAAATACGCAGCTGATTTCGGTATTTCTCCACAATTCAAGCTCCCTTGCCATGTCCCCACTTCCTCCTTCACCAGCTGTAAACGACGACCTCGGCTGGCTTGCCGGCGGCGGAGAAATGGGCGCGCTGATCCGGGCGATGGACTGGTCGACAACGCCGCTCGGTCCGCTGCAGGACTGGCCGCAGAGCCTGCGCACCTCGGTCAGCCTGTGCCTGTCGTCGACCTTCCCGATCCTGGTCGCCTGGGGGCCCGACGACATCCAGATCTACAACGACGCCTACCGCCCGATCTGCGGCGACCTGCATCCGCAGGCGATGGGTGCGCCGTTCAAGGAAATCTGGGCCAGCGCGCTGCCAGTGGTGGGCGACGCCTTCGACCGCGCCCATCAAGGAGAAGGCGCCTACATCAAGGACCAGCGCATGTTCCTCGACCGCCTCGGCTATCTCGAGGAAGCCTTCATGACCTTCTCGTTTTCGCCGATCCGCGACGAGTCGGGCGAAGTCGGCGGCATCTTCCACCCGATCACCGAGTCGACGGCGACGGTGCTGAATGCGCGCCGCACGCACGGCCTGCGCGACCTGAGCGTCGACATCGCCGACGCCCGCACCCTCGACGAGATCGGACGCGGCATCGCGGCCGAGCACGCCAATATGGCGCTGGACCTGCCCTTCCTACTGGTGTACCGGATCGACGGCGACGGCACGCTGCAACTGTGCAGCAGCGCCGGCCTCGACGCCCACCCGGCGCTGGCGCCGGCGAGCCTCGACCTGGACGACGCCTGCTGGCCTTTTGCCCGCAGCGCGCAATCCGGCGCGGTGCAGCGCATCGATGGGCTGGCGCCGCGCTTCGGCGCCACGCCTTGCGGCAGCTACGCGGCGGCGCCCGATACGGCGCTGGTGCTGCCGATCGCCCTGCCCGGCCAGGCAGACCTGTTCGGCTTCGCCGTGGCCGGCGTGAGCGCCGCGCGCGCACTCGATGCCGACTACCTCGGTTACTACGACCTGCTGGGTGCAGCCTTGAACACCGCCGTCGGCAACGTCGTCGCCTATGAAAAGGAACAGCGCCGCGCGGAGGAGCTGGCGCAGATCGACCGCGCCAAGACCGCCTTCTTTTCCAACGTCTCGCACGAGTTCCGCACGCCGCTGACGCTGATCCTGGGGCCGCTCGACGACGCCCTGGCCGACCCGAGCGAGCCACTCGGCCCGGTGCAGCGCAAGCGCGTCGACCTCACCCACCGCAATGCGCTGCGCTTGCTAAAACTGGTAAATTCGCTGCTCGATTTTTCGCGCATCGAAGCGGGCCGGGTGCAGGCGACCTATGTCGCGACCGACCTGGCGCGCCTCACCGCCGATCTTGCCAGCGTGTTCGAATCGGCCATGGCCAAGGGCGGCCTGCGCTACGAGGTCGATTTACAGGATCCGGGCGAGCCGGTCTGGGTCGACCGCGACATGTGGGAAAAGATCGTTTTTAATCTGCTGTCGAACGCCTTCAAATTCACGCTCGCGGGCAGCGTTGCCATTACCCTGCGCCGGCACGCGGACATGGTGCGCCTGTCGGTGATCGATACCGGCAGCGGCATCCCGCACGCCGAACTGCCACGTGTGTTCGAGCGCTTCCACCGCATCGAAGGCACGCCGGGCCGTACTTATGAAGGCACCGGCATCGGCCTGGCACTGATCCAGGAGCTGGTGCGCCTGCATGGCGGCACCATCGCCGTGCACAGCGTCGAGGGACAAGGCACCCGCTTCGACGTCGACCTGCCCTTCGGCCATGCGCACCTGCCCGAAGAACGGCTCGTCGACGCCGCCGCCGAACCTGTGCTGGCGCAGCGCATGGGCGCCGCCTTCGTCGAGGAAGCGCTGCGCTGGCTGCCCGACGAAGAAGCGTCTGCGAGCGCGCGTACTGCCCCCGCCGGCACCCTGCTGCTGCCGGCCGCGCCGCTGCCGCGCATCCTGATCGCCGACGACAACAACGACATGCGCGCCTATTTGAAGGCGCTGCTCGATCCGCATGCCGAGGTGACCGTCTGCGCCGATGGCGAAGCGGCGTTCGAGTTGCTGCTGCGCGATCCGCCCGACCTGCTGCTGAGCGACGTGATGATGCCGAAGCTCGACGGCTTCGGTCTGATTGCGCGCATCCGTGCGCACGATACCCTGCGCGACCTGCCGGTGATGTTGCTGTCGGCGCGCGCCGGCGAGGAAGCCAAGGTCGAAGGCTTGCAGGCCGGCGCCGACGACTATCTCGTCAAACCCTTCGCCGCCGCCGAATTGCTGGCGCGCGTGCAGCGCCAGGTGCAGCTGGGCCGCGAACGGCGCCAGCAGCTGCAGGCCTCGGCCATGCGCGAGTCCTACTTCCATACGCTGGTGGACGTGGCGCCGGTGATGCTGTGGACAACCGACGAGAACAACCTGTGCACTTACCTGAGCCGGCGCTGGTACGAATACACCGGGCGCAGCTGGGAGCAGGACCAGGGCCTGGGCTGGCTCGAGAACGTGCATCCGGACGACTTGCCGCGCACCCGCGACACCTTCCTGGCCGCCGCCGCGGAAGCAGCGCCGTTCCACATCGATTACCGCCTGCGCCGCCATGACGGCGCCTACCGCTGGTTCATCGATGCCGGCACGCCGCGCTTCGGCGACGACGGGCTGTTGCGCGGCTATGTCGGCACCGTGACCGACGTGCATGCGCGCACCGAAGCCGAGGAGGAACTGCAGAAGAAGAACCGCATGCAAAGCGAGTTCCTGTACACCCTTGCGCACGAGTTGCGCAACCCGCTGGCGCCGATCCGCACCGGCCTCGAGCTGATGCGCGTGAATCCGTCGGCGGCGCAGTCGGGCAAGGTGCAGGGCATGATCAAGCGCCAGGTCGACCACATGGTGCACCTGGTCGACGACCTGCTCGACATGGCGCGCCTGTCCGAGGGCAAGGTCGAGCTGCGCCGCAGCCAGGTGGCGCTGGCCGACGTGGTCAAGGACGCGGTCGAGATGAGCATGCCGCTGGTGACCGCCGGCGCGCACCGACTCGCGCTCGCGCTGCCGGACCAGCCGGTGCTGCTGCACGTCGACCGCCACCGCATCGCGCAAGTGCTCAACAACCTGGTCAACAACGCCGCGAAGTACACGCCGGCCGGCGGCCAGATCACGGTGCGCGCGCAGCTGCTGGGCGGCGAGGCCGTGCTGAGCGTGGCGGATAACGGCATCGGCATCGCTCCCGAGATGCTGCCGCTGATCTTCGACATGTATGCGCAGGCGCAGGAAGGCGCCGCCATGGCCCAGGGCGGCCTGGGCGTCGGCCTGAACCTGGTCAAGCGCCTGGTCGAACTGCATGGCGGGCGCGTGAGCGCGCAGAGCGCGGGCCTGAAACAAGGCAGCTGCTTTACCGTCGTGCTGCCGTGCGGATCGCTGGCGGGGGAGGATACGCCGGACACCGCACCGGTCGCGGCAGCAGCGGCCAGCGCGCCGGCGATGGCAGGCTTGCACATCCTCGTGGTCGACGACAACGTCGACGCCGCGCACATGCTGGGCGCCCTGCTGGAGATGAACGGCCACGCGGTGGAGATCGCGCACGACGGCGGCGCGGCGCTGGCTGCGGCTGCGCGGCTGCGCCCGGATGTCGTCTTCCTCGACATCGGCCTGCCCGACCAGAGCGGCCACGACGTCGCGCAAGCCTTGCGCCGGATCGACGGCATGGCGCAGGCGACCCTGGTCGCCCTCACCGGCTGGGGCGCGCTGGAAGACCGCGCACGCTCGTCCGCCGCCGGCTTCGACGCGCATCTGACGAAACCGGCCAACCTGGAGCACGTGCACGCCGTGCTGCAGGAAGTGGCCGAGCGGCGTGGGGCGGCAGCGCTCAACTAGGTCCTGGCTAGCCGTCCTCGCCATCGGGCCGGCGATTGCCGCGCACCTCGAAGCGGCTGACGGCGACCACCTTGCCGTCGTCCTCGACCAGTTCGAGCCGGTGTTCGCCCGGCAGCGGACGCCAGGCGAGCGCCGCGTCGGCCGCGCCGGCATCGGCGCCGTCGATGCGCCAGCGCAGGCCATTCCCGGCCTGTGCGCGCAACACGATGCGCTCCAGCTGCGCGGGGATGTCCGGATCGAGCGCGATGATGCTGCCGTCAAGCGGATACACGATGCGCGGCGCGCGCCGCGCGGCCGGCACCGCCTCCACGACGGCGCTCTCGGTCCCGGCCAGGAACCATTCCGGCCGCGGCGGCTCATGCGCCGGAATAAAACGCACCTCGCGCCGCAGAAGCGCGCGCGGCGCCGCACCCTGCCGGCCCGGGCGGTCGCGGTGCAGGTAATCCATCACGTCGCGCCAGACCGGGGCCGCGCCGGAGACGCCGGACACGTCCCACATCGGCTGGCCGTCGAAATTGCCGACCCAGACGCCGACCGTGTAGCGGTCCGAATAGCCCAGGCACCAGTTGTCGCGCATGTCCTTGCTGGTGCCGGTTTTTACCGCGCTCCAGTAGGCGGTGGCCAGTTCGCTGCGCAGGCCAAAGGTCGGGCTGCGCGCGCCGCGGTCGGCCAGGATGTCGCCGACGATGAAGCTGGCGCCGGCGTCGAGCACGCGCCGCCCAGCCGGCGGCGCACGCGGGCGCAAGGTGACCGGTCCCTGCAGGCCGCCGTTCGCCAGCGTCCGATACGCGTTGGCCAGTTCCAGCAGCGACACGTCGGCCGAGCCGAGCGCCAGCGAGGGGCCGTAGAATTGCGCGTCTTCGGTAAGCGAATCCAGGCCAAGTCCCTGCAGGCGCTCGTAAAAGCGCTCCAGCCCCGTCAGCAGCAGCGTGCGCACTGCCGGGATGTTGAGCGAACTGGCCAGGCTGGTGCGCACGCTGGCATAGCCCTTGAACTGGCGGTCGTAATTCTGCGGCACGTACATGCCGGCGCCGGCGGCGATATCGACCGGACTGTCGTCGAGCAGCGAGGCCGCCGTCAACAGGCGTCCCTCCAGCGCCAGCTCGTACAGGAAGGGTTTCAGGGTCGAACCGGCCTGGCGCAGCGCCAGCACGCCGTCGACTTCGCTGTTGCCAGCATTGCCGACATAGGCCAGCACTTCCCCGCTGGCGTTGTCGATCACGACCACTGCGCCGTCGCCGGCGTTGCGTTCGGCCAATGCGCGCAGGTGGCGGCGCAGGGAGTCCAGTGCGAAGCGCTGCAGGCCGGCGTCGAGCGTGCTGGGGCCGGACAGTCCGGCCTCGCCCAGCAGCCTGCGCGCGGCCTGGCGCGCCAGCGGCTGCTGCGGCTGCGCCAGCGGCCGGCCCAGGGCCACCTCGGTTTGCCATTCGATGCTGGCGCAGCCGGCCTGCGATTTCAGTTCCAGCGCCAGCGCACAGGCACGCCGCGCCACCGCCCGCGGCGCGGCGCCGGGTCCGCGCAGGAGTGCGGCCAGGATGGTTGACTCGGCCTGGTCCAGTCCCGAGGGCAGCTTGCCGAACAGGGCATTGGATGCCGCGCGTACGCCCTGCAGCTCGCCGCGAAAGCTGGCCAAGTTCAGGTAAGCCTCGAGGATTTGCCGCTTGCTCCAGCCGGCCTCGATCTCGCGCGCGGCGAGTGCCTGGTTCCACTTCTGAGTCCACGAGCGTCCGCCGGCGCCGGCGCGCAGTTCGGCATCGAGCAGGCCCGCCAGCTGCATCGTGATGGTCGATGCGCCGCGCGCGCGTTCGCGGAACAGGTTGTCCCAGGCGGCCTGGCCGGCGGCGCGCAGGTCGACGCCACCATGCTGCATGAAACGCTGGTCTTCGGCCTGCAGCACCGCCGCGCCCAGCGCCGGCGATATCTCGGCCAGCGGCGTCCAGGCCAGGCGCCGCACCCGCATGTCGACGCGCACGGCGTCGATCGGCACGCCGTGGCGGTCGAGCAGTTGGGCATCGGATGTCCGGTAGGCGGCCTGCACCTGCGCAGGGGTCGGCACGGCGGCTGCGGCGGCCGCGCTGGCCAAAACGAACAACGCCAATAACATCCTCTGCATCAGCGCCCCACCACCACCGCCGCATTCGGCGCTTCGCTGAACATCTCGGGGCTGTACATCGCCTCGACCCGCGTCGGCGGCAAGTTGAAATTGCCTTCGTTATTCAGGCGCACCGTGTATTCGATGCTCCACTTCCCTTTCGGGACCCAGGAATAATAGGCGCGGAAGGCGCCGCTGCTCCGCTCCTCGAAGTCCGGCTGCACCCAGCCGCGCCGCGTCTCACTTCGCGTTGCGATCTGCGCGTCGCGCCCGAGGCCGGTGCCGAGGATGCTGGCGCTGGCCGGAATCGGATCGTCGACCACGACCCAGCTCATGTCGGCCTGCGCCTCGAGGTCGAGCTTGACGCGGTAGACGTCGCCGCGCGCCCAGCTGCCCGCCCTGGCCTGCTCGACCGGGGTGACGCTGCGCGCGATGCGGTAACCCGAGGACAGCGGCGCCTTCAATGGCACCGCCGCCAGGCTCTGCACGGTGGCCCAGGGCTTGCCGCCACCCTCGTGACGCAGCGTCAGCTGGGCGCGGCCCTCGGGCCAGGCCTGCAGCACGCTGTTTGGTACCGTACCGGTCCAACTGGCGGGTTTGCCGGCGCCTGACAGCACGGCGCTGCTGGTGCCGGTGACCGGCTGCGCCTCGAACTTCGCCGAGAATTTTTCCAGCGCCAGCGTACCCCAGGCATTCGCCAGCGTCGTGCTCCAGTGACCCTTCTGCTGGCGCCCCAGCGTGCCGCGCGCGAGGCGGCCCATGTCGCCCTGCCAGGCCGGGTTGTCGAGCATGGCCAGCAGCAGGCGGTTGGCGTTGACGTCGGGCGAAGCCATCAGCCACCACCAGTCGTCGCTGCGCTCGGTCGAAAAGCCCATCGTCGTGCCTTGCAGGTTCAGGCGCGCGCGCAGGATCTGCTGCGCCTGGGCCAGCAGGCTGTCGCGCCGCTCCAGCGCGGGCGAACGCTGCAGCACCAGGTACCAGTCGATGATGGCCGAGGTCGGCCACAGGGTCGGCTCGACCGTGAACGATTGCAGCCATGCCTGGCGTACCGGCTCGATGCGCGACAGCGCCTCCAATGCGGCCAGCTTGCGCACCGCCAGCTCGCCCGTGCGCAGGCCGCTGCCGCGCACGATCTTCCCTTCGACAAAGGCAATCAGGCCGGCCTGCATGCGTTCGCGCGCTTCCGGCGCGATCGCGAAGCCGGCTTCCGTCGTCACCGACAGGATGTAGGCCGTGAGGCTGTCTCTGCCCTCCAACATCGATGCAAAATATTTCACCAGGCCGTCGCCGTCGAGATGGGCCGGCAGGGTCGCCGCGACCTGGGTCCACTCCTTCTCGTCGCGCAGCGCCACCGCGCGCGAGGTGCGCTGCTCGAAACAGGAATAGGGATAGGCGGCCATGTAGTCGCGTACGCCGGCGAGGCTGCCGCCCAGGCGTGGGCTGAACGTGGTGCGCACGCCGCCGTAGCCGGGCAGCGCGTCAAGCGGCCGCTCGACCTGCATGGACTTCGGCCCGTCGAGCTGCAGCAGCGTCGCCTGCAGCGTACGCACCGGCACCGCGGCGCCGACCTTTTGCACGATGCGGATGCTGTCGCTAGCTGCCCCGCCCTTCGCATCGACCTGCCAGCGCAGCGCTTGCGCCTGCGGCACTGTTATGTCCCAGAACAGCTCGCGCGATGCGCCGGCATCGAGCGTGACCGTCTGCGCCGCCAGGGACCGCGGCGCGCCCGCATCGGCCGTCATCTGCGCCGCCAGTTGCACCTGCTGCGCGCGCTCGGAGGCATTACGCACAGTAAAACCGGCGCGCAAGCGGTCGCCGGCGCGCACCAGCTGCGGCAATCCGGACATCAGCATCAGGTCTTGCGTGCTGCGCACCTCGACCGAGCCGGTGCCGAACAAGCCGGCGCCGGCGCTGGCCACCGCCACGATGCGGAAACCCGTCAGCGAATCGTTCAGCGGCACGGTCACCTGCGCTTCTCCCTGCGCATCGAGTTTGACCTTGCCCTGCCACAGCAGCAGGGTGTCGAACAGTTCGCGGCTGGCGCTCTGCCCGCCGCCGCCGCCATGCGCGACCGCCTTGCGGCCGAAGTGGCGTTTACCGACGACCTGCATCTGCGCGGTCGACGTTTCCACCTGCAGGCCGCGCTCGCTCATCATGGTGTCGAGCAGCTTCCAGCTGTCGTTCGGTTCCAGTTCCAGCAGGCCGACGTCGACGGCGGCCAGTGCGATCTCGGCGCCAGGAGACAGCGGCTTGCCGTCGGCCCGCGTGACTTTTACACGCACCGCGGCGCGCTCGCGCACTTTATAGACCGGCTTGTCGCTGGCGACCTGCACGTGCAATTCGTGCGCCGCCCAGCCGATCCGCACCGGCGCGATGCCGAGTTTATAGGCGGGCTTGCCGAGGTCGACCAGCGCGGTCGGCTGCACACCGGCCACGCGCCCGCGCACCACCAGCGCCGAGACGAACACGTTCGGCGCATAGCTCGCCTTGATCGGCAGGGAGATGGTCGGGTCCTGGGCCGAGATGCGCCGTAGATACGTGTCGAGGATGCCTTCGCGCTCGACCGTCACCAGCACCGTGGCGGCGCGGAAGGGCATGCGCAGCTGGAAGCTGGCGCGCTCGCCTGGCTCGAATCGCGGTTTTACGGGCAACAGGTCGATGCGGTCGTTGTCGGATGCCTCGAACCACTGCGCGCCGCGCCCGGCCACCCAGACATCGCTGCGCGCCATGCTGGGGCGGCCATCAAGGTCGACAGCGCGGGCGCGCAGAATCAGGTTGCCCTCGGCCGGCGCCTTCAGTTCGCACAGCAGCAGGCCGCGTGCATCGCTGGCGCCGGCGCAGGCGGCGCCGATGCGCTTGATCTCGCTGCTGTTTTCGTAGGCATAAAAGCCGCCGACCAGGCGCCGCCGGTGCGAATAGGTCACGCGCTGGAACACGTCGACCTCGACCTGGGTTCCCGCGACCGGTTTGCCCTTCACGTCGAGCACGGCGACCTGGAATTTCATGGTATCGCCGCTCAGCCAGCTGCCCTGCTTGATGCCGACGGCCAGGCGCGACGGCCACAGCGGCACGCGCATCGACGCCGTCAGCGTTTCGCCATTCGCGTCCTGGTAGGTCAGCTCGGCCAGCAGGGTGCGTGGCCGGTCCAGCTGCGGCAGGTCGGGCACGCTCATGCGCGCGCCGCCGGCGCGGTCGAGCGTCAGGCGCTGGGTGCGCGCGGCCTCGCCGCTCGCGTGCTGCCCTTCTTCTTCGCCGCCTTCATCATCGAAGCCCCCGTCGTCCTGCGCCCCCTCCTGCTCGACGCCTTCCTTGACGTCGCCGCCGGCAAAGGCAAACCCCTCGTAATCGTCGAAGCGCAGCGCGGCCGGTTCCGAGACCGTGCGCAATGTGACCGGCGCGCCGCCGGCCGGGCCGCCTGCCAGGTAGTTCACCTGGGCGTCGAGCACGATGCTGCGCGGCGCCACTACGGGTTCGGCCGGTCCCTTGAGCACCGCCTTCATGGTCGGCACGCGGAACTGTTCGACGCGGAAGCTGCCGGCCACCTGGCCGCCGATGACGACGTCGTACTGGCCCAGCTTCGATTCGGCCGGAATCGTCCACGCGCCATGCGCCTGGCCGCCCGCATCCCAGGTCACATCGAAGGCGACCTTGTCGCCGCTGCCCTGGTGTACCAGCACGCCTTTCGATGGACGCGGCATTTTGTCGGCGGCGGCATCCTCATCCAGCATCGAGGGCACATTGCGTGGCGCCCGGTCGCGCGCGTTCACCAGCGCCAGGCCGCTGCCGACGCGGCGGCGCAAAAAATGCTTCATGTGGACGGTCTCGCCGGCGCGCAGCAGCGTGCGGTCGAACACGGTGGCGACCAGGCGGCTGTCCTTGTCCAGCGATTCCGTGTTCAGGTTGAAGCGCCAGGGTTCGATCCCGCGCTGCCACTCGGACAGGGTGAACGTAACATCGTCGCCGCTGCGCGCGCTGACGAAGTAGCCGCCGCCGTGGCTGCATTCGCTGCGTGGCAGTGGCTGGGCGATGCGCGCCACGCCGTTGGCATCGGTGGCGCCGCTCCACAGCAGCTTGCCGGCGCAGCTGCGCACGCCGACCTGGGCGCGCGCCACCGGCCGCCCCTTGTCGAGCGAGGTAACCCACACCAGCGAGGACTCGGCGCCGTGCTTGAAATGCGCCGCCAGGTTCGTCACCAGCGCCGTCGTGTGCACATAGGCGGTGCGCCCCTTGTCGTTGATGGCGCGGCCCAGCTGCGGGCTGGCCAGTTCGACGACGTAGAAGCCCGGCTGGCGCAGCGGAATGCCGACGACCTCGAAGGCGCGCCGTCCGTTCGGCTTGGGCAGCGCGAAGCGTTCGATGGCGCCGCCGGCATTCGGCCCTAGCACCCGTTTCTGCAGCGCCGCGCCGGACTGCTCGGGCGGGGTCGACACCCTGCCGCCATAGCCGTTCAGCTTGCCGAGCCAGGCCATCACATCCTGCTCCTGCGTGAGGCGCAGGCTGGCGCCGCTGCTGCGCACGCTTGTGGCCAGCCTGGCCTCGACGTTGCGCACCGTGACCGGCAGCAGGCGGTCGCCGCGCGCTTCGATGATGCCGAACGGCGCCGAGAATTTGACCAGCGGCGGCTGGCGGTCGACGCGCAGCGCCAGCGCGCCCGCTTTGCGGATCGTGAGCAGACGGCCGGCGTCGTCCCTCAAACCGTCGGGCAGGCGCAGCTGCAAGGTCGCCAGCTCCGGGAAGGGTCCGGGGAAGGTCAATGCGCCGACGAAGCCGCCCTTGGCCTCGTCGGCGATGGTGGGCGCGAAGCGCTTGCCGCCCGCGCCCTCGAGGTGGATCTTGCGTGCTTCGGCCAGCGGCACCGGCGCGCTGAAGTCGAGCGACACCGGCAGGAAGGGCACGCAGCCGGCTTTCGCATTGACGCGCTCGCAGCGCAGGGTCAGGCTGAAGTCGGGACGCGTGCGGTAGGCCAGCGTCTGGTCGGCGTCGACCGCGACGCCATTCGGCGCGGCGATGCCCTCCCCCCAGACCAGAGTCAGGTCGACGTCGGCCGGCAGCGTACGGCGGCATTGCAGGGCGACGATCGGGAAGCCGTCATCGAGCTTGTTCTTGAGCGGCAGCGCGGCCTGCCAGGTGCGGCCGCGTGCACGCCAGTACACGGTCAGGTGGCGGTCGACGAAGTCGCGCCGCTGCGCCAGCACACGCTCGCGCTCCTCTCCTGCCAGCACGCGCACGCCGATCTTTTCGTTGACGCCGTCGGCGCGGCACCAGGCATGGCTTTCGATGTCTTTGCTGCGGGCCGGCGCATCGAGTGCGAGCAGGAAGATTTGCTGTTCGTTGACTTGCTGGCTGCCTTCGTGCGGCAGCGCGCGCACGATCGACGGGCCGCCGGTGTTGAAGGCGAAGGCGCGCTTGCCGCCGAGTGGCTGGCCGGCGAGGTCGCGCGCGTCGGGACGCAGTGTGAACGTGCAGGCGACGGCGCCGGGGACGTCGCGTTCGAAGTCGTAGCTCCAGGTCGTGCCGTCGATCCAGCGTCCGCTTCCCTTCTCGGTGCAGTCGGCGCTGAAAGGGTCGGCGGCGCGCGGGTCGCCAAAGGCGACCATCTGGTTCGAGAAGCGCGCCGTGACCTGGCGCACGCCTTTCACAGGGCCTTCGGGCGAGAACGCGGAGACGACCGTTTGCGCCGCGGCGGCGCAGGCGCACAGGGAAAGAGAGAGGAAGGTCAACACTCGGTACCAGGCGCGCATCTTGACTCCGCAAGAAGGGAAACTGCCAACCTACGGTGGCGCGCAAGAGGCGCGTCTGGCCCGGCTCAACAGTCAGTTGAGTGTTGCAAAAAGGTGTGGAAGAGTCAACGAGTTCTCAGTACGGAGGCGTTGGCGGGGCTGTTGCCTGCACTGTTTGTGGCGCGTTTGGTCCGCATGGGCACAAGTGCCTTTCGTGGCCCGGCCCATCCTACGAGAAACGCCGGGGCGCTGCGCGAACGGAAACCACGCCTGCGGCAGCGGCGCACCGTAGGGTGGGCCGGGCCGCGAAAGGCACTCGTGCCCACGCGGATCACCGTATGACCCGCCTGCGGCTCGGAGAGACGGCTATTTACAGCATCAAGCCGACTGCTTCTCGTCACGCAGCTCGCGCCGCAAGATCTTGCCGACGTTGGTCTTCGGCAGCGTGTCGCGGAACTCGATCATGCGCGGGCGTTTATAGCCGGTCAGCTCGTCCTTGCAGAAGGCCATCAGGGTGTCCACCGTGAGCGCCGGATCCTTCTTGACCACGTACAGCTTCACGGCTTCGCCCGAATGTTTATCCGGCACGCCGACGCAAGCCACTTCCAGCACGCCCGGGTGCGAGGCGACGACGTTCTCGACTTCGTTTGGATAGACGTTGAAACCCGAGACCAGGATCATGTCCTTCTTGCGGTCGACGATGCGCGTGTAGCCGCGTTCGTCCATGATGCCGATGTCGCCGGTCTTCATGAAGCCGTCCGCGGTCATGACCTTGGCTGTTTCGTCGTCGCGCTGCCAGTAGCCGGCCATCACCTGCGGGCCGCGCACGGCAATCTCGCCGGACTGGCCGAAGGGGACAGGTTTGTCCGTTTCGTCGACGATCAGGACCTCGGTCGACGGCAACGGCAAGCCGATGGTCCCCGTAAAATCGGTGATGTCGCAGCGGTTGGCGGTGACCACCGGCGAGGTCTCGGACAAGCCATAGCCTTCGACGATCGGGGTGCCCGTCATCTTCAGCCATTTGTCGGCCACCGCCTGCTGCACCGCCATGCCGCCGCCCGGACACAGCAGATAGCTCGAGTGGTCGAGTTTGGCGAAGCCGGGTTGGTTCACCAGGCCGTTATATAACGTGTTCACGGCCGGGAAGACGTTGATGCGGTACTTGCCCAGTTCCTTGATGAAGCCATCCATGTCGCGCGGATTCGGGATCAATACGTTCATCGCGCCCATGCGCATGCCGAGCAAGGCGCAGACCGTCAGTGCATAGATGTGGTACAGCGGCAGCGCGCACATGAATTGCAGTTGCTGGCCACCCGGCACCCCGGCCAGCGAAGGACCGAACCAGCCTTCGTTCTGCAGCACGTTGGCCAGCACGTTGCGGTGCAGGAGCACCGCGCCCTTCGACACGCCGGTGGTGCCGCCCGTGTACTGCAGGAAGGCGATGTCGTCGTGGCCGAGTTTCACCGGCTTGAAGGTCGAACGCGCACCTTCGGCCAGCATCTTGTTAAAACCGGTCGAACCGGGCAGCGACCAGGCCGGCACCATCTTTTTCACTTTGCGGACGACGAAGTTGACGATCGTGCCCTTGATCCCGCCCAGCAGGTCGCCCATGGCGCCGACAACGACGTGTTTCACCTGCGTGTTGGCGATCACCTGCTGCACCGTGTGGGCAAAATTCTCCAGCACCACCAGCGCCTCGGCGCCGGAGTCCTTCAACTGGTGCTGCAGTTCGCGCGGGGTATACAGCGGGTTGACGTTGACGATGGTGTAGCCGCCGCGCAGGGCCGCCGCCATCGCCACCGGGTATTGCAGCACGTTGGGCAGCATGATCGCG
The DNA here is from genome assembly GCF_014842025.1 of Massilia sp. CFBP 13721. Classification (GTDB taxonomy): domain Bacteria; phylum Pseudomonadota; class Gammaproteobacteria; order Burkholderiales; family Burkholderiaceae_D; genus Telluria. The sequence goes on from NZ_JACYUY010000014.1 coordinate 133,459, forward strand.
ATGCGCGCGCCCGGCTGCAGGCCGCGGCTCTGGAACCAGGCGGCCATGTTCGCCGACATGCGGTCGAGCTCGGCGTAGGTGATGGTCTTGTCCATGCAGGCAAACGCATTCTGGCCGGCGTACTTGCGGAACGACTCTTCCAGCAAATGGGTCAGGGAGCGGTACTGCGTCGGGTCGATTTCCGCCGGTACGCCAGCCTGGTACGACTTGAGCCAAAACTTGTCCATCTATGCCTCGCCTTCTATAACTCTGTGTGTCCAATAAAAATGCAAAGCCGCCCGGTACGCGGGCGGCTTTGCCAGCCGGACTTGCCTATGCTGTCAGGCTGCTTGCTTTTGCTTCTGCTGCTGTTCGTCGCGCAGCGCGCGCCGCAGGATCTTGCCGACGTTGGTCTTCGGCAGTTCGTCGCGGAATTCGATGTACTTCGGTTTCTTGTAGCCGGTGAACTGCGCCTTGCAATAATCCATCAGCGCGCTCTCGCTCAGCGCCGGGTCCTTGCGCACCACGAACACTTTGACGGCCTCGCCCGAGTGCTCGTCCGGCACGCCGACCACGGCGCATTCGAGCACGCCCGGATGGCCGGCGATCACGCCTTCGAGTTCGTTCGGGTAGACGTTAAAGCCGGACACCAGGATCATGTCCTTCTTGCGGTCGACGATTTTCACGTAGCCACGTTCGTCCATGATGCCGATGTCGCCCGACTTGAAGAAGCCGTCGGCGGTCATGACCTTGGCCGTTTCGTCCGGACGGTTCCAGTAGCCCGCCATCACCTGCGGACCGCGGATCGCAATTTCTCCGGGTTCGCCCAGGGCCACCGGATTGCCGTCGTCGTCCAGAATGGCGATGTCGGTCGACGGCACCGGCAAGCCGATGCTGCCCGTGAAACCGGTTTCGTCCGAGCGGTTGCAGGTGGCGACCGGCGACGTCTCCGACAGGCCGTAACCCTCGATGATACTCTTGCCGGTGACCTGTTTCCACTTGTCGTTAACGGCTTGCTGCACCGCCATGCCGCCGCCGTTCGCCGTTTTCAGCTGCGAGAAGTCGAGGCTGGCGAAGTCGGGGTGGTTGACCAGCGCGTTGTACAGCGTGTTCACCGCCGGCAGCATGTTGACCTTGTACTTGCCGAGTTCCTTGATGAAGCCGGGAATATCGCGCGGGTTCGGGATCAGGATGTTCAAGGCGCCGGCACGCATGCCCCACAGGGCGCAGGCCGTCAATGCGAAGATGTGGTACAGCGGCAGCGCGCAGACGATGGTCTGGAATTCGACGTGCGGCGGCTGCGAGTTCGCCGGTTCGGCCCAGGCCTCGGCCTGCAGCACGTTGGCGATCACGTTGCGGTGCGTGAGCGTGGCGCCTTTCGAGACGCCGGTGGTACCGCCGGTGTACTGCAGGAAGGCGATGTCGCTCGATGTCAGCGTGGGTTTGGCGAACGGCATCTTGCCGCCCTGCGCCAGCGCATCCTTGAAGCGCACCATGTTCGGCAGCGCGAACTCGGGCACCATCTTTTTCACGCTGCGCACGACGAAGTTGACCAGCATGCCCTTGGCGCCGCCGAGCATTTCGCCCATGCTGGCCACGACCACGTGGCGCACCGGCGTGTTTTTCAGGACTTGCTGCACCGTGTGCGCGAAGTTCTCGAGCACGATGATGGCTTCGCTGCCGGAGTCCTTCAATTGGTGTTCGAGTTCGCGCGGAGTGTACAGCGGGTTGACGTTGACGACGGTGTAGCCGGCACGCAGGATGGCGGCGATCGCGATCGGGTACTGGAGGATGTTCGGCATCATGACGGCCACGCGCGCACCCTTGGCCATGCCGCGGCTTTGCAGCCAGCCGGCCAGGCGCTGCGAGCATGCATCGAGCTCGGCATACGTGAGGAACTTGTCCATGCACACGTACGCATTGTTTTGCGCGTACTTCTGGAAGGATTCTTCCAGCAGGTGCACCAGCGACGTGTACTGGTCGGGATTGATCTCGGCAGGGACGCCAGGGGGATACGACTTCAGCCAAATTTTGTCCATCGGTGCCTCTGTCTCCAATAGGATTGTCATCGTCCATGGGCGCAACATGCACAAACGCGCACAACGCCCACAGCGTACATTATGCGTTTGCCATTGATGCTATCGGGCAGCGCCCACGTATGCAAGCGCTTTTGGCACGATTGGAACAGGCACTCTACGGCATGGCTGCATTGGTGCGTTGCACCATGTAGTTGGCCGGCGGCGCCGTCACATCGATCATCCGCAAAGCGTGCTGGCGCGCGGTCTTGTCGAGTTTGGCCAAGCGGTTCACCTTGCGGTAAAAGGCGCCGAAATTCTTTTCATCGCGCAGCATCGCGCGGAAAGCCGGCACGTAATCGTTGTAGGTGGCGATCGAAGCCAGGTGGGCATTCGACAGCGGCTCGGCAAAGAAGCGGTCGTAGCCGGCGTAACCGCCCCAGTTAGCTTTCAGTACCTGGTACTCCTCCTTCAGCGCGATGAACAGGCGCGCCTTGCCGATGCGCTTTTCTTCGTCGGGAACGATGGCCGCATAGGTACGCTCGAGTTCCTTGCGGTACTTCAGCAGCAGCGCCAGGAAATCCTTGCGCCGCGCCGAGTAGCGCGCATAGCCCTCGCGCATCGCCGGATTGCCGAAGCGCTCCAGCCACAACTCGACGCCGGCCTCTTCCACCGCGCTGGCGAAGGATTCGTTGAAGCGCGAGTCGCCCTGCACGTAAGTCACCTGGTGCGCCAGTTCGTGGAAAATCAGGCGCGCCAGTTCGGCGTCGGGATAGTTGATGAACGTGGAAATCAGCGGATCGCTGAACCAGCCGAGGGTCGAATAGGCGCTGACGCCGCCGATTTCGACGTCGCGCCCTTCGGCGCGCAACTGCTTGGCATATGCCTGCGCGTCTTCCTTGCTGTAGTAGCCGCGGTAATTCACGCAGCCGGCCACCGGGAAGCACCACTGCAGCGGTTTTAATGACAGCTCCGGCGTGGCGACGACGTTCCACAGCACGTATTGGCGCTTGAGTGCCGCGTAGTTTTTATAGCTGTCGTTGTCGGGCAGGCCCATTTGCTGGACCGCAAAACGGCGGATCTGGCGCGCCGTTTCCAGGCGATGGCGCAGCGAGGTGTTGGTGGCCGGGTCGGCCAGCCAGTCATCGATGGGGCGGGCGTCGGAGAGGAGTGCGAGCTGGCCCTGGGCGGCCTGGCTGTAGTAATTCAGCGTAGAACAACTGGCAAGTAATGCGACGGCGCCGGCGGCTGCGCTCATGCTGAGCGCGCGCCGGAACAAACGGGAGTGTTTAGGGGTGGGAGTTTTCATGTCCGGGTCGCGGTGCGGCTTTTTCGACCTGCACCAGGGTGTCGTAGAAAGTGGGCGCCCGTCCCATGTCGGTCAGGCGCTGGCTGGTCACTTCGTTGGCATTCTTGCCGTCTTTGGAAAGTTTCTTCCACCAGATCGACAAGCCCACCACGAGGCCCGGTCGCGCTTTCTCGGTCACGCGCGCCTTGGCAATAAAAGAGCCGCGGTCGTTAAAAATACGTGCCATGTCACCGTGGGTGATGCCGCGGGTGGCGGCGTCGTTCGGGTGGATGTCGAGGTGCGGCTCGCCCTCGGTTGCACGCAGGCTCTGTACATTGACAAAGGTCGAGTTCAGGAAGTTCCGTGCCGGCGGAGAAATCATCCCCAACGGATATTTCTTTGCCAATTCAGGATTCGATGCTGCAGATTCGTAGGGGGCGATGTAGGCCGGCAGTGGGTCGAGGCCATCGTTGGCCATCGTGCTCGAGTAAAACTCGCATTTGCCGGAAGGCGTCGGGAAGCCGCCTTCGGCAAAGGGCGCATCCGGCATGTTCAGCTTTTGCCAGCCCTTTTGCTTCAAGGATTCCCAATCGAAGTGAATCGCGCGGCTGTGGGTTTTATCGAAGGCTTGCGCCGCCAGCTCGTCGTCGGATTCGAGGAAGCACGGATCGGTCAGCCCCATGCGCGCGGCCAGCAGGCGGAAGATTTCGCTGTTCGGCTTGGCTTCGCCCATGGGCGCAATCGCCGCGTTATTCGCCATCATGTACAGGTGGCCATACGCCAGGTGCGCGTCGACGTGTTCGAGCTGGGTCGTGGCCGGCAACAGGATGTCGGCGTAATCGGCGCTGTCGGTCTGGAACTGTTCCAGCACCACAGTAAACAAATCCTCGCGTTCGAAGCCTTGCTGCACTTTCGCGGAATCGGGGGCGATCGCCAGCGGGTTGGCGTTGTAGACGATCACCGCCTCCACCTGCGGGCCGAATTCGGGCGAGGCCGGCTTTAATAAATCGTCGCCGATGGTGGTCATGTTGATCGTGCGCGGGGTGCGTCCGGCCAGCAGGTCGGGGCGCTGCAGCTTTGCCTTATTCGCCGGGAACGAACCCGAGGTCGACAATTGAATGCCGCCGGCCGGGTGGCGCCAGGCGCCGACCAGCGCCGGCAGGCAGCTCATGTTACGCACCGCCATGCCGCCGCCGCGCGCACGCTGCACGCCGTAGTTGCAGCGGATCGCGACCGGTTCGCCGCGCTGCGCCATGCCGCCGTACAGGCGTGCCAGGTCGATGATTTCCTGCGCGGTGACGCCGCACGTAGCCGCGGTGCGTTCGGGCGTCCATTCGGCGGCGCGTTCTTTTAACTCTTCGAAGCCGAGCGTGTACTGCGCGACGTAGTCATGATCGAGCAGGTCTTCCACAATCAGCACATGCATCAGGCCCAGCGCAAAGGCGGCGTCGGTGCCCGGCAGCAGCGCGATGTGCTGATGACACTTTTCCGCCGTCAGCGAACGATACGGGTCGATCGCGATCAGCCTGGCGCCGCGCCGCTTGGCTTCCTGCGCGCGCATCCAGAAGTGCAGGTTCGAGGCGATCGGGTTGCCGCCCCAGATGATGATCAGCTTGGCATCCTGGAACTGTTCCATGTCGGTGCCGATCGAGGCGCCGATCGTGTACTTGTAGCCGGTAAAGCCGGCGGTGGCGCAAATCGTGCGGTCGAGCAGCGAGGCGCCCAGCTTGTTGAAGAAGCGCATCGACATCGCTTCTCCCTGCACCAGGCCCATGGTGCCGCAATAGCTGTAGGGCAGGATCGCTTCCGGATTCCTTGCCACGATCGGCTTTAAACGCGCGGCGATTTCATCGAGCGCGGCGTCCCAGCTGATGCGCTCGAATTTTCCTTCTCCCTTGTTGCCGACGCGGCGCATCGGGTACAGCACGCGGTCCGGCGAATAAGTGCGTTCGACGTAGCGCGACACCTTGGTGCACAGCACGCCCGCCGTGGTCGGATGCGCCGGATCGCCGCGTACTTCGGTCGCGACACCGTCTTCGACGGTGACGAGCAAGGCACAGGTATCGGGGCAATCGTGGGGGCAGGTGGCGCGGACTTGGGTGATGGACATCTGGATCAATTCTAGGGAAAAACGTCGACAAACCAATACTTTAGCTGATTCCACGGCCAGTCGTGGCCGGTGCTGGATTTCCGATGTTGAGGCGGGCTACAATCTGTTTATAGACCTTGCAATCATGTCCATGCAATCAGGGAGAACAAGATGAGACTCGTGGAACCTATCCTTGCATTCCAGACGGAGCTGGAACAAATCCGCCGTGATTTACACGCCCATCCGGAACTCTGCTACGAAGAACAGCGCACCGCCGACGTCATCGCCGCGCGCCTGGAAGACTGGGGCATCCCCGTCGTGCGCGGACTCGGCGGCACCGGCGTGGTCGGCATCGTCAAGAACGGCGCCTCCGAGCGCGCGATCGGCCTGCGCGCCGACATGGATGCGCTGCCGATGCAGGAACTCAACACATTTGACCATGCGTCGCGCCACCCCGGCAAGATGCATGCATGCGGCCACGACGGCCATACCGCGATGTTGCTGGGCGCAGCGCACTATTTGTCGCGTCATCGCAACTTCGACGGCACCGTCTACCTGATTTTCCAGCCGGCCGAAGAAGGCGGCGCCGGCGCGCGCCGCATGATGGAAGATGGTCTGTTCGACCAGTTCCCGATGGAAGCGGTGTACGGCATGCACAACTGGCCGGGCCTGCCGGCGGGCAGCTTCGGCGTGATCCCGGGGCCGATGATGGCATCGAGTAACGAGTTCCGCGTGGTCGTCAAAGGCAAGGGGGCGCATGCGGCCCAGCCGCACCGCGGCATCGACCCGGTGATGGTGGCGGTGCAGATCGCGCAAGCCTGGCAGACGATCGTCTCGCGCGAAAAAAATCCGCTCGAGACGGCGGTCCTGTCGATCACGCAAATCCACGCCGGCAGCGCCACCAACGTGATTCCGAATGAAGCCGAAATGATCGGCACCGTGCGCACCTTTTCCACCGAGGTGCTCGACCAGATCGAGCGCCGCATGGAGCAGATGGCGAACGGCATCGCAACCGGCTTCAATGCGCAGATCGATTTTAATTTCAAGCGCAACTATCCGCCGCTGATCAACCATCCCGATCAGACCGCGTTTGCGGTCGAGGCGATGCGCGCGGTGGTGGGCGCGGCCAATGTGAATACCGCGGTCGAGCCGACCATGGGCGCCGAGGATTTCGCCTTCATGCTGCAGGCGAAGCCGGGCTGCTATGTCTTCATCGGCAACGGCGACGGCGAACACCGCGCCGGCGGGCATGGGCTGGGGCCGTGCCAGCTGCATAACGGCAGCTACGATTTCAATGACCAGTTGCTGCCGATCGGGGCGAGTTATTGGGTAAGGTTGGTGGAGACGGGCTTGCCGGTGGCGTGAGGTTGCATCGAGGCGCCTCCGTATTAAAGCGCCGGTGTGCGTACGATAAAACCCGCGGGCATGCCCGCCCTACGAAACCCGCTGTACGTAGGGCGGGCATGCCCGCGCAATCGTACCCGTGCACACCCCAACGCCAATTATGGCAACACATCCGGCGCCGAACCTACCCTGTGCCCCGGATTGATCCGTTCAAGCGCCAGCAAGGCGGCGGCATGGTCCACACCTCCTAAATCCCCTTCAATCGACTCGTAACTGCGCGCCACCGCCGCCGTCAGCGGCAGCACCAGCCCCGCCTCCCCCGCCGCGGCCAGTACGTTGCGCATGTCCTTTAATTGACTTTTGACTTGCCCGCCCGGTACGAAATTGCGCTCCAACATGCGCTGGCCGTGCAGCTCGAGGATGCGGCTGCCGGCAAAACCGCCGCGGATCGCCTCCCGCACCGCGGCCGGGTCGGCGCCGGCCGCCTGGGCCAGCAGCAGCGCTTCGGCCACGATGTTGATGGTGGCGCCGACAATCAGTTGATTGCACAGCTTGGCGACCTGGCCGCTGCCGGCCGGTCCCACCAGCTGCGCCGTGCCGAGCACGCCGAACACGGGTGCGGCGGCGTTGAAATCGTGCAGGCTGCCGCCGGCCATGATGGCCAGGGTACCCGCTTCGGCGCCCGGCACGCCGCCCGATACCGGCGCGTCGAGAAAGCGCATGCCCTGCCCCGTCAAGCGCGCATGGAAGGCCAGCGCTTCGTCATGGCGCGTGGAACTCATGTCGATCCACAGCGTGCCCGGCGCCATGCCGGGCAAGGCCGCCTCGATCGCCGCGCCGACCACCGGCCCCGCTTCCAGCATCGAGATCACGATGGCGGCGCCGGCCACGGCCTCGCCGATGGACGCGCAGGCAGTGGCGCCGGAATCCGTTAAAGCCTGCGCCTTGGCGGCGGTCCGGTTCCATGCGCGCAAGCTAACTCCCGCCTGGGCCAGGCGGGACGCCATCGGCCGGCCCATCAGGCCGATACCAAGAAATGCGACAACGGGAAGAGCCATATGGTTCCTTTATGCGAGTTGATGACGAGCACGTGCGTGCGCAGCGCGTTTTTGTTGGTACCAGTACAATTATTGAATGCGCCAGCATGGACTGGCGTCTACCTTATGAAAGCAATTATGTTCTCTAATAAAAAATTTGGGGTCATGTTGGGTGTGGCCGCCGCCCTGCTGGCGGGCCAGGCAAGTGCAGCCGGTTACCAGAATGCAGTGGGCACGCAGCCTGCCGGCGGCAATGGCTGGATCGACTCGGCGTCGTTCGAATTCGGCACCGGACCGAAGGTACGCCTGGCGCGCATTGCCGTGCAAAAGAACTGGGAAAGCCGCTGGTTCGCCTCGAACGGGCGCCACCTGGGCGGCTACTGGGACCTGTCGGCCGCCTACTGGCGCGGCACCGCCTACCGCAACGTGCCCGGCCAGCACCAGAACCTGGCCGTGGTCGGCATCACGCCGGTGGCGCGCTACCAGCGCGACGATAAGCTCGGCTGGTATGTCGAGGGCGGCATCGGCGCCAACCTGTTCTCGGAGCTGTACAACAACGACGATAACCGGCTGTCGACCGCCTTTCAGTTCGGCGATCACGTCGGCGTCGGCTATGTCACGCCGACCGGGTGGGACCTGGGTGCGAAGATCCAGCATTATTCGAACGCCAGCATCAAGCGTCCGAACAGCGGCGCCAATTTCCTGGTCTTCGGCGCGCGCTACAAGTTTTAAATTACACCAGGAGGATGCTGTATGGACCGTGTCCTCTTTGAAAATCGGCATCGCATGATTTATGTGACAATCCAGACCAGCACGCGCGCCGCGCGTGCCAGCGTCGGATGAGGCCCGTTTGGATAGTTCCACCGTCAAGACCTATTTGCCCTGGCTGGTTGCCACTGCCCTGTTCATGGAGCAGCTCGACGCCACGGTCGTGAATACCGCGATTCCGAGCATCGCAGTCAGCCTCGGGGTCACGCCGCTGAGCCTGAAATCGGTCGTCACCAGTTATATCCTGGGGCTAGCGGTCGGCATTCCCGTCAGCGGCTGGATGGCCGACCGCTTCGGCACGCGCCGCGTGTTCCTGACCGCGATCGGCATTTTTACGCTGGCCTCGGTCCTGTGCGGCCTGGCGCCCAACGCCCAGCTGATGACGGCCGCGCGCCTGCTGCAGGGCCTGGGCGGCGCCATGATGATGCCGGTCGGGCGGCTGGCGATCGTACGCACCTTTCCCAAGGCCGAATTGCTCGGTGCGATGAACTTCGTCATCATCCCGGCCCTGATCGGCCCCTTGCTCGGCCCGACCGTCGGCGGCCTGATCGTGCACTGGGCTTCGTGGCGCGCGATCTTTTTCATCAACGTGCCCTTCGGCCTGATTGCGATGTACCTGGTCTGGCGCCACATGCCGGACTACCACGGCGACGCGCGCCGCCCGCTCGACGTGTTCGGCCTGGTGCTGTTCAGTTCCGGCACTGCCCTCCTGTCCTGGCTGCTGGAGATATTCGGCGAACATACCCTCGGCGCCACCACCATGGCGCTGATGCTGGCGCTGTCGATCGCCCTGCTCGCCGCCTATGCCGTGCACGCGAACCGCATCCAGTTTCCGCTGCTGCGCCTGGCCTTGCTGAAAGTGCGCACCTTCCGGATTTCCGTGGTCGGCGGTTTCGTGACGCGCCTCGGCGTCGGCGGATTACCCTTCCTGCTGCCGCTGCTGTACCAGCTCGGGCTCGGGCTGCCGGCCTGGCAGTCGGGTTTGCTGATGATGCCGTCGGCGGCGGCCGCCATGGGCATGAAGCTGATCGCGCCCAAGGTGCTGGCGCGCTTCGGCTACCGGCAAGTGCTGGTATTTAACACCCTGTGCATCGGGGTGACGATCGCCCTGTATGGCATGGTCGGGCGCGAGACGCCGCTGGCGGTCATCGTCGTCATCAGCCTGATGCAGGGTTTCTTCAATTCGCTGCAGTTTTCCAGCATGAACACGCTGGCGTATGCCGACATCGAAGCCGGCGACACCAGCATGGCGAGCACGATTTCGAGCTCGTTCCAGCAGCTGTCGATGAGTTTCGGGCTGGCAGCGGGGTCGCTGGTCACCGCCTGGTTCCTGGGCCGCGTGCCGCAGACGAACCAGGTGCTGGTGGCCGGCGCCCTGCATCATGCGTTCTGGGCGCTGGCCATCATGACGGTGCTGTCGGCCGGGATTTTCTGGCGCTTGCGCAAGCAGGACGGCGACAGCATCAGCCGCGGCCGCGCCGTGGCCAAGGAAGCGGAACCGGTCGCGCAATAGCGCGCTTCAGCCCGCGGCAGCCGCCGGTTCGACGGTCAGGCGTGCCAACAATTTCTGGCGGTTGTTCATGACGAAGTTGACGAAGGTATGTTCCTTGAGCGCCAGTCGCATGATCCCGGGCAGCAGCGGATAGCAGAACACGGCCACCTTGCGCACGGCATCGTCGTTCGCCAGCGCCGCCCGCGCGGCCGCTTCGCTACCGCCGAGCATCGGCATCAGCGCGGCGCGGTGGCGGCAGACGATGGCATTCAAGGGGGCGGCAAGCTTGTCGGCCAGGCCGGCCGGGTCAGCGCTTTCAGGCATTTGTTCAGACATAAGTATCTCCACGGAAAGGAACCGGGAAATCATGCGCCCTGCGCCTCCAGCCATGCTGCGCTAGCGCAATCCGCCGGCGTCTTCGAGTGCAGCACAGGCAGGTGCCGTTTCCGCCCTCCGCGGTTGCCACTGCACGCTGGCGACAATCGCCAGCACGACGGCACAAGCGAGCCAGATCGACCACAGCGTGTGGGTCAGAAAATGCGCGCCGCGCAATTGCTGCATCCAGCCGACCAGGCCGCCGAACAGCAAGGCCGCCAGCGCCACCCGGCACGCGCGCCGGGGGCGGGCCGGCAGCCAAAGCACGCACAGCGACAGCAGCCACAGCGCACTCGAGGCATGTCCCGCCGGCAGGCAGTGGCCGGCCGCGACACCCGGCGGCAAGGCCTCAAACAGGCGCAGGTAGGGTTCGCTGCCGCCATAGCGCGCCAGGTCCCAGGGACAGTGGGCGACGCTGGCCTGCTTGAGGGTACTGATCACCACAGGCACCAACACCGCCGAAAGCCCGACCACGCGCAGGCGCAGCCGGTCGAGCGCAGTCCTCCCCGCGCGTGGGCGCCAGGCGTCGCGGGCAGCGGCGAGGACGAACCAGGCCGCCGCCAGCGTCAACACCCCTTTCAGGATCGTGTGGTTGAAGGTATCGGCCAGCCAGGTGTAACGCCAGGGAAAGGCGTGGATGCCGGCGTCATAAACGGCGTCGGCCAGGTCGAGGTCGATGTCGGTGAAATGGCCGAGCCAGAAAATAAGGGCGGCGCTGGCGGCCAGCCAGGCGCACAGGCGCAGCAGCTGGCCCGCGCCGAGCAGGCGCGGCGATGTGTCGACGAGGGCGCGCATCAGGAGGCAGTCCGGGTGCAGGCGCGGAACAGGTCCAGCTTCGGGTTCAGCACTGCGGTGTTCACGTCGAGCATGCCGAGCACCGAGTGAAAGACGTTGTCGTGCGAGACCGGCTGGTCGCGGCGCGCCATCAGGCAGGTGCGGTCGATGCCGAAGCGCCCGCTGAAACCGTCCGACATCCACAGCATCATCGGCACATGGGTTTGCTCGCTGGGCGCGAACATATAGGGGGCGCCATGCAGGTACATGTTGTTCTCGCCAAGCGATTCGCCGTGGTCGGAAAAATACAGCATGGCCGTGTCGACGCCCTCCATCGCGGCGCTCGCGCGCAGCAGGTCAATCGTCTTGCTCAAGAAATAATCGGTGTAGAGAATCGTGTTGTCGTAGGCGGCTTCGATCGATGCGCGCGAACACTGTTCGAATTCGTTGGTCGTGCACACCGGGCCGAAGCGGCCGAACCCGCTCGGGTAGCGGCGCGCATAGGCCGGGCCGTGGCTGCCCTTCTGGTGCAGCACGACGACCAGGTCGCCAGTACCGTTGCGGATCAGTTCCGGCAGGCCGGCGAGCAGGCGTTCGTCGTGGCATTCGCCGCCCTCGCATAAGGGGTCGCCGGGCGCGGGCTGCGACAGGTCTTCGAACGCGACGCGGTCGCAGACGCCCTTGCAGCCGGAGTTGTTGTCGCGCCAGAGCACCTGGAAGCCGGCGTGCGCCAGTACGTCCAACAGCCCTTCCTGGCTGGCGGCACGGGTGTCGGAATAGTGCTCACGACCGAGGGCGGAGAATACGCAGGGGACCGAGACCGCGGTCGCGGTGCCGCAGGACGCAACCCGCGAAAAATTGATGAGGCCGGGCTGGCGCGCCAGCAGCGGGTTGGTTTCGCGCCGGTAGCCGTTGAGCGAAAAGTTCTTTGCGCGCGCCGTCTCGCCGACCACCAGGATCGTCACCGTGCGCCGCCCATTGCCGGCCCGGGCGCGCCCCCGCATCGCATCGCGGCCGAGCGGCGCCACCACCAGCGGCGTACGCCACTTGCTGCGCAGGTAGCCGTGCAGCGCCTGGATCGTGTTGGTCGGCGTGAGCAGGAAACGCAGCTCGCGGTGTTCGCGCACGGCCGGCGCCAGGCTTTTGAAGAGCAGCACCAGCAGCAGCACGGCGAGTGCCAGCGATCCACCGGCGATGCCCGCGCGCACCAGCAGGCCACGCAGGCCCTGCGGAAAGCCGATATCGGCGCGCGCGATCAGCCAGGCCGGCAGCAGCCCGAGCAGGCCGACGCTGAACGCCATGTGCCAGCTGAGGAGTTCGCACGCTTCGCGGGTATCGGTCTCGAACACGTTCTGCATCATGGCCTTGTCGATCACCACGCCATAGTTGGCGATGAAATAGCTGGCGCCCGCCGCGCAGAAAACGAGCACGATCAGGACCGGCTTGGCGATGAAACGGAAACTGGCCAGCGTCAGGCAGGCGTTGAAGAACAACGCAATGATGGAAAACGCGCCCAGCAGCAGCGGCAGGTTCGCCGGGCGCAGGCCGCCGACGGAGCGTACCAGGGTCGACCAGAAAGGTACATTGCCGGCGGAAGCGAGCAGCATGGCCACGGCCAGGGTGAGGAGAGGCGCGCTGATGCGCCGTGCAAGCAGTTTGTCCAACGTCGATCCATCGATGCATCGCGGCCGGGTTTGGCCACGCATGCAGCGAGGATAGCGAGGGCCATCTCAAGCCCCGGTCAGCCCGGCGTTAAGCGCGCGTGAAATCAGTTATCAAACGCGATGATGAAGCGGCTGCCCCCGCCCGGACGTTCTTCGTAGCGCAGCGTCGCGCCCAGGTATTCGCAGATGCGCCGCACCAGCGACAAGCCAAGTCCGGTGCCGGCCGAGCCGCGCGACGGGATCGCGCCGAGGGCGGCGCCGGGCTGGGCCAGCGTCGCGCGTACCGCGTCGGGCAGGCCGGGACCGGTGTCCTCGACCACGACCCGGCCGGGTTCGAGCGTGACGGTGACGCTGCCCTGCTCGGTGTACTGGCAGGCGTTGCGCACCAGGTTGCCGATGGCGGCGGCGCACAGTTCGGCCGGCGCCTGGACCGCAAAGGCGGGGCCGCCGCGGTAGCCCAGCGTGACCGGTTTATTCGCGACCAGGGGCCGATAGCGCTCGGCTTCGCGGGCGGCGATGGCGTCGACCGCGACCGGCGCCAGGCGTTTCAGTTCGGGTTCGCGCGCTAGCAACAGCAGCACTGTGACGCATTCGGCCGCTTCGTGCGCAGCGCGGTAGATGCGCTCAGCCGGTGCGCGCGTCGACTCATTGGCGCCGTTCGTCATCAGGATCTCGGCCGCACCCATGATCACCGTCAGCGGACTGCGCAGCTCGTGGCTGACGTCGCCCGTGAAAAAGCGTTCGCGGTCGAGGAAGGCGCGCAGTTCGGCGGTATGCGCTTCGAGCGCGCGTGCCAGGATGCCGAGTTCGTCCTTGCGCTCTTGCAGCGGCAAGGGAGAATGGCCACGGGCGACGGCGTCGGCCAGTTCGCTGATCGGATTGACGACGCGGCGGGCGATAAAACCGCCGAGGGTGGCCGCCAGGACCAGGAAGCCGATAAAGAAGGCGGCAAACATCGAGTACACGACCAGCTCGACCTGTTCGTAATCGCTTTCGTGGTCGACCACGGCATACGCGCCGTGGGCGTCGGTACCGGAGAGTACGTGCAGCCCGACGCCGTCGACTTCGATTTCGCTGACGCCTTGCGGCAGGCCGCGCAGCGATAGCGGAATGGCGTCGCCGCGGTGGAAGCGCAGGCCCGCGGGCAAGTCCACCACCAGGCCGGCCGCCTGGCGCGGCAGCGACCATTTGGCGACCTCGTTCAGGCGGTTGTCGACCAGGTGCACCTCGATGCCTTCGACTGCCACCGCAGCCAGCACCGCGAAGAACAGAGATAGCACGACGCCGAAGGCGACGAAGGCGACGACGATGCGCCGGCGCAGCGAATCAGCCGGCTGCATCGGACAGCACGAGTCGGTAGCCGACGCCCGGCACGGTGAGCAGCATGGGGTGGTCGAAAGGTTTGTCGATGGCCTGGCGCAGCGCGTGGATGTGGGTGCGCAGCGCGTCGCTGTCGGGGCGGTCGTCGCCCCACACGGCCTGCTCGAGGGTGTCGCGCGAGACGATGCGCGGCGCGGCTTTCAACAGTGCGTGCAGCAGCACGTAGCCGGTGCGGGTGAGGTTCACCGGCTGGTTCGCGCGGCTGGCCTGCTGGGTGTCCGGATCGAAGACGAGTTGTCCGAAGCGCAGCTTGCTGCTGCCGGCGTTGCGCCCTTCCGAGCGGCGCACCAGCGCTTTCAGGCGCACTTCGAGTTCGACCAGCGAGAATGGCTTGACCAGGTAATCGTCGGCGCCGCTGTCGAAGCCGGCGACCTTGTCGCCCAGGCTGTCGCGCGCGGTGAGCATCAGCACCGGCGTGGCAATCGACAGCTCGGCGCGCAGCGTCTGGCACAATTCGAGGCCGTTCAGGCCGGGCAAGCCGATGTCGAGCACGATGACGTCGTACTCGTGTTCCGAGGCCAGGCCGAGGGCGGCATACCCGTTGCGGGCGGAATCGAGCACGTGCCCTTTCGGCTCGAGGAAGCCGTACAGGTTGGCCAGGATGTCCGGATGGTCTTCGACGATAAGGATGCGCATGCGGCTATTGTAAGATGGGTGGCCACATGGCGCAGCTCAGGGCTGCGCCACATGAGCCTGTCACTCCACCGATTCCGCCACCGGAACCTGTTTGGTGTGTAGCTTGCGCCTTTGCTTGCGCCGGCGCAGCACGATCGCCACCGCCAGCAGCGTGCCAGTGCCGATGCCGGCCACCGGCAGCGGGATCACGGAGGGGTCGCCCTCGGCCTTGAAACCATCGCCCTGGAATGCAGCCGGAAACGGGCGTTCGCCAACCGGGACGATCTTCCAGTCGGCCTGGTCGGCCGGGACCCGCTCGCGGAATTCGTCGAACGAGAAGACCGGGGCCGAACCCATCACGCGGCTCGACGGGATTTGCGGGATGCGTACCAGCACGATGGCTTCGACGTCGTCGCGCAGTTGCTGTTCGTAGACGGACAGGTCGCGCTGCGGCTTGCCGCCGACGATGTCCAGCAAGTCCTGGCCGATAGCGTCGAAGGCGACCGCGGGCAAGAGGCGGGTCTGTTCTTCGTTCAGGTAATCGTAGATCTTGCGGCCACTGGTCAGGCTGGCATCGGTGGCCGATACGTAGGCGTAGGCGGCGACCGATTTCAACGGGGCGGTCGGCCCGCGCTCGGGGATACTCCAACCAAGCGCCTTGAAGACGTCGACGCTGATGCCGGCGCAATTCGCGGCGGCATGGCGATAGCGGAAGTCGTGCCGGTAAAAATGGTTGAACACGCGCTGGACGCCGCCCTGGTAAGCGGCCGCGGTACGCGCGTGGTTGAGGACCGCGACCAGCATGTAAGAGGGTCGATAGTATTGCTGGCCGCTGTTCAGGTCCATCAAATAATTGTCCATCGGGACCGTGGCGGCGACGATGCCCTTCTCGCTGACCGAATCCAGGTTATAAAAATTGTTGACGGCCCAGCCGGACCAGTCGCCCTGGGCGCCGAGGCGGCCGGTAGCGATCGCGAAGTGGCCGCCGAGAGATTCGTCGTCGTCGCCCTGGGCGCCGTTGAGGACGACGCCAAGGACCGGCTTATCCGTCCAGGCGCGTGCCTGTCCGGGATGGCGTTCCCACAGCAGGCGCGTCTCGACGCCCTGCTGGTCCTTGACCGGCGCGCGCACGAAATCGGTGAGTTCGGCCGCATTTTTCAGGGGCTCGCTCTTGAGGCTGGCGGTGTCGAGGCCGAAGTCGGCGGGCCAGATGGTGCGCGCGGTGAAGGTCGCGCGGCCGTTGAGTTCGCTCGCGGTCCCGCGCATGCGCAACGCGCGCCCTTTGAAATAGTCGGCGCTGGCGCTGTTGAAGTAGGAGCGGTTGGTGGACAGCTGCGGGACCAGCTTGAAGCCGAGTTCGTCTCCGGCGGCAGTGCGCACGGTTTGCGCTCCCGGCAGGAGGGTGGCGCGCTCGAGGATGCTCGGAGCGCCGATCCAGGTGACCGACGGATGGGCCAGCCGGGCGGCATCGGGCGTTGCGGCCCACTGCGCGACGTCGCTGTTGCGGTCGACGCCCTTGCTGAAGCCGGCTGCCGTGGCCGTACTGGCCGGCACCGCGATTACCTCGTTTTCGAAATACCACAGGTTTTGCTTCGGTACGGCGCAGTCTTGGCATTTACCAGTACGCAAATGAAAGCTGTCGGCAGGCAGCAGGCCGATGTATTCGTCCTTCAATGCGTCTTTCAGACCCGCGGTGGAGCTGGCGGCATGGGCACTGCCCGCCAACGTAACAATACTGACGGCGGCAATACCCAGGAGATGTCGGCGCATGCTGATTCCCATTTCGGCAAAAGTAAAAACTTAGCTGAATGATGCCGTAGGGAATTGATTTAAGCCATTAAAAAGTGTGTGAGGACGATAAGCGACAAAACCATTGGAAAGTGGACGCATAAAAGCAAAAAACCCCACAGAGATCACTCTGTGGGGTTTTGCTTATAACTAGCCTGACGATAACCTACTTTCACACTGGTTGCAGCACTATCATCGGCGCAAAGTCGTTTC
>NZ_JACYUY010000015.1 GCF_014842025.1 Massilia sp. CFBP 13721
TCGTCCATTCCGGTAAGCCCTACGATCCAAAATTTGCGATGTAGGGCTTGACGGTCAAGACGGTATCTACGGATTACTCGGCGTCCGGCTGCAGGTCCGGATGCGCGGCGCGGAAGGCGGCCAGTTCGGCGCAGTGAGCGTCGATGGCAAGCAGCGTCGGATAGCCGGAGAGGTCGCAGTCGAAGCGGCGCGCGTTGTACAGCTGCGGCACCAGGCAGCAGTCGGCCATGCCGGGCGTGTCGCCATGGCAGAAGCGGCCGGTGGCCGGGTTGCCGACCAGCTGGCGCTCCAGCGCGTCGAGGCCGAGCGCGACCCAGTGGCGGTACCAGGCGTTTTTCTGGTCCTGGCTCGCGTTCAGCTCCGCGCCGAGGTACTTCAGCACGCGCAGGTTGTTGATCGGATGGATGTCGGCGGCGATCATCTGCGACAGCGCGCGCACCCGTGCGCGGCCGGCGGGGTCGGGCGGCAGCAGCGGCGCACCCTGGCGCGTCTCGTCGAGGTATTCCATGATGGCCAGCGACTGCGGCAGCACCAGGCCGTCGATTTCCAGCACGGGCAGCAGGTGCTGCGGATTGACGGCGTCGAAGGCGGCGCCAAACTGCTCGCCGCCGTTCTTCGACAGGTGCACGTAGCTTTCCTCGGCCGTCAATTCTTTCAGGTTCAGCGCGATGCGCACCCGGTACGAAGCCGAACTGCGGTAATAGGTGTGCAGTTCCATGTTCATACGACCTTGACGCTGATCGGCGTGAGGCCGGCGACGCTGCCGTGCATGGTTTGGCCGCGCACGACCGCGCCAACGCCTTCCGGCGTGCCGGTCATGATCAGGTCGCCCGGCTGCAGTTCGAACAGCGTCGACAGCTGGGCGATGGTTTCGCTGATGTTCCAGATCAGGTGGGTGACGTCGCTGCTCTGCACCGTCTTGCCGTCGACCGTCAGCGCGATGGCGCCCGCGTCGATCGGGCCGGAAGCGCTCAGCGGCGTGATCGGGCCGATCGGCGCCGAATAATCGAAGGCCTTGCCGATTTCCCAGGGGCGGCCGGCTTCGCGCATGCGCATCTGCAGGTCGCGCCGGGTCATGTCCAGGCCCACCGCGTAGCCGAAGATGTGCTGCGCCGCGTCCTCGGGCGCGATGTCGCGGCCGCCCTTGCCGATGGCGACCACCAGTTCGATCTCGTAATGGTAGTTCCCGGTGCGCGGCGGGTAGGGCAGCTCGACGGTAGCGCCGGCCGGCACCGGCACGATCGAGGCGGCGTCGTTCGGCTTGCAGAAGAAGAAGGGCGGTTCGCGGTCCGGGTCGAAGCCCATTTCGCGCGCGTGGGCGGCGTAGTTGCGGCCGACGCAGTAGACGCGGCGCACCGGGAAGGCGGCTTCCTGGCCATTGACCGGGAGGCCGACGGCGGGCGCCGGCGCGAAGACGAATTGCTGGTTCATGGTGGTCTCTTTCGTTAAACGTCAAGCGGGGAGGAATTCTTCGCGCAGCATGCCGAGCGCTTCGAGCACGGGGCGGTCCGAGAAGCTGAACAGCACCACGTCCTGCGACGCGTCCAGTACCAGCGTGGCCCAGGACGGCACCACGAAGGTGTCGCGCGGCGCGAAATCGAAGCGGCGCCCGCCGATGGTGGCGCTGCCGCTGCCTTCGACCACGCTGTAGACGGTGCCGTCGGTGCTGCGGTGCGGCAGGCCGCTGAAACCGGCCGGCAGCAGCTGCATGCAGGCGCCGATGGTCGGCATCGGGGCGCCGCCGGTGAGCGGGTTAATGTAGCGCAGCTTGACGCCGACCCAGGCATCGATCTCCTGCTGGCGGCGCAGCGTGTCGAGCGCTTCGCGCGAGCGGGCGTAGGGATAGTTGAAGATCGGCGAGCTGGAACGGGTATGCAGCCGGCGCACCGGCGCCATGTTGTAGCCGTAGGCGGCCAGGCTGCGGCCTTCCGGGCGCGCCACCTGCTGGCTGGCGGCTTCGCCGNCCACCGGTTCGGCCACGCCGCCGGCGCCCGGGTTGCCGTGGTCGTGCCAGGCCCAGGACGGCGTCAGGATGAAGTCGCCCGGGTGCATGGTGGTGCGTTCGCCGTCGACCGCCGTGTAGGCGCCTTCGCCCTGCACGATGAACCGCAGCGCGGACTGGGTGTGGCGGTGCGCCGGCGCCACTTCGTCGGGCAGGATCAGCTGCATGCCGGCGTACAGCGAATGGGTGATCGAGGAGCTGCCGGGCAGGGCCGGGTTTTCCAGCACCAGCACGCGGCGTACGGCTTCCTCGGCCGAGATCAGCGCGCCGGCGCGCGCCAGCAGCGGCGCGAGGTCGGCGAAGCGCCACAGCGCGGCTTCGTAGCCGGGTGAGGGCTGCTTCGGCACCAGCGAATGGAGCGATTCCCAGAGCGGGGTCAGGTGCAGGCCCAGCATGTCGTCGTAGAGGGCGCGGCGCGCGCCGGCGATGTCCTGCGGTGTCGTGTGTTGCATGGTGGTTTTCCTGATCGGGTTCAGTTGGTGGCCAGGCAGTCGGCCGCGTTCCAGCCGTACAGCCACTGCAGCGCGTCGTAGAAGCCGCGCTGTTCGCGGCCCCTCCACAGGTCGTTGCGCACCAGGCGCTCGACGCCGTGGGCGTGGTACAGGCGACCCATCTCGCGCGCCGACAGCACCACGCGCGCGGTGCGCGCGATGCGCGACTTCTGGTACAGCGCGAACGCCGCTTCCATGTTGAAGCCGCAGTGGCGCACCGCTTCGCCCAGGGTGACGGCGTCTTCGAGCGCCATGCAGGCGCCCTGCGCCAGGTATTGCAGGGTCGGGTGGGCGGCGTCGCCGAGCAGGGTGATGCGGTCCTTCGTCCAGTTGCCGACCGGGTTGCGGTCGGCCGTGCTCCAGCGCCGCCAGCTCGACGGGCAATGCAGCAGCTGGCGCGGCAGCTCGGCGATGCCGGTGAAGTAGGACAGCACTTCTTCCTTGCTGCCGTCGCGCACGTCCCAGACTTCCTGTTCGCGGCTGTGGAAGGTGACGACCAGGTTGTACTGGTCGCCGCTCCTGAGCGGGTAGTGCACCAGGTGGCAGTTGGGGCCGGCCCACAGCACCGGCGCGTTCAGGCGCAGCGCCTCCGGCATCTCGGCGGCCGGCACCACCGCGCGGTACACCACGTGGCCGGAGACGCGCACCGCGTCGCCCACCACCACGTCGCGCGCCACCGACTTGATGCCGTCGCAGCCGATCAGGTAATCGGCGCGGAAGCGCCGGCCGTCGCTCGCATGCACCGTGACCCCCGCCACATCCTGTTCGATCGACTCGATGCGGCAGGAGGTAACGAGCTCGATGTGCGGCGTGTCCTGCACGTGCGCGAGGATGGCGGTATGGATGTCGGCGCGGTGGATGACGGCATAGGGATTGCCGAAGCGTTCGCGGAAGGGTTCGCCGACTTCGAAGGAGCCGACTTCGCTGCAGTCGACTGCATCCATCATCACCAGGCGTTCGGTGAACACGGCGCGGTCGCGCACGGCGGCGCCGACGCCGAGCGCGTCGAGCGCGGCAAAGGCGTTCGGCGCCAGCTGCAGGCCGGCGCCGATTTCGCCCAGCGTCGGCGATTGTTCCAGCACCGTCACGCTGATGCCCAGGCGCGCCAGCGCCAGCGCGGCGGCGATGCCGCCGATGCCGGCGCCGGCAATGATGACGGTGGGTTTATGGGTGTCGCTCGGGGTCATGATGGGCTCCATACTTCGCTTGAATGAACCCAGTCTGCCGCAGATTGACTATATCGAAAACTGATCGGCGCCGATTGTTATAATCAGCTTTTTAAATAGTGGTAGCCCGATGAAACGCTTCGACCTCGAATTGCTGCTGATCTTCGACGAGATCTACAAGACCGGCAATGTCACGCGCGCGGCGCACAACCTGGCGCTGCCGCAGTCGACGGTCAGCCTGGGCCTGGGCAAGCTGCGCGAACATTTCAACGACCGCCTGTTCAGCCGCACGGCGAAAGGCATGGAGCCGACCCCGCGCGCCGAAAACGCCATCGCCGACGTGCGCCGCGCCCTGCAGGCGCTGCAGCACGCGCTCCTCGACGAACCGGTGTTCGACCCGGGCGGCAGCACGCGCGCGTTCCGCATCTGCATGACCGACATCAGCGAGATCGTCCTGCTGCCGCGCCTGCTGAACTACCTGTCCGAGCACGGACCCGGCATCCAGGTCGAGATCTCGAAGATTTCCCCCGACAGCCCGCTGGAACTGGCCGATGGCCGGGTCGACCTGGCGGTCGGCTTCATGCCCCACCTGGAGGCGGGCTTCTACCAGCAGAAGCTGTTCGACCAGCACTTCGTCTGCCTGGTGTCGAAGCGCCATCCGCGCATTCGGAACGACAAGGACCTCGACCTGGAAGCGCTGCGCCGCGAAGAGCACGTGCTGGTGCGCACCTCCGGCACCGGCCACGCCATCGTCGACAAGGTGCTCACGCGCGAAGGCATCGAGCGCCGCGTCGTCCTGCGCCTGCCCAGCTTCCTCGGCGTGGCCCGCATCGTCGCCCAGACCGAGCTGCTGGCCATCGTGCCGCACCGCTACGCCGCCGCCATGGGCGACAGCGAAGACGTGCGCCTGCTGCCGGTGCCCGTCGACCTGCCGAGCTTCCAGGTCAAGCAGCACTGGCACGAGCGCTTTCATGCCGATGGATCGAACCGCTGGTTGCGGCAGGTGTTTGCCGGCCTGTTCGGCCAGGAGGCGGGGGGCTGACCTGGCCGCCCGAGCCGGCCGCCGGCTGCATAGCAGAATTGCAATTCTGGCCGTTGCTCGGCTTGTACGATCGCTCTACATTGGGATCTTCACTTCACATAATAGAACCCAAAGGAGACCAAGTGATCGATGCCGGAAAAGGGCCGTGGAAGTACCTGGTGATGTGGCTGCGTTTTTATTACGCGATCCATTTTCTAAAATCCGGCATCAATTACGCGGTCTTCGGCGTCATCCCGGATTTCAGCAAGGCCGGCGCTGTCGGTCCCTATCTCGCCGAAATGAACAACATCGGGTTTTACCCGTTCATCAAGTACCTGGAAATCGTGCTGGGGTCGATGTTGTTGTTCAATTTCTTCGTGCCGCTGGCGCTGGCGGTCATGGCCGGCATCGCGTTCCAGATCGCCTACCTGAACCTCGTCATTTCACCGCACCCGCGCCAGTTGTTTACCGGGACCCAGGAGCTGTTGCTGTGTGGCCTGCTGATCCTGGCATACGGCAAAAGCTATTCCGGACTCCTGGTCAGCAAGGCGCAGCCCCATTTCCTCTGGTCCAAATAACAGTAAAGGATGCATGCCATGAATACCAAACCAAGCCGCAGGGATGTCATTGTCGTGGTCGCGGCCGCCGCCATCTGGACGCTGGTCGTCGTCGCTTTTTCCACCACCATGGGCTCGCGCCCGCTGCGGATCTACGATTGGGGGCCGCCTGTGTTTGCCTGCATCCTGACTTTGCTGGTCATGATGAAGAAGGGGCGCTCGTCGTAAAACCGGGACGTTTCAACAATAAGCAGAAGCGCCTACCGCTCAGTAAGCAAACGCCTTGGCCTGGGTGCAATCTAGATAGGCCATGCGTGTGCGCAGCGACCAGATTTCATTCGCAAGGTTGTGCAATGCAAGCGTCTTGTCGTGGGCACCTTGACGCTCCGCTGCCGGGGCCGACGGCATGATATCGGCCAGCGCCGGCTCGGCATCGGCGACCTTCGCGAACAGGACGCTGCGAGCAGCGATGTCGGAAGAGAGTTGCGTGCAGGAGGCGTGGTCATTGTCTGCGGCCTGGGCTGCGGCGCCGGCACCGGTGCAGAGCGCGAAGCAGAGAAGTGCGATCGATTTCTTCATGATGGGTTCTTCAATTCTTGAGGGGGATCGTGAATTATTGTGCAGTGCAGCATCACGCGCCAATTTTTTATGGTGATGTGAGATATTTCCCACAAGTATAGAAGAGAGCCAAGCTGCTTGACATGTTCACCAGCCCTGCACCACAATCGAACGATCGTTCGGTTTTCCTTGCCCAAGGGTTCGCCATGACCAGCTCGACCGCAGTCGCCCACCGTATCTGCCCCTTCTGCGAGGCCAGTTGCGGCCTCGAACTGGACGTCGAGGAGGGCCGCGTCGTCCGCATTCGCGGCGACCGGAATGACGTATTCTCAAAAGGCTTCCTGTGCCCCAAGGCCATCGGCCTCAAGGACTTGCACGACGACCCCGACCGCTTGCGCTTGCCGCTCATCAAGCGTGGCGGCGAGTTCGTCGAAGCCAGCTGGAGCGAAGCCTATGCGGAGATCGAACGGCGCCTGCCGCCGATCATCGCAGCCGGCGGCCCGGACGCGGTGGCGACGGTGCTGGGCAATCCGGTTTCGCACAAGATGAGCCTGATGCTCTATTTCCCGCGCCTGGCGCGGGCGCTGGGCACGCGCAACATGTTCTCGGCGTCCAGCGTGGACCAGGTGCCCAAGATGCTGTCGAGCGGCCTGCTGTTCGGCAGCTGGCTGTCGGTTCCCGTCCCCGATATCGAACGTTGCGACTTCCTGCTGGTCCTCGGCGCCAACCCGATGGTCTCGAACGGCAGCTTGTGGACGGTGCCGGACTTCCGCGGCAAGGCCAGGGCCTTGCGTGCGCGCGGCGGCAAGATGGTGGTGGTCGATCCGCGTCGCACCGAGACCGCCGCCGTGGCCGATGCCCACCATTTCATTCGTCCCGGCGCCGACGTGTTCTTCTTGCTCGGCATGGTGCAGGCGCTGTTCGACGAAGGCCTGGTGCGTCCTGGCCGGCTGGGCGCGCACTGCAACGGCGTCGAGGAGCTTGCCGCGGCGGTGCGGGACTACGCGCCCGAACGCGTCGCCGCGCGCTGCGGCATCGATGCCGCCACCATTCGCGGCCTGGCGCGGACGCTCGCCGCCACGCCGCGCGCCGCCATTTATGGCCGCATCGGCACCTGCACCCAGCAGTTCGGCACCTTGTGTTCCTGGCTGATCGATGTGATCAACGTCCTGAGCGGCCACCTCGACGAGGAGGGCGGCGCCATGTTTCCCAAGGCCGCGGCGTTCGCTGCCAATACGCGCGGCAAGCCGGGCGCCGGC
The DNA here is from genome assembly GCF_014842025.1 of Massilia sp. CFBP 13721. Taxonomy (GTDB): domain Bacteria; phylum Pseudomonadota; class Gammaproteobacteria; order Burkholderiales; family Burkholderiaceae_D; genus Telluria. The sequence goes on from NZ_JACYUY010000015.1 coordinate 7,055, forward strand.
CGCGGGGTGGTCAGCGGCCGCCATCGCTCGCGGGTGTCGGGCGCGGTCGAAGTGGCGGGCGAGCTGCCGATCACCTGCCTGGCCGAGGAAATCGACACGCCCGGCCCCGGGCAGATCAAGGCGCTGATCGCCATCGCCGGCAATCCGGTGCTCTCCAGCCCCAACGGCCCGCGCCTGGCGGCCGCGCTGGACCGGCTGGAGTTCATGGTCAGCCTCGACATCTACCTCAACGAAACCTCGCGCCACGCGGACGTGATCCTGCCCGGACCGTCGCCGCTGGAGGACGCGCATTACGACGTCACCTTCACCCAGTTCTCGCACCGCAACCACGCGCGCTACAGCGAGCCGGTACTTCAACGTCAGCCAGGGGTGCCCGACGAGTGGGAGAGCGTGTTGCGCATCGCCGCGATCGCTGCAGGGAAGGGCGCCGACGCCGACATCGAGGCCCTGGACGACGCCTTGCTCCTGGAGGAGCTGGACAAGGCCTTCGGTCCGGCTGCCACCGAGGTGATGGCGGCGCTGGCGCCGCAGCGCGGGCCGCAACGCCTGCTGGACCTGGCTTTGCGCACCGGCCCGTACGGCGACGGGTTTGGCCGGGTGCCCGGCGGCCTCACGCTCGATAGAATCAGGCAAGCCCCCTCCGGCATCGACCTCGGACCGATGACCCGGCGCATTCCCGAAGCCTTGCGCACGCCATCGGGAAAAATCGAACTCGCGCCGTCCATGCTGATCGATGACCTGGCGCGGGTGGCGGCGGACCTGGCTGCGCCCGCGCCGGATCTCGTCATCGTCGGACGGCGCCAGCTGCGCTCGAACAACAGCTGGATGCATAACCTGCCGGTGCTGGCCAAGGGCGCCTATCGCTGTACGGCGCTGGTGCATCCGGTCGACGCAGCCCGGCTCGGCCTGCGCGATGGCGGTATGGCGCGGCTCGGTAACGGCGGACGCCGCGTCGAGGTACAAGTGGAGGTGAGCGACGAGATGATGCCCGGCGTGGTCAGCCTGCCGCATGGCTGGGGCCACGACCTGGCCGGCGTCCGTCTCGGCGTGGCGCAGCAGCAGCCCGGCGTTAACCTGAACGTGCTGCTGGACGAGAACCTGCGCGACCCCTTGTCGGGGAATGCAGTGCTGTCCGGCGTGGCGGTGGAGATGGCACCGCTCTGAGAGCAAGTTAATTTAATCAGCGATTTCATATTAATCGACATTCGCAAATATATTGTCGATCTTATGATGAGGAGGCGCTTTTCCAATGCTATATAGGCAAGCTATTTTAGCAAATCCCTTTCGATCAATGACCGGAACTGCCGAATTCCCATTTAAATTTTGATTTCCTGTTTCTGAACTGTATATTGGCGTCCCTTATCGTCGACTGCCTATCGTTTCAGAATCATGGCTTCCAGTAACGCGCATCATTCGACCGGCATTGCTGCCGGGTTGATTGCTGCTGCTCTTGTATTTCACGCGGGGGCAAGTGGGCCCTACCATATCTGGAGCATCCTCGCCGTTGTCGCGGGCATCTCCGGAGGAACTGCGCCCGACTGGCTCGAGGTGGCCTGGTGGTCGAGGAAGCGAAAACTGTGGATTACCCATCGGACCTGGACGCATTGGGGAATTGCCTGGGTCGTCTTATTGGCTTATTCATATTTTTCGCTGAATAAATCAGTTTATGCACCGGTCGCATTTGGCTTTGCCGCGGGTGGCATCATGCATTTGCTCGCTGATTGGCCGAATCCGCTCGGCGTGCCGTGGATTATCGGTCGCCATTCTCTGAATTTATGGAAAAGTGGCCGATGCGACATGATTGTTGAATTTCTGGCATGGTCCGCGGCATTCGTTATTGTAGACGCCGTATATTTCGGCAACGAATATACCTGCAAATTCATCAGTCTCGTCATGCCGGCCTGTTTGACTTCGATGCATTTTTAATGATTCTGTTATGAAGCTCAGCCAGAAAATCGGCGTTGCGCTCGTGCTCTGTGCGGTAGCGGCACTCGTCCCGGCACTCGTTCCCGGTTTTGCCCATGCCACCGCCGGGGCGCGGCCGGCACCCGCCGCCATCCATGCCTTGTCGGCCCAGGCCTCGCAGTCGACCGTAGTCCCCACCGGACCCTACGACGAACGCGGCTGGCTCGATCGCTTCTACGGCCCGCGCAAGTACGCGCCGGCCTGGAATCCGTCGACTGCCGCGGCAGCCTTGTGGGTGCTGGGCCAGGCCAGGCTGCAGGGCCTGGACCCGCTCGACTATGGCACCGACGCACTGCAGCGCGAACTGCGCGCAGGCAAAGCCGATAGCGTCCGTTTCGACGTCGCGCTGACCGCGGCCATGCTGCGCTACCTGGCGGACCTGCGCGTCGGCCGCGTGCGCTCCGAATACCACACCCGCCTGCCTGATCCGCGCCTGAAACAGTACGACCCGGTCGAACGCCTGCGTGCCGGACTCGCCGCCGGAAAGCTGCAGGCCGCGGTGCAGGCTGCGCAGCCGACAATCTGGCAGTACGGGCATGTCAAGGCGGCATTGGCGGCTTACCGCACGCTGTCCGGGCAGCCGTATCCGGCGCTGCCGCGACCGGCTGCCAAGGCCGTGCCCGGCAGCGCCTATCCAGGGGCGCAGGCGCTGCATGCGCGCCTGGTGCTGCTGGGCGACCTGCCGGCCGATGCGCCGCTTCCACCCGACGGCATCTACGACGAGCGGATGGAAGAGGGCGTCCGGCATTTCCAGGCCCGCCATGGACTGAGCGATGACGGCATGCTGGGCCGTGGCACGATCGACGCCCTCAACGTGCCGCCGGCGCGGCGCGTGCGCCAGCTGGAACTGACGCTCGAGCGCCTGCGCTGGCTGCCCGATGTCGGCCCCGGTCCGCTGATCCTGGTCGACCTGCCGGCCTACCGCCTGTGGGCGCTGCAGAATGCCGGCAGCGCCACGGCGCCGCTCGAGATGCGGGTCGTGGTCGGCTCCGCGGTCAAGACCGAAACACCGCTGTTCGTCGGCCAGATGCGCTACCTCGAGTTCAATCCGTACTGGAACGTCCCGCGCAGCATCCTCGACAAGGAACTCCTGCCCAAGCTCAAGCGCAACCCAGCCTACCTCGCGCAGAACGAGATGGAGACGGTGCCTGCGGGCGCCAGCGTAGCCGATCTCCAGGCAGGCCGGGCGCGCGTGCGCCAGCGCCCGGGATTGAAGAATGCACTGGGCGCGATCAAGTTTGCGTTGCCGAATCCGATGGACATTTACCTGCACTCGACCCCGGCGCGCGAGGCGTTCCAGCGCAGCCGGCGCGACCTGTCGCATGGCTGCATCCGGGTCGAACATCCGGCGGCCCTGGCCCAGTACGTGCTGGGCCGGCAGCTTCAATGGAACGCCGATACGATCCAGGAGGCGCTGCAGCCTGGACCGACCCGGCACGTGGACCTGGTCAAGGCGATTCCCGTCGTGATGTTTTACGCCACAGCCAGCGTCGACAGGGAAGGGAAGCCGCGCTTTGCTGCGGATATCTACGGCCGCGACCCGAAGCTCGAACAGGCACTGGCGGCCCGCCGCAGGCAACGCGTCTCCGCGGCGGGCCGGCCGCCGCAATAAGCTGTCGCGCTGGCTGGACAGCGCGTGCGCAACCCGCTTGCACTTCTCGGCGCGCCTTCCCACGGTTTCTACAAGACTGCGTCGATGATAGCTACTCCACCTTTTGCGCGTCGCCCGGCCCGAAAGCAGTCACTGCCATGTTTCGGCATGCCATTTGCTGCTACGATGTTCAAATTCCTGACCGAATTCGGAGACGACGATGCCGATCTCGCTTGCGCAAGCTGCTCTCAAGTACGCCAAGGCATGCGTACCCAACGGACCGAATAACCAGGGTGCGGGTCAGCTCTCTGCAGTGAAGGCGTGGAATCCGCCGCGTGACCCGGCGACGCGCCTGTCTGCAACGATTGCCGTCAATGCGTTGAAGCTGGTGGCGCCGGCGCGCAATTGCACGATGGCCGATATCGTGGCCTACGGGCGTCAAGTCAGCAGCAAGAAAGCGGGCAACTGTCTCGAGCAGTGCGCCGCGGCCTGCGTTTACTTGTCCGGCAGCAGCGAATTGCCACAGTTCCGGCTCGTTTGTCTGGAGGCGCCGGCCGACCATATTTTCCTGGTGCTCGACCAGCTTCCCGACGGACTTGGGTACTTCCCCGACAATTTTGCAAACTGGAACCCGAATGCTGTCGTGATCGACCCATGGGTGTCTATTTGTTGCCCAGCCCAGGATTATCCGATGTGGTGGAAAATGAAGCTCGACGTCATGGCGGCTGGTGGCGAGGAGCTCGCCGGTGCAGGCGGCTGGGCCAAGGCGAACGACGCAGCCTGGAAAACGGCGCCCACGGCACATCGCAAGTTGAGCTATACGGTGTGATGCGGCGCCAGTCGGGCAGGGCTGCGCAAGGGCGGCGTCGTCGCGTAAGACAAGCTCCTACTGTCGATAAAGGACAACGACCGGAGCCGCAACCTGGAAGCGCTGATCGACGCGGCATCTGTTCGTTCGAGACACTGCCTGCGCTTCTCGCTCAACCTGTGCCCGAAACAGGCCGACGGCGTGCAGGGCGTGTGAACCAGGTGCGGGCTGAGCCGATGACCTTGAGGTCGGGCGAGGAAACGTACACGCTGCGATTCGACTGCAAGCCTCGCGAGATGCACGCCGTCGGTGCATACACCCGCCTGCAGTCAGGAACGCGCGCTTGAGCGTGCAGGTGGCTTCACCTCGTCGGTTTGCGAACAGAGGCGTTTGCGCCGGCCACGCGTTCTACAAACCGTTAATTCGCCGCGACGTTTCAGAGTGTGGTTGAAAGCGTGGGCGGCATCCTGGAAGCGAGCACGCACGCGCTCAGGTATGGCCGCCCACCTTGCAGGTCTAAACACCTTTGCCTGAAGATCAGCCAATGCCCGGTCGAGCGATTCGGGCGCCAGCGACCTGCTTGCCCCTATCCCGCCAGCCTGCTTAGCTTATAACGCCTCAGGAATTACGAACGCAATTCTGGTTGGTTTCGATTCGACAGCCCCGGTGCTACGCTGGCTTCCAGCTGAGCGGTTCCCCGCGCCAGCGCCCATGCTGGAGAAGCGAATTGAGCAAACAGATCCGCCTGAACGCGTTCAACATGAACTGCGTCGGCCACATTCATCACGGGTTGTGGAAGCACCCGCGCGACAACTCGGTCGACTATAACAAGCCGGATTACTGGATCGAACTGGCGCAGTTGCCCGAGCGCGGCTTGTTCGACAACGTGTTCCTGGCCGATATCGTCGGCGTCTACGACGTCCTGGGCGACGGCATCGACGTCACGGCGCGCGAGGCGGTACAGCTGCCGGTGAATGAGCCCACCTATGTGATTCCGCTGATGGCGCACGCCACCCGCCACCTGGGTTTCGGCGTCACCTGCAACCTGACCTACGAATATCCCTACCTGTTCGCGCGCCGCATGGCGACGCTCGACCACCTCACCATGGGGCGGCTGGCCTGGAACATCGTCACCGGTTACCTCGACAGCGCCGCGCGCGGCGTCGGCTTGAAGCAGCAGATCGACCATGACGACCGCTACGACCGCGGCGACGATTTCCTGGCCGCCTTCTACAAGCTGCTCGAGGGCAGCTGGGAAGATGGCGCGGTGCTGGCCGACCGTGTGCGCGCCACCTATGCCGGCCCGGCGCGCATCCACCGGGTGTTCCACGACGGTCCGTACTACAAGGTCGATGGCGTGTATAACCTGACCGAACCGTCGCCCCAGCGCACCCCTGTACTGTTCCAGGCCGGCGCCTCGCAGCGCGGCAAGCGCTTCGCCGGATCGCAAGGCGCTGGCGAAGATCGTCGCCAACATCCGCACGCTGGCGGTCGAGGAAGGGCGGCGCTTCGACGACATCAAGATTTTTTCCGGCCTGGCACGGCGGCGTCGCGTAATCCGGCGATCTTGCGCGAGCGGGTGATTGGCGATTACTACCTCAATGGCGCTGTGGCGCCGGTGCCGATGGCGGCGACGCCGGAGCGGGCGTCGGCTGCGGAGAGGAACTGACGCGGCCTGCCGGGTTGAAGCGGCGTCGGTCGATACCGGCGCCGCTTGACGTCGTTCCGGCGCGCGCCATCTTGATTCCCGGCCGTCGGTACGCAACCAGGCGGCGACCGACATGTGCTGGCGCCGACTGTCAGCCGTTGTCAAAAGTCGGCTGGACGCGATATCCCGCCGCGCCGGCCCTGGCAACGCCGTACCCGTATTCCATCCAAACCCGGCCAATATCGGTCGCCACCCATAAATGTAACTAACCAACAGAAGCGGCCAGCCAATCCGATTGACCAGGCGCTGACGACTCCGGGAAAACCGGCACGACGCCTACTAGGCATGCAGGAAGGAGGAGTCCGGCAAGCCATTCGCTTTGCACCTTGATCTTCAAACTGAGCAGGCTTGAATGCCAAAAGGCGCTAAGCTCTACCCTTGAGATCGGGAGGTGGGCAGTACATCATGAAGACGCAATTGCTTGAAGACATAGGACTGAGCGCGGAATATTCCCTGCCGGCGGCCGCCGCCGGGCATCCGCAAGCCGCAAAGGAGGCGCCAGGCCGCGTAGTCGAATGGGAGGCCGGGCCTGCGGATCGCCGCGCTGCCGCGGGCGTGTGGAGGCAGAAACCCGCCGGGGAGCCGGCAATCCCTGTGATCGAAGAGGCGAGGGAGCCGGCGCCCCAGGCCTTGCACGACACGGTCGAGGACATCACCGCGCCGGAGGCGCGGTTCGTGCTTCCCGTGACCGAACCGGTGCCGAGCGCGCCGCCGCCGGACCCACTGTTCGACTTTACACTCCCCTTGCCGGCATCCCCGGCGCAGTCCCAGCGCGAGCCGGCCCTGCGCATGGCGGAACAGGACAGGCCTGCCGGGAATCCGGCGTCAGGCGCGGCGTTGCCCCAAGACCCGGTGTTCGACTTCACGCCGCCCGCAACGCCACCGCAGGCCGCCGCCCCATTCATGCCTGTTCGGAGCGAGCCCACGCGGTCCCTGCGGCGTTATTTCCTGTGGGGCGCGTGCGTGCTGGCCGGCGGGCTGCTGATCCAGGGCGGCCGCTGGTTGTACCAGGAACGCAGCGATACAGGATCGCTCGCGCTCGTCGCTGGCCAGGCCAAGGAAATGGCGCGGGCCGACGGGGCGATCGCGCCAAAGGAGGTCACGCCGGCACCCGCCGCTGGCGCGCGCGTGCAGCCCATCGCCGCCGCAAGCACGCCTGTGCCGGCCGTGCCGCCGCTGGTGATGTTGAAGCCCGAGGAATACACGGCGACCAAGGCCGACCCGGCATCGCCACCAGTGAAGCGCGAGGCAGCGCTTCCGGCGCGGCCGAAGCCGCCGCAGGACGCGAAATCACGGTCGGCTCCCCCGGCATCGAAGCCGTCGTCGAAGCCGTCGTCAAAGCCGTCGTCGAAGCCGTCACCGAAGCCCTCGAGCCGAAAGGCGCAGGCGCCGTCCGCGGCTGCTACCGTGCCGGCAAAGGAACGGCGCAAGCGCGAGCCGGTCCGGCCGCCCGCACGCGCATCCGCCGTTGCCGCAAAAAAGCCCGCACGGCCGGCTGCCACGACGGCAGCGACCTTGAAGGCATGCAGGGAGCGGGGCTATGGGCCGGCGCAATGCGCCAAGCGCGGGTGCAGTGTGACCCAGCATGGGTTCTCTTGCCGCGCGCGCTGACATTGCCGGCCACGACGCGGCGCGGGACGCCGATGCGCAGGCCGTGCGAGCGGTTCAGCCTGCCGCGCTCGCGCCATCCCGCGTAAGGCGCTCGACCTCGAACGCCGTGCCGACCAGCGAACCCACTTGCCGCAACTGCCCGACTAGTTCGGCATCCATCGGAATCCCCCGCACCAGCCGCTCTTCCTCGCACCGCGCCTGGCGTTGCCCCGGATAGCGCGCCTCCACACCGGAAACAGCGAGGTAGTGGGCGGTCCACGCGGTGATGTGACGATCGAACGCTTCCCGGCCGCACACATGGTCCGGATTGATCACGAACAGGAAGGCGCTGGCGGTCGCCACGCCGCCCGGCATCGCGCCGGCGGCGCCCGGCCCCTCGTAGTCCATGCCGCTCAGGCTGCCGGCGAGTCCTTCCACCAGCATCGCCAGGCCGACGCCCTTGTGGCCGCTCATCGGCAACATCGAACCCGCCAGTGCGGCAAGCGGATCGGTCGTCGGTTGTCCTGAAGGGTCGATTGCCCAGCCTGCGGGAATCGCCGCCGCTTTTTGCCGCACCGCGGCCAGAACGTTCCCCCGCGCCACCTTGCTCGACGCCATATCGAACACCAGCGGTACCCCGCCCGGCACCGGGAAGGCATAGGCGATCGGGTTGTTGCCGATAGCCCGGGCGGTCGCACCCGGCAAGGCCATGATAGGCGGCGTGCGCTGGCAAATGAAGGCGATCAGGCCTCGCTCGGCCGCCTGCAGGGCGTACAGGCCGAGTGCGCCCATGTGCCCCGAATTACTCACCGTGCCCGCCACGATGGCCGTCTCCTGCGCCTGGTCGATGGCGGCACGCATCGCGGTACTGGCGCTCAGCTGGCCGAGCGCGCCGTCGCCGTCGCAGTGCAGGAAGCCGTGATTACCCGAGGTGCGCGGCCTGGCTTGCGCCCGGGTCAGTCCCGCGCGCAGCTGGTCGACATAGGCCGGGACGCGCGCCACGCCGTGCGTGTCGATGCCGCGCAAGCTGGTGCGCACGATCACCTGGGCAGCGGCAGCGGCATCGTCCGGTGCCACGCCGCACCCGGCGAATGCATCAGTGATCCATACGGAGAGGGCATTGCTGCAGTAACGGGAGGTTTCCTGGTCCATGGCGTTTTGTCGATGTCGGTGGGGAAGTGGCAAGCTCGCCAGTCTAGCAGGATGCCATGCACCGCTGCTGCTGCCTGGGAAGTGCAAGCGCGCCGTTCCGGCATCGTGGCCCACAAAGCCAAGCCGTCGGAACGTGATTGGATTTACGCTCCAGTCCATATGACCCGTGTTGGCGACGGCGGCTACATCCAGTACCGCTCGGAATGTCCGAACACCGCCGAAGTTTCATCATTGTCGGCGGGCTGCATCTTCCGGACCTGAAAGTGGCAGCCGTGTTGAACCTGAAGCGGGCTGTACGCCGCGTTTCGATATGCGCGCCACGTACCGCGTGGACTCAAGAGTCCCCCCGACGATCGCCTCGTTTCGAGCATCGTGTCCAAGGCGTTTTCCGGGACAAACAAAAAGGCCACTCCGGCGAATCTGGAGTGGCCTCTTAACCTTAACTGAGCAGCATTCCCTGCTTCAAGGATTTCTCATTGCGAATGCAGACCAGCCATCAGAACTTGTAGCGCGCCCCCACCAGGAACTCGCGCCCGGTCACGTGATTCACCAGCACACTGTTGCGTGCCCGGCTCACGAACTGGTCATTCTCTTCATTGGTCAGGTTGACCCCCTCGAACGTGAACTCGAGGTTGTCGTTCCACTTGTACGACACCGACAAGTCGACGTTGAAGGTTTCGTTCTTGCCCTGCACGTCGTTGTTGTTCTGTGCCGGCACGATCTGCAGGTAGCCCGAGCGCTTGGCGCCGGTGAGGCGGGCGCTGAACTTGCCGTCGTCGTAGTAGAAGGTGGTGTTCCACGATTTCGGCGACAGGTTCACCAGATCGTCGGTCACGGTGCCGCTGTTGGCCGCGGTGCCCGAGATCAGGTAGTTGATCTTCGAGCTGACCTTGGTGTAGTTGGCGATCAGGCCGAAGTTGCGGCCCCAGGCCGGCAGGAAGGTGAAGGGCTGCTGGTAGTTCAGCTCGTAGCCGCGCAGCTTGCCGCCCGGCGTGTTGGCGAACGAAGTGACGTCGAACACTTCGGTGCCGTTGAAGCTGGCCGGCAGCAGCGTCGTCGGCAGGCCGGTCTGGTTGAACGGCAGCGACTGGCGGATGGCCTGGATGTAGCTGTCGATGTTCTTCTGGAACAGGCCGAGGCCGAAGAAGGCCTTGTTCTTGAAGTAGTACTCGAACGAGGCGTCCATCGTCTTGGCGCGGAACGGCGCCAGGGTCGGGTTGCCGGAGTTGATCGACAGCGAGCCGGAGGTGGCGACCGTACCGCCCGGGTTCAGGTTGCCCAGCGGCGGACGCGACATGACCTTGGCGCCGGCCAGGCGCACCAGGAAGTCAGGCGTGACATTGGCGGTCACGTTAAACGAGGGCAGGAAGTCGTTGTAGGCGTTGGTCGCGGTGACGGGGGTGCCGCCGCCGGTGGCTAGGTAGCCCTGCGCGGTCAGTTTGGTCTTGACGTAGCGGCCGCCGATGTTGCCGCGCAGTGGCAGGCCGTACACTTCGCTGTCGAAGTCGGCCTGCAGGAACACGCCCTTGTCTTCTTCCTTGATGTCGCGGTTGTTGCCGCGCGCATTGCCGTTGGTGGTCGAGGTCAGCGTGAAGTCGCCGGGGCCGCCGGCCGGGCCGCTCTTCAGGCAGTTGCAGTAGGCGTCGTACAGTTTGGTGATGGCCTGCACGTCCGGGATCAGCCAGCTGGTGGCGCTGCCGGCGGGCAGGTCGAGGCCATCGCCGAAGCCGGACAGCACGCGCGTGATGCTGGAGAGGCTGGTGCCGGCCGGCAGGCTGTAGATCGCTTCGCCCGAAGCGTTCGGACGGCGCGATTCGTAGGTCTTGAACTTGTAGGTCTTCAGGTCGGCGCCACCCTTGAAGGTCCAGGTGTCGGTGGCGCGCCAGGCCAGGTCGAGGTGGGCGACGTCGTTCTGGTTGACCGAGCCTTGCGGACGGATGCGGATCTCGCTCGGGGTGGCGGTGGTGACGCTGGCGGCGCCGGCCGGCACGCCGAAAATCCCGAGCGCGCCGCCGCTGGCCGGGTCGAACGGATAGGAAATCAGCGGCAGGCGGTCGCCGTTGCGGAAGTCGATCGTGTAGCCGTTGACGTTCGGCGCGTCCAGCGTCACCGTGGTCTGGGATGGGTTCTTGAAGTCCGACTTGGCGCGCCCGATGCGGGCGTTCATCTCGAGCGTGTCGCTGATGCGGTGGGCCACCGTCAGGGTCGGCTGGGTGAACTTGGTCGACAGGTCGTCGAAACGCGTCTCGGAGCGGATGTCGACGCCGTTGAAGACGCCGTATTGCAGGCGGCCCTGGGCGTCGTACTCGGCCTGCACCACCGAGGTCTGCGGCTTGCCGCCCTGCGAGGCGGAGCGGCTGAACGAGATCGCTTCCAGGTAGCTTTCCTCGCGCGTGGCCGACAGGTCGGCGTACAGCATGTCGAGCGAGATGCGCGTGCCCTTCATTGGCTTCCACTCGAACGAGGCGGTCAGGCCGACGCGGTCCTGGTCGTGCGTCAGGCGGCCGTAGCGCGGCAGGCGCGGGTGGAAGTTGGTGGCGCTCGAGGCGGTGTTGTAGGCGGCGGTCGCGGCGGCGCTGGCCGGCAGGCGCGTGGCGGTCGGGAAGCCGGCGACCGGCGTGGCGCAGTTGGCGGAGGTGACGCTGCCGCCGAGCGGGGCACACCAGCCGCCCGAGGACGGGCCGTTATCCCAGCGCACGGTCGAGAAGCCTTCCTCGTACACGTTACGCTTCGAGAAGGCGCCCGAGATCAGGAAGCCCATCGTGTTGTTGTTGAAGGTATTCGACAACATGAAGGCGGTACGCGGATCGGTATTTTTCGAGATGTCGTTGTAGCGCGCCTTGGCCATCACCGTGGCGTTGAAGCCGCGCTTGGGGGTGTCGAACGGGCGCATGGTCTGCAGGTCGACGGTGGCGCCGAGCGAGCCTTCCTCGATCTCGGCCGAGGAACTCTTGCGCACCGTGAGGGAGCTGAACAGTTCGGAAGCGAAGACGTTGAAGTCGAAGCCGCGGCCGCGGTTGTTGCCGCCCGAGCTGTCGGTGCCGCCGGTGGTGGCCAGGCCCTCGATGCCGTTGATGCGCACGCGCGTAAAATCGGAGCCGAGACCGCGCACGGTGATGCTGCGTCCTTCGCCGGCGTCGCGGTCGATCGCCACGCCAGGCACCCGCTGCAGCGATTCGGCCAGGTTCGTATCGGGGAACTTGCCGATGTCCTCGGCCTTGACCACGTCGACGATGCTGTTTTCCGTCCGCTTCGCGCTCAGCGCACTCTCGAGCGAGGCGCGCAGGCCGGTCACGACCACGGTCTGGGGAACTTCGGTCGTTTCCTGCGCGTGGGCCGGGGCGCCGATGGCCAGCAAGGCCGAGGCGAGGATGGTGAGCTTGAGCGGAAGCGTATGGCGGTGCATGCGGAGTCTCCTGATGTTTTACGTTGTTGTAGGTACAGCAATGTAAGGAAGGTAACTCTTTCCCGCTGACACTACCAGAGCTAACTCTGGTCGGGCCACTTTACTGTTGTATTCAGGCCACTTTAACCCGTTGGTTTGATCGGTCTGACCTGTGCCCGCGTCAGAAGCCGAACGAAACTTTACGGTCATCCTCCAGGCAATAGCCGGGCACGCTTAGCTGTGCCGACTGTCGCTGCGGTATGACGAACCGCTTTGCCAGGGCGTTCCAGGGGATTTGATATACTGCCGCCTTTGGCCCGGTGAATCGCATCGTATTGCATCGCATCCCATGACTACCCATGAGTGACACAGCGAGGCAGGGCTTCCTGCTGACGCGCCACTGGCACGATGTTGTCAATAACGGCGCCGATGGGACCGGCGGCGTCGAGGTCGAGCTCTGGCTCGCCACCGACGACGGTCCATGCCGCCTGCGCCTGCCGGTGGCGGAGGCGGTCGCCTTTGTTCCGGCCGAGCAGGAGGCGGCGGCGAGGAGCCTGTTGCAACGCGAACGCGGTGTCGAACTGCGTCCGCTCGCCTTGTGCGACTTCCGCGGGCGTCCCGTGCTTGGCCTGTACTGCCGCCACTACCGCCATCTGCTGCGGCTGGAGAAGCGCCTGCGCGAGCACGGGATCGACGTCTACGAGGCCGACATCCGTCCGCCCGAGCGCTACCTGATGGAGCGCTTCATCACGGCGCCGGTGGCGTTTGCGGGCACGCCGGCCCCTGGCGACCCCGCGCTGCTGCTGGACGCATACCTGAAACCAGCGCCCGGCTACCGTCCGCGGCTGCGCACCGTCTCGCTCGACATCGAAACCACCATGCAGGGCGAGTTGCGCTCGATCGGCCTGGAAGGCTGCGGCCAGCGCCAGGTGTACATGCTGGGGCCGCCGAACGGCGACCCAGCCGGGCTCGATTTCGAGCTGGAATATTGCGACACGCGCCTGGCCTTGCTGGAGAAGCTCGAAGCGTGGATGGCGCGCCATGATCCGGACGCCATCATCGGCTGGAGCGTGATCGGGTTCGACCTGCGCGTGCTGCAGGAGCACGCCGAACGCCTGGGGCATCCGCTGCGCATCGGCCGCGGCGGCACGTCGATGGAGTGGCGGAACAACGCCAATGCCAAGGCCGGGACGGAACGAGGGACTGAAAGGGAAGCGCGCTATTTCGCGTGCCTGCCCGGCCGCCTGGTCATCGACGGCATCGAGGCGTTGCGCTCGGCCACTTGGAGTTTTCCTTCGTTCAGCCTGGAGAACGTGGCGCAAAGCCTGCTGGGCGAGGGCAAGGCGATCGACAATCCCTACGACCGCATGGCGTCCATCGACCGCATGTTCGCGCAGGACAAGCCTGCGCTGGCGCGCTACAACCTGAAGGACTGCGAGCTGGTCACCCGCATCTTCGACAAGACCAACCTGATGGCCTTCCTGCTGGAGCGCGCCAGTGTCACCGGCCTGGCGGCGGACCGCAGCGGCGGATCGGTTGCCGCGTTCGAGCACGCCTACATTCCGCTGATGCACCGCCTGGGCCGGGTGGCGCCCAACATCGGCGACGTGCCCGGCGCTGACAGCGCGGGCGGCTTCGTCATGGATTCGCGCGCGGGCCTTTACGATTCGGTGCTGGTGCTCGACTACAAAAGCCTCTATCCGTCGATCATCCGCACCTTCCTGATCGATCCGGTGGGGCTAGTCGCGGGGCTGGAGGAGCTTGAACCCGACACCGTGCCGGGTTTTCGTGGCGCGCGCTTTTCGCGCACGCGGCACTGCCTGCCAGGCATCGTCACGCGCGTGTGGGAGGGCCGGGAGGCGGCCAAGCGCGCCGGCAACCAGCCGCTGTCGCAGGCGCTGAAGATCATCATGAACGCCATGTACGGCGTGCTCGGGACCACCGGCTGCCGCTTCTTCGATGCGCGGCTGGCTTCCTCGATCACCATGCGCGGCCACGAGATCATGCACCGCACGCGCGCGCTGATCGAGGCGCGCGGCTACCAGGTCATCTATGGCGACACCGACTCCACCTTCGTGTGGCTCGGCGACACTGGTGCCAAACCCCATGCCGACGTTGACGCGCTGCGCATCGGGCACGAACTGGTCGAGCACGTCAATGGCTGGTGGCGCACGCACCTGCGCGAGGAGCTTGGGCTCGACAGTGCGCTCGAGCTGGAGGTCGACACCCATTTCCGGCGCTTCCTGATGCCGACCGTGCGCGGCTCCGATGAAGGCAGCAAGAAACGCTATGCCGGCCTGGCCGGCACGCCCGGTGGTGGCGAGGAGATCGTGTACAAGGGCCTGGAGGCGGTACGCACCGACTGGACTCCGTTGGCGCAGCAGTTCCAGCAGGGCCTGTACGGCCGCATCTTCCGGCGCGAACCCTATGAAGATTACGTGCGCGCCTACGTGGCGAGCACCCTGCGCGGGGACTTCGACGACCTGCTCGTCTACCGCAAGCGCCTGCGCCGGCCGCTCCAGGAATACGAGCGCAACGTGCCGCCCCACGTGCGCGCCGCCCGCATCGCCGACGACTTCCATATCGCCCGGGGCCGGCGCGCGCAATACCGCAATGGCGGCTGGATCCGCTACCTGATGACCACCGCCGGGCCGCAACCGCTGGAAGCCTGGGAAGAGAAGCGCTCGCCGATCGACTACGAACACTACCTGGCAAAGCAGCTCGAACCCGTCGCCGACGGCATCCTACCGTTTGTCGGCGACAGTTTTGCACGCCTTACCAGCCTGCAGGGCGCATTGTTCTGACGCTATTGACGGATTCGCTGGCGCTGGCACGGCCGCGCATGCCGGCCGCACCACGCATCATGCAATGGATATTATTGCGCCTGCTCCTGTTGAAACTGGGTACGCTGCATCTCGACTTCCTGCATGAATCCTTCGAATTCGGCGGCAGTCTCGATACGGCGTACGACCTGGTCATTGCTGTCCTCGAGGGAAAAGGTTCCGTTTCGCTCCAGGATGCCCAGGATGGTAGCCCGGACATTCGCAAGTGACGCATCGCTACCTGTCGTGACCAACGCGGTCCATGTGTCCTCAGCAATCGAAACGTCGTGTTCCAGAAAATGTAGTGTGAAATTCATTGTTCATCCTCTGTGAATAAGTTATTGACAAGCCGGTCGTGTCGCTCATTGCAAGTTCCTCGCAACTATTCCGGGTCACGAGTTGATGCGAGTGCGTGCCGCCGGGCTCGTGTGGAAAATCGCATGGAACAGTGGCGTCATCGGATCTGGCCAAGCAGTGCGTCGTCCTGCCGCTTCTTCTCGATCACCGAACGAAAGCCATCATACTGTATAAACGTACAGTAGCTGCGCACGCTAGCGATGTTGCACCGGAGATACGAATGGTCGGGCATCGGGCCTGGAATGGCAGGCTGGGCAGCGCGCGGCCGCGACGCGAAACTCGTGCAGGCACTGGGGAGCCGCCGAAGCACCATCGTCGCTTCATTGACCGGCCGACGGACCAAGGACGTTTGATAAAACCCTTTCTTGTGGTCAGAACGACAAGGTCGTACACTGAGCTATTCTGAACGGCGGCATCCGGCCAGAATGGGTTAATCAACCCTAGTGCAAAAATTCCGCTAACGCAGCGCATAATCAACGACAACAATGGACCGAAAACTTAGCAGGACGGAGTTGCTGGGAAAGCTGAAATCGATAAGTCAGCCTAAAGCGCATGGTCTAACCCAACAAACAATCGAAAAGACCTTAATCGATTTCTGGGCTGGGTGCCCCGACCCTGTCCAGGCCAGGCGGCTCGTAGCCGAGTGTCTTGAGCCAATGTCGGATGAGGAGCTTGTTGATCGCGCCTTGGTAATGCCAACGCGTCCGATTTCCGATGTGCCGATTTCAATCATTCCGGTCGATCATCCTGCCCGTGCTACAGCGGATTGACCGTTTGATCCGGGTCGTAAACGGACGCTACAATAGGTCCGCAATCGGGTCGATAGCGGACGTACTTGCCACTCTACGAAATTTTTCGATTCGGCAACATGTTATTCTGATCAAGCCGTCCGCAATCGATCAGAAGCGGACCTTTATCCCTTGTATAGATATTCGGTAAGCTTTATTTTTCTCGCGTGTCCAAAAGGGCTTCCAAGTAGGCCGTTCAACCCGATAAGTATTTTTAACTCACGTCAAAGAGAAATATTAAACATATGGAGATAACTGCAAGCTCGGGTGTATTTGTGACGCTGATAATTATGTCGACTCTTTTCGGATGCTCGACTAATGAATTGCACGAGGCTGGAAAATCTAATTCTGACGTTCAATTTTCAGGGACGCGAGTCCCGTCAAGAGCACTTTCTCTTAGTGTTGCAAAGGAGCTATTAATTAACGAGAGTATTCAGTTTAAATCGGCCTCTTTGCTCGCATCGGAGAGGCCTATGATAAAGCAAGAAATTTCCGAACTGGAGCTTGGCGTAATCTCTGGAGAAGGAAATGTTGAGAAGCATTCGCTCATGCGGTTCTCGACATTACCGGCAGCGCTCAATTACTTTACTCATAGCCACTCAGGGTTCACGGAGGCAGGTATAGATTTGTTCGGTAGAGGTTCAGTCTTGTACTGGAATAGTCGCGCTCCATTTCAAAACGGGGTTATTGCTGCTGCGCCTAACCAAGTTCGCCTGATCAATGGACGCTTGTATTCCGGGGATTCAGCCTTCACGCTGGAAATCAAGGAACCAAGTGGGGAAATAGCCGTGGAAGAATGCGCACCGTCTGAACGAATTCCAGCAAACATCATTCATAGCAAGCTGACAGGGAATGCGACAGTCTTTCTTTGCAAGACGTCCTTTGGAATTAATGCAGAAATTTGGTATCTGGATGACTATGCACGCTATATCACCCGTTCCGTCTATGACGACGATGGCTTTCAATCCCGATTCACCGTGAGAGAAATTAAATTCAGTTAATATGTATGTATCAATAGAAACAGTTTTCTATCGCCGCCTGACTTGAGCATCTGCACGACAGTTCGATTACGGTCGGGAGCGGACGCTACAACAAGTCTGCAATCGGCCCAGCCCGTGTAAAAACTCAAAATAAAGGACTAGCGGCCGATTTGTACGCGCCAACGCTCATTCTGGAGAATACCAAGGCGTTCCAGGCCGCATAGTCCCATTTGGGCAGCTTCATCAATGGCAGCACAGAAAACGCTTCAAACAGGGCGTGCAGCGTCGGAAAACAGGCGTACGCCCGGATTGCTGCCAGCATCTTCTCAATGCCTAAAATCGCAATCAAGCGCCTGAAGTTATAGGCGAGCACGTGCAGACTCATCTCGGATTTCACACGCTCCAGACCTTTTGTCAGGAAATGCGTCGCTCCCATCCATGCCTTGATCGTCGCATACGGATGCTCGACAGTCGAGCGCCGAATTCGCATAGCGTCCGGCGCCTGCTCGAGACGTAACTGCATGTCGTCGAGCACGTTCTGGTGCTCCCATCGAGTCACTCGCCGCTGCGCGCTCGGCGTGCATTTGTCCTTGAGTAGACAGCCCTTACAGTTGGAGCTCCAATAGCGGTGGTTTGTCATGCCTTTTTCGACGCTCGCGAAACGCCATATCAGGGACTCGCCCGCCGGGCAACGATACTCATTCTTTGACGGGTCATAAATGAAGTCGGCCTTGTCGAACCGGCCGTCGGCTTTGGCCCCTGAGGTTTTCGTGGGTGGTACCAAAGTGCAGATGCCTGCTTCATGACAGGCCAGTATTTCTTCGCCCTTGAAGTAGCCGCGGTCCGCAATTGCTGTCAGTGTCGCCGTGCCGATTGCAGCACGAGCTTTCTTGGCCATGCCAGACAACTGATCGCGGTCGCTGCCGTTATTGGTTACCTCGTGTTCGACAATCAAATGATGTTTGGCGTCGACTGCAGTTTGCACGTTATAGCCAACGATGCCTGAGCCGCGCGTCATCATCGAGCGCGAGTCCGGGTCGGTAAGCGAGATCTGCGTTTCGCCAGTCTCTATCAGCTTCGCTTCAATTTCCTTAAGCGTAGCCATTTGAGATTTCATCGCTGCGATCTTGTCGTTCAGACGAACGCTTTTCGACTGTGCAGTGCCTGGCTCCTGCCGGTCAGCCGTATCAAGTTCTGCCAGGTAGCGACCGATATTCGCTTCGATCTCCGCCATCCTGCGCTTGAGTTTTGCATCTGTAAAATTGCGGTCGCTGCTGTTGACGGCCTTGAACTTGCTGCCGTCGATCGCGACGACCGCATCCGAGAAAAGATCCAGCTGCTGGCACAGTACGACGAACTGCCGACAAACCTTGCCGATCGCCTTGCCGTTATTTTTTCGGAAGTTCGCTATCGTCTTGAAATCCGGCGCCAAGCGTCCCGTCAGCCACATCAGCTCGACGTTGCGCTGGGCCTCGCACTCCAGCCGTCGGCTCGATTGAATACGGTTGAGGTACCCGTAAATATAAAGCTTGAGCAGCACGGCGGGATGGTAAGCCGGTCGTCCCGTCTTCGCCGGGTGCACGCGCCCGAATCCGAGGCTGGCAAGATCAAGCTCTTCGACAAACACATCGACTACACGAACCGGATTATCGTCAGTCACGTAGTCGTCCAGATGCTCCGGCAGCAGCGTGCCTTGCCCGCGTTCTTCGCCTTCGATAAAGCGCTTCATTTGGCACCCCAGTGATGAGATACTTCCTCAACGTTTAGCGGACCGGTTTCGTTTACATCGGCCTGCGTTTTTACACAGGCTGGGCCAGAAGCGGCCGCAATTACATCGAACCTACACGACAGCACGAGCAAAGAACGCCTATGAATGATTTTGAACAGTTCTCTTACAAGAAAATTTGCGCTGCGTTAGCGGACATCGATCCATCTGCCGTCCCAGATATATACGCGTTGTCATTCTTCGTTTACGACAATGACGACGATCCACGTTATCCCGTTCTCCAAGTGGGCTACAACACCCTGAAGCATGTGGTGGACAGCGCAGCCTCTGCATCCAGTGTTGAAGAAGCGAAATGGAACTTCGCATTCTGGCTCCAGAACGAACTGGAGTTCATTGGTGTGCCTGAGACGGAGGACGCACGACTGCTAGAAGAGCTTTTGAGGTCGCGAAGCCTTTGGTACACGGACGAAGATGAGGAAGCCGACTTTGATCGATGCATGCAGATTGGAAGCGACATAACCGCCTACTTCGTGGACGCATGTGTTCGGATCGCTCAAGCGCTGCACGAAAATGGGGTCATCGAGCAGCAGTTTTCCTGTCCGATCCCAGTTGTCGTGCATGAGCTTGAATACTACGACAAGATTGCCGTACAAACCCAATCGGCCAACCCCATTGGATTGGCAAAGGAATTTGCAGACTGGATTGCCCGTATGTAGTCTGTGTCCGCTTTGGGTCCAGCGTGGCAGCGCATTCACGAAGCGATTCCGCCAAGGCTTTGAAAACACCACCAGATCATGTGGGAGCGAACTTGCTCTTACCGGAACAGCGAATCCCAGCCCGCCTTGGGCGACATGTCGGCCAGGTTCCATGCAGCCGGATCGAAGGCGCGGCGCGTCGCCGCATAGTTGGGGTAGCCGCTCGATTGCGCTTCCGAATCGACGATCAGGCCGCGCCCCTCGGCGACGTCGGAGATGATCTTGAAGTCGATCGGATCGCGCTTCCACGGCCGCATGCCCGCGCTCATGTAGATCGCGGTTTCCAGCCGGGCGCTCGGCAGCGGCTTCAGGTTGGGAGGGAGGTAGGGCGTTCTGGCTTCGACGATGCGCGCGCCGGAGGTGGTATAGCTGCCGGTCTGCGGCAAGGGCTTGCCGTGGGCGTCGACCGCCAGGTTATCGCGCAGGTAGAGGTTGACGTCGCCGGCGCCGCCCAGGCTGAACAGCGGCACGCCCGGCAGCGTGTCGACACCGCCGCGCGCCACGTTGCCGACCAGGGTCACGATGCCGGGCTGCGGCGCGTGCGTGTCCCATTCGTGGGCGATCAGGTTGTAGTGGATCGCGCGGGCGCCGAAGTCGTGGATCAGGTTGTTCACGACGGCCACGTGGGCGCCGCCCTTGACCAGCGGATTGCGCTCGTGGTTGGCGTTGTACAGGTTGCCGTAGATGAGCACCCGGTTGGCGTTGTCGTGGACCAGCGTGCCTTTCGAATGCTCGCCCTTGTTGTGCGTCGAATCGCGTAAACCCTCGGCGACGATGTTGTGGCTGAAGGTGATGCGGCGCGAGGTCGCCTGGCGCCATTCCTCGACGCCCGCGCCATTGAAGCGCGGCCCGGACGCCGACAGGTTTTCGTCGGTGGCCCAGCTGAAGCTGCAATGGTCGACGATGACGTTGTCGGCGGCGCTGGTGGAGAGGCCATCGGCGTTCCAGCCGCTCTTCTTTGCGCGTCCGAATTCCCCGGGGCGCACCGCGATGTGCTGGACGATTACGTCGTGGGTGGCGACGCCGAATTCGCCGCGGATGACGGTGATGCCGGGATCGGGTGCGGTCTGGCCGGCGATCGTCAGGTGCGGTTCGCGAATGCGGATGCTCGCGCCCTGCAGGTCGATCACGCCGCCCACTTCGAACACGACGATGCGCGGCCCTGTTTCGGCCACCGCGTCAGCGAACGAGCCTGCGCCGGCCGCGTTCAGGTTGGTCACGCGAATGATCTTGCCGCCGGCGCCGCCGGTCGTGTCGGCCCAGCCTTTGGCGTCGATGCCGGCGCGCGACAGTGGGCCCGGATCGGTGAAAGGCGTGGAAGGCGCAGCTGCCTGGGCATGCAGGCAGCTGCAGGCCAGCGCCAGCGCGCCGAGGCGCAACGAGTTTCGCATGGTGGTCTCCAGTTTTGTTGTGCAGAAATTATGACACAACCAATTCCGTCTGGCTGGACCAGAGAGGAAAGATTGGCTGGACCTGTCAGGTGCCGGGCTGGACGTACGGCACCTTGGCGAACAGCCGCCGTTCGGCGCCGCGCGGATCGTCTTCCATGCGCGCCGGAACGTCGAAGATCATGGTCTGGCGCCGCGCGAGATCGTACGGTTCCCAACGCGGCAACTGCCTGGCGGCGGGGACGCCGCTCCTGGCATAGGCGATAAAGACGTCGCTCATCATGTCGGCCATGACCTGCGCCTGCGGCCCGATCGCCGTCGCACCGGGCTTGGCGATGTTGTCGAAGACCAGCTGGATGTCGGACGCGTGCGGCGCGCCGAACTTGCCGCCGTCTTTCGGCGTCGCCCAGTCCAGCTGGTAGACAAAGGCGGGCGTGCCGGCCTTGGCGCGCTCTTCGGCTTCGATGATCGCACCGCGCCAGGAGCGCGAGGCGGTGGTGATCTTGAACAGCAGGTCGCTCGCCGACAGGCCCGGGTACAGCTTGCGGTAGGCGGCGATCACCGTCTCGGGTTCGATATCGACGCGCATGTTGGATGCCAGCCTGGCCGGCAGCGCCTCCCACGTCAGCGCGAAGTTGGCGGGATCGCCGCCCAGGAAGGCGCGCGTTTCGTCGTGCGTGTTCCCGATCATCATCGGGATGTGGGCGGACTGGCCCGGCGCGTCGGGGTAGAACGGATGGCGCGGCAGGTTGCGCTCGTCGAGCACCGGCGCGAACGAGATGCCGCCGAAGGGCAGGACGGGATCGCGCGTGCCCAGCACCTCGACAATCCGCTGGTACGGCATGCTGCGGATCTCGCCCGCCCGTTGCGGCGGCAATTTGAGGGCGTCGAGAAGCGCCTGGGCGCGCAGCGTGGCGTTGAGCGGACCGCTGGCCGTCACCTGCTGGCCGCTCATGGTGGCGGCGCGGTGGAACAGGCCGGCGGCCGCGGGCATGGCCATCAGGGTGGCGATCTTGGCGCCGCCGCCGGACTGGCCGAACACGGTGACGTTGCTTGGGTCGCCGCCGAACTCGGCGATGTTGTCGCGCACCCATTGCAGCGCCAGGATCAGGTCGAGCTGGCCGGCATTGCCCGAGTCGGCGTAAGGGCTGCCCGTGCCGGCGAGGCGCGCCAGGTACAAATAACCGAAGGCATTCAGGCGATGGTTCACCGTCACCACAACGACATCGCCGCGCCGGCACAGGCGCACGCCGTCGTACAGCGGGCTCGAACCGGAGCCATTGTTGTAGGCGCCGCCGTGGATGTAGAACATGACCGGACGCTTCAGGCCGTCGCGCAGGGCGGGGGTGTAGACGTTCAGGAACAGGCAATCTTCGCCCGTCGCGTCTTCGCGGCTCGACTGCGGGCTGGACGGGCCGTGCTCCAACGCGTCGCGCACGCCGCTCCAGGCCTGCGGCGCCAGCGGCGCCATGAAGCGGCGCGGCGCGGTATCGGCGCCATAGCGCACGCCCTTGAAGACGTTGACGCCATTGTCGCGATAGCCGGGCACCTGCCCGTGGCGGGTGCGCGCGAGCGGCGCCGCTGCGGTAGCGGCCCAGGCGCTTGCACCCAGCATGCCGGAGGCGAGGAACATGGATTGACGGAGAAAGGCGCGGCGGATCGGTTCGGTCATGGCAGGCTGGCGTAACGATGAGGGCGGGGTCTCGCGCCTGGCGGGAAGGTGATCCGGCTAGGGCGCGACATGGTCGCCCATGCTAGCCGACGTATTGCGCCGGTCCAGGGGGCGATCGATCAATATGGTGAGCGATTGATCTGAGTGCGGTGCTGGTAGCGGCCGTCGCGTCTACGCGTTCAAGCAGCCGATGAAACTTCGCGCGATCCCGGCGTGTGCTTGAACGCGTGGGCGGCGGAGCCGCCCACCTTACGTGTCCGGGGGCGCGGATAGGACAGCGTCAGGTCGAGATAGTCGCGCGCGGCGGCCGCAACGCCGGCAGCGCGGCCCGCAATGTCGGCGGGCAGGCGGCGGTCGTTGACGTCGAATTCGGTGATCAGGAGGTCGACGCCTATCGCGCTGGCGTCCTCGAGTCTGGCTACGCTACGTCCACGCCCCGCCAAATCGGACATGCCCGCGCCACGCAGTTCCCGCTGGCCTACCTCTTCGGTGTCAGCACCAGGAGCCGGCCGCGCGGACCGTCCTCCAGCAGCCATAGCGCGCCATCCGGCCCGGTGCGAACGGCGCGGATGCGTTCGCCCATGTCCCAATGGTCCACCTTGCTCGCGTTTTCGCCGTCGAGGGCGATGCGGTCCAGCGACTTGCCCGAGAGACCGGTGATGAACAGGGAATTTTTCCACTTCGGGAACAGGTCCGCATCGTAGTAGGCGAGGCCGCCTGGTGAAATGGCCGGATTCCAGGACACTTTCGGGGCTTCGAAGCCGTCGCCGGGCGCGTGGTCCGGGATGTCCCGGCCGTCATAGTGGTTGCCATTCGAAGCTTTCGGCCAGCCATAGTTCAGGCCTGGCTTGACCAGGTTGATCTCGTCGCCATGGCGCGGTCCCATCTCCATTTCCCACAGGCGCCCCTGCCTGTCGAAGGCAATGCCCAGCAGGTTGCGGTGGCCATACGACCAGACGGCTGCATGGAAGCCCCTGGCCGCGAGCGGGTTGCCGGCAGCTGGCGTGCCGTCGAGGTTCAGGCGCAGCACCTTGCCGAGCGGTGACTTGGGGTCCTGCGCCGGATCGAAAAGCTGGCGGTCGCCGCTGGTGAAGAAGAGATACTTGCCATCCGGCGAGAAGCCGATACGGCCCGAATAGTGCCCACCAGTCGACGCATCCTGGCTGCGGAAAATGACCTTTGTATCCTTGAGCGTGCCGCCTGCCTGATCCAGTGTCGCCGTGGCGAGCACGACGCGGGTGTCGGCACCGCGACCCGCTTCGGAGTAGCTGAAGTAGAGCAGCTTGCTGGCTGCGAAATCGGGAGCGGGCACGATGTCCATCAGCGCGCCCTGGCCCTTGCTGCTGACGGCGGGTGTGCCGGACACTGTTCGCCTGGTAGCGGTTGCCGGATCGAACAGGATCAGCGCCCCCTCCTTTTGCGTCACCAGCACGTTGCCGTTGGGCAGAAATGCCATGGCCCATGGGCTGTTGAATGTGCCGACCGGCTTGACCTCGAAAGGCAGGCCGCCGGTCGCGGTTGCACTGGCCTGCGCGTTTGCGGCCGCCGGGGCGGCGGCGAACGCGAGCAGGGTGAGCGAGAAAGTGGTGGCAGGGCCGAGCATGCTTAAATTCATGTTTTCCAGATCTCCATTCGCGGATTGATGCCAGGTTGTCGAGGCGGTGCGCACCCGTTGCCCACGCGCGCGAAATATGCGTCGGCACCGTCTGCCCAAAGGGATGCCAGGAAGTGTAGAGCAAAACTCGCATTGGAGACGCTGCGTTGGTGGCGGCCGGTTCGTGCTGCGTCTTCGAGCGCCCTGACACATTCCTTGCTTGTGCCGGCAGCGACACCGTACACTGAGCCATTCCGTATGTCTGCTTTCGCCGTAAGCGGACCTTGGAATGAACAGAGCTGCATACCAGCTTTGCCGCCAACCAGGAGTATTATGTTACGCATTGAACGAGCGGTCGTTGCCGCGAACCCACGCTCCAAATCGAATGGGGCGATTGCCTTCCTTGACCTGGCCCTTGTCCCGGTCCTTGTCTCGGCCCTATCCAGCCTCGCCGGCTGTGCTCAGGCACCCGCTACACAAGCAGACACTGTCATACGCGGTAGCACCGCCGTCGCCAGCACGACGACGTCGGCCCAGAAGAATGCCATATGCGCCAAGCCCCAATATCCGAAGGAAGCGCGCCGACGCGGCTCGCAGGGCACCACGACCGTCCGCTTCCTGATCGATACCGACGGCAGCGTCGCCCAGTCCACTATCTTGAAATCCAGCGGCGACCTGTCGCTTGACGAGGCGGCCCGCTCGGCATTGTCCAAATGCCGCTTCAAGCCAGCCGTAAAAGATGGCCAGCCCCAGCGCGCCTGGGTTCCGGTCCAATACGTCTGGTCATTGACCCCCGCCGGCAGTTCCCGGGTGCCACCCCCAGCCGCTGCGCAACCTCAGAACCAATTCCAGTAGTGCAGCGAAGAGCCAACCTCATGTGACAAACGTGCAGCCTGTTCGCAGTCCATGCTTCCCGAATTGGCGCGGCAAGCTTGCGGGTACATGGTGTGAGACTCGCGCGCCAGACCGTGTTCGGGCGCCGCATCGACGCCGTCGGCAGCAGCATGGAAGCGACGCGCCTGTCGGACATCGACGTGCGCGCCGTCAAGCTGTGGATCTTCGGCCTGATGCGCCTGATCCTGACGCTGGCGGTCTGGCTCGACGTGGCGACGGGCAGCGGACGACGCTAGCCACAGCACAGTGACTAGTGGAACAGCGGCGGCCGGCACGCACGGTTCAATCCGGGCCAGTCGGCCGCCGACGTTATAATCCGCTCATCATTCCCCAGCGTTCGCCCTCCGGCGAAGCGAGCTACCCGCCCATGCATTACGCCCTCGCTCCCCGCACCTTCCTCTTCAGCCACTACTTCTCTACCGGCCTGCGCATCGCCACCGGCATCGTCGGCCTGACCTTCCTCACCTACGCGCTGGCCGACCTGCCGACCGCGATCGCCGTCGCCATGGGCGCGCTGTGCACCAGCCTGATGGACATGCCCAGCCCCTTGCGCCACAAGTTCAACGAGATGCTGGCCGGCGTGCTGCTGTGCTCTGTGGTAGCGCTGCTGGTCAGCCTCAGTTCGCAGGTGGAGTGGCTGCTGTTCACGGTCATCGTGCTGGTGTCTTTCCTGTCCAGCATGATGGTGGTGTATGGCCGCAAGGCGATGCCGCTGCAGTTCGCGGCGCTGTTCGTGATGATGCTGTCGAGCGAGGCGCCGTCGACGCCGCTGCAGGCGCTGCGCCACGGCGCGCTGTTCTTTGCCGGCGGCGCCGGCTACATGGCGTATGCGATGGCCGTCGTCTGGATACTGCAGCGGCGCCTGAAGCAGCAGGTGCTGGCCGAAGCGCTGTACGAACTGGCGGTCTACACGAACATCAAGGCCGGCTGCTACGACGTCGCCAACAGCCTGCCGGCGCAGATGGAAAAGCTGGTGCGCGAGCAGAGCGTGCTGGCCGAACGCCAGCAAGCCTCGCGCGACCTGGTCTTGCGCGGCAAGCCGACGGCGGGCGAGGCGGTGCTGGTGCAGGTGCACTACGCCATGATCGACCTGTACGAGCTGGTGCTGTCGACCCATACCGATTACGTCCTGCTGCGCCAGCATTTCACGGCCGGCCCCATCTTGCCGCTGTTGGGCGATTTGATCGGCAAGGCCGCGCGCGACATCGAGGCGGTCGCGTATGCGATGACGCGCGACCAGCCCTCGCGCCCGGCGGTCGATTACCGCGACGAGCTGCGCACGCTGGAGGCGATGCTGCGCCAGCTGCCTGCCGGCGACGGTGACGACTTCGATGCGCAGGCGACGCTGCGCGCCACCGCCAACAAGATCGGCGAGGTGATCGCGATGATCGGGCGCCTGCATGCGGCCAGCCACGCATCCCAGGCGGACCGCGCGGACGGGGACGCGCTGCCGATGGTGCCGCATGCGGACATGACGCCCTTCCTTACCCAGCAGCGCTACAGCTTCGACATGCTGGTGGCGAACCTGCGCTGGAGTTCGCCGGTGTTCCGCTTCGCGCTGCGGGTGGCGATGGCGATCACGGTCGGCCTGGTGGCGTCGCAATGGCTGCCGTACACCTCGCATGGCTACTGGACCGCGCTGACCATTGCCGTGATCCTGAAACCCAGCTTCAGCATGACGCGCCAGCGCCGCGCCGACCGCCTGGTCGGCACCCTGGTCGGCTGCATGATCACCGCCGTGATCCTGCATTTCGTCCAGTCGCCGGCGGCGCTGATCGGCTTCCTGTTCGTCGCCACCGCGGCCGCGCCCACTTTCCTCTCGATTAAATACCGCTACACGGCGGTCGCCGCCAGCGTGCAGGCGCTGCTGCTGATCGGCCTGACCGTCCCGCATGGCGCCAGCGTCATCGGCGAGCGCCTGTTCGACACGCTGCTCGGCACCCTGATCGCCACCGTCTTCAGCCGCGTGCTGCCGAACTGGGAATACCAGAACCTGCCGCGCCTGGTCGATGCGGTGCTCGACGCCAACCGCCGGTACATCGACGCCGCCGCCGACCTGCTGCTGAAGCGCACCGCCGACGATGGCCAGTACCGCATCAGCCGCAAGCGCTTCATGGACAGCCTCGCCACGCTCAGCGCGGCGCTCGGGCGCATGCTCGACGAACCGGCCGGCAAGCGGCGCGCACCCGATGAACTCAATCGCTTCACCGTGCAGAATTACCTGCTGGTGGCGCACATG
Organism: Massilia sp. CFBP 13721; assembly: GCF_014842025.1. GTDB lineage: Bacteria > Pseudomonadota > Gammaproteobacteria > Burkholderiales > Burkholderiaceae_D > Telluria. The sequence goes on from NZ_JACYUY010000015.1 coordinate 34,469, forward strand.
GCGGCGCTGCGCCTGCTGTTGCAGCGCTACCGGGAGAATTTGCCGGTGCGGGAAGTGGAGGCGGCGCTCGAGGGCATGTTTGCCGAGGTGCGGGCGAGCCTGGGAGCGCCGGCTGAAAGTGGGCCCGCTGCGCCGGAAGCGCAAACGACCTGGATTGCGGAATGGCCGGGGTGGGCGCCGCTGCAGCGGCGCTTGCGCCTGCTGCGGCAGGATGCGGCGCAGGTGGCGCAGGGCAGAGAGGCGATCGGAGCGGTGCTCGATCAGAAATGAGCTGAGATATGGGCATGATGTACAGACCCGTAAGGTGGGCGGCTGCACCTCTTCAGGTTGTGGACCAGAAGCGTTTGCGCCGCCCACGCGTTCAACCAGCGGGTAATTCGTCGCGAAGTTTCAGCGTGTGGTTGAACGCGTGGGCGGCGTTCAGGCAGCCGGCAGGGACACGTCCGGGTATAGCCGCCCACCTTACGGGTCTGTGCAATTCATGCAAAGGAAGTTTGCATGAATTGCTTCAGAGGAAAATAAAATTTGCCTCGTCTATACTACTGTCTTACAACCCCAGCGGCTGCGCCCCCCAGATATCGCTTGCGTACTCCGCAATCGTCCGGTCCGACGAAAACACCCCCATCCCGGCCACGTTCAGGATTGCCTTGCGCGTCCACTCGTCCGGCTGGCGATACAGCACGTCGACCCCGTCCTGCGTGGCGACGTAACTAGCGTAATCCGCCAGCAGCAGGTAATGGTCGCCCCATTCCAGCAGGACGTCGGCAATCGCCTGGTAGCGCCCCGGCTCGTCCGGCGAGAAGTCGCCGTCGCGCAGCATGTCGAGCACTTCCTTGAGCTCGGCGTTTTCATCGTAGATCGCCCGTGGCTGATAGCCGCGCGCGCGCAGTGCCGCGACTTCTTCGGTCGTGTTACCGAAGATGAAGATGTTCTCGGCGCCGACACTTTCGCGCATCTCGACGTTGGCGCCGTCGAGCGTGCCGATGGTGAGCGCGCCGTTTAGGGCCAGTTTCATGTTGCCGGTGCCCGAGGCTTCGGTGCCGGCCGTCGAAATCTGCTCGGACAGGTCGGCGGCAGGGATGATGAGCTCGGCCAGGCTGACGCTGTAGTTCGGCAGGAACACGACCTTCAGCTTGTCGCCCACGCGCGGGTCGGCATTGATCGTGGCGGCGACGTCATTGATCAAGTGAATGATCTGCTTGGCCATGTGGTACGCCGACGCGGCCTTGCCGGCGAAGATCACCGTGCGCGGCACCCAGCCGGCGTCGGGATTGGCGACGATGCGCTTGTAGCGGGTGATCACGTGCAGCACGTTGAGCAGCTGGCGCTTGTATTCGTGGATGCGCTTGACGTGGACGTCGAACAGGGAATGCGGATTGACCGTCATGCCAAGGTTGCTCTCGATCCAGCCGGCCAGGCGTTCCTTGTTGGCCAGTTTGGCGGCGCGGAACTGCTCCGCAAAGACGGCGTCGCCGGCCAGCGGCCGCAACCCGGCGAGCTGGTCGAGGTCGCCGCGCCAGGCGCGGCCGATGCGTTCGTCGATCAGGTGTGACAAGGCCGGGTTGGCCTGCGACAGCCAGCGCCGCGGCGTGATGCCGTTGGTCTTGTTGTTGAAGCGGTCCGGGAACAGCTTGGCGAAATCGGCGAAGATCGATTGCCGCATCAGGTCCGAGTGCAGTTGCGAGACGCCGTTGACCTTGTGGCTGGCGACGACCGCCAGGTATGCCATGCGCACGCGCCGCCCGCCGTCTTCGTCGATCAGCGACACGCGCCGCATCAGGTCGAAATCGGGGCCGAAGCGGGTGTTGATGTCGGCAATGAGCAGCTCGTTGATGGCGAAAATGATCTGCAGGTGGCGCGGCAGCACCTGTTCCAGCATCTCGACCGGCCAGGTCTCGAGCGCTTCCTGCATCAGGGTGTGGTTCGTGTAGCTGAACACTTGTTGGGTGAGCGCCCAGGCTTGCGCGAACGGCAGTTCCCGCTCGTCGATCAGGATGCGCATCAGTTCCGGAATCGCCAGCACCGGATGCGTGTCGTTGAGGTGGATGGCCACGTGCTGCGGCAGTTTCTCGACCTCGCTGTGCGTGGCGAAAAAGCGCCCGACCAGGTCTTGCAGGCTGGCGGCGCAGAAGAAGTATTCCTGGCGCAGGCGCAGCTCGCGCCCGCCCGGCGTCGAATCGTCCGGATACAGCACGCGCGTGACGTTTTCGGCCAGGTTTTTTTCAGCCGCCGCGCCCTGGTAATCGCCGCCGTTGAAGGCAGCCAGGTCGAGTTCGTCCGCGGCCTTGGCCGACCACAGGCGCAGCGTGTTGGTCGCCTGCGTCGCATGGCCCGGCACGATGATGTCGTAGGCCATGGCCAGCACGTCCTGGGTGCCGCTCCAGACAGCACGCTCGCCGTCCTGGTCGACCCGCCCGCCGAAGCGCACCCGGTACTGCACGTCGGGACGCGGGAATTCCCACGGATTGCCGTCGGCCAGCCAGTAATCGGGCGCTTCGACCTGGCGCCCGTCGACGATCTGCTGCCTGAACATGCCATAGTCGTAGCGGATGCCGTAGCCGAAGCCGGAAATGCCGAGCGTGGCCATCGAATCGAGGAAGCAGGCGGCCAGGCGGCCCAGGCCGCCATTGCCGAGGGCCGCGTCCGGTTCGAGGTCGGGCAGCGTGGCGGCGTCGACGCCGAGTTCGCTCAGCGCGTGACGTACGTCTTCCCCGATGCCGAGTGCCAGCATGGCATTCGTGAACGCGCGGCCGATCAGGAATTCGATCGACAGGTAATACACGTGTTTCACGTCGGGCTGGCGCTGCGCCTGGCCCGTTACGAGCGCGCGGTCGACCAGGCGGTCGCGCACGGCGTAGGCCGTCGCGTGCAGCCAGTCTTTCGCTTGCGCCGTTGCCGGGTCCTTGCCAACGGTGTACACCAGTTTGTCGGTGATGGCTTGCTTGAGGCGGGCGACGTTGCCCTGGTTGAGATCGGTAAGCTTCATTGCATGTTCGCGTTCAATAAGGATAAGTGGTGCATGTGCCGAACATGTCGTCCTACGAGGATGTGAAAAAATCGCCATGGCTGCGTTGCCTCGTCTCGCCGTACACTCGTACTGTCTTCGACTCGGCGCCTTGCCCTGACGTTTTTTTCACACCCTCTAGTGGAGGAATATTCAAGAGGCAATCTGATGGTACAGCGCGAGATAGTGAGCTGAAGCGGCATTCCAGTCAAATTGTTGCCGCATGCCACGTTCTTGTACCAGCTTCCAGTTGCTTTTGCGTTTATACAACGCAAAGGCACGGCGTACTGCGGCATCGATTCCCGCCGCATCGAAGCTGTCGAAGACGAAGCCGGTCGCCAGGCCCTCGTCCAGGTTCTCGAGCGAACAGTCGACGACCGTGTCGGCCAGTCCGCCGACCCGGCGCACCAGGGGTAACGTGCCGTATTTTAGCCCGTAAAGCTGGGTCAGCCCGCACGGCTCGAAGCGCGAGGGCACCAGGATGACGTCGCTGGCGCCGATCAGGCGGTGCGACAATTGCTCGTCGTAGCCGATTTTCACCGCCACCGACTGCGGCTGCGCGGCGGCGGCGGCCTGGAAGCCGGCTTCCAGCGCCGCGTCGCCCGAACCGAGCAGCATGATCTGGCCGCCGCGCGCCACGATGCCGGGCAGGGCGTCGAGCACCAGGTGCAGCCCCTTCTGGTCGGTCAGGCGGCTGACGACGCAAAACAGGGGCGCGTCGTTCTGCACCGCCAGGCCGGCTTCGCGCTGCAGCGCCGTCTTGCCGGCGCGCTTGCCGGCCAGGGAACCCACGGCGTAGGGGCGCGGGATCAGCGGGTCGGCGGCCGGATTCCACACGGTGTCGTCGACCCCGTTCAGGATGCCGACCAGGTCGCCCGCGCGCGAACGCAGCAGGCCGTCGAGGCCGAAGCCCTGTTCCGGTCCCTGGATTTCACGCGCGTAGGTCGGGCTCACGGTGGTGAGCTTGTCGGCGTAGAACAGGCCGGCCTTCAGGAACGAACAGTGGCCGTGGAATTCGATGCCGTCGACAGCGAAAAAATGCCACGGCAAGCGCAATTCCTCGAACACGTGCGCCGGGAAATTACCCTGGTAAGCCAGGTTGTGGATGGTTTGCACGCTGCTGGCCAGGCGCTGGCCCGAGGCTTGCTCGGCCGCCTTCAGGTAAGCCGGCGCCAGGCCGGCGTGCCAGTCGTGCGCATGCACCACCTGCGGCCGCCAGGAGGGATCGAGCCCTTCCGCCATGCGCGCCGCCACCCAGCCCAGCAGGGCGAAGCGGCGGTAGTTATCGGGATAGGCGTGATTGTCGGCGTCGGCATACGGATTGCCGGGCCGGTCGTACAGGTCGGGCGCGTCGATCACGTACACGGCGATGGCGCTGCCGGGCAGCACGCCGCGAACAAGGCGGATCGACCTGGCGCCGAACATCGGTTCCAGCTCGGCCACCGTTTCCTGCTCGAGGATGCCGGCGCGCAGGGCAGGGAAGCCCGGCACCAGCACGCGCGCATCGCAGCCGCCCGCGATTTGCGCGACCGGCAGGGCGCCCGCCACGTCGGCCAGGCCGCCCGTTTTCAGCAAGGGATAAATTTCACTGCAAACGTGGAGTACACGCATCGTCATTTCCATGTTGTTCAAAGCTTCTCCAGCATGTCGCAGGTAACCAGCACCACGCCGCCCGCGCTGCGGAAGAAGCGCTGCGCATCGAGTTCGGGATCTTCGCCGATGACCGTCCCGGGCGGCACCGTGCAGCCGCGGTCGATCACGACCTTGGTCAGGCGGCAGCCTTCGCCGATCACGGTATTCGGCAGGATCACGGCCTGGTCGATGTGGCAGAACGAGTGTATCCGCACGTTCGAAAACAGTACCGACAGCGCCACGTGCGAGCCGGACACGATGCAGCCGCCGGACACCAGCACGTTCACCGCCATGCCGTGCTTGCCGGCGCGGTCATGCACGAACTTGGCCGGCGGCAGTTGCTGCTGATGGGTCCAGATCGGCCAGTCGGCATCGTAGATGTTCAGTTCCGGAGAGATGGAGGCGAGGTCGAGGTTGGCCGACCAGAAGGCGTCGACCGTGCCGACGTCGCGCCAGTAGCCGGCGCTGCCGTTGGACGAGGGAATGCACGACATGCTGAACGGATGCGCCACCGCGCGGCCTTCGCCGACCACGCGCGGGATGATGTCCTTGCCGAAGTCGTGGCTCGACTCCGGATTTGCGATGTCGTCGTCGAGCAGCTGGAACAGATAGTCGGTATTGAAGATGTAGATTCCCATGCTTGCCAGCGTGACGTCGGGCCGGCCGGGCATGGTCGGCGGATCGGCCGGCTTCTCGACGAAAGCGGTGATCTTGCGCTCGGCATCGGTGGCCATCACGCCAAAGGCCGACGCTTCCACCTTCGGCACCTCGATGCAGCCGACGGTACAGCCGGCGCCGGTGGCGACGTGGTCGCGCAGCATCAGCGAATAATCCATCTTGTAGATATGGTCGCCCGCCAGCACCACGACATACGCCGGATTGTAGGAACGCAGGATGTCGATGTTCTGGTAGACGGCGTCCGCGGTGCCGCGGTACCAGTGCTCTTCGTTGACGCGCTGCTGGGCCGGCAGCAGGTCGACGAATTCGTTGTTGTCGCCACGCAGGAAGCTCCAGCCGCGCTGCAGGTGGCGCAGCAGCGAGTGCGATTTGTACTGGGTCACGACACCGATGCGCCGGAAGCCCGAGTTGATGCAGTTCGACAGCACGAAATCGATGATGCGGAATTTGCCGCCGAAATAGACCGCCGGCTTGGCGCGCCGGTTGGTCAGCTGCTCGAGGCGGGAACCGCGGCCACCGGCCAGCACCAGGACGATGGCGCGCTCCGGCAGGCGGTGGGTGAGGATGGCTTTGTCGGTTTCCGTGTGCATCATGTCGTCTCCAGGGTGTTTTGATCGTTGGATGAATTTTTATTGGGTATCACCAGCAGCAGCACCGCATGTGCGGGTACCACCATGCTGCCATCCGTTTCTTGCGCCGGCACGGGGTCGCCGGCGCTGCCGAACACAGGTCGCCATGCGCCGGCGGGCAGGACGAAATCGACCGGCTCCGGCTGGGGATTGAACAGCAGCAGGCAGGGTTCGTGCGCGGGGGCCGCGCCCAGGCGGATGCCGATGGCGCCAGGCCTGCTCCAGGCCGCCTCGTCGAGTGCGGCGCCATCCGGTCCGCGCCACAGGATGTCCGCCGTGCCGTCGGCGCGCGCGGCGCCGTCGTACCAGCCGCTGTGGCGCAAGGCCGGATAGCGCCGCCGCAAGGCGATCAGCGCGCTGGTCAACGCGAACAGCCCATGGTCGGCCCCGTGCCAGTCGAGCCAGCACAGGTCGTTGTCCTGGCAATAGGCGTTGTTGTTGCCGCGCTGGGAGTGGCCGATGTCGTCGCCCGCCAGCAGCATCGGCGTGCCCTGCGAAAAGAACAGCGTCGCCAGCAAGGCGCGTTGCAGGCGCGCGCGCAGCGCCAGCACCTCGGCGTTGCCGGTGGCGCCTTCGACGCCGCAGTTCCAGCTCAGGTTGGCGTGATGGCCGTCGCGGTTGTCCTCGCCGTTGGCCTCGTTGTGCTTGTGGTCGTAGCTGACCAGGTCGCGCAGGGTGAAACCGTCGTGCGCCGTCACGAAATTGACGCTGGCGGTCGGCAGGCGCCCGTTCTTCTGGAATTTTTCGCTGGAACCGGCGAAGCGCTGTGCGAAGGCGCCCCGTGAACTGGATGCGGGCCGCAGCCAGAATGCGCGCATCGTGTCGCGGTACCCGTCGTTCCATTCGAGCCAGCCGGGCGGGAAGTTGCCGAGCTGGTAGCCGCCGGGACCGATGTCCCAGGGTTCCGCGATCAGTTTCACGCGCGCCAGCACCGGGTCCTGGCGCAGCGCGGCGAGGAAGGCGGCGCTGCTGCAAAAGCCTTGCGCGCCGCGCGCCAGTTCCGGCGCCAGGTCGAAGCGGAAACCGTCGACGTGCATCTCCTGCACCCAGTAGCGCAGCGAATCCATCACCAGCTGCAGCACGCGCGGCTCGGCCAGGTTCAGGCAATTGCCGCAGCCGGTCCAGTTTTCGTACAGGGCCGGGTCGTCCGGGCGCAGGTGGTAGTACAGGGCGTTGTCGATGCCGCGAAAACTCAGGGTTGGCCCGAATTCGTCGGTTTCCGCCGTATGGTTGTAGACCACGTCGAGCACGACCTCTAACCCGCGGCCATGCAGCGCCTTGACCATGTCGCGGAATTCGCCGATCGGCGTGCTGCCGGGCCGGCCCGACCAGTAACGCGTCTCCGGCGCAAAGAAGCCGATGCTGGAATAGCCCCAGTGATTCGACAGGCCCAGCTGCTGCAGGCGCATCTCGTCGGCGCGGAAATGCACCGGCATCAGGCTCACCGTGGTGACCCCGAGCTGTTCGAGGTAGTCGAGCACCGCCGGATGCGCCATCGCGGCGTAGGTACCGCGCAGCGGCGGCGGTACGTCCGGATGCAGCTTCGTAAAACCTTTCACGTGCAGTTCGTAGAGGACGGTGTCGCCCGGCGCCACGCGCGGCGGCGCATCCGCGCCCCAGTCGTAGGAGTCGTGCACGACCTGCGCCTTGAGCGCGATGGCGGCATTGTCGAACGGGTTCGGACCCGCGCCGTCCGGCGTCTGGTCGAGGAAGCCGTCCTGCGCGCGGTATTCGCCGATCACCATGCGCGCGTAGGGATCGAGCAGCACCTTGCCGGGATTGAAGCGCTGGCCCTGTTCCGGCGCGTAGGGGCCGTCGACGCGGTAGCCGTACACCTGTCCCGGCGCCGCGCCATCGAGATAGCCGTGCCAGACGCCGTCGGTGCAGGCGGGCATGCGCAGGCGCGCCAGTTCCAGCACGCCGCCGGCATCGAACAGGCACAGGTGCACCGCGTGCGCGTTCGGCGCCACCAGGGCGAAGTTCACGCCATGCCCGTCCCAACCCGCGCCGAGCGGGTAGGGCGCACCGGCGCGCAATGCGGTGACTGGTTCGGTCATGACCGCCATCGGCTCACGGCTCCAGCGTCAGCATGAGCGTCGCCAGCGGCGGTACCGTCAAGCTCAGCGAACAGGCGCGACCATGGGCCGGCACCGCCTCGGTCTGCAACTCGCCATTGTGCACGCCGCTGCCGCCATAGACCGCCGCATCGGTATTGATGATTTCGCGATAGCGCCCCGGCTGCGCCACGCCGATGCGGTAGCCATGGCGCGGCACGGGCGTGAAATTGCACAGCACCAGTACCGTCGCGCCATCGTCAGCCTTGCGCATGAACGAGAACACCGAATTTTCGCGGTCCTCGTACGTGATCCACGCGAAACCGCGCGCCTCGAAATCGACCGCGTGCAAAGCCGGATAGTGGCGCTGGACCGCGTTCAGGTCGCGCACCAGGCGCTGCACGCCCGCATGCGGCGGCGAGTCGAGCAGGTGCCAGTCCAGGCTGCGCTCGAAGTTCCACTCGCCCTCCTGGCCGAATTCGCAGCCCATGAACAGCAGCTTCTTGCCCGGATGGCCCCACATCAAACCGTAATACGCGCGCAGGTTGGCGAAGCGCTGCCAGGTGTCACCCGGCATGCGGCCGAGGATCGAGCCCTTGCCGTGCACGACTTCGTCGTGCGACAGCGGCAGCATGAAATTCTCGGAAAACGCGTAGGCCAGGCCGAAGGTGATCTTGTCGTGGTGGTAGCGGCGATGCACCGGGTCTTCGCCCATGTAGTGCAGGGTGTCGTTCATCCAGCCCATGTTCCATTTGTAGTGGAAACCCAGGCCCCCCGTGTGCAGCGGGCGCGACACCTGTGGGAAGCTGGTCGACTCTTCGGCGATCATGATGGCTTCCGGCCGCTCGGCGCAGACGATGGCGTTCAGCTTGCGCAGAAAATCGATCGCTTCCAGGTTTTCGCGGCCGCCGTGGACGTTCGGAATCCACTCGCCTTCCTTGCGGCTGTAGTCGCGGTACAGCATCGAGGCGACCGCGTCGACCCGCAGCCCGTCGATGCCGAAGCGCTCGATCCAGTACAGGGCATTCCCGACCAGGTAATTGAGCACCTCGCGGCGGCCGTAATTGAAGATCAGCGTATTCCAGTCCTGGTGGAAGCCCTCGCGCGGGTCGGCATGCTCGTACAGGCAGCTGCCGTCGAAACGGGCCAGGCCGTGGGCGTCGCTCGGAAAATGGCCGGGCACCCAGTCCAGCAGCACGCCGATGCCGTTGGCGTGCGCGGTCTCGACGAAGTAACGGAAATCCTCGGGGCTGCCGAAACGCGAGGTCGGCGCATACAGGCCGATCGGCTGGTAGCCCCAAGAACCGTCGAAGGGATGCTCGCTGACCGGCAGCAGCTCGATGTGGGAAAAGCCGAGCTCCTTCACGTAGGGGATCAGCTGCGCCGCCAGTTCGCGGTAAGTCAGCCAGCGGTCGCCTCCTTCCGGAACGCGGCGCCACGAGCCGAGATGGACTTCATAGATGCTCAGCGGTGCGCCGAGGCCGTTGGCGCGGCGGCGTTCTTCCGTCGACGGCACCACCGGCATCAATTGCGCCACCACCGATGCGGTCGCGGGGCGCAGCTCGGCGCGGAAGGCGAAGGGATCGGCCTTGAGCAGGCGCTCGCCCGCTTGCGTCTTGATCTCGAACTTGTAGACGTCGCCGGCGGCCAGGCCCGGGATGAAGATTTCCCAGATGCCGGACGCGCCCCGTTTGCGCATCGCATGGCGCCGCCCATCCCAATTGTTGAAGCTGCCGACCACGGCCACGCGGCGCGCGTTCGGCGCCCAGACCGCGAAATTCACGCCATCGACGCCCTCGACCCGCAGCGGATGCGCGCCCAGTTTTTCGTAGGGCCGGTAATGGGTGCCCTCGGACAGCAGCCAGATGTCCATCTCGCCCAGCACCGGCCCGAAGCGGTAAGGGTCGTCCATTTCCTGCTGGTGGCTGCCCCAGTCGACGCGCAGCCGATAGGGAAACGGGGCCTTGCAGCCCGGCAGGGTGGCGGCAAACACGGCGCTGTCGCCCTGGCGCGCCAGCGCGACCGGCGTGCCGGCGCCGGTCACCTCGACTCCCAGCGCGCCCGGCAGCAGCGCACGCACGACGACGTCGCCATCGCGGACGTGCATGCCAAGAATGGAAAACGGGTCCGCGTGCTCGCCCTGCATGAGCGCGGCAATGCTGTTCTGGTCGACTGTCATAAGTTTCGTAAAACGCTTTCCGGCGGCAGTGTTCGTCTATGCATGTGACTGGCAGGCAGGCGCACCGGTGACCCGCCTTCGTTTTCGTGACAATATTACATTGTTTTGGGCATGCAAAAGGGCGCAGCGCCGCAGCGGTGCGCGCCCCATGGCGTGGGCCGCGGCGTGGCCGGTCGGTGCAGTGGCGACGCCGGGGCGTCGCCTGCGCTGCTCAGCGGTCCGGCAAGCCCTTGCCGCCGACGATGGGCTCGCCGACGTCGCCCGGCTTGAACGGCGCCGTCATCGGATCCATGGGCTTGATCGACCCGTCGGCATTGAATTCCATCCGCGCCAGCACGGTTTCGCGGGTATAGCCATTGCCGTTCGGGATGGCGTGGCGGTGGTAGGCCACGTACCAACGGTCGGTGCCCGGCACGTTGACGACGCTGTGATGCGCGGTGCCGACCGCGGGTCCGTTCTTTTGCAGGACGATGAAATCCTTGTCGGCGGCCACCACGGGGCCCAGCGGCGAGGTGGCGGTGCCCCAGCCGACGCGGTAGTTCGGGCTGCGGGCGTCGTCGATCGACCACATGAAGTAATACACGCCCTTGCGCTTGAAGACGACGATCCCTTCGCGGAACTGGTGGATGCGCATTTCCACCGGATCGCCGTCGAGCGTGACCATGTCGGGTTTGAGCTTGAAGACGTTAGCGATACGGTTGCTGTTACCGAAATACAGGTAGGCCTGGCCGTCGTCGTCGATGAAGGGGTAGGGGTCGATGGTGTTCGTGTTGACCTTGCCGGTGCGGGTGACCAGCGGTGCGCCCAGGGCGTCCACGAACGGGCCGGTGGGCGAGGCCGCGGTGGCGACGCCGATCTTGCGCTCGGCCGAAAAATAGAAGTAATAGCGGCCATTGCGCGCGATCGCATCGGGCGCCCAGGCTTCGACCTTGCCCCACTTCAGGTCCTTCGTCACGTCGAGGATCATCCGCTCCTTCTTCCAGTCGACCAGGTTCTTCGAGGACCACACCGAAAAATCGGTGGTCTGCCATTTGTCCTTGTCGGAGGTCGGGTACAGGTAATAGGTGTCGCCGAACACGCGGATCGACGGGTCGGCGGTGTAGCCTTCGAGGATCGGCGCCGGCGGCAAGGTGGGGAGTACTGCCGGCGCCGCGGTCTGGGCAGCAGCCTGGCCGGCGCAGGCGGCGAGCAGGGCCGGCAGCAGGAACCGGGTCATGCGTTGGGTACGTGAAGATACGGACATCGTGTCAGTTCCTGCAGGTGGGGGTGGGGTTGGCGGCGGGGCCGGCGCTCGTCTGGCGGATGAGGGGAAGCGCGCCATCCTTGCCATACTCGAATTCCTCGAGCGCCACCGAACGGCGGTAGTCGCCGCCGCCGGGCAGCACGTCGTTGTGATAGAAGGCGTAGGACTTGCCGTTGAAATCGGCAAAGGCCTGGTGGATGGTCCTGGTCACCTTGTTCTTTTCCATGATCAGACCGCGGTAGGTCCAGGGGCCGGTGGGGCCGGGGCCGGTGGCGTAGACGATCGATTCGGGAAAGCCGCTGGCATAGCTCAGGTAATACACGCCGTTGCGCTTGTGCAGGTAGGGCGCTTCCTCGAAGTCGAACAGGCCGACCGTGTGGATCGGGCCGTCCAGTTCGATCATGTTGGGTTTCAGTTTGGCGTACTTGAGCACCTTGTTCCCGAAGTACAGGTAGGCCTGGCCGTCGTCGTCGACGAACACGGCCGGGTCGATGTCGTCCCAGTCGTTCGGCGTTTCGCGCGTCATGTCGTTGGTGACCAGGGCCGAGCCGCGCGCATCGACGAAGGGACCGGTTGGCCGGTCGGCCACGGCGACGCCGATCGCCATGCCCTTGACGGCGCCATGCTTGACCGGCGCGTACAGGTAGTACCTGGCGCCGCGCTTGACGACGTCGGCGGCGTAGGCGTCGCTCTTGGCCCAGGCGAAGGTCTTGACGTTGGCGGGTACGCCGTGGTCGACCCAGGTGCGCATGTCGCAGGTCGAATACAGGCGCCACTCGTGCATGCGGTAGCGCTCCGTGCCGACCTCCGCCTCGTCGCGGCCGGTGTACAGGTAGAGCCGGCCGCCATCGACGAGCACGGCCGGATCGGCGGTGAAGATGGCGGTGATCGGCGGATTGGCGGCGCAGGCCGGCGACATCGAAAGTGCGGCGGCGAGGCCGAATAGGTGTCGGATCATGGCGGTGGGGGCTGGGTGGCGGCCGGAGCCGAAGTGGGAGTGATGGGCCATCTGGCCAGCAGCCGGCGGTATTCGGCGTCGCTGATGTTGAGGATCGAACCGTGGCGCTTCTTGCTGGCCCCGTACGCGACCTGGCCCGGGGCGGCGCGCACGAAGCTGGCGGGGCGCGCGAGGTCGGAGGCGAGCAGGGCCAGGTAGCCGCCGCGGGTCGCGTACTGGTCGACCCACAGGCCCCATAGTCCGGCCTGCGGCATCCGGTACAGGATCGGGCCTTCGACGTCCTTGCCCGAGAGGCCGATGGCGCGCAGGTCGCCCAGCACGGTCCATTCGCCCAGCAGCGACTGGCTGCCCTCGAAGGTGATCTGGCCGTCGCCGGAGGCGCGCACGTAGCGGTACCTGGCTTGCGGGTCGTCGACCTTGACGATCTGGGTGTCGATCAGGCCGACCGTGCCGGGACGGTCGATGTAGAGCGTGGCCGGGGTGAAGGTGACGAAATCGCGCGTGCGCGAGTAATAGATACGCGGCTTGGTCTGGCCGCCGGCGGGCGCGATGGTGGCCCAGTAGACGATGTAGTCGCCGGCAGCTTCGTCGTAGATCGCTTCCGGCGCCCAGGCGCAGCCGGCTTGCGCGATGTTGCCGGCGACATTCGCCAGGCGCGGCGCCGACCAGTTCACCAGGTCGCTCGACTCCCAGATCACGATCGACGTGCTGCCGCGGTGCATGGCGGCATCCCAGCCCTTGCGGCTGGCGATGCGCAGGTCGGTCGCCAGCAGGTAGAACTTGTCGCCGCCGGCCGAGCGGATGAGCGCCGGGTCGCGCACGCCCCGTTCGCCGACGTTCGAGGTCAGCACCGGCCGCGAGCCGTTCAGGTCGGTGAAGCGCAGGCCGTCCTGGCTGGCCGAAAAGTAGATCTGCTCTCCGTCCGCCGCCTCGCCGGTGAAATGGACCAGCAGGTAGGCCGCTTCCGGGGCGGGCGCGGCGCCGGCGGCGAGGGCGAACGCGGCCAGGCAGGACGCGGCGATGCGGCGCAGGACGGGCTGGGGAGACTGGCGGATCATGCTGTCCTCACGGTTGCGGTGTGCGCCGTACCTGCTCGATGGCGCCGTCGGCCGCATAGGTCAACGGTGCGATCGCGATCGCGCGCCGGTGGCTGCCGCCGCCGGGCAGCAGCTTGTCGTGGTAGAACAGCCAGCTCTTCCCCGCGTGCTCGACGATGGCCTGGTGGTTGGTCGAAATGCGCAGGTAGTCGAGCACCACGCCGCGATAGGTAAACGGGCCGAGCGGCGAACTGCCGGTGGCGTACAGGATCTGGCCCGGCCAGCCGCTGGAGAAGGTGAAGTAATAGACGCCGCCGCGCTGGTGCAGGAACGGCGCTTCTCCGTATTGTTTCTTCGGGTCCGCCGCGGGCAGGCCGGCGATGGCGACATCCTGGATCGGGCCGTCGAGCGTCACCATGTCGGCCTTGAGTTTGACGACCTTCGGCACACGGGTGCCGAAGTAGAGGTAGGCCTGGCCGTCCGCGTCGACGAACACGGCCGGGTCGATCGGCTCGGCGCCGGCGTTGGCGTCGCGCGCCTTGTCCACCAGCGGGTCGACGCGGGCGTCGACGAAGCCGCCGTCTGGCCGCTTCGATACCGCGACGCCGATCTTGTCGCCGCCGACCGGCGCATAGAAGTAGTAGTTGCCGTTGCGGTAGGCCGCTTCCGGCGCCCAGGCCTTGGCATCCGGCCGCGCCCACTTGAACACCGTCACCGCGAGCGGCACGCCGGCATCCTGCCAGGCTTGCATGTCGGGCGAGGTGTACAGGCGCCAGCTGGTCGAATCCCAGTACTTGCCGGAGTTCGAGGCGTCGTCGGTGGCGTAGAGGTAGAACTTGCCGCCGTCGTTTGACGCGAACCAGTGCGGCGACGGGTCGCCTGCGAAGCGGCTTGTTATTGGCTGTACCGGCTGCGCGGCCTGTACCGAAGTCGAAAGGGCGAGCAGGGCGGCGGCGAGAGAGCGCATTGGCGGCATCCATGATGGGGAGCCGACGAGTCTATCCGAGAATCGCCTTGCCACATCGGCCACGGCGAAATACTCATCGCGGCGCGCGAAAGCTGATCTGACAGCAAATGCGCCTGGAAAAGCGCTGCTTGCGCCATGAATCCGGCTATCCTGTCGCCAAAAACAGGAGAACGAACATGGCAGGCAGACTGAAAGACAAGGTGGCGATCGTCACCGGCTCGACCCAGGGCATCGGCAGGGCGATTGCAAGGCTGTTCGTCGCGGAAGGCGCGCAGGTGGTGCTCAACAGCCACCGCGACGACGAGCACGCGGCGCGCCTGCGCGCCGAACTGCCGGCGGGGAGCACGCTGTACGTGCGCGCCGACGTCGCGCGGCGCGACGAGGTCGATGCGATGGTGGCGGCCACGATCGCGCGTTTCGGCCGGGTCGACGTGGTGGTCAACAACGCCGGCATGAACGTGTTCGCCGATCCGCTGGCGCTCACCGCGGAAGAGTGGCAGCGCTGCTTCGCGGTCGACCTCGAAGGCGCCTGGAACGTCAGCCGCGCCGCCTTGCCGGCCATGCTGGCGCAGGGCGCCGGCAACATCCTCAACATCGCCTCGGTGCACGGCCACAAGATCATCCCCGGCAGCTTTCCCTATCCGATCGCCAAGCACGCCCTGATCGGCCTGACACGCTCGCTGGCGATCGAATACGCCGCGCGCGGCATCCGCGTGAATTCGATTTCGCCCGGGCTGATCATGACCGAGAGCGCCGAGGCCTGGCTGGCGTCCTGCCCCGATCCGCAGGCAGAGCGCGCGCGCCAGGAAGCGCTGCTGCCGAACCGGCGCATCGGCGAACCGGAGGAAGTCGCCTACACGGCGCTGTTCCTGGCCAGCGACGAGGCGCGCTTCATCAACGCGGCCGATATCCTGGTCGATGGCGGCAGGTCGCAGCTGTATCACGAGTAGCGCGGGCTGGCCGCAGTCGGACCGATACCGAAAAATGCGCGATTCGGGCAGATTCGCGCCGCTTTTGAATCGCAGCCGGCGTACGCCGATCACGCCCGTGATTGTTTCGCCAGACTGCCACGGCGCGATTGACGATTCCGTCTTTACGTCCCGATACTGAAGCCCACGTTTCGATTACACGAAGCCCGCCCCGGCCGCTCGGCCCGGCGCGAGAAGCTTGCGGAATGTGCGGCAGCGGCAATCGCGCCCTGGCGTCGACAATCACGGAGACAGGATGAACAAGCACAGGATGAACACGCAGCCGCGGCGCACCGCCATCGCGCTGGCGGCACTGGCGGCACTCGCGGCGGGCTGCGGCGGCGACGCCGTCACGGCATCGGACGCACCCAAGGTCGCCACGCTGGCCTCGGTCACGGCGGTCACGGCGGCGGAGGCGACTTCGTCGTTCGGCCTCACCACCGACGCCACCTTCTTCACCGTCGACACCGGCGCCGGCCTGGTCTTCAAGATCCGCCGCTTCGACGACGGCGCCAGCACCCGCTCGGCGGGCGACATCTCTTCGATGGTCTACAAGGGCGTGCAGTACCAGGACCCGGCGCGCGGCACCCAGGTCAACTCGGGCTTCGACTACCTGTATACGGGTATCTCCGCCGTCAACGTCAGCGCCGAAACGGTCGGCAGCGATTACATCAAGGTCACCGTGGTGGCGGGCGACCTGACCCATTACTACATGGCGCGGCGCGGCGACCCGAAGATCTACATGGGCACCTATTTCACGACCGAGCCGAGCACGCTGGGCCTGGCGCGCTTCATCGTGCGCGTGCCGATCGGCGTCCTGCCGAACGGCACCCCGGCCGGCACGCCGGGCGGCCTGGTCGACGGCGCCTGGCCCGACGACCTGCGCGGCACCACGGGCGCGATCGAGTCCGGCGACATCTTCGGCTTCGCCAGTGGCCCGTTCGCCGGCCAGACCCGTTCCAAGCACTATTCGAACATGCGCCTGAAGGATTGGCAGTACATCGGCGGCACCGGTCCCAACGTCGGCCTGTGGATCGTGCGCGACAACCAGGAAGGCGGCTCGGGTGGCCCCTTCTACCGCAGCCTGCTCAACCAGATCACCAGCACCAACAACGAGATCACGTATATCGTGAACTATGGCGAGGGCCAGACCGAAGGCTTCCGCATGAACCGCCTGAACCGCTACACGCTCAGCTTCACCGACGGCAGCGCGCCCGAGCCGGTCGACACCGCCTGGTTCGGCGCCATGAACCTGCTCGGCTACGTGGCGCCGAACGCGCGCGGCAACGTGTTCGTGCCGTCGATTGCCGGCCGCACCGGCAACTTCGGCTACACGGTCGGCTTCGCCAACGCCACGGCGCAGTACTGGGCCGACGCCGCCGCCAACGACGGTCACGCCAGCAGCGAGGGCATGATCCCGGGCGACTACACCATGACCGTGTACAAGAACGAACTGGCGGTGGCGACCAGCCAGGTGACGGTCACCGCCGGCACGACCAACATCATCCCGGCGGTGACGATCGGCGCCGATCCGCTGGCGCACGGCGACGACCCGCGCGGCAAGTGGCACATCGCCAAGGGCGACCCGAGCATGACGCCGGCGCTGTTCCGCATCGGCGAATGGGACGGCACGCCGCGCGAACTGAAAAACGGCGACAAGATCACGGTCATGCATCCGCAGGACGTGCGCATGGCGCCGTGGTGGAATACCGCCGTGCCGACCAACCCCTACCTGGTCGGCAGCTCGAACGCCGCCAGCGCCATGCCGGCCTACCAGTGGAAGGGCCTGGCCACCGGCGCCGGCGTATGCGCCGCCAATCCGAACGCGCAGAATCCGCCGCTGACCGTGCAGTTCAACCTCAAGGCAAGCCAGATCTCGGCGGCGTCGACCTACAAGTTCCGCATCGGGATCACCACCGCGCAGGCCGGCGGACGGCCGCAGATCGCCGTCAACAACTGGACCTCCGGTTACGTCGGCTCGCAGTCGGGCGACGTGTTCCCGCCAGGCCAGCCGTCGACGCGCACCATGACGGTCGGGACCTACCGCGCCCGCAACATCACCTACGACTACACGATCCCGGCGTCGGCGCTGGTCGCAGGCAGCAACACCATGAAGATTTCCGTCGTCAGCGGTTCCTGCTCGACCTCGCCGTGGCTCACGCCCGGTTATGCGCTCGATGCGATGGACCTGATCAAGACGCCGTAAGTTTTCCCGCTCTCCCGCGATACCGCGGGAGAGCGATCAACAACCATCACATACAAAACGAGACCTGCCGTGAACATGAAATCCCGACTCCTGACCATCTGCCTGGCCGCCGCCGCCGTCTGCACCCTGGGCGCCACGCGCGCGCATGCCGCCGTCATCCCGACGACCTACAGCAACAGCACCCCGGTCGCCATCTGCGACCTGTGCACCGTGACCTCGGTGCTCGACGTGACCAGCCATGGCCGCCTGCTCGACGTCAACGCACTGCTCGACATCACCCACAGCTACGACGCCGATCTCACCATCTCGCTGAGCCATGCTGGCACCTCGGTCCTGCTGTCGAACCGCCAGGGCGGCTCGGGCGGGGCCAACTACACGGACACCGTATTCGATGACGGGGCCGCGGTCGCCATCGACGCCGGCTACGCCTACGCGCCCTATACCGGGTCGTTCCGGCCGCAGCAGGCGCTGGCCGCCTTTCTCGGGCAAGACGTGTTCGGACTGTGGACGCTGGTCGTGACCGACCATGAAGCGGGCGACGATGGCCGCATCAACCGCTTCGGGATCACGGTCGAGGCCGAGGCGGTAGCGGAGGTGCCCGAGCCAGGCTCGCTGGCGCTGTTCGGGATCGCGCTGGCAGGCCTGGCTGGCCGGACGCGTCGCACGCGCCGCGCCGATTGACGCGGAAAGGGGACGCCTAACGCAGGAATTCGTTGCGCGGCAGCGGGTGCGTGGAGCGGAACGGAAAGGCGGGCAGTCCCGCCTTGTTCACCAGGTTCGGCTGCGCCGCTTCGTGCCAGCCGAAGCGCACCGACACCGGCTTCGGCACATCCGGCGAAGCGACGATGACCTTGCCGGCATCGATCGTGGCGCTGGCCGGGTGGTAGCGGCCGTCGGCGCCGGCGATCTCGAACCAGTCCAGTGGCTTGCCGTCGCGCGCGGCCAGGCCGTCGGCATGGTCGAAACTCAGCACCGCCTTGGCGCCGCGGATTTCGAGCGACCGGTAGACCGGCCCGTAGGGTTCGATGTCGCTGCGGCGGTAGCTGCTTGCCAGCGCCAGGTTGGCCAGGCGCAGGCCGACCGATTTCTTGTCGCGCGGGTGGATGTCGCGCAGGTCGTCCACCAGGTCGGTGGTGGCGATCATTGCCGTCTTTGGAATGCGCAGCGCCTGCGCCTGCGCTTCCCACAGCAGCGGAGCCGACTCGGCGCCGTGGAACACCCGGTCGGGGCGCACGACCGAATACAGGTGCGGCGCCACCTGCGCATAATAAAACGGGAAGGCGGACTGCCAGCGCTGGCGCCAGCCGGCCACCAAGGCCTCCATCTTGGGCGTGTAGGCGGGGCCGTCGTCGGTATCCATGATGTTCGATTCGCCCTGGTACCAGATCACGCCTTTCAGGGCGAAGGGCGCCAGTCCCGCGATCATGCCGTTGTAGAGGGTCGCATCGTCTTTCTGCGCAGGCGGCTGCAGGTTCTCCGGCGGCGTCCACAGCTCGATGCGCGTGCCGCCGACCGTCGAATCGATCAGGCCTACCGGGGTGCGCAGCTCGGTGTGCAGGCGCCGCCCGAAGTAATACGCCGCCGCCGAGAATTTCGTCGCCTCGACCGACGCCGGCGCGCAGCGCACCCAGCTGCCGCCGACGTCGTCCGCGGCTTGCCCCGATCTGGCGCGCGCCACCTTGAACAGGCGGATGTCGGGATGGCTGGCGGCCGCGATCGCGGCTTCGGCGTCGAAGGTCGGCTTCTGGCCTCGCTGCTCGCCCAGCGGTTTCTGCATGTTCGACTGGCCGGAGGCAAGCCAGACTTCGCCCACCAGCACATCGTCGACGATGATGGCGTTGCTGTCGCCGCGCACGGCCAGCGTGGTCGGGGCGGGAGGCGCGGCCGACAGGTCGAGTTCGATGCGCCACTTGCCGTCGCCGTCGGCGCGGGTGCTGTGCGTCCGGCCGTTGATCTGCACGCTTACCTGTTCCTGCGGCGCGGC
This sequence comes from Massilia sp. CFBP 13721, assembly GCF_014842025.1. Lineage (GTDB taxonomy): Bacteria > Pseudomonadota > Gammaproteobacteria > Burkholderiales > Burkholderiaceae_D > Telluria. The sequence goes on from NZ_JACYUY010000015.1 coordinate 54,008, forward strand.
CCAGCCCCAGACCGGCACCTTCGCCGCGCGCTGCAGCACCATGTGGTCGGAAATGATGGCCGGCAGGCGCACGGCGGCGCTGGCGGGCGCGCAGCAAAGCAGGAGCAGCCAAACGAAGCCGGCCTGCGGCAGGCCGGGTGGGGTTCTGGTCATGAGAGTCCTCGGATTACCGGGCGGGCAGGTTGGCGCAAGCGTATAACGGGACGCCGGCGGCGTCACCGCCACCCGAAAAACAATCAGCAGGACGATTGAAGGCGTGTATCTGCCTCAGGTGCGCAGCACATAGTCCGGGTACTGGTCGCGCAGGGCGTCGAGCTCGGACAGGGTGCCCGACAGGTGCGTGCGCACCGCCTCCTGGGCACGCGCCGCGTCGCCCTGGCCGATCGCACGCGCGATCTCGTCGTGCTGGTCGATGATCGAGCGCGCCTTGTTATTCAGCGGCAGATGCAGGCGGCGCAGGCGGTCCAGGTTGCCGCTGAGGTTACGGACGACGTCCCACAATTCGCCCAGGCCGGCGGCGCCATACATCCGGCGGTGAAAGGCCTGGTCGGCCGCCGTGAACGAGGCCAGGTCGTCCGCGCCGAGGCTGGCCTGCTGTTGCGCCACCAGCGCCAGCAGCGATCGTTCCAGTTCCGGGTTCGGCGCCTGCGCCAGCAGGCGCACCATTTCCAGTTCGACCGAGACGCGCAGGAAGTGCGCTTGGCGCGCCGAATTCAGGTCGATGGCGCGCACCCGCGTCAGGTGCTGGGGGAAGATCTCGACCAGACGCTCGTCGTCGAGCCGGGCCAGCGCATCGCGGATGGGCGTGTACGACAGGCCGAAATAGTCGGTCAGCTGGGCGCGCGGCAGCACCGTTGCGGGTTTTAGCTGGAGCTCGACGATCAGCTGGCGCAAGTGCTCATATACCTGCACGGTTGCATTGCGCGACCGGTCCAGCCGGAACGTGCCCGACAGCGCGTCGAGGGTCATAAATGGAATAAGTTGATCTGGAAAGCAACATGCTAACACATCAACATTCGGGACCGGAGACCATGGCGCCACCCGCTGCAAATACCTTGTCGGCGATTTAACAACGGCTCCCGATCAACTCGATGATTGGGTGCGTAAGTACACTAGTTGTCAATAAATCTCCATGTTCTAATGTCCTGGCTCGCTAGAGTACTAATACATTAGCTCAAACAACGGAGACAAACATGTTCAAGAAAATTGCCCTGCTGTGCACGCTGTTCGGCTGCTGGATCGGGAGCGCCGCTGCCGCGCCGGTCGGCTGGTACACCCTGGATCTCACCTGGCGCGACGGCAGTTTCAGCGGCCAGATGTTCTACGATAACGCCTCGCCTTACCGCGTGCTGCAAGTCAGCGGCACCCTGACCGACATCGCGCAAACGACCGCGATCACCGACGTCTGGAACGTCTCCCACGCTGAACCCGCGGACCCATGGGCGTCGTTCACGAATGCCAACGGCAGCGATCCGGACGACTACGACGCCGCCTTCTACCTGCACCTGGTCGACCTCGGCGCCAGCCTCGGCGTCGACACGGCGATGGACAACAGCCTGTACGACTGGTCGTCCGACTACGCCTATTACCTTCCGGGCCAGCTCGACCAGTCGCCATTGCTGTCCTGGACCATCGCCGCGGCCGCCGGCGACGTGCCCGAACCGGCCAGCCTCGGCTTGCTGGTTGCCGGCCTGGCCGCTGCCGGCGCCGCACGGCGCAAGGCCGCTCGTGCTGCCTTAGCTCGTACCTGACCAGTTTTCGTTGTCTGCTGCGTTTGCATGACGTTCCGCCCCTGCGGCTCGCCGGGGCATCCCCATCAAAAAACATGACGGAGACAAGCTTGGACATTCTGAACAAAGGAAGGACGGCGCGCACCCTCGGCAGCGCCACGTTGTTGTCGGCAGCGCTCGCCGCTTGCGGCGGCGGAGACAGCATTACGCCGGAAGCGAAAGGGCTGGCCACTGCATCGGTAGTCGGCAGCACGGCGGCCACTGCGGCCAGCGCCGGCCCGGCGCGTGTGATGGAAAACCTGGGCCGCGGCGTGGTCGCGGTGCGCACCTCGACGAGCGCCGCCTTCGTCAGCTGGCGCCTGCTGGGCCTCGACCCCGACGGGATCGCCTTCAACGTCTACCGCTCGCTCAATGGCGCCGCCCCGGTCAAGCTCAACGCGGCGCCGCTGACGGGCGGCACCAACTACAGCGACACGAGCGCCAACCGCGCCCTTGGCGCCTTCACTTATTCGGTGCGGCCGGTGGTGAGCGGCGTCGAGGGGCCTGCCAGCGGATCGTTCACCCTGAAAGCCAACGGCGCATCCGAACCGATCGTGCGCATTCCGCTCGCCGCCGTGCCGGGTGAAGGCTACACCACCAATTACGTCTGGGTCGGCGACCTCGACGGCGACGGCGAATACGACTTCGTGATCGACCGCATCGCCCCCTTCGTCGCCGGCAGCAACGACGACCTCGGCACCGGCAACCAGTACCTCGAAGCCTACAAGCGCGACGGCACCCGGCTGTGGCAAATCGACCTTGGCCCGGGCAGCCGCAACACCTACAACATCACGCCCGGTCCGACCACGCTCAGCATGGGCATGTACGACGGCGTGACCGTGTATGACCTGAACAACGACGGCAAGGCCGAAGTGGTGCTCAAGGTGGCCGATGGCGTCAAGTTCGGCGATGGCAGCACCTTCACCCATGCCGACCCCAACCAGCAGCACTTCGCGGTCCTCGATGGCCTCACCGGCACGCCGCTGGCGACGCGCCCGTTCCCGGCGGACTTCTATGCCCAGGCGGGGCGGATGGGTACCCAGCTCGGCATCGGTTACGCCGACGGCGTCAATCCGACCTTCTATTTCTGGGGCCGCAACCGCAACCGCGACAAGAGCTTCAACGACGTGTTCGCATCCTACACCTGGAGCGGCGGCGCCGAGATCCGCGAAAACTGGCGCATGCCGCTGGACGAGGCCAGCGGCAAGCAGGCCTCGCACCAGATGCGCATCATCGACGTCGACGGCGACGGCAAGGACGAAGTCGCGACCGGCAATTTCATGATCAACAGCGACGGCTCGCTGCGCTACATCCTGCCGGGCGTGATCCACGGCGACCGCTTCTTCATCGGCAAATTCGACAAGCACCATGCCGGCATGCGCGGCTACGGCATCCAGCAGAACAACCCGAGCGGGCTGCTCGAGTATTACTACGATGCGACCGCGGGTTCGATCATCTGGAACCACAGCACGACGCCGGGCAACATCGTCGACGTCGGCCGCGGCCTGGTGGGCGACATCGATCCGCGCTTCCCGGGCTTCGAGGTGTGGTCGTTCTCGGGCGTCTTCAACGGCGAAACCAACACGCTGACCCAGGCCAGCACCGACCTCTCGCCGTGGCCGAGCCATTCGATCTGGTGGGATGGCGACGTGCTGGCCGAAGGGCTGAACGACTTCAAGATCGAGAAGTGGGACCCGCTCGTGCCGCGCACCAGCAACTCGCTGCCGCGCCTGGTCTCGATGACCAGTTCGACCTGGGGTTCGCCGCGCCTGAACAACCGCAATCCGATGTTCTTCGGCGATATCCACGGCGACTGGCGTACCGAGGTCGTGCTGCTCAATAACACGTCCAGCGAGCTGGTGATCTTCACCACCAACCTGCCGACCAGCACCCGCCTGTACACGATGGCGCACAACCCGGCCTACCGCAACCACATGACCATCAAGGGCTACCTGCAATCGCCGCTGCCGGACTATTACATCGGCGACGGCATGGATGCGCCGCCGCGGCCGAACATCCGCTACGTCGGCACCGGCACCAGCGGCGCCGAAACGGCAGTCCTGGGCGGAGGTGCGCAGGTGCGGCGCGACGCCGGCGGCTACCGCGGCGATGGCTACGTCGATTTCCCGGCCAACGGCGGCAGCCTGCAGCTCGCCAACGTGAATGGCGGCGCGGGCGGCCTGAAAACCATCTCGATCCGGTACGCGAACGGCAATCCGACGCCGCGTTCGGGTGTGCTGAAGGTGAACGGCGTGGCGCAGCGCATCACGTTCAAGATCACCGGCAGCTACAGCAACTGGACCACGATCGAGGTGCCGGTCACGCTTGCCGCGGGACTGAACAACACGCTGCGTCTCGAGTCGACCGGGCAGGATCTCGCGAACATCGACGAGATCACGGTGCCCTGAACGGAGGAGACTGTCCGCTGTTGCGGCAGTCTCCTTCACCCGCATATTTCCTGCACAAGCATGCCTTATTTACTCGAGAAACTGGGCGCCGTCGCGATTGTGTTCGCGCGGGTGCTGATAACTGCGCTTGCCATCGTCCTGCCCGCGCAGGCGCACGATCCGTTCGACGGCACGACCCACATCATCGTCGCCGATGACCGCATCGAAGCCCGGGTCACGCTGGGCTACGACGCCGCGCGCGACATGCTGCGCCTGCTCGGCGTGGCGCCGGAGCCGGCCGCGACGATCACGCGCGGCGGCGATGCGCCGGCCGTGCTGCCGCCCGCGCGCGCGGCGGTGTTGATGACCCTGCAATCCGGGCCGCAGTCAGGTTCAATCGCGGCCAGCGCGTTCGCGGCCGTCGGCGGCAGGGAAGAAGTCACTTTCGTGGTCACCTATCCGCGCCCGATCGGCGGCCCCGTTACGGCGCGTGCCGCCTATTTCGACACGGTCGCGTACATGCGTGCCGGGACGCTGGTGGTGACCGACGCCCAACGTCGGGTGCTGGGCAGCGCGCTGCTGTCGAAAGCGAGTCCCGTCGCGGCGGTGCCGCTGGGCGCGCCGGCGCAGGCCCAGGGTGCGGGCTTCGCGGCATTCTTCAAGCTGGGCGTGGAGCACATCCTGACCGGCTTCGACCACCTGTTGTTCCTGTGCGCCTTGCTGGTCACGGTAAGCCGTATCAAGCCGATGCTGGCCATCGTCACCGCCTTCACGCTGGCGCACTCGGCCACGCTGGCGCTGGCGGCATTGGACGTGGTGGCGCTGCCGTCCAGCCTCGTCGAACCGCTGATCGCGGTGTCGATCATCGTCGCCTGCCTCGACAACCTGCTGCGCCGTGGCGATGGCGGCGGCAGCCGCATCTGGCTGGCCGCGGGCTTTGGTTTGATCCACGGCTTCGGTTTTGCCGGCATGCTGCGCGAGGCAATGCTGGCGCAAGGGGGGCAGGGCCTGCTGCTGCCGCTGCTCGCCTTTAACCTCGGGGTCGAAGCCGGGCAGTTGCTGGTGGCGGCGGCGATGATCGCGCTGTTGATGCTCGCGCGCCGCAACGCGCGTCTGCTCCGCTACGGCGCGCCGGCGGTGTCCGGCGTCGTCATCGTCATCAGCGCGTACTGGCTGGTGCAACGAATCCAGGGGAGTTGAACAGCCAGGCGGCTATGCGGATGGGGCGCCCGCCACCGCCTTGCCGTTCACGACCACGTTTTCCAGGCGCACGCCCGCGGCGGCGTCCAGGTCGAGACTGTCCTGCACCAGCTGCACGTCGACGTCCTTGATCAGGATGCCGCTGATGTCGGTCTGGCCCGGATTCGGGCGGATGACGCCAAAGCCGCCGAAGCTGCCGCGGATGCCGACCAGGCTGATGTTGCGGACCACCGACTTTGGCGGCGCCATTCCCTTGAGGTTGGCGTACTGGCTCCATGGCTTGATGGCGATGATCGTGCCGCGCCCGCCCGCCCCATCGAGCGTGATATTGCGGAAATGGATGTCCTCGTAGTGCTGCGGCGTGTCCTGCCGCAGCTTCAATACCGCCATCTGCGTGACGCCGCTGACGCTGCAGTTCTCCACCACGACGTCACGCACCAGGGTCGCCTCGCTGCCGAGCGTCAGGATGCCGTGCCCACGCCTGAAAGTGCAGTTGCGCACCCGGATGCGCTCGACCGGCGGGCTGTCCTTGTCCTCGAGCGCGTGCGGTCCCTTGCTGCCCTTGGCAGCGATGCAGTCGTCGGTCACCGAGAAATAGCAGCCGTCGACCGTCACGTCCTGGCAGCTGTCGAGGTCGATGCCGTCGCTGCTGGGCGCCTGCTTGTAGTCGTCCGGCACCTCGAAGCGAGCGTTGCGCACGACGACGTTGCGGCAGTTGTAGAGGTGCAGGTTCCAGAACTGCGAATCCTTGAAGGTGACGCCGTCGACGACCACGCCGCGCGAGCGCTCGATCAGCGCGAGGCGTGCGCGCGGCAGGCCCAGGTTGGGGAAGTTGTGCGGGTCCGGCGCCGCATTGCGCAGCTTCCAGAACAGGTCCCAGATCGGCCGGCCGGCGCCATCGAACGTGCCTGCGCCGCTGATCGTCAAGCCGTCGCAACCATTCGCATTGATCAGCGCCGGGGTGAACTTGTCCTCGAAATGGCCTTCGATGCGTGTGCGCCGGGCCGGGAAATGCTGCATGTCGGTCGAGCAGCGGATCACCGCGCCCTTGTCCAGGTGCAGGTTGACCTTCGGTTTCAGGAACAGGGCGCCGCTGACGAACACGCCCGCCGGCACCACCACGGTGCCGCCGCCACCCGCCGCCAACTGGTCGATGGCGGCCTGGATGGCTTTGGTGTTGACCGTCGCGCCGTCCGCGAGCGCGCCGAAGGCGGTGATCGTGGCGCGCCTGGCGGCGGTATCGGCCGCGTGCGCGACGGCGCCCAGGAGCGGGGCCGAGAGCATCGACAGCAGGAGGCGGCGGCGGGTACGGTGGGGCATGGTGCGATCCAGTCTGGTTGTCTTCATCGTTAACGTTGCGGCGTCAATGACGCCCTCTTGCGGAAAGGCCTCAGCGGCACTGCGCCTTGACGTCGAGCGTGGGCGCAGGTGCAGGCGTGTCGGCCACCAGCTTGATGCCGCGCGCCGCCGCCGCGCGCGTGATCAGGTTGCCGCCGCCCGGTTCGGCATAGGCCGGATCACGCTGCGCCTCGGCCAGCGTGACGTAGTGCGCGCCGGCGGCGTCGAGCCGGCGCAGCACCTCGGGCAGCGTGACCGCGCTCCAGCCGCCCAGGTGGGTGAGCAGCACTTGCGGGATCACGCGGCCGTAGACGCGCCGCGAATTCTCCTTCATCTGGACGATGCCGGCGTCGATCTCCTGGAAATACTGGCGCTTCATGGCGTCGATCGCCGCCGTGTCGCCCTTCGCCACGCAGCGCGCATAGGCGTCGGTGTAGACCCAGTCGCCAAACGCGAGGCTGACGTCGGCCACCTGGTAGCCGCGCGCGTCGAGGAAGGCGAGCGCCTCGGCGCGCCTGGCGCCGACGGCGAGGTTCGGAAACCGCAGCCAGCGCCAGTTCACGCCGACCATGCGCGCGCTGACCGCCGGCTCCCCGGCCAGCACGTCGGCGCGCCAGGCGTCGAACGAGGACGCGCGTTCCAGGTTCATGTGGCTGGCGGTGTGGTTGCCGAGCGGGTGCCCGGCCTGGCGCCAGAGGTCGAGCACCGCTTCGCTGCCCGGCTCCTTCTCGGCGCGGCCGGCATTCACGAACCCGAATGCTTCGACCACGCCGTGCGCCTTGAGGGTATCGAGCGTGGCGCGGGCGATGCCGATGCGCGTCATCCCGGGCGGAAGGTCGCCGTGCAGCGGCACGTCGTCGACTGTCACGGCGACGTCGAAGCGCTCCGGTGGTTCGGCCAGGGCCGCGGACGTGGCAAGGGTGAGGGCGGCTGCCAGCAGATAGGGCGTGGAAGATGCGGTCATGAGCGGCGTGGCGATGTGGGCGGCGGCGGATACGCGCATCGTCGCATGAATCGGCCGCGCTTGCTTATATGGTGCCATAACGCTCAGGTGCCTGATCGTTTGGGGCGAGGCTTCCACCGACAGCCTCTGGCGCGCGTTCCGTGGTCGCGCGATGATTCGCGAACAACGCACAGACCCGTAGGGTGGACGGCTACACCTATCCAGTTCGCGGACCAGCGGCGTTTGCGCCGCCCACGCGTTCAACCAGCCAGTGATCCGTCGCGAAGTTTCGGAGTGTGGCTGAACGCGTGGGCGGCAACTAGGCAGCAGGCTGGCAAGCGCAAAGGTGTAGCCGCCCACCCTACGGGGCCGAGCGGAAAATGCCAGGCCCTGATCCGCGTATGCGCATTACGTCAACAATCTGATCACACCGAAAAACACCGACGTAGTAAGGTTGGCGATTCAGTATGCACCCTCGAGCCGACGTGATAAAGATCCCCAGCCGTACGGCCGTTCCTTTGCTGGCCGCCATCCTGCCGGTTTCCATCCTGCTGATTGGCTGCGCCGCCGCGCCGCAAGACGCCGTCAGCCTGGTCGACGTCGCCCCCGGCTGGGCCGGCAATTCGGTCAACGCCGTCGTCTTCCGCAAGAATTCGCTGGTCACCCACGGCGATACCCAGTTCATCGCCTTCTACGACCAGGACGGCGTCGTCGTCCTCGGCAAGCGCACCCTCGGCGCCACGCGCTGGGAACTGGCGCGCACCCAGTACCGCGGCAACGTGCGCGATGCCCACAACAGCATCAGCATCATGGTCGACGGCGCCGGTGTCCTGCACATGGCCTGGGACCACCACAACCACGGCCTGCGCTATGCGAAAGCGGTGCGTCCCGGCGCGCTGGAACTGGGCGCGCGCATGCCGATGACGGGCAAGAACGAGGGCTCGGTATCGTATCCCGAGTTCTACCGTCTGCTAGACGGCAACCTGCTGTTCCTGTACCGCGACGGCGGCTCCGGCCGCGGCAACCTGGTCATGAACCGCTACGACGTCGCGCGCGGCACCTGGACCCGCCTGCACGATAACCTGATCAGCGGGGAAGGAAAGCGTAACGCCTACTGGCAAGCCTTCCTCGACCATGCCGGCACCTTCCACCTGTCCTGGGTCTGGCGCGAGTCGCCCGACGTCGCCAGCAACCACGACCTCGGCTACGCGCGCTCGCGCGACGGCGGCGTGAGCTGGGAAACCTCGGCCGGCGTACGCCAGGCGCTGCCGGTGACGGCGGCCAGCGCCGAGTATGCCGCCCGTATCCCGCAGAACAGCGAATTGATCAACCAGACGGCGATGGCGGCCGACCGCCAGGGCAATCCCTACATCGCCAGCTACTGGCGCGACGCCGCTTCGGCCACGCCCCAGTACCGCGTCGTGTACCACGACGGCAAGGCGTGGCAGCGGCTCGACCTCGGCTTTCGCAAGGCGCCGTTCTCGCTCAGCGGCCAGGGCACCAAGGCGATTCCGATCTCGCGCCCGCAGATCATGCTCGACATCCGCGCCGACAAGCCGGCTGGTGTGCTGGTCTTCCGCGACGCCGAGCGTGGCAGCAAGGTGTCGGCGGTCACCATCGACGATTTCCGCGCTGGCCGCTGGCGCGTGCGCGACCTCACCGACGACGCGGTCGGCGCCTGGGAGCCGAGCTTCGACACCGAGCTGTGGAAGCGCTCGGGTGAACTGAACCTGTTCCTGCAACACGTCGACCAGGTCGACGGCGAAGGCAGGAGCGACGCCGCGCCTTCGCCGGTGCGGGTCCTGCAATGGACGCCGCGCTTTTGACATCCCCACGCCAAGGACACATGACGACACGACGACTTTCCCTGAAGGCGGCGCTGGCCGGCGCCAGCGTGCTGGCCTCGGGCTGCGCGATCCGGCCGGCGCCGTCCGCCGCCACCCCGGTCGGCACGACCAAAGCCGAAGTGCTGGCCGCCCTGCGGCTGGCCAACGGCTACTGGCAGCGCACCAACGCGTCCACGTTGTGGGCGTTCTGGGACGTCGCCGCCTACCACACCGGGAACATGGAAGCGTACGCGCTGACCGGCGACGAGACCTGGCGCCAGTATTCCACCGCCTGGGCCGAACACAATGGCTGGAGCGGCGCCCGCTCGAACGACCGGCGCGCCTGGAAGTACAGCTACGGCGAAAAGGACGAGTACGTGCTGTTCGGCGACTGGCAGATCTGCTTCCAGACCTATATCGACCTGTACCGGCTCGACCCAAGCAAGGAACCACGCAAGATCGCACGCGCACTTGAGGTGATGGACTACCAGATGGGAACGCCGAACAAGGACTACTGGTGGTGGGCGGACGGGCTGTACATGGTGATGCCGGTCATGACCAAACTGTACAAGCTGACCGGCGAGCGCCGCTATCTCGACAAGCTGCACGCGTACTTCCTGTACGCCGATCAGCTGATGTTCGACGCCGAGGCCGGCCTGTACTACCGCGACGCGAAATACGTCTACCCGAAGCACAAGAGCGCGAACGGGGGCAAGGATTTCTGGGCGCGTGGCGATGGCTGGGTGTTCGCCGGCCTGGCCAAGGTGCTGGCCGACCTGCCGCGCGACCATCCCGCGTACACGCTCTGCCTGGACCGCTTCCGGCGCATGGCCGTGGCGCTGCGCGCCGCGCAGCAGGCCGACGGCTACTGGACGCGCAGCCTGCTCGACCCGGCGCATGCGCCCGGCCCCGAAACCAGCGGCACCGCCTTCTTCACCTATGGCTTCCTGTGGGGGATGAACCATGGTGTGCTGGATCGCGCCACCCATGCGCCGCTGGTGGAAAGGAGCTGGCGCTTCCTGACCCAGGTGGCGCTGCAGCCGAGCGGCAAGCTGGGCTACGTGCAGCCGATCGGCGAACGCGCGATTCCCGGCCAGGTGGTCGACCGCGAATCGACCGCGCCGTTTGGCGTGGGCGCCTTCCTGCTGGCCGCGGCCGAAATGACCAGGTTCATCGACAACAACGCACAGGGACCAGCATGACCATGCATCCTCAACGCCGCCGCCTGTTGCAAGGCGTCGCCATTGGCGGCGCCTTGCTGCCCTTCGCCGCCCCTGTGCAGGCCCAGGACGCCGCCGCCCGTTTCTCGATCGGGACAAGCGATTTCCTCCTCGACGGCAAACCGCTCCAGATCCGCTGCGGCGAAATGCACTTTGCCCGCGTGCCGCGCGAATACTGGCGCCACCGCTTGCAGGCGATCAAGGCGATGGGCCTGAATACCGTCTGCGCCTACCTGTTCTGGAATTACCACGAATGGCGCGAGGGGAGATACGACTGGCGCGGCCAGCGCGACGCCGCCGAGTTCTGCCGCCTGGCCCAGGCCGAAGGCCTGTGGGTGATCCTGCGTCCGGGCCCGTATGCCTGCGCCGAATGGGAAATGGGCGGGCTGCCCTGGTGGCTGCTCAAGCACGAAGGCGACGCCTTCCTGCGCACGCGCGACGAACGCTTCACGCGGCCGGTACGGCGCTGGCTGGCGGAAGTCGGCCGGGTGCTGGGACCGCAGCAGGTCAGCCGCGGCGGTCCGATCCTGATGGTGCAGGTCGAGAACGAATACGGCTTTTTCGGCGAAGACCTCGACTACATGCGCGCCATGCGCGCGATCCTGCTCGACGCCTTCGACGTGCCGCTGTTCCAGTGCAATCCGACGAATGCGGTGGCGAAGACCCATATTCCCGAGCTGTTCTCGGTGGCGAATTTCGGCAGCGACCCGCAAGCGGGCTTCAAGGCGCTGGCCGCGGTCCAGCAAGGGCCGCTGATGTGCGGCGAATACTATTCCGGCTGGTTCGACACCTGGGGCGCGCCGCACCGCCGCGGCAGCGCCGACAAGGCGGTGGCCGACATCAAGACCATGCTGGCGGCGAACGGCTCGTTCAGCCTGTACATGGCGCACGGCGGCACCACCTTCGGCTTGTGGGGCGGTTGCGACCGGCCGTTTCGGCCGGATACGACCAGCTACGACTACGACGCGCCGATCAGCGAAGCCGGCTGGGTCGGCGAAAAATTCCAGGCGTACCGCGACGGCATCCGCCCCTTCCTCGCGGCCGGAGAGACGCTGCCGCCCGCACCGGCGCCGCTGCCGGTGATCGCCATCGGCGAATTCGCCTTGAGCGAATCGGCGGGCGTGTTCGCCAACCTGCCGCGGCGCGCGATCCGCGCCGTGTCGCCGCGCCCGATCGAACAGTACGACATCAGCCGCGGCCTGGTGGCGTACCGGGTCACGCTGCCGGCCGGCCCGGCCGGAGTGCTGGAAGCGGCGCGCGTGCGCGACCTGGCCTGGGTGTATGTCGATGGCCGCGAGGTCGGCACGATGGACACGCGCCAGCGCCGCTTCCACGTCGACCTGCCGGCGCGCACCAGGCCGGTCACAATCGATATCCTGCTCTACACGATCGCGCGCGTAAACTTCGGCGTCGAGATCCATGACCGCAAGGGCTTGCACGGGCCGGTGCGCTTCGTGCCGCAAGGGGGCGCGCCGCAGGCAGTCGAAGGCTGGACGATCCGTGCCATCGACTTCGACGCCGACGGACAGCTGCCGCCGCTCGCCTTCAAGCGCGGGCGCGCCAAGGGGCCGGCGTTCTGGCGTGGCGGCTTCGAGGTCCGTGAGACGGGAGATACCTTCCTCGACATGTCCGGCTGGGGCCAGGGCATCGTCTGGATCAACGGCCGCTGCCTGGGGCGCTACTGGAGCATCGGCCCGACCCAGACCATGTACCTGCCGGGGCCGTGGATGAAGCGCGGACGCAACGAGGTGGTGGTGCTCGACCTGACCGGGCCGCGCCGCGCCACCATCACGGGCGTGAAGCTGCCGATCCTCGACCAGCTGCATCCCGAGCGCGACCTGCCGCGGCCGGCGAGCAAGGTGCGCCCGCAGCTCGACGGCGTGGCGCCCATCCACGAGGGCGAATTCGCGCCCGGCGCCGCGCGCCAGGACGTGCGCTTTGGCCGGCTTGTCGCCGGCCGCCAGTTCTGCCTCGAGTCGCTCGACGCCTTCGACGGCAAGGACTTCGCCGCGGTGGCCGAGATCGCGCTGCTCGATGCGTCCGGCAAGACGCTGAACCAGTCCGCCTGGACCATCGCCTACGCCAGCAGCGAAGAAGCCGGCAAGGAAGACGGCTCGGCGCTCAACGCCATCAACGGCCAGGCCAGCGACCACTGGCACACGCGCTACAGCGGCAAGACCCCGGCAGGCGGCCATCCGCACCGCCTGATCATCGACCTCGGTGGCCGGGTCGAGGTGAGCGGCCTGCGCTACACGCCGCGCCAGGGCGCGGACGGGGTGACCGGACGTATCCGGCATTATCGGGTGTATATGGGCGACAAGCTGGTGGCGCCGATCTGATGCGTCGCGAGGTATCACCCGGTGGCTGAACGCGTGGGCGGCGCATCCGCAGCGTGGCCGCACGCGTTGGGGTGGAGCCGACCACCCTACGTCCTGTTGCATCGGTAAGGTGGTCGGCTCCACCCGGGATCGTGCGTCGTAGCGACGTGTGCGCCGGCCACGCGTTCACGCGGCGCGCGAGTCGTCGCGAGGTATGACCCGGCGGTTGAACGCTACAGTTACGTGTCCGATATACCTGTAGGGTGGGCGGCTATACCCAGGCGTATGCGTACCTGCTGCCTGACTGCCGCCCACGCGTTCAACCAGCAGGCGATTCGTCGCGAGGTATCACGCGGTGGTTGAACGCGTGGGCGGCGCACGGCAGCGTGGGTGCATGCGTCCGGGTGGAGCCGCCCACCCTACGCCCTGCTGCATATCGTAGGGTGGGCGCCCCTGTGCCCACGCGGTTCGGGGTCGGCACGTACGCGGCGTGGAACTATGGCGCGCGTCGATCACGTCCCGGAAACATCGCTGCCGCATGCAAACGGATACGGTGCACCGCGTGGGCTCGGGGCGCCCACCCTACGGCCTGCTGCACCGGCAGGGCGGTTGGCCATACCGGGGTAACGACCCAACCTTTACCGTCCCGCGGCGGCAAGCGGAGCGGAGCGGTCGAGCCGACGCTGCATGAGTTCCCTGGCCACCGCCAGCGCGTCGTCGGGCTTCGCCGCGATGTCCGGAATGACGCCCACGCCTTCCCAGTTTCCCTGGGTGATCGGGCTGATGGTGCGTCGGCTCGGTATCACGGCCAGGAAATGCTCGGCAATCCGATAAGGACGAGCGGGGTGGGCGCCGCCCCAGGTGCGCGCGCCGATTACCGTGGCGCGTTTCATGGCCTGCATCGTGTAGGCGAAGTCTTCGCCGGCGGACATCGTGCCGGGGCCAGCCAGGATCAGGACCGGCTTCGTGCCGCCATAGCGTTTGCCGCCCAGCGTGTCTTGGGTCCACTGCTGCGTGCTGATGCCGGTATTGCGGTCCCAGATGTCGTTCAGGCGCGTACGCCCGTCGACGAAATAGCTGGCCAGCAGGGCCACCGCTTGCGGCGTGCCGCCGCCGTTGCTGCGCAGGTCGACGATGAGGCCGTCGGTGCCGGCAAGTTCGTTCATCGTCGTGGCGTATTTTTCGGTCATGAGGAAATCGGGCGGGAAGCCGGACAACTTCAGGTAGCCGATGTTGGGGCTCAGGTGCTCGACCTGTTCCACGCTCTCGTTTGCCCTGCGGCGCATGAGCAGGCGCACGAGCAGGTTGGTACGCTGTTCCCACTCCGCTTGCGACGCCGGTGGCGGCTTCACGGCATCGTCGTGCGGCACCGGCCGGGCGCTGAACCAGACCGACATATGCAGGTCACGGGCGACGCCGCGCAGGTCGTCAGTGAGCTGCTTTGCCAGCGCTCTGCCATCCGTGAACCCATCGTACTTGCCCTCCTGCTGGCGCCGGCGCAGCACCGCTTCCATCTGCCTGGCCTTGTCGGGAAAGACATAGTGATCGTTCAGCTTCGCCACCAGCGCATCGATTGCCTGCACCCGCATTGCGCTGTCGACGACGACCTTCGGCGGTGGACGCAAGTCGTCCCATAGTGGCCGCCACAGGGGCAAGGTGGCAAGGGCGCCGATTGCGGTCAGCACCAGCAAAGACGGGATGACGATCCATTTTTTTTTCATTTTCATCCTCTGGCTGTAGCACGTGGGTTAATGTGGAATCAGGCGCATCAGAAACGATTTCTTCATCGATGAGGTAACGATGTGAATTGAGAATGGCACAACCATTGCTATGTACTAGCAATTATTACTGCGTCTCTGGCGTACTTGTGGGGAGGTTCGGCTGGCGTGGGGATTCAGCGCAGAAGCGAATCGGATCGGAACAAGCGCAAGACGAGACCGCCCCACGAATGGGGCAGCGAAAGCGCTCGGGAAGTGGCTTGCGGGGGACGCGCCTGAATGCTTCAGGCGCTAGTACTTGACCGGATAATCCTTGGCAAACGGCTGCCCGGCGAACGCCTTCTTCTGGGTCCACGCCTGCGCTGGCGCCGTCCAGTAGGAATCGGTCTCGGGCAGGCCGAGCGGCAGGAAGCTGGCCGAGGCGATGTACATGCTGCCGTTGTTGGAATACCAGTCGCCCAGTTGCGGCTGGTGGCCGACGAAGCCGATGGTGAGATAACCGTCGCGGGTGAAGTTGCCCGGCTCGCTCCAGATCGCCTTGTGCACCGCATGCATGGCGGCGCGCACCTGGCCCTCGGGCAGGCTGGCCGGCAGCTGCTTGCGCCAGGCCAGCAGCGCCAGCGGCTGGAAGGCGGCGGTGCGGTAGGTCAGCGAGCGGCCGATCGGCGGAAAGCTGCCCTCGGGCGAGACGAAGCGTTCCAGGTGCTCGGCGTAGCGCTGCATGCGCTTGAGGGCCTGGGCGTGCAATTCCGCCGGCTTGGCGTTCCAGAACGGCGCCTTGAAGCGCGCCAGCACTTCCAGGATCTCGACCATCATCGGATGCATGACAAAGGCGCCGTAATAGTCGAAGTGGAAGGCGTCGCCATCCTTGACCCAGCCGTCGCCGACATACCATTCGTTGATCTTGCGGATCGCGCCGTTCAGGCGCATCGGGTCGTGTTCCTCGCCGATGGAAAGCAGCCAGGCTTCGTTCATCGCGGCGAACAGCAGCCAGTTGATGTAGGGCGGATCGATGCGGCGCAGCGCCTTGATTTCGGCGACGATGCGCCCCTTGGTAACGCTGTCGAGCGGGTCCCACAGCACGCCTGGCGCGCGCATCAGCGCATTCGTGAAATAGGCCGAATCGACCAGTGCCTGGCCGCCGCCTTTCCACGCCAGGTAGTCCGGGCTGGCGGGATCGACCGCGTTCACGTAGCTTTGCAGGGCGAGCTGCTGCAGGCGGCGCCGGGTGCGGCCCTCCGCCGTGTCGGTCGCGGGCAGTGCCAGCCAGGGCGCCGCGCCCGCCATCAGGCGCGCGAAGCATTCGAGGTAGGCGACGCGGCGGTCGCGCCCGTCCCAGGTCGGGCTCAGTTCCAGCGCAAAGTGCTTTTGCAGTGTGCCGTTGGCCATGTTCGACAGCACCGGCTCGGCCATTTTCTGCAGCAGGCCGGCCATGAAGGCACGCTCGCCCGTGGGTGTAACAGCCGGCACGGCGGCGCCGGCCGTCGCCAGCGCACCGCTGGCCGATCCGGCCGCCACCATGCGCATGAAGTGTCGTCGTTCCATGTGCTGCCCGGCCACGCGCGTCACACTGTCGCCAGGCCGGCGCCGCCGGCGGCGCGGCACACGTAGATCGTGGCAGCCTCGCCGTTCGGGGCACGGTAGCTTTCTCCAACCGCCGCGCGCACCGTCTCGACCAGCGCCTGCGGCACCAGCGCCACCACGCAGCCGCCGAAGCCGCCGCCGGTCATGCGCACGCCGCCGGCGTTGCCGATCACGTCCTTGACGATGCCGACCAGCTGGTCGATGGGCGGCACGGTGATCTCGAAGTCGTCGCGCATCGAGGCATGCGAAGCGGCCATCAGCTCGCCCATGCGTTCGAGGTCGCCGGCGGCCAGCGCCTGCGCCGCCGCGGCCACGCGTGCGTTCTCGGTGACGACGTGACGCGCACGGCGCAGCACGATCGGGTCGAGCTCGGCGCCGCGCGCATCGAGCATGGCCATGTCGACGTCGCGCAGGGCGGGCACGCCAAAATGGCGCGCCGCCTCCTCGCATTGCAGGCGGCGCGTGTTGTAGGCGCTGTCGACCAGGCCACGCGTGACCTGCGAATTGAAGATCATGATCGCGGCGCCGGCCGGAATCGGCACCGGTTCCACCGCCAGCGAGCGGCAGTCGATCATCAGGGCATGGTCCTGGATGCCGGCGGCGGAACTGATCTGGTCCATGTTGCCGCACTTGCAGCCGACGAAGTCGTTTTCGGCGCGCTGGGCGATCAGCGCCAGGTCGATCGGCGTCCAGCCTTCGAAGCCCGGCAGCGACGCGAACAGCCGGCACACCGCCACCGACAGCGACGCCGACGACGACAGGCCGGCGCCTTGCGGAACGTCGCCGGCAATGGCCAGGTCCATGCCGCGCATCGGCAGTCCACGCCGCACCATCTCGTCGATGACGCCGCGCACGTAGTTGGCCCACATCGGCGCGTCCAGGCGCGCGATCGGCGCGTCGAGCGAATATGCGTCGATGGCGCCGTCGTAGTCGGCGGCCACCACGCGCACCAGGTGGTCGTCGCGCTGGCGCGCCACGATCACGGTGCGGTAGTCGATCGCGCAGGGCAGCACCAGGCCATCGTTGTAGTCGGTATGTTCGCCGATCAGGTTGACGCGGCCCGGCGCCTGGACGCGGATCGACTCGGCTTCGCCAAAGGCGGCATGGAAAATGGCGGCCGCACGGGCCATGGGAGAATTGGGCATGTTTTAGTTATCGTTGTTGGTTATTCGCGTCGGTGGCGTGCAGATAGTGAACGTCCGATACCGCGCGCAGCTGGGCGGCCGCCTGTTCCGGCGTCAGGTCGCGCTGGGTCTCGGCCAGCATCTCGAAGCCGACCATGAACTTGCGCACCGAGGCCGAGCGCAGCAGGGGCGGGTAGAAGTGGGCGTGCAGCTGCCATGGCGCCGTGTCGTCGTCTCCATACGGCGCACCGTGCCAGCCCATCGAGTACGGGAAGGAGCACTGGAACAGGTTGTCGTAGCGGATGGTGAGCTGGCGCAGGGCCAGCGCCAGGTCGGCGCGCTGCTCGGTATTCAGGTCTTCCAGGCGCTTGACCGCGAAGCGCGGCAGCAGCAGGGTTTCGAACGGCCAGCTGGCCCAGTAGGGCACCACGGCGAGCCAATGTTCGGTGCTGACGACGACGCGTTCGCCGGATGCCGCTTCGCGCTCCACGTAGTCGAGCAGCATCGGCTTGCCCTGCTGCGCGAAGTAGTCGCGCTGCTGGACGTCTTCGGTGGCCGGCAGGTCGGGCAGGAAGCTGCTGGCCCAGATCTGTCCGTGCGGGTGCGGATTCGAGCAGCCCATCACGGCGCCCTTGTTCTCGAATACCTGCACCCAGCGGTGGCTGGCGCCGAGTTCCGCGGCTTGTTCGCACCAGGTGTCGATCACGGCTTCGATCGCCGGCAGGGTCAGCAGCGGCAGCGATTTGCCGTGGTCCGGCGAGAAGCAGATGACGCGGCTGGTGCCGCGCACGCTCATGGTCTGGAACAGCGGGTCGGCGCCGGGCGCGGCGTCGGGCGTGTCGGCTTTCAGGGCGGCGAAGTCGTTGGTGAACACATAAGTGCCTTCGTACGACGGATTCTGCTCGCCGTTGACGCGCGTATTGCCGGCGCACAGATAGCAGGACGGGTCGTGGGCGGGCTGCACCGTGCGGTCGACGGCTTCCTGCTGGCCCTGCCACGGACGCTTGGCGCGGTGCGGCGACACCAGCACCCATTCGCCCATCAGGGGGTTGTAGCGGCGGTGGGGATCATCCGAAGGGTTGAACATGGGTTCCTCTTTTCAGGTAAAAAGTTCTCAGCAGTGCCGCCCCATGCTGAGCATGGCGGCGGCGGAATCTTTGCACAAAAATCAATCCATGACCAAGGAGCTGGCGAAACTCTCAATGGGCTGATCATTTATACCAAATCCGGCGCCGAACCCCTGTTTTGCTTGCGGCGGCGGCCAGCCCCTGCATAGACTGGCAGCCCGTTCATGTTGATGAATGCATCACGATGATTTCTGCCGACTCCTTCGCATGGCGCGTAGCCGCCGTACTGTTCCTCTTCGTCTCCTTCATGGCCGTCGGCCAGGCGCATGCGGCCACCACCAGCCTGAACGCGTCCTGGCTGTTCCACCGCGATGACGCGCGTAGCGCCGCCACGGTGGAGGCGGTGCCCGCCGGCGCCTGGACCCGGGTCGACCTGCCGCATGCGGCGCGCATCGAGCCGCGCGTGCCCAGCGCGCCGTGGCAGGGTACCGTGTTCTATAAAAAGCGCCTGCAGGTCAGCCTGCGCCCGGGCGAGCGCGCCATCCTGCGCTTCGAGGCGGTGATGAACGTGGCCGACGTCTGGCTCAACGGCCGGCATCTGGGCCAGCACCTGGGCGGTTACCTGCCGTTCGCCTTCGACATCACCGACGCCCTCAACGCGCGCGGCGACAACGAGCTGGTGGTACGCGCCAACAACGAAGACAACCCGATCACCGGCCCGAAGCCGCTCAAGCAGCTCGACTACATCCAGCACGGCGGCATCTACCGCGGCGTAAGCTTGATCATCAAGCCGGCGCTGCACATCACCGACGAGATGCTGTCGAATACGCCGGGCGGGGGCGGCGTGTTCGTCACCTATCCCCAGGCGGACAAGTCGGCGGCCGTGGTGCAGGTGCGAACCGAGGTCGCCAACACCGCGGCGCAGGCGCGCACGGTCACGCTGCGCCATGCGCTGGCCTGGCAGGGCCGGCAGGTCGCGCAGGGGCAGCAGCAGGTGCGCCTGGCTGCCGGCGAACGGCGCCACGTCACCACTGCACTGAAACTCGCTCGACCTAAGCTGTGGTCGCCGCGGGCGCCGAATCTGTATGATTTGACGACGACGCTACGCGGCAGCGGCGCTGCCGACCGCGTAACGACCCGCATCGGCGTGCGCCGCCTCGCCTTCGAGGGCGGGCGCCTGCTGCTCAACGGCGCGCCGCTGCAGCTGCGCGGCGTTAACCGCCACCAGGAGTATCCGTACGTCGGCTACGCCCTGTCGGAAGGGGCGGACCGGCGCGATGCGCTGCTGATCAAGAAGCATGGCTTCGACTACGTGCGGCTGTCGCACTATCCGCAGTCGCCGGCCTTCATGGCGGCGGCCGACGAGCTTGGCCTGATGGTGGTGCCCGGCATTCCCGGCTGGCAGTTCTACAATCCCGACCCGGCCTTTGGCCGGCAAGTGCTGCGTACCTGCGCCGACATGATCCGGCGCGACCGCAACCATCCGAGCGTGCTGGCCTGGGAATGTTCGCTCAACGAGACGAAGATGCCCGATGCGCTGCTGCGGGCGCTGCACGATACCGTGCACGCCGAATACCCGGGCGACCAGGCCTTTTCGGCCGGCTGGGTGCCCGAGCCCTACGACATCTACCTGCAGGCGCGCCAGCACCGGCTGGGCAGCAAGCATGCGCTGCCGGCCAAGCCCTACATCGTCTCCGAATACGGCGACTGGGAATACTACGCCATGAACGCGGGCCTGAACCAGACCGCCTGGGCCGACCTGAAGCCCGCCGACCGCTCCAGCCGCCAGTCGCTGGGCCAGGGCGAGGCGCGCCTGCTGCAGCAAGCGCGCAACGTGGCCGAATCCCATGACGACAATGCCGCCACGCCGGCGTTTGCGGACGGCTACTGGGTGATGTTCGACTACGCGCGCGGTTACGCCACCGACCTCGAGGAATCGGGTGCGATGAGCATCGAGCGCCTGCCGAAGTTCGCGGCCGAGTTTTTCCGCTCCCAGCGCGACGCCGCCGAACGCTCGCCGCAATGGGGCGGCGGGCCGATGGTCTTCATCGCCAGCTACTGGCAGCCCGATTCGTCGCCGCGCGTGCGCGTCTTCACGAATGCCGACGAAGTCGAACTGCGCCTGAACGGCACATTGGTCGAGCGCCGCACGGCACGCCCCGCATCCGCCCATCCGCGCCTGACACATCCGCCGCTGGAATTCGACACCGGCGCCTTCGCCCCCGGCGAACTGGTGGCCACGGCCTACAGCGGCGGCCGCGTCGTCGCCGAGCACCGTGTGCGTACGCCGGGCGAGCCGGTGCGGCTGGTGCTGGCATGGGATGACCTTGGTGTGCCCATGACCGCCGGCGACCTGGTCTTCGTGCGTGCGCGCCTGGTCGATGCAAACGGTACCACGGTACCCACCAGCGGACGGCAAGTCAGCTTTTCGAACGCAGGCGGTGCGGAGATCGTCGGCAGTCCTGAGGTCACGACCGAGGCGGGCATTGCCAGCGTGCTGGTGCGGGTCGGGGCAGGGAAGGCGAGCCTGGCCGCGCGGGCCGGGGCGCTCGAAGGGACCATCCAATGAGAGAAGGAGCGAACTTGCATATAGTGGCTGACGTAAACAACCAGCTCGGCGAATGCGTGCTGTGGTGCGCCACGAGCGAACGCGTATTCTGGACCGACATCCTCGGCGCGACCCTGTACGCGCACGACCTCGAAGGCGACGCCACCGTCAGCTGGCCCATGCCCGAGCGGCTGGCCTCGTTCGCACTGACCCGTCACGCCGACCGGCTGCTGCTGGGACTGGCGTCGCAGCTCGCCTTGTTCGACCTGGGGACGGGCGAGCTGACGCCGCTGTGCGCCGTCGAGCCGGACCTGCCCACGCGCCTGAACGACGGCCGCTGCGACCGCCAGGGCAATTTCGTGTTCGGTACCCTATGCGAAACGGAGCCGAAAGCGCCGATCGGGTCCTTCTACCGCCTCAATGCCGAGGGCCTGACGCTCGAGCGCCTGCCGCTGCGTAAAGTCGCGATCGCCAACAGCATCTGCTTCAGCCTCGACGGCGCTACCCTCTATTACTGCGATTCGCCCGAGCGGGCGATCCGCTGCTGCGATTATCCGTCGCTCGCCAACGACCGCATCTTCGCCCGGGTGCAGGGCGAGGGCGAACCCGATGGTTCCTGCATCGATGCCGACGGCTACCTGTGGAATGCGCAGTGGGGCGGCGCCGCGCTGGTGCGCTACGCGCCGGACGGCACGGTCGAGCGCATCGTGGAGACGCCGGCGCGCCAGCCCAGCTGCGTTGCCATCGGCGGGCCCGGACTCGATCGACTGCTGTGCACCAGCGCGCGCGTCGGCCTCGTTAACCCGGCCGCTGCCGACGGCGCGCTGCTGTCGCTGGCTCCTGGGACCGTGCGCGGCGTCGAGGAATGCCGTTTTGCCGGACACCCACCGCATGACAACCAATGCCTGGAGTTTTCCGATGATTGAACACCTGCGCCTTGCAGCGCTGGCCCTGGTCCTGGGCGCGCCGATGTGCTTTGCGCAAGCGCCCGCCGAGCCGACCATCCGCAACGGCGTCTTCTGGAAGGACACGGCCGGCACGCCGATCTACTCCCAGGGCGGCGGCATGCTCAAGATCGGCGCCAAATACTACTGGTACGGCGTCAGGTACGACGAGGCTGTTGCTTATGCCAAGTCGCCGCGTGCGCACGCGCCGCACGCTCACTTCAGCGCCGTCACCGCCTATTCGTCAACCGACCTGGTGAACTGGACCCCCGAGGGCGACGTGCTGACCCCGGCCGGCCTCGGCAAGCTCGCCGACCCCAAGGCCTGGCTCGGGCGCATGGGCGTGGTCTACAACAAGCTCACGCGCAAGTACGTGCTGCTGATCCAGTACGGCGGCAAGGCTGGCGCCGGCCTGCTGTTCGCGACGAGCGACGCGCCCACCGGTCCCTTCGTGTTCGCGCGGCTGCAGGAAAAGCTCGAGAACGTCGCTTCGCCGACCTCGGGCGACCAGACCGTCTTCACCGACGACGACGGCCAGCCTTACCTCATCTTCAGCAACAACGGCGACCGCCGCAGCCTGTACGTCGCGCCCTTGCGCGGGTCCGACTTCCTGCAGGTCGAGGCGGCGACCAACGTCCATCGCGCGCCAGGCGGCGGGCGCGAGGGCAATGCGATGTTCAAGCGAGACGGGCTGTATTATTTCTTCTCGTCCGACCTGCATGGCTGGAACGCGTCGCGCAGCTATTACATGACCGCGCCGCGCATCACCGGCCCCTACACGCCGGAAAAGCTCCTGCCCGGCACCGATGCCGACTTTTCGCACGTGTCGCAGAACGGCTTCTTCATTCCCGTGCAGGGCAAGGCCGGGACCACGGTGCTGTATGCAGGCGACCGCTGGAGCAATTTTGCCGGCAACGGCCACGGCTACAACATCTGGACGCCGCTGTCGTTCAAGGGCGCCGAGCCGAGCTTCAATTCGCTCAGCGAATTCACCCTGGACGCCGGCGCCGGCACCTGGCGTGTCGGCAAGGGCAACAACTACCTGCTCAATCCCGGCTTCGAGGCCGACCGGGTGCGCCAGACCGGCGTCGCCGGCTGGGTCAGCAGCTGGACCAGCCTGGGCGGGGACGCACCCTTCGTCAACACCCTGGACGGGCGTACCGGCCGCTGGGCGCTGACGCTGCGGCACCCGGGCAAGACCATGGGCAGCGCGGTCCAGAACGTCACGCTGCCGAACGGCGTCTATACCCTCAAGGTGTGGGCACGCAGCAGCGGCGGGCAGGGCGTAGCACGACTGTACGCCAGCGGCCACGGCGGACCCGAGCTGGTACGCAGTCTCGACAAGCCGGTCGGCGCATGGACCGAGATCACGCTGCCGGGCATCCGGGTCGAGACCGGCAGCGTCCAGGTCGGCGTGTACACGGAAGGGAAAGAGGGCGATTGGGTCAGCCTGGACGATTTCAGCCTCGTGCGCGAATGAACTAGACATATCGATTTCGGTATCGGTAAGGCGAAATAAGTGATTGGAAAGTTATTGCTCTGAACTTTAGACTTTTCGCATCGCTCAATCGCATCGCTCAATCGCATCGCTCAATAACAACGACGGGAAGGCAGGCGGCCCGTGGAGACAAAGGACACCATGTCGGACGAAAACAAGAAAACCACGCTGCGCTCGGCCGCATGGTTCGGGACCCAGGACAAGAACGGCTTCATGTACCGCAGCTGGATGAAAAACCAGGGCATCCCCGACCATGAATTCCAGGGCAAGCCGATCATCGGCATCTGCAATACCTGGTCCGAACTGACGCCCTGCAACGCCCACTTCCGCAAGCTCGCCGAGCACGTCAAGCGCGGCATCCTCGAGGCGGGCGGCTTCCCGGTCGAGTTCCCGGTGTTTTCGAACGGCGAATCGAACCTGCGCCCGACCGCCATGCTGACGCGGAACCTGGCCAGCATGGACGTCGAGGAGTCGATTCGCGGCAATCCGATGGACGCGGTCGTGCTGCTGGTCGGCTGCGACAAGACCACGCCGGCGCTGCTGATGGGCGCGGCCAGCGTCGACCTGCCGACCATCGTCGTCACCGGCGGCCCGATGTTGAACGGTAAGCTCAACGGCAAGGACATCGGCTCCGGCACCGCCGTCTGGCAGTTGCATGAGCAGGCCAAGGGCGGCCAGATCAGCATGCACGACTTCCTCGCCGCCGAAGCCGGCCACTCGCGCTCGGCCGGCACCTGCAACACCATGGGCACGGCCTCGACGATGGCTTGCATGGCCGAATCGCTCGGCACCTCGCTGCCGCACAATGCCGCGATTCCCGCCGTGGACGCGCGCCGCTACGTGCTGGCGCACATGTCGGGCATCCGCATCGTCGAGATGGTGCACGAAGACCTGCGCCTGTCGAAAATCCTCACGCGCGAGAATTTCGAGAACGCGATCCGCGTGAATGCGGCCATCGGCGGTTCGACCAATGCCGTGATCCACCTGAAGGCGATCGCCGGCCGCGTCGGCGTGCCGCTCGCCCTGGAAGACTGGACGGCCATCGGCAAGGGCACCCCGACCATCGTCGACCTGCTGCCCTCGGGGCGCTTCCTGATGGAAGAGTTCTATTATGCGGGCGGCTTGCCGGGCGTGATCCGCCGCCTCGGCGAAGGCGGCCTGCTGCCGCACCGCGACGCGCTCACCGTCAACGGCCAGTCGCTGTGGCAGAACTGCGTCGACGCGCCGATCTACAACGACGAGGTGATCCGCCAGCTCGACACGCCGCTGGTCGCCGACGGCGGCATCTGCATCCTGCGCGGGAACCTGGCGCCGCGCGGCGCCGTGCTGAAACCCTCGGCCGCGTCGCCCCAGCTGATGCAGCACCGCGGGCGCGCGGTGGTGTTCGAGGACTTCGACCACTACAAGCAGCGCATCGTCGACCCGGATCTCGACGTCGACGCCGACTCGGTGCTCCTGATGAAGAACTGCGGCCCGAAAGGTTACCCGGGCATGGCCGAAGTGGGCAACATGGGCTTGCCGCCCAAGCTGCTGGCCCAGGGCGTGACCGACATGGTGCGCATCTCGGACGCGCGCATGAGCGGCACCGCCTACGGCACCGTCGTGCTGCACGTGGCGCCGGAAGCGATGGATGGCGGCCCGCTCGGCATCGTGCGCGACGGCGACTGGATCACGCTCGACTGCAAGAATGGCGCACTGAATGTCGAGCTGCCGGACGAGGAAATCCGCGCCCGCCTGGCCGACCGCGCCGAGCTGCACAAGCCGGAAAAACGCAGCGGCTACCAGCAGCTCTACCTCGAACACGTGCTGCAGGCCGACGAAGGCTGCGACTTCGATTTCCTGATCGGCTGCCGCGGGTCGGCGGTGCCGAAGCATTCGCATTGATGCCCAGTGGCGCGAACGTGGCTTGAACGCGTGGGCGGAGAATCCGCCCACCTTACGGGTCAAGCACGACCGCTAACACATAGCAAGGCGACGTAAGGTGGGCGGATTTCCGCCCACGCGTTCAACGATCATTGGATCAAACGCGAAAACTAAAAGAATAGTGGAGACAACAGCATGCTTCTCATCCAATTCGAAACCGACGCCGGCACCCGCCGCATCGGCATCCTCGACGGGGACACCATCCGCGTCATCGACGGCTACGCCACCACGCGCGACCTCGCCACGGCAGCGATCGCCGGCGGCCAGCCGCTGGCCGAACTGGCCACCGCCAGCGCCGGTGACCAACAGATCCCCTACGACACCCTGCTGCAAGCCGGCCGCATCCTGCCCCCGCTCGACCACCCCGACCACGCCCACTGCCACGTCACCGGCACCGGCCTTACCCACCTGGGCAGCGCCGACACGCGCGACGCCATGCACAAGAAGATCGGCGGCGACGTCGAGACCCTGAGCGACAGCATGAAGATGTTCCGCATGGGCGTCGAAGGCGGCAAGCCGCAGGCCGGCAGCATCGGCGTGCAGCCCGAGTGGTTCTACAAGGGCGACGGTTCCATTGTGCGCGCCACCGGCCAGGACCTCGACATGCCCGGCTTCGCGCTCGACGGCGGCGAAGAACCGGAAATCGCCGGCCTGTACCTGATCGGCGCCGACGGCCAGCCCTGGCGCCTCGGGTACGCCATCGGCAACGAGTTCTCCGACCACGTCACCGAGCGCCAGAACTACCTGTACCTGGCCCATTCCAAGCTGCGCAGCTGCGGCCTGGGGCCGGCCCTGTACGTGGGCGAACTGCCGCGCCACGTCGCCGGCACCTCGCGCATCCTCGACAAGAACGGGGAGGTGCGCTGGGAAAAGGCCTTCGTCAGCGGCGAGGACAACATGTCGCATACGGTCGCCAACCTCGAGCACCACCATTTCAAGTACGGCCTGTTCCGGCGCCCCGGCGACGTCCACGTCCACTTCTTCGGCACCGCCACCTTGAGCGTGGCCGACAACATCGTGGTCGAACCGGGCGAAAGCTTCGAGATTGAATCGCCCTTGTTCGGCCCCGCGCTGCGCAACCGGCTCGCGCGCGTCGAAGCGGCCCCGGTGACGGTAAAGCCACTGTAGGGTGGACGGCTGCGCCGTCCACGCGTCGATCGCCGCGGCACGATCATCCGTGTCCGGAACCGGCGCCAATAGACAAGAACAGGAGACAGCATGACAAGCGCGGCAAGCTACCCCAGCCTGCAAGGCAAACGGGTATTCATCACCGGCGGCGGCACCGGCATCGGCGAGGCGCTGGTCGCCGCCTTCGTGGCACAGGGCGCGACCGTCGCCTTTGTCGACATCGCGCGCGAGGCCAGCGAACAGCTGGTGGCGCGCCTGACCGCCGCCCACCAAGAGGCTGCGCCGGTGTTCCGCCACTGCGACATCACCGACATCCCGGCACTGCAAGCGACGATGGCGGAGCTGGCCGCGCAGCTGGGCGACTTCGACGTCCTGGTCAACAATGCCGCCAACGACCAGCGTCACGACATCGCCGAGGTCTCGCTCGACTACTGGAACGAACGCATCGCCATCAACCAGCGGCCGATGTTCTTCGCCGCGCAGGCGGTCCTGGCGGGCATGAAGGGGAAGGGCGGCGGCTCGATCATCAACTTCAGCTCGATGTCCTGGCACGCCAAGGGCGCCGGCTATCCGGTGTACGCCACCACCAAGGCCGCCGTCATCGGCCTCACGCGCAGCCTGGCGCGCGACCTCGGTCCCTTCGGCATCCGCGTCAACACCGTGACGCCGGGCTGGGTAATGACCCAACGCCAGGTCGCGCTGTGGGTGGACGCCGCCGCCGAGGAAGAGATCAAGCGCGCCCAATGCCTGCCCGGCAAGCTGATGCCGGACGACGTCGCCGCGATGGTGCTGTTCCTCGCCGCCGACGACAGCAAGATGTGCACCGCCCAGGACTTCGTCGTCGACGCCGGCTGGACCTGATCCGTCGTCCGGTACCCCCTGTTCGCAAACCATTGAGGCATACCATGACACGAATCCAGATTGGCTCGCTGATGCTGGCCGCCGGCCTGTGCACGCAGGCCGGCGCCGCCGCCCTGACCAGTCCGGACCGCCGCATCGGCGTCGACGTGCGCGTCGATGCGGCGGGCGCGCTGACCTACCAGGTCGCACGCGACGGCCGGCCCGTCATCCTGTCATCGCCGCTCGGCCTGCGCCTGGAGAACGCCGACTTCGCCGGCAAGCTCGCGCTCGCCGCCACCTCGCCAGTGACGGCGGTCCGCGACAGCTACGAGATGGCGGTCGGGAAGCGGCGCCAGATCAGCTACGCGGCGAACGAACAGGTGGTCACGCTGCGAAATAGCGCGGGCCAGGCGCTGGAGGTGACCTTCCGCGTCTCGAACGACGGCGTCGCCTTCCGCTATGCCGTACGCGCGCCCGGCCCCAAACGCTTCGTCTCCGAAGCCACGGGCTTCGCCTTCGGCGGCGCGGCGCAGGCCTGGCTGCAACCGGTGTCGGTCGCCCGCACCGGGTGGAAGAACACCAACCCTTCCTACGAAGAGCACTACCGGCGCGAACTGCCGGCCGCTGCCGCCGATGCAGCGGGCCAGGATTCGCACTGCCCGAAGGATTCCACCACCTGCCCGGCGGCGGGCTACGTCTTCCCGGCGCTGTTTCGCACCGGCGACACCTGGGTCGCGCTCACCGAGGCGGGCCTCGACGGCAGCTTCCACGCCTCGCGCCTGCAGCCACGTGCGCCCGGCGGGACCTTCCGCATCGGCCTGCCGATGGCCCCGGAAGTGTTCACGGATGGCGCGCTGCTGGCCGCGACCACCAAGGAGCTGGTCACGCCCTGGCGCATCATCGCCCTCGGCTCGCTGGCGACGCTGATGGAGTCGACGCTGGGCACCGACCTCGCCGCGCCCGCGGTCGCCTTCGACAAGGCCAGGCTGCAGCCCGGCCACGCCTCCTGGAGCTGGGCGCTGCTGAAGGACGATGCCACCGTATTCGACGTGCAGAAGCGCTTCATCGATTACGCGGCCGACATGCGCTGGGATTACACCCTGGTCGATGCCGACTGGGACCGCAAGATCGGCTACGACCGGATGCGCGCGCTGGCTGCCTACGGCGCCACCCGGGGTATCGGCCTGCTGGCCTGGTACAACTCGTCGGGCGCCTGGAACGGCACCGAGTACAGCCCGAAGGGCGCGTTGCTGACGCCGGCGCAGCGCCGGCGCGAATTCGCGCGCCTGGCCGGCATGGGCGTGAAGGGCGTGAAGATCGACTTCTTCGCCGGCGATGGCCAGTCGATGATCGCCTATTACGTCGACATCCTGAACGACGCCGCCGCGGCTGGCCTGCTGGTGAACTTCCATGGCGCCACGCTGCCGCGCGGCTGGGCGCGCACCTGGCCCAACCTGATGACGGCGGAAGCCGTGCGCGGGCTCGAATTCACCACCTTCACCCAGGCCGACCAGGACGCCGCGCCGCGCCATGCGGCCATGCTGCCGTTCACGCGCAACCTGTTCGATCCGATGGACTACACGCCGATGGTGTTCGGCGACATCCCGAAGATCCGCCGCGTCACGCGCAACGGCTTCGAGCTGGCGCAGTCGGTGCTGTTCCTGTCCGGGATCCAGCACTTCGCCGAAACGCCCGAGGGCATGGCGACCGTGCCGCCCTACGTCAAGGCCCTGCTGCAGGACTTGCCGCGCAGCTGGGACGACGTGAAATTCGTCGACGGCTACCCGGGCCGGCACGCGGTCATCGCGCGCAGGGCGGGGAACGCCTGGTACGTCGCGGGCATCAACGCCGACGACGCCGACAAGACGCTGCAACTGGACCTCTCTTTCGTCGGCACGAAAACGGGACAGCTGATCGGCGACGGCGACGGCGAGCGCGCGTTCGTGCAAGAGACCATCAACGGCGGACAGCGGCAGGTCACCATCAAGGCACATGGCGGCTTCGTCGCCGTATTCAAATAAAAAAGGGAGACACCAGATGAAAGCATTCAAACTCGGCATCCTGGCATTCGGGATGTGCGCGCTGCCGGCGCTGTCGGCATTCGCGCAGGTGAGCGTCACCATCGACGCCGCCAAGCCCGGCCCGACCATCAACAAGAACGTCTACGGCCAGTTCGCCGAACACCTCGGCACCGGCATCTACGAAGGCCTGTGGGTCGGCCCGCAATCGAAGATCCCCAACACGCGCGGCTGGCGCAACGACGTGCTTGGCGCGCTGAAGGACTTGCAGGTGCCGCTGGTGCGCTGGCCGGGCGGCTGCTTCGCCGACGAATACCACTGGCGCGACGGCATCGGCGCGCGCAACAAGCGCCCGGTCAAGGTGAACACGCACTGGGGCGGCGTCGCCGAGACCAATGCGGTGGGCACCCACGAATTCTTCGACCTGGCCGAGATGCTCGGCGCGCAGACCTACGTCAACGGCAACCTCGGTTCCGGCACCCCGCAAGAGATGGCCGAGTGGCTCGAGTACATGACCTCGGACACCAAGTCGACGCTGGCCGAACAGCGCCGCAAGAACGGCCGCGCCAAGCCGTTCAAGGTCGACTATTTCGGCATCGGCAACGAAGCCTGGGGCTGCGGCGGCAACATGAAGCCGGAGTACTACGCCAACCTGTACAACCACTACGCCACCTTCCTGAAAGCGCCGAAGGGCGCTCGTCCCAAGCTGATCGCCAGCGGCGGCAACGACGACGACACCAAATGGACCGACGTGCTCAGCCGCGAAGCCGCGCGCGGTACCGACGGCATCAGCTTCCACTTCTATACGCTCCCGACCGGCAAGTGGGACAAGAAGGGCGCCGCCACCGGCTTCGACGAAACCGAATGGGCCTCGACCATGAAGCAGACGCTGCGCATGGAAACGATGATCCGCAATAACGTCGCCGTCCTCGACAAGAACGATCCGAAGAAGAAGATCGGTTTCTATGTCGACGAATGGGGCACCTGGTACGACGTCGAACCGGGCACCGACCCGGGCTTCCTGTTCCAGCGCAATTCGCTGCGCGACGCGGTGGTGGCTGCCCTCAACTTCAACATCTTCCACGCCCATGCCGAGCGCGTGCGCATGACCAACATCGCCCAGATGGTCAACGTACTGCAGGCGATGATCATCACCGACAAGGACCGGATGCTGCTCACGCCGACCTACCACGCCTACAAGATGTACATCCCGTTCCAGGACGCGACCTCGCTGCCGGCCGTGGTGGCGAACGACGCGGGCTATACCCTGGGCGCCACCAGCGTGCCGGGCGTCAGCGTCTCCGCCGCCCGCGCCAAGGACGGCAAGCTGTACGTCGCCCTGGTCAACACCAACCCGCGCAAGGCGACCGACGTCGACCTGAACGTGGCCGGCCAGGCCGTCAACGCCGTCTCCGGCCAGGTGCTGACCGCCGACGCGATGGACGCCCACAACACCTTCGACAACAAGCAGGCCGTGAAGCCGGCGCCCTACAGCGCCAAGGCCAGCGGCGGCAAGATGACGGTGACCTTGCCAGCCAAGTCGGTGATGGTCGTCGCCGTCGAAGGCTAAGGAATGGGGGCGCTGGTCCGTTCCGTCATACCCGTAAGGTGGGCGGATTCCGCCCACGCGGTGATACGCGCCCTCCATGCAATCGTGCCGGTGCTGGCATGCCTGGCCATGCCCGCACACGCCACCCAGGTCACCACCCACGACCCCGTCATGGCAAAAGAGGGCGCCACCTGGTACCTGTTCAGCACCGGCCGCGGCATCACCGTCCACAGCTCCCCCGACATGCGCACGTGGAAGCAGGAAGCCCCCATCTTCCCGACCCCGCCATCCTGGGCCACGAAGGCCGCGCCCACCTTCAAGGACCACATCTGGGCCCCGGACATCCACCAGCACAAGGGCACCTGGTACCTGTATTACTCGGTCTCCGGCTTCGGCAAGAACACCTCCGCCATCGGCGTCGCCACCAACACCACCCTCGACCCGCGTGCGCCGAACTACCGCTGGCAAGACCAGGGCATGGTCCTGCAATCGATCCCCGGGCGCGACCTGTGGAATGCGATCGACCCGAACATCGTCGAAGACGACACCGGCACCCCCTGGATGTCCTTCGGCTCGTTCTGGAGCGGCCTGAAACTGGCCAGGCTCGACCCCGGCCGCACGAAACTGGCCGAGCCGCAGGAATGGCATACCATCGCCCGCCGCGACCGTCCCGCCTACGTGCCCGACGCCGCTGCCGGCCCGGCCCAGGTCGAGGCGCCGTTCATCTTCCGCAAGCACGGCTGGTACTACCTGTTCGCCTCCTGGGACGCCTGCTGCCAGAAAGAGAAGAGCACCTATAAAGTCGTGGTCGGCCGCGCCCGCAGCGTGACCGGCCCCTACCTCGACCGCCAGGGCCGCGACATGGCAAACGGCGGCGGCTCGCTCGTGATCGACGGCGACAGCGACTGGCAGGCGCTCGGCCACAACGGCGCCTACACCTTCGACGGCCGTGATTACCTGGTACTGCATGCCTACGACAGCGCCGACAAGTACAAGCCGAAGCTGAAGATGCTGGAGATGCGCTGGGATGGCGACGGCTGGCCCGCCATCGAGCGCAGGGACCTCAACCGCTATCAAAGCCGTCTCGACAAATGAAAACCCGCTTCGTCCTTGCTTTGCTGCTGTTGAGTGCATCCGCCCAGGCGGCGGAGCTGTTCCCGCTGTCGCGCGTGCGCCTCGCCGCCGGTCCTTTCCTGGAGGCCCAGACCACCGACCTGCACTACATGCTGGCGATGGAGCCGGACCGCCTGCTCGCGCCTTTCTTGCGCGAAGCCGGCTTGACGCCGCGCCAGCCGGGTTACGGCAACTGGGAATCGACGGGACTCGACGGCCACATGGGCGGCCACTACCTGTCGGCGCTGGCCCTGATGGTGGCCTCGACCGGCGACGCCGAAGCGCTGCGCCGCCTGCATTACGTCGTGGCCGAACTGAAACGCGCGCAGGAGGCGAATGGCGACGGCTACCTCGGCGGCATTCCCGGCGGGCGCCAGGCCTGGCGCGATGTCGCGGCGGGCAAGATCAAGGCCGACAACTTCGCGGTGAATGGCAAGTGGGTACCGTGGTACAACCTGCACAAGGTCTACGCCGGCCTGCTCGACGCCTGGGTCCATACCGGCAACGAGGATGCGCGGGCGATGCTGGTCAAGCTGTCGGACTGGGCGCTGCGCCTGACGGCGCAACTGAGCGACGCGCAGATGCAGGCCATGCTCAGGAGCGAGCATGGCGGCATGAACGAGATCTTCGCCGACGTGGCGCAGATGACCGGAGACGGGCGCTATCTCGACCTGGCGCTGCGCTTTTCGCACCAGTCCGTGCTGCAGCCCCTGGCGCGCGGCGAGGACAAGCTCACCGGCCTGCACGCGAACACGCAAATTCCGAAGGTGATCGGCTTCCAGCGCATCGCCGAGCTTACCGGACGCGACGACATGCGCCAGGCCGCGCGCTTTTTCTGGCAGACCGTGCGCGACAAGCGGACGGTGGCCATCGGCGGAAACAGCGTCAAGGAGCACATCCACGACACGCAGGACTTCAGTTCGATGATCAGCGAGGTCGAAGGCCCGGAGACCTGCAATACCTACAATATGCTGAAGTTGACCGGCATGCTGTTCCACGCCGAACAGAAGAGCGCTTATGGCGACTACTACGAACGCGCGTTGTACAACCACATCCTGTCCTCGCAGCGTCCGGGCGGCGGTTTCGTCTATTTCACGCCGCTGCGCCCGAACCATTACCGCGTCTATTCGCAGGTCGACAAAGGCATGTGGTGCTGTGTCGGCTCGGGCATCGAGAGCCATGCGAAGTACGGCGAATTCGTTTATGCACACGAGAAGGACATACTGTTCGTCAACCTGTTCATCGCCTCGACGCTGGACTGGCGCGAGAAGGGCGTGCGCATCACGCAAAGCACGCGCTTCCCGGACGAGGGCAGCACGCGCATCACGGTCGATGCGCCGGCACGCTTCGCGATGAAGATTCGCTATCCAGCCTGGGTGGCGGCCGGCGCGATGAAGGTGCGGGTGAACGGCAAGCCGGTGGCGCTCGCTGCGCAGCCGGGCAGCTACGTCAGCCTGGAGCGCGCCTGGCGCAAGAACGACCGCGTCGACGTGCTGCTGCCGATGAGGACACAGCTCGAGCAGATGCCGGACGGCTCGAACTATTACGCCGTGCTGCATGGCCCGATCGTGCTGGCGGCGAAGACGCGGCTGTTCAAGGACGACGAACTGAACTTCATGGCCGACGCATCGCGCATGGGCCACATCGCCCAGGGTCCGGTCTGCCCGCTGGAGGCGGCGCCGATGCTGGTCAGCGATTCGACCGACTTCCTGCACCGCTTCAAGCCGGTGAAGGGCAAGCCGCTGACCTTCACGGCGCCGGGGCTGGTGCGGGGCGCCTCTGGCACGGCGACTGAATTCATTCCCTTCTTCCGCCTGCACGACTCACGCTACACGATGGTCTGGCAGCAGTCGACGCCGGCGAAATTCGAGCGCCTGCAGGCCGAGAACGCGGCGCGCGAAGCCGAGCGCCTGGCGCTGGACGCGATCACGATCGACCAGGTGGCGCCGGGCGAGCAGCAGCCGGAGTCCGACCATTTCTTCAAGGGGGAGGGAAGCGAGGCGGGCGTGACGCAGGGCAGGCACTGGCGCCACGCCAAGGGCTGGTTCAGTTACGAGTTGAAGGATCCGCAGCGCGCGGCCAGGGTGCTGCGCCTGACCTTCGCGCGGGCCGATGCGGGCCGGCGTTTCAAACTACTCGTCGACGATACTCCGCTCGCGGCGGTGGAGCTGGCGGCCGGGGAAGGGGAAACGTTGTACACGCGCGACTTCCCGCTTCCCCCTGATATGGCGCGCAGGGCGGACGGCAGCATGACCGTGAAGTTCGAAGCGGCGCCCGGTTCGCGCGCAGGCGCCCTGTATGGCTTGCGCCTGCTGCGTTGAACCGAAAGACGCCGGCGCCGCCGCGCGATGTCGAAAGCCTTATCAATCTTGGTATCGATCTTGTCAAAAAATTGATTAGTTGAGTATCGCACTTCTCGGTACTATTGAAGAACAACAATACCGGAGACATGCGATGCCCTTCACCCGCCGCGCCCTGCTGGGCGCCAGCATGCTTGCCATGCTCGCCGCCACCCCGGCCCTGGCCCTGGCCGCCAAACCCCTGACCATCGGCTTTTCCCAGGTCGGCGCCGAGAGCGAGTGGCGCACGGCGAATACGGCATCGATCAAGGACGCCGCCAAAAAGGCCGGCGTCAACCTCAAGTTCGCCGACGCCCAGCAGCGCCAGGAAAACCAGGTCAAGGCGATCCGCTCGTTCATCGCCCAGCGCGTCGACGTGATCGCCTTTTCGCCGGTCGTCGAGTCGGGCTGGGAGACGGTGCTGCGCGAAGCGAAGAATGCGAAGATCCCCGTGATCCTGACCGACCGCGCCGTGAACGTGGCGGACAAGACGCTCTACACCAGCTTCATCGGCTCGGACTTCGTGGAAGAGGGCCGCCGCGCCGGGCGCTGGCTGTTGGAGCAGGCGAAGAAGAATCCGAACCGCGGCTACAACATCGTCGAGCTGCAGGGCAC
The DNA here is from genome assembly GCF_014842025.1 of Massilia sp. CFBP 13721. Classification (GTDB taxonomy): domain Bacteria; phylum Pseudomonadota; class Gammaproteobacteria; order Burkholderiales; family Burkholderiaceae_D; genus Telluria. The sequence goes on from NZ_JACYUY010000015.1 coordinate 89,017, forward strand.
GGTCGGCTCGGCGCCGGCGAACGACCGCAAGGCCGGTTTCGCCGAAGTCATCAAGGCCGATCCGAAGCTGAAGATCATCCGCTCGCAGACCGGCGACTTCACCCGCGCCAAGGGCAAGGAGGTGATGGAAGCCTTCCTGAAGTCCGAGGGCAAGAACATCGGCGTGCTGTACGCGCACAACGACGACATGGCGATCGGCGCGATCCAGGCGATCGAGGAAGCCGGCCTGAAGCCGGGCAAGGACATCCTGGTGGTGTCGATCGACGGCGTCAAGGGCGCTTTCGAAGCCATGATGCAGGGGAAGTTGAACGTCACCGTCGAGTGCAATCCGCTGCTCGGGCCACAGCTGATCCAGACCGCGCAGGCGATCAAGGCGGGCACGCCGGTGCCGAAGCGGATCACCGTGATCGAGGGCGTCTTCCCCGCTGAAGTCGCGGCGAAGGAATTCCCGAACCGTCGCTACTGAGGCCGACATGGCTGCTCCTGTCGCGGCGACGCCGGTGCTCGAGGTGACGGGCATCCACATGCAGTTCCCGGGCGTGAAAGCCCTGTCGAATGCCGGCCTGCGCCTGTTCCCGGGCGAAGTGCATACGCTGATGGGGCAGAACGGCGCTGGCAAGTCGACCCTGATCAAGGTGCTCACCGGCGTGCACCAGCCCGACAGCGGCAGCATCGTGCTGGGCGGACGCCCGGTGGCGCCGCGCTCGACGCAGGAGGCGCAGGCGATCGGCATCAGCACCGTGTACCAGGAAGTGAACCTGTGCCCGAACTTGTCGGTCGCAGAAAACATCTTCATCGGACGCTATCCGCGCCGCTTCGGCATGATCGACTGGCGCCGCATGCAGCGGGAAGCACGTGACCTGCTGGCGCGGCTGCGGGTCGACATCGACGTCAGTCAACCGCTGGCGAGTTATTCGCTGGCGATCCAGCAGATGGTGGCGATCGCGCGCGCGCTCGGCATTTCGGCGCGCGTGCTGATCCTCGACGAGCCCACCTCCAGCCTGGACGAAGCCGAGGTGCAGCTGCTGTTCGCGGTGCTGCGTTCCTTGCGCGATGCCGGCATGGCGATCCTGTTCGTCACCCACTTCCTGGAGCAGACTTACGCGATCTCGGACCGCATCACGGTCATGCGCAACGGCGAGCGCGAAGGCGAATACGCCTGCGCCGACCTGTCGCGCCTGGCGCTCGTGAACAAGATGATCGGTGCGCCGAACGAAGCGGTGCAGCAGCCCGCGGTGGCGGTGGACAGCGCCGCGCACACGCACGCTGAAACGCTGCTGCAGACGCATGGCATCGCGCGCAAGGGCGTGCTGGCGCCGCTCGACCTGCGCGTCGGCAAGGGCGAGCTGCTCGGCCTTGCCGGCCTGCTCGGCTCGGGCCGCACCGAAACCGCGCGCCTGCTGTTCGGCGCCGACCGCGCCGACAGCGGCGCCATCGAGATCGGCGGGCGCAAGCGCAGCTTCGCCACGCCGCGCGACGCCATCGCGCAGGGCATCGCCTACTGTTCCGAAGACCGCAAGCACGAGGGCGCGATCCTGTCGCTGTCGGTGCGCGAGAACATGATCCTGGCCCTGCAGGCGCGCCAGGGCGTGCTGCGCGCGATTCCCCTGCGCCGCCAGCAGGAACTGGCCGGCCATTACGTGCGCCAGCTCGGCATCAAGACCGCCAGCATCGACACCCCGATCGGCAACCTCTCCGGCGGCAACCAGCAAAAGGTGCTGCTGGCGCGCTGGCTGGCGCTCGACCCGCAGCTGCTGATCCTCGACGAACCCACGCGCGGCATCGACGTGCGCGCCAAGCAGGAAATCATGGATTACGTTTCGACCCTGTGCCGCAAAGGCATGTCCATCCTCTTCATCTCGTCCGAGCTGCCCGAGGTGCTGCGCGTGAGCGACCGCATCGTCGTCATGCGCGACCGCAAGGCCTGCGGCGAGTACGCGCGCGGGGAGCTGGACGATACCTCGGTCCTGCACGTGATCGCCGGGGAGGCCTGCGCATGACGGCCCGGCTCGATGAACAGGCGCTCGCCAAACCGCGCGAACGCCAACCGCTGATCGCAACGCTGGCGGCGCATTCGCTGTTTCGCCCGCTGGCGGCGCTGGGCGTCCTGCTGCTGCTCGACTTCCTGTTGATCCCCGGTTTCTTCCGCCTCGAGATCAAGGATGGCCACCTGTACGGCAGCCTGGTCGATATCGTCAACCGCGCCGCGCCGCTGATGCTCGCCGCGATCGGCATGACGCTGGTGATCGCCACCCGCGGCATCGACATTTCGGTGGGCGCGGTGGTGGCGCTGTCGGGGACGGTGGCGGCCATGCTGGTGGGCGGCACCATGGTCGTCAACAACGGCGTGCCGGAATACGTCGCGAACACGCCGATGCTGCTGGCCCTGGGCGCGGCGCTCGGCATCGCGCTGCTGTGCGGGCTGTGGAACGGCGCGCTGGTGGCCGGGCTCGGCCTGCAGCCGATCGTCGCCACCCTGATCCTGATGGTGGCCGGGCGCGGGCTGGCGCAGCTGTTCACCGACGGGCAGATCGTCACGGTCTACTACAAACCCTTCTTTTTCCTCGGCAGCGGCTACCTGTTCGGCTTGCCGGTGGCGCTGTTCGTGGTGGCGGCGGTGCTGGCCGCGACCGCGCTCCTGATGCGCAAGACGGCGCTCGGCCTGTTCATCCAGGCGGTCGGCATCAACCCGGTGGCGGCGCGCCTGGCAGGCGTACGCACCGCGGCGCTGGTCGTCTTCGTCTACGCCTTCTGTTCGCTGTGCGCCGGCATGGCGGGATTGATGATCAGTTCGAACGTGAAGAGCGCCGACGCCAACAATGCCGGCATGCTGCTCGAACTCGACGCGATCCTCGCCGTCACGCTGGGCGGCACCTCGCTCGCCGGCGGCAAGTTCAGCCTGGCGGGCAGCATGATCGGCGCGCTGATCATCCAGACGCTTACCTACACCATCTATTCGCTGGGCGTGCCGCCCGAGGTCAACATGGTCGTCAAGTCGGTGGTCGTATTCCTGGTCTGCATTTCGCAGTCGGGCGAGTTCAAGAAATTACGCACGTCCTTCACGCGGAGGACGGCATGAGCGCCGCGGTGCGCGGCCTGCGTGCTCTGCCGAACGCGCAATACTTCACCTCGGCCGTCACCGTGGTCTTGCTGGTGGCGATGCTGCTCGCCGGCGGCGCCGCCTACGAAGGCTTCCTGTCGCTGCAGGTGCTGCTCAACCTCCTGATCGACAATGCCTTCCTGCTGGTGATCGCGATCGGCATGGGCTTCGTCATCCTCTCCGGCGGCATCGACCTGTCGGTCGGCTCGGTGCTGGCGCTGTCGACCATGATCACGGCCTGGCTGCTGCAGAGCGCGGGCTGGCCGCCGGCCGTCGTGATTCCGGCCGTGCTGCTGCTGGGCGCCCTGTTCGGCGGCGCGATGGGCGCGATCATCCATTACTTCAAGCTGCAGCCCTTCATCGTGACCCTGGCCGGCATGTTCCTGGCGCGCGGCTTGTGCTACCTGATCGACATCAATTCGATCACCATCAACGAGCCGTTTTTCGTGGCGATGTCGCAGGCGCAGCTGCCGTTCTTTGGCGGCTTCGTGTCGCCGGGCGCGCTGATCGCCCTGGTGCTGCTCGGCTTTGCCGTCTGGCTCGGCCACTACAGCGCCTTTGGACGCGCGCTGTACGCGGTCGGCGGCAACGAACAGTCGGCCGAGATGATGGGTTTGCCGGTGGCGCGCACCAAGGTGTTGGTATATGCCTTCAGCAGCTTTTGCGCGGCGCTCGGCGGCGTGCTGTTTTCGTTCTACATGCTGTCGGGTTACGGGCTGCATGCGCAGGGGACCGAGCTCGATGCGATCGCCGCCGTGGTCATCGGCGGCACGCTGCTCACCGGCGGCTACGGCTACGTCGCCGGTGCGCTCTCGGGCGTGCTGGTGCTGGGCACCATCCAGACCCTGATCGCCTTCGACGGCACCCTCAGCTCGTGGTGGACCAGGATCGTGATCGGCGCGCTGCTGTTCGTGTTCTGCGTGGTGCAGCGGCTGATCGGCCTGCGCAGGAAGGGCGCATAGCGGCATGACGATGCAAGCCCCCGCCGTGCGCGACCTGCCGATGGACACATCGAATCCGAACTGGTTCTTGAAGGCGCGCCTGAAGACGCGCCAGCTCCTGCTGCTGGTGGCGCTCGACGACTACCGCAACATCCACCGCGCCGCCGACGAGCTGCACATGACGCAGCCGGCCGCTTCCAAGCAGGTCAAGGACCTCGAAGAAATGCTGGAAGTGCGCCTGTTCGATCGCCTGCCGCGCGGCATGGCGCCGACGGTCTACGGCGAAACCATGATCCGCCACGCACGCATGGCGCTGACCAGCCTGGCGCTGGCGCACGACGACCTGGTCGCCTTGAAGGCGGGGCTGGCGGGGCAGGTCGAGGTGGGCGTCATCATGGCGCCGGCGATGGCGCTGCTGCCGCGCGCGATCGCGCGCATCAAGGAACAGGCGCCGCTGCTGCGCATCGGCGTGCACATGGAGGCCAGCAACATCCTGCTGGACCGGCTCCAGCACGGCACGCTCGACTTCATGATCGGCCGCATCCTGGAAAGCGAGGATGCCAGCGGCCTGGTCTACGAAGAACTGACCGAAGAGGCGGTGTGCGCCGTGGTGCGGCCCGGCCATTCCTTGCTCGAGGAGTCCGCGCTGTCGCTCGACGCGCTCGCCGGCCGGCCCTGGATCCTGCCGCCGCGCGGCAGCATCCTGCGCCACCGCTTCGACATGATGTTCCGCCGCGCGGGCCTGCAGCCGCCGGCGAACGTGGTCGACACGACGGCGCTGCTCCTGATCACCGCGCTGCTGCAGCAGACCGATTCGCTGCACGTCATGCCGCGCGAAGTGGCCCAGTACTACCAGGCGCTCGACGTGCTGCGCATCCTGCCGATCGAGCTGCCCTGCAAGATGGACGCCTTCGGCATCATCCGCCAGCAGGACCACCTGCTGGCGCCGGGCGCCGACCTGCTGCTGCGCCAGGTGCGGCTGGCGGCGGCCGAGCTTTACTGACGATTCGTACCATCACATGAAGTGGAGTCACCCATGACCGCCTCCCTGCGCTGGCTTGCCTGCGCCCTGATCCTCGCCAGCGCACATGCCGGCACCTACGCCGCTGTCCAGACCGAGTTCGCCAACCCGCTGGTACGCCAGCGCGCCGATCCGCACGTGGCGCTGCACAGCGACGGCTATTACTATTTCACCGCAACCGTGCCCGAGTACGACCGCATCGAACTGCGCCGCGCGCGCACCCTCGACGGCCTGGGTGCCGCCGATGCGAAAGTCGCCTGGCGCAAGCATGCGAGTGGTCCGATGAGCGCCCACATCTGGGCGCCCGAACTGCACCACATCGACGGCAAGTGGTACCTGTACTTCACCGCCGGCCGCGCCGAGGCGATCTGGGACATCCGCCTGTACGTGCTGGAAAACAGCGCCGCCAACCCGCTGGAAGGCACCTGGATCGAACGCGGCCAGCTGAAAACCGGGCGCGAAAGCTTCTCGCTCGACGCCACCGTGTTCGCGCATGCGGGCCAGCGCTACCTGGCCTGGACCCAGAACGGGCCGGACCCGAAGCGCAAGGTCACCAACATCTACCTGGCGCGGATGGACACGCCGACCTCGATCACGGGCGAGACTGTGCTGCTGTCGACGCCGGAATATGCCTGGGAGAAGATGAAGTACGACGTCAACGAGGCGCCGGCCGTGCTGCAAAAGAACGGCAAGCTGTTCATGACCTATTCGGCCAGCGCCACCGACGCCAACTATGCGATGGGCCTGCTCACGGCGGACGCCGGCGCCAACCTGCTCGATCCGGCGGCGTGGCGCAAGTCGCCCGCGCCGGTATTCGCCAGCAGCGCCGCCAACGGCCAGTACGGCCCCGGCCACAACAGCTTCACCACCACGCCGGACGGCAAGACCGACGTGCTGGTCTACCATGCGCGCAACTACCGCGACATCCAGGGCGACTCGCTGAAGGACCCGAACCGCGCCACCCGCGCCCAGGTGATCCGCTGGCGCGCCGACGGCACGCCCGATTTCGGCGTGCCGGTGCCCGATCGCGGACAGGTCGCCGCCAAGCCGCTGTTTCGCGATCCGCTGTTCGACGGCGCCGCCGATCCGGTCGTGGTGCGCCATCCCGCCCGCAACAGCTGGTGGATGTTCTATACCAACCGGCGCGCGACGGCAACCGGCTTGCCCGGCGTGTCGTGGGTGCACGGCACTCGCATCGGCATCGCCGAGTCGACCGACGACGGCGCCAACTGGAAATACATCGGCACCGCCGACATCGACTTGCCGGCAGCGCTGGGCGGCAAGGAGGCGACGCACTGGGCGCCGGACGTGGTGCGTGCCGACGACGGCACCTGGCACATGTTCCTGACCGTGGTGCCGGGCGTGTTCACCGACTGGGCGCACCCGCGCCACATCGTGCAGCTGACCAGCACCGACCTGCGCAGCTGGAGCAATGCGCGCGAGATCAAGCTGGCATCGGAGCGCGTCATCGATGCGGCGGTGACGCGCCTGCCGGGTGGCGGCTGGCGCATGTGGTACAACAACGAGCGCGACCGCAAGGCGATCTATTCCGCCGACAGCCCGGACCTGGTCAAGTGGACCGAGGGTGGCCGCGTGGTGGCCGACCAGGCCGGCGAAGGCCCGAAGGTGTTCCAGTGGCGCGGCGCCTGGTGGATGATCACCGACGTCTGGCGCGGCCTGGCCGTGTACCGCTCACCTGACGCGAAAACCTGGACCCGCCAGGCCGCCAACCTGCTCGAGCAGCCGGGGCAGGGGATTGACGACGGCGTGATCGGCGGCCACGCCGACGTGGTCGTCAGCGGCGACCGCGCGTATCTGTTCTACTTCACGCATCCGGGACGCCGCGGCGCGGATGCGAAGCAGGATGGCGTCGAGCAGCGCCGCAGCACGATCCAGGTGACGGAGTTATTCCAGGAGGGCGATACGCTGCGCGTCGAGCGGGATGCGCCGACGCGGATCGTGTTGCGTGGTGATTGAACGGAGTGCCGAGCCCTGTCGCGCAGGGCAAGTTTCGCGATCCGTAGGGTGGGCTTCGTCCACGCGGTGATACGCATCGGCTCCGATGTCGTGTTCAACGATCTCGCCGTCACGTATCACCGCGTGGGCAGAGCCCACCCTACGATTAACTCAACGCGCACAGTGTGGCGAGAACAGCCTTACGCCCTACGGCGCCTTCGGCTTGAGATCCGTAGGGTGGACTCTCGAGTCCACGCGGTCGTGCACGTGCATGCCGCAGCGCTTGGCGAAACCTGTACGAATGCGCACCGAGGCCGTACGACGCGTTTCGATAGGCACGCGTGGTACCGCGTGGACTCGAGAGTCCACCCTACGATTAACTCAACGCGAACAGTGTGGCGAGACAGCGTCACGGCGCCTTCGGCTTGAGCACCGCATCCACCCGCTGCCGCTCGGCCGCCGTCAGCGTCGGCCCCAGTTGCGCGAGCGCGGCGGCGGCTTGGGTGTGGCCGCTGTCCCTGGCCAGCGTGAACCACACGTAGGCCATGGCGGTGTCCTTCACGCCGGCCTGCGCCTGCGCCATCATCACGCCCAGGTTGAACATGGCGTCGACCTGGCCCTGCTGCGCGGCGGAGGCGAACAGCTTGCGCGCGGTCGCGAGGTCCTTGGCAACCACTTCGCCGGTATAGAAATAGGTGGCGAGCGCGCTTTGCGCGTCGGGGTTCGATTTCAGCGCCGCTTCCTTGTAGTAGACGATGGCCCGTTTCTGGTCGACCGGCACGCCTTCGCCGAGGTCGTACATGCGGCCGGCCGCGAACAGCGCGCCGGCGTGGCCCATCTTCGCGGCCTGGGCGAACCAGGCGCCGGCCAGTTTCAGGTCCTGGGGCACGCCGTCCTCGCCCAGGTAGTAGATTTTCGCCAGGTTGTATTGCGCCGGCGCGTAGCCCGCTTCCGCCGCGGTCTTGAAGGAGGCGGCGGCCCGGGGGAAGCTTTGCGGCATGCCGAAGCCGTTCATGGCCGCCATGCCCAGCGTGTTGTGGGCCGGGACGAAGCCGATCTCGGCCGCCTTGGCGTAGGCCTTGACCGCCTGCGCCGGGTCTTTGCGGGTTCCCATGCCGCGCAGGTAGATCTTGGCCAGCAGCAGGGTGGCTTCGACGCGCGGCGTCATCGCTTCCGGGTCCCTGGGGTCGAACTGGACGCGGTCGCGCGACGGATCGAAGCGCGCCTCGGTGACTTTGCGCAGCCAGTCGATGGCCTGGCTGGTGTCCTTCGGCGTGGCCAGTCCGGCCAGGTGCATGCGGGCCAGCAGCAGCGCCGCCTCGTCGTAGCCGATCTTGTTCCAGGCAACCGAAGCCTGTTCCTTGGCTTTCGCGTAGTCGCCGGCATCGAAGGCGACAAAGGCTTGCGCGAGCGAGGTGTCCTTGCGCGCGATGCGGTTGCGGCCGGCGGCGAAGTTGCGGTCCGAGGGGCCGCAACCGTACTTGGAGACGGCCGGCTCGCCGGGCAGGGTCTCGGTCGGCAGGCTGCTCGGGATGCTGGAGGTGGAGGCGTCGCCGTTCGGGCTACCCTCGTACAGGCGCTCGGCTTCGTTGGTGGCGCTGTCTTCGAGGTCCATGTCGCGCATGTAGTCCAGCGTGATGTCGTCGTCGGCCGCGCTGTAGGCGCTCATGTAGTTACAGCCCGAGGCCAGCGTGCGCGACAACACGCGGTTCCTGGCGGCGGTGATCAGGGTCGGATCGCCGGCGCTGGCGCGCTTGCCGGTGACGCTGACGCTTTGGGGTGCGACTTGCGGCTGCTCGGACGGCTGGCTCGGCGCCGTCTGCGCCAGCACGGCGGGCGCGCTGATGAGCACGGCCAGGCCAAGCCCGGCGGTGCGTTTGGACAGGGACATCGGGATTTCCTCTTGTGGGTGGGGGATATTGATCGATCCGTCAATTATCTGATCGGGAACTGGCCCGTGCACGCGCATATCGATCAACAACACGATTATTTCGCCGCCGAGGGGTTGAAAAGGCATGGCTGACCTTAGCATAACGAGAGCTTGCTACCGCACAGGTAGCTGATGGACGGCGCCGCACCGGTGTTACACCAGCGCGCGCCGGCCAGGCCATGACAAAAACATCATCAGGAGACGACATGACTTCACGTATCACCCACTGGGCGCGCCGCCTGCCGGCCGCTGCGGCGCTGGCCTTGTGCGCCATCGCTTCGCAGGCCGTGCACGCCGCCGACCCGGTCAAGATCGGCTTTCTGGTCAAGCAGGCCGAGGAACCGTGGTTCCAGGACGAGTGGAAGCATGCCGAGCAGGCTGCCAAGGAAAAGGGTTTCGCGCTGGTCAAGATCGGCGTGCCGAACGGCGAAAAGATGATCTCGGCGATCGACAACCTGGCCGCGCAAAAGGCGCAGGGCTTCGTCATCTGCGCGCCGGACGTCAAATTGGGCGCAGCCGTGGCGCGCGCCGCCAAGCGCAACAACCTGAAAGTGATGTCGGTCGACGACCGCCTGGTCGACGGCGCCGGCAAACCGATCGCCGGCATCCCGCACATGGGCATTTCCGCCACCGCCATCGGCACGCAGGTGGGCCAGGCGATCGCCGCCGAAATCAAGGCGCGCGGCTGGAAGCCGGCCGAAGTTGGCGCGCTGCGCATCGCCTACGACCAGCTGCCGACCGGGCGCGAACGCACCGGCGGCGCGGTGGCGGTGCTGAAGGCGGCCGGCGTGCCGGCGGCGAACATCGTCGATGCGCCGCAGACCAAGACCGATACCGAATCGGCCTACAACGCCGCCAACATCGCGCTGACCAAGAACCCGAAGATCCGCCACTGGGTCGCCTTTGGCCTGAACGACGAAGCCGTGATGGGCGCCGTGCGCGCCGCCGAGGGCCGCGGCTTCAAGGCCGATTCGATGATCGGCGTCGGCATCGGCGGCAGCCGCACCGCGCTGAACGAATTCGCCAAGCCGGCCCCGACCGGCTTCTTCGGCACGATCATGCTGAGCCCGCGCCGCCACGGCTACGAAACCTCGATCAACATGTACGAGTGGATCGCCCACAACAAGGTACCGCCGGCCGACATCCAGACCAGCGGCACCCTGGTCACGCGCGCCAACCTGGCCAAGGTGCGGCGCGAGACGGGGATCTGACGTGAGCACAGTTGCAAGCGCCGCCGTAAGCGCGGTTCCGAGCCTGCAGTTCGAGCAGGTCACCAAACTGTTCCCCGGCGTGACCGCCCTCGGCGGCGTCAGCTTCGCGGCGCATGCCGGCGCGGTGCACGGCCTGCTCGGCGAAAACGGCGCCGGCAAGTCGACGCTGCTCAAAATCCTGGGCGGCCAGTACCGCCCGGACGGCGGGCGCCTGCTGCTGAACGGCGTCGAGTGCAAGTTCCAGTCGGCCGGCGACGCCATCAAGGCCGGCATCGCCGTCATCCACCAGGAACTGCAGTACGTGGCCGAACTGACGGTGGCCGAGAACGTCCTGCTGGGACGCATGCCGACCCGCTTCGGCATCCTCGACCGGGCCGCGGCGCGCACGCTGGTGGCGGCGCAGCTGGCGGCCATCGGCGTCGACCTCGACCCGGACGCGCGCCTGGCCGACCTGTCGATCGCGCAGCGCCAGATGGTCGAGATCTGCAAGGCCATCATGCAGAACGCCCAGGTGATCGCCTTCGACGAGCCGACCAGCAGCCTGTCGCACCGCGAGACCGAGATCCTGTTCCGCCTGGTGCACCGCCTGCGCGCGGAAGGGCGCACGCTGATCTACATCTCGCACCGCCTCGACGAACTCTATGAATTGTGCGACGCCTGCACGATTTTCCGCGACGGCCGCAAGATCGTCACGCATCCGGTGATGGCCGAGGTCTCGCGCGAACGCCTGATCAGCGACATGGTCGGACGCGAGCTGACCGACATCTACGACTACCGTCCGCGCCCGCTCGGCGCCGAACGCCTGCGCGTGCGCGGCATGGCCGGCGCCAAGATCGAAGGCAGCCACGATTTCGTCGTGCGCGCCGGCGAAGTGCTGGGCTTTTTCGGCCTGGTCGGAGCAGGGCGCAGCGAGTTGCTGCGCCTGGTGTATGGCGCCGACCGCCGCAAGAGCGGCACGGTGGAACTCGACGGCAAAGTCGTCGATCCGTCCGGCCCGGCCGCGGCGATCCGCGCCGGCATCGTGCTGTGCCCGGAAGACCGCAAGGAGCAGGGCATCCTGGCCCACGCCTCGGTCGCCGAGAACATCAACATCAGCGTGCGCCGCCTGGGCCTCCTGGGCGGGCTGTTCCTGCGCCACCGCGAGGAAGCGCGCCGCGCCGACGAATTCATCGGCCGCCTGCGCATCAAGACTCCGAACCGGATGCAGGAAATCCGCCTGCTCTCGGGCGGCAACCAGCAAAAGGCGATCCTCGCGCGCTGGCTGGCCGAACCGGGCATGAAGGTGCTGATCCTCGACGAGCCGACGCGTGGCATCGACGTCGGCGCCAAGAACGAAATCTACCGCATCATCCACGAGGTGGCCGAACGCGGCTGCTGCGTGATCGTCATCTCGAGCGAACTGCCGGAAGTGCTGGGCATTTCCGACCGCGTGATCGTCATGCGCGAAGGCCGCATGAGCGGCGAACTGGCGCGCGCCGATGCCAACGAGCGCACCGTGCTGGGCCTGGCCCTGCCGGACGTCGCCACCCCTGAACCTGTCCTCCGGAGCATCCCATGAGCACCACCAGCACCACTTCCCCAACCAGCGTCGGCCTGCCGGCGCTGGTGCGCCAGCGCCAGCAACGCAAATGGCTGATGGACTACAGCATGCCGATCGCCTACGCGCTGCTGTTCGTCGTGCTGGCCGCCACCGTCGACAACTTCTTCTCGGTGCCGAACATCGTCGGCCTGATGCTGTCGGTGGCGCAGATCGGCATGGTCGCCTGCACCATGATGCTGTGCCTGGCCTCGCGCGATTTCGACCTGTCGATCGGTTCGACCATCGCCTTCGCCGGCGTGCTGGGCGCGATCATCCTCGAACGCACCGACAGCGTGATGCTGGCGATGGGCGGCGGCCTGGCCGCGGGCGCGCTGATCGGCGCCTTCAACGGCGTGCTGATCGCCTACCTGCGCGTGAACGCGCTGATCGCCACGCTGGCCACCATGCTGATGGTGCGCGGCATGGCCTTCATCGTCTCGCAGGGCCAGGCGGTCGGCATCGCCAACGAAACCTTCATGTCCCTCGGCGACACGCGCGTGTTCGGGATGCCGCTGCCAGTGCTGGTGGCGGCAGGCTGCTTCGTGGTGTTCGGCGTGCTGCTGAACCACACGGTCTTTGGTCGTAACACGCTGGCCATCGGCGGCAATCCGGAAGCGGCGCGCCTGGCGGGCGTGCGCGTCGAGCGCCTGCGCGTCTGGATCTTCCTGCTGCAGGGCGTGGTGGTGGCGCTGGCCGGCCTGATCATGGCGGCGCGCATCACCAGCGGCCAGCCGAACGCAGCGCAAGGCTTCGAGCTCGACGTGATCTCGGCCTGCGTGCTGGGCGGCGTCTCGCTCCAGGGCGGCAAGGCGCGCATCTTCGGTGTGCTGATCGGCGTGCTGATCATGGGTACCGTGGAAAACGTCATGAACCTGCTCGACGTCGACGCCTTCTACCAGTACCTGATGCGCGGCGTGATCCTGCTGGCGGCGGTGCTGTTCGACCAGTTGAAGACGCGCGGCGAGCGGCACTGATCGGCAATATCGGTAGGGGGGGCGCGCAATGCGTCCCGCCTTTCGTTTTTGTCGTTAGCCGTGGCGTAACGTAGGGTGGGCACCTGTGCCCACGCGTTACGTGCGTTTCACCGGTACGCGACTGTGACTGTTCGTTCGCGGTATCCAGTGGCTTTGAGCACCTCGCAAATGTCCGCTGGATTCCGTGCGAATGAATATCACCGCAGTCGATGAAAGGATGTGCCCGTAACGCGTGGACTCAGGAGTCCACCCTACGTTACGCTGCTGCCAGCAATAAAGGCAGGCATAGCGGTGCACCATCGATCTCGAATCAATCTAAACGGTTTCACTCCCTCCTTACGCGCCTTAAGAAGCGCTCACTTGGCATGCCCGGGCGCGGCCCGCTGCCCGAATCTGTCTCATCTTTATCATTTCAATGCGCGAAACGCTCAAGTTGCTGACCGTTTCCAAAAATCAGCACATGCACCAAGTAAATATCGGCCTTAGAACAATACAATCTAAATCGTTTGCAGCCGCAATGCATGCGCCCAAGCGCAGCCCTGCAGCAAAGCTCGACAACGCCGGCGGCCCCTGGTCAAGCCGGCGCATATAACGATAACGTGGAGGAGTGGAGATGACACCGTATTCGCATCAGGTATTCCCGATCAAACGATTGACCCAGGCAGTGGCGATGGCCTGGCTGGCTGCCGCCGCGGCGCCGTCGCTTGCACAGCAAGCCGAACCCGCTGCAGCGACCTCGGCCACCACCGAGACGCTGGCCGATGCGCCGCAGCAGGTGCTGGTGATCGGCGCGCGCGAGTCGCAGCGCAGCGCCATCGCCCGCAAGAAGCGCGCCGATACCGCGCAGGATTCGATCATTGCCGAAGACGTCGGCGCCTTCCCTGACCGTAACGTGGCCGATGCGATTTCGCGCGTCGCCGGCGTGGCGGTCGACCGCGGCGAATTCGGCGAAGGCATCAGCGTGTCGATCCGCGGCAATGGCCCGGAACTGACCCGCGTCGAGCTGGACGGCCAGGGCGTGCAGCAGGCCGGCGGCGCCGACATGCTGGGCGGTATTTCGGCGGGCGCGGATACGTCCGGCGGCCGCGCGGTCGAAATGCGCCAGCTGTCTTCTGACCTGATCAAGAGCGTCGACGTGATCAAGGGCTCGACCGCCGACATGACCGAGGGTTCGCTCGGCGGCGGCGTCAAGATCACCACCCGCAGCGGCCTCGACTTCAAGAAGGATTACCTGTCGGTGCGCGTGGCAGGCCAGCAGAATTCGATCAACAAGAAGGTCAACCCCAACCTGAACGTCATCGGCGTCAAGAAGTTGATGGATGGCCGCCTGGGCGTGCTGGTCAATCTCTCGAAGAGCAGCGTCAACCAGGAAGCGCACCGGATTGACCAGGGCGGCGCCAGCAGCCAGCTGGGCCACGTGCGCCTGATGGACTTCGACAATTCGCCGGAGAAGACGGTCGCCCTGCGTCCCGATACGCTGAACCTGAACGACATCCAGTCGACCACGCCGTTCTACACGGTCCCGTACAGCAATGCTGCATCGGGCAGCTGGGTCAGCATGACGCCGAAGGACGTGCTCGAAGGCTCGGCCGCGGCCAAGACCAAGGCCGAGTGCTACCAGAAATTCCCGATCTTGCCGGCTGCCACCGCCGCCCTGATCGGCACCGGCAGCAACAACCGCACGAATGCCCAGAACATCACGTTGCTGGCGCTGCAGAGCTGCCTGGGCCAGTGGAACGACTGGACGCCGAGCAATACCCGCTATTTCGTCAACCGCTGGAACGACGACCGCGTGAGCGGCGACCTGCGCCTGGACTTCAAGGTCAACGACAACCTGACGATCTACGCCAAGCACAGCCGCAGCAAGGGCGAAGTCATCAACTACAGCACCAACATGAACTACGGCAGCGTGAACGTGAACGGGGCGACCGCGCGCGGGCCGAACGGGTTCAACGGCGCGACCTCGATCGACACGACCGCGGTGCAGCCCAACGGCGCCGGCGGTATCCGCACCCTGAATCCCCCTTCCGGCTACTTCCTCTATCCGGGCGAGCTGACCTACCGGAGCGGCAGTACCAGCGGCAGCGTCATCACGACCCCTGGCCTGAACGGCGCCGTGTCCAACATCGACCCGGCCTCGGTCGTGGTCGATGCGAACCACCACCTGACCAGCTTCACGATTGCCGACGGCCTGTTCGGCGTCGACAACACCACGTCGACCATCGGCACCAAATCGAGCTATACCCAGGCGGGCGGCACCTTCAAGAAGGGCATCGTGCGCGCCGAGTTCCTGCTGGGCGACTCGAAGTCGGACTTCTACCGCTACGAAAAGCGCATGAGCCAGAGCGCCTATCTCGGCCCGACCAGCGCCAAGGTACTGCCGAACGGCATCTGGAACTACTCGCCGAACAACTCGGTGGACCTGACCAACCCGAACAACTGGTTGAGCCTGGCCCCATCGGCCGCGGTGACCGCCGCCGCCGCCAGCGCCACCGCGCCGGCGACGCCCGCCTACACCAGCGCCCAGCTGCCGCTGACGGGCAACTCGACGACGCTGTCGTTCCAGAACCCGCGCATCAACGAGTCGTACGAGAAGACCGCGAAGCTCGACGTCAACATCGCCACCGACGAGTACATCCCCTTCGTTCCGTCGATCAAGGTCGGCTATAGCCGCCGCAAGAGCGGCTACGACGCCTGGAACACCGGCGGCCCGACCGTGCAGGATGCGGTCGGCACCTTCGGCACCGCCGGCTACATTCCAGGCATTTATATCTCGACCAACAACCTGCGCTCGAACTTCATCGTCTGCCAGGACACGCCGGGTTCGCTCGCGCCGGGCGGCCGCCCGTGCCAGTACGGCTACAACCCGAGCACGAACCCGAGCACGGCGCGCCAGGGCACCTACGTCCTCACGCCGGAGCAATACCGCGACTTCTTCAAGCAGTCCTACACGAAGGAGATGACCAACCAGTTCTATGGCGGCGACAAGGATCGTCCGGAAGGCCTTATCCAGGGCTGGACCGAGTTCGACATCGACAAGGCCTACGCGGTGCTGGGCGTGCAGAACTACAACCTCGATTGCATCAAGACTTGCATCGGCAGCGACGGCAAGATGTACGACCAGCCGAAGAACTCGATCATGGAACAGGTCGATGCCGGCTACGTGATGACCAACTTCGAAGTCGACCGCTTCCCCTTCACCCAGCGCTCGCTGCCGTTCGGCATCGTTTTCGACGGTAACATCGGCGTGCGCGCCGTGAAGACCAAGGTGGTCGGCAGCGGCCAGTTGACCTTCCAGTCGATCGTCCCGACCGCCAATTACAACTACCAGGATCCGAATAACGCCGCGGGCATCACCACCCGCGTGTACCGCAAGGAAACGGCGATCAATGCGAAGACGACCGATTACCTGCCGTCGCTGAACTTCAATACCTGGGTGATTCCGGACAAGCTGGTCCTGCGCTACAACTGGGGCAAGACCATCGGCCGTCCGGCCGCCGGCCGCCTGATCCCGAACGGTACCTGCGTCTATGATGGCCGCAGGCTGGTCGAAACCGACGAAGAGGGCAGCGAGAGCGATGCACTGATGCGCTGTAACGACGTCATGGGCAACCCGGAAATCAAGCCGCTGACCAACTACAACCAGAACCTGTCGCTGGAATGGTATCCGAACAAGGACATCATGCTGTCGGGCGCGGTCTACCGGCAAAAGGGCGTCATCGGCGCCCCGAGCCTGATCGAAACCGTCGACAACATCTATCCGTTCGCCGGTTCCAGTGCCGTCGATCCGCAGACCGGCACGCCGCTGTCCGACCTGGCGTTCTCGCTGCGCCGCTGGACCAACCAGATCCCGTTCACCCGCACGGGCTTCGAAGTGTCGAGCAAGGTGGGCTTCACCGCCTTGCCGTGGTACCTGCGCTATACCGGCGTCGACCTGAACTACACCCGCAACAAGTCGACCCTGGAAGGCGGCGCGATGCGCGACCTGATCACGGGCGACACCCTGCCGGTGGCCGGCGAGCCGCACCACTCGTGGAATGCGTCGGTCTGGTATGACGACGGCGCCCTGTCGATGCGTGTCGGCCTGCAGATCAAGGCGAGCACCTTCTCGTGCACCTCCGGCTGCAACAGCAACTCGGTCAACAACTATCCGGCCGTTGGCCAGACCCTGGTGCGTTTCCCGACCTACCTGCCGGGCACCCCGGTGTTCCGCCTCGGCACGCGTTACCTCGACGCGAAGATCGCCTACAAGATCACCGACTGGGTCGAGATCTTCGCCGAGGGCCGCAACCTGGGCAAGATCCACACCGGCAACAACACCGGTGGCTACGCCAACTTCGCCGACGGTACGCCGAACGTCTACAACGACATCTTCTCCGGCGCCACCTTCATGGCGGGTCTGAATTTCAAGTTCGGCGGGCGGTAATCGGGCCAATCAGCGGATGGCCGCCGGGGCCGGCATGACCCCGGCGGCGCTCAAAACAGCTAAAACAGACGAGACAATCATGAAACCAACATTCTTCCGTTCTTCCCGTTCCATCGCGGTCAGCGCGATCGCCGCGGCCGCGCTGGCCGCCTGCGGCGGTGGCGGCGGCGACGACTCGCCGGCCCAGGCCCCGATCGCCACCGCGGCTACCGGCACCGTCGCCGTCGCGGCCATGACCGGCGCGCCATCCTGCGCATTCGACCAGGTCAATGTCAGCATCGCCCGGATCCGCTTCCACAAGGACTTCCAGGCGACGGCCGCCTCGAGCGGCTGGTCGGAAGTGGCCTTCGCGGTGGGGGCCAAGAAGCTCAACCTGCTCAATGCGGCGGGCGTGCTGAGCGGCGCCACCACGAGCCTCGGCGATGTCACGCTGCCGGCCGGCATCTACACCCAGATGCGCCTTGTGATCGAGACCCCCGTCGCCGCCACGCCGAGCCCGAACACCGTCAGGGTGAAAGGCCAGTCCACGATCGCCGGCCCCGGGGCGCCCGGTTCACTGGAAACTCCAGCCAGCCTGGCAAGCGAAGGCGTCAAGATGCCGATCGACCTGACGATCGAAGAAGGCAAACAGGCGAGCGTCGTGTTCGATTTCGACGCCTGCAATTCGATCCAGCCGCGCGGCGACAAATACCTGCTCCGGCCGGTGGCGCGCGTCGTCCCGGCCGCGCTGAACGGCGTCAGCGGCTATATCGACAAGGCGGCGCTGGCCAGCGACGTGGTCATCACCGCCCAGCAGGGCGGCATCAGCGCCATCACCACCGTGCCGAATCCGACCACCGGCGAATTCCTGCTGCCGCGCCTCCCGGCCGGCAACTACGACGTCGTCATCACCGGCAAGGGCCGCGCCACCTCCGTCATCGGCCAGGTGCCGGTGGCGGCGAACACCACGGTCGCCGTCTCCACGGTGGCCGCGCCGATCGTTCTGCCGACCAGCACCACCAGCACCATCTCGGGCCAGATCGGCTATGCGGCCGGCAAGGCGGCGCCGGAGAGCGGCACCTGGGTGGCGGCGTCGCAGTCGATCGCCGCGAATGCCAGCACCGGTATTCCCGCAAGCACCTTTGCCCACCGCTTCCAGCCGGTCGACCAGGCAACGGGCAATTACACGCTGACCGACTTGCCGCGCGCCTCGCTGCGTTACGCGTTGTACAAGCCGGCGCTGCCGCTGACGCTGGCCAACATCACGACCGTGCCGGCGGCCGGCCGCTACAAGGTCGAAGCGGTGGCAACCGGCTACAGCCGTGTCACTACCTTCGGCACCAACTCGAGCGGCGTACCGACCGCCACTGCGACGGCCGATGTGAATGCCAGCACCGGCAACGTCGCCAACGTCAATATCATTTTCTATTGATCGTAGCGGCTGGAACCGGGTGCGCCATGCGGCGACCCGGTCTTGAAATTTCAACCCCGGTGGGCTTCGCAGCTCGTCCGGGGTTTTTTGCCCTGTGAGCCATTCCGATGACGCCCAAGCTATTGCCCGCACTGCTGCTGAGCTGCTTTGCCGTACAGCCGCTGTTTGCGCAAACCGTCGCACAAACCCAGCCGCCCGAACCGCCGCGCAACCGTCCCGACGCGCCGGCACCGGCCGCTGTCCCGGCTGCCAATCCCGCGCCCGCAGGGACGAACAAAGGCGCCAGCACCAGCACCGGCACAGGCACCGTTACGCCCGAACCCGAGCCGCAGGCGGGCGCCGAGGAGGATATCGCGACTGTCCAGGTCGTCGCGGCGCGCCCGACCAACAAGGTCGACCGCGACGTCTACGAGCTGAAGAACGACATCAGCGTGAGCAACGCGTCGGCGGCCGATATCCTCAACAACGTACCCTCGGTCTCGGTCGACCAGGACGGCACGGTGGCGCTGCGCGGCAACCCGAACGTCCAGATCATGGTCAACGGCAAGCGCGACGCCCAGTTCCAGGGCCAGAACCGCGGCGACGCCCTCAATTCCTTCGCGGCCGAGAACATCGAGTCGATCGAAGTCATCAACGTACCCGGCGCCGAATTCGGCAACGAGGGCGGCAGCGGCCCGATCATCAACCTGGTCCTCAAGCGCAACCGCAAGCCGGGTTCGCGCGCCACCCTGGCGGTCAACAAGGGCACCGAAGAGCGCTACAACGCCAACCTGAACGGCGAATACGCCGCCGGCCCGTACTCGCTCAGCGGCAGCGTCGGCGTGCGCCGGGACGAGCGCACCGGCTATCGCGAATCCCGGCGCGAAGACCTCGATCCAGCCACCGGAGAAGTCATTGGCGGTACCGATTCCAGCAGCGACAGCCACGCGCCCTCGGAATCCGTCAGGCTCGCCTCGACGCTGACCTACAACGTCGGCGCGAGTGACCAGGCCGGCGCCACGTTCAGCTATTCGAAGATGCAGAACGACAGCGAGAATATCGGCGTTACCAGGCGTTACGGCCGCGCCATGGCGCCCACCGCCGATTTCACCTCCACGTCCCGCAGCACGTCGCCGGCGCAAAATCTCGGCCTCGGCGCTTCCTACGTCCACAAGAGCGGCGAGCCCGGCGAAGAACTCAAGTTCGACCTGCGCTATACCAGCCAGAAGAACGATTCGGACGCCAGCGTGCTCTACGATTTCCGCCTGCGTCCCGAGCGCTACGCCGCCGACAGCCTGCGCTCGACCGACCGCGACAACCGCATCCTCGACCTGTCGATGGACTACGAAAACCGGCTGTGGGAAACCTGGCAGCTGAAATCCGGCGCCAAGGCGGCCGTCAGCAAGAACACCAACGCCACCAACTACCTCGCCGTCGATCCGGTCAGCGGCGCCTACGAACCGGTGCCCAGCCGCATCAGCGACTTCGAGACCGACGAGCGTACCGCCGCCCTGTACGCCAGCCTGAGCACGAAGTTCTTTTCCGACCTGCGCGTGCAGGCCGGACTGCGCGGCGAATACACCGAACTCGACGTGCGCCAGCCGCTGCTGCAACAGGAAAATACCTACCGCTACACCAACTGGCTGCCCAGCCTGTATGTGTCGCAGGGCTTGAGCGACACCGGCCAGCTGCAGCTGCGCGTCAGCCGCCGCGTGGCGCGTCCGAACGAGCGCGACCTGAACCCGAACCTGGTCTACCTGAGCGATTTCTATGCGCGCCAGGGCAATCCCGACCTGGAACCGGTCAACAACGATTCGGCCGAACTGGCCTGGCGCGACCGCTTCTTCGATGTCGATACCAGCGTCACCCTGTACAAGCGGCGCGAGTCGCCCGTGCTCGGCAACCGCAGCTATCCGCTGGCCACCGACCCGAACGTGATCGTGACTTCGCCAGTCAACTTCGGCGCCAACGATGCGGTCGGCGTCGAGTTGAACCTCAACGCGCGCAAGCTGTTCATCCAGGGCTTGTCGGCCAACCTGGGCGCCACGGTCGGCAACGAGACGCGCATGCGCCTGTTCAATTCACGCACGGCCGGGATGCCGGTCGAGCAAAAGAACCGGCGCGAGAACGCGCGCCTGCGCCTCGCGTACCAGTTCGACAAGGAGTCGTTGCAGCTGAGCGTCAACCGCAATGGCCGCAGCCTGAACGGGCAGGGCGTCAACAGCGCGACCACGATGACCAACTTCACCTGGATGCATCGCTTCTCGCCGCAGCTGTCGCTCAACCTGAACGTGAACAACCTGTTCGGGGCGGGCAATACCGAAACCTTTGTCGAGAACGAGATCCTGCGCCTGCATACCTTGTCGCAGACCCAGCCGCGGGTGTTTTCGCTGGGGCTGCGCTATCAGTGGGGCGGGGTGACGGGGGATGAGCGGATCAGGAATGGCGGACGCGGCGTGCTGCGCGGGCCGGGGGCACGGGGCGGGAATGGCGGTGGCGGGAATGGTGGTGGCCGCGGCTTTTCGGGATGAGGCCCGAAACGACTATCAGGCAGGCAGGCCCACTTTGTTTCGAAAACACTGCACAGACGCGTAAGGTGGGCGGCTCCATCCTTTCGTTTGCCGACCAGTCGCATTTGCGCCGCCCACGCGTTCAGCCAGCAGCTGATTCGTCGCGAAATGTGGGCATCTGAGTAGATCGCGTAAGGGAATTCAGACGGAAGATCGGCATACGCCCCGGTCTAGCCGTCCCCCTTTCGGGTCTGAGCATTCTTTCCTGGATAATTCGGGTAGGCTGAATGGAGTGAGGTCCCTACCAAATGCACCGTGCGCGCTCAATTCGATCAGTAATTTTTTTCCTTTCAGGATTTTCTCCATTCGGTCTTCTTTGCCCTACATAATTCATCACGATCATGACTTTCTTAGAACGAATGATTGCCATGGGATTTAGCCGGTAGTGGATCAAGGGATTGTAGAAATGCGACCCGCATCAGCGCGATACTGCATCAATGTGTGGTGTACCTTGGTGGCCATGATTTTCCAATCGCTCAGCCGGCCGCGCCGGTAAGCCAGAGTTAGCCAGGCTTTTATATTCGTATCGAGTCTCGACTCTTGTGTGCAAGGCGCTGCATCATGCTTCACGTTGCTGCAAATAATAAGTGTGTCGACACGACCGTGACTGTCGCGGTAGACAAGGATGTCATTATCGACGTGAAGCAATGCTGCCTTGCTCAACGATGGCGCGATCCATGAGGGGCGATACACACTCAAGCCATATTGTGGCCGCGGGTCAAGTTTATAGTCTACAGACGCATCGGCCAGCGTGAATTCCAAGTGGCGATCGAGCGCGCCACCGTCACCGAAATGACTGCCTGTGCTGATGCCGATACGTATCCAGGGTGTCGTATAAATCGACGCCGTTCGATACTCGTTCCAAAGTTCAGGTGTCGACAATTCAGCCATATCCGGATAACGCAGCTTGAAGCCAAACGACACAAGCTTCGACGCCAGTGTGCGGACCGGTGCTGGTCCTTTCCGCACTTCCCAGGTCGGCTCGCCTTCATATTCAGCCCATTCGGCAAAATACCATGGCATTTTCATCGGAATGTCGCCCATGTCGCCAACGATCGGGGCCCTGATGTTGCGTGCGATTGCAGCACCGTGGCGCGCGGCGTAGGCGATGCACCCCGCGGCGGCTATTGCTGACAGGATCGTCGCCACGGCGAGGCCGCGCAGCAGGGATTGATCGGATCGGGCTTGTGGATGTGGCGGTGGCGACATACAGGCGGGCGGCATAGGTGAGGGTTTATATCGAACCAATCATAAGTCGTTTCATCGTACAGGACCGTCGACTGTTTTACGCCGGGATCAATAAAAAACTGCTCCGTACCCGAAATGAATAATCCGCAGAATCAATCGTCCAGCTGATCGACAAGCATAATTTAAATGACGTAGGGAAATTAAAGGCGTAATATCAAGCGGCTAATTTTTTGTGAGGTTGTCGATGTCTTTTGCGGTATCTTCCAGCTTCCTGCGTGCTGTCTGTTCGATCGCAGTCCTGTTTGCGTCTATAGCAAACGCCAATGCCGCCACCGATCCAAATGAACCCATCCAATACGAACGCGACCTCAAGGTCGGCAAGCTGGCAAATGGCCTGACTTATTACATCAAGCGCAATGCCAGGCCGGAAAAGCAGCTCGAATTGCGGCTGGTGGTCAAGGCCGGTTCCCTGGTCGAAGACGACGACCAGCAAGGGCTGGCGCACTTCGTCGAGCACATGGGATTCAACGGGTCGGCCAATTTCAAAAAACATGAACTGGTCTCCTACCTGCAGTCGATCGGCGTGCGCTTCGGGGCCGACCTGAATGCATACACCGGGTACGACGAAACGGTGTATCAGTTATCGATCCCGACCGGCAAGCAGGAGCAGGTGGACAAGGGTTTCCTGGTGCTGTCCGACTGGGCCCAGGGCATGAGCTTCGAGCCCGATGCCGTCGACGCCGAACGCGGCGTGATCGCGCAGGAAGCGCGCCTGCGCGACAGCGCCGCCTACCGCATGAACCGGTCGCTGTCGACCAACTGGTTCTTTGGACTGGGCGAATCGCGCTATGCGCAACGCGTACCGATCGGCAAGCCGGCCATCATCCAGAACGCGCCGCCGGAAACGCTGCGCCGCTTCTACAAGGATTGGTACCGTCCCGACCTGATGGCGGTGGTCGCCGTGGGCGACATCGATCCGGCCGCCGCCGAGAAGATGATCGAAACGCATTTCGGCAAGATGACCATGCCCGCCAATCCGCGCGCGCCGATCGTCGTCACGCAGCGCGCGCGGCGCGGCACCGTCGCATTCATCGCCACCGATGCCGAAGCGACCGGCAGCAGTCTCGCCATCGGCTACCCGCAGGCCGAACGGCCGACACGGCGCACGGTGGCCGACTACCGCGCGATGCAGGTACGTAACATGTTCAACTTCATGCTGAACCGGCGTTTCCAGCATCTGGCGCAGTTGCCGGACTCGCCCTTCGTGCGCGCGCAGGCCGGATACGAGCCGATGGGCAAGGGTTACCAGGCCTACAAGCTCGAGGCGGTGCTGGGCAAGGGCGGGGCCGCCCCGGCGATCGCTGCCCTGACCCAGGAAAGCACGCGGGTGCGCGACTTCGGCTTCAGCCAGGCCGAACTCGACACCGCCCGCAAGACCATCTTGCGCAGCGTCGAACTGCAGTATGCCGAGCGCGACAAGATCGATTCGGCCACGTTCGTCGGTGCCTACGTCGGCGGCTTCCTCAACGGCGAAGTCTTGCCCGGCCTCGAAGACGAGCACCGCCTGACGCGCGCGCTGCTGCCGGAGATCAGCCTGGCAGAGCTCCAGCAGCATGCGCGCACCGTGCTGCCGGCCAGGGCGGCGCGCCAGCTGACCTTCAAGGGCAAGGACACCGCGAGCGCCCCGGCGCCCGCCAAGGGCGCGCTGCTGGCCGCGCTGGAAGCGGCCGACAACGCGCCAGTGACCGCGCGCGAAGACAAGGTGTTCGCCGGCAGCCTGCTCGACACCCCGCCCGTGGGCGGCGCGATCACCGAAGAAACGCAGGACGCGGCAGTCGGCATCACGCGCCTGACCCTGTCGAACGGCGTGAAGGTGATCCTCAAGCAGACCGACTTCCGCAACGAACAGGTGGTCATGCGCGCGGCCCGCTTCGGCGGCACCTCGCTCTACCAGCCGGAGGACGACGTCAACGGGCGCATGGCCGGCGCCATCGTCTCGAGCATGGGTTGGGGCGCGTATTCGCCGCTGGCCCTGCAGCAGATTTTGGCGGGCAAGTCGCTGGGCCTGGGCATCGGCATGACCGATCACACCGAGCACGTCAGCGGCGGCGCCGCCCCGGGCGACCTCGAAACCCTGCTGCAGGCCGTGTACCTGCGTTTCACCAGCGTGCGCCGCGACGAGGACTTGTTCAAGTCGTATATCGGCAAGCAGGCCGAGGCCACCCGCGACGCCATGGCGCGTCCGGACATGGTGCTGGCCGACGCGGTGCGCACGACCCTGTACGGCAACCACCCGCGCGTGCCCGGCCTGCCGAGCCAGGAAGCGCTGGGCAAGGTCACGCTGGACCATTCCATCGCGCTCTACAGGGAACGGTTTTCCAGCGCCAGGGACATGACATTCATTTTTGTCGGCAATTTCAACCCGGCGACCTTCAAGCCGCTGCTGGCCACCTACCTTGGCAGCCTGCCGACCGGCGAGATTCCGGTCGGCTTCAAGGACCTGGGCATTCGCCCGGTGACCGGCGTCGTCCGCAAGGAAGTGCGGCGCGGCACCCACGACCAGAGCGTCATTTCGCTGAACTTCACCGGTCCGGCGACGTATTCGAACGCCGAACGGATGCGCTTCCTCGCCCTGGTCGAGATCGCCAAGATGCGCCTCACCGACGTGCTGCGCGAGAAGTCGCTGGTCTACAGCGTCAAGCTGAGCGGCAACCTGTCGCATGTGCCATATGGCCATTACCAGGTGGCTGCAATGCTGCCGACCTCGCCGAACAAGGTCGAGCCCGTGCTGGCGGCGCTGTTTGCCGAGATCGAACTGCTGAAGACCCGCGGGCCGGACGCAGCCGACCTGCTGAAGGTGCAGCAAACCGCGCTGCAATCGATCGCACGCGGCCTCAAGGAAAACGGCGCCTGGGCCGGCCTGCTCGAGGGCGCGCTGATGACCGGCACCGATCCGGCCGAGCGGCTGGCCGATGGCAAGGTCATGAGCGCGCTCACCGTGGACGACATCAAGGCCGCCGCCCAGCAGTATTTCAACACGGGCAATTATGTACAGGTGGTGATGAATCCGGAGAAGTGGTGGCAGCCCAGCGGCATCGTTGGCGCGGGGACGCCGTGATGCGCGATGCTGCGGGCAGGCTTTATGTATTAATTAGACGTTTCACGAGCACATGAAAATCGAGTCGGGCGTTTTTATGTCCCATCGTCGACGTTGAGAAACACCGGTTCGACGTAGCCGGTTGGCCTTATCGTCGATCTTGTTTTGCCGAAAATAGCTGGCGCAATGCTTGTCGACTCGAGGAGATCGCATGAATAAGAATTGCGTTTTATTCCTGGCTCTTGTACTGCTTTCTTTCGGCGCATCTGCAGGCGTCGATTGTGACAAGTTAAACGCAGACGGGGAGGATGCTGCAAACATCGTTCCCGATTTCGGCTCGGGCCGTGATATTGTCGGAACAGGCAGAGTGCAGTTGTACTGGGCGCCGGATAACGGCTGCAAAATGAACGATCAGGTCCTCGTTAGCGGCGATATGCTGTTCGCACACTTTACCTATAAGGGCTTTACTAAAGTTTCATTTATTGCGATGAAGAAGGGTGATCGGGATGTCACAGGCTGGGTCATATCGTCCAGACTACGGGAGAACGGCAAAGGCATTGTCCCAGGGAGCGCTTGGTGATAACCGAAGGAACAATGCTGTCGAAAATTTCTCGGCGGATGATGCAGCTCGCTGGCATCGGCTTTGCTCTTGCAGCGCAGAATGCGCTCGCGCAACGCATCCCGCTTCAAGCGTGCAAGGAACAAAAACAGGCTTTCCCAACGGGCTGGATCGTAACGCTGTCTACTCCTTTCAATAACATTCAGCTCATGCTTGCCTGGCGACCTGCTACGTTGAACGCAACGCCCCGGTTCGGCCGAAGCGGACGTGCGCTCGTGAACGAAGTTCGCTGCGGCTTAGCAGCACTTTTTAATGCAACCGTCCTTTCCAGAAGACCCTTATGGCAAACACGCTGGCTCATGTGCAAAAATGGATGAGCCTCCTGTTAACGCAGGACCTGCCGTTTATCGCCCCTTTGACCTAGCAGATCGCGGTCGGGAAGTCGGTGAGCTTTGTCAGTGTGGCTGTTACGGATTTGCATTCGAGGTACCTAGCGACGCAAAGGTCTCACCGCTACAGAACGGAAATGGCCGGTTTACGAACTGGCTTTCACGCCGACTTTCCCGAAGAGATCGACATGCATCTCTTCACTCTTGAACGGCCTGGACCGGCTAGATGCTGGCGTTCACAAGCGTCGGAGTTTGGGCAGGGCTCATTTCGCTGAGCGAAATGGGTATTTAAGCATATTCAGCCCTGATTCCGGTCGCGTTTGACCGTACGCCAAATCTTACGCAACCGTAGACGCCATTGATATCCTCTGAAGATATTTTGAGCCTGCCAATTTGACTGCGCTCCTCGCTCGAGTGCTTTTGCAAGGTGGCTGGTCATGTTTAACGGCTGCATAGCAGGCAACGGGGAACCAATCACGTGCTTATACTGGCGCTCGACCAGCGCCTCTAACGAGGACAAAGCGGACTCGAATGTTGCTAACGCTGCCTCGTCGCGAGCAAATCGCTCTTGGGACCAGAGCGAGAGCTCGAGGTCTTTGCGAAGGATCTCAATCGACGTTGAATCTGTTGCGATCTCAGAGGCCAATCGATCCTTGCTAACAACCCAATCCATGCGCTCTGAATAAATTGAAGTGACTTCCAGCCAATCTTTGCTGTGAGAAAAATGAGATTGAAGGTCTGAGGGTAGGACGGTCGACGTTAGTAGGCGAGTATGAGGCCGAACACACCCAGCCTTCTCGTAAATCCGTGCCACCAGCTGAGAGCAGAAGCTGCGACGGGAACTGTTAGTGCATCCGGGCCATTCGGGCAGATTAATCGCGAAATTGTAGCTTTGGCCCATGAAATACTTCGCCGCTTCACGAAAGCGTGTCGTGATGTCCGTGGCATCTTGGTTTGCCGCGTATGTGTCAACGTCCTTGTGGCGATAAACCTTCCATGGAGAGCTGGCCAGTTGATCACTGAAAAAATGGTGCAAGCCGAATGCATCGACGCCCCCATCAGGCATCGCTTGGACCCCGAAATTGATGCTGCACATTACCGCAGCGTGGCTATAGTCGGCGACGCGTCCTAGGCGCAACACGCGCTGGACATGGACGTTCCACGATGCGCCGCAAAGAATAATATCACCCGCTAGAGGGGTCGAATATTTCGGAAAGAGTTCAGACATGTCGTTGAGGTGAGACCGTAGTCACAAATTTGTATAGTAAGCGGCTTGGTTGAGCAGGACATGCATTTACATTATCGGGGCTTTTTCCATTTTAAAGAAGAGCGCAGCTACCGCAAGCAGTTTGCCAAATAATTCGGTACTACTCAACGGCAGCCTTGCGCCGGTTAATCTTTGCGTGGTCAGTTCCGCTTCGGGTCGATAGCCGACGTACACAGCCTCAATCCGGGCACTAACATGGTGTACGTGTTCTTAGACGGACTGATGCCAAGGCCGAGCACTTCCTCCCGACGACCTGTAGACGCTTATAGCAGCTCATCTTCGAGCCCATCGTCGAAGGTGGACGGCCACGTATTGATGACCGCGCGGTACTGACCGGAATCCTGTCTGTTCTCAAGACTGGGATACCATCGGAGTACCTGCCGCGCGAACTCGGCTGCGGCAGTGGCATGACATGCTGGCATCGCCTGTCATGAAGGATGCAAGTGGGCGTCTGGCAACATATCCACGAGGCGATTCTGCGACGGCTCCGTGAGCACGACCAGATCATGTTGGATCGAGCTTGCATTGACGCTGCAAGCCTATGGGCGTCTGCTGGAGTCAAGCATACGGGCAGAAACCAAGCCGACCGCGGCAAATTCGGCTGCAAACACCATTTGTTGCTGGATCAGCGCAGGCTTCCGTTAGTAACCCAGATCTCAGGCCCTTAGGTACATGACTCGCGTTGACTCATCCGGCGGGTAGAGTCAATCCCAGCAGTTAAAGGGCAGGTCGGCCGTGCCCGCAAATGTCCAGGTAAGCTGCATGCCGATCGAGGGTACGCTTCGAGAGCCCATCGCGTTTGGTTTGTTATGCACTCTTATTCGCCAGGGATCAAAGCCCGGCAGCTGGCGGCAAGCTCACTGGCCGTCCGAGCCAGTTGTCGCACGAGGCAAGACGCCGGTTTGCATGGCATCCAGTGCTTCGCGATGGCTGAGCGGTTTTCGCACGGCAGCAGCGCACGCAGCCTGGGTGGTGGCGTCCCAGTCCACGTGCAGCACCGGCAAGGCGTGCAGGCGATCGTCGATTTCGAAGAAGCCGGCGCTTGCCTGCAGTGCCTTGCCTCCCAGTGGCCGAGCGCAGTCTTGGTAGACGACGTCCGGCCGCTCGCGCGCGCCCGCACCGAAGGCCTCGCCGCTGCACGCGCTTGCGCGCTGGCGCAGCGGGGTATAAGCATGCGTAGCGCCGTTGTTCTCGCTGTCCGCCCACTCGGGGAAGACGCTGACCGCGCCGCGGTAAGGCTGCAGGGTGGACGCGACGCGTGTCTCCAGCCGCCGGGTCGCTGCGATCATTCCTGTACCGATGTCCTCGTTTTCTACGACATGCATGCGTACTTCAGGCGGATGCGCCCGCAGCGAGACGTCGTCGCGCGTCAACGCGGCCGGCGCCGGGTCGACGGTAAAGCTGATGGCATCGGGGTATTGCATCGGCAGCCAGCGTGGTGCGGTATAGCGGATGCCGTAGCTGCCGCCGGGCGCGTAGCCGCCCTCGATCAGGATGCGGAACAGTTGCGTCCCGCGCGGCAGATTGGCCATCGCGGCGGAGTCGGCGGGCAGTGCCACCGGTTCGATCCGGCCGCGCAATGGTCGCCCGGCGTCGGTTGAAGCGATCTCGAAGTCGTCTGCCGACAGCGCGCTGTCGGCCGGTGCCTGGAATAAAACGCCCCGGATGTTCGCTGGGTAGTGTTGCACGTGGGCGTGGGGAAAGCCTGCCTGCAGGATGGCGATGCACCTGGCGTGGGCGTTCGGCGCTGGCAGGCCGAGCAGCAGGGCCAGTGCGAGGCCGCCCGCGCTGACAGCAAAATAATGTGGTCTGGATAGCCGGTTCATTGATTTGCGCGGCCGGCAGAGCATTCCGCACGGCCTCCATTGTTCTTAGTCCGCCACGGGCGCTTTCGTTAATGCGGCCTTGCAGATTGCGGGGCACTGCGTGCCATCGGCCGCAGCGGCGCAGGCGCCGCCGGGTCCGGCATAGCAGGCGCCGCCCGGCCCGGCGTATAGCGCGCCACCAGGACCTGCATACAAGGTGCCGCCAGGGCCTGCGTATAACGCGCCGCCCGGTCCGGCATACAGCGCGCCACCCGGTCCGGCGTACAACGCGCCCCCAGGACCTGCGTATAGCGGGCCGCCCGGACCCGCATAGCAATCGCCACCAGGCGCCTGCGAACATGAATGTCCAGCCGCTGTGCTCGTTGCTGGCTGTAATTGCGTATGCGCGCATCCGGAAATAGCAAGCGCGAACAGCAGTGCGAATGACGGCGTCGATATTCTCATGGCGTACCTGACCGATTATTCCGTGACCATGGCAGCAGATGCAAGGACATGGAGTTGCGCCTTGTCCGAACTGGCTGTCGTCAGGGTGAATACCATTTTGCGCTTGGCCTGGGGTACCGACCATGCATAGGAAATGGTATGCGTTTCGCCGTTGCCGGGCGTATCGGCATGCTTGTCGGTCCTTTTTTCCACAACCAGGGGCGCCGGCGCTTGGCCGACGGGCTTGATGAATGCACGTTCGACGTCCGCCTGATTGGCCTTGCGCATATAGAGCGCGCACACGTTTTTTCCTGCAGGGAGGGCGAGGACGAGGTTTCCCAGCCGTCCCTGATACGGTACCGGCCATGCGTCCCCTTCATGGCCGCTCAGAAAATGGGTCGCCTGCTCGGGAGGCAGTTTCGGTACCTTGCTCGCGATGAGCTGCGTGCGCAGGGCTTCAGGGTTATTAATGTGTTTCATGCAGAAACCTGAATACGTCTTTGCGAAATGATCGGTACTGTCATCCCCTTCAGCCGCATGACAATGGGAAGCAAAAACGATTGTCGCCAGCATGGTGGCGCTTATACAGGTGCGCATCTTCATTCACATCTCCAGTTCTTTTGTTTTTATATGCCTTGATCGACTGTATCGATATAAAAACAAAATGGCAATTCCTAAAAACCGGGATGAGCCGCGATGGACAAACGAAACGCAGGCGAATAAGGCCCGTTGAGCGAAGTTTTCAGGAATCGCCGGCAAGCAATCAACACGTTGAGCGAGTGCGGCCTCATGCTTGTCAGGCTGGCAGGGGACTCGTACGATGACGTACAACGCGGATTCCTGGAACTTGCTTGGACGTTCGCGATTCGATCTCCCTGCCAGCCGGCGCCTGCCTGCTGCTTCACCTGAAAGAACCCATCCGATGAATCAGCAAGTTTTAAATACCGTGCAGGAGCAGAAGCCTGAGCAGGCGTCGGCCATTGGCCGCTACCGCTGGACGATCTGCGCGCTGCTGTTTTTCGCCACCACCATCAATTACCTCGACCGCCAGGTCCTGAGCCTGCTGGCGCCGCTCCTGACCCAGGAATTCGGCTGGACCAACACCGACTACGCCAACATCACCGCCACCTTCCAGTTCGTGTACGCGATCTCGATGCTGTTCGCCGGCCGCGTGATCGACCGCATGGGCACCAAGCGCGCCTTCGTGCTGGCGATCGTGGTCTGGTCGCTGGGCGCCATCGCCCACGCCTACGCCGTCGCCATCGGCGACGCCGTCAACAGCGTGCTGACGACGGTCGGGCTGGCGGTGGTGCCGGTGTCGATCGCCGGCTTCATGATCGGCCGCGCGATCCTGGCGATCGGCGAGTCGGGCAACTTCCCGGCCGCGATCAAGGCCACCGCCGAATATTTTCCGAAGCGTGAGCGCGCTTTCGCCACCGGCATCTTCAATTCCGGCGCCAACGTCGGCGCCATCCTGGCGCCGCTGACCGTGCCGCTGATCGCCGCGGCCTGGGGCTGGCAGTTCGCCTTTATCGCCGTCGGCGCGGTCGGCTTCCTCTGGATGGGCATCTGGATCTGGCTGTACGACACGCCCGAGCGCCAGCGCCGCATGAGCCCGGCCGAACTGGCGTACATCAACAGCGATACCGCCGTGGCTTCGTCGGCCGCACCGACAACGGCTGCGCCGAAAGCGTCGTGGTTCAAGCTGCTCGGCTACCGCCAGACCTGGGCCTTCGCCTTCGGTAAATTCATGACCGACGGCGTCTGGTGGTTCTTCCTGTTCTGGCTGCCCAAGTACATGTCGGCCCAGTACGGCCTGTCCGGCCCCGACATGGTGATCCCGCTCGCGGTCCTGTACAGCATGACCATGGTCGGCAGCATCGGCGGCGGCTGGCTCCCGACCTGGTTCATCGACCGCGGCCACAACATCTACCAGGGCCGCATGCGCGCCATGTTCGCGATTGCCGTGCTGCCGCTGGTGGTGCTGCTGGCGCAGCCGCTCGGCTATCTCGGCTACTGGGCCCCGGTGATCCTGATCGGCATCGGCGCCTCGGCGCACCAGGCCTGGTCGGCCAACCTGTTCACCACCGTCTCCGACATGTTCCCGAAACACAGCGTCGGCTCGGTGGTCGGTATCGGCGGCATGGCCGGCGGCCTCGGCGGCGTGCTGCTCACCAAGCTGGGCGGCTGGCTGTTCGACTATTACGGCGCCTTCGGCCAGATCCACACCGGCTACATGATCATGTTCTCGATCTGCGCCGTCGCCTACCTGATCGCCTGGTGCGTGATGAAGGCGCTGGTGCCGGCGCACCGCGAGATTACCGACCTGTAAGCAGTCCGTCTTTATTATTTCATCCGCGGCGGCGTCCTCCGGGACGCCGTTTGCACATTCCGGTCACGAACATGAGCACACCGTATCCTGATGGGCTCCTATACTGCTGACCATATACTAATATTTCAGCTGGCGGTGCGCTGGCCGGCCCTGGAGACACGATGACATCGATTTCACACGCACGGCGCCGCTTCCTCGGCGCGGCCGCCGCCGTCCCGGCGCTTTCCTCGCTGGTTGCGCTCCCCGTGCCGGCACGCGCGCAGACGGCGAATACCGGCCGTCCGGGCAGCATGCCGGCGGCGACCGTCCTGCGTTGGCTGGACGGCGCGGCGCCCGCGCGCTTCGAAGGCGCGACCCTCGGCGTGCCCTGGCCGCGCGGCGTGCTGCGGCCCGCGGCCGGCACGGCGCCGCAGTTCACGCTTGGCGCCGGTTCGCCCGCCGTCCAGTCCTGGCCGCTGGCCTACTGGCCGGACGGCTCGCTGAAGTGGACTGCGCACGCCGTCGCCGGCGGCGCTGTGCCGGCCGCCATGGACCTGCAACGCGGCAGCAGCGGCGCGGCCGCGCCCGGCGTCTCGGTCCAGCAAAGGGCAGGGCAGGTCACCGTCACGGTGGGCGAGCTGGCGTGGACGATCCCGACCGCGGGTCCCTACCTGGTCGAGCAGGCCACGCGCCGCGGGCGGACCATGATGCGGCATCTGCGCCTGGTGGCGCTGCGCCAGGACGGGCCGGAACTCGAGGGCGGCGGGACCGTCTCGCGCCAGCCCTTCGCCAGCCGCGTCAGCAAGGTGCAAGTCGAGCAGGCCGGCCCGGTGCGCGCGGTGGTAAAACTCGAGGGCATCCACAACGGCGGCGGGCGCGACTGGCTGCCGTTCTCGCTGCGCCTGTACTTCCATGCCGGTTCGAACAACGTGCGCATCGTCCACTCCTTTGTCTACGACGGCGATCCGGCGCGCGACTTCATCGCCGGCCTGGGCGTGACCGCCACCGTGCCGATGACCGACCCGAGCCACGACCGCCACGTGCGTTTTTCCGGCGAAGGCGTCGGCGTCTGGGGCGAAGCGGTGCGTCCGGTGACCGGGCTGCGGCGCGACCCCGGCCAGGCCTGGCGCGACGCGCAGGTGGCCGGCAAGGCCTTGCCGCCGCTGGAGGGCATGGCGCAGGCGGTGCGCGACGGCTTGCCCTGGATTCCGGAGTGGGGCGACTTTACCCTGGCGCAGGCGACGCCCGACGGCTTCACGATCCGCAAGCGCACTGGTTCCGGGCGCGCCTGGATCGACAGCAATGGCGGCACCCGCACCAAGGGCCTGGCCTATGTCGGCGGCGCCGCCGGCGGCGTGGCCCTCGGCCTGAAGGACTTCTGGCAGCGCGCGCCGACGGCGCTCGAGGTGCGCGGCGCGGCCGCCGTGGGGGACAATGCGGCGGCCGAGATCACCGCCTGGATGGTCGCGCCAAGCGGCCCGGCGCTCGACATGCGTTCCTACCGCGGCGTCGACGGTATGGACACCCATGAAAAACAGATCGCCGGCCTGAACATCACCTACGAGGACTACGAGGCGGGCTGGGATTCGTCGATCGGCGTGGCGCGCACATCGGAATTGCAGCTGTGGGTGCTGGACGGCACGCCGTCGCACGATGCCTTCTCCGGCATGGCCGAGCAGGTGGCCAATCCGGCGCGGCTGGTGCTGGCGCCGGCGCGCATCCAGGAATGCGGTGTCTTCGGCGACTGGGATGTGGCGCGGCGCGACACGCCGGCGCGCACGGTCGTCGAAGACTGGCTCGACGCCCAGCTCGACCAGTACCTGGTCGAACAAGTGCAGCACCGCTGGTACGGTTTCTGGTCCTACGGCGACGTGATGCACGCTTATGACGCCGACCGCCACATGTGGCGCTACGACATCGGCGGCTATGCCTGGGACAATTCGGAACTGTCGACCGACCTCTGGCTCTGGTACAGCTACCTGCGCACCGGCCGCGCCGACGTCTTCAAATTTGCCGAGGCGATGACGCGCCACACCGGCGAAGTCGACGTGTATCACCTGGGCCGCTTCAAGGGCTTCGGCACCCGCCACGGCGTGCAGCACTGGTCGGACTCGTCGAAGCAGCCGCGCGTGTCGAACGCCGCCTACCGCCGCATCTATTATTTCCTCACCGCCGACGAGCGCGTGGGCGACCTGATGCGCGAACTGCTCGATTCCGACGCCGACCTGCACAAGGTCGACATCTCGCGCAAGCTGGCCCCGAGCGCCGAACGCGCCACGCCGGCGGCGGGTCTGGTCAACGCCGCCTTCGGCACCATGTGGGGCTCGCTGGTATCGGCCTGGCTGGCCGAATGGGAGCGCACCAATGACCCGCGCTGGCGCGACAAGATCCTGGCCGGCATGGAAAGCATCGGTGGCCTCAAGCGCCGCTGGTTCGCGTCCTCCGCGCCCTACGATCCGCGCAGCGGCAGGTTCCAGGGGCCGGGCGAGCA
Source organism: Massilia sp. CFBP 13721 (assembly GCF_014842025.1). GTDB lineage: Bacteria > Pseudomonadota > Gammaproteobacteria > Burkholderiales > Burkholderiaceae_D > Telluria. The sequence continues at coordinate 123,666 of NZ_JACYUY010000015.1, forward strand.
CGTCGCGCTGTCGCAATTGAACGGCGTGTTCGGCGTGGTCGAGATGAGTTCCGAACTCCTGACCCTGCTCGACGCGCCGGCCTACCGCAAGGCCTGGCTCGAATACTGCCGCTACTACAACGCGACGCCGGCCGAGCTGGTGGCGCTGCTGGGCAAGGACCCGGGCAAGCGCGCCCAGCCCGATTCGCATTCGCGCCTCACCGCCTATGCCGCCCACCACGAACGCGACCGCGCGCTGGCCTTGCGCGCCTGGCGCGAGCTGCTCGGCGACGCCGCCTTCCTGAAGCCGCGGCCGGCGCGCCGCATCGAAGGCACGCAGGTGCTGCGCCCGCTGCGCGAGCAAAGCGGCATCGGCACCAACGGCACGGCCCAGCGCAGCCTGGCCGCGATCCAGAACCTGGCCCTCGTCGGCGATACCCTCGACGAAGCCATGCGCGCGGCCGGCCTGCTGCGCTGATCCATTTACTGAACGGGACCCGCATCCATGAACAAGCTCATTACCCTGTTGTGCTTCCTCGTCGCCGCCGTCAGTCTGCCGGCCTGGGCCCAGGACCTCAGGCCTGCTTTCCTGCTGACCGGCGCACTTCAGCGCGACAGCCAGGACCTCTCAGGACAGTGGACCTATTCGAAGGACCTGTACCGCACCGGCCTCACCGACATCAACGGCTGGGTCGCCAAGTCGCGCATGCAGCGCTACCGCGACATCGACGTCGCCGCCGTCGAAGCCAAGGGCGGCGCCGACTTCTTCGAGTTCGACATGGACCGCGGCGCGCAGATCGCCGTGCCGGGCGCATGGAATGCGGCCACGCCCGAACTGCGCTACTACGATGGCCTGGTCTGGTTCCAGCGCAAATTCAGCGCCGCGCCCGAAGCCGGCAAGCGCCGCTTCCTGCGCTTCGAGGCGGTCAACTACCGCGCCTACGTTTACCTCAACGGCAAGGAAGTAGGGCGCCATGAAGGCGGCTTCACGCCTTTCGTGGTCGAGATCACCGACGCGCTGCGCGCGGGCGAGAACCGCCTGACGGTCGGCGTCGATTCGACCCACGACGCCCAATCGATCCCGACCACGATCACCGACTGGGACCTGTACGGCGGCATCACCCGCCCGGTGCGCCTGGTCACCACGCCTGCCACCTTCATCGACGACGCCACGCTGGCGCTGCGTCCCGACGGCCGCATCGCCGGTGAAGTACGCCTGCAGGGGCCGGGCGCGGCCAACCAGGAAGTGACGGTGGCGATCGGCACGCTGGCCAGCGCGCGCGCCGTCACCGACGCCAACGGCCGCGCCGTGTTCGACCTGGCCGCGCCACGCGGCATGCAGCGCTGGTCGCCGGAGCAGCCGACGCTGTACGACGTGCGCTTTGCCGGCGCCGGCGACACGCTGGGCGACCGCATCGGTTTCCGCACCATCGCGGTCAAGGGCAGCCAGATCCTCCTGAACGGCAAGCCGTTGTTCCTGCGCGGGATCTCGCTGCACGAGGAAGAATTCGGCCCCAACCCGGCGCGCAACATGACCGAATCGGCATCGCGCGCGTTGTTGCACGAGATCAAGCACGGCCTCGGCGCCAACTACGTGCGCCTGTCGCACTACCCGCATTCGGAAACGACGGTGCGCCTGGCCGACGAGATGGGCCTGCTGGTCTGGAGCGAAATCCCGGTCTACTGGACCGTCGACTGGGACAACCCGGCCGTGCTGCGCAAGGCGCTGGCAATGCAGGCCGAGACGATCTACCGCGACCGCAACCGCGCCGCCGTAGTGCTCTGGAGCGTCGGTAACGAAACCCCGGTCTCGCCTTCGCGCACGCGCTTCCACGGCGCCATGGCCGACAACGTGCGCCAGCTCGACCCCACCCGCCTGGTCAGCGCCGCGCTACTGGTGGAGCGCCGCAGCGCGCCCGGCGGCGACGTGCTGGCGATCCAGGACCCGCTGGTCGACAAGCTCGACGTGCTGGCGGTGAATACCTATGCCGGCTGGTACGGCTCCGATTCGCTCGAGGCGATCGCCGCGCTGCGCTGGGAAGTGCCGGGCGACCGGCCGCTGATCCTGTCCGAGTTCGGCGCCGACGCGCTGGCGGGTTACAGGAGTAACGGTAGCGACGGAATGAAGAAGTTCACCGAGGAGTACCAGGCCGCCTACTACCGCCAGACCCTCGCCATGGCCGAGCGCATCCCGACCCTGCGCGGCATGTCGCCCTGGATCCTGAAGGACTTCCGCTCGCCGCGGCGCGAACACCCGGTGTTCCAGAACGGCTGGAACCGCAAGGGATTGCTGTCCGAGACGGGCGTGCGCAAGCAGGCGTTCGAGGTGTTGCGCACGTATTACCGCGCAAAATGACGTTTCGACCTGCATGCGCCGTAGCGTGTGGGCTCGAGAGCCCACCCTACGTTACGCACCGGCCTCGATCCTGCCGTTGACAGCGGCGCACGGGCCGCGCGTGCATGCGCCACGAACGATCCCGGACGCTGCGGTATGCGTTGGCACGAACGCGTGGGCATGCCCACCCTACAGGTGCACCACCATCTCGATTGACCCGTTGGCCGTCGCGTAACGTAGGGTGGGCACTTGTGCCCACGCGGTACGGCGCCCGATCAGCCGCACGGCAACACACTCAATGCGAACGCCCGATCCTCCGATGCACCCGCCGCTGCGCCAGCCACACCGCGCCGGCCACCAGCGGCACCAGCACACCGAGCATGAGGTCTGGATTGACCGGCAGGCCGGCCGCCTTTGCCGCCTTGCCGGCGTAGCCGAGCAGGCCGACCAGGTAATACGAGATCGCCGCCACCGACAGCCCCTCGACCGCCAGTTGCAGGCGCAGCTGCTGGGCGGCGCGCGCGTTCATCGATTCGAGGATGCGGCGGTTCTGCATCTCCTGCACGATGCCCACGCGCGTGCGCAGCAGGTCGTTGGTGTCGGCCAGGCGCCGGCCCAGCGCATCCTGGCGCGCGCTGGTGGCGTCGCAGGTATGCATCGCCGGCGCCAGGCGCCGGTCCATGAATTCCTCGACCGTGGGTGTGCCCTCGATGCGCACTTCGCGCAACTCCTCGATGCGGGCGCGCACGATGCTGAAATAGGCGCGCGAGGCCGAGAAGCGGTAGCCATTGTCGAGGATGAGCTTTTCCAGGCGCGCGGCCAGGCGCGTGATCTGCGCCAGCAGGCGTCCCTCGCCGTCGCCGCCGGCGTCGGCAGGGGCCATGTCGGTGGCGACCATGGCGCCGGCCAGCGCCGCCAGCTCGGCTTCGATGCGGTCCAGTTCCGTGCCGACCAGGCGCGCGGCGGGCAGGCCGAGCAGGGCCATCATGCGGTAGGTTTCGATCTCCAGCACCCGCTGCACCAGGCGCCCGCCCTGCAGGTGGCGCATGCCGAGGTCGCGGATCACGAAGCGGCTGAAGCCGTCGGCCTGGATGGCGAAGTCGGTCCACAGCTCCGCGCCCTGCATGACCGACGATCCCGCCAGCTGGCGCCGCTCGAACACGGCGGCGAGGCGCGAGGCATCGGCGCCGCCTTCGACCATGGCCACGTGCGCCGCGGCCATCAGCAAGCCTTCGAGCTGGCTGAGCCACGCGGCCGGCAAAAAGGCGAGCGGCATGTGGTCGAAGGCGTCGTGCGGCGCCGTGCCCTGCGCCAGCGGCGCGGCCACCGTGTAGGTGGCGAATTCGGTATGGCATTCCCACTTCAGGCAAAAGCTGCCGAAGTCGTGGAAAAAGTGCTTGCTGCCGGCGGTGTTGTCCGATGCGGGGGCGGCGACGCCGAAATGCCCGCACAGCGCCGCCAGCAAGCCATGCTGGACCTGCGCCTGCGGGCCGCCATGGCAGATCGCCAGGTGGGTGATCGCCTGCGGCGCATCGAGGCGCAGGAAGGGCCGCGAATGCAGCTCCGCCGCGAGCGGGACGCGCGACGGATGGTTCAGTGACCCGTTAAAGTCTCTCATGCAGCCTTTCGATGGTAAAGCGCGGCGGCCGGGAGGCGTCGCCCTGTCCTCAGCATTACCGTTCGATTCGGCGTCCGTGTCAATCGGCGGCGCGCCATCGCTCATGATGATGAGTGAATGTTGATTGGCCCCCACAACACGCAGCCGATGCGGAAGAATGGCAGCGCTGGTCAACTAATATATTAGCTTTAACACGCAGCTTCAAGGTGCACTATCCGCGGCCGATGGCCGCGCCAACCTCACGGATGAATCCCGCATGATGCCTCGCTCGACCTCGTTCACGCCCATCGCCCTGGCCCTGGCCTGCGCCTTCGCCGCCACTCCGGCCATGGCCGAACGCTCCCAGTACGACTTCAACCCCGGCTGGAAACTGCACGTCGGCGACCCGAAGGATGCCGCCAGGGCCTCGTTCGACGACAGCGCCTGGAAAGCGGTGTCGCTGCCGCGCGCCTGGAACGAAGACGACGCCTACGCCAAGGACATCGTCGACCACTCGACCGGCGTGGCCTGGTACCGGAAACACTTCCAGCTGCCGAAGCACCAGGCCGGGCAGAAGGTATTCCTCGAGTTCGAGGGTGCGCGCCAGGCGGCCGAGGTGTACGTCAACGGCACCCGCATCGGCCTGCACGAAAACGGCATCAACGCCTTCGGCTTCGAGATCTCGGCGGCGCTGCTCCCGGGCGACAACGTGGTCGCGGTGCGCACCGATAACAGCTGGGACTACCGCGAAAAGGCGACCAACCAGCGTTACCAGTGGGCCGACAAGAACTTCAACGCCAACTACGGCGGCTTGCCGAAGAACGTGCGCCTGCACGTGACCGAACCGCTGTACCAGACCCTGCCGCTGTTCTCGACGCTCGGCACCACCGGCGTCTACGTCTACGCGCGCGACTTCGACGTCGCCGGGCGCAGCGCCACCGTCTGGGCCGAATCCGAGGTGCGCAACGATTCGGCGCGGCCGCAAAGTTTCGTCTACGAAGTCGAATTGCGCGACAAGGACGGCAAGCGCGTCGCCCGTTTCGCGGCGCCGACGCAAACGCTGGCGCCGAACACCACCACGACGATCAAGGCCAACGCGCGCGTAAAAAACCTGCAGTTCTGGAGCTGGGGCTATGGCTACCTGTACGACGTCGTCACGACCCTGAAGGTGGATGGCAAGGCGCTCGACTCGGTGACCACGCGCACGGGTTTCCGCAAGACCGAATTCGGCAACGGCGTCGTCAAGCTGAACGACCGCGTGCTGCAGATGAAGGGCTATGCCCAGCGCACCTCGAACGAGTGGCCGGCGGTCGGCATGTCGGTGCCGGCCTGGCTGTCCGACTACAGCAACGGCCTGGCGCTGGCCAGCAACGCCAACCTGGTGCGCTGGATGCACATCGCGCCGTGGAAGCAGGACGTCGAATCCTTCGACCGCATCGGCCTGATGCAGGCGCTGCCCGCCGGCGACTCCGAAAAGGACGTCGATGGGCGCCGCTGGGAGCAGCGCGTCGAGGCGATGCGCGACGCCATCGTCTACAACCGCAACAGCCCCAGCGTGCTGTTCTGGGAGAGCGGCAACAAGGGCGTGAGCCTGGAACACATGCGCGAGATGCGCGCGCTGCGCGACCAGTACGACCCGCACGGCGGGCGCGCCGCCGGCAGCCGCGAGATGCTCAGCAGCGCGCTGCAGCAAGTGTCCGAGTATGGCGGCGAAATGTTATACATCAATAAGAGCGCGCGCATGCCGATGTGGGCGATGGAGTACAACCGCGACGAGGGCGCGCGCAAGTTCTGGGACGAGTATTCGCCGCCCTTCCACAAGGATGGCGACGGGCCGCTGCACAAGGGCGAGAGCGCCGCCGCCTACAACCGCAACCAGGACAGCTTCGCGCTGCAGAACGTCTCCACCTGGTACGACTACTGGCGCGAGCGGCCGGGCACCGGCACGCGCGTGTCGAGCGGCGGCGTCAACATCATTTTCTCGGACAGTAATACCCACCACCGCGGCGCCGAGAACTACCGCCGCAGCGGCGAAGTCGACGCCATGCGCATCCCGAAAGATGGCTTCTTTGCGCACCAGGTGATGTGGGACGGCTGGGTCGACGTCGAGACGCCGCGCGCCCACATCGTCGGCCACTGGAACTATGCGCCGGGGACCACCAAGCCGGTGCACGTGATTTCGAGCGCCGATGCGGTCAAGCTGTTCCTCAATGGCCGCGAGCTGGGCGCCGCGAAGCAGAGCAAGCGCTTCGTGTTCACCTTCGACGCCGTGGCCTGGCAGGAGGGCGAACTGAAAGCCGTCGGTTACGACGCCCGCGGCAAGAAGATCTGCGAAACGACCCTGGCCAGCGCCGGCAAACCGGTGGCGCTGCGCCTGACCCGGGTCGCGTCGCCGCATGGCTTGCGCGCCGACGGCGCCGACCTGGCGCTGGTGCAGGTCGAGGTGGTCGACGCCAAGGGCCGTCGCAACCCGGTCGCGCTCGACACCGTGAGTTTCGACCTGCAGGGGCCGGCCGAATGGCGCGGCGGCATCGCCCAGGGGCCGGACAACCACATCCTGGCGCGTTCGCTGCCGGTGGAAGGGGGCGTCAACCGCGTATTCGTACGCAGCACGCCGCAGGCCGGCAGCATCGTCGTGCGCGCCAGCGCCGCCGGCCTGGCGCCGGCCGAACTGCGCTTCGCCTCGACGCCGGTGCCGGTGACGGGCGGACTGGCCGCGCCGGCCGTGGCGCCGCCGCTGTTCCTCGGGCGCGGCCCGACCCCGGCCACGCCCTCGTTCAAGGTCAGCCGGGTCGCGGTGCCGGTCGTATCGAGCACGGCGCCGAGCAACGGCGGCGCCAGCGCGCTCTCGTACGACGACGACGAAACCACCACCTGGGCCAGCAAGGCCGGCGAGGCGGCCGAAATCACCTATACGCTGGCGCGCCCGGCGCGCCTGGGCGAAATCGCGCTCAAGCTGACCGGCTGGCGCGAACGCAGCTATCCGCTGCGGATCTCTGTCGACGGCGAGGAAGTGTATGCCGGCGTCACGCCGAAGAACCTGGGCTATGTGACGCTGCCGCTCAAACCCACGAAGGCAGGCAGCGGCAGCACCGTGCGCATCGCGCTCGACGGCAAGGTCGACGAGGCGGGCGCCATCAAACTCACCGAAGTGGCGAACCAGGCCAACGTCGACACCGGCGGCAAGGCGCTCTCGAAAAGCGCGCTGTCGATCGTCGAAGCCGAGTTCTACGAGCTGCCCTGAAGGACGAGGCCATGCATTTTCCCGGACCCGGCTTTCGCCTCGACCGCTCGCGCAATGCGACGGTGCAGGTGTTCGAGCAACTGCGCGAACTCATCGTTTCCCTGGTCGTGGCGCCGGGGACGGTGCTGCCGCGCCCGCAGCTGTGCGCCTACTTCGGCCTGTCGCAGGCGCCGGTGCGCGAAGCCCTGCTGCGCCTCGAGGAAGAGCGCCTGGTCGACATCTTCCCGCAGCACCAGACGCGGGTGCGCGGCATCGACCTCGCCGCGGCGCGCCAGGCGCACTTCCTGCGCCTGTCGGTCGAACTCGAGATGGTGCACGTGCTGGCGCGCCAGCCGAATCCCGCGCTCGAGCGCACGCTGCTGGCACTGGTGGCGCGCCAGCAGGCTTGCCTCGCGTCCGATGACCTGGCCGGCTTCACCCGCCTTGACATCGAATTCCACCGCCACATGTACGAGGCGGCGGTCTTGCCCGACCTGTGGTCGATGATGCGCAGTGCGAGCGGCAACCTGGATCGCCTGCGGCGCCTGCACCTGCCGCTCAGCCGCAAGGCCGATTCGATCATCGCGCAGCATGCGCTGATCGCGCGCTGCATCGGCGCCGGCGACGCGGACGGCGCGCAGGCGCAAGTGCGCATGCATTTGTCGGGCACCCTGAATGCGCTCGACGCCCTGCGCGAGCGCTATCCGGACCTGATGCTGCCGGCCGATTTCGCGCCGCCGTCGCTGGCGGCTTGAGTGTCGGGGTCAGCTCAGGGTCCAGCTCCGGGTCCAGCTTAGAAACGCGCAAGCTGTGACGCATTCGCCGCGCGAATCGCTCATTTCGGTGATTCTTTTTGTTGAACAGCGCACGGCGGCCCGATCCAACTCTACACTAGGGCATCAAATGCTCAGCAAGCGCTCAGTCGGAGGCGAGCAGTGAGCACATAAAGCGGCGGCGCCCACCGGGCAGCAACGCGAAGACAGAAGGCCGCGCGACGGCCAAGCATGGAGACTACAATGCACGACATTCACTACGCACCGCGCCAGCGGGAACTGCGTCCCACCCGCCTGAGCTACGCCGTTTCGCTGGCGCTCGCATCCCTGGTGACCGCCAACGCCGCCATGGCCCAGCAGGCCGGCACTCCCCCGACACCGCAAGAGCCGCCGGCAAGCGAAACCGCAGCCAGTAGCGCTACTGAAGGCCAGATCGCCACCGTGGTCGTCTCGACCCGCAAGTCGCAGCAATCGAGCATCTCGCGCAAGAAGAATGCGGCGACCTCTATGGATTCGATCGTCGCCGAAGACGTCGGCTCGCTGCCGGACCGGAACATCGGCGAAGCGATTTCGCGCATGTCGGGCATCGCGCTCGACCGCGGCGACTTCGGCGAGGGTGTCAGCGTCGCCGTGCGCGGCAACGGCCCCGACCTGACCCGCGTCGAGATCGACGGCCAGGGCGTGCAGTCGGCCGGCGGCACCGACATGAATGGCGGCGGCAGCGGCCGCGGCACCGAATTCCGCCAGCTCTCGGCCGACCTGATCAAGAGCGTCGACGTCGTCAAAGGCTCGACCGCGGACATGACCGAGGGTTCGCTCGGCGGCGGCATCATCATCAAGACCCGTACCGGCCTCGATTTCAAGGAGCCCTTCGTCTCGGTGCGCGCGGCAGGCACCAAGAACAGCCTGAACGACAAATGGTCGCCCGACGCCAACGTGATCCTGGCGCGCAAATTCATGGACGGGCGCCTGGGCGTGCTGCTCAATGCCTCGGCCTCGAAGGCGAAGAACGAATCGCACTCGATCCAGGTGGCCACCAGCGCCAACCAGGGCTATGCGCGTTCGGTCGACTTCGACAACTCGCCGGAAAAGACCTTTACCTTCAATCCGTCGACGCTGAACATGGCGGACGCCGCCTCGACCCAGCCGACCGCCAGCTACCCGAACAGCAGCGGCACCGGCAGCTTCCTCGGCGCGACGCCGCTCGACATCCTGACCCGCTCGGCCGCCGCCCGGACCAAGGCCGATTGCTACGCCGCCTTCCCGGCCCTGTCGTCGACCTCGCCGCAGATCACCGCCATCGGCTCGAGCAACCGCACCGCCGCGATCAATCAGCGCAGCAACGAGCTGCTCACCTGCCTGAACCAGTGGAACGACTACACGCCTTCGCTGGTACGTAACATCATCAAGCGCGAAGTCGACAAGCGCGGCAACCTCGACCTGCGCTTCGACTTCAAGGTCAACAACGATCTGACCCTGTATACCAAGGGCAGCTACAGCAAGCGCAAGATCGACAACAACTTCCTGACCTATGGCCTGGGCGGCCTGGCGGTCAACACGGCGGGCACCTTCATCGACGCCAACGGCCGCCGCGCCGTGGCGCCGGGCGCCGCCGGCGCCGGCTTCTTCCTGTACCCGGGCACCGCCAGCTACGTCAGTGGCCAGCCGCTGGTGACGGGGGCGGTGGCCAACGTCAACCCGGCCTCGGTCGTGGTCGACGCCAACCACCACGTGACCAGCTTCGGCATCAGCAACGGCACCGCCGGCACCGACCAGGTGCATTCGGAATCGACCACGACCTCGAAATACTTCCAGCTGGGCGGCACCTTCAAGCGCGACGGCCTGACGGCGGAATTCTTCGTGGGCGACGCCAAGTCGGACTGGAACCGCGGCGACAAGCGCACCAGCTTCAGCTACGAGTACGGTCCGGCCACCATGAGCGTGCTGCCGAACGGCCTGTGGGCGTACAGCCTGCCGGCCGCGTTCGACCAGACCAACCCGGCCAACTACGCCAAGCTCAATCCGGTGGCTGCCAGTTCGGCGGTGACCGGCGGCGGCAACAACATCAATTCGATCCCGGCCTACACCGCCGCCCAGCAGCCGCGCCTGACCCAGGCGCCGCAGCTGACCTGGACCCCCCGCCTGAGCGAAACCGAAGAGCGTACCGCCAAGCTCGACGTGAGCTACAACCTGCCGGAATCGATCCCGTTCTTCAAGCGCTTCAAGACCGGCTTCAACCTGCGCGACACGATCGGCGACAGCTACAACGGCAACGGCGTGACCGTGCGCGCGGCCCAGGGCAGCGTACCGGGCATCGTGGTGCCGGCGGGGTTCATCCGCAGCTCCTTCGTCGGCTGCGAGAACACGCCCGGCTCGCTGGGCGCCAACGGGAACGCCTGCAAATTCGGTTTCGTGCCGAGCAACGCGTATGCGTCCGCCAACAGCGGCCAGGTGGTCCTGACGCCGTCCGCATTCCAGGACATCATCGCCCAGACCCTGGTCGGCCAGGCGACGCCGACCTCGTTCTTCAACGGCGCCAAGGACAAGCCCGATGGCCTGGTCCAGAACTGGACCCAGATCGACGTCGACAAGGTGTTCGCCCTGACCGGCGTGCCGAACATTAATTTCGACTGCGTCAAGGAGTGCCTGGGCAGCGACGGCAAGCTCTATCAGCAGCCGGTGCAGAAGGTCAAGGAGCGCAGCCAGGCCGCCTACGTGATGGCCGACTTCGGCCTGAGCGAGATCCCGTTCACCGACCGCGCGCTGCCCTTCGGTTGGGAAATCGACGGCAACCTCGGCTACCGCATCGTCAAGACCCGCGTCAACGGCACCGGCGTGATGACCTTCCGCTCGATCAACAAGACCGCCAGCTACGACGCCCGCAACCCGAACGCCGCCGGCGGCATCGTCACCACCGAAGTGTCGCAGAACACCGCGGTCCAGGCCAAGACGACCGACTTCCTGCCGATCTATAACCTGGCGATGTGGGTCGTGCCGGACCAGCTGGTGCTGCGCTATAACCGCGCCAAGACCCTGGCGCGGCCGCCGGTCGACCGCCTGCTGCCGGCCGGCGTCTGCATCTACGACGAACGCCTGAGCGACAGCGGCGACGAAGACCAGCGCTGCACCAACACGGTCGGCAACGCCAAGCTGGCGGCCCAGCGCAACCTGAACCAGGACCTCTCGGCCGAGTACTATCCGAGCAAGGACACCATGTTCTCGCTGGCCTACTTCAAGCAGAAGGGCATCGTCGGCCCGTCGATCGCCCAGGGCGTGAACTCGGTGCCGCTGTTCGCTGGTTCGAACGTAGTGGATCCTGCCACCGGCCGTCCGCTGAGCGAACTGACCTTCGACTACACGACCTGGCTCAACGGCGTCGCCACCACCCGCAAGGGCTGGGAGTTCGGCACCAAGACCGCGTTCACCTTCCTGCCGTCGTTCCTGCGCTATACCGGCTTCGACGCCAACTACACCAAGCTGGCCTCGGTCAGCTCGACCCAGAACGTGGTCGACCTGATCACCGGCGACGTCATGCCCCCGCTGCGCGAGTCGAAATACTCGTACAACTGGGCGCTCTGGTACGACGACGGCCGTCGTCTCTCGGCACGGGTCGCGGTGCAAGCCGTGGATGCCTACTTCACCTGTATCGCGGCCTGCGCCGCGAACAGCGTGAACAACTACCCGAACGCCTACGGCAACGGCCGTCCGCTGCCATGGAACCCGGGTTCGCCGAACTTCCGCGATTCGACCCGGTTCGTCGATGCCAAGCTGGGCTACAAGCTGACGCCGAACGCCGAGGTGTTCATCGAAGGCCGTAACCTGGGCAACGCCACCACCACCAACAGCCAGGGCCAGTACAGCGCGTTCTCGGATGGCATTCCGAACCTGCTGGACTACGCCTACTCGGGCCGCCGCATCATGGTGGGTGCGAACTTCCGCTTCGGCGGCTGACCAGCCCACGCTTCGCGAAGGCCGCCCACCGGGCGGCTTTCTTTTGTCCGCTGCAGATTGACATGACACGATGGAGAACAGAATGACCTTGCACGAGAACCGTTTTACGCCCCGTGTGCACGCGGCCCTGCGTTTTGCCGGAACGGCGCTGGCGGTCGCCTGGCTGGCCGGCTGCGCCACCACCGCGCCCGCGCCCGAGTGGAAGGCGAGTTGGAAGGAGAGCTGGGGAAGCGCACTGATGGTCCCGAACGACAAGGTGGCGCTAACGGCGGCCGAAGGGCGCGACGTGACGCTGCGCCAGGCGATGCGCCTGTCGCTGGGCGGCGACGCACTGCGGGTCCGGATCAGCAACCTGTACGGCGCCGAGCCGCTGGTGATCGGCGCCGCCACGGTCGGCCGGCCGGCGCGGCCCGGCGTCGGCGACCTCGCCGGCGCCGCACCGGCTGCGCTGCGCTTCGGCGGCGCCGCCGGCGTCAGCGTGGCCCCCGGCGCGGAAGTCCTGAGCGACCCGCTCGCATTCCCGGTGACGGCGGGCGAGCACCTGGCGTTGTCGCTGCATGTGGTGTCGGCCCCCGCGCGCCAGAGCGCGCACCCGGCCGCGCATTCGACCCAGTTCGTCGCACCGGGCAACCAGGCGGCGCAGCCGGCGCTGACCGGCGCGCGCGCCGTCGGTTCGTGGTACCAGGTCGCCGGCATCGAAGTGCAGGCGCCAGGCGCCCAGGGCGTGCTGGTGGCGATCGGCGACTCGATCACCGACGGTAGCGGCTCCGGCAAGGACCGCGACGAGCGCTGGCCCGATTACCTCGTGCGGCGCCTGGCGGCGGAAGGCGGGCCGCAAGTCGGCGTGATCAATGCCGGCATCGGCGGCAACCGCATGCTGCGCGACGATACCGGGCCGAACCTGCTGTCGCGCTTCGAGCGCGACGTGCTGGCGCACCCCGGCGTGACGCATGCGTTGGTGCTGATCGGCGTGAACGACATGGGCCACCTGCTGCGCGCCGGCCGCGATACGCCGGAAGCACGCCAGGCGATGATGACGGAACTGCAGGCCGGCTGGGGCGAACTGGCCGCCAAGGCCCACGCGCAAGGCGTCTGCCTGATCGCCGGCACCATCACGCCCTATGTCGGTGGGCGCATCTACAAGCCGCAGCCGCACAACGAGGCCGACCGCGTCGCCCTGAACGACTGGCTGCGCGGCTCGAACCTGTTCGACGGCGTGGCCGACTTCGACGCCGCGGTGCGCGATCCGGCGGCGATCGACCGGCTGCAGAAGGCCTACGATTCCGGCGATGGATTGCATCTGTCGGCGGCCGGGTACCGGGCGATGGCGGGGGCGGTGCCGATCAACCGACTCGCGGGCTGCGGCCGGGCGCATGAAGCATCAACGCGTGGACAACAATGAGGAACAGGGAATGAACATGGCATCGAATCGATTCACGCTGCGCCGGGGTGTCGTGTCCGGCGCGATCACACTCGCGCTGGGCGCGGCAGGGGCGGGGGCAGCGAATACCGCGGCGACTACCTCAGCGAATACCGCATCGCCTACCACAGCGGTGCCGCGCTGGATGGAAGCCCTGGACCGGGGCGTGGTTGCCGTGCCCGCCAGGGATGGCGGCAACCTCGTGTCCTGGCGCCTGCTGGCGACCGACGCGCCGCGGACGGCCTTCGACGTGTACCGCGACGGCAAGAAGATCGCGGCCCTGCCTGCGCGCGCCGCCACCAACACCGTCGACAAGGATGGCACGCCGCGCTCGACCTATGTCGTCAAGGCCCGTGTCGGGCGCAAGGACGTCGACGCCAGCAAACCCGCCGCCGTCTGGAGCGAGGGCTATCTCGGCATTCCGATCCAGCAGCCTCCGGCGGGCGTCACGCCGGCGGGGGATGCCTATACCTACGTCGCCACCGAGGCCAGCGTGGCCGACCTCGATGGCGACGGGCGCTACGAGATCATCCAGAAATGGGATCCGTCCAACGCCAAGGACAATGCCTTCGGCGGCTACACCGGCGAGGTCTACCTGGACGCCTACACCCAGGAAGGCAAGCGCCTGTGGCGCATCAACCTGGGGCGCAACATCCGCGCCGGGAACCACTACACGCAGTTCCAGGTATTCGACTACGACGGCGACGGCCGCGCGGAACTGGCCGTGCGCACGAGCGACGGCACGGTCGACGGCAGCGGCAGGGTACTCGGCGACGCGCAGGCCGACTGGCGTGAAACGGGCGGCGAAACGCCGACGCAGGATCGCACCGGCAGCACGCTCAAGGCGGACGGCAGCATGGTGGCGACCTTGCAGGGCCGGATCCTGAAAGGTCCCGAGTTCCTGACGATTTTCGATGGCCTCAGCGGCAAGGCGCTGGCCAGCGAACCGTACTGGCCGGCGCGCGACCCGCGCACCGACGCGCCGAGCGCGGCGCAGATGACGCAAACCTGGGGCGACGGCTTCGCCAACCGCTCCGACCGGTTCCTGGCCGGCACCGCCTATCTCGACGGCCAGCGCCCCAGCATCGTCATGGCGCGCGGCTACTATGCGCGCACGACGCTGGCGGCCTGGGACTGGCGCGACGGCAAGCTGACGAAGCGATGGGTGTTCGACAGCGCGGCAAGCGGGAAAGGCGCCGGCCTGGAAGCCTGGGGCGGGCAGGGCAACCACCAGTTGGGCGTGGCCGACGCCGACGGCGACGGCAGGGACGAAATCGTCTACGGCGCGATGGCCATCGACGACAACGGCGAGGGCCTGTGGAACACGGGCCTGCGCCATGGCGACGCCATGCATCTGGGCGACCTCGACCCGACGCGTCCCGGCCTCGAGAAGTTCGGCGTGCACGAAGACGTGCGCCGCAACGGCGGCATCGGCGCCGCCATGCTCGATGCACGCACCGGCCAGGTATTGTGGAGCACGCCGGCGGACAAGGATACCGGGCGCGGGGTGGCTGCGGACATCGATCCACGCTTCCCGGGCGCCGAGGCCTGGGGGAGCAACCAGCCGGGCCTGTACACGGCCCAGGGCAAGCCGATCGAGGGTCCTGGCGGCGAGCAGGCCAGGCATCCGCGCGAGGCGAGTTTCCTGGTCTGGTGGGATGGCGACGAGCTGCGCGAACTGTTCGACCAGAACCGGATCACGAAATGGGATTGGCTGGCCGGCCGCTCGCATACCCTGCTGGAAGCGACCGGCGCCACCCATTCCAACGGCACCAAGAACGTGCCGGTGCTCTCGGCCGACCTGTTCGGCGACTGGCGCGAGGAAGTCGTGTGGCACACGCCCGACCAGCAGTTCCTGCGCATCTACACGACGCCGTACCCCACCGAACGGCGCCTGGTGACGCTCATGCACGATGCGCAGTACCGGGTGGCGGTCGCCTGGCAAAACACGGCCTACAACCAGCCGCCGCATCCGGGCTTTTACCTCGGCAGCGGCATGAAGGCGCCGCCGGCGCCGACGATTGTCGCGCGCCGGCCGGGCCTTGCCGCTGCCCCGCGCTGACGTCACGACGCGCGGCGTCCCCGGCCCGCGTCACATCGCGGGCCGGGCCGCATCAAGCCGGCTCGACAACGCCGGCTCGACAGCGCCCAAACACTCAAGCGCTTGAGCGGTTGACAACCCGCCCAGCGCTCAGCCGTATGCCACAATCGCCGGCATCAGCCACCCGCGGCGCAGCCTGGCCGCCAGCACGGACCTCCCGCATGCACCATACCATCCGCATCACTATCCGCAGCACCATCGTGCCGGCCCTGCTGGCATCCGTCTTTCTGCTTCCCGCGCCCGCGCGCGCCGTGGAAACCATCGACCTGGCCGGCACCTGGCGCTTCGCGCTCGACCGCACCGACGTCGGCGTGGAGCAGGGCTGGCCGGCGCGCACGCTGGCCCAGACCATCCGCCTGCCCGGTATCCTGAATGCCCAGGGCCATGGCGACCCGATCTCGGCAAGTACGCCCTGGGTGCTGTCGCTGTACGACCGCCAGTGGCACCAGCGCGAGGACTACAAGGCCTATACCAAGGAGGGCCAGGTCAAGGTGCCGTTCCTGAGCCAGCCGCCGCGCCATTACCTGGGCGCGGCCTGGTATGCGCGCGACGTGACCGTGCCCAAGGCCTGGGCCGGCAAGCGCGTGACGCTATTCATGGAGCGTCCGCGCTGGGGTTCGACCGTGTGGGTCGACGGGCGCGAGGTCGGCGCCAACCGCAGCCTGGTGGCCGAGCACGTGGTCGACCTGGGGCAGCTCAGCCCGGGAACCCACCGCATCGCCGTGCGCGTCGACAGCCGCATGCAACTGAATTACCGGCTCGACTCGCACAGCGTGTCCGATTCGCTCGGCATGAGCTGGAACGGCATCGTCGGCAAGATCGAACTGCGCGCGACCAGCCCGGTGTACATCGACGACGCCCAGGTCTATCCGGACGTGGCCACGCGCAGCGCGCGCGTCGTCATGCGCATCGGGAATGCCGGCGGGCGCGCCGGCAGCGGCACCGTCCTCGCCAACGGCAAGCGTGTGCCGGTCAGCTGGACCGAAGCGGGCGGCCAGGCCGAGTTCACCGTGCAGTATCCGAAGAACGCCAAGACCTGGGACGAGTTCACGCCGGCGCTGCAGACCATGTCGCTGGCCTTGCGGGGCGACGGTGCGCGCGCTGCCCTCGACACGCGCCGGCTGTCGTTCGGCTTCGTGCAGATCCGCGCCGAAGGCATGGACATGCTGGTCAATGGCCGGCCCGTGTTCATGCGCGGCACCCACCACGGCGGCGATTTTCCGCTGACCGGTTATCCGCCGACCGACGTCGAATACTGGAAGAAGATCTTCAGGATCAACAAGGCCTGGGGCATCAACCACGTGCGCTTCCACTCCTTCAATCCGCCCGAGGCGGCCTTCCAGGCGGCCGACGAAGTGGGCATCTACCTGCAGCCGGAACCGGGCATGTGGAACAGCGTGTCGCCCGGTTCGCCGCTGGAGGCGATGCTGTACGAAGAGACCGAGCGCATGATCCGCGCCTACGGCAACCATCCGTCGTTCCTGCTGCTCAGCCCGAGCAACGAGCCGTCTGGACGCTGGAAGGAATCCTTCGACAAGTGGATCGCGCACTACCGCGAACGCGACCCGCGCCGCCTGTACACCAACGGCACCGGCCACACCGAACCGTCGGTACCGAAGGTCGACGAGGGCAC
This sequence comes from Massilia sp. CFBP 13721, assembly GCF_014842025.1. Classification (GTDB taxonomy): domain Bacteria; phylum Pseudomonadota; class Gammaproteobacteria; order Burkholderiales; family Burkholderiaceae_D; genus Telluria. The sequence continues at coordinate 140,678 of NZ_JACYUY010000015.1, forward strand.
CGATTACCTGGCGATCCAGCGCATCGGCCCCAAACCGCTGCGCAACAAGACCGGCTGGTTCGGTCGCGACTACGCGGCCTCGCTCGAAGGCGTGAAGGTGCCGGTGCTGGCGCACGAGACCGGGCAGTGGGTGGCGTATCCCGATTTTTCCATCATCGACAAGTTCACTGGTTACCTGCGCCCCGGGAACTACGAGATCTTCCGCGACTCGGCCCGTGACCACGGCGTACTGGAAAAGAACCGCGACTTCGCGCTGGCCTCGGGCAAGTGGCAGCTGGCCGCCTACAAGGAAGAGATCGAGGCGGTGCTGCGCACGCGCGGCATGAGCGGCTTCCAGCTGCTCGACCTGCACGATTACCTCGGCCAGGGCACGGCCCTGGTCGGCGTGCTCGATACCTTCTGGGAACCGAAGGGCTATGCCACGGCGGAGCAGTTCCGCCGCTTCAACGGCGAGACCGTGCCGCTGGCGCGCCTGACGCGGCTCGTGCTCACGACGAAGGACAAGCTCGACGTGCCGGTCGAGATCGCGCACTACGGCAAGGGCGCGCTCGCCAAGGCCAGTCCCTGGTGGCGGGTCGAGGATGCGCGCGGCAAGGCCGTGCTGGAAGGGCGCTTCGACACGCGCGCCATCCCGATCGGCAAGAACACGCCGCTCGGGCGCATCGACGCCAGCCTGGCGGCGCTGCCGGCGCCGGCGCAATACAAGCTGGTGGTCGGCCTGGCCGGCACCCGCGTCGCCAACGACTGGAACTTCTGGCTGTATCCGGAGCAGGTGACGCCGGCGCAAACGCCGTCGGTACTCGTGACCCAATCGTGGAACACGGCCGAAGCGGCCCTGAAGGGCGGCGGCAAGGTGCTCTACCTGCCGCGCAAGGCGGATCTCGACTGGACCTCGCCGCCGCTGGCCGACGTGCCGGTATTCTGGAACCGCCTGATGAATCCGGGCTGGGGCCGCATGCTGGGGCTGTCGATCGATGCAAAACACCCGGCGCTGGCCGGCTTCCCGACCGAATCGCACTTCGACTGGCAGTGGAGCGAACTGGTGAACGGCGCGCGCGCCATGAACCTGGACCGCCTGCCCCGGGATTTGGCCCCGATCGTGCAGCCGATCGACGACTGGAACCGCAACTACAAGCTGGGCACGCTGTTCGAGGCGCAGGTCGGGCCGGGCAAGCTGCTGGTGTCGACCTTCGACCTGGAAGGCAAGCTCGCCTCGCGTCCGGTGGCGCGCCAGCTGCGCCAGTCGGTACTCGACTACATGGCCTCGACTGCCTTTGCGCCGAAGACCACGCTGGCGCCCGAGGCGCTGCGCGCGACCCTGTTCGACACCCGCGTGATGAAAAAGCTGGGCGCGACGGCGAGCGGCTGGCCCGATGCCGCCAACACCATCGACGGCGACCCGAACACCTATGCGCTGGTGTCGGTGCGCGGCGATGCGCCACGGCCGCAGCCGGTGCTGAATATCGCGTTTGACGCGCCGGTACCGTTCGCGGGCCTGGTGCTGATGCCGCGCCAGAACCACCGCGAGCATGAGGGCGACGTGCGCGAGTGGCGCATCGAGGTCAGCGACGACGGCGCCGCCTGGCGCGAGCTGCAGCGGGCGACGCTCGGCTCGACCTTCGACCCGCAGACCGTGCGCTTCGCCCAGCCGGTGACGGCGCGCCACCTGCGCCTGACCGCCTTGTCCGGCTTCGGCACGGACCGCGCCAGCGCCCTGGCCGACGTGGCCGTGCTGTATGCGGGACCGGCGCTGCCGGAAGAAGAGGGCGAGCTCGAATACAAGCGTTCGCGCGCGGCCTCGAGCGACATCGACGAGGCGGGGATGGAAGAGCGCAAACCCAAGCGCTGAAGTATGCTTCGCTCAGTGCGCTGATTCTTTCGCCGCCGATGTTCCGGCGTGCCGGGCGGGCGCTAGAATGAATCCATCTCGTCGCTGCCCCAGCGGCAGCGCGAGGTGTCTCAGTGATTTCCAACGGGTCTCCTGCGCCAGCCGGCATGTTGCGGCTGGCGTTTTTTTGTCTGGAGCGACTATCGCTGTAGCGCACCGTGCGCGATGCGGCGTCAAGAACCGTCGGCTTCCTCTTCAGCCGCTTCAAGGGCTGCAACTGTGCGAAGGGGAGACCGCGTGGGCGGAGCCCACCCTACGTGATGCCGTGGCGGATCTAGACCGGCTACCGCCGGTTGCGTACCGTAGGGTGGGCTCCGCCCACGCGGATACAACATTGAGAAACCGCCGGCGTGGTTTTTGTCGTAAATGCGACGGAGCGGGCCGCTTTGAGGGCAACCACTGTGCAAAGGGGAGACCACGTGGGCGGAGCCCACCCTACGTGACGCCGCGGCCAATCCGGACCGACCACCGTCGGTTGCGTACCGTAGGGTGGGCTCCGCCCACGCGGATACGGCATCGAGAAACCGCAGGCGTCGTTTTCACCGCGAATGCGATGGAGCGGGCCGCTTCGAGGGCAGCCACCGTGCGCAGGGGAGACCGCGTGGGCGAAGCCCACCCTTGTATTATGCTTTCTGAGCTTATTGCTCACTTTAACCCGAGGAATCA